>NZ_MRBL01000016.1 GCF_001969855.1 Bacillus haynesii
CCTGTTTGATACATGCGTTCCCCTCGATAAAACGGATCATCGAGAAACCGTTCTTTCGTCAGTTCCGGCCGATTCAAGTAGCCCCTTGCGACGCCCGCGCCTGCGATATACAGTTCTCCGGCCACCCCTATTGGCTGGACGGCTTTCTCACGGTCTAAAATATAAAGACGCGCTCCTGGTACAGGTTTTCCGATCGGAAGCCGCATCCGTTCCCTGTCTTTTTCGCGGTCGTACCGATAAAATGCGGCATCCACCGTAGCTTCTGTCGGCCCGTAGCCGTGAATGACCGCAGTCTTTGGCAAAGAGCGGGCAAATCGAGCGGCTATCTGGGGAGCGAGCGCTTCACCTCCGGCGAATACGCGTTTCAAGGTTTCCGCAAGGCTTTTCCTTTTCTCCTCTGTTTCCATCTCCACCTGGTCTAAAAAGCTGTTGGCCATCGCCGGGATAAAATGCGCCGTCGTCACCCCTTCATTGACGAAGGCTTCTGTCATCAAAGCGGGATCTTTCTCCCAGCCCGGCGGAAGCAAATACACGGAGGCGCCGGGAATCATCCACCAAAACAGCTGCCAGATCGAAGCATCAAATGAAAACGATGACTTCAGCACGATGACATCATCTTCAGTTAATGGGAACTGGCGCTCGATCCCGGACAAAAAGGCGGCAGCCTGGCGGTGCTCAACCGCGACCCCCTTCGGTGTCCCGGTTGACCCGGATGTATAGATGACATAGGCGAGTGAGCCGCCATCTGTATGAGCGCAAACGGGTTCTGTTTCCTCTGGTTCTGTTTGAATTGATGACAGATTGACTTCAAGCGCCTCACCGGAAAAGCCGGAGACGGACAACCCCGGCCCTGTGACAAGGAGCTTGGCGCCGCTGTCGCTCAACATGTACCTGAGCCGTTCTTCAGGATAGTCCGGATCAAGCGGCACGTAAGCGCCGCCGGCTTTCAAAACAGCCAGCACCGCGATCACCATCTCTGGTGAACGATCGGCGAGCACACCGATGACGCTTTCTTTGGCGACACCATTTTTCTTCAGACGGACAGCGAGCTGATTTGTGTACTGATCAAGCTCTCGGTACGTCAGCGTACCGCCGGAAAAACGAAGCGCCGGCAGGTGCGGCGAAAGGGCCGCGCGGCGGGTGAATAAACCATGCAGCGTAGGTGCCAAAGGTTTGACAGAATCTGTTTGGTTAAAAGCAAACAAAATCTGCTCCTTTTCGTTGGACTCTACCATATCGATGTTTTTAATCAGCTGATCCGGCTTCTCGAGCGCCTTCTCTACAACGGTTAAGAAATGGGATTGAATCCGTTTGATGTCATGTTCAGTAAACATAGCGGTTTGATAATCAAAATTTAACTGTATGATACCGGTGTCAAGGCGTTCTTTAATTGAAACAGACAGCTGATTTGCAGTGCGTCCGCTGAAATACATGGCCGTTTCATATTCAAAGCCATCCGCTTGTTGCCATTGAAGCGGCTGATACTGTATGGAAGTGACGATTAAATTTTGCAGATCACCACGCTGATGCCTTAATTCGTTCATCAGCAGATTGTAGGGATATTTTTGATGACGCATGACTGAAAGCTGTTCTTTCCCTATGCTTGTGACAAAAGAAATAAAATCACAATCAGGATCAACCTTCATTCTGATTGGCAGTGTGCTGACAAACATACCGAGCATGTCTTTTTCCAGCCTGGAGGCGCGATTACCGTAATAGGTCCCAATCACAATATCCTTGCTGGATGTCAGCCTGCTGATGCATATGTAAAACGAAGCCATAAACAGAGAAAGAATGCTGATTTGATTTTTTTCGCAAAAGTGTCGAATCGATTCTGCCAAGGGATGTGAAAGAGTCAGGGTTTCTCTAATAGCGGCGGTACTTTGTTGAGGCAAGGCTTTTTCTGTTAGTGGGAAATGTTCTGGAATGGTGTGGTAGGTGTTTGTCCAAAATAAGCGGTCTTTTTCAAACCGGGAAGATTGCAAGTATTGCTTCTCTTTTTCGATATAGGTGAGATAGGAAGGTTCATGATGTTGAGGTAAGGGTTCATTCCGAATCATTTTTTGATACATCTCAATCAGCTGATTGCCTAGCAGATTAAGAGAAATACCGTCCATTATGATATGGTGGAATTTTGCATAGAGCCAAACTTCTTCGTCTGAAATCGCCAGCAGAGTGAATTGATAAAGCGGTGAATGAAACAGCTTAAACGGAATCGAAGTCTGATCGTCAATCCACTTGTTCCGTTCGGACTTGCCGGCCTTTGTAAAATCAATTGTCTCTATAGAAAGTGGGCGATGTTCTGCGAGATAAAGGGCAGGCTCCTCCCCTTGCCCTTCTGTCAGTTGAAAATGAAGTGAATCATGACGGGAAACTGAAAAGTCCAAAGCCCGCCGCAGCATATCAAGGTCGATAGCTCCCCTGAATTTGACACAGGCTGCAAGATTGCAGATACTTGTACCCGGATCAAGCAACTCGGTAAACCATACTCTCCTTTGAGCATGGGTCAAAGTATAGGTTGTGTTCAATGGAACCCCTCCATTTCAAATATAAGAGAATAAAAAAGTAAAATAATTACAGATTAAATTACAATATATGGCTAGATTATACTTATGAGAATCATTGTAATACAAATTCGATAAAATACAACAATGTTTACAATAAATTCAATAATTTTTTAGAAAATGGTTATTTTATCTTATCTGCAGCCTCCTTGTCTCTACTGTTATTTATACCATTTTATTCAAAAAAACAGTGCAAGCGAAAATGGAAATAAATTGTCATCATTTATTCGTAAAAAAAGACATCATCACATGTGTTTTTTTGAAAAACCTCATAAAAAAACTGTATCTTGATTGGTAAGATACAGTTTCTTGCTTCATTTTGTCTGATTTGAGCTTCAGGCTACACGATAGCCGTCTGAATATAGAGCCGCTGACAAGTTCGGATGATCCGGAGGGCGATTTCTCCCGGTTGGCGATAAGCAATTACGCCCCCTTTTATGTTAGTCGCGTTTGAAAGAGAAAATTACAATTGAAAATGCTCAAGCGCCTGCTCCCTTAACTTGAATTTTTGCACTTTCCCTGATGCCGTCATCGGGAACTCTTCTACAAATGCAATATAGCGGGGAATCTTATAGCGGGCGATTTTGCCTTTGCAGTATGCTTTTAATTCGTCAGCCGTCATGGATGCTCCGCTTTTCAGTTTGATCCAGGCCGATACCTCTTCGCCGAATGTTTCGTCAGGTACTCCGACAATTTGGACGTCGAGAATGTTGGGATGCTTGTATAGAAACTCTTCTATTTCCCGCGGATATATGTTTTCACCGCCTCTGATGATCATGTCTTTTAATCTCCCGGTAATCCGGCAGTAGCCTTCTTCATCCATTACGGCTAAATCACCCGTATGCAAAAATCCGTCCTCATCGATCACCGCTGCCGTGGCCTCAGGGTTTTTGTAATAGCCTTTCATGACATGGTAGCCGCGTGTGCACAGCTCGCCTTGAACGCCTCTTGCAACCTCCTGGTTCGTGCCCGGTTCAGTTATTTTGACTTCTACATTCGGCAAGGCGCGCCCTACGGTTTCGACCCTTCTTTTGAGCGAATCGTTGGCCCTCGTCTGGGTAATGACCGGTGATGCTTCCGTCTGTCCGTATGCAATCGTTATTTCAGACATCCCCATGTTATCGATTACTTTTTTCATGACTTCAATCGGACAGTTTGAACCGGCCATGATACCCGTTCTTAAAGAAGACAGGTCATATGATGCGAAATCTTGATCGTTCAGTTCGGCAATGAACATGGTCGGTACACCGTGAAGCGCCGTGCATTTTTCCGTTTCGACGGCGGAAAGCACTTCTTTCGGACTGAATTCTTGAACCGGCACCATCGTCGCGCCGGCGGTGACACAAGCCAGGTTTCCCAGCACACAGCCAAAGCAGTGGAAAAAAGGAACGGGGATGCACATTCTGTCTTTTTTCGATAAATTCATGCATTCGGCAATATTTGCCGCATTGTTTGCCAAATTGGAATGGGTGAGCATCACGCCTTTCGGAAAGCCTGTCGTACCTGATGTATATTGCATATTGATGACATCATGCTCTTTGAGTCGTTCCATCCTGCGATCAAGCGCTTTTTCGCTTACCGATCCGGAGAGCTTTAATATGTCATCCCAAAGATACATGCCGGGATGCCTTGTATCTCCCATCACAATAATATTTTTTAAGAAAGGCAGTCTTTCAGATGCAAGCCTGCCCGGTTCGGACTCCTTCAATTCAGGAATCAGCTTGTAAAGGATATCAATGTAGGAAGTGCCCCGGTATGATTCCATTAAAATGAGTGTTGTGGCATCTGACTGTTTCAGCACATATTCAAGCTCTGATAATTGATAGTTCGTATTGACTGTGACAAGGACAGCTCCCGTTTTTGCCGACGCAAACTGGGCTGTGAGCCATTCCGGAGTATTGGAAGCCCAAATTGCGACATGTTCACCTTTATCAATACCGAGCGCTATCAGTCCTTTTGCGGCTTTTCTGCACAACTGGTCAAACTGCCGGTACGTATAACGGAGGCCGCGGTCCGGATAGACGACAGCCTCGTGATCAGGTGCGTTTGCCGCGGTTTTCTCCAACAATTTTCCAATTGTCAAATGGAGCAGCTCTGCCAACGTTGTCCCTCCCCTCTGATAGAAAGCGTTTTCATTTCAGCGCTTGTTTGCCTATGCCGAGCTGCCTCGCGATGACGAGCCGTTGAATTTCTGAAGTTCCTTCACCGATTTCCATTAATTTTGCATCCCGCAGCATGCGCTCGACTCCATACTCTTTCATATACCCGTATCCTCCGTGTATTTGAATGGACTGATTGCATGTCCTGAACGCCATTTCTGAGGCGTAAAGCTTGGCAAATGCCGCTTCTTTTGTAAACGGCCGGCCTTGATCTTTCAGCCAGGCGGCCTTCAGCACCATATTGCGGGCGAGCTCAATTTCCATGGCCATGTCGGCAAGCTTGAACTGAATCGCTTGGAAATAGGAGATCGGCCGGCCGAATTGTTTTCGTTCGCTGGCGTATGCAAGCGCCGCCTCAAATGCGCCTTGGGCAATACCGACGGCCAGCGCGGCGATCGAAATTCTGCCGCCGTCAAGTGTATTGAGAAATTGTTTAAACCCTTTTTCCGGGCTCCCTAATAGATTTTGTTTTGGAACGCGGACATTGTCCAATATAAGCTGTGATGTATTGGAGCCGCGGACACCCATTTTGTCATATTCGCTTTTAATGGTGAAGCCTTCCGAATCTGTCGGAACGATGATCGCAGAGATGATGTTTTTTCCGCTGTCATCTTTTCCGGTGACGGCGGTGACGATGACGGTCCGGGCATATCCGGCATTTGTGATCCAGCATTTCTCACCACTGATCACATAGCTGTCCCCCTCTGAGCGGGCTTTTGTCCGGGTGCCGCCCGCATCGGAACCCGCATTCGGTTCGGTCAGCCCAAACGCTCCGAGCGCCCGGCCCGTCGCAAGCGGCACGAGGTACTCTTGTTTTTGTTCTTCAGTGCCGAAATAATAAATCGGTGCAGCCCCGAGCGATACAGCCGCAGCATAGCTTAGACCGGTACTTCCGCACACTTTGCCGATTTCTTCGACGCTAAGCGCATACGAAATCGTATCCCCGCCTGAACCGCCGTAGCTTTCCGGAAACGGAATCCCCAAGAGGCCGAGCTCCCCCATTTTTTTAAATGTCTCAATCGGAAATTCTCCCGTTCTGTCAACATGTTCAGCATGCGGTGCAATTTCCTGTTTCGCAAAGTCTCTTGCGAGTTCGCGTACCATTTGCTGTTCTCTGGTTAGTTCAAAATTCATAAAGTGACCCCCTTTTTGGATCGTCAAATTCCTTAGGCAGCAGAGCTTTGTAACATTATATTAAAAAAGTGCATTTTTCATGCCAGAGGATTTTGGACAGGCGAAATTGGACCGTTTGATGACAAACCGATACTTACCTTTACGTAAGTACCTGAACTAAAAGTGCATACTTACAAATTTGCAGTGTGAACTTTATACTCAAGATGAAAACATGCTAAAGGAGGGCAAATCTTTGAAAACGCTAGTTATCGTTGCACACCCAAGTTTAGAAACATCAGTTATTAATAAGCGCTGGGTAGAGGAACTCAAAAAATATCCGGAAAAGTATACGGTTCACGAATTGTCCGACGTTTACCCGGATGGAAACATAGACGCGGAAAAAGAACAAAAATTGGTGGAATCGCACGGCAATCTTGTTTTGCAATTCCCTATCTATTGGTTTAACTGTCCGCCTCTTCTTAAAAAATGGCTTGATGATGTGTTAGCTTACGGATGGGCTTATGGTTCAAATGGAGGAGATCAATTAAACAATCGTAAAGTGGGATTAGGTGTTTCTGCCGGAATTAAAGAAGAAGATTATTGTGAAAACGGAAGGTACCGCTATACGCTTGAACAAATATTAGTTCCATTTGAAACGACATTCCGGTATTGTCATGCAGATTATCGTTCATTTTTTGCATTTTACGGCAAGGAAAATGCACCCGGCGGAAACGAGGAAGAAGAGACTGAGCCGGGTGCAGGAGAATTGGAGAAAAGCGCACGAGATTATTTGCATTTTATTGATCATCTGTAGCAGGGAGTTGTGCTGAAATCATTCCGGTTGAAACAGGCTGTCAGCCCGGCCTGTTTTTCTCTCCCCACTCACACATCATATTGAACAAAGGTAAGAGGGAACGTCCGCGTTCAGATAATGAATACTCGACCTTTGGGGGGATTTGGGGAAATTCCTTGCGAATGATAAGGCCGTCTGCCTCCAGCTCTTTTAACATGATGCTTAGCGTTTTGAAGGAAATGGTGCCGATACTTCGCTTCAGCTCATTATGCCGCATCACTTCACGTTCAGACAGCCAATATAGAATGACTATTTTATATTTGCCGCTTATCAATGACAACGTATATCCAAAGCCGGTATCTTTAAGTTCTACACCCGTCGGAACGCAGGTTTTTCCGGATGGGATTTGCATAACGCACACTCTCCTTCTGACTCCTGTATCATAGATCATTATGTAATGTGATTGAAAGGATGTAAAGGGAGGATGTTGAAGGATGCTTTGTAAAAAACCTCTGCGCCTGTATGTGTTCCGGGATGTAAATTTTGCCGGAAGAAAGAAACTGCACCTTAAGATTGTCAGATGGTGTCTGACAATGCAGGTGCAGTTTCAATGGAGGCTTCTTTATTTATCTTCTGATATGGCCGTCGCCTCTCATGATATATTTGCATGTGGTCAATTCTTTCAGACCCATAGGTCCGCGGGCGTGAAGCTTCTGTGTAGAAATCCCGATTTCCGCACCGAATCCGAGTGCACCGCCGTCGGTGAACCGGGTTGAGGCATTGTGATACAATGCTGCCGCATCAACGGTATTCAAAAAAGCCTGGGCTGTTTCCGGATTTTCGGTGATAATCGCTTCTGAATGCTTTGTTCCGTATGTTTCGATATGATCGCAGGCTTCTTCAAGGCTTCCTGCGACTTTAACCGCAAGATCCAGGCTTAAATATTCGTTCTGCCAATCGGCTTCTCCCGCTGGTTTTGCGCCTGGAATCCATTGAACCGCCTTTTCGTCCCCGTGAACTTGAATACCGTGTTCGTTTAAAGCATTGATGAGCGCGGTGCTGTTTTCCTCAAGCCATTTTTCGTGAACGATCAGCGTTTCAAGCGCGTTGCAGACGGCGGGGCGGTCTGTTTTCGCATTGATCATGACATTGATCGCTTTTTCAGGGTCTGCTTCCCGGTCAATATAGATGTGACAGTTGCCGACTCCCGTTTCAAGAACCGGAACGGTTGCGTTCTCAACGACTTCCTGAATGAGGGCGCCGCCTCCCCGGGGTATGAGTACATCGATATGTTCTTTCATCTTGAAGAGCTGCTTCGTGGCGCTCCGGTCCGTGCTTTCGATAAATTGAACGGCATTGCGGGAGATATTTGTCGTCTCCAGCGCTTGATGCATGACCGAGACGATCGCTGTATTCGAATGAATGGCGGAAGAGCCGCCTTTTAAAACGATCGCATTGCCTGACTTTAAAGCGAGCCCGGTCGCATCGACTGTTACGTTCGGACGCGCTTCATAGATCATGCCGATGACGCCGAGAGGAACGCTGACTTTTTCCGCCTTTAGCCCGTTGTCGAGCGTCCAGTTTGATAGCGTTTCTCCGACCGGATCATCCAGTTCCGCGACTTCCAGCAGCCCATCGGCAAAATCCAGAACCCTGTCTTCATTAAGCGACAGGCGGTCGATGTAGGCTGCATCATAGCCTTTTTTTCGTCCCGCTTCGATATCTTTGTCATTTTCAGTGAGGATATAGCTCATGTTTTGTTTCAGGTGTTCAGCCAATGCAGCAAGCGCCTCGTTCTTTTCTTTTTCCGTTGTCAGCCGCAAAGATTTTGCAGCCGTTTTTGCCTTTATCGCTTTTTCTTCGATTTGCGCCCTGATGCTCTCGCTCGTCACAGTCATGTCAATTCCTCCTTTGATTTGTTTTTTAAAGCGGAACGGATAGCTCTAAATGACAGACAAACGCTTCTCTGTCAACGACAGCCTGTGAGGAAGCGGCTGTTTCCTGATTCGTATCCTTCTTCCATTTACGAAGCTGAGATGAGGAAAAGTTGACGACGCCGAGGCCGATTTCCTCTCCTTCCTGATCAAGGATTCGAACGACGGAACCGTTGCTGAAACGGCCGTTGATTTCGTAAATACTAGAAGGATACAGGCTTTTTTTATGGTCGATAATAAACTCTTTGCTTTCGTTGTGGACGACGATGTCTCCTTCAGGTCCAGAGTTAAATGCTATCCATTGCTCTTTATGGTTGAGGGTGTGTGAATCCGCATTCGGTATAAAATAGGTTCCCCTGGCAGTTCCGCTGATTGCTTCATGCAAAAGGCCGGATGTGTCAGCGCGCCCTAAAAATCCTTTGATGCCTGAAGCCATTGTAATTTTAAAAGCGTCCAGTTTGGACTTCATGCCGCCGGTTCCGATTTCGCTTCCGGCATCCCCTGCTGAAGCTTCTATTTCCGGCGTGATTTCGTTTACTTCCCGGACGAGTGCGGCGTCCGGCGCTTTTCGCGGATTCGCGTCATAAAGGCCGTCTATATCAGAGAGGATGGTCAGCAGGTCGGCGTCGATCAGACCCGCCACTTTAGCAGAAAGCGTGTCATTGTCTCCGAATTTGAGCCGGTTGACGGTAACTGTATCATTTTCATTGATGATCGGGATAATGCCGCGTTTTAGCAGCACGTTCATCGTATTCCTCACATTGTTGTACCGTTTTTCATCTGAAAAATCGCTTTTTGTGATTAAAATTTGTGAAGCGATATAGCCGTGGGATAAAAAAAGCTTGGAATACGCTTCGATTAATAAGCCTTGGCCGACAGAAGCGGATGCTTGTTTTTCAGGCAATGTATCCGGCCTGTTGATGAAGCCCAGCTTCCTGTAACCGGCCGCTACAGCGCCAGATGAAACAAGGAGGACTTCGTGTCCTTCATCTTTGAGGCGGACGATCTGCTCAACGAGCTTTTCGAGCTTTTTGCTGCTGATTTCGCCGTGAAGACTTGTTAAAGAACTGCTTCCCACTTTGACAACTACCCTCTGTTGATTAGAGGTCATTTTATCACTCCTGTAGTCTTTTTCTTCGTTACGGGTATTTACTTTGCTGCGACTAATTGTTCAAGTTCCAGACTGATGGTTTTGGATCGTTTTGCGGCTTGTTTGACCGCCTGTTCGATCGCTTCGCCTCCGCCGCTTTCTTTCAATGCCTTTAAACCGGCGGCAGTCGTACCGTTAGGGGAAGTGATGTTGTCTTTGAGAGCAGCTGTATCTTCAGGGCTTTCCAACAGCATTTTGGCGGCGCCTAACAATGTCTGCGCGCCGATTTCCCTCGTTAATTTTTGGCTTAATCCAGCCTCGGCTCCCGCTTTTTCGATGTGCTCCATTAAATAATAAAAGTAAGCAGGCCCGCTGCCGGCAATACCGGTGAAAATGTCCATTTTGCTTTCTTCAATGGAATAGACTTCTCCCATACATTGAAGCAGTTGTTTCGCGGTTTTTGACAGATCGGCTGTTACATGGCTTCCTTCGGCCATGGCGGTTGCAGATGCGCCGATTGCACTTGAGGTGTTAGGCATGATTCTGATGACCGGCTGCATGTCGTGCAGCGCGTTTTCAATAAATGAAATTGATATGCCAGCTAAAACTGACACGATAAGCTGATGGGGTTGAATATGCGGTTTCATGGAAATAAGAGCACTCTCTGCATCTTTCGGCTTCATCGCCAAGATGAAGCAATCGATGTTCTGATAGTCAAGTTGTTCTTTTCTGACGCCTTGTATTCCATATTTCTGCTGGAGTTCTTCTAAACGCCGGTGATTCGTGTGGTTTGTAACATAAATTTGCGAAGCAGGCAGTTTTTTGGATTGAACGATGCCTGAGATCATTCCCTCTGCCATTGATCCTGCCCCTATAAAAGCTACGTTTTTTTGATAAAAGATCTTTAACATCTCCCTTTGTTCGCATTTCTGTTCGTATTTTTCGAACACGGTTAGTATATTAACACTTTAGATATTTATGTCAAGTTTGCATGTTTTGATTGGACGGGGCAAGGTATGTGAAAAATGGAGATTTTTGAAGAAAAAAGGAAAAGAAAAGGAGACTGAAGGCAGATTCTTCATCTTCATTTGCACCTTTTGTCGTTTGTCTTCCATCCATTTGAAGGTCGTTTGAATGATTTAACGGAATTTTTTGGAGATCACCAACCTTTCGGACTAGTAAAATAGTATGATCCTCAAGCCGTTTGAATGCAACTGAAAAAGCGCGGGCTCGAAGCTTGTCGAACCCGTGCTTGGCAACATCAATATGTCGTAATGTAAAGCTGCCCTTCATCACCGCGCCATTCCGCATACAGCACATCTTGATACTGAGTGATACCCTGACTTGATAATTGATTTTGCAGCCAAAGCTCATCAAAGCCGGCTTCATGCAGATTGTTCTTTTCGAGCTGGCCGTCGAGGATTACTGGCACCGGGAGCTGAACCGGTTTGTAAGGGATGTTTAAGTCTTCTTTTGTCGGCATCCCGTATTTGTGTTTTGGGAGGACGCTGATCGAACCGTCTGTTTCCAGGATGGCATATTGGATCTCGTTTAAGGAAAAACAGCCTTTCTCACGTGCCAATGTCTGCAGCTGGTTCAGATCCAATTTGTTCTTTTTAAGGGCGTTGTAATCAATTTTTCCTTTATTGATGACGATGCTCGGCCTGCCTTCGAGAAAACCTCTGATGTTTTGCACTTTTTGTGATAAAACTTCTATTGAATAGATCAGAATGGCCCAAATGAGGATGGCGAAAAGGACTTTCCAGATGGTGACATCCTCATCGAAAATCGCGTTTCCAACCATCTCCCCCAATATTAAAGCCGAAATAAAATCAAACGGCGTAATTTGGGCAAATTGGGTTTTTCCCAGAATTTTCGTCATCAGAAATAAAGCTGCAAACCCTATCGTCAGTTCGACTACCAAGTGTACATATTCCATCAAGGTTCCCTCCCGAATCTCTCTCTTCATTGTTAACAATCGGGATACAGTTTAAACCAGAGGAATACTTTTCCTGAGAAAAAGGACACCGGAACGACCGGGATCAGCCAAAAACGAGCGGCGTCAGCCGAGTTCTTCTTCGGTCAAACGGCTGTTAAGTGCCGTAACCGCTCTCGGCTTCTCGCGATCACACCCGGCAATGGAACAGATACAGCTGCACGGGCGCCTTTTCTCAATGTGATCGGAATACACTGGTAGAAAGGTCTATGGCATTGACAGACTTGTATCCGCCTGATTCCGGGCAGTCCGGGAACACTGAGCTCCATATGGGGGGCCGGTTAACTAAAATCCCTCCATGCGGCAGGTTCTCTTTTACGTCCTCTTCCTCCAACGATTGATTTTACATGATCCCTGCTTCTTCGGGGATCTGATTGTTTCTGCCTGGCATGTTTCATAAGGCTTACAGATCCAAGAGTGGCAAGAAAAACACATAAAACAACTGTCACTGAATATAAATCAAAATCAAGAAAGATTTTCACGAGACTATACGAAATGACAAGTGAAAAAACCGGTGAAACAACCCATACTTTCATTAATTTCAAAATGACGCTTTTACGAAAGATTGCCCTTCCCTTTTCAGAAAGGCCAATCCCGATGATGCTGCAAGTCGTAATCTGGGTTTGCGGTACAGGAATGCCGAATAGCGAAGCGCCGATGACCAAGGAAGCACCAAGTCCGGAAACACATGACCCTTGCAAAAGCGAAAACTCGGTGATTTTTTTTCCGTTCGTCTCAATGACTCTGCTGCCAAGGCAAATGGCTCCGATAGCCACGAACAGCCCCCCAAGAAACGTTCCGCTGCTGACTGACAAGAGGCCTGCTCCAACGAGAGGTCCAACGGAATTGGCGACATTGTTCATTCCCGCCGAAAAGGCTTCTAAAAACCCGGTTAAAATCACTAGTGCGGTGAGCAGCCGCGCCCATTTTTGCTGTTTGAGCCACCGCAGCTTCGTCTCAGCTTTTTTCAGCAATTCTCCAATTAAAAAAGCGAGAAAAAAAGCGGCAATCGGAATGATCAGCCAATACAAAACGATCACCAACAGCTTATCGGTAAATAACGCCTGAAACGCGACGCCGACCCCGACAATCGAGCCGACCGTCACCTCGCTGGTTGAAAGGGGAATTCCCGCGATGTTCGCGATAAACAGCGAGATCGCAGATGCCCCAAGGATAATCACAACAATATGCACATTGAGAATAGACGTGGGAATGATGCCTGAACCGATTGTTTTCACAACCTCTCCTCCGCCTATCATGGCGCCCAGAAATACGCCAATTCCGCTGATCCACAAGGCCGCCTGCCTTTTCCGGACGGCGCCTGCGCCATATGCTATTCCCATCGACGCTGCTGCTCCGCTCGCTCCTATGTTCATGGCAAAAAACAAAGCGATAATGAATGCCAAAATGGTAATCGTCATTTTTTACCCAGCTCCTACCGGAATTGATGCAGCCCGCATTCTGTTTTTTCCTGGTGGGCCCACCTTCCCGCTCTTAAATTGCCGCCGTCTGCCACGGGAAGCGTACACACCTCACACCCGATGCTCGGATAATCTTGATCATGAAGCTTGTGATACGTCAGCTGATTCAGCTTAATGTAAGTCCAGACATCTTCCCATGTCCAGTGAATAAGGGGGCAGATTTTAATCAGTTTAAAATTGTCGTCTTTGTTGAGATAGCGGACATGTTTCCGTGTTTCCGACTGCTCCCGCCTCAGCCCGGTAATCCAGGCCTCCATGCCTGACAGATGCTCCCTGAGCGGCTCGATTTTGCGAAGGCGGCAGCAATGGTCCGGCCGGTGCTTCCAAAGTTCGCTGCCATAGCGTTTTTCCTGCTCTTCAAGCGAGAGGCCGGGTTTTAAAAAGCGGATCGACAGGCCGGGATAGCGATCTTTCACTTCATTGATCAGCTCATACGTTTCCGGAAAATGCAGTCCAGTATCTAAAAACACGATGTCCGCTTCTTTCACAACCTTTGAAATCAAGTCGATCAAAACGATTCCTTCCGCACCGAAACTGCAGGCATAAACGATTTTCTGATACGTGCTGTATGCCCATTTCAAAACATCCATTTCGCCGCTGAAGGTATCCATCACCTCTTCAGAAGCTTTTTCATCCCATCTGTTATACGTTAAAACATCGTTCATCGATTTTCCCCCAATACGTCCTAAAGGTTTGTTTTCTTACCCCCTGATACGAAACATGAACTGAAAGAACATATAGGCAGATTATTCACTTTTTAAACTAAATGTGATCTGGAAAATGTTATGATTTCAGCAATTTTGTGAATATCCGAATGATCAGCGCACTATACAACTGAAACAAACCGGATAAAATTGACGGGAAAAGAGCCGAATTTAATATGCTGATATATTTTCAGCTGCTAAGTAAGTGTTTCACAAATTTGTCACGGACCTTCTTTTTACGTCAGTTTTCATCGGAAAGAACAAGTGAGGAACCATATGAAAGGACGGCGAATATACTTACTTTGACTTCACAAAATGGATAGATACCTAGGTGAGAAGCAAGTCAGGCGATGAGGGGCTAACATGCTGCCTAATGGGGAGGTGGGCGAAGATCACTCCTTGCCGAACGGCAACACATGAATGGGAAAAATGATAAACGTGGAAAGGTGAATTCTTATCGTGACAGCTGAATAATGGCCAACAGACATTTACCTGAAAGTATGAAAGATACAGTAGATTGTGAGGGGTAATCAATGATTTCTTCTGAACTGATACTGCCCGACAGGCAGCTTAAACCAAGAATGAAAGGGATCACCATCCTGATCGATAACGGGGTTCCCTTGAGCTTTTTTAAAGATACGATTCACGGAGCGGCAGATTATATAGATTTTGTGAAATTTGGATGGGGAACGTCTTTAATTACGAAATATTTGGAGGAAAAAATCGATTGTCTGAAGCAGAATGACGTTCAATTCTTTTTTGGAGGAACGTTGTTTGAGAAGTTTTTAAGCCAGGATAAAATTGAAGATTACTACCGCTACTGCAAATTATATGGATGTCGTTATGTGGAAATATCAAACGGAACGATCCGTCTCTCTAATAAAGATAAAGCAAGCTTTATTTCCGATTTTTCGAAAGAGTTTCACGTGTTCAGCGAAGTCGGCAGCAAAGACAGCACCCTCAGCAGTGAGCTGGAGTCAGCCGAATGGATCGATTACATCCTCGAAGATCTTGAAGCCGGAGCCGAGAAAGTGATCACGGAAACGAGGGAAAGCGGCACGAGCGGGCTGTGCAAAAGCGATGGAGAAATGCGGTCCCAGCTTATAGAGGAGATCCTTCATTCCGGTATCGCTTCAGGGGATTTAATTTTTGAAGCGCCGACGAAACAGCTGCAGACGTGTTTCATTGAAAAAATCGGTCCTGACGCCAATTTGGCAAATATTCCGTTTCAGGATGCCATTCCGCTTGAAACGCTGAGACTGGGACTTCGATCAGATACATTTTATTTATTTGATTAGGTTCGCTTGAAAGCGGCCTATTTTTTGTTGCGGAAACCGGCGATTGGCATCAATAACGGACGGAAGCGAATCTGATAAATCGCATCGATGATCCTCGTAGAAATCCATTGGCAGATTAAGGCTTGGATAACGATTCCCCAGGCGATGACAGACGCCGTCAAAAGGAAAATGAATGCGTTCATGATAAACAGCGCAGTTCCCGGTTTTCCGCCGCGGTAAATCGATATCATTAAAGCCAAGGCGCCAAAACCGCCGTTAGAAATATTGTATTTATATAGCAGTCCAACCCCCGTTCCCAAAAGGACGGATCCATAAAATAAATCCAGCCAGATATTGTTCGTCGTCATGACGGGCATGCAGGTTTCGAAGATCTGCACCGAAACGGACGTCATGGTAATCGCCCCCATCGTCCCGAAGACTGTCACGGGTTCAAGCCATTTAACGGCCGTCAAAAGCAGCGAGAAGTTGACAGCCCAGACGGTTAATCCGTGCGGAACCTGAAACCAAAAATTAAGTAAAACAGCGATGCCGGCTGCGCCCCCTGAAGGAATATGGTTCGGAAACAAAAACAGCGCCATACCGAGACCCTGTAACACGCTGCCCAATACAATTGCATGTACGATTTTGAGTTTTCTTCCCATACGGATATAATCCCCTTTAAAGAAACTTGTCCTCTTTCCTACTATATGTAAGGGGAAATGAAAAATATCACATTTTTTCGGGGTGCGCTAGTCAGATGTAAGACGAGCCGTCCCATACATACGCTTCTACGAGCTCTGTATCGATTTCGATTTTGTCGGGGACTTGGATGCAGCCGTCTTTTATGGTGACGGGCACGAGTTGTGTGAACGGATTCTCCATCGCATCCCATTCGAGCGGTTCGATATCTTCTCCGTCCATTTTGGTCCAAGGCGGTAAACAGGCTTGTCCGAAAACGGCGTATATTCTTGAAAGTCCGCCGTCATAGCTGTGTGGAGAGACCCTTTTTCCGAAATGCCTGGCGAGCTTCAGAGCGGTTTGAAAATCGTCTGTGCTGTCACAGTGCATAACATCGGGCTGAGCAATATCGACTGCGTTCTCCAGAAAAATCGGCAAAAACGGTTTTGCGCCTTTTACGTTTTCTCCTCCGGCAACCGGAACAGAAAGCGCTGAGCGCAGCATCCGGTATTCAGCGAGGTCGTCAAACGGCATGGGCTCTTCAAACCAAAGCACATTGCACCAGCCGGAAAACCACGTTTCCCACTTTCGCGCGGCGGCCTGATCATAACTCTGGTTTGCATCGAGGATCAGTCCGGTATTTTGCCCTGTCATCTCCTGGAACGCCTGAATATGTGCCAAGTCTTCGGAAAACACCTTGCCTCCCGCTTTCAGCTTGACGGTTTTAAATCCGTCCCGTACAGCCTTTTCGATGAGCCGGAGGGAATGACGGCTCCAATCCGGCCTGTCTGAATACGATTGGAATGATGCATATACCGGGATCTGCTCCCTCAGTTTTCCTCCCCATAATTCGCATACCGAAAGGCCTGCTTTTTTCGCCGTGATGTCCGTTAAAGCCATGCTCACGGCAGATGCGGCCCGCTGATGCCACTTTTTGATGACGGTGATAAGCTCCGTGCGATTGCCCGCTTCTTTTCCAATTAAATAAGGAATGATCCGTTTTTTAAAGCCCGCATCCAAAGCAGGCAGCCAATCCACACATTCTCCCCATCCCGTCAGTCCTGAAGCTGTCGTGATCCGAATCAGATAGCACGTTCTGTAGCTTTTCAATCCGTTCGCATCGCCGTAAGGGGAGGAAAGCTTGTGGAACAGCGGAAATGTGTCAACCTTTTCTATGCGCATGTTTTTTCCTTTCCTCCTATCTGGCGTCAGCCGGCTGCAGCCCTTTCTCCCCTTTTTTGCTGTCTTCCTTTTTGACATGAATCATGGTCAGCACCAGCACACCGACGACTAATGTCAGACCCGCAATCGACATAAACATGCCAAGTTTCGACCATTCCATCAGTCTCCCGAAAATCGGCGGACCGATGGCGACTCCTAAAAATCTGACCGATCCATACAGAGATGTCACAAAGCCGCGCCTCTCTTTTCCGACAGCCCCGGTTATGAAGCTGTTGACACACGGCAGAACAAAGCCTGTACCGATGCTGCTGATGACAAGGATCGAAATAAAAGGAATGAGCGCGGAGAAAAAAGACAGTGTGCCGTAGGAAATCGTAATCAGAGCGAGCCCGATGACCATCATTCTTTTCATCAGCTGCTGATTTTGTCCGATTTTGCTGCCCGTAATATATGATGTTGTACACATCACAAGCAAAGGAATCGCCAAGATCAGACCTTTCTTTACGCCGTCTGTATGAAATTCTTTTTCCAAAATATCAGATAAGTAAAAGAGGATGCCAAACAGAGTAAACAAACAAACGGCTCCTGCGAGATATGCGGTGAAAAGCCATCTGCCCTCATGTTTAAAAACGCTTGTCAGCCCTTTCACATATTTTCCGAGAGGCGGCGGATCTTTTTTCTTGTCTTTTTCTTTGATAAAAATCCAAGTCAAAATGATCGGTGCAATACAGAAAGCCGGAAATGCAAAAAACACCCAAAACCAAGCGATCAATGCAATCAATGATCCTAAAATCGGAGACAGCACTTTACCAAAGCCGTTCGAGGCTTCAACAAGACCGAGCACCCGGCTTTCGTCAGACCCTTTAAAAAGGTCTCCTGTCAGCGCCATAGCGATCGGCGCTGTACCGGCTGCCCCGAGCCCCTGCAGTCCTCTCCCGAAAAGCACCCACGGGAAGGCGTTCTCAAAGGTCGTCGATGCAAATCCTGCAAGAATCCCGCCGGCCCCGTAAAGGAACAGGCACGGAATAATCACCACTTTCCTTGAAAAGCGGTCCGCCAAGTAACCCAGCAGCGGAATAAAGAGCGCTGCAGTGATCGAAAACACGGTAATGACAAGGCTGACTTGAAATTGCGATAAATTGAGTTCAGATTTCATCTTCGGCAAAATCGGAATCAGCATCGAATTTCCCAACGTCATAATCAACGGGATCGACCCGATAGCGACAACCGTCATGCCAGAGGTTTGTTTTTCTGCCATAAGTTTGTACATCCTTCCTATTCATGATGAACTGTAAAATTTGAGTTAAGTGATCCGTTAACATCCGTCATCAGCTGAGCTTTGTTCCTGACCGTTTTTCAGGTTCGCGCCGGCCGAGCCGTTCAGTATACAAATCGATATCCACCGCATATCTCGGCCTTCTTTTCACTTCGGTGAAAATCGTTCCGATATATTCGCCGATAATGCCGATTCCCATCAATTGCAGGCCGCCCAAAAACCATATCGAAATGATCAACGAAGCCCAGCCTGCATTCGTGTAGCCGAGCAGTTTTTGAATCATTGCATATATACCCGCGATGCAGCTTAGGAAAAATAAGAAGAAGCCAATCAGGGTAAAAAAACGGATCGGAGCGACACTGAAAGACGTAATCCCGTGAAAAGCGAAAGACAGCATTTTTTTCAGCGGATATTTCGTTTCTCCAGCCAGCCGCTCTTTTCGGTCATAGAACACTTTGGCCGACCGGAGGCCGATCAGGGGCACCAGACCGCGCAGGAAAACATTTGCTTCTGCATAGCGGCTGAGCTCCTCAAGCGCCCGTTTATTCAAAAGTCGAAAATCGGCATGGTTATCAACCAGCTGGATGCCAAGCTTATTCATGACCCGGTAAAACCATGCGGCTGTCGTTCGTTTAAACCACGTATCTGTTTTCCGGCTTCGGCGTACACCGTAGACGATTTCATAGCCTTCATGATATTTTTCGATAAACTGGCGAATCGCCGAAATGTCATCCTGAAGGTCGGCATCGATTGAAATCACGCAATCCGATTTTTGCTTCGCTTTATCGAGTCCGGCTAAGAGGGCTTTTTGATGTCCTGAATTACGGGCCAGCTTCAAGCCTGTCACATAGCGGTTTTTTGTACTTTCCATGGCAATCAGCGGCCATGTGCGATCCGTCGATCCGTCATCGACAAATAATAGCTTGCTCTCTGAAGAGATCAGTTTGTCCGCTGTGAGATCATCCAATACCGCAGTCAGCTGTTTTACGGTTTCGGCAAACACGTCCTCTTCGTTATAACAGGGTACGACAATCGTCAGCAAAGGCTGTTGAAGATTCAATTTGCTTCCTCCTTATCGATGCTTATCGCTTCATATACATAGATGTTCCAAGCGGACTGCGGGTGGCTGAACCGCTTTAAAAACGCGAGCTTGTTTTGTTCTGCATTCATAATCGGAACGGAAGAAAAAATATATCGTCCCCCCATTTTTTTGAACGCTTCAGTGTTTAATTCCAGGTTCGTGATTTTTTTCTTCGTGTTCTTTTTGAACGCGTAATGTTTTCCAAGCTCGTCAACAAACAAGTAGCAGCGGCTCCCCCACTCATCGAAATAGCGCTTCAAGGCCGGATTTTTATCAAGCTCTTTGGCGATGATTTTCCGGAATTGATACTTGTATTTGAGCGGATAAATATTGGCATACGTATCAAGTGTGTAGAAGCCGTTATATTGCGCAATCGCAGGATGCAGGCCGATGCTTGCCACCCGGTAGGAATCGGGAGGACGGCCGATGAATTGTTTGATCTGTTTAAACTGATCTGATGCATAAAATTCCCGAAATGTCGGGGCATGGTGGTATGCGCCGTAAGTCAACTCTTCATGAAACGGAATAAGCACGAGCAGCTGGGCAACCAGCGCGGCATGCACGAAGCGCCGCCACCTCTTCCCCATTTTCCACAATATGTAGCATGCAACTGCAAAGCTTGCATATATCACAAGAGGGCGCAAAAAGTGAAAACGTGCGAAATTGAAAGCCGAAAGCAGACTGATCTTTTCCTTTGGAAGCGCCCACAGTTTGTTGAACCAGAAGGCATACCATAAAGAAAGCGCATAATTTAAAATGAATAAAAAGATGAACAGCTTTTCTTCTCTTGGCCGCTTTTCGCGTTGTCTTGCAACGACGAGCCCGAAAGTGAGCACAATCAAAGGCAGTATCACTGCCGTATGGACGGTCATGACATGATTGTGGCCGAGCACGAAATTTTTAAAGGACAACCGAAACGAATGTAGGATATCATGCCTCGACGAAATAAATTCAACGCGATGCATCGTTTCGCCTGAAGCGAAAACCGAATAAACAAGCCGGTATTCTATCGCCAGAAAAATGCCTGTCATCAGGGCGATACTTCCGAGAAAGCGAAGGTTAAAGCTGCGCTTTGTAACCAAATCATAAAGCCAAATCAGCGAAACGGCGGCAAGGAAAAAGAAGAAACCGAGCACAAAACTTGAGTAAAGCGGCAAAAGTGCAAGGGTTGCCCACTCTTTCCATGAGTCGTTCCCTGCCCTGATGTTTAAAAAAGCCCATAAAGCTAAAGGATGGCCAAGCGTGCTGAGCATTCCCGAAGGCCAAAAGGGTGTCAGGGCAAAAGCAAGCGATACCGCGATTCTGATGAAATACGCTTTTTCATCGCGAATCACATGGCTTTTCAGCATGAGGTACATCCCGACAAAAGCAAACACCCTCGTGATCGTCTGGCTTAAAGCATATGCGGTCATCGAGGGAAACAAGGCATGAAGCCAGACAATGCCGCTCCATTCCGTTCCGTAAGCATCCCGCGGCAGTCCGTTGATGATTTGTGGAATGACGGCTTTAACGCCGCCGAGCAGTTGCCCGCTTTCGGCCAGCACCTTATACCAGGCGATGTTGGAATCCAGGTTGTCATGCACGCGGATATGAGCGTCTTCATTTAATATGTAAAGCGGAAGGACATAGAGAAGAATGACACTGAATGCGAAAATCAAATATCGCTTTTCTCTGCTCAACTTTTTGACGAATAACGACACGAATACCACATCCAATTTGTTCTCTTTTGGAAATATAGAGCTTTTATCATATCGCTGTTATTATTCGTGGAAGCGTTTTGAAAAATTCATCAAAATGAAAAAAGCTGCCTGTTTCACCAGACAACTTCGGTTTACCCATTACCAAGGGTAAGGGTAGAAAGGATAATAAGGATAGAAGAACGGATAGAAGAATGGATACGGATAAAACGGCGGCCTTGGTCTAGGGCGCGGTCTTGGCCGCGGATAAGGGTAACCGCCATAAGTAAAAGGCTGCTGTCTATTCGCATCCGCCCAGTCATCTTGATATTGATAAGTCTCTTCCACTGTTATAGCCTCCTTTGATTGCTTTGCATACTTTAGGCTATGTTATATTCCATTAAATGGAGTACGTACACAGCCAAAATTTATATATATCAAATCGTTTAAGGCTGGCCGAGAAAACAGTGAACGAAAGAAAAACAAAACAGCCTGCCGCATCAATCTAAAAAAGGTTGAAGGACAGGCTTTCATTTATATGATGTAAATACCCCTTTGTTTTACGGCAGTACAGAACTCCCCATTAAATATTTGTCAACTTCACGGGCGACTTCGCGTCCCTCGTGAATCGCCCAAACGATCAGGCTTTGCCCTCTTCTCGCATCCCCTGCTGCGAAGACTCCGTCGACATTTGTTTTATATCCCCCGTATGCTGCGTCAACTTTATTTCTCACCGTATTTACCCCGAATTGTTCAAGCAGCGGCTGTTCCGTTCCTTCAAAGCCGATGGCGATAAAGACGTATTGAGCAGGCCATACTTTTTCCGTTCCCGGAATTTCGTGAAACTCAAATTTTCCTTGATCATTCTTTACTTTTTTCATTTGAATCGTATGAAGTTCTTTCAAATGGCCGTTTTTGTCTGCGACAAGCTTTTTCGTTTGGATCGAATACTGTCTCGGATCGCTGCCGAATGCTGCTTGCGCCTCTTCATAAGCATAGTCCAGCGAATGGACATGCGGCTGTTCCGGCCACATATTTTCGGCGGTTCTTGTATCGGGCAGCTTCGGATGTTTACCGAACTGGACGACGCTTCGCGCTTTTTGGCGCAGGGCCGTTGCAACGCAGTCTGCCCCCGTGTCCCCGCCGCCAATGACGATGACGTCTTTATTTTTCGTATTGATAAACTGCTTATCTTTAAAATTCGAATCGAGCATGCTCTTAATGGTGCCTGTTAAATAGTCCATGGCAAAGTGGACACCTTTTGCTTCACGGCCTTCAATCAAGAGATCGCGCTGTTTTTGGGCCCCTGTGCAAAGGATAACCGCATCGTACTGTTCTTTTAGTTCGTCGGCTGTAATATCTTTGCCGATTTCCGTATTGGTGACAAAGTCAATGCCTTCCTGCGTCAATAGCTTGATGCGGCGTTCGACAACGCTTTTTTCAAGTTTCATGCTTGGAATACCGTACATTAACAGGCCGCCCGGGCGGTCGCTGCGCTCATAAACAGTGACCGAATGCCCCGCCTGATTCAATTGATCGGCGCTTGCGAGACCGGCAGGCCCTGAGCCAACTATCGCGATTTTCTTGCCGCTCCGTTTTTTCGGAATTCGCGGCTGAATCCATCCGTTTTCAAATCCTTTGTCAATAATCGTCCGTTCGATCCCTTTGATGGATACGGCCGGATCGGAAATCGCCACCGTACAAGAACCCTCACAAGGCGCCGGACAAACCCGTCCCGTAAATTCAGGGAAGTTGTTTGTCTTTAGAAGGCGGTCAAGCGCTTCTTTCCACCTTCCCTTGTAAACGAGGTCATTCCATTCAGGGATTAAATTGTGAATCGGACATCCCGACGTATAACCGCTTATATCCATGCCAATTTGGCAAAAGGGGGTGCCGCAGTCCATGCAGCGCGCTCCCTGTCTTTTTGATGCTTCCTCAGAAAATGGAGACGAATATTCGTTCCAGTCGTTTATCCGTGTGAGAGGATCGCGTTCAGCAGGCTTTTCCCGCTTGAATTCCATAAATCCTGTTGCTTTGCCCATTTTCCCCTCCCCTTTCTTACTGTGCCACCGCTTCTTTTGATGAAGCAGCCGCAGATGGTTCAATCTTTTGCTTCGTACCGGCTTCAAACGCGTACATTAACGCCTCTTCATCAGACAAGCCGGCTTCTTTCTGCTCTTTAATCCGCTCTATCATTTGCTTGAAGTCTTTCGGAATCACTTTCACAAACCGACCGACGGCCTCTTCCCAATGATCAAGTATTGAAGCTGCTTTTGAGCTTCCAGTATATCTGTAATGGTTTTCGATCATCGTTTTCAGTTCCGCGATTTCCTCAGGTGCTTCAAGTGTTTCAAACTCGATCATTTCAGGATTGCATTTCCGTTTAAAGGCTTTTTTGTCTTCGGCGTACACGTAGGCGATTCCGCCTGACATGCCCGCGGCAAAGTTTTTGCCGACGTCGCCGAGAATGGCGACGCGCCCGCCGGTCATGTATTCGCATCCATGGTCGCCGATGCCTTCAACGACAACGCTGACTCCGCTGTTTCTGACGGCAAAACGTTCGCCGGCGAGTCCGTTAATATAAGCTTCTCCGCTTGTAGCACCGTAAAACGCGACGTTTCCGACAATAACATTTTCACGGAATGCAGGGTTGAATTCGTCAGGCGCTTTGACGGCGATTTTTCCGCCTGAAAGACCTTTGCCGATGTAATCATTGGCATCTCCTGTCAAATACATCGTCATTCCTTTTGGTACGAACGCTCCGAAGCTTTGCCCCGCTGAACCTGTGAATCGGAGTGTAATCGTATCTTCAGGGAGACCTTCTTCACCGTAGCGCTTAGAAATTTCGCTTCCGGTTACGGCTCCTGTTACACGGTTGATATTGCGGATTTCAAAAGATGCTTCCGCAGGCGTACCGTTTTCAACAGCTGACTGCACGGCCGGTAAGATTTGCGTAATATCGAGCGATTCATCGATTTTATGGTTTT
Source organism: Bacillus haynesii (assembly GCF_001969855.1). Classification (GTDB taxonomy): domain Bacteria; phylum Bacillota; class Bacilli; order Bacillales; family Bacillaceae; genus Bacillus; species Bacillus haynesii. The sequence goes on from NZ_MRBL01000016.1 coordinate 23,992, forward strand.
GCGGCGTACGGAATGTACGTGCGCCTTCTGGCTGATAAAGCAGGTTTGATAAATCGAGCTGCCCCGCTTTCCAATGCGCTTTGGCCCGTTCGCTGACACGAAGGACATCCGTGCGGCCCACCATTTCATCAACTGTTCTGAAACCAAGCTGGGCCATCAATTCGCGGACTTCTTCTGCGACAAAGAGCATGTAATTCACGATGTGATCCGGATCGCCCATGAACTTTTTGCGAAGCTCAGGGTTTTGCGTTGCTACCCCGACAGGGCACGTATCCAAATGGCAGGCTCTCATCATGACGCAGCCGAGAACAACGAGCGGTGCTGTGGCAAAACCGAATTCTTCAGCTCCTAAAAGCGCAGCCATGACAACGTCTCTGCCGGTCATTAATTTGCCGTCTGTTTCCAATACGACGCGTTCGCGCAAACCGTTCATCATCAGTGTTTGATGAGCTTCAGCAAGTCCAAGCTCCCATGGAAGGCCGGTATGCTTAATACTTGTTTTCGGTGATGCTCCAGTGCCCCCGTCATAGCCGCTGATGACGATGACATCGGCAGTCGCTTTGGCGACTCCGGCTGCAATCGTGCCGACCCCGGCTTTAGCGACAAGCTTTACGCTGATCCGTGCATCGCGGTTGGCGTTTTTCAAGTCATGGATCAACTGCGCCAAATCTTCAATCGAGTAGATATCATGGTGCGGCGGCGGTGAAATCAAGCCGACCCCAGGCGTAGATCCGCGAACATTGGCAACCCATGGATACACTTTATTGCCAGGGAGCTGTCCGCCTTCCCCAGGTTTTGCACCCTGCGCCATCTTAATTTGCAGCTCGTCGGCATTGACGAGATAGTGGCTTTTCACACCGAAACGGCCTGAAGCAATTTGCTTGATCGCGCTGCATCGGTTATCACCATGCGCGGCAGGCGTAAAGCGCGCCGGATCTTCTCCGCCTTCCCCGCTGTTGCTTTTTCCGCCGAGACGGTTCATTGCAATCGCCAGCGCTTCATGGGCTTCCTTGCTTAAAGAGCCGAATGACATCGCCCCTGTTTTAAAGCGGCGCACAATCGATTCAGCAGATTCGACTTCTTCAAGCGGCAGCGGCTTCCGGTTTTCATCAAACGAGAAGAGATTACGGAGAAAACCGATTCTTTCTTCATCAGCCGCTTTCGAATATTGTTTAAACAGGCTGTAATCACCTTTGCGGCATGCCCATTGCAGCGTGTGAATCGTTTTCGGGTTAAAAGCGTGGTGTTCCCCGCCTTTTCTCCATTGAAAATCGCTTCCCGAATCAAGCGTTTCACTGAATGTATCTTCATAAGCTTCCCTGTGGCGGCGCTTCGCTTCTTCGGCAATCGTGTCCAAACCGATTCCGCCGAGCTGTGATGCCGTTCCTGTGAAATAGCTGTCTATGACGTCTTTGCTGATCCCGACCGCTTCAAAAATCTGTGCGCCCCTGTAGCTTTGGACAGTGGAAATACCCATTTTGGACATCACTTTTACGACGCCCTCTGTCACGCTTTTGCTGTATTTTGTAACGGCTTCTTCATAGCTGATGGAGAGCGCTCCGTCTTCAATCGCCTGTTTGTATGTCGCATACGTGAGGTACGGATGAATGGCATCAGCTCCGTAGCCGATCAAGGCGGCAAAATGATGAACTTCGCGCGCTTCACCGGATTGGGCGATAATGCTGACTTTCGTACGTTTTCCTGCACGGACCAAATACTGATGCAAGGCACTGACGGCTAGCAGCGCAGGAATCGGCGCTTTCTGACCGTCCATTTTGCGGTCGGATAAAATAAGGAGTGTCACGCCTTCGGCAATCGCTCTGTCCACTTCTTTAAACATATCTTCGAGTCCGCTCTTCAAATCGTCTGTAAAGAGCGTATGAATCGTCTTGCTTTTGAAATCCTTGTGCACAAGTCCTTTTAAAGAATTGAACTGTGCGTTCGTCAAGACCGGTGTATACAATTTGATCCGGCGGCAGCTGCTTTCGTTCGGATGGAGAACATCGCCTTCCGCTCCGAGCCATGTCAATGTCGATGTGACGATCTGTTCGCGGATTGCATCAATCGGCGGGTTGGTAACCTGAGCAAACAGCTGTTTAAAATAGTTGAACAGCGATTGCGGACGGTCTGACAACACCGCCAGCGGGACATCGTGGCCCATTGAACCGAGCGGGTCTTTGCCTTCTGTAATGACAGGAATTAAATACTTGTGAATATCTTCGTACGTAAAACCGAATGCTTTTTGGCGTGTCAGCAGGTCAGGCACAGATTTTTCTTCGGTTTCCTCAATGTCGTTTGAGACATGAACCAGTTCTTTACTGAGCCATTCCTGGTACGGAAACTCTCCGGCGATTTCGGATTTGACTTCTTCATCGGAAATGATCCGTCCTTCTTCAAGATCTACAAGCAGCATTTTTCCGGGATCCAGCCGGTCTTTATACAAAATGTTTTCCTGTTCGACATCAATCACGCCGACTTCGGAGGAAAAAATAAGGTAGTCGTCTTTAGTGACATAATAGCGAGCGGGTCTGAGCCCGTTCCGGTCTAAAATAGCTCCGATCTGCTTTCCGTTTGTAAATGAAATCGCAGTCGGGCCGTCCCACGGCTCCATTAAAGAGCTGTGATATTCGTAAAATGCCTTCTTTTCTTTTGACATGTACGGGTTCTCGTTCCACGGCTCCGGAATCAGCATCATTGCAGCATGGGCCGGCTTCCTTCCAGCCAGTACAAAGAATTCAAATGCGTTATCCAGTATCGAGGAGTCGCTTCCATTTTCATCGAGAATCGGCAAAACCTTCGGCAAGTCTTCACCGAACGCTTCAGAAACAAACTGCTGTTCCCTCGCTTTCATCCAGTTCATATTGCCGCGCAGCGTATTGATTTCCCCGTTGTGGATCAGATAGCGGTTCGGATGCGCCCTTTCCCAGCTCGGAAACGTGTTTGTGCTGAAACGGGAGTGAACCAATGCAAAAGCTGAGACGAAGTCCTCGTCCTGCAAATCTTCATAGAAAGCATCAACCTGCTCGGGCGTTAAAAGTCCTTTATATACGATGGTATTGCTTGAGAGGCTGACGAAATAGAACGTTTTTTCGTGTTCTTTTGCCCAATTTTCGGCCTGTTTGCGAATGATGTACAACTTGCGTTCGAATGCCAGATTGTCTTTCAGCGCTGCATTTGCTCCGATGAATACCTGGCGGACGACTGGTGCACTTTCTTGTGCGACTGTTCCGATTTTTCCGACATTTATAGGTACAGTTCGCCAGCCGAGCACCGCCTGACCTTCCTGTTCGATCAGCTCGTTAATGCGCGCTTCGGTTTTCTCGCGCCCGCTGTCATCTTTCGAAAAGAAGATCATTCCGACGCCGTAGCGTCCTTTTTCAGGCAAGTTGAAACCGGCGCAGACTTTTTTGAAAAACGCATCCGGAATCTGCATCATGATGCCTGCCCCGTCTCCGGTATGCGGGTCACTGCCCTGACCGCCCCGGTGGTCTAATTGACAAAGCATTTGCAATCCTTTTTTGACAATATCATGAGTAGGAAGGCCCTTCAAATGAGCGTAAAGGCCGATTCCGCATGCATCATGTTCAAATTCAGGACGGTAGAGACCTTGTGCCTTTGGTAATTGATTATAAGTCATTGTTCCTCTCCCCCGTTCATTTTTCCCGTTTGTCCCCGGTCATAAAATCTTACAAACTCTAATCCTATTGTAGGTTTTCAAATCTATACAAACAATATATAATTTAGATTAAAACTATCTCATTTTGAGATGAGCAGGTGAAACAACGATGGAATTACGCCAATTGCATTACTTTATGGAAGTTGCAGAAAGAGAGCACGTATCGGAAGCGGCCATGCATCTTCATGTCGCTCAGTCGGCGATCAGCAGGCAGATCGCCAATCTTGAGGAAGAGCTCGGCGTTGATTTGTTTGAGCGCGAAGGCCGGAATGTGAAGCTGACTCCGATCGGGAGACAGTTTTTAGATCATATTAAAACGGCGATGAAAGCGATCGATTTCGCGAAGGAACAAATCGACGAGTATTTGGACCCGAATCGCGGAACCGTTAAAATCGGTTTCCCGACAAGCCTTGCGGGTCAGTTCCTTCCGACCGTCATCTCCGCTTTTAAAGAGGAGCATCCTCATGTCGCTTTTCTTTTAAGGCAGGGATCTTATAAATTTTTGATCGAAGCGGTGAAAAACAGGGATATCGATTTGGCTTTTCTCGGTCCCGTTCCGTCAAATATTGCTGAGATTAAAGGGGACATTTTGTTTTCGGAAAGCCTTTTGGCACTCGTGCCGGTCAATCATCCGCTATCAGGCCAGAAAAGCCTTCATCTCGGCGATCTCAGAAATGATCAGTATGTGCTGTTTCCAGACGGATACATCCTTCGAAAAATGGCTGTAGATGCATGCAAGCAAGTGGGATATACGCCTAAAATTTCTTCAGAGGGCGAAGATTTGGATGCGATCAAAGGGTTGGTTTCTGCTGATATGGGAGTGACGCTTTTGCCGGAAAGCGCCTTTAATGAAACGGCTCCCCGTTTTACAAAGAAGATTCCGATTGATTTTCCGCAGGTAAAGCGCACGGTCGGTATCATCACCCCTAAAAACAGGGAGCTTTCCCCTTCCGCAAAAGTCTTTTATCAGTTCGTAAAGAAGTTTTTTTCTCGACTTCAGCAATATCAATAGCAGTCTTACAACAAATCCAGCCGGGCGCAAAAGCTTGGCTGATTTTATTTTATCATAAATACAGATAAAAGTCTGAATTTTCTGTCCTTTATATCACTGGCCGCGTCTCTTCTATTATAAAAAGCGCATCTTACATATGTATGTTCATCCCCCTTTTTTATGTTGATTTTTCAAATTGATTCTCCTGAATCGCTCATCAGTCGGGTCATCCCTATCGCTCCGTCACAAAGCAAAGGACCGAAAAGGCGTCGTCGCGGTGATGAGGTTTTAAAAAAGCCGCCTGACAGGCGGCTTTTCGTTTCATTTTATTCCTTATTTTTCGGCATATCGGCATGGATTAAATAATGAATCAACGCTTTTTGCTCCTGTTCGGAAAATCCGCTTTTGGCGTCGATCCAGAATTCATGCCCTTTGCCGGTCACTCTGACCGCTTTTAAGTCGGGCGATTCCGAATTGCTTTTAACGACCTGCTGTCTTAAGTCTCTGTCGATCATCGCCAGCAAGCTGTTATAAGGGTCCGCCTGCTTGCCTTCTAGGATCGTCTTTGGTATGCCTGTCTCTTTTAATGAGCTTCCCACTGCAACCCCTCCGTCGTGCAAATAAGGAGCGCGCCAGTAAACGCCGATCAGACTCGGCACTTTGTAGCCGCCTTTGGAATCTCCCTGCGCCCACGAAAGCTTGATCTGTTCGGGGTCAAACCCGGCTGTCGGGACTTTCAGAATCTTCGGCTCGCGCGGCAGAGGCACCGGTGTGTCAGGCGAATGGATAAGACTTTTCCCAAAAATGTTTTCCGTTTTCTTAAAAGACTGCGCTCTTGTCGGCTCGGTTCCGACTTTTTCAGCCGAGATGACCTTGTTGTTCGTCAAATACCGGCCGGCATGGCAGGATATGCAGCCTGCTTGTTCAAAAACGCGCCTGCCGCGCCTGACGGTTTGGCTGTCGGTTTTTTGCCGCGGATCAGGCGGTCTAAGTGTATTTTGCCAGGCGGACACAGCGTTGTTTTCTTCATTTACTTTTCGTCCGGGCGAGCTCACATGCACGCCATCGGGCGCAGCCAATGTGATGTTAGGAAAGCTCGGCGGCTTGACCATTTGGTTGACGCCCGGTACTCCGGGAGTGGGATCGGCTTTTTTGAAAAACGCAGTCGGACTTTCCCCTTTTTTCGGCTGATACCTGTATGTTGAGGCGGGAGCCCTTTGCAGAATCGTTCCGATATAAACATCTTCGCTCATGCCGAAAAGCGCCCGGCTTGCCGGGGCTTGTGAGAGGCTGTCCGAATTTTGCGCATGAACATTATTGCTGAACACAGTCAAGCCTTTAAACGGACCCGCCATTGCCGCACCGCTCCAGCTGTACGGATGGTCGCCCAATGTATAGGCATCCGGAATCTGCGTGGGATTGCTTTTCATATCGATCGTCGAGTCGAAAAAACCTCTCGGCCACTTCAGGAAGATCCGATCGACAGCATCTTCGAGGCGGTCCGGATCGGGAAGGCGTTCTTTTTTGCCGTTTCTAGCGGTGATCACAGGGCTTTTATCATTCATAAATTGTTTAATGTTATCAATTTCGGCATGTGTAAAATATGCCGCTGAATTCGTCGCCAGCGCCAGCATCAGTCCTGTATTTAAATCAGGGTTTGTCACGCCTTCCATCACCTTCATCGTTTTCGAATCAACTGTGGCGTGGCAGGCCGCACAGCTGATGCCGGCTTTGATTTTTCCGTCAGCGTATTTGAAAGGCATGCCAAGGGGCGCATAAGCCCCTTTTGCAACATCAATACCGGTGTCGATCTTCTCGCCTTTTTTAAAGGTTTTCCCGCCGACCTTAACCGTTTCCGCCAATTCGATGCGTAAATTCGTCGTCCCTTTCCCTTTTAATCCAGCAATGGCTTTCGTCATGTTGGCAGCTGTAATGGGACCGTCAAGCAGTCCGACGATATCCGTCAAAAACACCTCATTGCCGAATGTTTCCTTATAAAATGTCTCCCGTCCCAAGTCGAGAAGGCGGTCATCAACCTTTACAGCTCCCTCCCCTGCGGACGCGGGCTTGTCCGTTGTAAAAGCCCCCCATAGATCGTATCCGTGCAATCGTTTTTCCTTTGAGATGACGTTTTCTTTAGGAGGCATATAGGCATATTCCGGTTCAAGGTGTCTGACCGTGAAATAGCCGATAACGCCTAAAATGGCGATGATAGCAAATGCGGCTAACCATTTATGTTTCTTCATCATTTTCCCTCCTTTCTAATTGAATAGGCTTCCCAAGAGCAGGCGGGATTCATTTAGAACCTATTACCAGCTATAACTTCCGGCGCCACATGCCAGAATATGCATACGATGGAATTAAAGGAATGAGGCCATTTTGAAAAAGCTAAGCATTGTACTTGTCATTTTCATATGTGTGCTGGTTTCATTCATCATATGGCTGAATGCCGGGGATGAAAAATTGGGGCTCTCAGATGAAGAAGCAGAGGCCGTCAAGCCCTCCAAAAAACCGGTCATTGTCCTGATTATCGACTCTTTGATGGATCAGCCTCTGAAAAAAGCGATTCAAGAAGGACGCGCCCCGGCATTGAAATTCTTTCTTGAAACCGGTCATTATGAACCTGAAGTGGTAAGCGCGTATCCGACCATGTCGGTTACGATTGACAGCACGCTGCTCACGGGAACTTATCCAAATATCCACCGCGTTCCCGGGCTCGTCTGGTATAACCAGGGTGAACAGAGAATTGTGAATTACGGGAGCGATAAAAAAGAAATCGCCGCGCTCGGCATCAAACAAACGATCGAAGACGGGATATATTCTCTCAATCACCGCCATTTAAACCGAAAGGTAACAACGGTACATGAAGATTTGCAAAAGCAAGGAAAACAGTCGGCATCCATCAACGGGCTCATATACAGGGGGCCTGACCGCCGCGAATTAAACATCCCGCCCCCGCTCAAGAAGCTTAAATTGATGCCCGAACATATGACGGTAAACGGGCCGGCTCTTTTTTCGTTCGGCCGCTTTGCCCAGCTTGATCCCGACAATCCCTACCACCATATTTGGCAGGGTTATGGCGTTAACGACAAATTCACGGCACAGGAAATAGCCTATTTAATTAAAAAGAGGAAGCTGCCTGCACTGACTGTCGCCTACTTTCCCGATTTTGACCGCGATGCACACAAAGAAGGCCCGATGAATATGGAAGGCATCGAAAAAATGGACCGGCAGCTGCAGCGGATATTGAATCCATATGATTCTTGGCGCGATGCGGCCGAAAAAGCGGTGTGGGTCGTCATGGGAGACGGCGGGCAGACATCGATCGGACGCGATAAAGACAAGGCAGCCATCCGGCTCCATTCGCTTTTTAAAGGATACCGGATCACAAAAATAAACAAAGGCCCCGATCGAAAAGATCAGCTTCTTTTTGCGGTAAACGACAGAATGGCATACATTTATGTAACGGATCGAAACATGCCGATGCAAGATGCCGTCAATGAATTGAAAAAAGACGGACGGATCGCTTTCACAGCATGGAAAAAGGACGGCTGGATATACGTCGATTCGAAGCGTTCCTTACAACCGCTGCGGTTTCGTCCGGAAGGCGGTTATCAAGATCCTTACGGGCAGTCATGGACAATCAGCGGAGATTTTTCTTTATTGGACCTTAAAGCAGACGGCACATCGATCCGGTATGGCGATTACCCGGATGCTCTTGCCCGCCTGTACAGCGCCATGCATTCGCACCGCGGCCGGTTTGTGATTGCCGATGCGAAACCCGGATTCCAATTTGCCGGCGAAAAGTCTCCCCTCCATTTTGGCGGAGGCGGCCATGGCTCACTTTATAAAACGGATAGCTTGGCTCCGATGATCATCGTCGGTTCGGAAGAGGTTCCGTCACACCTTCGCCATCTTGAACTGAAGGATTATTTTATGAAGCTCGTACAATGACCCGGTCAATGTCATCAATGATCGGGTTTTTTCTTTTTCCTAAGTTTCTTCTTTGACATTCTTTTGTTGTTCTATGTATGATAATACCGTGTTTTAGTTTATTTACTTAATTAATTAAACTGGAGAAGCAGGTGCTTTTATGAAACAAGATAAAGTCGGCCGCGAGACCGTTGAGCAGTTGATCGAAGCTTTCAGCCGGCTGCGGTATACGAAAATGAAACAGTCTTTTCCTTCAGTTGAATGGAAAAAGACTGAGGCAAAAGCGCTGATGTTTTTAAATGAAGAAAACGGTGAAGGAAAAATGGCATCCGAAATCAGCCGCGCTTTGCATGTCACCTCTCCTTTCGTCACACAGCTGTTGAACAGAATGGAGAAAAAAGGACTCGTTTTGCGGCGCATGGATGAGGATGACAAGCGGATCGTCCGGATTTTTCTAACCGATGAAGGAAAAAAAGCGGCTGACGATGCGCTTAAAGGCCTGAACCGATGGTTCTTGCAGCTCTCGCGGTTTCTGGGCGAGGATGAAAGCAGGCAGTTCGCCGATTTGATTCTTAAGTTATCCGAATTTATCGAACACGGAGAAAAAACAAGTGAAAAGAAGGTTGAAAGATGATCTCACTCTTAAAATATTTAAAGCCCTATAAGCTGCAAGTGATTCTTGTCGCTGTTTTTACTTTGCTGAGCAGTGTGCTTGAGCTTTATTTGCCGACTTTAATGGCTGATGTCGTTGATGTCGGAATCGTGAACGGTGACATGCCATTCATTATGAGAACCGGCGGCTGGATGATCGCCTGCTCCCTTCTGGCTATCATGATGACTGTCGGAAAAGCGTTTTTCGCTTCGAAAACAGCCCTCGGCTTTGGAAGAGACATCAGGCGCAAGCTGTTTGTCAAAGTCGAACACTATTCAATGGATGAATTCGGAAAAATCGGTTCTGCTTCTCTCATTACCCGTACCACAAATGATGTCAAGCAAGTCCAAGATGTGCTCAACATGATGCTTTCATTGATGACGAGGGCGCCGTTAATGCTGGTCGGCGGTATTGTGCTTGCTGTTTCCAGAGATGCCAAGCTGTCGATTATATTTCTGGCCGCTCTCCCGATACTTGCCGGGCTGATTTTTCTCATTACAAGAAAAGCTGTCCCCCTATTCGGCGTCCTTCAAAAAAAGACGGATCGTCTCAACCTTGTTCTCAGGGAAGGTTTGACGGGCGTTCGCGTCATTCGCGCGTTTAACCGCGTTGATCAAGAGAAAGCCCGTTTTCAAAAGGCAAACGAAGAATTTCGCGATACAGGCATCGCCGTCAACAGAATCATGGCTTTTCTATTCCCTGTCATGATGATTATGATGAATTTCACGAACATCGCGATTATCTGGTTCGGAGGCATCCGTATCGATCAAGGCAACATGCAGGTTGGGAACTTAATGGCTTTCCTTCAATATGCATCCATGATTCTAATCGCGCTGATCATGCTTGCGATGACATTCGTGATGATCCCAAGGGCTCAGGCATCCGCCGACCGCATTAACGAAGTGCTGTTAACAGCGCCTTCGATTACCGATCCGAAAGAGCCGCAGAAAGACAGCGGCTTGCGCGGTTATGTTGAATTTCACAATGTGACTTTTCGTTATGCCGGAGCCGAAAAACCCGTTCTCGAAGATATCACGTTCAAGGCAAAGCCGGGTGAAACGACTGCGATCATCGGCAGCACAGGAGCGGGAAAAACGACGATTCTTCAATTGATCCCGAGATTTTTCGATATTGAAAAAGGGACTGTGCTTGTCAACGGAACAGATGTCAGAAAGATGGCGCAAAAGGAACTTCGCGCGAAAATCGGCTATGTCCCGCAAAAAGCTTCAATATTCAGCGGGACGATTAAGGACAATATCCGATTTGGCAAAGAAGATGCAACAGATGAAGAAATTTTGGAAGCACTTGAAACGGCACAGGCTGCCGAGTTTGTGGAAGGCAAGGAAAACGGAATTGAATCTGATATCGAGCAGGCCGGGGCCAATCTTTCAGGCGGCCAGAAACAGCGGCTTTCCATCGCCCGGGCATTAGTCAGAAAACCGGAAATTTATTTATTTGACGACAGCTTTTCGGCGCTTGATTACAAAACGGATCAAAAGCTGAGAAAAGCGCTGAAGAAAACAACCGATGATGCCGCCGTCATCATCGTTGCCCAAAGGGTAAGCACGATTACGGATGCAGATCAAATCATCGTATTAAATGAAGGGAAAATAGCCGGCATCGGCACCCATCAACAATTGCTTGCTGAAAACGGCATTTACCAGGAAATCGTGGCATCACAGCAGGCTGAGGAGGAAAGCGCATGAGCCAACAACAAAAGCATCACGGCTCTATACCGAAAGGAATGCATAAGACAAAGCCGAAAGAATTTAAAAAGACCCTCTTGAGATTGGCCCGCTATTTAAAACCGCGGACCTTCCAGCTGGTGCTCGTTGTCTTTGCTGCAATATTGGCGACGTTGTTTAATGTCATCAGTCCAAAACTTCTCGGGGATGCGACCTCTTCCCTTTTTGCAAGCTTTACAGAAGGCACCGGTGTTCAATTCGGCTTTCTCGGCCGGATTACGATGATCCTGGCAGGACTGTATCTGCTTTCTGCTTTGTTTACTTTCTTGCAGCATTACCTGATGGCCGGTGTAGCCCAGAAAACGATATACGAAATGCGCCAGGAAGTGAATGAAAAGCTGACCCGGCTCCCTTTAAAGTACTATGACAAGCATTCGCACGGCGACACGCTAAGCCGCGCCGTCAATGATATTGACAATATCAATACGTCATTGCAGCAGGCGCTGACGCAAATGATTACGTCCGTCATTACGATAGTCGGAATCATCGTCATGATGCTTTTGATCAGCCCTGTGCTGACGCTTGTCGTCTTCATCACGGTCCCGCTCAGCATGCTCGCTGTCCGATTTATCGCCTCATTTTCGCAGAAACACTTCGGCGCGCAGCAAAAAGAACTCGGCGACATCAACGGACATGTTGAAGAGATGTTTACTGGACATCAGGAAGTAAAGGCATTCGGGCATGAAGAAAAAGCGATTCAGCAATTCGATGAAGTGAATGAGCGTCTTTACCAGTCAGGCTGGAAAGCGCAGTTTATTTCCGGTCTGATGATGCCGATGATGACATTCATCGGCAACCTCGGCTATGTGTTTGTCAGCATAACCGGCGGTATTTTCGTTCTTAACGGCACCCTTTTGATCGGAGGCGTGCAGGCTTTTATCCAATACACGCAGCAATTTTCCCAGCCGCTCGTTCAAGCTGCCGGAATCGCGAATACAATCCAATCGGCAATCGCATCCGCCGAAAGGGTGTTCAGTCTTCTGGACGAAGAAGAGGAAACTGAGGAGACGCCGGCTTCGATCGATACCGGCATATTAAAAGGCGATGTATCGTTTGAACGTGTCGCCTTCGGTTATGATGAAAACGTTCCGGTCATCCGCGATTTAAGCCTCCATGCCAAAGAAGGCCAGACGATTGCGATCGTCGGACCGACTGGCGCAGGAAAAACGACGATCATCAATTTGCTGATGCGGTTTTATGAATTAAACAAAGGCAGCATCAAGGTCGGCGGCACAGAGATCAGCGAGCTGTCGCGCGAACAGGCAAGAAGCATGTTTGCGATGGTTTTGCAGGACACATGGCTGTTCAACGGCACCATCCGTGAAAACATCGCTTACGGGCGTGAAGGCGCGACAGATGAAGACATCATCAGAGCGGCAAAAGCCGCCTATGCCGACGATTTTATCCGCACCTTGCCGGACGGCTATGATACGGTACTTGGCGAAGATGCCCAAAACATCTCGCAAGGGCAACGGCAGCTCTTAACGATCGCGAGAGCCATTTTAGCCGATCCGAAGATTTTAATATTGGATGAAGCGACAAGCAGTGTCGACACCCGGACGGAAATGAATATTCAAAAAGCGATGAACAAACTGATGGCTAACCGTACGAGCTTTGTCATCGCCCACCGCCTGTCTACCATTAAAGATGCCGACCTGATTCTTGTGATGAAAAACGGAGATATTATTGAAAAAGGCAGCCATGAAGAGCTTCTCCGCGAGAACGGATTTTACGCCGATTTGTATAACAGCCAGTTCTCCCGGGAAGAAGCCGTCAGCTGAAAGATTGAGGCCGTACCTGTTCAGGTACGGCCTCATTTTTTCCATCCATCTCTGAGCTGATGTTCCCGCTTTTTTAAGCATTCCTCGCCTTTTTTCCTTTTTTAGATCCGATACTTTCGGCCAATTGACAATTTTTTCATGATATGTCCGTTGAATCCGTTATAAAAATAGTGATAACGTAAAGATTGAACCGGTTCATCATATATCAACGATTCATTTAAAGGAGAGAGTTGACTGTGGCAAATTCAAATTCACTTCAATCAAGCAAGCACTATGCCAATTGGATTCCGATGAAAGAAATCAGCTCCAGTAATGACCGGCTGTTTCCGTTCCCGATTTATAACCGGATCAGAAAGACGTCTCCTTTGCGTTACGATGATGAGCGCAAATGCTGGGATATTTTTTCTTATGAAGACGTTCAATTCGTGTTAAAAAACCCGAAGCTTTTCTCTTCAAAACGCGGCGGTAATATGGAAGGAAAAAGTATATTAACCATGGACCCGCCGAGGCACACAAAAATGAGGGCCATCATTAATAAAGCTTTTACGCCGAAAGCGGTGAAAGAGCTTGAGCCGCATATCGAAGAAGTGACGGCTTTTTTATTTAACGAAGCGAAACAGAAAGATTTGTTTGATGTGGTGGATGACTTGGCTGCTCCTCTTCCCGTCATTATCATTGCGGAACTTTTGGGCGTTCCGTCTGAAGACCGCCTCATGTTTAAACATTATTCAGACATCCTTGTCGCAGGTGCGGAAGACCGCTCGGCTGAAGCCGCCGAACAGATGTACAAACGACGTGAAGAAGGCAATCGGTTTTTAGCGGATTATTTTAAAAACATTATCAAGCAGCGCAAAAAAGAGCCGAAAGACGACCTGATTTCGCTTTTGCTGCGGGCGGAAGTTGACGGCAAGTCGCTGACAGAAGAAGAACTGCTGCATTTTTGCATCATTCTTTTGGTCGCAGGCAACGAAACGACAACCAACCTGATTGCAAACAGCGTCCGCTATCTCACAGAAGATAAAGCCACACAGGAAGCCGTAAGACAAAATCTGTCCCTCGTTCCTGTCTTTGTTGAAGAAACACTGCGTTATTATCCGCCCGTGCAAGCGATCGGCCGCACGGCGGCTGAAGACATTGAGATCAGAGGCGTGCGGATTGCAAAAGGTTCCACGGTGATCAACTGGGTCGCTTCAGCGAATCGTGACGAACTTAAGTTTGACGATCCTGACAGCTTTAAGCTTGATCGTAAATCAAACCCTCATATGAGCTTCGGCTTCGGCATCCATTTTTGCCTCGGCGCTCCCCTTGCCCGGCTTGAAGCGAAAGTCGCACTCGATTACTTGCTGCGGCATGCATATATGGAAAGGGACAGCTCAGAGGAGCTTGAAGCGATTCAAAGTCCGTTTGTCTTCGGCGTCCGCCATCTCCCCGTACGCCTTTCACAAAAATAGCACGAAAAAAAGGACAGGCTGTTTCAAACCTGTCCTTTCCCTATTGTTTAAGGATTTGTAGACCACATGCCCGCTGATTTAATGAAAATGCGCGGATGCAGTTTGAGTTGGGCAACCATGTATTCCGCCAGATCTTCAGGCTGCATGACGCGTTCCGGATTGCCGTCTGTTAATTTGGAATCGATTGCCAGATCCGTCGCAACCGTGCTTGGTGTAAGGGCGCTCACGCGGATATTGTGCTTTCTGACTTCCTGCATCAGCGATTCGGTCAGCCCGAGTACAGCGAACTTAGACGCGCTGTAAGCGCTCGTGCCGGCTGCTCCCCTTTGGCCTGCTGTCGAAGAAATATTAATAATATCGCCGGCTTTTCTTTCGATCATCTCAGGCAGAACGGCGCGTGTTACATTGTAAACCCCCATCAGATTAACCTGGATAATATTTTCCCACTCTTCAGGAGATTGCTCAAGAAATCCTGCAAACCCGCCGATCCCGGCATTGTTAATGAGAATGTCGATTTGTCCAAGCTCTTCTTTTACGGATTGGACTGCACGTTCTACAGCTGTTAAATCCTTCACGTCAGCTGCGGCTACAGATACTTTTACTCCGAACGCCTTCAACTCCTCTGCCGCTTTTTCAAGATTCGCAGCTGTACGGCCGATCAGGCCGATATGTACGCCTTCTTTTGCAAGGGCAATCGCTGTTGCGCGGCCGATCCCTCTTCCCCCTCCTGTAATCAGAGCGGTTTTGTTTTGTAAAGATTGCATTTGAAAACTTCCTTTCTCTATGTATCACACATTTTAAATTATAGGAAAATAAAATGCGCTTTTGCAAATATTACGACTTGCGAAGAATGAATGGCCGGCGCAGCCGGCACCATCCGCAAACCGTATGGATTAAATCGCCCCTCGTTGTTACAGCCAACATCGAGTATTTTCTGCTCGCATGAGGAAATGAAAAAAGAACCTGGAGGTTTTACCAGGTTCTTTTAATATTGCACAAAAACAGACCCGATGATATAATCAGATCACGTATGTTTTATATTTAAATGTCATAGATATCCCATCTTACATTTTAAGTCTACCACATTGAAAAGCTCTTGTCAATTTTTTTTCGAAGGAGAGATGCAGAATGAGTCATTTGGTTCTCGGTTTTCACGAAATGGAAAAAACACAGCTTTTGCTCGTCGGGGGAAAAGGGTTAAATTTAGGGGAATTATCAAAAATTCAAGGAATACAAGTACCAGAAGGATTTTGTGTCACAACAGCAGGATTTCAAAAAGCCATCAAACAAAACAAACCGTTCCAGGCCTTGTTGGATCAACTGACACTGCTTAAAGTTGAGGATCGAGATCAAATTGGTGAAATCAGCAGGAAGATTCGACATACCATTATGGAAGTCGAAATTCCTTCCAATGTTGTGAAAGAAGTGACTCGCTATCTCTCCCGGTTTGGTGAAGAACATGCTTATGCCGTACGTTCTAGTGCGACTGCTGAAGATTTACCATATGCCTCTTTTGCCGGTCAACAAGACACCTATTTAAATATCATCGGAAAAGAAGCAATCTTGCAGCATATCAGCAAGTGTTGGGCGTCCCTGTTCACGGAGCGCGCGGTCATCTACCGCACACAAAATGGATTTGACCATCGTCAAGTTTATTCATCCGTTATCATTCAGAGAATGGTTTTCCCGCAGGCTTCAGGGATTTTATTTACCGCTGATCCGATCACTTCCAACCGAAAACTGCTTTCAATCGATGCAGGTTTTGGACTAGGAGAAGCTCTGGTCTCCGGCTTGGTCTCTGCCGATTGTTATAAAGTGCAAAACGGGCAAATCATCGATAAGAGGATAACAGCCAAGCAATTGGCGATCTATGGGCGAAAACGAGGCGGAACAGAGACAAAGCAGATCGATCCTGATCAGCAGATGTCTCAAACACTCACTGACAGGCAAATTTTACAACTGGAACGCATCGGAAGACAGATCGAATCTCATTTCGGCCGGCCGCAAGATATCGAATGGTGTTTGGCTGATGATACATTTTATATTGTTCAGAGTCGGCCGATCACTACTTTATACCCGATCCCTGAAGCGAATGATCAAGAAAATCACGTCTATCTATCTGTTGGTCATCAACAAATGATGACAGATCCGATAAAACCATTGGGATTGTCTTTTTACCTGTTCATGACTCCTGCACCTATGCATAAAGCCGGCGGAAGGTTGTTTGTTGATGTTGCCCCTAGGCTGACGACACGTGCCGGCCGGGAAACTTTATTAAATACCGTGGGATCAGATCCGCTTACAAAAGGCGCACTCATGACCGTAATTGAGCGAGATTATATAAAATTGTTGCCAAATGATCAAACAGCACCGCTTCCGGGCAGCAGTCATACAGATATGCCGGCGCAATTTGAGAACGATCCGACAATCGTTTCTGATTTGATGAAGCGCAGTCAAACATCGATCGAAGAGTTAAAACAAAACATCCAAACGAAATCGGGATCGGATTTGTTTGATTTTATTCTGGAAGATATCCAGCAATTAAAGAAGATCTTATTTGACCCGCAAAGTACGGCCGTGTTTATGGCTGCTATAAATGCTACATCATGGATCAATGAAAACATGAACGAGTGGTTAGGCGAAAAAAACGCAGCAGATACTCTTTCTCTATCTGTACCCAATAATATTACTTCGGAAATGGGTCTGGCGCTGATGGATGTCGCGGATGTGATTCGCCCTTATCCAGAAGTGATTGATTATTTGCAGCATGCAAAAGAAGACCACTTTCTCGATGAACTGGTTAAGTTTGATGGAGGAAAGGAAATCCAAGACGCTATCTATGATTATCTCAGCAAATACGGAATGCGGTGTCCCGGAGAAATTGATATTACAAGAACTCGTTGGAGTGAAAAACCAATAACACTTGTTCCCATGATTCTTAATAACATTAAAAATTTTGAGCCTAATGCCGGCAATCGAAAGTTTGAGCAAGGGCGGCGTGTTGCTTTTGAAAAAGAACAAGAGTTAATAGAGCGATTGAAACAATTACCGGATGGTGAACAAAAAGCCAAAGAAACAAAACGAATGATCGACCTCATCCGGAATTTCATCGGCTACCGGGAATATCCAAAATACGGAATAGTCAGCCGCTTTTTCATTTATAAGCAGGCTTTACTGAAAGAAGCCGAACAATTCGTACAAGCGGGCGTTATTCATGAAAAGGAAGATATATACTACCTCACTTTTGAAGAACTTCACGAAGTCGTTCGCACAAAAAAAATAGATGACCAGATCATCAGCATACGAAAAGACGAGTACAAATTATATGAAAAACTAACCCCGCCACGTGTGATCACGTCTGAAGGTGAAATCATTACAGGTGAGTACAAACGAGAAAGTTTGCCGGCTAATGCGATTGCAGGTCTACCTGTTTCTTCCGGAGTGATAGAAGGAAGAGCGCGTGTCATTTTAAACATGGAAAATGCCGATCTGGAAGATGGAGATATATTGGTCACCTCCTTTACCGACCCTGGCTGGACACCATTATTTGTATCCATAAAAGGCCTGGTCACCGAAGTTGGCGGACTGATGACCCACGGAGCAGTTATCGCACGTGAATATGGCCTGCCGGCAGTTGTCGGAGTGGAGAATGCTACCCAGCTGATAAAAGATGGGCAACAAATTCGCGTGCATGGCACAGAAGGGTATATCGAAATATTGTAATGCTGTCTGCTTAAGAAGTCGACGATGCATTTAAAAGAACTCTTCAGATTTGGAGAGTTATTACCTTTTTATCCATCAGGGAAAGGATTCGGGCATGATTCTTTTCAGTCGGCACATCCGCCGGTGAAACAGGTGAAATATACCTGTAATAACGGAATGGCTTGACCGAAAGAATCATCTTTGCCCTTCCCTTCCCGCCTTTTCTCACGGCACTTCCCTGCCATTTCATAATCATCCATACGTTAACTTGAAAAGATGAACCTGACAATTTTATTGTAAATATGGGTGAAACCGAGTATACTCATATAGTTGCCAATCATGAAGAAAAACGATGAACGGCGGT
The DNA here is from genome assembly GCF_001969855.1 of Bacillus haynesii. GTDB lineage: Bacteria > Bacillota > Bacilli > Bacillales > Bacillaceae > Bacillus > Bacillus haynesii. The sequence goes on from NZ_MRBL01000016.1 coordinate 42,287, forward strand.
GGAGACACGTTATTATATAAGATGAAAAACGAGAGAAGCAAATTAGGACCCCGGATATTCGGGAGTCCTACATATCATTTGTCGTCATGTTTTTGGGTAAATTGTATTACAGGAGGTTTGATATGGAGAAAAAGTTTAATTCAAAAGCAATATTAGTCACCTTCATGATTGGTGCATTTTTTGCAATATTAAACGAAACGCTGTTGAACATAGCATTAACAGAGCTAATGGAAGTCTTTCACGTTGATGCTCCAACTGTTCAATGGCTGGCAACCGGATTTATGCTTGTCATGGGTGTTTTAATGCCTATTTCCGCTTTACTGATTCAATGGTTCACGACAAGACAGATGTTTATCGGTGTCATGTCGACTTTTTTAGCGGGAACCGTCATCGCCGCTTGTGCAGTGAATTTTCCGATGCTCTTGACGGGGCGCATGATTCAGGCAGTCGGTACGGGACTCTTGATCCCCATTATTATGAACGCCCTCTTGCTGATTTATCGGCCTGAAGTCCGCGGGAAAATCATGGGTACGTTCGGGCTGGTCATCATGTTTGCTCCTGCGATCGGACCCACTCTTTCGGGCGTTATTGTTGACATCCTCGGCTGGCGCTGGCTGTTTATCATCGTCATTCCTTTTGCAGTATTTTCAATCCTGTTTGCGATGAAGTATTTGCAAAATGTCGGAGAAACGACGCGCCCGCGGGCTGATTTTTTATCGATCATTCTCTCAACCATCGGGATCGGCGGAATCGTATACGGATTCAGCAGTGCCGGGGAGGCTCCGGAAGGGTTTCAGTCCCCTCTGATCATCGGTGTGATCATCATCAGCCTGATCAGCATCGTGTTGTTCGTGCTTCGTCAGTTGAAGCTTGAAGAACCATTGCTGGATGTGCGTGTGTTCGCCTATAAAAATTACACGCGCGGGGTCTGCCTTTTTGTGATTGTCATTATGGCGATGTTCGCTTCCGAAATCGTGATGCCGATGTATTTGCAAGGACCGCTTGGTTTTTCAGCAAAAGCAGCAGGTCTTTTGCTTTTGCCCGGGGCCTTGCTAAACGGCCTCATGTCACCGGCCATGGGCGCTTTATTCGATAAGTTCGGGCCGAGAAAACTCATCATTCCGGGTACGATCGTTCTCGTCGGCGTGATGTTTTTCTTCAGCAGGATCAATCCTTCGGTGCCGGTTTGGGCGTTCATTATTGTGTACATCATCTTGATGCTGTCCATCTCAGCGATCATGATGCCTGCGCAGACGAATGCATTAAACGAATTGCCGAAGCATTTATATCCTCATGGTACGGCAATTTCCAATACACTTCAGCCTGTTGCAGGTGCACTCGGTGTTTCGGTGTTTGTCAGCATCATGAGCCAGGGCCAGAAAAGCTATCTTGCCGGGCAAGAAGCCGTAAGTCCAAAAATCGTGAATGAAGCGATGACTCACGGTGTTCACCATGCCTACTGGTTTGCTCTCGCTTTATGCTGTATCGCTTTCTTTACCGCTTTATTTATTAAAAAAGCGGTCGCGCCTGATTTTGATCAAGAATAAACAGAAACTTAAAGGATGTCCTTTCTGGGGCATCCTTTTTTATCGTTTTTCTGCCGATATTCTTCCGGCTCTTATTTTCAGAATTGACGAGATTTTGTGATATAATGCTAGAATCATATCATTTTATCTGAAAGGAACGGATTCCATGGAGTCATATGTTGATCAAAAAGACGGGATTTTCAAATCCGTATGTTCGCTCGACTGCCCGGATCAATGCGGGCTGCTCGTTCATAAAAAAGACGGAAAAATCGTTAAAATACAGGGCGACCCGGACCATCCGGTCACACAGGGCAATATTTGCAATAAAGTCCGCAATATGACGGAGCGTATTTATGACCCAAAACGCCTGAAAACCCCGCTGAAACGGACGGGTCCAAAAGGAGACGGGATATTTGAACCGATCAGCTGGGATGAAGCGATTGAAACGATTCGCACCCGCTGGCAGTCGCTCATTGAACAGGAAGGTCCCGAAAGCATTCTGCCCTACAGCTTTTACGGCAATATGGGAAACTTGACGGCTGAAGGAATGGACAGGCGCTTTTTCCACCGCCTCGGATCGAGCCAGCTTGACCGGGCGATTTGCACCCCTGCCGGTTCTGTCGGCTATAAATACACGATGGGCGGAAGCATCGGCACTGACCCTGAAGATACAACGGAGACAAAACTGTTTATCTTTTGGGGGATCAATGCGGTCTCAACGAACATGCATCAAATCACCATTGCTCAAAAAGCCCGGAAAAACGGTGCAAAAATCGTTGTGATCGACGTTCATAAAAATCAGACCGGCCGGATGGCGGACTGGTTTATTCCGATTCGCCCCGGCACGGACAGCGCGCTTGCGCTTGGCATTATACATGTCTTATTCGAGGAAAATTTGGCTGATGAATCATTTCTGAAAGAATTTACAGTCGGCCATGAAGAGCTGCGCCGCCATGTGCGGCAATACGACCCCGCCACAGTAGAGGCAGTCACCGGTGTATCCCGGAATGATATCATCGAGCTCGCCCGCCTGTACGGCCGCACCTCCCCTTCACTGATCCGAATCGGCAACGGTCTTCAGCATCATGATAATGGAGGAATGATCGTTCGCACCATCGCGTGCCTGCCCGCGATCACGGGCCAATGGACGATAAAAGGAGGCGGAGCGATCAAAGGCAACACGGCATTTTTGGCCTATAATACAAAAGCTTTGCAGCGCCCCGATTTATTAAAAGGCAGAACGCCGAGAGTCATCAACATGAATCAGCTCGGCAAAGCTCTCTTAGAAACCGAGCCTCCGATCCGTTCGCTGTTTGTGTACAGCAGCAATCCGGCCGTCGTCGCGCCGGAAGCAAACAAAGTCAGAAAAGGGCTTGAGCGCGAAGATTTATTCACGGTTGTTCACGATTTATTCCTGACGGAAACGGCACGGTATGCCGATATTGTCCTACCGGCTTCTTCCGCTTTCGAAAACACGGATTTCTATACGTCATATTGGCACCATTATGCGCAAATTCAGCAGCCTGTTATTGAGAAATATGGTGAGAGCAAGTCAAATACAGAAGTATTTAGACTTTTGGCTGAGGCGATGGGCTTTGATGATGAGCCGCTGAAAGATTCCGACGAAGAGATGATCAGACAGGCGCTTGACTACCCTGATAATCCGTGGCTCGATGGCATTGACTACGATAGCCTGACTGAAAAGCATTTTGTCAAAGCAAATCGGAAAACGATTTTTCCTGATCAACTGCCAACGCCGAGCGGAAAAATTGAATTGTATTCAAAAATGATGGAGCAGCACGGCTATCCGGGCCTGCCGACTCATACCCCGCTTGTTGAAACAGACAAGTATCCATTTTTATTTGTGCCCGGACCGAATCACAATTTTTTAAATTCGACCTTTTCAAACAATGAAAAGCATATTAAATTAGAAAAGGAGCCGAAACTTCACTTAAATATAAAGGATGCCGAAGAAAAAGGCATCGAAAATGGAGATTTGGTGAAAGTTTGGAATGACCGCGGATCATGCATACTGCCCGCTGCCGTCGGAGAAAACGTCCTTCCGGGCGTGGCCGCAAGCCAAGGATTATGGGCGGATGCAGAAGGAAAACATTATCTCGTCAATGCGCTGACGCCCGATCGTTTAGCTGATATGGGCGGTGGTGCAACTTTCTTTTCTGGAAGAGTTCAAATTGAAAAAATATGAACGTGTACAAAAGACCGGTTGTAACAAAACCGGTCTTTTTTCACTTTGCCTTCTTTAAAGTTTTCGCAAAATCGGCGGCAAACGCCGTGCTGTTTTTCAAAAACTTGATAATGGTTTGCAGCTCTTCCTCTGAATATCGACTTAAAAATCCGGCAGATTCTTGCGCCAAGTCTTGAAATAGATAGGAGATCTTCTCCAGAGTTTCCGGGATCAGTTCGACTAAAAGACGCCTTCTGTCAGACGAGTCCCTGAGGCGTCTGACATAGCCCGCTTTCTCAAGACGGTCGATCACTCCTGTGATCGCTCCCGTTGTCAGTCCGCTTTTTGCGGCAAGCTCCCCCGCTGTTACTTTACCTTCCCGTGAGATGATCTCAAGGCATTTATGATCCGTTCCGTTCAGTCCGATTTTCTCGCCGATCGCCTGGTGCAGAAAAATGGTTGCGGTGCTGTGAAACCTCAACTGCTGTATCAGCTCGTTGACCAGCCCTTCTTCTTCAATATGATTTGTTCTTGACATCGGTAACACCCTTCTATAAAATCATTATGTCTTAGCAGCTAAGATATTTATTTCCTGATATAAATGATCATAACAGGATGAAGCGTCGATGCCAAACGCTGCTTTAGAACGAATGTATTTAAAGGAGAATAGATTGATTTGTCACAAACTCAAAATCAAAAATTAGGATTTGTTGTAGCAGGACTTTTGCTTGCCATTCTGATGGCTTCGATGGACAATACCATCGTTGTCACGGCAATGGGAACAATCGTCGGTGATCTAGGCGGACTCGACAGCTTTGTCTGGGTTGTATCTGCCTTTATGGTCGCTGAAATGGCCGGTATGCCGATATTCGGCAAGCTGTCGGATATGTATGGCAGAAAACGTTTTTTTCTTTTTGGCAGCATCGTTTTCATGGCGGGATCAGCATTGTGCGGAACGGCTACAACCATTGAGCAGCTCAGCATTTACCGCGCGATCCAGGGGATTGGCGGAGGGGCGCTTATTCCGATTGCTTTTACGATCATCTTTGATATTTTCCCGCTGGAAAAGCGCGGTAAGATCACAGGACTTTTCGGCGCTGTTTTTGGCCTCTCGAGCATTTTCGGACCGCTCATCGGCGCCTATGTCACTGACTACATCAGCTGGCACTGGATTTTTTATATGAATCTGCCGCTCGGTATGGTTTCTTTTGTTTTCATTCTTCTATTTTACAAAGAGACGAAACAGCATGAAAAGCATCGCATTGATTGGCTCGGGGCGATCACACTCGTAGGAGCGGTTGTATGCCTCATGTTTGCGTTGGAGCTCGGCGGCGAGAAATACGCCTGGGATTCGAATGTCATCCTTACCCTTTTCGGAAGTGCAGCCGTCTTATTGGTTTTCTTCCTCATGATCGAACGTAAGGCCAGTGAACCGATCATTTCGTTTCATATGTTTAAAAACCGGCTGTTTGCCGGCAGCACGCTTGTCGCCTTATGTTACGGCGGGACATTTATCTCGGCGACCATCCAGATTCCGATCTTTGTTCAGGGTGTTTACGGAGATTCGGCGACAAACTCCGGACTGGTTCTTTTGCCGATGATGCTCGGCTCTGTCGTATCAGCTCAGCTTGGCGGATTCTTAACGACAAAAATGAGCTATCGGAACATCATGCTCATCTCCGGATTGGTTCTCGTCAGCGGGTTTTCTTTATTAAGCACGCTTAACATTGACACTCCGCGTTTATTATTAACCATTTATATGATCGTCGTCGGCTTGGGAGTCGGTTTTTCTTTCTCTGTATTAAGCATGGCAGCTATCCATCATTTCGGTCCGGCTCAGCGCGGTTCAGCGACTTCTACGAGTAACTTTATGCGCTCTCTCGGCATGACGATCGGCGCCAGTATGTTCGGGATGATTCAAAAAAACCACTTTTCAGCACAGATGGAAGATATGTTTAAAAGCAGCGGCGCTTCAAATCTCGTCTCACCGAATGATGCCAACCAGATTTTATCAAGTGCCAGGGCGTCCATGCCGCCGGATGTTTTAAACAGCATCACCGAGGCGCTATCAAAATCGATTGTTCATACGTTTACTTGGGCGATTTTCCCGGCGGCGGCCGCCTTTTTGCTCGTGTTTTTCATGCCGAATGACAGGGTGAAAGCGAGAGCAAATAAGCAAGTGAACAAAGTAGGCTGAATATCTAGCTCTGCAAAGCTTTCTTTTTTCTCATTTTCGAAATCAATAACAGCGGAATCGGCACGATGCCGAATAAAACGGCCGCAATATAGCCGATCATGTCACCGAGAGAAAATACATCATTTACATTTTGGGGCGTCATCGCGATCAAATACATCACCGGGAGCAGACCGTACATCATCGGTCTGCTCTTTTTCTTGGAAATTTGCGAGAGCCCCAGAGATGCAGCGTAAAATGAAACGGAAAAAGTCGCAAACAGCTGCATAATCCAGATGACTAGGAGCAGCGATTCAAAACGTTCAAATATCAAGCCGGGCATTTCAAAACTGCGGATCAGGTCAAGCGTCGGCCATGTCATCGTGATCACCCCGTCAACTGACAGCCCTCCGATCACGAATACGATCGTCGTTAAGTAAAAGAGCACCGCAATGCCGATTCCCATGACAGCGACTTTGACACCATCTTTCGGCTTTTTCATAAACGCCAAAAGGAACACCATTACTTCTGCACTGATAAACGAAAGGGTTGTCGCTTTTGCCCCCTTTAATGCCGGCATGATGCCTTTCCCAAGAACAGGCCGCAGGTTATCCAGTTCAAACATGCCAAAGCTCATAAATACGACGGTTAAAAAGAAAAGAATTGTAATCGGAAAGATGATTTCAAACAAACGGGCAAGCGATCCCATCCCGTCTTTTATCGAATAAAATCCGACCCACATCATCGACATGATGATCGCCCAAATCGGTGTTTCCTGCAGCAAAAAAAAGGTGATGACTTCCGCCATGATTCTTGCTTCAAAAGCCGCGATTGTCACAAAATGTTCAATGAAAAGCAGGCTGATTACGATACTGAGCCACTTTCCGACAATGTCTTCCCCATATTGAAAAAATGTTAGCCCCGGATAATCCGCACTCAATTTTGTCATAACCACTCCGGCTGCTATTGTGATAAGACCGCCTAAAAGGATGGAAATCCATACATCCGGTGTACCGGCTTCTTCTACAGCGGTTCTCGGCAGGGAGAGAATCCCGGCCGCCATAATATAACTGACAAAGACAACAATTGCCTGAGAAGTCGTGATTTTATCTTCGGAACGGATCATTGCGCGCTTCTCCGCCTTTCGTGATTAAAAGTTCTTCTGTTACTGATCTCCAACGGTTCCGTATTCTTTAATCGCGATTTGAACATGAAATGTAATCGGTATGTCGGTAAAGGTCTCATCCCAATTTTTCTTTAGTTTTTCCCAAAGCCTCGGATGCTTGATCCTCAGCTCATTTCCGAATCCGGCAAGATCTGCTTTGTATTCGGTTTTCATTTTTTTTGTAATGTCCTCCATCGATTTCATCACCGTTTTTGCGGTTGTTTTTTCGACTTTTTCTAAAAATTTGTCATCAAAAGCTTTTTCCTTCGTGTTCCAGTTTTCCGCAAGATACCCATCTGACTTTACGCTAACTTCAAAAGAAATCCGGTTTCCTTTGACGATGGGCTTGATGTTGCTTTTAATGGTTTCAACGCCAAATGCGGTCACCTTCTTTTCTTTCGGATCATAACTTTTAACCGTGCCTCCAATTCCCTTTCCGATGATCCACATCAAGCCTTCTAAATCCTTTTCATCCAAATAGCCGATCAGCTTATTGGTTTTTCCATTGATCGCGGCTGCTCCCGCATATTTGACTTCTCCGTCGGTACCGATGACATTTTGAAGAAGATAGCTTGTTCCTGACCTCATTTTGCCTGTCAATTTGGCAAGCGTTACAGGAGGGAGAATTTTTTTCGCCTTATACTCATTTTCGACGATTTTGCGCAGACGAAACGCCGGCATTTCGCCGGTTTCCTTCAGCTCAAGCGTGTCTCTCGCCCGCCCTCTTGTGACAAGCACCATACTGCTCGGCCTGATTTCATTATCGCGGAGAGGCTGATCAAGCAGTTCCGCCAGCGAATAGGTGCGAAGAAGCTCAGCGGCGATGACAATCACCTTTAAATGAGGACTGAATACAGGTCTGTCCTGTCTCAATGCTACTTCAGAGTTAATTTGCTGAAGCGAGTCTCCTGTTTCATAAACATTGATATACGATTTTTGATCAGTGCTTCCTCCGGTCGATTTTGAACCGGCCGCTTGTTCGTTCACGTATTGATAGACCATCGTGATCCGGTCTTTTTTCGGGTAATCGCCCCCCGCTTCGTCAAACTTTTTTTCAAGTTCGGTTTCCTTGCCTTTGTCAATCCCCATTGCAAATGTTAAGCCGAGCTCTTCAATTTCGTGGCTGCTCCAGCATCCGGTTAATAGAAACAAGAGTAAAGCAATCGATAAAAAGCGAATGGTGCTAATTTTTTTCATACTTTCGCCTCCTCACTTTCGAAATCATCAGTAGCACGAGCGGGATCACACCGACTAAATAGATGGCGCTGTTGCCGATTAGATCTCCAAATTGAAAGAGTTGATTAATATTTTTCGGCGTCATTGCAATGAGATAAATGACCGGAAGCAACGCGAATAGAATCGGTTCCACCCTTTTCTGCAGGAATTGGGAGAGGCCCACAGCAGCAGCATAATAGCTGATCGTAAAATTGGAGAATATTTGCATGATCCAGATGACGAGCAACAAGGACTCAAACCGTTCAAAGATCAGCCCTGGTATTTCAAAGCTTCGCATCAAATCAATCGTCGGCCATGTCAGTGATGTCACTCCATCGATCGACAGTGCACCGATGACCATAATAACGGTGATCATATAAAAGACAATCGGAAAAGAAATTCCGACCAAAGTAGCTTTTAACGCTTGCTCGGGATTTCTCATAAAAGGAACGATGATCATCATGACTTCTATGCCTGTAAAAGCAAAAGACGTTGTCTTGACTCCTTGCAGCACCGGCACGATCCCTTTCCCGAGAACCGGACGCAAATGGTCCATATCGAATATGTTTGCGATCAGAAAAATGACGATCAGAAAAATGAGAACTGTAATCGGAAATATGATTTCATAAAGTCGGGCAGTCGGATTGATACCGCCGGTTAATAAATAGATCCCGCCCCATAAAAAAACCATCGCCATCGACCAAAGCGGCGTGTCTTCCAGTAAGTAAAATCTCATAACCTCTGTAACAGAGCGGACTTGGAAACCTGATGTGGTGAGAAAGTAACAAATCAAAAGCAGGCTGAAAAGTCCTCCCGGCCACTTGCCAATGAGATCCCGGCTGTATTGATATAACGTTTTTTCGGGGTACTTCATGCTTAATTTCACCATGATGAAACCTGCTAATATGGCAACCAGTCCTCCGAATGCAACAGACAGCCAGACATCCGGTGTCTTGACCGCTTCCACAGAGGTCCGAGGCAGCGTCAAAATGCCGGTTCCCAACAGAAAATTCGTGATGATGATGCCGGTTTGTGAAACGGTAATTTTGTCTTGCTGACTCACCATCATGGAGAAATCCCCCCTTTCCTTTTTCAATCATCAGCCTCTATCAGTTCCCTGTTTCCTCCTTCTTATTTTGGAAATCACCAGCAGCACGAGCGGGGTCAAGCCGCCTAAATAAACGCCGCTGTTTCCAATAAAGTCTCCAAATGCAAACATGTCGTTGATATTTTTCGGGAACATGGCCATGAGATAAATCACCGGAAGCAAAGCAAACAGCATCGGCCGAATATTTGTTTTAAAGAGCTGGGCCAGGCCTAATGCTGCACCGTAAAAAGAAATCGCAAAGGTATTGAACAGCTGCATGATCCAGATGACGAGCAGCAAAGATTCAAACCGTTCAAAGATCAGACCCGGCATCTCAAAGCTTCGCATCAAATCAATTGTCGGCCATGTCCGTGAAACCACTCCGTCTATAGAAAGGGCGCCGATCACCATAATGACGGTGATCATATAGAAAAGGAGAGGGATGGCGATCCCGATCGTCACCGTATGAATGGCCTTGCGAGGCTGATTCATGAAGGGCATCAGGATCAAAATGATTTCAATCCCTGAAAAAGATAATGCCGTCACTTTGATTCCTTTTAGGACAGGCCCTATTCCCTCCCCCATTACAGGACGCAAGTTGTCCATATCAAAAATACCGACACTCATAAACACGACCAGCAGAAAAAGAATGAATGTGATCGGGAAAACGATTTGGAACAATCGGGCGATCGCGCTTAAGCCGCCGGCGATCAAGTATAAACCGACCCATAAAAAAATCATCGCGATTGCCCAGCGAGGGGTTCCTTCCAGTAAAAAAAAGCGGATAATTTCAAGCGTTGAGCGGACCTGAAAACCGGAATGGGCCAATAGGTAACAAATGAAAAACAGGCTGATCAAGCTGCCGATCCATTTGCCGATGATGTCCTGACTGTATTCATAAAAGGTTTTATCAGGATATTGATGGTTGAGCTTTACCATCATGATCGCGGCCGTCAGAGCGACCAAGCCGCCAAATAGAAGCGTGATCCAAACATCAGGCGTCCCCACTTCGTCAACAGACGTTCGCGGGAGTGTCAGGATCCCTGTTCCAAGCAGGAAATTGGCGATGATAACGGCTGTTTGCAAAGTGGTGATGCGCTCTTCGTGCCTGACCAACATGAGCGTCTCCCTCCTCTCTATGCTATTGGCGTGTCGAATCGTCTGTTTTTAACATCTTCGGCCGTTTTTTCATGATCTGTATCGGCATACGAATGATGAAATCTTTCCAATCGCGCAAACGATAAGGAACGGCCGGGCTCGCATATGGAACGCCAAAGCTTTTCAGCTTCACCGCGTGGCTGGCAAGCATGAGGAAAAACATAATCACCCCGTACAATCCGAATACAGCCGCGCAAAACATCGCCACAAACCTCAGCATGCGCAGAGAAATACCGGCGCTGTATTGCGGAATGGCGAATGATGAAATCGCGGTAACGGCAACGACGATGACCATAATCGGGCTGACGATGCCAGCCTGCACGGCAGCCTCCCCGATGATGATACCGCCGACGATTCCCATCGCCGGACCGATTGGTTTTGGAAGCCGCAGGCCGGCCTCGCGCAAAATTTCGATTGCCACTTCCATAATGAGCGCTTCGATCAGCGATGGAAAAGGTACGCCTACCCTCGTTCCGGTAATGGAAATTGCCAGTTCACTCGGAATCAGCCCGGGATGAAACGATATAAAGGAAATATATAAAGCAGGCCCAAGCAGCGAGATCATGGCTGCGCCGGTCCGCATGATTCGGATCAATGAACTCGGGAGCCAGCGTTCATAATAATCCTCGGGCGATTGCAAGAGCATGCTGAATGTAACCGGAACGATTAAAACAAAAGGCGTCCCGTCCAATAAAATGGCCACTCTTCCCTCCATTAACGCACTCATCACTCTGTCAAGGCGTTCAGTGCTTTGCACCTGAGGAAATGGACTGAGATAATTGTCTTCGATCAGCTGCTCGACAAAACCGGATTCGAGCACATCATCAATATCAATCTTTTCGATTCTTTTTTTAACTTCTTCCACCAGTCCTGGTTCAGCCACGTCTTTGATATATGCGACGACAAGGTTTTTAACGGCGCGCTTCCCGACTTGAAATTGACTCATAGCCAAACTTTGATTTTTGCCATGCTGCCTCAAAAGGGCTGTATTTGTGCCGATCGTTTCCGTAAAGCCGACGCGCGCCCCTCTGACCAAGGATTCTGATACAGGCTCTTCAATGTTCCTTGTATTTCTTTTAACGGTTCCCAGCAATAAAACTTCCGCTGAACCGTCGATCAACAGCATGGCCGTACCCATTAACACTTCCGCCACCACTTCGCTGACATGCTTTGCCTCTGACACTCCGCTAATTGATAAAATCTGCGTTTTGATAAAGTCGGACACATTGTTGCTTAATGAAGAAAGCTCAACTTTATATTCTTTAGAAAAATCGGCCATAAGGGATTTCATAATATGCTTGTCAATCAAATCTTTATCCGCAAGCATTTCGACAAAAACTATCGCCGCGCGGATGCCGGTACGTCCTAAGTTGAATTCACGAAAATAAACGTCAGAATTATTCTCCATAGCTGTTTTGACCACTTGTAGATCGTGATCAAAATCGCCGGTCAAATACCCCGTGGATTCTACTGAAGGCACTTCATTTTTAGGTTTTTCCGGCTTGTTGGACGACTGTATCATTCTTCGCGTCTTTGCTTTCCACCATCTCATGTCACTTACTCATCCCCTGCCGTGCGAAGCCACAGAAATACTTTTGATATGGCAAACGGGACGAAAAAGACAAAAAAAGCCTGCATCAGGACCAGCCAGTCCGGAAAATAGGAAACAATGGTTTTCCACATGTTGATCACCCTTTTTCATTGCTGTAGTAAAGTCATCATTTTTATCCTATTATTACCTTGGGTGCCATCTATAATTGGTGGTAATTTAAACCACGTCTTACAAAAAAGAACCATCTGCGTTAAAAACACAGATGGTTCTGGTCATTTATTCTTTTTCTAAAAACGCCCGTTTGCGTTTGACAAGCTCTGAAAATTCCTGATCCAATTCATGATATCGCGGGTCTTGGGGTGTGAGTCCGGCCAATTCTCCAAGAACGGCGGTCATCCGATTTTCGATGCGAAGCCGCTCCTCTTCATCGCTTTTTTCATGGCGCTGTTTCTTTCTGTTCCGATAATTTTTCAATCCGGTTTCGACGCGGATGATGCGATCATTTTCAAACACAAGAAGTTTGTTACACAATTGATCTGTAAAATACAGGTCATGTGACACAATGATGATCGTGCCTTGAAACTCAAGCAATGTCTGCTCAAGCTGCTCTCTGCTTGGCAAATCAAGGTGGTTGGTCGGTTCATCCAGAATCAGCAGATCATAATCCTTTAAAATCATGCCTGCCAGTTTGATCCGGGTCCGCTCCCCGAGACTGAACGTCCCGATTTCATCATGAAAGCGATTTTCTTTGATCCCCATATTGGCCAAAATCGTCCGCGCATTTGCGATTTCGGCTCTGTCAGACAAATTCAGCACTTCAGCCACTGTTTGATCAACCCTTAAATCACTGACATCCTGGCTTAAATATGCGGCCTTTACAGATCGGCTTTTCCATAGCGTTCCGGCTGTTGCAGGTTCAGCATCCAACATCATTTTAACAAGGGTCGTTTTGCCGCAGCCATTGTCTCCGATAAGCGCTATTCTCTCGCCATGTTTGACGTAAAAGTGGCTGTCTTTGAATAAAGTACGTCCGTCAAACGCTTTTGTCAGGCCTTTTGCTTCGATAATCCGCTTGCCCCTTTTTTCTCCCGATGAAAATTGAAAATTGACAGATGCTGCTTCATTTGGCTTTTCGGCTTTGTTTTTTTCAAGTTCCTGTTCAAGGCGTTTCAGTTTTGATTTGACTTGGTTGTCGAGCTTTTTGGCTTTTACCCGGTGGTATTCTTTAAAACCGGCCTGCCTTCGTTCTGACTGTGATCCCTGTTTTGTTGAGTCACGGTGGGCTTTCTGCGACCAATTTTGAAGAGTCGCAATCTGTGACTCGATTCTATCTTTTTGCTTCTGCTGAACTTCGTATTGGTGCAGACGTTCTTCATATAACCGTTTTTTCTCCCGCCGGTATGCACTATAGTTTCCTTGATAAGTGTGCAAATTCCCAGCTTCCAGTTCGAGGATTTTGGAGACGGATTGATCTAAGAAATAACGGTCATGAGAAATAATCAATACAGCCCCTTGATATTGTTGCAGTTCTTCAAGGAGCCAGCTGATCCCTTTTAAATCCAAGTGATTGGTCGGCTCATCTAAGATGAGGAGGTCAGGCATCGTTTTCCAGACGTGTGCCAGTGCAAGCTTCAGTTTTTCTCCCCCGCTCAAATGGCTGAGCCGTTCGGAATTCCAGCTTTGAACCTTTGATAAGCCAAGACGGCTGGTCAACTGATATAATTTCCCGCCCTCATCGCCTGTTAAGATGCTGTTGAAATCATGAACGGAGTACTCAATCGACTGGAGCAGATAGCCGATTTTAAGCGTCCGGTCTGTTTGAACAGTTCCTTTGTCGGCTTCTATATGACCGCTCAATATATTTGCAAGCGTTGTTTTCCCCGCTCCATTGTATCCGACCAAACCAATCCGCTCTTGATTGGAAATGTCAAAATCGATGTTTTTTAAAATTGTTTGCTCTCCAAAGCTTTTTTGCAAGCCTCTTATTTTCATTAAAATCGTCATACCGCTCACCTCTGTTTATGTTTTGGCTGACAACAAAAAACCTCTCGCGGAAACCCGGAGAGGATATCATGCCAAAATATGCATCGTGAAAGCGGTATGAACCGATTCCATTCCTTTGCACGACAAAAAACATGCAAATTCAGAAATTGATGCAAGGTATAAAAGGGCATACTCATCCTATTCTCCAAGTTTCCGTTTTTTCATATTAAAAAAACGATGGAAAATAAGATTACTGCTTCATGTCCCCTATACCTATTCCTTTCACTGTATTTACCGATTAGTATATAAACGGAGGGAAACTTTGTCAACAGTTATATAGCCCGTTTTTCAGCCGATATCGAAAACAGTTGCCTTTCGCCTTAGTTGTGGATTTTGTTTCGAAGCCAAAATTTTAAAATTTAATGCAAAAGTGTGAAAATTGTCCGATATTAATCTCGTAACCTAGAAAAAGGAGTTTTGGCGAATGAAAAAAATATTGGACTGGTTCAGGCATCCATCTCTTTCAAAAAGATTAGCGGTCTCATTTTTATTGATTTTAACGCTCCCTGTTTTAATCCTTTCAGGTGTTTCCTATTATACGGCAGGCGGGTCGATTGAAGATGAAATCATGAGAAGCGCAAGAAACAGCGTGGATCAATTAAACGAAATGATCGATCAAAACATTGAGAAAAAAGCGGATGCTGTTACATATTTCAGTGAAGAGATCAAAGAAAAAACATACAAGGAAAAAGGCCAGATTTCGTTAAGACAAAAGTTTGAACAATACGCCAGACAAAACAAGGATGTAGAAGCCGTGTTCACAGGCTCTGAAGACGGTGTATACGTGCAGCATCCTTATACGAAAATGCCTGACGGCTATAATCCGGCGGAAAGGCCCTGGTTTAAAGAAGCGGTTGAGAAAAAAGGCGAAATCATCGTCACTGATCCATACACATCTGCCGCCACCGGCAACACGGTCATTACCATCGCCAAACAAAATAAAGACGGGTCGGGCGTCGCGGCGCTCAGCTTGAATATCGACGAGCTGATTAAAGCGACAAACGATATCAAAGTCGGAAAAGACGGCTTTGCTTTTATCTCAAGTGCGTCCAAAAAATATATCGCCCACCCGACGATTAAAGCCGGAACTGAAGGTGAAGGCGGCTGGGTTGATCAAGTTTACGGCAAAGAAAAAGGCGATTTCAAGTATACTTTTGAAGGAGAAGCCAAGCAAATGGCGTTTGCAACAAACAAACTGACAGGCTGGAAAATCGCCGGGACGATGTTTTCCGATGAGATAACAAACGCAACAAAGCCCGTCCTTTATATGGCTCTCATCGTCTTTTCAGGGGCTTTGGTGCTTGGCGGAATTCTCATTTTCTTTATTGTCCGCGCGATTAGCAAACCATTGAATCAGCTCGTTCTAACTGCAAAGAACATCAGCAGCGGCGATTTGACACAGCAAATCGAAGTGCGTTCAAATGACGAATTCGGGCAGCTCGGCAAAAGCTTCAATGACATGGCGGAATCGCTCCGCACACTGATCGGCACCATTCAGGAATCGGTTGAGAATGTCGCCTCCTCCTCTGAGCAGCTGACAGCAAGCGCAGAACAGACGAGCCAAGCGACAGAACATATTACATCTGCGATCGAACAGTTCTCTAACGGAGCTGAAAGCCAGAATGAAAAAGTCGAAACGAGCTCGCAGCAGCTTAGCCAAATGAATGATCATTTGAGCGAAATGACCGAGGTGTCGGAATCGATCACTGAATCATCGATCAAATCAACAGAAATCGCCGAAACCGGCGGAAAGCTCGTTCAGAAAACGGTCGGTCAGATGAACTCCATCGACCAATCCGTCAAACAAGCTGAGAGCGTCGTCAAAGGTCTCGAAGGCAAATCAAAAGATATCACGTCAATCCTTAGGGTGATTAACGGAATTGCCGATCAAACGAATCTCTTGGCATTAAACGCTGCGATTGAAGCAGCTCGCGCCGGCGAGTCAGGCAGAGGATTTTCCGTCGTCGCCGAAGAAGTTCGAAAACTCGCTGCCCAATCAGCGGACTCGGCAAAAGAAATTGAAGCATTGATTCAGGAAATCGTCAAAGAAATCGAACATTCTCTCAACATGTTTCAATCGGTCAACCATGAAGTGCTGTCCGGACTCAAAATTACCGAGAAAACAGAATCGAGCTTTCACGAAATCAGCGGCATGACGAATGAGATCGCAGGCAAGCTGCAAACGCTCAATGCGGCGGTCGAACAATTGTCGAAAGGCTCGCAGGAAGTCTCCGGTGCCGTTCAGGAAATCGCCGATGTTTCAAGGGAAAGTACAGCTGGAATCCAGGATATTGCAGCATCAGCGGAAGAACAGCTCGCTTCAATGGAAGAAATTAGCACATCCTCTGCCACGCTTGAGCAGATGGCGGAAGATCTGCGAGAATTGACGAAAAAATTCAAGGTGAAATAAAAAAAGAGGCTTCCTTCTTTTAGAGGGAGCCTCTCTTTTATGTATCAGCTGATCTTCGTTCCATTGGGCGCTTCCTGATCAGGGGCCAGCAAAATAACGTCGCCTTTTTCCGGCATGCCTCCAAGAACAAGAACTTCCGATTTAAACCCGGCAATCCGCCGCGGCGGAAAATTGACGACTGCCGTCACCTGCCGGCCTACAAGCTTTTCAGGCGTATAACGCTTTGTGATTTGAGCGCTCGAACACTTGACGCCAATCTCTTCTCCAAAATCGATCTCAAGCTTAATGGCCGGCACTTTCGCTTCCGGAAACTCTTCTGCTTTTAAAACTGTTCCAACCCGAATGTCAAGCTTTAAAAAATCTTCGATTGTTGCCATGAATTCAGCTCCTTTGGCCGCTTTCTAAAGGGTGATATTGACACGACTAGAATATCATGTATTTTGATTCGTTTAAACCCTGGACTTCCGTTGCCTTTTATAGAACCGAGTAGTAAACAGGCCTCTTTTGCCGCCGTTTTAGGACAGCCAACTTTACGGGAACCGCCTCTCGTTCATAGATTAAGAGGAAGAATAAACTATAAGAGATGAGGTGGAGCTAGGATGTTCGGTTCCTATATGGTTCAAATGGTAAGGTCCAACGCCCATAAGCTGGACCGGCCGCTGAGAGAAAGCGTGCTGAAACTCTATAAACCTTTTAAATGGACGCCTTGCTTTTTACACGGGTTTTTCGAAAAAATATTAATGACAAACAAAAAAATACCAGTCATTATTGAATTTGAAAAAGACTGTCAGCATAAAGGCTATCAATTAGTCAATGAAATGATTGGCAGCAAAAGAAGAAACAAAATCAAGCATCGCTTCTCCAACGTTAACTGCTGCAGCGCTGAAGTCACCCCTTCTTCTTTGCAATCGCTTCTATCTCAGTGCGGCGACATTCGCAAAATTTATTTAAATCGCAAAGTAAAAGCGCTCCTCGACGTAGCGGTTGAATCAAGCCATGCCCAAGAAGTGATCAGAAACAATCAGACGCTGACAGGCAAAGGAGTGACTGTCGCTGTCATTGATACGGGCATATACCCTCACGAAGATCTTGAAGGCAGGATCAGGGCTTTTCAAGACTTTATCAACCAGAGAACAGACCCATATGATGACAATGGCCATGGCACACACTGCGCCGGCGATGCTTGCGGAAACGGAGCGGCCTCATCGGGTCAGTACCGCGGACCTGCTCCTGAAGCAGACCTTGTCGGTTTAAAAGTATTGGACAAAATGGGATCCGGCACACTGGAAACCGTCATTCAAGGGGTAGATTGGTGCATTCAATTCAATGAGGAAAACCCTGACGATCCGATCGACATTATTTCAATGTCATTGGGCGGAGAGGGGCTACGCTACGAGAATGAAGAAGAAGATCCAGTCGTTAAAGCTGTTCATGCAGCATGGGACGCAGGCATTGTTGTATGTGCGGCAGCCGGAAATTCCGGTCCTGATACGCAAACGATTGCCAGCCCGGGCGTCAGCAGCAAGATTATTACAGTCGGAGCCTTGGATGACCGGGATACAGTCAGCCGGGAGGATGACGATGTCGCCTCTTATTCAAGCAGAGGGCCGACGATCTACGGTCAAGTCAAACCGGACTTGCTGGCACCGGGCACAAATATTACGTCGCTTCGTTCACCCGGATCTTTTCTCGATAAAATGCAAAAAGCAAACAGAGTCGGCACGAATTATATGATCTTGTCCGGAACCTCAATGGCAACGCCAATCTGCGCAGGAATTGCAGCACTTATCCTTCAGCAAGCCCCAGGCACAGAACCTGATGAAGTCAAACGGCTGCTAATCGACGGAACCGATTTATGGAAAGATCGCGATCCAAATGTTTACGGTGCAGGGTACATCAACGCAGAACAATCGGTCCCGCAAGATTAAAGACCGTTCGCCCGTTTAGCAAAAAGCGGGCGAATCTTACATAAAACATTTAAACTGCAGATCTTCTTTTTTCAAGCATGAACGGGATCGTCAAATACATGGCATAAGCGAAAGACTATCCAAACCGCAAATCCAATCACCTGACCATCTGAAAGCGCCGGGAAGATCAGTGAACGATTCCATAAAGAAAAAGCGGCGAGAAACAAACCGACTGCCGAGCCCACAATGCCAAGCTTAACCGCCGCAAACCTCGATTTGTCAACGCGTCGGTAAACAAGCATCACGGCATATAAACGGCAAAAGTTCCGGCTTCAAGAAGCAAAAAGCGGAGCATAAAAGCATCTGGGCCGGGTTCGGCAAGAACGCACTGCCGAACAGCATAAAAAACACGGTCGCACCAAGCCAGACGACGATCGAAAAAATAAGAGCCAAACCAGTTTTTCAGTCAACATATCCATCCCCTTTTACTCCCCTCCATGCTGTTTTACAGCGGTTTCCGTCAGCATCTGCAGCACCGCCTCTAATTCCCCGTAGACTTTTTCAGAGGCAGATCCCGGAGACATAAGCGATTGAAGTGCAAGACCGTCAATTAGTGCATTTAAAAGAATGCCCCATGTTCTGAAAGAAACCCCTTCAACAGGAGAACGCTTCCATATCTCGGAAAGCTGTTCTGCCAACACCGCATTTTCCTTTTCAAGAAGTTCTCCAAGTTGTTCGTTTATCTTTTCATTTCGAAAACTTAAAACGGCCAATTCTAAAAAAAGCTGGTGATCATAGGCTTCTTTCTGCGTTCTTGATTTCGCGGATGACAATCCGTCTTTTATCCTTTCGGCAGCGGGCTTTTCATTTGCTTTCAATCGCTCCCGCGACGCGCGGCAAAGGTCACGGACCACTTCAAAAACAAGCTGTTCTTTTGTCCGAAAATGATAGTAAACTGTTCCTTGTGTGACCTTTGCTTCTTCAGCAACCGCCTTTAACGTCAGTTTATCAAGACCATGTCCGGCAATGCGGCGCTTAGCCGCCTCAATCAACGTTTCTTTTGATGTCACATTCGGCCTTGCCATTCACTTCACCTCTTAGTTATTTGAATAACTAACTAAATAGTTCAACTATAATCTGGAAAAGTTTTCTTGTCAATCGGTTTTCTCATTCTAGCCATAGCGATTCCAAGTTAACATAATGTCATTATTGTTAACTTGAATTATTGCTTCTTGTCCGTTTCTGTCATAAGCGTCAGCCCTTGAAGGAATTTCAAAATAGCTCCCTGTTCTGCTGTTGAAAACGAATCGAGAAACCTGCCAAACTGTTCCGCTTTTTGCTGATGAAGCTTTTCATGAAGCTCAAACACTTGTTTTCCACTGGGCGTCAGTCTGAAGTATATCTCTTTTTTGTTGTCCGTCAATTGAAACCGTTTGATAAGGCCTTCTTTTAACAGCTTTGAACTGATTTTTGTAATATTTGCTTTTGATAAATTCATTTTTTTGGCGATGCCGGTGTTATTGATCGGTTCATCATGACCGATACAGCTGATGACATGGATGGTTGTCATATTCCCAGGGAGCCGTTTAACATCAGATTCTGCCGCCTGCTTTAAAAATGCCTTGAGATCTGTATCCGCTTTTTGTTCGTTCAGGTGCAGGAGTTTAACATACATATCATAGATCAGCTGTTTTGTCAGTTCAGACATAGTCAATGGACAGTCCCTTCTTTTTATTTTCCGGTTAACAAAACATTTTAATTGTCTATTTCAGGATTTGTCAATGTTATGATAAGGTAAAATCAGATAACAAATGTGTTTTGTTAATCATGAAACAACATTAAAAAGGAGAATCGCTGGTGAATATTGAAGGAATAGAGATGGAAGTTCGCTGCACAGGCGATGTATGTTCAGATGCCCTTGAATTTTTGAAACGCCATAACCATGAAAGAATAGCCGAACATTCGATAAGGGTGAAAAAAGCGGCGGAAGGATTGGCAAATCGTTTTCATGTTTCTGCACAAAAAGCTGGAATAGCCGGTGTTATGCATGATATCAGCGGTGTCATCCCCAATGAAAAAAGGATTGCGGCTGCTGAAGCGCTCGGTATCGATATTCTTCCCGAAGAACGGATATTCCCGATGATCATCCATCAAAAACTGTCGAAAGTGATGGCGCGGGACCTGTTTCAGGTGGCGGATCAAGATATTTTAAATGCAATAGAATGCCATACAACGCTTAAAAAAAATCCCTCCCAGCTCGACCTTGTCCTGTTTTCAGCGGACAAAATAGAATGGGATCAGACGGGAACTCCGCCTTACATCAAGGAGCTTCATGAAGCGCTTGGTGTTTCTCTGGAGCATGGGGCGTTTATTTATATTCAGTATTTGTGGAAACAAAAAGATAAACTGAAAGTTGTCCATCCGTGGCTAAAAGATGCCTATTATCACCTGAATGCAAAAATCGAAGCTTGACCCAAGGCAAGAGATTACGGCTAGATGACAGCCTTAAGCCGCAATCTTGCCTTGGTAACTCCGTTAGTTCACGCCTTTTGAAGCATCCCAAGTTTTCAGCTGTTTTCTCATATGGACGATTTGCCCCAGGTGATAAACATTATGAAGAATGAGACTGGACAAAATCTCCGCCCAGGTGGAATGCGGATCGTGCTGCGCCGGCTGTTTCAGCATCTCCTCTTCGCATGCCGAAAGCGCATCGATCCATTCGTCATAGATCGTATTCAGTTCCTGCCGGCTTTCTTCCCAGCCAAGTCCGCTTTTGTTTAAAAACGTATCATCGATCGTATAGTCAAAAACCGGGACGGGAATTCCTTTAAACCGCTTTAAATAGCGCTCATTGTAAAAAATCAAGTGGTTGGCAATTTCTAAAATCGAATTTTCCGAACCTTCCCCTTTTTGCCTTGCCTGGCTTTCCGTGAGATCAGCGGCAGCCGTTTGAAAACAAACAAACCAAGTCGTTTCGTTATAACATGCTTTAAACTGTTCAAGCAAAACGTTTTTTAGCATAAATACCCTCCAGTTCGATTCGATTTTTGCCTAGCTTTCATTTGATATTTTCGCCCTTTTCATGGCAGAATCCTTTTTTTCAATATGATATTGAATGTCGAGAAACCGTATGCCGAACAGCCACATGCGGTGATAGGCGCAAAGCCTCTTTCGTTCCTGCTCTTTGATGATAAAGCGTTCGGCAAGCGGCAGTTTAAACGTTCCTATTCCGGTGGAAAGGAATATGCCTTCATCACCCCGGTCAGCTCGTTTGTCACTGCTCGTCAAAATCAGGCAGCCGTCCTCTGCTTTCGGCTTTAAAATGCCTGTCATATTGGAAAACGGCAATGGCAGCGCAATATTCATATATGTGATGTGATCATGGGTATGAGCAGAATAAAGCGCCACGAACACAGTCTCGCCTTCCTCGTTCATTCTAACCCAGGCGCGCACATTCTTCCTTCCGTCTTTGGCTGAATCAACACCGATAATCTCGCCGTCCATCGTTTGCCGTCCGGTCTTTGTTCCCAAATGAATTTGACCTGTCTTTTTTGAAATCAGCTGGTATATGTGCGCGAGCGGCTTAAACCATGGACGCCAGGCGATCTCCGCTGTTAACGAATAATCGGCAGTATGTTCATAGAAATCGAGAATATGAGGAGAAACCGCCTCAGGCTGAAATCCGTTTCTCTGAAATGCGCTCATATCATCGGCAAGACCTTGGTAAGACGAATCGCTTTGTAATCGGTGCCGGTGTAAAAAGTCAGCTCCGATCCTCCATCTCCCGTAAATGTTGCTCATCGTTTCGTCTTGCCTTATTTCGCAGTCTGGCTCAGGGGATTCAAGACGCCAGCCGGCCAGCGCTGGAATGATGACGCCAAAAGCGTTGACAAGCCCGTGAATCCAAATCATTTCCTGGATTGTAAAAGTCGGCCGGCCGCGAAAAACGCCGTATGAGTAAATGAGTGAGAAAGCAATGGTGATCATCAATGTAAACGACGAAAAGGTCACGAAGCGGCGAGCCGCGCTGTTTTTGAAAGCCGTAATCGAGACGAGAAAGCCGCTGCCGTATAGGGCCGCCAAATACAGCGCAACGGCAATGACATCAATGGTTTTCGATAACGATATGCCGACCGCAATGAAAAGCGGAGACAGCATGATGAGCCATGTCACCGCCGCATAAAGGAGGCCTTTCTTTTTCAGCTTCCTTCCGAGCATTCCATTAAAAATCGGAATGAGAAATGCAGAATAATGAAAATGTACCGCTGTCAGCAGCACGATCAGCGGGCTGAAATCCATGACCTCGAGATTCAGCGTATAAGCAAAAAGCCAAACCCCTCCGAAAGGAAGATAAAGCAGGCCGCTGTCAACCGATGCTTCTTCAAGGCCCCTTCCTCCTCTCTCCCAGAGGCGAAAAGCCCCGTATAACGCGATCATCCCCGTATAGCATAGCCAAACCGATGCAAAAAGCGGGGAATGGAACAACAGGGATAACGAAGCCGAACAAGCCGCATAAGGAAAACAGACGCTGATCAGCCGAAACATCCCATTTTTATGCTGAATGAGATCGAGCGCAGCCGGAACAAAAAACAGCATCGATAATAAAAGAAGCGCCTCTGCCGCCGGGATGTCCGGCGCTTTACCGATGAAAAAAACCGCATAGCAAAGAACGCTTACAAAAAAGCGGCGGGCTTTCATGTCGTCTCCTCCTCCCTGTTAAACGTTCCTCTGTAGGCAAACAGCGTTCCGACCAGCGGGTTTTTCACATGAACGTCAATCGTAAAACAGCCTTTTTCTTCGTCATACGATTCATTCACGCTGGAAATCCCGTATAAGCACTTTGGAAGGGGCAGCTTTTTACTGAATAAAGGCAGCCATTGTCTGACAGAAGTAATCGACAATGATCCGTCGGCTTCCGCCTTAAACCTCAGGCTTGAGATTAAGATAGGTGGACGCCCGAAATAGTCGATGATTTCAGCACGGCTTTCATCATAGACCATGACAGCATCGAAATGCCTTTGTTTATCATGAAAAAAGAACGTCCTGTTCCAAACGGCTGCCGGTGTTTCATTTTTCGTCAGCCGAATGTGATTTTCAATCGTGAACGGAACGTTCCTCCCTCTTTCGGGAAAAAAACAGCGAAAGACCGTTCCCGCTTGAAACAACAGCCTGATCCAGTACGAACCGCCGGAAATTTCCGTCATCACTCCTTTTCCTCTGAACGCGTTTTCTTGAGTGAAGTGATACCGTTCCTTGAGTTTTGGGTGGAGAAGGTGAAAATCCTCGATCACCCGTTCATACATCGAAAACAAATCAACGCCTCTTTCTGATCGTATTTCCCGCATCCGGAATGCCGCAAGCGCTCACATAGCCGATAACGGACAAGATGATAAGTGCGGCATTAAGCACGACCGGGTTAAAAGGTTGTGCAAAAGATGCGATATCAGCCATTCCCGCGGATGCCGAAAGCAGCACAAGCAGAGCAATATGCAGAAGGAACCACTTCCTTTTCCGAACGGGATAAAGCCATAACACGCCGACCATCACCTCGGCCAAACCGATAAGCTTAAGGAGCGTTTCGGGATGAAAACGGCCGCCCGTGAAAGCCGAAAGCATGCTGATTTCCTCAGGATGAGCCATGATGAGCTTTGGAACAAGCCCTTGGTAAATCCAGACGAAAGAAAACAGCAGACAAACGAGCCAATAGATCAATGTTTTTTGAAAAAGCAGCCTTGGATGGAGCCCTTTTTCAAGCCAAATCTTCAGTGCATCAAAACTCCAGGCCGTCGCCCAGCCGAGGAGCGGCCTGAATGCCATATCAGCAAGCCGGCCCAGCCTGCCGTAACGGTTGTCATAATCGTATTGTGTCATAAACGTGATCCCGGTTTCGCTCTCGCTGTATTTCCAATATCCTCTTCCTTCGCGAATGACAGAAAGCGGGTGGTTTGTAGCGAACTTGAGTGACGAGACTCTGTCTCCCGTGTCTTGATGTACGTTCCCTGCAGACTCTCCTGTGCCGGAAATTTTTAAGCCGCAGCCGATTCTCGTTTCGTATAAAAACCTTTGCGGTTCACCCGCTCTGCGCTTCAAATAGGTAATGTCCGTAAACCGCAAGTCCCATTGCCGATGGAGGGTTGGGTCTTGGGTATAGCGCCATAGCCGCTCCATTTCTGTCTGGATTGATATTTCTACATAAATCGGAGTTTTTTTCATTGCGCACGCCCTTTTGTGAATATATTCACAATGATAGCATAACATGGAATACACCATGTGTGAACCAATTTTTGCATATCAAGTCTCTCTTTACAGACATAAAAAAATCCTCGGCTGTTAGGCCAAGGCAATTAGTGGCTGGTTAAGCCTTCTCATACCTATGACTCAAAAAATGGAAGAGCCATACGACAATCATACTAAATTTTCGAAAAAATGTAAACAATCAAGAAAAAATTCCCTTGTTTATTCGGTCTGATAGACAGCAATGCCTTTTAAGAAGACGCGGATTGTCAGATCAAGACTTTCTTCTACATCATAAGGAAGACCGAACGCATCGTGTTGCCTGAGTGCAGCAAATCCATGCAGGATGCTTCTCAAGCCCCTGACCGCATGAATCGCGGAGTCGTCGTCTAAATGATAGTCTTTCAGAACGGAAAGCACCAAGTCGAGGACTCTGTCTTTTGCTTCGTCAAGCCGTTCATCTTTATCAGGCATTGCAATAAACGTTGCTTCATAAAGCCCCGGTCTGTTTTTGGCAAAAGCGACATAGGCATGAGCCATTCTGCTGACAGCCTGATCCTCTTCGGCTCCCTGGATAGCCAAAGCCATATTTTCATAAAGAATCGTCAAGCCGTAAAGTGCGAGTTCTTTCCGTAAGTCGTTCAATCCTTTTATGTGGTTGTACAGAGACGGAGATTTGACATTCAGCCTTTTGGAAAGAGAAGCAAGCGTCACTTCATGAATGCCTTCCTCATCAGCAAGAGATGCCGCAGCTTCCAATACTGCATCTTTATTCAAACCGATTCGCGGAGACACGATTCCTTCATCCTTTCCTGTTTAATTTGATGTATGCTTCGTTTACCGCTTTTTTCATCGCTTGAGCCGGATCATGGACAAGATCGCCGTGGCCGGCGGCAAGCGCCTTTGATTTTAAATCTAACAGCTTTTGCGCGCTTTCTAAAGCGATTTCTTTGTCCCACGTGGCCAAAGCCGGAAAAGGAAATGACAGCTTTAAATGCCCCGATACCGTCATGCCGCTTCGCGTATGGTACGCGTCACCGACTATGAGAAGGCCGCTTCTTTCATCAAAAAACGAAATGCTGCCAGGCGTATGCCCGGGTGATGAAACGGTCAGCAATGAACCGATCCTGTCTCCTTCCTTTAAAAGGATATCAGGATGTGTCTTGATGTTTTTCGGAACGCCTCCTTTGATTGTTCCGCGCTCCCCTTCCAGCATCTCTGTATCACCTTTTAACAGACGTGCATCCCGTTCAGATATTGACACCTTCACACCGGGAAGGCTGTGGTACAACGCGTCAAGCGAACCGACATGGTCGCTGTGGGCATGGGTCAGCAAAATCCGTTTAATCGGCTTGCGGAGATGATCCGCAGCCTTTAAAATCCCTTTTTTGCTAATCGGAATCCCTGTATCAATCAATGTTAGGCCGTCTTCTTCAACAGCTAAATAACAGTTGACAGGAAATATGTGCGGAAAAAAAGTCAGCTGGTAGACCGATTCAAATCGGGTCATCCTCATTGCATTCACCTCTTCCATCAAAATAAAAAAACTAACACCGTTAGTTTTTATTTTAAAACTAATGGTATTAGTTTTGCAAGCTTTATTTTTTTCGATCGACAGCAACATAGACGGTAACTTGAGCATTTTCCGGATTCTCTGCCTGTTCATCATAAACTTCAAAATCTCCGGTATAAGTACGGAGATTTTTTTCATCCCATGTCCAAACCTCCTGCCAAGTCTCAAACACGACCTCTTCGATCCTCCCCCGCCTTGAAACAAAAACGGCATATTCGGATGCAGGGAGCGAAATGAGATTGGCCGCTTTTTCATGCTGATCAACGAACGTTCCGATTGAAAATGTATATGCCCCGTGTTCGTCCGTCTCATAATCCGAATAAAGCGCGATCGTGTCTCTCCTTATGTCTTGGCGTTCTGTATGCGGAAATTTTTCACGGTATAAACTCCACATGGAAGGAATTTTACCTTTTTCGGTTGCTTCATTTTGGTTGCTAGTCACGGTCGATATCCCGCTGAATAACTTTGCCTTCTGTTTTTCGAAATGAGAAAAGCTCAGCTTCTTTGCCCGCCTTTCGTTTGCGTATCCGCCCGCCCACCGTTTTAAATGAGGGAGCGTCCGCTCCAAAAGCGCTCTTGCTTCGGCCTCGGTTTTCCCCTCTTCTTTTATATAAGGTACACAGATGTCGATCATATCTTTCAATGTCGCATCCGGATGTGTATACGCTCCGTTTTCATAGCAGTACATGCAGTAGTCGCGACTATTCCCCCCGTCTTTTTCTGTACCGAAAAGTTCGCTTGTCATCGGCATGCCGCAGCTTTGGCAAAAATAATGTTCCATGTTTCATTCCTCCTTTTCCTTCATCATACAAAAAGAAACCTGACAGCATCGTGTCAAGTTTCGTATAATTGTACAATTTGTTTTGCCAAGTCTTTTATTTTTTGACGGATGCGGGGAGGTTCGAGAACTTCGATATGTGTTCCAAATTGGAGCAGAAATCCGTACAGCCATTGATCTTCCGGATAAGAAACGGTTGCCACGCATTGTCCGTTTTCATAAGTGAGAGATTCTGAGCCAAACCATTCTCTCGCCAAAGACTCTCCCGACGGCTTAATGAGAAGGGTCACATCGATCATGTTTTCCGGTTTGTACCACGATGTCTCCCAAGGAAGTGAAGACAGATCGACTTCCTTTCTTTCAAACTTTTCTTCAAGCATCCGCACGCCTTTCATCCGCAACAGTTTAAAGAAGCGAAACGCCTGTCTCTTCAGGCAGAACGCATACAAATACCAGTGCCTTCCCTTTAGGACGAGGGTATGCGGCTCCGCTTTCCTTGTGCCGGTTTGCCCCTCTCTGTTCACATATGTAAAGGAAACCGTCCGCGTGCTGTCTGCCGCTTCATCTAACAAGCGGATCTTTTCTTTGATGACAGGACTTTCTCCCCAGGAAGAGATGTCAACAAACCATTTCTCCGTTTTCTTGCGGAATTCGGGCATTTCTTCTTCGGAAACGAGAAACCGGATTTTTTCAAGGGCAGAACCGTGATGGAGCACTTCATACGTCGAAGAAACGCTTTCCAAAGCCGTCGTAATGGCAGCCAGTTCGTCTGCTGACAGCAGCTTATTTTCGAGGCGAAACCGCTCCATGATGCTGATCCCGCCTCCCGCTCCCTGTGAGGTGACAATTGGAATGCCCGCCTGGTTGATCGCCTCGATATCCCGATAAATCGTTCTGACAGAGACTTCGAACATGCCGGCAAGCTCCTTTGCCTGCACCTGGCGTTTATTAATCAATAAAATCACGATGGCCAATAGCCGGTCAATTTTCACCGCAGATCCCTCACATTCATCTTGCGCAGCCTCTTTTTTCTGCTATTTTTATTCTATAGCACACACCATTTTGGAATATCATGACAAAAAAGAGGATCTCATCACCCATTTATCTAGAAAATCACTTTTCAGGTTACGATTTATACAGTTTGGACATATACTCCTTAAAAAAGGAGGTTTTGAAAACATCATATTTTATTTTTTACAGTTTTTCATCATTGTGTCCATCATCTATATCAAGTTCAAACGCTCGGTCGGCTTTCAGCCTTTAAAGCCGGCACGCATGTTGTTCCGGATCTTCCTCTTTTCGGGAATTTTCGTTTTTCTGCTGACGATGAGCGCACTTCACCCTTTATCATACTTTTATGATCTGATTGGGATCGCGCTCGGGTTCATCTTGACCGCCTATGCGCTGAAGCATGTGTCGATCGAAAATCGGGGCGGAGTCCTTTATTTCAGAACACATTTATGGATTGAATTGATCGTACTTTTGTTATTTTTATACCGGTTTCTCTACCGGATCGCCGAGATCGGCCAGCTCCAGACTGCGGTTTCAGACGGGGGTTCAGCAGCATACGGCGCCCTTTTTACGCAGGACCCGGCGACGATGATCGGTTTTTTTGTACTGGCCGTTTATTATGTCGGTTTCTCTTTTTTTGTTTTAAAAAAGGGCAGGAGTGAAGAAAAACGTTCAGCGTAAAAGGCAAACTCGGGAAGTGGAGTTTGCCTTTTCATAAGCTTTAATCATGCTGTGTATGATCGATCATCTGCTGAAGTACATCGAGGACATGCTGGTCTTCCGGAGAATAAAAAATGGAAGTCCCGGCCCTTCTTGATTTGACGAGACGAAGGTTTTTTAAAAACCTGAGCTGGTGAGAAACGGTTGACTGCAGAAGACTCAGCTTCTCTGCTATTTCATTGACCGAATGCTCGCCTTGTGAGAGCAGATGAAGAATTTTGATTCTCGTTGGGTCAGAGAGCGCTTTAAACGTCTGTGAAACGAGAAATAAAGTTTCTTCATCTAACTCGGCCCGCACCTGTTTTTCTGTTGTTTCTTGATTGTGCTCACTCATGCTTTTCACCTTTTCCGCGCGACTTTTACCTTCATATCATATACCAAAACATACCGGTTGAAAAGTTTAACGGATCAAGTTGAAAACAGCGTTCCCTGAAGCGCTTCTATATATCTTGCAGCAGACAGCTGCACGCGTTCTCCGGCGTTTTTTTCAACTGAGCGGCGAAAAGCGTTATAAAGCCGGTTGAATGGAACATCTTCTATTTGATCAGCCATTTGCTGCACTTTGCTGGCGGGAAGAGGAATCAAATTTGGATAGCTGTACATAAAACTCACCCACATGCGATCTTGAACGACTTGGATAATGTCCCCTGAAAGGAGGGTTCCCTTGCCACCGTTTCCGCTTGCCCAATGGCAGACCGCTCCCCCTCTAAAATGGCCACCAAGCCTGTGCAAGGTCAATCCGCTTGATAGCTTGAGGGAATCGCCGGACCAAAAAACAATCCGGCTGTTCGGCCGCTGCACCCATTGTTTGTCATCTTCATGGATATAGATCGGAGCATCAAACATTTCTGCCCATTCCGCCTGTGCAGAATAATAATGCGGATGTGATAAAGCAATCGCCTGGATTCCGCCCATCCGCTCGAGGTTCTCAATCGTATGCTGATCCAGGTATGTAATACAATCCCACAGCAAGTTAAAGCCGGGCTCCTGTATCAGGTATGCCGATTGACCGATAGCGAATGCGGGCGTTGTCGTCAAACTGTATAGGCGCTCTTCTTCAAAGGTGATCTCGTTTTGAAACCTCCCGCTTTGCTTCATTTCTTCTAGCGTTGTCCAAGCTTGCCCTGAGAGACTGACATACTGTCTTTCTTCATTGCAAATGATGCATTCCGCTGGCTCTTTCGGAGCAGCGTCATATTGAACGCCGCACGTCGTGCAAACATAGTTATTCAAAGTTGTTCCTCCCCTTTCAAACTATATTTTACCATCTTCTAACGCGCAGTCTATTATCCTGAACGCACCTTTGCGCTATCCAATCTGTATCCGGCAACTTTTGTGCAGAAACGCGAATAAAAAAGCGTCCGCTGATCCGGACGCTAGCTGCCTTTTTGCTGATACATATGTTCAAGCTGTGAAAATGAAATGTCGCCGGCCGCACAATCTACAGCGGCATCGACTACCTGATCAAAGCGATCGGCCGAAGCGCTTTTCTCTTTTAACCGTTGCTCATAGCGTTCGAGCTCTTCCTGCTGTCTTCTTAAATCCTCTTCTTTTCCATCATAATCAGATGCATTCATCGTCTCCATATTTCTTTTGACGGCTTCTACATAGCCTCTCAATATATCCATGTCTTCATACTCCTTGCCTTTTTTCAAAGGGTTTGCAACATTTGTTATTTTTATACGTAAAAAAGAGGTTTTATACGGTTGCTCAAGCGCAAAAAAACAGATAAAATATGTCTTAATTTCTGTATTTTTTACATAAGGGGATTTAGAAGTCATTGAAAAACGAAACTGCGCTTAAACGAAGTCTTACACTCGGCCCGCTCGTTGTGATCGGCCTTGCTTATATGGACCCGCTCGTCGTATTTGATTCATACGGAGTGGTCGCACAACTGACAAAGGGGCACGTTCCGGCGGCATACGTATTTACTGTTGCCGCACTCCTTTTGACCGCTTTGAGCTACGGCAGCATGGTCAAGGCCTATCCAAAAGCGGGATCGGTTTATACATATGCATATGAAAGTATTCATCCGCATGCAGGATTTTTAGCCGGCTGGACGATCATGCTGGACTATTTATTTTTGCCGATGGTTAACTTTGCGATCGGGAGCGCTTATTTGACGGCGGCTTTTCCTGAAGTGCCGCATGGTTTTTGGGTCGTTCTGCTCGCTTTATCGATTACCGTTGTCAATATTTTAGGCATCAGACTAACCGCAAATATTACAGGGCTGTTCGTCGCTTTTCAAGTGATCGTCGCCCTGACTTTTGCCGGATTTATGATCGCCGGGCTCGCAGACGGCCTCGGGACGGGCGAGCTGGTTTCAGCCGATCCGTTTTTCCGTTCTGACATCGAACCTTCCCTGATTGTATCAGGTGCGACGATTTTGTGTTTTTCGTTTCTTGGCTTTGATGCGATTTCTACAATGTCTGAAGAAACGGTCAACCCGAAGAAAAATATTCCGTTAGCCATCTTTTTAACAGTAGCGGTCGGCGGAACGCTGTTTACGGCGATTTCTTATTTGATGCAGCAAATTTATCCGTCCTATGATAACTTCCGGCATGCTGATTCGGCATCGCTGGAAATAGCCCTATATACAGGAGGCGCTTTTTTAAAGTCCTTCTTTCTGGCGGGAACGATGGTCGCGGTCATTTCATCCTCGCTCTCTTCGCATGCGAGCGCTTCGCGGCTTTTGTATGCAATGGGGCGGGACAGCTCTCTTCCGAAACGCTTTTTTGGCTATGTGCATCCGACATTAAAGACGCCGGTGTTTAATATTATGTTCATCGGACTGATTTCTTTGACGGCCATGATCGGGGAATTAGAGGTTATCTATTCATTCATCAGCTTCGGCGCGCTGATCGGATTTATTTTTGTCCACCTGTCTGTCATCGGCCATTACTACATTCGGAAACAGGAAAGAGGCTTTTTAAAAACGCTTCGCTATTTGGTTCTGCCCTTTTTGGGGGCCTCTTTCTGCGGCTGGCTGCTGCTTAGCATCAGCAAAAATGCGCTCATGATTGGAGCCGGCTGGCTGATCGCCGGTTTTATATACTTTTTGTTCAGGATCCGTTCTCTTCCGGACGTCACATTCGGCTTTGACCGCGATCCAAGATAGAAGGATATCGCTTGGTCTTCTTGAAGATATATGTCATAATAAATGAGGCTGTATACTGTTTTGCATCAGGGCGCTACAGAGGTGAAACCATTGAAGAAAAAGAAATCAGGATGTTTAGCCGGAGCTGGCTGTTTGTCTTTTTTTGT
The DNA here is from genome assembly GCF_001969855.1 of Bacillus haynesii. GTDB lineage: Bacteria > Bacillota > Bacilli > Bacillales > Bacillaceae > Bacillus > Bacillus haynesii. The sequence goes on from NZ_MRBL01000016.1 coordinate 74,288, forward strand.
GTTTGTTCCCTTGATCATTTTCTTTGCCATCTCCGGTCTGGAACAATTAAAATGGCTTCCTCTTGACACTGAATCTAATATTCTTGAGAGATTAAAAGATTACAAGCCTCTTGTTGAAGAAGAACTTGATGAACAGGGACTTTCACAATACACCGCTCTTTTATTGGGCATGATGTATCAAGAGTCAAAAGGCAGAGGCGGTGATCCGATGCAGTCGTCGGAATCTCTCGGTATGAAGCGAAATGAGATTGACGATCCAAAAGCAAGCATTAAGCAGGGTGTGCGCCATTTTACAGCAATGTATCAAAAGGGACAGAAAAAAGGCGTCGATATTGAAACGATCATCCAAAGCTATAACATGGGATCGGGTTACATCGACTATGTCTCAAAACACGGCGGAAAGCACTCAGAGAAGCTGGCAAAGGCATTTTCCGAAGAACAAGTCAAAAAGAACCCCGACCTGTATAATTGCGGCGGAGATACAAACAATTTTCGCTACCCTTATTGCTACGGGGATTACTCTTACTCGGAAAAAGTAAAGGAACGCACAAAAAAAGTCGAAGAACATATCGAAGGGTTAACACTTGAACATTGACAAAAACGGCAGTCCGGGTGATTTTTCGCCCGGCTTGTCCTGTTTTAGAGGAGCGAACGAAAGCATCGCCTGCAGCCGCATGCCATGCTTGTTGTCAGTTCGCGTATTCTCCGTGAACGCTTCGGTCAATCCTTCTACTCCAAAAAACCGCCTTCTTTCAGCATTTCTTTTACTTTTTCTTTTGAGATTAAAAAGTCTTTTGAGCTCAAGTGATCTGTTACTAAAGGCTGACAATCCGCATACTTTTTATGAAGTTCAGGCATTTTGATTGCAGGAAGCACCACCGCGAGGTCATCTGTAAATGAAACAGCATGCTGCCGTTCATGAGGTGAAATCAGCAGTTCATGAAGCTTTTCCCCCGGCCTTGCCCCCGTTTCTGCGATGGCCGTTTTTTCGTTTCCGTAAGCTTCGATCAGCACTTCAGCCATGTCTAAAATTCTGCAGGCCGGCGAATTCATAATGAAAATTTCCCCGCCTTGGCCGCTTTCAGCCGCTTTTAATAAAAGCTGGATCGTTTTTTCCTTCGTGAGGAAGAAACGGGTCATTCTTTTGTCTGTGATGGTGACCTGGTTCTTTTCCCTGATCTGGTCTTTAAAAAGCTGAAGAACGCTTCCGCTGCTTCCGAGCACATTTCCTCCCCTTACACAAATAAAACCCGTGTCTGAATAGAGATGGTTCGCGTATACGATCAACTTCTCGCCGATCGCTTTCGTCATTCCGTAGAAGTTGGCAGGGTCAGCTGCTTTATCAGTCGAGACGTTGATGACTTTTTTAACGCCGTTTTCGATCGCTGCTTCAATGACGTTTTCCGTCCCTGTGACATTCGTTTTTAATGCTTCAAGCGGCTGTTCTTCACAAACCGGCACATGCTTCAGCGCTGCTAAATGGAAGACATAGTCGACACCTTTTAATCCTGTATTCAGCGCTTTCCGATCTCTGATGTCACCGATGAAAAACGTCAGCCTCGGATCTTCAATCTGCCTTCTCATTTGAACTTGTCTTTCTTCATTTCTGGAAAATACAATGAGCTTTTTAGGGCTTAAAGATAGCAGTTGAAGGATGAGTTCCTGGCCCCATGAGCCTGTTCCTCCAGTAATGAATATCGTTTTATTTTCAAACATTTCTTTTCCTCCTCTGGTAAACTCCAAAAAAATCCGGTTTAAACGAGAGTGATTCCCTGAAACAATGATGCCCACAGATCATTGTTTGACTCCCATATCTCTTTGTCCGGCAGTTCAACAGTACAAGTCTTTTCTAATGGCCAATTTTTCTCTACAATCCCATCCACCTTCGAGTGCTTCACCAGAAGTACGCTAAAGTCATGCTGAACCAAATCTGACAAAACAAGTTCAAGTTCCTGTGCTTCTTTAAAGCCGCCTTCTCCTTCTGTCCTGACAAATAGGATGCGCTTGCCTGTTGAAATCTTTTCCAGAAAACGATCGATTCTTCTATTGTATTTTTCTATTACCTCAGGATAGGTAGCCAAATGGTCAAGCGTATTTTGATTTGCATCAAAATCATGAACAGAGCCAATGTTATAAAAATCATCTAAAACATAGATAGTAGATCCTTCTTCTTTTTTTTCACCGGTATTATACCCGATTACCCTGAGATTTTTTGCTTCCATAAAGCCGGTAAACCGATTTCGAAGAAGGCGGTTGAGATCTGAGAGAGAATTCGTGGTAACCCAGTCCAGAGGGCCTGCAAGCGGCCTTAAATCATTATTTCTCAGCTGAATAGCCGCTAAACAAAGATGTCCCAGACTAAAGACGGCATCATATTGACCTTTAATGTCTTTTAAATTCATCTATCTAACACCTCATCGTTCCCCTCCTATTTTATGTTCTTCATTAATAGGAAAAAGATATACTGCTGATAGTATTGTATGCCTCGTAACAGAAAAAGGTAAAAGACAGCTACCTACTGCATTTAATTTCAATTTGAAATAACAGAATACAAAAAAATAAAAAGCCTTCGGATTGCGAAGGCTTTTTATTTTTAATTGTTTTCACTTTCCTTACGATTTTCTTGAACTGCTTTAAGCACCTTTACAGTTTCGGGGCTTGGGATGGTGTGGTCTTCGGGCAATGATTCTGTAAGTGTTTCTACAACTGACCGTTCCAAACTTTCAGTAGAGCTGGTAACCGCATCATTATCAGGCAGCGATTCTTTAAACGTTTCTAAAGACTCTGCCGTTTCGGGATCAGACACTCTGACTTCTTTACGCACTGACTCGATGATTTCCTCTAAAACATTGCGATCAATTCCTTGAGCTGTAGCCCCTAGAATATCTTTTAAAACTTTATTATTATTCTCCAAAATACTGCTATTCATATCTTCAAAAATAGATTTCAGTTCTGCTACTAAAGGTTTAAGGCTCTCATCGACAGATTCACTCACATCTGTATCTGATTCTGCGGATTCTGTTGAGCTATCTTGCATCTGGCTATTCCGCTCTTCAGTGAATTGTACCAGCAGATCCACATATTTTGCCCACCATTCAGCATCTATTTCTTTGTTTAAACCCTCAAACAAGTGATTAATAATTAAAGATTTCATTCAATTTCACTCCTTATTTCTCATTTTGATAAATATCAAGGACCCTAGTGACGGCTTCATCCATATCCCAATGCTTCCTAGCAAACTCCTTGGCGTTATTCCCCAATTGATTTCTAAAATCATCATCTTCCAGCAATCGTTCTAAACTATTTGCCAGTGCATTCACATCTCCCTTTGACACGATAAGGCCGGTCACTTCATGCTCTACCATTTCCGGCAAACCTCCAGCATCACTGACAATTGCAGGAACCCCGGCAATTTGAGCTTCAATTAAAGATAAAGGCTGGTTATCCAAAAGACTTGGAAGAACATATATATCAGCGAGGGACAGCAAGTAAGGCACATCTTTCCGATTTCTCAGAAATTCAACGTTATCATCAAGCCCCTGCTGCTCGCTTTGAATTCTGAGTCCGGCGAGCTTTTCCCCTTCTCCTGCCAGCCAGCATACCCAATCGTCTCGGCGGTTTTTTAATAGAGCTAGTGAGTCAATTAAGTGATGTATACCTTTATTTTCAATCATTCTTCCGGTAAAAAGGATCACTTTCTTATCGGTTACAGGCATATCAGCTGCCTTTGTGTCCATCCGTCCCAGAAATCCGTCAATATCATAGCCGTACTGGGAAACACGGATTTTTTCTTCCGACACTTCAAATTCTTCCGTCAAAATATCTTTAAGCCAGTTGTTTGCAACAATCGCCGTATCGCCAGACATCGCTCCTATTTTTTCTAGGTGGTCAAAATATGCCTTTGCAACATGGGAAGTCGATGATCTGTGGATGGTGTTGAGCTGATCTCTGATTTCATATGCGACACTGCCGTGAAGCGACGTGACAAGCAATTGATCTTTAGGTATAACACGCTTGATACATGTACTTGAAATGATATCCTGCGCATGGATTAGATCATATTTGTCAAGTCCCAAATAGGCAGCGCCCAGCTCATAGACATAGCGCTGAAGCTCAGTATAGCTGACCAATTGATTTGCATATATTTCCGGATACTTCTCTTCGCTCATCATCGCTTTAACTAATGGAAGCAGCTCATCCTTTTTGACGCTCCGTTTTTCATTTACGATATGAACGATACTGCTCTCTTCTCCATATCCGAGCAAATCCACTTCATGTCCTAAGGACTCCAGCTTTTCTTTTAATTGCTCCATATATGTCCATACACCACCTACATGGGGTATATTCCAATAAGTGGAAAGTAAAATTTTCATATCCATCTCCCTTTTTCATTTCTATAAAAAGCTCTAATTATTTATATTCCCATTTCCATATCTTGTGTAGACGATCATCTATTTCAGGGTATATTTTTGTACCAGAGGAAAATCGCTTTTAAAAGAGAAGAATGTTGCGGAAACAAAAAAAGCCGGATTCTCCGGCTTTTAATAGTATGGGGAAATCATCATATAGACGAGAACACCTGTCAGGCTGACATACAGCCAAAGCGGCATCGTCCAGCGGGCGATTTTGCGGTGGCGTTCCACCTGCATGCTCAGGCCTCTGAACAGCGTAAACAGGGCCAAGGGAACAATTAATGCCGACAAGATGATGTGTGTGATCAAAATAAAAAAGTAGATCGGTCTTATGATCCCTTCCCCGCCAAAATGAGTGTCAGGCATCAAGGAATGATAAGTTAAGTATGAAACGAGAAAGATGAACGTTGTCGTAAAAGCGGCAAAAATAAACCGTTTGTGCGCTTTAATGTTTTTCTGTTTAATCATGATCAGTGCAGCCACTAGAAAAATGAATGTGAAGCTGTTGCAGACAGCGTTCAAAAGCGGCAGAAAAGTCAAATCCAAATGAGCGAATTTGTCGCTTTTCGGCATGAAAAACAAGAGGGCAATGACGCCGTTTATCATAATCGTCAGAGCAACAACAATGCCTGTGTAGTTTTTATTTTTTTGTTTATGGGTCATATCGGGCAATCTCTCCTATTTGTGCAAGCTATCAAAATCGTATTCAAATTCGGGAGGAATGTCAACGTTTTCGGCTTTTCGTCAGAATTTAGTCACAGAATATACAAAAATTCCCCTCCTCTTAAGCGAGGAAGGGAACACAGGCGGATGCCTTAGAAATTCATAGCATCTTGAGCCATTAGTTTTTCGAATTCTTCTTCAGTTACGATATCTTCTTTATTCGGTTTATGCTCAAACTTTACGTCACCATCGATATTTTTGTAAGTCGTAGATGCCGTGATGCCTAAAGATTGAGGGGCTTTTTTGCTGTCGACAGACAAAGAGATATCCGCATTTTCAGTCAGAAGATTTTCTTTGTCATCAATTGTCGATGTCACATCAAATTTTTTGAATGTAACGTCTTTCAGTCCGTCTTTAATCTTGTTCAGCTCGCTCTTCGGAACAGCTTCTCCACTCGCTTTTCCGGCGATTTCGATGAACTTGACGACCGCAGCTTTAATTTCTTTGTCACTAAAGCTGAAAGCGACTTTTTGAGAAGCACCCTGCTCTTTTTCTTTATCTGTCAGATCAGCTTTTTCAAACTTATCTGCAGGCAGATTGTCCGCAGCTTCTTTGATGGATTCCATCAATTGTTTTTGAAGTTCATCCGTGTCTTGAGATGAAGTTTTGTCATCTTCAAGCGGGAATTCTAGGTATTTGCCTTTGACGCTGTCAAAATTCATGCCGGCTGTTCCAAGGAACAAACCGAAGCTGTCGAGAACGCTGTCAATTTTGATGTAGCCGACTTGTTTCTTTTCGTCCATATAAACCGGGATATCGAAATCAAGCGACATGTTTTGGACTTTCAGCTTCGCTTTAATGACAGCTTCAGACTGTTTCGTTTCAGCATTTGTTTTTCCGCTGATCGTTAATGTTGCATCGTTCAGCATGTCAGCGACTTGCTTATCTTCCGCTCCAAGGTTGGATGCGTCAACTTTCAAGCCGATATCACTTGAAAATTCGTATGATTTCGCAGAAATCAGCTTTTTATAAGCTGCTGCGTAAGATCCTTTTGGATCAGCCTGCTGACATGCAGCCAATACAAGTACAAAAGCTGACATCAGCATCAATAGAGAAAAAATTCTTTTCTTCAAAATCGTACGCTCCTTTTGTCATGATTTTTCTGGGATTTAAGAGGATCAATTGTCTCGTATCCTAGGTAAATGTACCAGAAGTCATAAGAATTCTATCACAAAAAAATCGGAGAATGTGAAAAATTTGTTTAAAATTACATTAAAATTTAATTCTAGCAACCCATTTGCAAATTGCCGTTCTTTTTACTATAATCGAAAACTGTATGTTTTAATAGAAAGGAGCAAGGTCTATGATAACGGATGAAGAACTGCAAAAAGACAGCTCCGGCTTGCAGAAGGAATTGAACGACCTGCAATTTCAACTGTTTCGGATGCGTGAAAATATGAAGGATATCTCCAAAGATGCGCGAGTGCTCGGTATTGATCAATCGAAAGACGATGAATGGATGATTGTCCATTCGATTGATGATGGCCGGACATGCAAGATCATGTTAAGCGATTGCCAGTCGCCGTACCGCGGAAGATGTGATTTTTCTCTTGTTGCTTCCTACACAGAAGAAAAACGCGCGATCCATATCGGGGATATTAAAGGCCCGGCAGGCTACGGCTATGGTTCAATCTGTATGAAGTATTTAAAAGAAAAAGCCCGCGAGCATAACATTCCGGTCATCACAGGGGACATTGCTGAAAGGGATTGGGACCATGTGGACCGGCTGATCCATTTTTATGAAAAGCATCATTTTGAAGTAACGATCGACCCCGATTCAAAATCCGGCGAAATTCAGTGGCAGGATTTTTAAGGTGAAAAAAAGGCAAATAACGCAAAAGGACAAAACATGAAGGCAGAGGATGAACGCACATCCCCTGCCTTTTTTATTTGGCAAGACCCCAAGGCGAAAATAACAGATAAATGCAGGCTATCAGGCAAATCACAAGAACAGAAGCTAGTTTGGCGTGCTTCCATGGCCGCAAATCAACCTTTGCGTTTTTCTCAAGCTTGAATTCCGACGGCCTTGGCTTCAATTTTCCGATGAAAAGCATCAAGAGGACGGAAAACGGAAACAGAACGGCCAGTATATAGAGAAAATGAATATGGCCGAAATAGATTTTTGAGAGGGTATACAACACAATGTGTGCAAATATCGTCCATTTCACGGCAAGCGCCGGTACTTTTTTCGTAAAGAATCCAACGACGACGGCAGCCAATACAGGGACATTGAAAAATCCGAACATTTCCTGCAGATAATTGTAAAGGCCAGACGGCGCAAACAGAATAAAAGGCGCGATGATAATCGATACCGCGGCCAGGATCACCACAAAGATCCTTCCCGTTTTCACAAGCTCTTCCTCTTTTGCCTCAGGCTTGAAGAGCGGTTTGTACAAATCCAATGTAAACAAGGTGATCGTGCTGTTCAGCGAACCGTTAAACGAGCTGAGAATCGCTCCGAATAAAATCGCGGCAAAGACGCCGATAAGTGCAGTCGGCAGCAAATCAACGATCAGCTTAGGATAAACGGTGTCAGCGTTTTGAATATGGCCTCCGTAAAGATGATAAGCAATAACGCCGGGAAGAACGAGATAAAACACACCGATCGTTTTAAATACACCGGCCAGCAATGCCCCTTTTTGCCCTTCAGCCAAGTTTTTGGCACCGAGCGCCCGCTGAACGATCGACTGATTAACAGCCCAATAAAATAAGTTGTTCACAAGTAGTCCCGTAAAAATCGTCGGCCACGGGACTTCTGCAGCGTTGTCCGCTGTAATGGCATTCAGCTTTTCCTTATGTACACTCGTCAGCTCCGTATAGCCGTTCAAGAGGCTGCCGTCGCCGATTGCCATGATTCCGAGCACAAAGATGAACAGACCGCCAAGAATTAAACCGACGCCATAAATGGCATCAGCCGAGGCCGCAGCTTTGAGTCCCCCGAAAAATATGTAGCAGCAGCTTGCGGCCCCGATCACAAGTGAGATTAAAAAAACAGTCGCAAACGTATTGATTCCAAGCGCCGATGAAATGTTGAACACTTGATCGAGAACGAGCGCCCCGGAGTACAAAACGGTTGGCAGAAACGAGGTCGCATATCCCAGAAGCAGGAGGATCGAGACGATTTGCCGCGTTCTTCGATCATAGCGCTTTTCAAGAAAGTCGGGTATCGTCGTGACTCCGGAACTGAGATACCTCGGTAAAAAGACAAATGCCAGCATAATGAGCGCAAGCGGTGCTGTAACCTCCCAAGCCATGGCACTCATCGTTCCCGAATAGCTTTGCCCGTTTAACCCAACCATTCGTTCCGTCGACAAATTGGTTAAAAGCAGCGAACTTCCGATATAGAGAGCAGTGAGACTGCGCCCGCCGAGAAAATAACCGTCTGACGTTTTCAAATTAATATCTTTTGTCCTCAGATATGAAAAAATAAAAATCCCTGCATTAATCAATAAAAATGTCATGATAATCCAAAGCAATCCTTCTACATCTCCTTTTTAGATCAGCTGATATGTATTTATCTATTGAACTACCCATTTGCCAATCTAAAAAAACATCAAAATAGAAAAAAAGATGCAGAAAACAGAAAAAAGACACTGATCATCTTCCATGGTCAGTGTCCATCAATGGTAAACCTATTATTTTAAAACTTTTACTTTAACTGTTTTAACGCCCCAGTTTTTTGCCGCGGATTTGCTTGGAACAAATACGTCGATTTTGTTCCCTTTGATCGCACCGCCGGTGTCGGCAGCAGTCGCTTCTCCGTAGCCTTCAACATACACCTTGGATCCAAGCGGGATCACGTTTGGATCAACCGCAATGACCTTGGCGTTTTTATTGGCCTTCAGATCGATACCCGTAGCTGTCACGCCTGTCATTCCGCCGTCATTGGCAGTGTATGCCGTCGCGGTAACCGTCAGTTCTTTGGCAGCGCTTTGAGATTCGTTTGAACGGGAAGTCGTTTCTTTTTCCTGCTTAGGCGCAGCTTGCTCAACTTTCGCTTCTTTTTGTACGGCAGGCTTTGTTTCTGCAGGCTGCGCCGCAGCAGCTTGAACCGTCGCCTGTCCGTCAACAGTTATGGATGTATTCGGGTAAATGATATCTGATTTTATGTTGTTCCAATTTTTAAGGTCGTTCACGGAAACGCCGAATTGTTGGGCGATTTTCCAGAGAGTGTCTCCCTTTTTAATGGTATATTGTTTCTTTTCTTCTGTCTGTTTTTCAGAAACGTTCAGCTTTTGTCCTGGAATAATCAAGTCTGAGGAAAGCTGATTCCATTCTTTTAAGTCCTGCAGATTTACCCCTTGTTTTTGCGAGATTCCCCAAAGGGTGTCACCTTTTTGGACTGTTACTTCTTTTGCAGAGGCACTCGCTCCGAATGCAGTTGAAGATAATGCTGCAACTGCAACAAAGGACATAAACGTCTTCTTCATAAGTAAATCCTCCCTTGTTAGCTTTTTATTGTCCGGCTAACAGGAGCAATCGTAACATATGAAAATGTCAAATCAATAACAAAACAATTTGTTTTTGATTACAGTTATTTTACGAGGAGGATTTTCAGCCGCCCGAAAATCGGCTGAAATTCAGATGTATCAAGGGTTTCAATCTTTTTCTTACTGCAATAGGAGATTTACTAAAAAATTTTTTACATATGATGATTTTGGGTTTTTATGCTTCTTTCTCAGTTTTATAGGCATGAAGCTCCTGTAAAAATACAGCTCCGTATTTTACTCTTTTTTGTTCTCCTACTCCTTTGACTGACAATAGTTCTTCGTCTGTCAGAGGGACTTTCCCGCTCATTTCCCGCAGCGTTTCGTCAGAGAATACGACAAAAGGAGGCACGCCTTGTTCCTGGGCAAGCTTTCTGCGCAGTGCCCTTAACCGTTCAAACAATTCGTCATCTTTAACGATTTGACTTGTTTGCATTTTTTCTTTGCGCATCACCGCTTCCCGGCCGAGCAAAACGTTTCGCCCCTTATTGGCGACAAAGAGAACAGGATATGTCCCGTCGGACATCTTAATGTACTCATCTGCGATTAAAAACTCTATAAAATCGCTGATGTCGGCAATAGACCGCTTCTTTAAAATTCCGTAAGTCGATAATTGCTGGAAGCCGTTTTCGGTTACTTTCTTATTTTTCGAACCTGCCAAAACTTGCGCCACCATGGTTTTTCCGAATCTTTCTCCCATGCGGATGATGCAGGACAGCACCATCTGCGCTTCCTTCGTCACATCGGTGATGCTGCGGGTGTCGAGACAGCTGCCGCACCTGCCGCAGTCTTCGGTGGGAACTTCGCCAAAATAAGAAAGAATAAACCGTTCAAGACAGCCCTCAGTATGGCAAAAGTCAACCATTTGCCTCAGCTTTTTCACGTCTTGCGCCCGAATGTCTTCATCCTCTGTCGACTGTTCGATTAAAAACCGCTGAAGCCGGATGTCCTGAGGAGAAAACAGCAGGATGCACTCGCTGTCAAGGCCGTCGCGTCCGGCTCGTCCCGCCTCCTGGTAGTAGCTCTCCATGTTTTTTGGAATTTGAGCATGAATCACATAGCGGATATTGGATTTATCGATGCCCATTCCAAACGCCGAGGTCGCTGTCATCACACTGATCTCATCATTTAAAAAGAGATCCTGCTGCCGGTCTCTTTCTTCATCATTCATCCCGCCGTGATAGCACCCGGCCGCAATTCCTTTTTGAGACAGGCGGCTTGATATTCTTTCGGCTTCCTTTCTTGTCGCTGTATAGATAATTCCCGCCTCTGAGCGGTTTTTCTCCACATATGATTCGATAAAACGGTCCCTGTTTTCGCCTTTTTAAATTTTAAACGTCAAATTATCCCGTGAAAAACCGGTGAAAACCGTGTTCTCTTTTTCGATCCCGAGCAGTGTGCAAATATCCTCATGAACCTCGGGCGTTGCGGTAGCCGTCAAAGCCAATACGACCGGACGGGTGCCGAGGTTATTTAAAAAACCTTCAATATGTCTGTAGCTCGGCCTGAAATCGTGGCCCCACTGTGAAATGCAATGAGCTTCATCAATGGCTGCCAGCGGGATATGAATGTGGGAAATCACGCGTATAAATTCTGGAGACGTCAGCCGCTCAGGCGTGACATAAAACAGCTTGTAGCCGCCTTCCTTTAAAACGGAAAGCCGCTCAGCAATTTCGCCGTGACCTAAAGAACTGTTCACGTACGCAGCTTGAATTCCAAGCTGATTTAAAGCATCCACCTGGTCCTTCATCAAGGAAATTAAAGGAGAGATCACAATGGTTGTCCCCTCCATAAGGAGCGCGGGAATTTGGTAGCAGATTGATTTGCCTCCGCCCGTCGGCATAATGCAAGCTGTATCTCGTTTTTCAGAAACGACCGATTGAATGGCTTTCTTCTGCCCCGGACGCAGTGAAGGATAGCCATAATAGTGCTGCAATAATGCTTCAGCTTTCTCTAGCATATAAATGAAACCCTCTCTTATCATAAACTTCTTCCTGTCCCCCATGATATCATATTTCAACCGGCAATCAGCCTCTCCCCGTAAAATCGTCTAATCGATAAAGAAAATTCATTTTTAGCTCAAATACAAAAAACTCCGGCGCTGATGTAAAGCGTCAGAGTATCAAATGAATAGGTTCGCCTTTCATTTAATCCCGGTCTGTTGTTCAGCTAATAATCGCAAACGCTTCGCTTCCTCCAGGCAAAGCGTTTTATATGCCAAGGCTCCGGTAATGCTCGCTCCGTCCGATGCATCGCGGCGCAGAGCGGAAAGCTCTGATAGCACAGATGCCGCGTCATCTTGTATCATTCCGCGATCATGCAGCATTTGAATCAATTCATCGCCTTCAAGGCGGATCGCATCTTGTTCAAATGTTGAGGCTGTTTCCCGCAGAACATTGTGCACATCAGACCAAGCGCTTTCGATCATGTTTTCCCCTGCCGGCGCTGATCGTACAGATGCCAGTCCCGATAACCTTTTTTCCCGTACGGAGACGAGCTCCTGAAGCCTTTTGTCAAACTCCAATTCAAAATCCTTGTATTTCAGTTTGATCAATTCCTTCATCCGTTCGGACAAAGGCTCCTTTAGCAGCAAAACGCAAAGCATCAAGGTAGCTGGCCATGCCAATGATTGAACCATCGCAGAAACAAATTCAAGCCAATCCATAAAATCAGCCTCCGTTTCAAAAGGAAAGTTGTTTTGTGAAAAACCAGGTGGTAATGTTGAATGGAAAGGAAAATTTTGTGCATTAAGGGGTGTTGTTTACCATGTGGATCATCATCATCCTGATGATCATATTGATCGGAATTGCAGGAAACATCGTTGCCATGTTGCGAACGCTTGTCAAGCAGAATGATAGAATCATCAGCCTCTTTGAGAATGAAATCAACAAAAAACATTAGACAAATACCCAGGAAGTGGAGAAATCACAGAAGATACAAACGAACTGAAAAACAGCCTATCTTCCTTATTCGGAGACAAACAAGGAACCGATCATTGGCCGTATTGAGAGGCGGCTTCTTTTTTATGCGGTTTAAGATGCCGCTGGATCGGTTTACAACTATATTAAATTGAATATTCAGATTAGTAAATATGAGTAAAGTCCTCATCGCTCTAACCGATACACATGTTAAGGAGGTGGTTATGTTGGATATTGCTGTTTTATCAATGGCCATGAGTCAGGCCGCTCTTCATCAAAACGTGCAAATGTCGCTGACAAAGACGGCTTTGGACACCGCCGAACAAAGCGCACAGCAGCTCGTAGACATGGTGCAGGCCCCACATCCTGTTTCAGGACATCATATTGACCTGAAAGGTTAAGGCCGAAACATACATTCAGCAGGCTGCGAAGTCTGCCGGATGTATGTTTTTCCGAAGAAATTTTCGAAAAAACCGCTGCAACCTCTTTATTTTTTCAGGTTTTTGTACTATAATATTGTTCTGTGTCCCAGTAGCTCAGGTGGATAGAGCAACAGCCTCCTAAGCTGTGTGTCGGGAGTTCGAATCTCTCCTGGGACGTTTTAAATGTATAGAGGCAAACCCTTATATGCCAAGGGTTTGCCTCTTTTTTATTTTTAATTTCTGATTGCTTTATTATGTGTCTTTGACTATTTTGGTGGCGGATTGGTGGCGAATTTTTTAATGACCAAACTCTGCTTAGAGTAAAGGCCCGTTTAAAAACAGCATTTCGTGAACATTCATTTCCTTTTGCTATCTAAAAATTCTAAGTTTGTATAAACATCATCTATACTTATTTTTCATGTTTTTTAAGATGTTTTGAAAAATATGTGGTCATTTTGGTGGTCACCTAGAGTACATGGTCAAAAACCGCTACCCTTCCAAGGTAGCGGTCTACCTCTCTCATCAACAAGGAGTAACAGTTAAATTGAAAAAACAATATAAGTACAAAGCATAAGAAACCTTAATTTTAAAACATTTTTTTATAAAGGTTATATATAGGAAACTTCTTTAAATTTTTTTGCAAATCGCTACTCATAGAATCAAACAACCTCTTCGCTTTCAACCTATCTTCTAATAGAATTTCACAAGCAAAACTAAGATCGTCTTCTCCGTAACTCTTTTCCAAAATATCTAATATTTCATGTTTTTCATCATCATTTAGTTTACCTTTTTGGCGAATTTTAATTTGATATAAATTTATTAGAGCTATTTCGTTTTTAGGAAAGACTTCTAAATACCTTTGGATTAAATCCGAAGCCAATTCTAAATACCTAGTATCTTGATTCTCATCATAATAGGTGATAAAGTCTAAAATCATATTTATAGTTTGAGGGCTTTCGATGTCATGATATTCGCTGTTAAATGATTTTTTTAGAATGTCAAAGTTAAAATTTATCTTTGATGCAAGGTCTTCAATACTTTGAGCACCATAAATACTTAGTCTCCAATAATTCTCTTTCCATGTTTCATTATCGAATTCAACAGTTTTCTCACCTTTAGGAGCAAAACCAGCTATGTAATTTAACGCTTCATTACTAAAGAAATTTATAAACTTATTTTGATATTCCTGATAAATTACTGCAACAGTTATCGAATCAGATAATTTGACATTAATTAATTTTCTTTTATCTTCAATATTTAACAAATGATATTTTTTATTTTTAAATATATCTATTATACTTCTAAATAATAGTGATAAATCTTCTGTTTCATCAAAAACGTAATCTAAACTAATACCTAAATCCTTAGCAACTTCCATTACCTCTTTATATTGCTCAATTTCCTCATCAATATTTGCAAATCTCTCCGGTTCATTAAATTTGACGGCATAGCCACTTGCTAATGGTAATCGATTAAATCTGCATAAGTATCGAATTAATTTAAGACACTTCAAAAAAGAGTTAAGCGATCTTGCCTCACCTAAATTTAATTTACCTTTTTGTGTATTTTTATTAAATTCAAACCTCAATGACTTTTCAATCTCTAAAATAATTTCACTCTTCGTCACCATGACAAAATATTGTATTTCAAGCTTTTCATTTTCTAACTCTACAATATCCCTTTTTTCAGTATGAACATGCTGCATAATTGCGGTACCCACTGGGATATCAATATTCTCTGTTGTAACTCCATAAACGTATCCGTGTTCTTCAAAAAGGTTGAAATTTTCATCTGTTTGTAAATAGGTATAATTGATTTTGTATTCTTTATAATTTTTATTCGATGAGACATCAATATAATATTTTGGCTGTTTATCAACAATATTCAGAAACATTTTACACAGAGGCTCTAATTGTCTGTATTTCAACTTTTTAAAAGATACTGTAACAGAGTCGTTTCCTGAAGAATCTAATTGCTCTAAAAGTTGCTTTAAATCCAAAGGAGCTAGGAGTTTAAAGTAAGCTTGCCTAACATAATTTTCAGGATTGACGGTAACTACAAAGTAAATAACACCTGCTCCATTTTTATAATAAACTTCTAAATCCTTTTTATCTATCGGATGACGAAATTTGTTTTGTTTGGATGTTTTCTTATATCTAGTCGTTCCTTTAATTTGTATAGGTACAATACCAACAAAGTTTTCTTTTTTTATCTGATTTGATTGATACAAAGTTATATTTCCATCAAAAGAGAGACCTTTATCATTCCATTGTACATTACTGATCATGTGAAAAGGTTCTTGTAGAATACAGTTATTTATTTCTAAACAAGCTAGATGTTCTATAATGATGTTATCCATTATTTCTCCCTACTTACTTTTTCTTCATATCTACTCTTACATTATATATACTCAGGGATATAAGTTGTCAATTAACATGGGATTTCAATTTTTTCTGTCAAACAGAGGTTGACGCTTTATGAAAACTTTATGCCGCCGATTAATATTATCATTTTCTTCGTGATTTTTTATTCTAGAGTTAAGCTGGGTTTTATTCCTTATCGAAACAGGAACACTCGTTCCTATATAATCTCCAAGAGGAGATGAACAACATGAGAGACGACAACTTTAAAGATAGAGGCACAATCTAATAGGCAGCTATGATGCTGCCGGAGCATGTCAGTTCGCTATAGAATTAGAAACCAACCACCACAGAGTGAAAAAGCCGGTGCTTGACATGAACTAAATAGAAGACATAGAACGGGAACTGGTGATATGTGGAGGTGACGAGTTTAATACACCGGTGCGATTCGCCGTAATCAAGCTGCTGCCCTTTTTAAATGGAGCAGAAAACGGGGAGATCGTTCAAATAGAGGGCATATCCATTACATAAATCATCTCCGTAAGATTTTACATGTCGTTGATTAAGAGGAGCTTTGAGGTGGTTGTCCCGTGGAAATAAAGTAAGACCTATTATTCAAAGAGCAACATAGTTACCACATGACGTCCTTCATCTTAATCGTTTTTTCCTTCTTAAATTAACCCTCCAATATTCTAATTCATTACACCTAGTATAATTTCATTACGCACAAGATTTCAGATGGTTCTTATTTACTGTTATACACATAATGTCCCAAATTACCTTGTTTTTCAAGTACAATGAGTTTGAATTATAATAAGAAGGGTGGCATTATCGTGAAAGAAAAGAAGCACAATGGTTTTAAGACATTTGTTATGGTACTGACATTAATATTGGTTTCACCTGTATTTTCAATCTCAGTATCAGCGTCAGAGCTAACTGACAACGAAAAACTACATACTGAAACTACTGGAGCATCTAAAGGAAATTCTGTACCCGATCAAAAACTGAACAGCGAAGAATTTAAGACTGTAAAGGTGAGTATGAATGATGTAAAGAAATTAGAAGCTTATCTTAAATTAAACGCAGATGGAACTCTTACCTTAGATCCATCTTATACTAAACTAGATATCTCACGTTCTGTCACCAACGAAGTTCAAGAATGGATTAAATACTTGAACGGTTTAGTAAAACAAAAAGAAGCTGTCATTAACTCTGATTTTAGTGTAAAAATTTTAGACAAAGACGGTAGTGTATTGACACTTGAGAATGAAAACAATAATAAAATGAAAGTAGCGAAAAAAGGCTGCGGTCGATCTGGTCATGATGTCTACTGGTGGGGATATAATCTTTATTTTGACTGTAATGAAACAAGAACACTATATCAATCATTTAAAGCAGGCGGTGGAGCAACCTCTGGTATTGCTTTAATATCAAGGGTTATTCCCGTACCTCCTACACAATTAGCAAGCGTAATTTCCGGAGTAATCGGAGGCGGACTAGTTGGTTTTGGTCAAATGATTCAAGACGAACATGAAGGGCATGGTGTTAGAATACGTTTTACTGGACTCGGATATGCAGCTGTTCCAACTGGGGTTTTTCCACAATAAAAATGAAAGAGGGGAAACTATGACTTTCTTAGTTTTAATGGTAGGGTTATTTCTTTTCATTTACATGAAAGAACCATTCAGCAAAAAAGTGTATACTTATGTTTACGTGGCTTTTTATTTAATGGTTTTAGCCCTATATATTATTAACACTACATTTGTAAATTTAATATCTAGCAGACTATTATTAATTGTAACAGTAATTGTCATTTCACCATTGTTCATCAGTTTCCTTAAATCCTCAAATGAATCTCGTTAGTTTAAAGATAGAGGAGCAGGCATAATGCCTGCCCCTTTTCGTTACTTCAATAACGCTTCAAGTTTCGCTTGAGTTTTGGGTCCGTAAATACCGTCGACAAACAGTCTTATTTAACTCGAATTTTTTGACCAGCATAAATCTTGTTTGCATTCTTGATGCCATTCCAATTCTGCAGCGTCTTTATTGATGTGTTGAATCTTTTGGAGATTCCGGATAAAGTATCGCCGGATTTGATTGTGTAATACTGTTTTTTATTCGATGCTGTTGAAGCACTGCTGCTAATCTTTAATTTTTGGCCAACATAAATTTTATTAGGATCTTTAATATTATTCAAACTCTGAAGAGCTTTGACAGTCGTGTTGTATTTCTTCGCGATAACTGAAAGTGCATCCCCTTTTTTAACAGTGTAAACTGTCTCCGTTTTAACTGGCTTTTTGTTTGAAACAGGTTTTACAGTAGTGGCAGCTTTTTCAGTTGTCACGGCCACCTGTGCCCGTAACCCGTCACGATAACAAATATTCATATCAACATTACCAGAAATACTTGACACCTTTCCGTTAGAAGAATACTGCCAGATATCCGCATGACGCCAAGGTGTGTTGTTATAATGAGCAACCCATAATGCAAATGGCTTCAGCTTGGATTCGTCAAGGCAATTCTCAAGGAAAGACTTACCGCTGTATATCATGGCGAAGTAACCAGCTTTTTCAACTTGCCGTAAAAAGGCCACTGCTGCATCTGTCAAAACTGATTTACTGACATTCCGCTGATTGGCTTTCACGCGGCCCCGGCCTTTCAGATTTTTATAAGTTGTATTTTCTTTTTCTAGTTCACCAATGCGCTCCGTCGTGATGGAATGACGTTCCCCTCTTTGTCTTAAAAACGCTTTGAGATCGGCACTTTTGCTTCTTCTGTTTGTCCTGGCATAAAGAAAGATCATATACTTTTTCATTTTGTCTTTAGGCAATAAAAAAACACTCTCGGCGTTTGAGAGTGTTTGGTAAAAAACATTGTACAAAGATTCGGCTTACTCAAAGGAAGGTGACATACCAAACAACCTTTTGGCATGTTAATGGCCGTGTTGTTGTTGCTTTAAAATAAAGTTGATCAAAAACATCATTGGAACCCACATATTATAGAAAGAACCCGTTTTGAAAAAAAGATTGATCAAAACGGATTCTTATCCAACGATTTAAGTTTCGGTTTTATAAAAAAGTTTGAACATTTTCTGGTTGCTTTTGCGAAAGATAATTTTACGATTTACTTAGTTAAATTAAAGCTTTGCTCAATTAAGTTATAAACTTCTTCTTCTGAATCTATACGTTCTAAAACAAGTGATATCCAATTTTCCTTATCCATATGATATCCAGGTAAAATACTCTTTCCATTTCTTAAACTGCCGCTTATTTCGGGAGGGCATTTTAAATTCAGAATATCTATTTCGTTATTTCCATCTAAGCCTAACTTTTCTGGGAGAACATTCATTACAAGACCATACCATTTTTCGTTAGGCTCATGTCTTAACGCGGCATAGTTTGGAAATTTTTGAAATGGGTAATCTGGCGATGTATCGAATTTTTCTTTGACGTGCTTAAAGATATCTTCTCTTGTTAACATACTGAATCATTCCTCCAACAACTTAAATAGATTTTCGGCATTTGCCGATCCAGATGGAACAATGGTGAATTTTATTCACTGTAAAATTCGTATGTCCTCCTGTAAATGTTTCTCTATTTTATGTATTTTATCATCCATCTTAGCCTTCGGTACATTACCTTTTTTCAATTCCTAACCAAGTTTCTTTTCACACTCTTCTTGGAATTTTTTCTCTTTCGGTTTTTCCTTCTATGAAGCATCACTCGATTGGCTGCACGCAGAATGCGCAAACCCGATCGTTAAGACAAACAATAGTAATAAGACTTTTTTCAAGGCTGCTCCCCCATCTAAAGTAATCGATTTTTAAATTTCCCCTTTTCTTAACAGGTAAGAAAGAAACGATTATTCTATCTCATTCATCACAAACTTGCTTCTTTCTAGTATTTGAACATTTTCAACTAGTCCATTAAACCTTTTCACCAAAAAATCCGAGCTGGCAACAGCCGGCTCGGGCGGGTGGTCAATCCCTCTTATTCATCCCCCTTTTCTCTCGGGGTTCCTGATGATGTTTTTGATGCTCTGGAGGCTGAGTCGTGCGTTCCAACTCCTTTGTATCTTGTCCCATTCCTTTTAAAAAGGAGAATAGCAGTGTAACTGCTTTGTTGATTTCCGGGTCTTTGAGCGAGCGGATGATATCAAAGTAACCTGTTTTCTCTTCGCTGTCCTTCTGTTCCACCGCGTTTGCCACCCCCGCATTTACTTTCAAAATGAGAGGTTCCAGCTGTTTTACATCCAGCATGCCAAGCGTTCCGAACAGAAGAAGCAGATTTTTCAGTGTATTGGCCGTTTCCTCTGTATCTGCCTTTTTCATTAAGATGTCAAGAACTTTATCTCCTTGGCCAAAAAGGCCGCGGAGCATTGGCAAAACACCGCGCTCGTTCATATGGCCAATCATATTCAGCGTTTCAAGAATAGCTTCCTTATTTTCGACTAATGCATCTTCTATTTCTTTCATATCACGCTTTCTCTGTTCCTCTTCGGTTATCTCGATTTTCTGAATTCGTTTAATCGCTTTAGCCATTATGCCCAATCCCCCTTTTCACAGCGTCGCCAGGGAAAATATAATCCTTCCGCGCCCATTTCTTTTGTACCTGCACACCGATTTGCGGCTGCGGATTGCCGTTGCGGTGATTGATCTTAGGCAGCGGATTGCTTCCGTCGTGCTTCAAAATTTCCATCTTGGCTGATGTTTCTTTGTATGCAGGCGTATCGGTATCCTTATCAGCATGGCTGCCTGTTAACAGGTTGATCGCTGCTTCCCCTGAATCGTTCATTGGCAGATATACTTCCTTCCCTTTGACACGATCAGTGATCAAGCACTTCACTTTGACATTTCCGAAAGGCGATGTGAGTCTGACAAGGGTTCCGTCCTGAATCCCTCTTTCTGCCGCGAGTTCAGGAGAAATTTCTAAGAACACTTCCGGTGTTTTCTTTGAAATGCCTTTTGATTTGTAGGTCAGGTTCCCTTCGTGGAAATGCTCCAAGAGCCGCCCATTGTTGACGTGGATATCATATTCCTCTCCGAACTCTTCAGGTTCTCTCCAATGAACAGGATAGAGAATGGCTTTGCCGTCTGGGAAAGGGAAGCGCTCAGTAAAAAGTAAAGGCGAATCCTTTCCATCAGCGCTTACAGGCCATTGCAGGGAATTGTAGCCTTCAAGGCGCTCATAGGTGACACCGGCATAAATCGGCGACAGCATGGCTGCTTCCTCCATAATGTCTCCAGGGTGCTCATAGTGCCAGTCAGCGCCAAGCTTATTGGCAACCTCCATAATAATCTGCCAATCCGGTTTTGATTCACCCAGCGGTTCAAACACCTGGTACAGCCGCTGAATCCGGCGTTCTGTGTTTGTAAAGGTTCCCTCTTTTTCAAGGCTCGGGCTCGCAGGAAGAACAACATCAGCAAACTCGGCTGTACGTGAAAAGAAAATATCCTGCACCACAAAGAAATCAAGCTTTTCATATGCGGCGTGTACATGATTGATATTGGAATCGACCAGACCCATTTCTTCACCTTTTACATACATCGCTTTCAGCTGGCCGGAATGGATTTTTTCGATCATTTCGTGGTTGGTCATGCCCGGCTCCTTCGGCAGCGGCACACCCCACGCCCGCTCGTATTTTTGGCGGACTTGTTCGTCCGTCACTTTTTCATACCCCGGCATTCTGTCAGGCATGCTTCCGAAGTCACTTGCTCCCTGCACGTTGTTATGGCCGCGCAATGGGTAAGAGCCTGCTCCCGGTTTACCGTAGTTTCCTGTCACAAGCAGTAGATTAGAAATTGCTGTGCTCGTGTCGCTTCCGCCAATATGCTGTGTCACGCCCATGGCCCACAATGCGCACACACTGTCAGCCTGACCAATCATCTCTGCCATTTGGATGAGGGTTTCTTGATCAATTCCGGTTTTCTCCTCGGCATATTCAAGGGTATACGGCGTGAGGCTTTTCACATATTCATCCCGTCCGTTCACTCTTTCCTGCAAAAAGCGTTCATCGGCATTGCCGTTTTCAATTAAATATTTGGCGATGGCATTCAGCCAGACGATATCTGATCCGGCACGCGGCTGGACAAATAAATCAGAACGCTCTGCCATTTCGTGTTTTCTAATATCCGCTACAATCACTTTCTGCCCTCTCAGCTTATGAGCCCGTTTAATGCGAGTGGACAAGACCGGATGCGACTCAGACGTGTTCGAACCGATAATCAACACAAGGTCCGCTTGCGCGATATCTGTAATCGACCCTGAGTCACCGCCATAGCCGACTGTCCGAAATAGGCCGGCAGTCGCGGGAGATTGGCAATAGCGCGAGCAGTTGTCCACATTATTTGTGCCAATGATCCCTCTCGCCAGCTTTTGCATGAGATAGGATTCTTCGTTTGTACATTTAGAAGATGTAATAAAAGCGAGTGAATCCGGGCCAAACTCCTCTTTTAAATCCGTGAACTTGCTGGCGATCAGCGTTAACGCTTCCTCCCATTCCGCTTCACGGAAATGGTCGCCTTCGCGGATCAGCGGCTTTGTCAAGCGTTCCTCGCTGTTGACGAAATCCCAGCCGAATTTCCCTTTTACACAAGTAGAAATGCCATTGGCCGGTGCTTCCTCCTGCGGCTCAACTTTCAGAATGTCTCTGCCCTTTGTCCAGACATCAAAGCTGCAGCCGACACCGCAATAGGTGCAGACGGTTTTCGTTTTTTTGATTCGCTCATCTCGCATGGCGGATTCCATATCAGAAATGGCGAGAATCGAGCCGTAGCCTGTCTCGACGCCTTTCGTGATTTCGATCATCGGACGCAGTGTTTCGTTATTGATGCCTGTTAAATATCCGGCTTCCCCCTCCATTCCTTTTTCCATCATCGCGTTACATGGACAGACGGTAGAACAGTGGCCGCATGATACACAAGATGATTCATTGATCGGCACATCATTATCCCAAATGACGCGCGGGCGTTTCCGCTCCCAGTCAATGGTCAGTGTTTCAGTCACCTGAACGTCCTGACACGCTTCAACACAACGGCCGCACAAAATACATTGATCCGGATCGTACCGGTAAAACGGATTTGATTCATCCTTATGGTAAGGCTTCTGATCAAACGGGATGCTTTGGTGATTGACTTTCATTTCTTTCACCGTATTATGTATTTCGCATCCCCCGTTGTTGTAATCGCAAACTGTACAATAAAGCTCATGATTATATAAAATCTTGTCCATCCCGATGACCTGCGCTTTTTTTACATCAGACGAAAGCGTATCAATGACATCGCCATCCTTTAATTCAGCGGAGCACGACCTCTTCAGCTCGCCATTGATGCTGACGATGCACGTATCGCATGTTTCAATCGGCCCTAAGCTAGGATGATAGCAAACTTGCGGCACTTCAATCGAACTGTTATTCAAAAGCTGAAGCGCCGTCTGTTCCTCGGACGCTTCCATTTCAACGCCGTTTATTGTGATTTTTTTCTGTTCAGCCATCTCCATTCCCCTTTCTTGCTTGTGTATATACCGAATTACCCATTTCTCTTCCCTTGCAAGGGATCAATAAAACATACAAAGCACACTCACATGTTTTATTGCATCATCACCGGGGAACGTGAGGGTAGATGAAAAAGGAGGGATCAGCATGAAAAAACAATGTCTGTTCTAACCGCGGCAGCAGCACTGACAGGCTCTCTTTCCTGCTGTGGGGCGGCGTCCTTTTCAACACCGGCAAACGCCGTAACTCAAACAACCTCGCTCTCTGAAAACACAAACCAATCAGCCGCCGCGTGTTCCGGTAAAATCATAGACACCCATTTGATACTTCCTCTGATTTTTTTCTACATATGTGCTGCCGGCATCCAGCACTTTTTCATTACCACTGCCAGCTCGCAGGATCTTCCTGTTTTTTTATGATTTTTTCTTGCCACAGTTTCATATCGATTATCCGGAAGGCTGCGGCTCTTTTATCATAATGCCCTAGGTGAGCTCTTTTGACTAAGCAGCCTGCTTGAATGTTCTAAAACTCAGCCTGTGCAAACGGGATCTCACCGCTTGCGTTCCCCGTGACTATCGCGCGCAATCCTGCATAGACTCCAGCCGCTTCTCCTGTGAAGCTGACGGCCTTCATCATCATTCGATACATCCGAGTTCACACTTGATAAGGGAAAGGTGCGTCTCCCATTCTGGCCAATAAAAAAGCGGCCACCAATCAGCTGCACAACATCCGTGTGCAAAAGATCAGTGTCCGCAGGCTCTCCTTCTTGGACTCGATATTCACGTTCGTTTTTCTTGTCTCTATCGTATGACAAAGTAGAATAGAAAAAGTCCCCCATTTTATCCCCCTTTTTGTCGGATTTTTCTCGAATTTGAACATAAAAAAAGCACTTAATCAGAGATTAAATGCTTTTTTAAAACGCAGAACGATGCCATCGGTCAGTCGGTTCTATAATTATTAGCCATACCAATGGTTACATCTCCATCATGAAAAAACTCAATTACAAATCCATATGGACTGTACATGAAAGTGTCTGAACCCACTGCAGTTACATCATCAATAACCTTTAATGCATTATCTAACTCTGTTTTAATCGCTGGATAATTACCGAAACTCCATAGTAGAATGATTTCTTTATCCTCTATATTATTCTCAGTCAACCAGTCATCTATATCCTCGGCATACTCAATAGACTTGTGATTCTTCACTAACTCCCATTGAATTCTTCCCCAAGATGTAAATGGATATTTTGAAGCAAGTTCTTGATGAAATTTCTCTGTTGTTTCGTTTGATAAAACTTTTTTATGATCCCCTAATGCTTCTAAACATTCTTCATACAAAGTCATATATTAAACACTTCCTTATTTATTTAAATGTCTTAAAAG
Organism: Bacillus haynesii; assembly: GCF_001969855.1. GTDB lineage: Bacteria > Bacillota > Bacilli > Bacillales > Bacillaceae > Bacillus > Bacillus haynesii. The sequence continues at coordinate 98,486 of NZ_MRBL01000016.1, forward strand.
GGTTTTGTATGTTTTTTCATTACCCTCAAAAGGAATATAAACTTTTTTTGCTTTGTCTCCCTTTCCATTTCGATAATCTTCAACATTTATATGAGGTCCCTTTTCAGGATCGTAATCTAGCCTCCAAAGTACTTTATGATCAGCAGAAATTCGTCCTGTTACTTTACCAAATCCTGCACTCTTTCCTAAAGTGCCAATGTAAGGCTTTGAACCTGGTCCCAAATCTCCTATTAATTTAAGAGCTTGATTCCTTGCTTGCTCATATGTTTCTACTTTTGGATATGCAATTTCCCTAGATTTTTTTGTGATTTTGGTTTTAGGAGATTTATTATTTTCCTTTCCCCTGACTGATTTGAAAAGCACACTCTTCTTCTTATCCTCAACCAGCTCACGTATCAGAGGTGTATTCTTCACGTTAATAGAATTCGGTGCATCCTGCAGAATCCCTTGTAATGCAGGAGTGTAACGATTATTAGGTGGCTTAATTGGCTGTTTTACAGTCTTACCGGCTTTCTTTGCTTCGCTAGCCGCAGCTTTCCCCGCTTTTGCAAGATCTTTCGAGCCTGTTGAAACAGAAGATTTCCCGCCTTTTAATCCCCAAAGGCTGCCGATCGCATAAGTAAAATAATGCGCTCTTGAATACGCATCCCCATTTACTACTTTTTCATCCCATTTCTCCGCTAGCGTGTCAACCATACTTTGAAAGGCACCTTTATAGTCGTATCCAAGAACTGTGTCTAAAACGACTTTCGGGTCTTTATGTAAATGATCGATAGTCCACCCGATGTTCCACCCAAGCTGTTTTCCGCCCTCGTAAAAATCTTTCGCAAGATCTTTAATAGCGCCACCCGTACCCTTATAAATATCAGTTACCGTTTGATGAACTTCCTTGTAGTCTTCCCCTGGCTTCAGATCTGGTCCAAATGGAGTTTCACTTTTCAAATAGATATCCTGAAAATACTTAGCAGGGTCATCTAAATCTGTCTCTTCTTTAATGACATTCTTTAGCTTTTCTATTGCATCAGCCTGTTTTTCTGCTTTGCGAACTTCTGTTTCCATTCTATTTTTATCTAATTTTTCGAGCATGACGCCCATCGCTGTCTCCTGGCCCCCGCTTAAAGCGTCCATCTCATCCGGCTTTAAAATCGAACCTTTTTGATAGCCGGTGATTTCAATTTTAGGGCCTGTGTACATTTTTTCAAGCCGGCTTATGTATCTCTGCATCGTTTCCAGGTCGTTTTCAGCGGTTTTAAGAGAATTTGTCTGTTCGCGGTCAAAAGTGTGCAGCTTTTCAATTGTCTGATTGATTTCCTTTAAGGCTTTCTGATTCTGTTCATGAAAACCGCTGTCATTCAAATCAGGCAAATCGACAATGTGGCTGACTTTTGCGATCGTGGCATTTGTTTTAGATACCAAACGCTTCGTTGTGCGGTCGGCCGCATTCACCCCTTGTTCCAGCTCGTGTTCGAGAAAGGTTTGCGAAATAAATCCGTTGTGGTTTGGTTCAAGAGAATTCAGCGAGCTTTTCAATTTCTTCAGCGTGGAACGATATTCCTCTATGAAAGTATCATAGAACCGCAAAAAAGGAGTGTGGCACTCCTCGTAAAAGGCGCGGATCGCGTCTCCGCCTTTTCCTTTTAAGGCATCATCAAGTGATGTAATACCCTCTACGGCTTTTTTGACTTTTGCGAATTCGTCTGACTGATGTTTTAATTGTTCCAGCGTTTGATCAATGGCTTTGTGCAACGCCTGAACATCAAGAGTTTTCATAGCATTCTCCTCTAATACTAAAGTGACATAACACAAAATATTCTACCACTTTATAGAAAAGAATTGGTGAATAAATCCTGTCAATCCATGAAAATGAATCTTTGAGATTAGGTCATTAAACCTATTTGTTAAGGGTTTGAAATACATAAAAAAAAGCCGCTATTAAAACGGCTAAAAGGATATTCCAAAAACTCTTTTAGGTTAAACAACAAAATAATGATTGGGTGCGCTTGTGATGTTTCTTGAAGCTGTGTTCATATCATCGTTGTTCGAAAAATGACTGAGAAAGCCAAGTCCAATTATCATAATCCCTAAACCGATCTTCATTTTAGACTTCATACAAACATTCCCCCTTCAATATTTGCTTTTGAGCATAGACCATCTTTTTAAGACAGATGAGACTATCCTCTGTTTTTCCATTATAATCTAGATAGGTGCCGGCTAACAATGCCAGCTCTTCCAAATACGGAAATCCTTTGCTTGTTTCCAGTCGGTTGAAAATTTTAAAAAGTGATGTAGTTTCACCCCGTCTTATATAAAGTGACTCGAGAGCTTCAAAAAGGCTTATAAACAGATGATCTTTAAGTTCCACAGCACTTCTAAGCCCTTTTCGGTAATAATCCTTGGCTTTATCATACTTATTTTGTTTGAAATTGATTAGCGCCAAGTCGTGGTATGCTTGCGGTAAGTTTTTTGATTTTAATTTTTTATATTGAACTAGAGCTTGTTCAATATATCTTGCAGCCTTATTTAAGTTGTCCATTTTGTGATAGCAGTTGCCAAGGTTGTAAAAAGCAGAAGCGTATATCTGTGGATTTTTCTTTTTTAATAGTTCTGCGCCTCTAAGTGCTTGATTTAGGTGTGGAAGAGCCTTCTCATGATTCTCTAAATCATCATAATTCCCAGCAATGACAAAATGACACTGAATAAGGCGAACAGAATAGAGTTCATATTTTTTGAATGTTATATGCACGCTCTGCAAAGTACATCGAAACGTGGGTCATTTTCATGTGGTAATAGACTTCAGCCATTTTAAAGTAAAATTTGCTTTTTCAATCGAATCTGATATAGCAGGAAATTGACGTTCCGCTCTTTTATAATAAGTAATTGCCTTCGTATATTCTCCATTCCTAAATTCGTACATCCCTCGAAAAAAATGATAATAATACGTGAGCATGTGATCTAATTTTCGTTTATTCCCTTCAATCCTCTTTAAATATTCTGATATTTCCATCTGTTTTTCACTTGAAGGTGCTATATATTCAATCATTATACTGTAGCGGAAAGCCATCAATTGATAATAGATTAGTAAATCCTGATCTTCTTCCATAACCTCTATATCCCTTTCAATTTCAGCTTTAAGCATTTCGGCGTCTGTCACATTGAATTTTTGAATATGCTGGTGCCACTCAGTAATTTTCATCCCCACTTCTGCAGATGAGATTCTATCCAACCTTTTCACCCTTCCCTTAACTATACTAATGATGTAAATTTTAACAATATTTCATCATTCGAAAAAGACGTTCGGCCCACCGCAATTAAATTTTCGGTTACCCACGCAATAGCAATTTGATAAGGGGTTAAGAATCATTGATTTTGTGGGGGTAACTTTAGGAGATTAAAGTTAAATGCTATTGCGGTTTTTTAAATGCGTTACGCTATATTATCCCGAGAGCTGTCACAAGATTATAAATGGCCTGTCGTTTGACCTGATAGTATTTGTCCTTTTTCAGTCCCATCTCCATATAAATTTCAATGTCCTTAATCTTTTTTGAAGATAAATATTTCTCTTGTATAATCTTTAATTCATCAGTATCAAGGCTTTGTTTAAGCGCCCTGTTCATCTGACAAACTTTCAATTCACTTAAGGAGTGTTGGTCTCTGAGCTGCGGGAAAAGATTATTTATCCCGACTGCTTCCCTTTCTTTCCGGTTCTCAAGTGGGACCTTCAAAGCCTTATTTCTTTTGAGCCCCCTTATAATCGTACTTCTGACTTCTTTTTCGTCTATAGGCGGCAGAAAAGCCAATTGTGTAACTGCCCCCCACCAAAAATAAAACAGACACTAAATCGACGTTATAACGTCGATTTAGTGTCCGCAGGCTCTCCGTCTTGGACTTTAAATTATGAAGTTAAGAATACTGTCTTCCAAAGGCTTTTCATTAAATTCTAACAAAAATCCTTTTTCAATAATAAACGAAGATCTAGGCATAAGAAATGCTGAAGCAAATCGATCAGCTTCTTCCTCTATTCTTTTATATATTTGTTTAATACAAAGAGTTCGACATCATCTCCATAAATGAATGTGGCGGAAAGAAAAATCCCCCCTTAAAGGCAGATCTCTACCTTCCTCCACTTTTGGAGGATTAACACCTACTGTAAGCTGCATCAATCAGGTTTCAGTTTTCTTCTTTCTGTCAATTGCAATTTTATACAATAATGTACAAGTGCTTGTTCATCATGTTCATTCATCTTGGTAAATTCAACTGTCATGATCTGTTTGTTTGTTCTGCGATCTATGAAAGTGCGTTTGACTTGAGCATGAACGTCAATCACAGTTTCATCATGCCCCTCACTTGTTAGATGGATACTTAGATTCAAGTCCTCTTCTGGTTCGTGTTTTTGCGTCTCTTCAATGATTAACGCAGCGCCTCCAGCACTGATATTTGCTGTATATGTTTTAAACATTGAGCCAGATCCATATGAGCGAACAGTGACAGGAAGCGTTGTATTTACTCTAAAAAATTGCCGTCTTTGAATTTTTGTCATTTGATCTTTTTCAGGTAAATACATATTTAATACAGGTATATCCTGATAGATCTCTCGGCCTTGTATTACACTATTAAATTTATATAGGTCTTGTTGCTCATTTATAAAATGAACTGTTGCTACTGTATTTGTTGGAATCATAACAGTTCTCCCCGTTTCTTCATCCACAGGATAATGCACTCTTAAAACATTTTCTTCAATGGATAATACTTTACTTTTCGCAAGGACATATTCTTGATTTTCGTTTTCAAATTCTATTGTTATAATATTTCCTAAAGATAACAATGGACATCACTCTTTCAATTCTACTTAATCATTATATCGGTACTATGACACATAATTTTAAAAAAGAAAAGAAGAAGGCATTGAAAGACTTATAATATCAACGGGATCTTATCGCCTTGTGATGAGGATCACGTGCAATACTGCATAGACTCCATCCGCTCTTCCAGTAACCCTGACGATCTTCATCATCATTCGATACATCATTTGATCAGGGATAGGTGTGTCTCCCATTCCGGCGTTAAAAAAGCGGCCGCCAATCAGTTGCACAACATAACTATGTGCAAAAGATCAGCGGCCGCAGGCTCTTCGTCTTGGACTCGATATTCACGTCCGTTTTTCTTGTCTGTATCCCCCTTTTTGTCGGCTTTTTTCTCGGATATAAACATAAAAAAACCTTGAAAGGGTAATAGCCAATCAAGGTTCTAAAGATACATTTTATTCTTCATCATCTTCATAAAGGTTGTCCAAAAATTCATTGATGTTATCAGCTAAGAAATACATATTGCTCATGTCATCCGGATTCTCTGACTCTTCTTCATGATCCCAAAAGTAGATTTTTTTCATAAAACGGTTCGTTGGTTCCTAAGCAAATCACATTTCCTGCAGGATCTTCTGCAATAGGAATAAATCCTTCAGGCAAACGGTCTTCCATTATGTCCAAGAAATGAAATCCTCTAAATTATCATACATATCCCTAATCCCATAAAAAACATTTAAGGCACTGGAACCTTGTGCATCCGTAATTTTAAATATATTGGGTCTTGCTTTACCGCCATTCCATTTTAATAAAAATTCTTTATAAAGATCCGACAGCTTAACATTATTTTTTGATTCAAATTGTTCTATTTTTTCCAATGAAAGTTGATCGTGTGAATTAATGATTTGCGCCATATTACATTTCCTCCTCTTTATTTACCGTTAACAGTATTAACCCCACCAACATCGGTAAATTCTCTATGCACTTTTTTATCAACCAACATTATCGTTTTTCCATCTTCATGATGATGCCAAGTATATCCTTCTGGTGGCTCGTTTAAAGCAGCTACTGGTGGATCAGAGTCCTTATTTAAGCCAGCCTTTAAATTTGCATGTTTGAAGTCTGTAATGAAAGGATCGGCGCCGCCCTGCACGCTCGGCTTTGCTTCATGATTTTTTTCTTGCGCCTGTTCTCTTTCCGTTGATATAGGCTTGATGTTTGATTCACCGAAAAAAAGCGAATGAATACCATCTCAACAGACAAACATAAGAAGAGTTGATATTTCAACACAATTCGTAAAGGAGTGAAACCATTGTATTGAATGATCATGAGACTGAAATGGCCTTCAGATCCCCTTTCTCAACAACATTAAATTTCAATAATATGGAGTGATTAATGTGACGCAAAAAAATGGAGCAGACAGACCGGATGATTACAAAAGATTTTCTTCAGCAGACAAGGAGTACGATTTTCAGCAATCTTCAGACAGCAGCGCAAAGGCTGAGAATGTAAACACCGAAACTCATAACAAAGAAAACACAAATGACACCACAGATGTAGCTGGAAGATATTTTGATCCCTCGGATTATGAAGGAGCCACGCAGTTGGAAAAAGGATTGGCTGAAACCCATGAACAGGTCAGTGATGACTATTTTGAAGGAACGATCGATCAAAATTTGGATTAGTCATTTTAACGGAACTAACAAGTTAGTTCCGTTTTTAGATTAACAACATATTTAAAAAGGCTCTCCTCAAATTAGTGATCTAGATGATAAAAACGCATGCTGTTTGATTTGTGGTAATTATCTTTTTTCTGCTCATCGATATAATCTCTATGTCCCTTACCTTTTTGAGAAAAGGTGATTCCGTGGTTCCCTGTCCATCAGGTTCCCCCGTCTCTTCTACAGGCAGCTGAAAAGACAATTGTTTTACTAACAAATTAACCCCTCTTTAAAATAAAAATAGACATAAAGCAAACGCATTTTTGCGCTGGTTTGATGTCCGTATACTTTCCTTCCTAGTATAACTTTTTGTTTTCATCTATTTCTAAGATTTCGGGAATTGCCAACATTAACACTTCCGATCATTGAAGCTGGTGGTGCAAAAAAAGCAGCTGCTCAAAGTGTACAGAAACACCCGCTGTTGATTAACCATTTATATAAATCTACTATTTATGCTAAGATAAAGTCATCTTTTGACAGAAAGGCGTGCTACGATGAAAAAATATTTACTTATAACAACCAGAACCGAGAACTTTAAAGATGAATATGTGCCAGCCCATTATCAATTTTTGGACAGGCTGAAAGCCGAGAACCGCTTGGAAATGTTCGGCCCTTTCAGCGACGCTTCCGGGGGCGCTTATCTTATCAGCGCGGAGTCTCTGAAGGAAGCAACAGAAATCGGAAATTCCGATCCGATTGTTGACAGCGGCTCTTCCACACTTGTCATTAAAGAATGGCAGATTAAATAAACATGATTCTGCACATCCAACATAAGCCTTCTCCGTACACGGGAGGGCTTTTTCAAGAAAAAAATCTTCACCGGAAAATAGAGACCGGCGAGTCATTTTTGAATCCACATAAGAAATAGTAGACGAAAAAACCGATTCTCCGCTAATGAAGGAGGCTCATTCATTATTCCGTCGGTAGCCGGGCATACGTCCAATTTATGAGGGCCAAAAGTGAAACCGGCAGCCCCCTACGCCACCGATTCAATTTATCAAACTCTGTTTGAAAATGTAAATATAACATTTTCAAAATGTCAATTGTGAACATTCATTTGCTGTTTATGACCAAGCGTCCTTACCCATCCCTTCTATCCCCTCACTGTCATTTGTTCACCTTTATCAAGTCCTGTTAAAGCTAATGTCTACTTTGAGATCCAAATTCTTTAATCGTGATGTTTACATCATATTGAATCGGAGTCACCGTAAATACTTCATCCCAATTTTTCTTCAGCTTCCTCCAAAGAGAGGGATATTGGATCCTCACTTCATCACCGAAGCCGGCAAGGTCGGCTTTATATTCCCTCTGCATTTTTTCTGTGATCTGCTCAACCAGCTGTTTCACTGTTTGTGACGCACTTGCTTCCTTTCTTTTTAAATAATTTTTGTCGATTGCTGCCCCGGTTGTGTTCCAGTTTTCAGCCAGGTGTGCCTCTGACTCAATATTTACTTTAAATGAAAGACGGTTCCCCTTGACAACTGGCTTGATCTCACTCTTCAGATGATCGACTGCCATGGCCGTCAATTTTTTTGTTTTTGGATCATAGTTTTTGACAGTACCACCTACCCCCTGTCCTTTGATCCACATGATCCCGTCTAAATCTTTTTCATCTAAAAAACCAAGGAGCTTATTTGTTTTTCCGTTAATGGCTACAGCTCCTGCATATTTGATTTCCCCGTTGGCACCGATGATGTTTTGAAGCAAATAGCTGGTTCCGGCATTCATCATGCCTGGCAATTTGGCAAGAGTGATCGGAGGCAGAATTTTTTTCGCCCTAAAGTCATTGTAAATAATTCTGCTAAGGTGAAACGCGGGTATTTTACCGGTGCCGTCTTTCAGTTCCAGTGTATCGCTTGCTCTTCCTCTTGTTATAAGGACAAGCGTACTCAGTCTGATTTCATTGTCCCTAAGAGCCTGATCGAGCAATTCCTTCAGTGAATATGTACGAAGCAAATCCGCAGCAATGACGATCACCTTTAAGTGGGAGCTGAATACCGGCCTGTCCTGCCTGAGTGATACTTCAGAGCCCATTTGCTGAAATGAATCACCCGTTTCATAGACGTTAATGTACGGTTTTTGGCTGCTGCTTCCCCCGGAAATCTGGGCCCCTGCGGCGGACGGATTGACATATTGGTATGTCAAGGTTATTCGATTTTTTTTTGGATAATCCCCGCCTATTTTATTAAACTTTTTTTCAAGGGCTGTCTCTCGGCCTTTATCAAATCCCATAGCAAAAGTCAAACCAATTTCTTCAATTTCATGGCTGCTCCAGCATCCAGTTAAAAAAAGAATCATAATGGGGAATAAAAAGCAGATCTTATAAGTGCTCTGTTTCATGTTTCCGCTCCTCACATAAAAAAATCATGGGAATGAAATTGGTAAATGCTTAACAAGGTCTGATCCTATTTTTTCCTTGGATCAATTTATATATATACGGTAATTAAAACCATATTTAAGAGGCTGCTAAACCGAACAAACCGTGCAGAGTCATTTAGTTTTCGGTTTGTGTTTATCCTCCGAAAAAATTTCCATCTTTTTCAACTCGTCTATGCTACAATAAAGTGGAAAAAAGGAGGGGGATATTGAATGAAACGCTTTTTGCTGATCATGGTGTTGGTTTGTGGACTTTTCAGTTTTGGGAGCAGCGCTGAAGCTTATTCGTTCCCGCACAAGCTGAATCTAACGTTTACGGGAACTCATGTGGAGGACATTCCCGATAGCGACTTAAACGTTTCTAACTGGCATATAGGCTACAAGTTTACGATTTTCAATGCAGAAAACTGCAAAACAACGATTAAGATTCAGATGATGCACCTTTCCGGAAGATTTATGAGTTTAAGCATTAAAGATTTTGAAGGGGACTGGCCTGATCGAACCGCTCAGGATGTCATCACGTTGATGCCCCGAACCTACAGGCTTTATTTTGAGAATACCGAAGGCGAATGTAAGGATATTCGCATTAAAGGAACATACGGAGCCATTCCGCAAACTTATGATTATTTCTCGGCCTTCAGCCAAAGATAGCCGTTATAGAAGACTGCGGGAAGGAAATACATGATCAACCCTTTTTGCAATATAGATACTAACAACAAACGGATGAGGGGGAAAGCATTTGAAAAATGTTTGGACATACGAAGACGAAGATCCATACACATTAAAAAGCATATCAGAGAGAGACATTCAAAAAGCTGAAAAAAAGTTAGGTGTGAAACTTCCGGAGGAATACAAAGCGCTTATTCTTGAACAAAACGGCGGCTATATCAATTTTAACGCCTTCCCTTCTGAACGGCCCACCTCCTGGGCTAAAGATCATGTCCAGGTTGACTACTTATTAGGCTTAGGGAAAAAGGAAGGAATTCTCGAGAGTAAAGCCTTTATTAAAGAATGGGGACTGCCCGACAACCTAATCCTTATTCATGGTGACGGCCATACGTGGATAGCGCTTGACTACAGGGAGATGAAAGAAAATCCGCCCGTTCACTATTTCGACTCAGAATTTGAAGAGAATTTTAGATTAGCGGATTCATTTGGAGAATTTCTCTCTAAACTTTATACAGATTCCATGGATGATGACGACTGCCAACTTATCGAAGGCGTGCATCCTGACATTCCCTATGTCTATCCGGAAGAAGCCATTACAAAAGAAGAAGCTGAACAAATTCTGACTGAAAATTCGGCAGCCGATCTGCATCAGATTCTTTACTACCCTATTAAAGGTTTGGATGATTTAAATTGGCTTCTGACAAAAATAAAAGAAAGCTCTTTGACAGCAAATATTGACAATGGCGTCGAACTTGCCATTGTTTTGGAATCCATTATTTTCTACCATAAAGATTTAACGCTTGATAACGAACAAACAAGAAGGCTGGTCTTAGACATTGCAGCAATTCTAAAGAATTTGAATGACTCTGTTATAGACATGCTTTTATTACAGATAAAAGATTCCCTTTAAAAAACAACTTTTATGTTGTTTTTTTATTTATGTTCCCGCCCCATTCTATAAACTCTCCTGTTCCGAGACCTCAATGTAGGCAACTGTTGTTACTCAACCCTTTTATAAAACATAGAATACTAAATAGATTGTTGGAAAATAATCCACAAAAGGAGTTTAGATTATGAATTTGAATGATATAAAAGGAGACTATAATGCTATTTTCGGATTAGGCCATCTTTGTTTAACTGCTCTTCAGCTTAAAAAAAACAATTTAAGGCCGTACGCAGGCCCTTTAGACTGGGTCGGTACCTCTTCCCTGACCGAACTGAACCGTCTTTTAAAGAATCGTTTCTCAAATTTTATGGCACCCCTCAATCTAAGGGTAACAGGCTACTCAACAGGTGTTTATACTACTGACCGTTATATCTCATTAACAGATGATTTTTATCATGTCGATTCAGCTCATGATTTTAAAGCAGATAAAAATACACTCGAACATCTTGCGACATACGATGAAGTGATGGAAAAATTCAACAGAAGAATCAACAGATTTTATGAAAAGATGTCGACCGCTAATCGGATCCTTTTTGTCAGAACTAACGGAACCTACAAGGAAGCTCAAGAACTGGAGTCCGTATTATCGGATTTAGTACAAAACGACTTCAGGGTTCTCCTTATCAATCACTCAAAAGTTAATGGAATCGTCGAGCAGAATTGGCCATTAAAAAGAATATGTGCGGTTACACTTCCAGATCGGGAAATCTGGCAGTCTAATGATCATTTGTGGAGAGAAATGCTTAATGGCGTGAATTATGTCCCTTTTTAATCAAAATTTATGAGCGTCAGGAAAAGGTTATCACATCATCATAACCTTTTCCATACATACTCTTCTCTGAAAACTAAACCAAAAAGCTGGTCTTCAAACAGTAAGGAGCGGCTTTCTGAAGTCTGGCAGGGCAAGTTTATCACTGGAAATTTCAAAGGAAAGATTAAAAAGCGCCCTCAGGGGATCGGGATAAAATATGATCTCTTGCTTCCAGCGCTTTTTGTCTCACCTTTTCAAGATCTGCATCAACCAATCGGCCGTTTCGTTTCAGCGCTTTTCCTGCGACATATACGGAATCTACGTTTCCGGTGTGCGTACTTTGGACGATTGCCCCTACCGCATCAGTGAAAGGGAGCAAATTGACGCTGTCCGTTTTCACCATGATAAAGTCAGCTTCTTTGCCGGGCGTAAGCGAGCCGATTTTATGATCGAGCCTTAAGGCCCTCGCTCCGTCAATGGTGGCCGCTTTCAGGATTTGTTCGGCCGAAATGCTCAATTCAGGACCCGGCATGATCCCTTCTCTCAGCAGTTCTTCATTGTGCTTTGCGCGTTCTGCTTGAAGGGCAAATTTCATCTGTGCGAAAAGGTCTCCTCCCGTCGATGTCACAACATCAACCCCGAGTGCGGGACGAACCCCGTTTTTTAGGGCGAGCCCTGTAACAGGATAGCCGTGCCCCATCATCATCTCAATTTCTGGCGTCACAGAAATCGAGCTTCCGTGAGCCGCAAGCATTTTCATTTCTTCTTCACTCATCGCATTGGCATGCACCATGTTTAAATCGGGACCGAGCAGCCCGGCTTGATTCAGCTTTTCAATCGAACGATCTTTCGCTCCCCAGTTGCCAAACGCAATATGCATGCTGCATAAGGCATCCAGTTCCCGGGCCGTTTCGATTTCAAAGACAGATGTCTTCCATGAAGAAAACTCCGGACCGCGAATTGCAAGTCCCATTGTCAAAAGCTGATCCTTCGATTGAAAATATGCTTTTTTTACCCGTTTCGCTTCGTCCATATTCGAAAGATCGCTGTCTCTGTCCCAATATTCGGCGTCACCAGATGTTCCGAAAGCGAATACGGCGCGAATGCCGGCGTCTTTCAGTCCCGCAATCAGCTGGTCCGTATGATCAGGCGATTCAATCATCGTCCAGTCCAGCAAAGTCGTGACGCCTGCATCGAGCGCCTCAAGCGCTCCTAAATAGTTCGCGACCCAATCATCCTCAGGTCTTCTCATCGACCCATAATTCCCATAATAAATCCGGTTTAAATAGGTTTGCAGGGACCAATCGGCTCCGATTCCGCGAATCACGGATTCCCATACGTGGCGGTGCGTATCAACAAATCCAGGCATGATCAGCATATTGGAGGCATCAACAATCTCTGCATCTCCCGACTCAATCGACTCGGCAACGTCCAGAATGACGGAGCCTTCAACCAGCATGTCCCCCTTTTCGATCGTATGAAGCTGCGGATCAAGCGTCACAATCGTTGCGTTTTGAAAAAGTGTTTTTTGCATAATGGTTCTCCCTTCATCCCAGCCAACTAGAGAAAGCATCATCCTATATGTACCAGTTTAATATAAAAAAGGTATAAATGATATTAATAAGCATTCTGCGACTTGGAACTCCGCCTGCATTCTTTTCGTTTTGCTAAATACAATTCTCATGCGTTCGCTATAGCCTATTTTAAATATGTTGACACGGTTGCTACCTCTCAAAACGGGAACAGACCATAAAAAAGCCCCTTCCGGGTATTTCTACGGTCCGTGAATGAGTGAAACGTTTATTTAACTGTGATCAAAATAAGGTACAATCAAGCCTTTATTAATAGCAATGGCCATAGTCCGACTTTTTTTCATAGCCTTTGCAAGGTTTTCCGCAATGATAGTGTTCATGTGAAACATCCTTATGATGTGAGTAAGTGTGCGGATAGTAATGAACATGTTCATATTTGTGGTGGTCTATTTTTTTTGTATGCTGTGGATGAATATGAGGAACGACAGATTTTGAGTAATGATGATCCTCACAATACTTCGTAGGATAAACATGCGGCTCATGACGTTTGCAATACATTTGTACATTCTCCTTTCCCTTCATTTTATAGATTCACTAGTACATTATGCTGAAAAGCTAAAGCCCGACTGCATAAGTACCTATACTTTGTCCCTATTTTCGCCCGTTCATTTTCTGAAGACCGTTTTTGGAAAATCCGCTTTATTATGCTGAAGCATCCGCCGATTGAATACCCTTGCTTCCGAAATAAAAAAAGACACTAAACGAACATACTTCAATGTTCGCTTAAAGTCCTTCACCTCCAATGAACCTTGTCTGGCTCTGTATGAATATGCAGCTCTGTTTTCGTATCAAAATGAACAACAAAGCCTCTGATCAATCCAGAGAACTTGTTTTTTTCTGTAATTTTCATAACGGTCGCTTCGTCTCTAAATCCTGGCGGATGGCATGGCTCACCTACAATATAATGCTTTGAATGAACGGTGATTGCTTGAATTGACTTCATTTAATCCCATTCCCCCTCAGAAACGTCATGCTCCCCTCTGCTTCTGCGCTAAACAGAGATTCACCCCGGTAAAATACTTGCGCTTCTTACTTCCGCTGAAGTGCAAACTTAATCGGGTATTTTTTACACTTCAGGCTGGAGAAGCAGTCCCGGTGATTATCATGATAACACGGTTATCCAAAATATTCCTTTCCGCTTTTTGAACATTATGTGGCGGCAGCTCCTCCATATAAAATCAACCGATAAATTGCGTTAAAATCCGATTGAACATTTCGCGTTCCTCCCAGAACGGGCCGTGTCCGCTGTATTGAAACGGAACAAGATATGAATTTCTTATTTTACGGCCGAGTTCCTTTGCTTGTGCAAACGGAATCACCTTGTCTTGAATACCGTGAATGATTAAGGTCGGAGCAGCGACTTTTCCAAGATCATCATACAGTTTCTCATCTCTCAGCATTTCGATGACCGCTTTTGTCGACCAGCCTGCGGCCTGCAATCCTAATTGAAAAAACCAGTCCGAGAACGGTTGTGTAATATACTGAAAGAAAAATGTGTCGGTCACTTCACGCATCATCTTAGGACGATCGTCAGACGCTTGCTGAAGCAATTTGGCTGCCGTCTCTTCAGTAAATCCCACAGGTGCCGCCGCATCGATCAAAACCAGCTTTGAAACCCTAGAGCCCCTGTATCGGGACATATAGCGGAGTGCTATGGCGCCGCCGGTTGAATGACCGGCAAGCGTGAAGTTGTTTAATTGAAGCGCCTCAACAACAGCGCGGATATCATCAGCCAAACGGTTGTAATGATAGCCCGTCGCCGGCTTATCCGAACGCCCGAATCCCCGCCAGTCAATGCCGATACAGCGGTATCCCTTTCGCGAAAGATCGTCAAATTGATATTCGAACTGCAGATGGCTTAATGGCCAGCCGTGCAAAAATACAATTGCTTTGCTGCTTTGAGGATTGATATCTTCAACGTACAGGTTAACGCCTGATTCTGCCTGAACAAAGTATCCCACGCCGTCGCCCCCGATCATGTCTTTACCATAAGATACTCCCAAGATATAAATAGGTGAATGTCTCCGATGGCTGAACGTGAAGAATGTGAAAAGGTGTGACTGGTTAGACTATTTCAAGATACGGAGGTGGTTCAATGATGGCACTGCTGAGAAGTCTGACGATATCACTTGTCCTTATGCTGCCTGCGGCAGCGACCCAAGCACAGCCTGCCGCACAAGTACCTTATCCATGCAGCGTTGTTCTTCATCCAGCACAGGATATTCCCAATGCCCGCGGCACGGCTTTAATCGCGAAAGTGAAGAAACCGTATACCGAAGATCCCGCGAGTCCTGTCAGGGAACGGCAGAGCGTCGGCATCTACGCTGATTGGCTTCCGGCCCCTGCTTCATTTGGAGACTATGATCAATTTGAAGGAATTGCCCGGATACCGGGCCAGATCAGCTGGCGCTTTACCATGCATCAAGTCCAGGAAGACACGCCGAGCTGGTTTGGCGGAAGTCCTTGGGCGGGCAAGTTTGACGAAATATCGTCCGAGCTGACTGTGAATACCCTAGTCGAAGTGCGCCCTTTCAATTCGAAGACGAAAAAAGCCGGCCAAGCTGTTTTGCAGGGGACTTTGCAAAGATGCAGGGGCTAACTCAAAAAAAGGCCGTAAAAGCTCCATCAGGACGCTTCTTCCGGCCTTTTTTCATGAGAAGAATTTTTTTCTTCCGGAAAGGTTAGTATTTTTCGTGGCGATCACAAGGTTTACCGCAGTATGAGTGGTCATGATAAACCGGCTTATAGCTTGAATAAGAGTGCGGATAATAGTGAACATGCTCGTATTTTTGATGATCCACTTTTTTAATATGCTGCGGATGGATGTGAGGAACGATCGTTTTAGAGTATCGGTGATCCTCACAGTATCTAGTAGGATGCACAACTGGCGGCAGAACGCGCGGTTTGCAGTAAGACATAAGCACTTCTCCCTTCCTTGAGTTTCATTCTTCACTATCAAATTATGTTGATTAGCACAAACTTGTACTAATACATTAAACTAAAAATCCGTCCATTTTCCCCGCCTTTTCGCTAAAAAATGTTTCTCAGATGCTATAATAAAAAATACTGATGAAAATGGAGTTGGACAGATGGACGTGATAGCGATCGTTTCTTTTTTGGGTGCGGCCGTATTGCTTACAGTTATGCCGGGCCCTGATAACCTGTTCGTTTTGGCACAGAGCATCTCAAAGGGAAAATCAGCAGGTATAGCAACCGCATGCGGACTATGCACAGGGTTAATCGTCCACATCATCGCGGCTGCAGCAGGCATTTCTGCTGCGATCTATCAATCAGCTGTCGCCTTCTCGATCGTGAAATATGCAGGTGCAGCCTATCTGCTGTTTTTAGCTTACCAGTCCTTTCGGCAAAAAAGCGCCGGCTTCAACCTTGAAGCCAAAGATTCATTGAACCGCAGGGCTTTATATCAAAAAGGCGTTGTGATGAATCTGTTAAACCCGAAGGTCTCATTGTTCTTCCTTGCCTTTCTTCCGCAATTTATTCACCCCGGCACCTTCAATGTGACGACGCAAATGCTCGTTTACGGCATGTTATTTTTAATTCAAGCGTTCATTATCTTTGTGATGGTCAGCCTGTTTGCGGAAAAAGTCGGAGACCGGCTGCGCAGAAGTCCGCAAGCCGTAAAAAAAGTTCATT
Source organism: Bacillus haynesii (assembly GCF_001969855.1). Lineage (GTDB taxonomy): Bacteria > Bacillota > Bacilli > Bacillales > Bacillaceae > Bacillus > Bacillus haynesii. The sequence continues at coordinate 114,994 of NZ_MRBL01000016.1, forward strand.
TGCTGGAAGGGGCTTTATTCACTTTAATCGGGTTAAAAATCGCGGTCAGCCAAAGGTAGGCCGCTGAAAAGCTGAAAAAAGGTGTGCAGCCTGCACACCTTTTTCCGATTTTACCGCTTATAACATTTGACGCATTTACCATTTCCGCCGTCGGCGCCGCTTTCATGGACACGGCGATAATTTCATCCCTAAAACATCGAGGTTCATGTGAAAATGAACAGCCTTGCGTTTTTCGTTTTCAAGCTTGATCTTTGCGTGGGAGCTGGTGTTGCGGAAGCGTAGTGATTTGTTTCTTTAGCTGGAGTAGATCACAAGACTGCCAAATTCTACAGCGCTTTCTTGCTATGTTTGATTCCTTCTTCGTTTCATTGCATAGTGGAGTGCCAGACAATGAGACAAAAATCTAACTACCGTTTTTCTCTATACTCCCCCCCTTCTTTGAAGCCAGTATACAAATTTCCCGCTGATTCGTAATGATGCAAATCGGTTATTTTCCGCTCAATCCAAATCATCAGACCGAGTAAAGCGGCCTCATCAATCTTAGGGACGGCAGATCAGTCAATCGATCGGCATGGGACTTTTTTGATAGAATTTGCCGTTTACCTGAGGTAAAACGGGATCGTTTGATTGGCATATCTGCTATAAAGTTTCGCTTTAATCAATGAGATTCATTTTCACTTTTTATCAGCAAAAAAGACTCGAACAGCGAATCTTTTCAATTTATTTACAAATAGCATTTTAAATGTTATAATAAATTGTTTACAGAAATAGAATCTATTTTTATTTATATAAATCAATAAATTTAAAAGGAGGTAAAAAAATGGCCAAGACTTCAATGATTGTCAAACAAAAACGGGAACAAAAGTTCAAAGTCAGAGAGTACACCCGCTGTGAACGCTGCGGCAGACCGCATTCCGTGATTCGGAAGTTTAAATTGTGCCGCATCTGCTTCCGCGAGCTTGCTTACAAAGGGCATATCCCCGGCGTTTAAAAAGCAAGCTGGTAAGAACGATTCCGTCAGCCTTTCCAAAAGGCTGGCTTTTTTTATTTAGACTCTGTTAAATTTTAATGTTGATACTTTTGTTCAACTAACATCCCCTAGCTCAATAAGAACGATTTAATCAGTTGCTCATGATACACACTAACTGAGTATAAATTCTCTCTTAATAAGTTTTCAATGATTTGCTTGATTACATTGGGTTCTCGTAAGTCTTCGTTTTCAAATGTTGCAAGATCACTTACTTTTATCCACTTGCTGTCTAAAATTTCATCTTCTTCGAGCTTTAAAGAACCTCCAGTAACTTCACCAATAAAATGAAATAAAATAACTTGATTCTTCGTACTGCTAATAAAATTATATACACCAGTAGCGGCAATCAGGTTTACGTCCAATCCAGTTTCCTCTTTAACTTCCCTTCGAGCTGAATAGAGAATGTCCTCTCCATATTCGATCCGTCCACTCGGAAAGTTCCATTTATTAATAGCAGCAGGTTTATTCTCTTTTATCATCAAGACTTTATCATCACTAAAGATTGATACACTGGCTACTAAAACAATTCCATTTTGCGACATCCATTTCTCCTCAATTTCTTTAGAAATTATATTATCTCTAACATATCTGATTCGCTTCTTCTATCATTAACATGCCTTGTTTTTGCTCGCCTTGAAAACCCTACCGAACATTTGTTCCTATTTTGATTATATCAAGGATTCGTATAGGGATCAAATATCAACATTTCCTATACAAAGTCTTTATTTAAAATAACTCATGAGCCGTTGCCGTCCAATATTTGAACAAACCCGTTTGTTCCGTCGACTCGGATATATGCGCCGTCTTCTATGATTTCTGTCGCTTTGTCGATCCCGACGACAGCAGGAATGCCGTATTCCCTTGCCACTACTGAACCATGGGTCATCATGCCGCCCACTTCCGTAATCAGTCCGACCGCTGAAGTAAAAAGCGGAGTCCAGCCCGGATCAGTATACGGCGCCACTAAGATGTCCCCTTGATTGAGCTTCGCGTCTTCAGGGCTCTTCACAACTCTGGCGGTCCCTTCAATGATTCCCGCGGAAACCGGTGTCCCTGTGAGAGCTCCTTCAGGACTTTTTTCATTTCGCAGCTTCCCTGTAATGATCTCCCCTTCACTCGTCATCACACGGGGGGATGTGAGCTTTTGATTGGAGGCATGCTGCCGTTTTCTGTCTGTTAACAATTCCGGAATATCCCCGATGCCGCGATTCTCCAATAGGGCGATAAGCTCCTCAAGCGTAAAGTAAAAGACATCCTCTTCACAATTCAGAATTCCTTTTTCAACGAGAGTGCGGGCTTCTTTAAGAATCGCTTTTTTGTATAAAAACATCAGTTTTACAAGTGTAAATTTATGATGCTCCCGCATTCCCATCAAGCTTCGGTACATATGAACGAGCCGGGAGACTCTCTTTTTTTCTGGAAAACAAAATTGAGAGATGATCTCCTTTTTTGCCTCTTCCGCTTCGATTTCGCCTTGTCTAAATTTCCTCCTGTGTTCCCCGGCAGCAGCCGTCCGAATATGGCTGAGTATGGACGGAACGAGCTGAACCGGAGCCTCGGCCCATCTCGGCCTTGTCAAATCGATTTCTCCCACGCACCGCATCCCGTACTTTTTGAGAAAATCGTCTAAACTGCGTTTCAATTCGGCGCCGCCGGGGATTTTGAGCAGCTCTTCCATAAAATTTTCGCTGTTCGCACGCTTGAAATAGTCAATGACATCAGGATACTTTCTCGCCTGATCTGAAAGATCTCCTAACTCAAGACCCATTTCTGTTGTGACATTATGAGGCAGGGATTTATACAATTTCCCCAGCAAAATCGCGCTTTTCTCGTCCCCCAGCTTCTTTTTCAGCTTTTTTTCGAGCAATCCGGCTGCAATCATTCCGCTCAAGACATATACAGCAACTTTTGAAAGCACGTCTTGCAACATGTTTCCCATTCCTTTTTGGATGACGCGGATCGTTTCAGCACCGGAAGTCCGGCTAAGTTTCTCTTCGGTGTCCGTCACGATCGCTTCAATGATCAATTTCGCTTTTTTCTCGGCTTTATCGTGGGTTCCGATCAGCAGAATTCCGGCAACTTTAGATGCTGCCGGAATCAGAATCGGCGCTAAACTCCCGGCAATATGAAACATACCTTTTCTCGAGATGGAATATAGCTGATGTTCTTTGCGCTTGACTACCTCCGATACAGCTGTTGCCATCAACTGATCCATGCCACTCAATACTTTGAGCAGCCGGTTTCGGACGAATCTGAGGGAGAGAGCACCCGTAATATCGGCAAACACTCTTCCTCCCGCTTCGCGAAGAATCGGCTGTGCCGAAGGATCTTTTTTTAAAAATCGGAGGACTTGGCTGATAACCGATACGCCCAGGGGTTTCAGCGGATCGGTCATCATTTGGATGTAGCCAAAATTAATCAAAACGTGCGGCTTATCGTCAAAAACGCGTATGACCGGGTATAGGGATGTGATCGGCCGGCTTTGAAGAATGTAAAAGCTGCCGCCGGCAAAAGCCCACTCGATATCCTGTTCCTTGCCGTAGTGAGCCTCGATTTTGCGCCCCAGTTCTGCCAATTCGACGATTTTTGAATCCGGCAAAGCCTGTGTTTGTTGTTTTTCCGGAGAGAGGATTTTCTGGACGGTTCCTCCTTCTGGTACGGAGTAAATGGCCGATTCTTTCTTCGAGAGTTGTTTTTTGACGATTTCACCTGACCGAACCTGATACAGATCAGCGCTGACAACTCCGGACACCAACGCTTCACCCAAGCCGAAGCTGGCATCGATGGATACCGTTTTGCGGTGCCCCGTGATCGGATCTGCCGTGAACATAATTCCGGAAACTTCGGGAAAAACCATCTCTTGAACGACAACGGCAAGAAAGACAGAGCGGTGGTCGAAACCGTTGTTCGCGCGGTAGGAAATCGCTCTGTCCGTAAACAGCGAAGCCCAGCATTGTTTCACCGCATCAAGAAGTTGCTCTTTCCCGCAGACGTTCAAAAAGGTGTCCTGCTGCCCCGCAAATGAAGCGGTCGGCAGGTCTTCAGCCGTTGCACTGGAGCGGACGGCATAGGCTTTATCTTTGCCGGTCGTATCTATGCCCTCCAATATCGCCGATTTGATCTCGTCAGGCACGGGGATCTGAGCAAGATGCTCACGAATCTGTTTCCCCGCAGTTCGAATCTGTTCAAGATCATCATGTTTGAGCTGTTCAAGCTGATCGAGCAGGCTGTCGATGATGCCGCTTGTTTGTATGAACGCACGGTAGGCGGCAGTTGATATGCAAAATCCCCGGGGAACGGGAAAGCCCGCTTTTGTCATTTCCCCGAGGTTCGCCCCTTTTCCGCCGACATCGGGCAAATCAAATTGATCAATTTCATTGAAATACAGCACATATTTCTCCATTCTATCCTCTCCTTACACCGCTTTTTGCAGCAATTCCACGCCGCATGTTCAAGGTTGTATTAGCTGTTTTGATCCCTTGGACGATTTATTTTGCCCTGGTCTGGGCTTTCATCCTTTTTTATACGCATAAATGAACACTGTGTTGATTAATATTCATCATGTTTATTATAATTGCACAAAAGGAGAACGCAATGAACAATCAATCAGCAAATGTTAAGTTTTCAACACAATTATGGAAATTGTTGATTTTCATGAACCGTCAGGAGGATTTGAATGACTGAACAAAAACAGGATCGCAGGGTAAAACGCACGAAAAAAATGATCAGAGACGCACTCTCTGAACTGATGAAAAATAAAACGTTTGAAGAGATATCCGTCACAGACATTACGAAGAAAGCCGATATTAACCGCGGCACGTTTTACTTGCACTACGAAGATAAATACGATTTGCTGGAACAAAGCGAGGAGGAAATCATCCAAGAGATCAATAACATTGCTAAACGCTCGATTCATTCAATGGACATATTAAAACAGGATGTGATTGACCATCCGCTGACATTCGTCGTCGACATTTTTCAATACATAAGAGAAAACGAGGTTTTTATGAAGGCCATTTTAGGCCCTAAAGGCCCGGGTTCTTTCCGTTTAAAATTTAAATCGGTTTTGAGCATCAATTTAAAACGGCTGAAAGCAGCGATCAGAACCGATCCGATTGTACCGGAGGACTACTTGATTTCCTACATAACCGGCGCACATATCAGCGTTATGCAGCAATGGCTGGAAAACGGCATGAAAGAGTCGCCGCATGATATGGCGCTCATCTTATCAAAAATAACGGGAATGGGCCCTGCATATGCGGCAGGACTGAGAAAAAAATAACCGGTTTTCAAAAGAGGGATGCCCCCTCTTTTTTGCGATTTTCGCGATATGTATAAGAAATCAAAAACAATCCAAAATATAGTGAAAAAGGTGGTGAGACCATGCAGAAGAAAGACATTCAAAACAGCAGCCTCGAACAGCTGAAAAACGATCACGAAACAGAAAGCGCATTCCAGCAGGATGACAAAAACAATAAACAGCAAAAAAACAGGAATACTTTAAAATAAGCTGAAAGGTGAGGAAACGAAATGAAGCATGTAAGAGCATTGTGTTTAAAATTCATTGTGAGCCTTGTCCTTTTATATGTAGTGCTAACTCTGTTTTTTGGCGTTCCATTCGGCGAAATGTTTGTTTTGACATTGTTTTTGGGTGTGATATCCTATCTGATCGGAGATCTTCTGCTGCTGCCGAGAACAAACAATACAACTGCGACAATGGGAGATTTTGGACTTTCACTCGTATTGATCTGGGCGATTCTCGCGATGCAAAATAATCCGCCGTATGGTACGCTTGCTGCAGCTTCAATCGTGGCAGCGATCGGCGTCACCGTGTTCGAGTATTTTTTCCACCGCTATATGGAAGCCAACGTTTTGGGCGAAACGAAAAACGGAAACCGGGAAAACAGGGAAAAGCGAGGCTCATTGCAGTATCAAAGCGAAGCATCTGAGGAGCTTTATCCGGTTACCCCATCCAAAAAACAGGACAAAGAATGAGCACGAAAACCTGCCGATCGGCAGGTTTTTACTCTTTATGCCCCGGGGTATTTTTCTTAATTAAAGGAATATGCGTCTTTTTCACGAATTGATATTAAAAAAGTGAGGAGGACAAAAAGTATGACACATAACGCACTAAAGCATTTAGACTATCACAATTGGGCGAATCAAAGGGTTCTCAGCCACCTGAAAAGCCTGCCTGAAGAGCTGTTTACAAGGGAAATCAAAAGCGTTTTTCAATCTGTATCTGAGGTTGTTACCCATATGTGCTTTGCTGACGCCTTATGGCTGAAGGTCATATCCGGAGCCCCTTACGAGGAAGCAAAGGAAACGGGCATGCGGCTGAAAGAAGAATTAAAGGGAAAAAAGATCGATGACTTCGTTGCCATCTTTCATGACACGGCGCTTCAATATGAAACGTTTTTTGAAAATCTTGAAGACCCCGATGATGAAATCACGATTGCACATCCAGCATTCGGCGAAATCAAAACGCCTATTAGCGAACTCCTTCATCACGTGGTCAACCACGGCACTTATCACAGAGGCAACATTTCAGCGATGCTGAGACAAATGGGTGAAGCAGGTGTGCCGACGGACTATGTTTATTATTTATTAAGCATGAAGCAAACGACATAAGTAAAAAAACCCTTGTTCCGCTTTTGGAACAAGGGTTTCGCAATTAAAATGATGCTGCAAGCTTTTTAGCTTCTGCCAAGCCGTTTTCAATAATCTTTTGAGCGTCGTCAGGAACAGCGTTGTGTCCTTCGATGACAACGGTATGCAGGTCTTGAATGCCGAAGAAGCCCATGACGGTTTTCATGTAGTTCAATGACATTTCCATTGCAGCCATCGGTCCTTCAGAATAGAAGCCGCCTCTTGCATTTAACAGAGCAACCTTCTTGTCTCCCATCAGGCCTTTAGGTCCTTCAGGAGTGTATGTAAATGTCACTCCTGCGCGGGACAAGTAGTCCACATAAGTGTGAAGTACAGCTGGAACGGCGAAGTTCCACAAAGGGAAAGCAAAAACAACTTTATCGGCTTTGACGAATTCGTCCAAGTAACGATCCGCTACAGCTGCAGCAGCTTTTTCATCCTCGTTCAATTCCATGCCTTTTCCTGCTTTAAATGTCCCGTTAATGGCATTTCTGCCCAGGTACGGCGGGTTTTCTTTGTAAAGATCAAGCTCTACAATTTCATCGTTTGGATGATTTTCTTTATAGCTGTTAAGAAACGCTTCATAAAGTTTAACAGATACAGCTTCTTCAACTGTACGGTCATTAGCTTTAACAAACAATACTTTAGACATTCTATTTTCCTCCCGTTGCTAACGTTTTAATATTTACTTACAAATAGTATGTTACTTTCATTTAAATAGAAAGTCAACTCATTTATTTTGATGCCAAAATATGTTTCTATCAAAAAAGCCCTGTTCATATTTGATAAAAAACAAACGATTGCTCATATCAGCAAGAACTTTCGTTAAATATTATATTATGTAGCATATTTATGCGTGGTCGGAATATGCTGCGAAGCAAATAAAAAAGTTTTCGTTTAGGTTACAATGGCACATCTCATTAGGAACATTTATAGCGATAACAATATACAAACCAAGTGATACTTGCACTTAGTAAAGACAACGCAATCAGTGCGGTTAGATAACTATACGTTTGCCAAACTAGAAATGACCTCCAACTAGCCCCAAATATTGTGGGGAGGATTAGGCATAGGATACCTATAAAAATTGTAGTCACAAGCCAAAAAGCTATGAGTGTCAATCTCTTTTTCGTTAACGGTAATTTCCTATTCTGTTTCTTTCTACGCAGCCCTAAAAAGAAAAATAGAATTGCTAGTAATGTTAGAGCAATTGTAGCGGAAGATAGGGCGATATCGGAAATCTGCATCAAACTCATTTGATAGCTTTGGGAGATATTTCCGTCTAAAATATCCTTAATATTATATAACATGTCAATATTTGTACTGGCACTATTGGATAATAGAGAGATACCTAGCTGTTCTTCTGGGAATAAGAATATATTTGTTGCAAACGTTGGATTACCACCTGCGTGTTGGATGAATGTCTGATCTGCATTCACGCCCCACCCCGCCCCATAGTACAGTTTATCCACAGCCGCAACAGACCTATTGCCCTCATGTGATTTTGCAATCAGCCCTTGAAAGATTTCCGGAATATCTTCAACAATTCCCAATTGAATTCCCATCCAACGGGCTATGTCTTGAGAGGACGAAAACAGATACCCAGCAGGTGTGTTTCCTCTAAATTTCGGTGCATCATATGGCAGCGTCATGAAAAAAGCGGAACGATAGCCCTGTGCCAACTGACCTGTCGCTTGTACCTTACCTCTATTCGCATAAGTTTCATACAACCCCAGTGGTCGAAATACTTGTTCTTCCATAAAATCCTCATAGCTTTGTCCCGATACGGTTTCTATCACCAAGCCCAGCACATCATAATTTACCGTCCCATATTCATATCTTTCGCCAGGTGGAAATACCACTTCGGCATCTATTAACATTTCAACGGTCTTTTGCAACATATCTGGTGTATTTCCCTCTGGGATATGCTGAGTATGATACCTATTGATTAACCCTGTAGTATGATGAAGGAAATGATTCAAAGTAACACTCTGCATGTCAACGGGCTGTCCCTGATATCGCAATGAGAACCAAGGTAAATACTCTACAACCGAATCATCCATAGACAAAAATCCCTGCTCTTCCAAAAGTAAAATTCCTAAAGCAGTAAAAGCTTTGCTGACGGAGGCTAACTCCCATATGGTGTTTTCATTGGTCAAAACCCCTTCCTCAGAGTTTGCATAGCCGGATGAAAAGAAATAGATATCATCCCTTGATTGTATTGAAACTGACATGCCCGGTGTGCCAGATATACGCCTAGCATCTTCTAATAATGATTGGATTGCAACAGACTCTTCCTCTGTCAATGCATAGGCTGAGGTGTTAAATCCAACAAACAACATAAATACTGTGATTATTGTTATAATTATCATCTTACTTCTCATGAGACAACCCCCAGTAATAAAATATTGACTCGCTATCTGTGATCATGATGCCACTATATTTTTTCATTTCAAAGCAGACACATTATACCGATTATACAGGGGAAAAGGTTATTTCTGAATATGTAATGAGATTAATAAAATGGAAAAAGATAGATTTAGTTATGGCGCAGTACGTAAAAACTATTACCTTATCTTTGATAAACATAATAGAGAAATTTACATATTAAACATGATTATATGTAAATCTCCTTATTTTTCTGCTAATGTAAAAGATTTTGATAGGTGTATATTCAATGCTTTCACATGATTTTTAATGTCTACAATCCATCAAGCAATTGTTTCTTCGTTTTATATCCAGATATTATACTTTATCGACGTTCTGTCTCTCACTCAACATCGATTATGCCCCTATGAAAATATGTCCGCAAGAATATTATTGCAGCAAGAATTTCATTGCAGAATTTGATACTTTTTTCTCCCTCTCTAATAGTTGATATGATAAGGATATTACACAATATCACAACTCATCATGCGATAATAACATTGAACAAATAAAGATTTATTTTGCACCCCCCCCCTACAACTCCAATACAAATCGTAATATGATATTAACCGTAACAAAGATATAGACAGAAACTTAGCAAGCGAGAAAATAAAAATGAGAAAGAGCGATGTATGAAGAGCTATTTTTTTGAAAAACAACATTGCATATCGTGATATTTATTTTGTGAGAATAGCCATACTAAAACCTTTCTACATGCGAAAAATCACTTCATAAGATGTCTTTGAAAGGAATTATTTGAAAACACTCCCATACAACTAAATACAGAAGTTTGAAACTACTACATTCATGAATGGAAACCTAAGATGACTTGTTTCAAGCGAGACATACAAGCAGTCTCTAAACATTGTAGTTGATAAAACAGCGAGCAGTATTGACCGTAAAAGCTGTTATGTAGACTAATGATTGTAAAAACAATCTACTATATATCGCCATGATGGAAGCCTATTCCAGAGCGATTGATAAGCGCCGAGATACCGAATACGAACGGTTAGCGAGATAAATAGAAATAGTGCTTCATTTTTCACAATGGATGCGGTGTGCTTGTCGTTGCGTAGCAACGACACCATTCTACCTCCCCATATCTAACAGGGAGGTAGGAAATAGAGAATAATAGTATGGAATCCGTTGATACGGTAAGGGAAATGATGTCCTGTGCTGGAATTTTGTGGCGGACATTTGAGATACATCAAGGAATTGGATAAAAAAGGTGATAAAAAAGACTTTTATATCAGATTGATGGAAGAAACAAAGAGATTTGACTTAGGCATAGATTCTTTTAAACAACTAACACTGGATATATCTTGTGAAGAAAAATGATATACAAAAAGCTGCGTTTCAAAGATACCTAGAAGCGTCAGGAATTATTAGAAAGTTATTCGGAAATATTCAGTTAAAAGATATGAATGACATTGTTGTGCAAAGAAAAATTGATGAATACGCAAAGAAGCGTTCTCACAGTACCACTCGCAGCTTGTTAATAAAAGTCAAAATGGCACTTCGTGACGCTTACGCTCGTGGTTATCTCACGAATGATTTCGCAGAACTTGTCAAACCTCGTGGGAAAGAGTTATCGAAACGAAACAAAGCGTTATCCATTACGGACTTCCAAAAGCTAAGAACATATCTACTAGCACACACAGAGGAAGAATTTCATGTGCTCGTCTTAGTAGCTTTAGAAACAAGTATGCGAAGAGGAGAATTGGGTTAACGTAGACACCTTCTTGATGAAGTGAGTCTGCAAAACATAATGTTGTGTCGCGATCTGGAAGAATAATTGGAATAATAGGTGATTCACTATGTAATACATTAAGACCTATTTGTTGAATGCCGTCTCTTAAGTACTTTTCGTTTTCGTGTAAATTTTCCTGGATGTCCGGATTTTTCTCTAGAATATCAATAGCTGCAATTAAACCTCCGATAACTGATAAATGTTTTATTGTGTCGAGTACTTGACTCCCTGTCGACAGTTGTAGGACATCTCTTTTAACAAACAGAACCATAGAAAAAAGCACCCTGTTTTTGCGGGTGCTTATTTTGAATCCTGCTCCTCATCAAGACGTTCGTAAGCATATGAACGCTTTTGATCCATCGTTTCTCTGTTTGTCAAATCCTTCATTTGCCGTGTAAATTGCTGGTCATATCCTTCCCCCTCTTGATTTCTTTTTTCTGTTTCAGCTTGAGTCTCCGCGGTTTTTCTTGCATATGGAACGGCTTCGAGGCGCTCATATGGTATTTCTTGACCTGTTGCTTCACATATTCCGTATGTGCCGTCTTCCAATCGCTTGAGGGCGTCTTCCACTTCTTTTAATAAATTTCTGTCCGTCTGCCGGAAGGTCTGCTCTCTCATTCGTTCAAAATAAACGCCGGCATGGTCAGCCTGATGATTGTCAACTCCGTTTGAAAGCTCTCCCGTTTCTTCCGCCATCGACTGATCTGTTCCTTCTGCAGGGGAAAGGCTTTGTTTTAAGTCAATTAATTTATGGTAGAGATGGTCTTTTTGTTTTTGTGTTAATGGCATGGCTGATCCTCCTCCTTTCTTCTTCCTTTCCCGATTTCGTGGGAGAAAAACCCGCCTTTCCAAAATAAAAAGGCCGTTCAGACGCGGGCAAGCAGTGAACAGCCTTTACGGTTTATGCACATAAGTATTTTGATAACAGCGCTTGAATTTCAAGCATGTCGGTATCCTTCGTAAATTCCAGGTCAAAGATTTTGCTGCTGGTCATCAGAGAAAGAGAACTGTCTGGATTGAACATGCTGACTTCTCTGATCGCAAAGCCTTCAATCGATCTGTACGGCAGGAAGACGCGGACTTTCTTTTTGGAAAACAGTTTATTATCAAAAAATATAATCCGCTTGTTCGTAAAACATATTTGATCCATTCTTAGTCTGCAAACCGATTCTATTTTTTCTCCCTCTATAAGCAGTGGTTCAAATTTTTTGCCGTCTGCTGTCTTGCTTGCTGAAAAAACGCCCAATCAAAACCCCTCTTTCTGTGTGTCCAATTTATGTTTATGCACAAGGCAAAGTATGCTGTATGTTACTAATAAGGATACGATAACCCTGATTTATAAACAATTACGAGCAGATTACATTTCTTTAACTCTCTATGTTTGTTTTTACTATCAATTAATACGCCCGGCGGACGCGTGAGGTTTCATCTTTTTTATCAGTTTTTTCAGCTTATTTTTTTTGCTATCAAATAAAAGGTGCATAACGGATATAACAAAAAACCGCAGCAAGGTGTTCTGCTTCTGCGGTTCTTTTCTGACGTTATGATGCCTTTTAGGTACGCTGGCACTTGGTCACACTTTCGATTCAGTCAGCCGATTTTTTATGAAGGTTTTCGGTTTTTGTTCTACTTCCCCATTTGCGGCCGTTTATTGGTTATTGATGATCCAGGCGAATGAATTCAGGCTTTTACTTCTTCAAAGTATTCTTTGTAATAGCCGCCGACTTTGTTTGTATTATCGATGATAAACAGAAACTCTTCCGTTTCGTTTTTGACCTCGTATACGTTACCGACGGTCAGCGCTCTGTTGACGATGTACTTTTTGGCATCGGTATGTATGCACTTTACTTTTTTAATGGTTTTATTGTTCTGCCATTTTTCATGAATCATGTGGATGTCTCCTTTTTCATACGTGTATAGTTTCCATTGTAGCGTTTTTTCGCCGAAATGCAATGCGCTCTGTCGGCGAATATGATTTTACCAAGCATGAATATTGATTTGGTTTCATTCCCTGTTATAGAATGGTGGTGTATAGTTCCAAAATCAGAAATATATCCCTCTTTCATCCGCGTAATGACCGAATCAAAAGACAAACCAGCACCAAGACAACTCACCCGAAGACAGACCAAAATTTTAAAGGAGGTTTGTTTGACAAACATGAGTTCATTAACGATGCAGGTCAGTAAGAAGCTGGAGTCATTTTTGCAGGGAACAAAGAAGCTCTATATTAACGGGGAATTTGTAGCCAGCGCCTCAAACAAAACGTTTGAGACCCCAAACCCGGCGACTGGTGAAACGCTCGCCACCTTATATGAAGCAGGTCCCGAGGATGTCGACAAAGCGGTGAAAGCTGCACGGGAAGCCTTTGACCGCGGTGAGTGGCGGACGATGAACCCGGCTGAAAGAAGCCGGCTGATGTACAAACTCGCCGATCTGATGGAGGAACACAAAACGGAACTGGCTCAGCTTGAAACGCTGGATAACGGGAAGCCGATCAGCGAAACGACCGCAGGCGATATTCCGCTGGCAATTGAACATATGCGCTATTATGCGGGCTGGGCGACGAAAATAACCGGACAGACGATTCCTGTTAACGGACCTTATTTCAACTATACACGACATGAGCCTGTCGGAGTTGTCGGGCAAATTATCCCTTGGAACTTCCCGCTTCTGATGGCCATGTGGAAAATGGGAGCCGCCCTTGCAGCCGGATGTACGGTTGTCTTAAAACCGGCTGAACAAACGCCGCTTTCCGCTCTGTATTTAGCTGAGCTGATCGATGAGGCAGGCTTCCCGAAAGGCGTCATCAACATCATCCCTGGCTTCGGGGAGACGGCCGGAGAAGCGCTGACCGATCATGCCCTTGTCGACAAACTGGCATTCACAGGGTCAACGGAAATCGGCAAAAAGATAATGGAGAAAGCGGCCAAATCGGTTAAACGGGTTACCCTTGAACTCGGCGGAAAGTCGCCGAATATCATCCTCCCTGACGCCGACCTGAAGAAAGCGATTCCAGGCGCACTAACCGGCGTCATGTTCAATCAGGGCCAAGTTTGCTGTGCGGGATCGCGCGTTTTCATCCATAAAGACCAATATGACAAAGTCGTCGATGAAATGGCCGCTTATTCCAAATCACTCCGCCAAGGTGCTGGCCTTCATGATGACACGCAAATGGGACCGCTTGTCAGCAAAGAACAGCACGAACGCGTCCTCTCGTATATTGAAAAAGGACGCCAGGAAGGTGCGAAAATCGCGGCCGGGGGAACATGCCCTTATGAACAGGGATACTTTGTTTCTCCGACTGTATTCACAAATGTCGAAGATGAGATGACAATAGCAAAAGAAGAAATCTTCGGTCCTGTTTTGGCAGCGATCCCTTATGAAACGGTAGATGAAGTTATCGAACGGGCCAATCGCAGCGAATACGGCCTTGCTGCGGGCGTATGGACGGAAAATTTGAAAAACGCCCACTATATCGCCGACCGTCTGCAAGCGGGTACCGTTTGGGTCAACTGCTATAACGCTTTTGACGCCGCATCCCCATTCGGCGGCTACAAACAGTCAGGACTCGGACGTGAAATGGGCTCATACGCTCTGGATAACTATACAGAAGTAAAGAGCGTCTGGATTCATACAGGCGAATAACACAAAACATGAGTTTCTGCAGCCGCCCTGTCGATCAGGGCGGTTTTTTATAAAAATAAACATTTATACATGCATATGGTAAAATAGATGACAGTTTAAGTCGACTGGAATGATAGAATCGTGTATTCTTCCTCTACGGGCAAAACCCTCTGGAAACAAAAAAACTTTAGATACATATGGGCGTCACAAACTGCACAGGCTGTCGGGTCAATCTTGATGACGATCATTGTCATGGTTGATGTGTTTAAGGAAACGAACTCTGTATTCGGATCCGGTCTGGTTTTGGCTTTATCCTCGTTCGGGAGTGTATTAGGCGGAGCAATGGCTGCTTTTGCTATTCAGCGTCTCGACCTGCTCCAAACAGCGGCTTGGTCAACATGGTTCAGAGCGGTCTGTGCATTATGCATCGGCTTATGCCAATCGCTGGGCTTGCCCTCTTCTATCATTTATCTGCTGCTATTTTTGCAAAGCTTTGTCGGCTCGTGGTATTCCCCCGCACAATTAGGTTTACTGTATCAAGCGATTAAAAAGCGCGATTACGTGGCTGCGTCGGGAAGCATCGTAACGGTCAACCAGTTTGTTCAGGCGGCAGGCTGGGGGCTCGGCGGCTATTTAACCGTTTTGGCCCAGACTCATACGTTGACAGTGTTTACAGCAGGACTCTTTTTCATATCAGGGCTTTTAATCAGATTGCCGGATTTCAAAAAAGCGGTTATCCCTCGTCAAAAAACCCGCACACAATCAGTCTGGCGCACTGTATACAGGAAGAAAACCGTTTTGCTGCTTACGATGATGGACATGTCAGAAGGTTTAGCAAATGCGGTCTGGACTTCCGCCGTTTTGCTGGCTTTTACGAAAGAGGTCCTGAATAAAGGGGAGGCTTGGTGGGGATTCATCAATGCCGGTTATTTTTTGGGAGCGATTTTGGGCGGTATTCTCGCTGTGCTCTTTTCCAATCAGCTCAAACAAAGGCTTGGCCTCATGATTGTCTTGGGTTCTGTTTCAATGGGAATCACAACGCTTTTATTCGCCTATTCGTCTAACCCCCTCCTTTCGGTCACCCTCTGTATCATGATGGGTCCGCTTTATCAAGTAAGAGATGTCAGCCAGACGGTTATCCTTCAAGATACGTTGACAGATGAAGAGCGTGCACCGGTTACCGCCGCCAAAAATACCATTTTGGCGGCATGGTCGATCTTAACAATCGCCATTATGGGGGCTTTGGCGGACTTGATCGGGGTACGAAGCGTATTTATCGCTGCCGCTGTATTATATGCCGGAACAGCCGCTGCCATATTTTTCGTGCGGGATTTAAGAACGTACAGCCAATCTGCAAGGCAGAAGACGAAAGGGGAAATAGAAGGATAAAGCTGCTGTGGATTTTTCTCATCAACGGTATATTTGGAGTGATCGTTTTAGAAATAAAAGAAGCTTATTCGATGACAGCGGCGCTGATCGCCGGCGGCCTGTTTTCGGCGGCATTTGCAGCCGTTCAGCAAAGATTGAAAAATAAAAATGAACAAAGCGGCGCTCAGTAAAATAAAATGCTGCGCGCCCTCCGATTCAGCGGGACATCAGCTCTTCGTATTCCCGCTTCAATATTCCCATAATGATTTCATCTGAGTACTGTTCATTCATATAAAGAGCCTCCCTGACCGTTCCTTCCTTTTTAAATCCCGCTTTTTCATACGCTTTCAGCGCGCGGATATTGTGTGAAAAGACTTCGAGCTGGAGGCGGTTAAGATCGAGCCTTTCGAAAGCAAACTGCATGGCCAGCCGCACCGCTTCAGAGCCATAGCCTTTGTTAATATAAGCGGGGCTGTGCAAAGCGATTCTAAACCCCGCTTTTCGATTCGTCCGGTCGATGTCCATTATGGACAGATCGCCTGTCATACGATCGTCCTCCTTTAAGCAGACGGCAAAATCATAGCGCGTCTCATCGCTTGTGATTCTCTCGTAGTGCTCATAAAGGTCTTCCATCGTAAATTCGCGCGTCGTGCCCGTCATATACCTGATGTCTTCATTTTGAACGGCTTTGTAAAAGCTCTCCATATCGCCTTTTTCAACAGGCCTGAGGTAAACCTTGCGGCTCTTGAACATCGACTGCCCCTCCCCTGCTACTTTTGATACGCGGCAAACCAATGGTATGGCTGTATTTCCTTTAAAGATTGATAAACCAGACGCCCATCCGGTACAGTTACGGCTGCTTTAAGATCCGGGCCCCAATAAAAAAGTCTTTCCTGGCATACCCCGCACGGCGTTAATACCTTGCATTCGGAATGTTCATCATCTCTCGCAACACAAACAGAGTGCGTAATTTTCGCCTGATACTTATGGGCTTCGAGAATAGCGCCCGTTTCAATGCATAATTCTGTTGAAGCGTTGATTACTTCCGGAGCTACGCTCGTTAAGATTCTTCCGTCTTCGGTATACGTGGCGGCTGCCCCGCCCCATCCGGTCGGATACCTCTTTTTGATCAAATCGACTGCTGTATCATACAGCATCTGTTCAACATTCATTCTGCAACATCCCCCAACCATTGTTTCTAAGGTCTCTCTTTTTACAATACCTGATATTGGAACGGAGGTAAATGAAGATGTTTAAGACGAATTCTCAATGATGATGCTCACCGTCTCCGCTCTCTTCTTTCTTGTGCCCGTCAACGGATTGAAGTTCTTCATGTGATACATCTCCGACAATAACCCGTTTTACCGGCATCACACGCATGCCGTCTGCTTCGGCATGAACTTGAATGTCATAAACACCGTGTTCAGGAAACATCGTATCGGCACTGTATATTCCCTTCCCTTCATGCTTCGCCGTGATTTCTTTTATCCGTTCTCCTCCGGCTGCTTTTGATATGTAAAATACAGTTCCGTCTGCGTTTTCCAAACCTGCGTTTCCTCGAGTCAATTTGATTTTCAAAGTTGTTGTTCGATGGGGATCGATCTTCTTAGAAAGCAGAAATTCGGTGCTGATCACTTTCGGCGGTCCTTCCTCATGGTGAAATTTGCTTTGTACGGCTGAACAGGCTGACAGAAGCAGAAATAGCATTAACAGGCCCATAACCGCAGCAAAACGGTTATACATGATTATCCCCTCCTTGCTATGCACTAAAAAACGATCTCAAAACAGATATTCGCCTGATCATGAATCGGTCTAATAACAAGACGGCGATCAATGAAAGGCCGACCAGCGGAAAGAACAGACCGAAAAAGATCATGATCAGCACCAAAGGCTTTATTGTTTTCTTATTCTTAGGGGCAGGGGGCACACCAAGCCCGCTTTTAGGCTTTCGCTTTCGCCATAATACGAAGCCGCTCACTGAGACGCTGACGATGCCAATGCAAATGGCCAAGCCGATCAGCTGATTGACAAAGCCGAATTGGCTCCCTTTGTGCAGTGTGATTCCCAGCGCGATGCTTTTTCCCAAAGCCCCGTAATCTTGATAGCGGTAATCGGCTAATACACCGCCTGTATACTGATCAATATGAACAGTGGCTTCATCCTGAGCTCGCGGCGGAAACACTGATAGCGTAAAAACCCCTTTAGGTTCCTGCGGAAAAAAGACATTGTAGCCGGAATGAACATTTCTCTCTTCTGCTATGCCGACCACATCATTAATCGAGATGCTCATATCTTTTTGTCGTCGAGATTGAGGAACAGTCATATGTTCAGCCGCCCAGGGAACATCGGCCACTTCTTTTGCCGTGACATCTGAAGCGGGTTTCTCCCCTACCCAAATTGAAGGGGGATATCCAATGCCTGAATTGGTCGCCAGAGTCTGAACGGTATTTCCCCATAAGCCTGACCATGGCAGACCGGTGATGATCAGAAAAAACATGCCGGCGGACAGCCAGAATGCAGGAACCGCATGCAGATCCCTCCATAATACTTTCTTTCCCTTTGAAAGGCGCGGCAGCAAAACCCCCGTCAGCTTTCCGCTTTTCCTCGGCCACCATAAATAAATCCCTGTCACAATAAGAATGATGGACCAGCAAGCTGCCAATTCTACTATCCTGTCTCCGATCGTGCCTGCCATCAGTTCTCCATGAAGGGCTTCCAGCCGATTCATCAATTTGTTCTGATCCTCAAGCGTTCCCATCACGTTTCCGGAATAGGGATTCACATATACCGTATATGTCGCATCTCCTGCTGCGATTCCGACCTCGGAAGAACGGGAGTCATCTTCACCCGGTCTAAACCTGACAACTTTTCCATCAGGATAGCGCTTAGCGGCTTCAGCGATTTGCTGCTCTGGGGAGAGCTTTTCTTTTTGCGGCGTTACATGATAGTAATCTTGATAAATCAATTCCTCGATCTGAGGTTTGAAAAGATAGATGCCTCCTGTAACAGCCAAAATGATCAAAAACGGGGCGACAATTAAGCCGGCATAAAAGTGCCACCTCCAAAATGTTTGATAGATTGGCGGTTTAAAGCGCTTACTTTCTTTTTGTGACAATGACCGGGTTTCATTCATTCAAGTTGTTCCTCCTTATTCAAATTTCTCTATTAGAATATCGAATTTCCAAAACAGGAAACAAGGTCATCGTGTTATAAAATGTGAATAATTGATGAATTATAACAAAAAGAATCATAAGCCTCTATCCTCTTTGACCCCCGCCCTCTCGATAAGCGTCCGGTTGCAGAACATAACATTCTAAATATTGGTCTTTACTATGGCAAGTATCAGACCCGTGGGCTGGCAGCCCTCTCTGGCATTTTCGTCTGAAATTTGACTCATTCGAAACCGCTTCTCTTTAGTTTTCACCTGATTGGCATGACACATTTCCCACATGAATACAGTAATATGAAGGAGATGAGAAGATTGCGTTCTTTACTAGAAGATGTGAAAGCTTTCAGGCAAAAGACGCTCGCAGAGCTTCAAAACAGACAGAGGTCTGATGGTTCGTGGCGGTTTTGTTTTGAAGGGCCCGTGATGACAGACAGCTTTTTCATTCTGATGCTGACTTCACTTGGCGATCTGGACTCTTCTCTCATCGCAAGTCTTGCTGAACGAATCCGTTCAAGGCAGAGCGAAGACGGCGCGTTTCGCAATCACCCGGATGAAAAAGCAGGCAATTTGACCGCGACAGTCCAGGGCTATACCGGGATGCTGGCTTCGGGGCGCTATGACCGGGGAGATGCGCATATGCAGAAAGCCGAGGCTTTTATCAAGGCCGCAGGCGGTTTGAAGCACGTGCACTTTATGACGAAGTGGATGCTCGCTGCCAACGGGCTGTATCCATGGCCGAGAGCCTATATTCCGCTCTCATTTTTACTGATTCCGTCCTATTTCCCGCTGCATTTTTATCATTTCAGCACATACGCAAGAATTCATTTTGTCCCGATGGCGATTACGTTTAATCGACGATTCTCTTTAAAAAATAACCAAATCGGCTCGCTTCGCCATCTGGATGAAGCCATGTCAAAAAACCCTCTCGAATGGCTGAACATCCGCTCTTTTGACGAGAGAACCTTCTATTCTTTCAATCTGCAATGGAAACAGCTTTTTCAATGGCCGGCTTATGTCCATCAGCTCGGATTTGAGGCGGGCAAAAAATATATGATGGACAGAATCGAAGAAGACGGAACGCTATACAGCTATGCGAGCGCGACAATGTTCATGATTTACAGCCTGCTGGCGATGGGAATATCAAAAAACGCCCCCGTTGTCAAAAAAGCAGTCAGCGGAATCAAAAGTCTCATTTCATCATGCGGAGGAGACGGCGCACATCTGGAAAACTCAACTTCCACCGTCTGGGACACTGCGCTCATCAGCTATGCCATGCAGGAATCCGGAATGCCTGAACAACATTCTTCCATCTCATCGGCAGCCGACTATCTTCTTAAAAGACAGCATGTGAAAAAAGCGGACTGGGCGGTCTCCAATCCTCAAGCAGCCCCCGGAGGGTGGGGTTTTTCACACATCAATACAAACAATCCCGATTTGGATGATACCGCTGCGGCATTAAAAGCAATTCCGTTTCAAAGGCGCCCGGCTGCCTGGAACCGGGGGCTCACCTGGCTTTTATCCATGCAAAATAGGGACGGAGGGTTTGCAGCATTTGAAAAAAATGTTGACCATCCCCTCATCCGAAATCTGCCGCTCGAATCAGCCGCTGACGCAGCAGTTGATCCGTCAACTGCAGACTTGACTGGGCGCGTTCTTCATCTGCTCGGGCTTAAAGGGCGATTGACAGATGACCATCCCGCGGTCAGACGCGCCCTCAGGTGGCTTGATCACCATCAGAAAGCGGACGGCTCATGGTATGGCAGATGGGGCGTCTGCTTTATTTACGGTACATGGGCCGCACTTACCGGTATGAAAGCCGTTGGAGTTTCCGGCAACCACGCGTCTGTCAGAAAAGCGATCTCCTGGCTTAAATCGACCCAGCGTGAAGACGGAAGCTGGGGAGAATCTTGCAAAAGCTGTGAAGCGAAGCGTTTTGTCCCTCTTCACTTTGGAACAGTTGTTCAATCTTCATGGGCGCTGGAGGCGCTTTTGCAATATGAGCGTCCGGATGACCCTCAGATCATAAAAGGAATCCGTTTTCTCATCAATGATCACGAAAGCTCGCGTGAGCGACTCGAATATCCGACGGGAATCGGGCTGCCGAAACAATTCTACATCCGCTATCACAGTTATCCTTTTGTGTTTTCATTGCTCGCTTCAAGCGCATTTATTAAAAAAGCGGAAAAGAGGGAGACATATTGAACAGAAATGCTTACAAAGAAAAAATAGCGTCGTGGGCCAAAGGCCTGAAAGACCAGATGAAAGATGATACTTCTTTAGAAAACCGTTTAGAAAAACTTTTTCAATCATTGGATGATCCTCGTGCGACCGAACAGGAATGGTATGAACAGGCAGAAGCCGTGTATCAAGCCATCTCCCGCAGTGATGCGTCTCAAGCAGGCCGGCAGCCATTCAGAACAGTGCCGATCGGAGGCCACCGCCTGCCAAGCCTGCCCTACTCGTATTCAGCCCTTGAGCCTTATATTTCAAAAGAAATTATGTTTCTCCACCATACAAAACATCACCAAAGCTATGTCGACGGCCTGAACAAAGCTGAAAAAGAACTGCAGAAAGCAAGGCAAACCAAACAGTTCGACCTCGTAAACCATTGGGAAAGAGAACTCGCCTTTCACGGAGCCGGGCACTATTTGCACACTATATTTTGGTACGCGATGCACCCAAAAGGAAAAAGGCGGCCGACAGGCGAATTGCTGGAGATGATCAACCGTTCTTTCGGCAGCTATTCGGCCTTTAAAGAACAATTTTCCGAAGCGGCGAAAAACGTGGAAGGTGTCGGCTGGGCGATCCTTGTCTGGGCGCCGCGCTCGCACCGCTTGGAAATCCTGATCGCAGAAAAACATCAGCTGATGAGCCAATGGGATGTGATCCCTCTTCTCCCGCTCGACGTATGGGAGCACGCATATTACCTTCAATATAAAAATGAAAGGGCAAAATACGTTGATAATTGGTGGAATGTCGTTGACTGGCGAGAACCTGAAAGGCGATTTGCGACAGCAAAGCGCGTTCTATGGGAGCCGTTCTGATTCAAATTCAATGGCGGGACTTCAACTATTGAAGTCCTGTTTTGTTTCGGTAGTTGCGCCGGACATCGGCCTCCCCGTCAAAGCCTAGCCTCAAAAAGCGGACGAGCCTTTCCTCTCGCACCTTTCTCTTCTCTACACCAGGCAGCCGTCGACACTGGCCGAATCGAGCTAAAGTGCCGATACTTTATCACTCTCAATACCGTATCTATTTCTCTTAAACCCTCTATCGTCTGTAATAAGATAACAAATAAAAGTTTAAATATCCCAGTTTCTCTTGAGGATTGTTAAGACCGCTACACGGAGATTGGCGAGGCGGAGTCGGAAGAGAAACCCCACAACCATACATCCTTCTGAATCTGCTATTTTGATCATCCCTTTATGAAATACTGAATCTCAACAGTCTATCAATATATCCCAAATTCATGCCTTAAGTATGAAATGTGAACATTTTTTGATTTATTTGGAAAATAGTCGTTTTTCCTCATTCTTCTAATTCCAAAAATCGTTAAGCTATTCTACAAGAAGGGAGGGAATAAATGAACAAACTGTCGATGTTTGTCTGATTCAGCCGGTCAGTTTTTCGAAAAATGGAAAATTTATTTTAGGAGGGTTAATCATGAAAAAAATGTTTGCTTTCTTTACAGCCTTAATGCTCGGTTTGACTTGTCTGCCGTACTTATCAGAAGCGAAAGAATCAAAACATACGGACAGTTCTGTTACAACCTTACCTTCTATGTCTATACCCACACCTCTCAATCAGTCACTGAACCAGGAAAAACAACAGTTTAAAACTTCTGCCATTGATTTAAGCATCGGCCTCGATCTCTTAGGAATCGGAAACTCGATTAGGGATGCTATCGTTCAAAGCAATAACCGCAGCGGTTTCGTCAAAAACTGCATGGAAACCGCTTTTTATTCTGCAGGGCAAAGATATAATGTCATGGTGTTCAACTTAAGCCAAGGCTATCATAATGGCTTAAGAGGAGTTAAATTTTATGGATCTGCCAACTATCATGGCGTGATTTACGGCATTTGGGTATTTGAAAGCGGACAATTTACAAACCAAGGAGACGGCGGCTGGATTAACTGGGCCTTTAAAGGCTGGTTTGATCGAAACGGCCAAACTGTAACATTCCGTAAGCCTTAATCAAAGTCAAGGTATCCCCCTCTTCTGCTTGCCGGTAAAATCGTAAAAAACGAATTCACCGGCAAGTTTTTTTAATACCGCACCAGAAAAACAGACGCCTTTTCCCTTCCTCCCCCTTTCATCAAACACTTCCCTTGCCGATCATATCGCCGAAAAAAGACGGTACAGCTGATCTAAGCGATGCTTATCTTTAGCGGCACGCAACTGTCTGCATGAAAAAAAGGCCGGATTTATCCGGCCTTATCAACAATTCAATCTTAGAATACGCCGATGACGTCCAAAAAGACGACAATAATGACGACTGGAGCTGCGTAGCGAATCAACAGAAGCCAGGCTGCGAACCATTTTCTGCTGATTTTAGAGCCCTCTTTCAATTCAGCAAACAGCTCGTCTTTCGGAATTTTAAGCGGCACAAAAACGGCGATGAGCAAAGCGCCGAGCGGCATTAAAATATTGCTGACAAGATAATCCGCCGCATCAAAAATCGATAGATTAAAAATCGATACATCCTGAAGCACGCCGTATGATAATGCTGAAGGGATACCGAATAGGAAAATCGCAATTCCTCCCGCCCAAGCGAAAGCCTGTCTTTTTTTAGGGTCCCCTTTTGACAAGGAAGAAACAAGGATTTCAAGCATTGAAAATGCAGACGTCAGTGTAGCAAATAAAAATAAGAGCAGAAACGCCAATAAAAAGACGATTCCTAAAGGCATCTTGTGAAAGACTGACGGCAGCACATTAAATAACAGCATCGGGCCGGCATCAGGAGATAATCCGAATGAAAAAACGGCCGGAAAAATTGCAAACCCGGCAAGAATCGCCACAGATACATTGAGCAATGTCACTGAAACGGCTGATTGTACAAGGTTTTCTTTTTTCGATAAATAAGAGCTGTACGTTACCATAACGGAAACACCGACACTCAGCGAGAAAAAGGATTGTCCAAGCGCAAACAGCACCGTTTTGGCTGTGATATGGGAAAGATCGGGTTTTAAGAAAAACGCCAAACCTTCCATTGAACCGGGAAGTGTGAGCGAACGGATGATCAAAAGCAGAAAAATAATGAACAGAGCAGGCATCATAAACTTGCTCGCTTTTTCAATTCCGCCTCTGACTCCTTTTGCAACGACAAGAATCGTTATCATGATAAATGCAAACTGGCTCGCAAGAACGAGATACGGATTTGCAATCGTCTCCCCGAAAAGACCGGCATAATCCGTACTTCTTGACAGTTCACCGGTCAGCCCTTTGCCAATATAAATGATGATCCAGCCGCCGACAACACTATAGAAAGACAGCAGAATAAAACACGTGATAATGCCGAGGCGTCCAATCCAGTGCCAATGTGAGCCGGGAGCCAGCTCCTTGTAGGATTCGACGGCATCTTTTTGAGTCTTTCTGCCGATAATGAACTCCGCCATTAATAAAGGAAGCCCAATCAATAAAGTAAAAAGAATAAACATAAGTAAAAATGCTCCGCCGCCGCTTGTTCCGGCAACATAAGGAAACTTCCATATCGCGCCGAGCCCGATTGCCGAGCCGGCCGAAGCTAAGATAAATCCAAGCTTTGATGACCATATATTTTGTTTATTTTCCACTTAAGCACCTCTTCTTCTCGGTCTAATTGCACATGGCTACAAACTATCATTTTAAAAAGCATAAACGAATTCGTCAAGGTTTTCAAACATTTCTTTCAGTTTACATAATAATATTATTTTAAACGATTCTTTATTTACTAGTATTGAATTATTCAGAATATTAATTATAATAAGAGGATGTTACATTTTCTACAGATGTGAGGAGCTGGACTTATGAGTTATTTGATCAAAATCAGTCAATTTGCCGGAAAAACGTTCGCCATTTGGGTGATTCTATTTGCGGTTCTCGGCTTTGCCTTTCCGTCGCAGTTTACTTGGATCATCCCTTATATTACGATCCTGCTTGGCGTGATTATGTTTGGCATGGGATTGACATTGTCAGCGGACGATTTTAAAGAGCTGCTAAGACGTCCCCTGCATGTGCTGATCGGTGTGCTGATTCAATATACGGTCATGCCGTTGCTCGCTTTTGGACTGGCCTATGGCCTCGGTCTTCCCCCCGAAATAGCGGTTGGGGTCATTTTAGTGGGATGCTGCCCCGGGGGAACGGCATCAAACGTCATGACATTTTTTGCGAAGGGAAACATCGCCCTGTCTGTGGCGATCACAACGGTTTCCACATTGCTTGCACCTTTTTTAACGCCGTTTCTCATTTTATTTTTCGCAAAAGAATGGCTTCCGGTATCTCCGGACTCGCTGTTCGTTTCGATTTTGCAGGCCGTGCTGCTTCCGATCATTGCCGGGCTGATCGTCCAATTTTTCTTTAAAAAACAAGTGAAAAAAGCTGTACAGGTACTTCCGCTCGTCTCCGTTCTCGGTATCGTCGCCATCGTCTCGGCGGTCGTCGGAGGCAATCGGGAAAACATTATTCAATCGGGGCTGTTGATTTTTGCGGTTGTGGTTCTTCATAATGGCCTTGGACTTCTCCTCGGCTTTATTTTGGCAAAGTGCTTTAAAATGGATTATGCATCTCAAAAAGCCGTGGCCATTGAGGTCGGCATGCAGAATTCGGGTCTCGGCGCGGCATTGGCGACGGCGCACTTCTCCCCTCTTTCCGCTGTTCCGAGCGCTGTTTTCAGCGTCTGGCATAACCTTTCAGGCTCATGGCTTGCGACATATTGGGGCAAAAAAACAAATAAGCAGAAGAATGACAATCATTCTCCTGCCCCGCAGATGATAAACAAAAAGCTTTGACCGTACATGCGGCCAAAGCTTTTTTCTTGGTTTAACCTTCCAACAGAAGCTGTTCAGGATCTTCAAGCAGATTTTTAATCGTAACCAGGAAGCCGACCGCCTCTTTACCATCGACGATCCGGTGGTCATACGATAATGCAATGTACATCATCGGGCGGTTTTCGAAGCGCTCTTCATCAATTGCTACAGGACGCAGCTGGATTTTATGCATGCCCAAAATACCAACTTGCGGGCTGTTCAAAATCGGAGTCGACAACAGTGATCCGAACGTTCCTCCGTTTGTGATCGTAAAGGAGCCGCCTTGAAGCTCGTTAAGCGATAATTTATTGTTTCTCGCTTTCTTCGCAAGCTCTCCGATATCCCTTTCAATATCTGCAAAGGTTTTGCTGTCTGCATCGCGCACGACCGGTACAACGAGGCCATCCGGCGCAGCAACAGCGATTCCGATGTCATAGAATTTTTTGATCACAAGCTCGTCGCCTTGAATTTCCGCATTGAGAAGCGGATATTTTTTCAGCGCGGCGACAACAGCTTTTGTAAAGAATGACATGAATCCGAGCTTTACGTCATGCTGCTCAAGAAATTGATCTTTTCGGCGCTTCCTTAAGTTCATGACCGCCGTCATGTCCACTTCGTTGAATGTCGTCAGCATAGCGGCGGTGTGCTGAACTTCAACGAGGCGTTTGGCGATCGTCTGTCTCCGGCGGGACATTCTTTGACGCTCTACCGGTTTACCTGCATCTTCGGTTTGTTTAGCGGCCGGCGCCTGTGTTGCGCGTTTTGGTTCAGGCTGAGCTTTTGGCGGCTGCTCGTTCTTCTGGTAAGATTCAACATCTTGTTTTCTGACCCTTCCGAGCGGATCACCAGTAGGAATTTCCGATAAATCGATGCCTTTTTCACGGGCGAGCTTTCGGGCAGCCGGAGAAGCGATTGTTCTTGTTTTGGCTGTATCCGCCTCATCGTTCGCGCTTTCGCGAGGCTCGGCTGTCTTTTCAGATGAGGCTGCCTTCTCTTCCGAAGCGCCGGCGCTTTCTTGAGCGTCAGCTTGAGGAGCCGTTGATTTGCCCCCTTCTCCTTCGCCTTCTGAAATCGTTCCGATTACTTCGCCGACCTGAACTGTGTCACCGGAATCTTTCAGCACTTCCTGAAGAACGCCGGACTGCTCTGCCGTCAATTCCACGTTGACTTTATCAGTCTCCAGCTCAAGCAGGAATTCCCCTTGTTCTACATAATCTCCCGGTTGTTTCAGCCATTGGGCTATCGTTCCTTCTGAAATTGATTCCGCTAATTCAGGTACTTTAATTTCCGCCATTTTTTAGTTCCCCCTTAATTTTTGCGAGTCAAGCTATCAGATACAATGCGTTCCTGTTCCTTTTTATGAACCGTCGGATCCCCTTCTGCCGGACTTGAACGTCTTCTTCTGCCAATATAGCGGACCTTCACGTCCTTTGGAGCAATCTCTCTTAAATAAGGATCGATATAGTTCCATGCGCCCATATTTTGCGGTTCTTCCTGTACCCAGACAATCTCCTCCAAATTCGGGAGTTTGCTGAAGATCGCTTTAATATGCTTTGCAGGGAAAGGATACAGCTCTTCAACCCGTGCAATGTGCAGCCAATCTTTTTCACATTCCATTTTATTGAAATGGTCGCTGATGTCAATCGAAACTTTGCCGCTTGAAAGGACGAGGCGCGTCACTTTGTCATATTGATGGGAAAGTCCTGACATTTCATAGACCGGCTTAAAGCTGCTGTCGCTGAGCTCCTGCACTTCTGACACGGTATTCGGATTTCTCAGCAGGCTTTTCGGCGTCATGATGATCAGCGGTCGGATCTCCTCGCGAAGGAGCATCTTCGCCTGCCTTCTTAAAATATGGAAGTACTGGGCAGCGCTCGTCAGGTTGGCGACAGTCCAGTTGTTTTCCGCAGCCAGCTGAAGGAAGCGCTCCGTTCTTCCGCTTGAATGCTCAGGCCCCTGTCCTTCATAGCCGTGCGGCAAGAGAACAACCAGCCCTGATTTTTGTCCCCACTTCGCTCTTCCTGCAGAAATGAACTGATCAAAGTATACTTGCGCCGCGTTTGCAAAGTCTCCAAACTGCGCTTCCCAGATCACCATCGTTTCCGGCGAAGACACGTTATATCCGTATTCGAAGCCGAGGACGGACCCTTCAGAAAGCGGGCTGTTGTGAACCGCAAATGACGCTTTCGTATCTGCAAGGTGATGCAGTGCGATGAATTCGTTCCCTGTCTTGCTGTCATGAAGGACAAGGTTGCGGTGTGCGAATGTGCCGCGTTCTGAATCCTGCCCGGTCAGTCTTAGAGGCGTGCCGTCTTTCAAAATGGATGCAAACGCCATCGCCTCTGCAAGCGACCAGTCGACTTTTCGGTCATCGTCGAACGCTTTGGCACGCCTTTCGAGGATTCGTTTTAGCTTATCGAAAACGTTGAAGTTTTCAGGCCATGAAACAAGCTCCTGATTGATTTTGCGCAAAGTCTCAACATCAACCGACGTGTCAACATCAGGAAAACCGTTGGAAACAGGCTCCGGAAGAACGATTTCATGCGTCATGTCTTCCTTTTTGGCCGGCACTTTGCGATAGGCTTCTTCTAAACGCTTCTGGACAGCGTCCTTGATTTTGCCGACGGTTTCTTTATCGACGATCCCGTTATGAATCAGCTTTTCAGCAAAGATGTTTTTGACTGTCGGGTGCTTCCTGACCGCATCATACAGCATCGGCTGCGTTGCAGACGGTTCATCCATTTCGTTGTGGCCAAAACGGCGGTAGCCGATCAGATCGATCAAAAAGTCTTTGTTGAAAGTCATGCGGTATTCAACAGCGAGCTGAACCGCTGAAAGGCATGCTTCAGGATCATCCGCATTGACGTGGACGATCGGAATTTCAAAACCTTTTGCAAGGTCGCTTGCATATTTCGTCGATCTTGACTCATTGCTTTCCGTCGTAAAGCCGATCATGTTATTGGCGATAATGTGAATCGCTCCGCCCACCTGATAGCCTTTAAGCTGGCTTAAATTCAAGGTTTCCGCGACAATGCCTTCCCCTGGGAATGCCGCATCGCCGTGAATCAGAATCGCCAGCGATTTTTTGACGTCTTGAACCGGATAGCCGCTCTCCGTTCTCGTTTCCTGGGCGGCTCTTGTCGATCCCTCAACAATCGGATCAATGAACTCCAGGTGGCTCGGATTGTTCGCGAGCGCAATGCGCGCCGTTTTCGTATGCTCATCCTGAATCTGACGGTTGGCGCCGAGGTGGTATTTTACATCACCCGTCCAGCCGTAATTGATCCCTGTCGAACCTTCCGACGGAACGAGATCCTTGTTCGGCGCATGCTGGAATTCAGAAAAAATGATTTCATAAGGTTTTCCGAGCACATGCGCAAGAACATTCAGACGGCCCCTGTGCGCCATTCCGATATTAACGTTTGTCGTACCTGCCGAAACGGACTTGGCGATAATATCATCCAGCATGGGCACAAGCGCATCAAGTCCTTCTATTGAAAAGCGTTTTTGCCCGACAAAGGTTTTGTGGAGAAACTGTTCAAGGCTTTCAACTTCTGTCAGCCTTCTTAAAACTTCCACCAGCTTTTCTTTCGATTTCGGGGCGAATAATTCCCCGGATTCGATCTTTTTCATCAGCCAGTTGCGCTCTTCAAAAATGTGCACATGGTCAAATTCAAAAGAAATCGATTTTTTGTATGTGTTTCTTAAGTACTGGATGGCTTCTAAACCGTTCGTTACTTCTTTAGGGGCATCTTTGCATATGACAGACGCCGGAATTTTTTTCACGTCCTGCTCAGTTAACCCGTACTCAGCAAGAGGAAAAAGCTCCTGTTTTTCTTGTGTTTTTCTCAGTGGATTGACGGAAGCGTTTAAATGGCCATAGGTTCTAATATCTTCTGCAAGTTTTACCGCTGATGCGATTTTTTGAATAGATCCAGCCGTGAAATCTGCCTCTTCGTTTTGTAGAGAGGCGGCCCTTATATCGCCCGGGGGAGCTCCAAGTTCGTCAAACATCTCTTTTAAATCAGCATCCAAGCTTTCTGGATCCTTGACGTACTGATCGTAAAGCTCCAGCACATAGCCGAGGTTCGGACCGTGAAATTCTTCCCAAGTCATTCTTTGTTTCATACTATTTTGAAACATTTGAACATTACCCCCAACCTAATAATCAAGTGAATGATTCACTATCTTAATATATCTTCTGAACCTTGTGCCCAGAAATATGTAATAAAAACGCTTCCACGTACATTTTACCACTGTTTCTCATTTGTTTCTACACAGATTGTTCAAATAAAATTAAAAAATCATCTTGAAAAATAAAAAAATTTATAATTTTGAACTTTCAGACCGGATTCTCTTAAACCGGCTTTTTATTTATTCACATATTTCCCCTGACCGTCTATTTTTTAACATCCGGATGTGCTCCGCAAAAAATTAAGTTGATAAAAATAATAAAAATTTCAATATTTCGCTGTGTTTCTACGATAAGAAACAGATGGCCGCGAGTATTGCTGCCATCTGTCATATCTATCTTATACTTTTGTTCAACAGCTTTTTTAAAAGCGGGTACAGAACATCGGGAAGCTGATCGACATCCGGGACGAAAAGGCTGTACTTTCCGTACATGTCCTGTATCGTCTTCATTTGTGATTCTTCGATTTCGCTGTTTGATAAAAATACATTGATGACTTCGATATTTCGTTTCCGCGCTTCCATAACCGCTTCATGTGTATCGACAATCCCGTTTTGTTCATAATCGAATGCGGCCGGCTCCCCATCTGAAAAGACGATCAGGAACTTCTGAGCTTCGCTTCTTTGAACAAGCATTTTCGTCATCTGCCTGATCGCATATCCGTCCCGGTTGTCTTCCTCCGGTTCAAGCTGCATGACATGCGGTCCGGCGCCTGCTTTTAAGGAATCCGCAAAAGAGACGACCGTATGAAAATAGTTGGGCTGGCTCATCTCTGTCGCATCGTTTGTATCTTCCCAAAAACCGACGATTTGATGTGGGACAGCAACAGATTTAAGCGCTTCATGAAACAGCACAATGCCCCGTTTCGTCTCTGCCATTTTGTCATGCATGCTTGCTGAACAGTCGACGAGCAATGTAAAAACGGCGTCGATTTCTGTTGACGGCTCTTGCTTTTTATAGAACAGGCGCGGATTTCGCTCCGTAAAGTAACGGAGCAGTTTATTGTTCAATCTGCCCGCATGCAAATCGGTTCTCGGGAGCGTTTTTTTATGCTCAAGCGTTTTTTGAATCATCTGTTTGAGCCGTTTTTGATATGATTCGATCGTTTTGGCTTGGGCCTGGTAGTCTAATATGTCTTCATTCGAAGGTTTTTCCGGAAGCTTCATCACCGAAAATGCATAGCGGTTTTCTTTACCGGCTTGGGCAGCGCCGGCGTTCGGTTCATCTTGAACAGATTCAAGCGATTCAAGTTTTGAATAGTCTTTCCTTTTCGTCTGCTTCGCCTTTCCTTGAACAGACCCGAGCGCCTGGTCGCCGTCTTCTCCTTCTCTTAAAGCGCCGCCGGAAATATCGGTTTTTGCGCCGTGCTCCAAATCAAACTGGAGAAAGCTTTTGGCCGGGGCTTCCGTTTCTCTGTGCCAAGTCGGCATTTCTTCTTCATGAACTTCCTCATCACCCGCACTTTTCTCTTCAAGCGTCAGATCCTCGCTCAGCTTCGGTTTTGCTTTCAAATCTTGAAAAAGCGCTTCTTCGTCAACTTGTTCATATTCCAGTTCCGGAAAAAAGAAGTACGTATTCAGCATATCTTTTTCGAGCACCTCTTCAAAACCTTCCATTAACCCGTTTACAATCGAAACGATGTCAGCAGTTGAACGCGCTTCGAAGACGCGGGCGAGCTCGGCTTCTATAAACCCCTTCATCGGATCGATTGATTCATGGATAGCCGGTATCTCTTCAAGCGGTGACTCTGCGGTCAACTTAAGATATACAGCGCAAAACAAAGCATCTGTAAAAATGCTCCGCTCCAGATTCAGCGTCAGCTGGGTCGCAAAGTGTTTGCGGTACATCGATTTTCGGCTTGAAAATACCGGTTTTGTGCCGGGGCGCTCCCTCTTGATGGACTCTTCAATTCTGATATCCTCAAAAAGCATAAACAACTGTTTTGCCAAACTCTTAAACTGATATCCTTGAGCCGCTTCCAGCATGCGGGAAAAGTCTTTCATCGAGCTGTAGCGGGAGCCGATTGACCGCAAGTATACATCGCTCTTCAAACCGTCAACCATATCACGGTGGTTCCGGTCTTTCCAAAAGTGGCTCATGTAGATCGTTTTCTCAAAAGGATTGTAATAAGACTGAACCCCGTACTCCACTTCAACCTGATCGCTTTTCGCGAGCGTTTTCGCCAGATCTGTCAGCTCCATAAAAAGCAAAGAGTCAATCTTGCTGTCATTGAATTTAATAAACTTCATAAAAAACCCTCATTCGAACAAAGTTTGGGCAATATTTCGGACCGCCGCTTTTTCGCGTTCATCATCAAGCTTTTCAACGATGCCCCGTTCGATCGCTCGCAGCGGCGGAATATACGTCGACAGGTCGCATGTATCGAGAAGCGCTCTGATGGAAGCGGCCTCTTCAGATACCTGACCGTTATGGGCTTGCGTCATTAAGTCCGATGACAGGGTGACAAACCGGTCCAGCAGCTTCTGATCTTTCAGCTCGGATTGTGTTTCAAGCACCCGTTTCAATAGGTCACCTTTAATGTATGGCACGTCGATAATGACAAACCGGTTTTTCAGCGCTTCGTTCAATGGGACCGTTCCGACATAACCTTCGTTAATCGCTGCAATTACCCCGAATCCCTCTTTCGCTTTAATGACTTCTCCCGTAAACGGATTGGTCATCATTTTCCGGTAATCCAGCACCCCGTTTAAGATCGGCAGCGTCTCCGGTTTCGCCATGTTGATTTCATCAATATATAGGAAATGGCCGTTGTTCATTGCTTTTGTCACGGGACCTTCGATAAATTCAATAGAGGCGTTCCCGTCGGTGTTTTCAATCGTTTTGTAACCGACAAGCGCCTCTGCATCAAGGTCCACAGAACAGTTGACACTGTGCATAGGTTTTTGAAAATAAGCGGAGAGCGTTTCGGCAAGTTTTGTTTTTCCTGAGCCTGTCGGGCCTTTTAACAAAACGTTTTTTCCGAGTGACAGCGCGATCATCGCGTCATAGAGAATGGCGCTGTCTTCCGCTTCATAGCCGGGCGTTCCAATCAATGATTGGTATTCCGCGTCAGCAGGTTTGGCGGCAGACTGAATCAGCCGCTCTTTTATCTTTTCAGGCAGCTCTAGTTCGTGCGGATCATATTTCATGTGTTGTAAAATTCCTTTCTAAAAGCGTCTTCTGTATTTAAGTATACTAGAAAAGATGCGCTGCCCTCAATATAAACGGCTTCCATGCGCCGATTCACTTTTTTCCGCTGTTCGTCAGCGCTCCGCAAACCATCCGGGCTCCGGAGTTTCCGGATGGATTTGTCAAATCATCATCCTGATGCTCGTGAATGATAAAAGCACTTCCGTCATGATCCAGCAGACTGAACTTGCTTTTCTGATCGAGGGTGACTGCCGGCGCATTTACGATGACGTCGACTTTGCCGTCGGCTCCGACTTCAATATTCGGCAAATCACCGGCATGCGGCCCTTTCGGATTGTGAAAGCCGTGCTCCTTCTGATCAGGATTGAAATGAGCACCCGCACTTTCAAAATCGGGTTTTTTACACACGCCCGTTTCATGAATATGAAAAGCAAGCATTCCTGGCGGCAGATCATGGGCGCTGACTCTGATATCAAGACCTTCTGCAGCCGATTCAGACACTTCTATAAAACCGGTCTCCGCACCGTCGCGTTTGATCAGCGGTACTTTTATTGGCTGTGTCATCGCTTCAAAGGTTTCTTTATGTTCCTGTTCGGTATTTTTTTGCTCGATTTCTTTCTGCTGTGTGCATGCAGCTGCCAAACAAACAGCCATACATGTGAGCAATATGTAATGTAATGTTCTCAAACGGCTTCCCCCTTCGCTTTTCTTTTCAGTTTAGACAACGAAGAGGGGCATTAAACCTGGCCTACCATCCTGAAATCACGCAAAAAAAGCCATTTAAAATGGCTTTTTTAAAATGAATACCGTTTTGCGCCGAGATAGCGCTGTTTCCAGTAGGAATTGTTCATGTCGCTGACGGTGACGCCGGAATCGTTGGCATTAATAAACTTGTTGTTTCCTAAATAAATACCAACGTGTGAAGGGCCTGCTTTATATGTTGAGAAGAAAACAAAATCACCTCTTGAAGGCTGGCTGACTGGCGACATGATGTTCCAGTACCCTGCTGCGCTCAATCTTGAGACTGATGTGACTTTGTTTAATACGTAATAGATGTATCCGCTGCAGTCAAAACCGGAAGGATTGTTGCCTCCCCATCTGTAAGGCACGCCGATATGCTTTTCTGCTTCTGCAATCATCCGCTCGACCTTTGCGCTTGTCGAAGTACCGGTTGAAACTGAAGAATTCGGTGAGCTGGAAGATGGGCTGCCAGATGATCCGGAAGTCGATGCACCGGAGATTTTAAGCTTCTGGCCGACTTGCAAAACATCTGTTTTTAATTGATTAGCCTCTCTGATGCTCTGTACCGTCACATTCATCGAATTCGCGATTTTCCACAGAGAATCGCCCGGTTTAACCGTGTAAGTGGTCGTTTTTGAACTGCTGCTTGTGTTCGTTTTACTTGATGAAGAACTTGAAGACGAACCAGAAGATGGTTTGCTTCCGCTGGAAACCGTTCCTTTCACTTTAAGGACCTGGTTCGGGTAGATCGTGTCAGACTTCAAGTTGTTCAGCGTTTTGAGTTCGGCGACTGTCATATTCAAATTATTGGCAATTTTCCATAAAGAATCGCCCAATTTGACTTTGTATGTGCTGCTTGAACTGCTTGCACTTTGCGAGCTTGAGCTTGAGCTGGATGATTTCGAACTGGAACTTGAGCCAGAGCTGGAACCGGTGCTTTTCGCGCTTCCTTTAATGACCAGCTTTTGTCCCGGATAAATCATATCGCTGCTCAGCCCGTTTAAGTTTTTGATCTCTTTTACGGTTGTTTTGTAGTCTTTGGCAATCAGCCACAAGGAATCTCCCAATTTTACCGTGTAAGTTGACTTGGCAGTGCTTGAGCTGGAACTTGCGGATTTTGCCTGTGAGCTGCTGCTTTTTGACTTGCCGTCCGGAACTTTTAAAGTTTGTCCGACATAAATAACCGTAGATGAAAGATTGTTGGCTGATTGAAGTGCCGAAACACTGGTATTGTACTCAGCTGAAAGCTTCCACAGTGAGTCTCCGCTTTTCACCTTGATGGTTTGGGCTTCTACCGGTGACGCCGCCAATGAAGTTCCAACTACTGCAGAGGCCGCCAAACCTACTGCTATCTTCTTCTTCATAACCTCTTAACCTCCCGTTTCATTTTCGTTCTCTCTATGTATGCCATTACATTTGCCATTGCTTAAGACTTTATCCAGCCGACCAGGCAGGTGATCTGATCAACATATGTATGGCCTTTGGCTGAAAGCCCCCTTTTATATTCTTAAGCAAAAAATGCAATTCACGATTTGTATCGGCCTATTCTATATTTTTTTAATAGTTTTTTTGTTTTTTTACAAATTTCACATTAAAAATACAGACTGATAGACATATTGACAAAAATCAACACTTTTTTCTGCGTGCTCGAGATGCCGGATGTTTTTTTCGCAAAGGTGTGCGTTTCAATTTTTCGGAAATACGATGAACAGTTGTTCTAAAATCAGAGGTTCATGGTGAAAAACAGCGAGAAGGAGTTGACTGGATATGCTGCATGTGCCGAAACAGCCTGAATAGACGCCGTAACATGCTGGTTTCCGTGCCGTTTTACAGCCGATTTCCCTTTCTCTCGGATCAAACGGTCAACAGATGGGCAAGCCAGCGTTCAAGTTGAGGGTGTAAAAACTGCGTATTGATATTCTTTAGTTTTCCGGAAATCGCTGATCAATCCTCATTTATTGCCTAATCGAAAAGCAAAGATCAGGATCACTCATACATTTCTACATTTCAGCACAAATTCCTCCACGAAACCATAAATTGACTATATCATACATTTTTTTTGCCAACATCCGGAATTGGGAGTATCTTTTTTTTAGATCGAACGACGTTTTACTATTTCACCTATAGATTCTTATTTCCTATCTTAATATAACGATAAATAGAAACATAAAACTTAATACTCATTCATTTTTGTATATTAATAGTCTTAATAGACTATTAGAAAACACATAAAAAAGCTTCTGATTTATTACCGTCGCTTTCGTGCATGTTTCCTCCTTTTATAGTGCATTTTAAGATATGGAGGTGAATCTTCTTGGCCATTCAAAAAATATGTCAATATTTATGTACGTGTTTAGGGATCCTTTCTCTTTCCTTTATTTATGTGCAAATGTTTAAAAAAACAAAACAGACGAAAAAAGATTGAACAGACATTTATTGCATTTTATACATAACGTGTTATAATTTCTCTCGTTATCCAAAAGAAACGGGGAACTGATATGAGGGAAACAAAGGATTTGCGGGAGAAAACAAGACAGTTTTTAACGATTTTAATTCCGATTTTGATTACGCAAGCGGGACTGTCGCTCATTACGGTTCTCGATACGGTGATGTCAGGCAAAGTCAGTGCCGCCGACCTCGCCGGCGTCGCAATCGGCTCGAGTTTGTGGACCCCCGTTTATACAGGGCTTGCCGGCATTTTGACGGCTGTAACACCGATGGTCGCCCAGCTGATGGGGGCCAAGCGGCAAAAGGATGTCCCTTATACTGTTATTCAATCGATCTATGTGGCCGGGATCATCAGCATTGCCGTCATTGTTTCCGGGTATTTTCTGATTGATCCGGTGCTGGAGAACCTCGATCTTGAACAGAAGGTAGCGGTCATCGCAAAGCAATATTTAATCTGCATCGGGCTCGGCATATTGCCGCTGTTTGTTTACAATGTGATGCGCTGCTTTATTGATTCACTTGGAAAAACGCGGGTGACGATGCTGATTACGCTTTGTTCTTTGCCGATAAATTTTGTCTTGAATTATTTGTTTATTTTCGGGAATTTCGGTTTTCCGAAATTTGGAGGAGCAGGAGCCGGTATGGCTTCCGCCATCACATATTGGTGCATTTGTCTGATCTCTTTATACATCGTCCATAAGAAGACGCCGTTTCACCAGTTTAGGATTTTTGGAACATTCCATTCATTTTCTTTTGCTGAAAGTATGAAACTGCTGAAGATCGGCATTCCGATCGGTTTCGCCATCTTCTTTGAGACGAGTATATTCGCAGCAGTCACTTTGCTGATGAGCCACTTTGACACGGTCACGATCGCTTCCCATCAGGCGGCAATGAATTTCGCTTCGCTTCTCTACATGCTTCCATTGAGCGTATCGATGACGCTGACGATTGTCGTCGGCTTTGAGGTCGGGGCCAAACGGTTTAAAGACTCGAGAACCTACAGCTATCTCGGCATTTCAATAGCGGTCGGTTTTTCATTATTCACGGCGCTCATCATTTTACTGTTCAGAGAGCAAATCGCCGGTTTGTACGCGGCTGACCGGGATGTACTGCTTCTGACCAAAGACTTCTTGCTGTATGCGTTGTTTTTTCAGCTGTCAGATGCCATCGCCGCGCCGATTCAAGGAGCGCTCAGAGGGTATAAAGATGTCAACTACACGCTTGTCACAGCTCTCGTCTCGTATTGGATTATCGGTCTTCCGGTCGGTTTTGTGATTGGAACGTATACTTCATTCGGAGCTTTCGGATACTGGATCGGCCTGATCACGGGGCTCGCAGCCGGTGCAGTCGGGCTGTTCTTCAGGCTCAAACGCATTCAAAGCCGCTATATCCACACTCAAAGCATGTAAAAAGGTGCCGGGCTCATATGCCCGACACCTTTTTTGATCATGTCAATCATTCCATTGATAGGTCCAAAACGTTTCTTTTTCAAACCATGTCTCAACAACCGGCTCGCCATTGGCGAGTTTTTTCTCTATTTCTTTCATAAAGCCGCCTGTTTGGGATTTATGCGCTTTTAACGCGTTCATTTTAATATCTGCGGCTTCTTTGATATCAAGAACGACGTCAGGCTTGCCAAGAACCTCTTCCCTGTGGTGGGTGATGGCCATGCATAAGACGCGCGGCCGGTCTTCTTTCTTTTTCCGCGATAATGCCCTGATGACCGCGGCACCGCACGCATCATGGTCAGGATGAACACCGTGTCCGGGATAGAACGTTACAACAAGGCTCGGGTTTACATCATCAATGACAGCCTCTATTCGATCGGCCAGTTTTTCTTCATCCTCGAATTCGAGCGTTTTGTCACGGTATCCGAGCATGCGCAAATCCTGTACATCCATTTCCCGGCAGGCGTCGATCAGCTCTTGCTTTCTGAGCAGTGGAAGGGTTTCCCTGTTGGCAAAAAGCGGGTCTCCCATATTCCTTCCCATCTCGCCCAGCGTCAGGCACGCGTATGTTACAGGTATATCTTCTTTTCGGTTTAAAGCGATCAAGCCGGCGACTCCGAAAGATTCATCGTCAGGATGCGGCAGGATCACGAGTAAATGTTTTTTCATCTTATAACACCTTCTTTTTAGACTGCAAATGGCTTTTTGCTGATTTGAAGCGAAATGGCGAGTTTGCCGCCCGGCAAATAGCCGGCAAGAAGCAACCTGCCTTCATCGTCAACTATATAATCCGTCAGGCCTTCCGCGTAGATCCAGCCGTCTTCGGTTTTCAAACCGGCGCGAAATGGTCCCTCACCCGTGATTTTGGCCCGGGAGCAGGTTACCTTCGCGTTTCTGATATACGCCACCACGGTCATGTTCTGCTCATCTTTATGCGCGGAATACGATCCGGTTGTCGTCTCCAAATGAATATAAACAGGCTGATTTAAAAATGTTTCCAAAGAAGCCTGCACATCTTCTTTTTTTATTGCTTTCATGTTACTCCCTGCTTTCTTCGTTTGTTAATAACTCCAATCGTTCCGTATGACATTCAATCAGCTTGAGCTTCATATCTGATTCCAATTGTGAATTCACAATGCGCCGGATTGATTGATAGTATTTTTCGTGCTTCGTCTTTCTGAGCCTTGGATGGGTGCCGAGGTCCTTCAACTCATCATCAATCGCCTGATGAAGCGCCTGCTTGCCTTCCCTGTCCATCGTCCGGTTTTTCCAAAGGGTTTTATACGCCCGGAAAAGCTCTAGTTCGTCTGCCATGACGGAACAACCTCCGAATTGCTTCAATAATGTTTAATTATACATAATTGGTGTTTCTTGAAAAGAAAAAGGGCTTACGGATGAAAGGAATTTTTTCTTTTTAAAAATACCTTCTCCGGTTTCTTCCATTGAAATTGCGAAAGTGTAAACAATATCAGCGCCGCCCATATGCAGCTAAACGTAAAGACCTTGCTGCTGCTGAACGGTTCATGATAGACGAAAACGCCTAAGCATAATGTAATGGTCGGAGCGATATATTGCAAAATGCCGATTTGATAAAGCGGCAGTTTTTTCGCACCTTCCGCAAATAAAAGCAGCGGAATCGCGGTTAACACTCCCGCTAAAAACAGCAGCACCATCATGCCGATGCTCCCTGATGCGGCCTGAGCCTTTTCCGGATGGCTGAAGAACAGCAGGTAGATCGCTGCAACCGGAGCGATCATCATCGTTTCCAGGGTAAGTCCTATGGCGCTTGACAGCGATGTGCGCTTTTTCGCCAGTCCGTAGAGCCCGAAGCTGAATGCGAGCATCAGGGCGATATACGGCACGGAACCGTACTGAAAAGCGGAAATAAGCACGCCGAGGGCAGCGAGAAGAACTGCCGCTCCCTGCATCCGCGTCAGTTTTTCCTTTAAAAAGACAATTCCGAGCACGATCGATACGAGCGGATTGATGTAGTAGCCCAGGCTCGCTTCAAGAATATAGCCGTTGCTGACGGCCCATATGTACACATACCAATTGATCGAAATCAGAACGGACGACAAAATGAGCGGAACAAATTCCTTTCGGTTTCCCGAAAGCGAGCGAAATGCTTTGACTCCGTTTTTCCACTGCCGTAAAACGAGAAGCACGCCGCACATGAAAACAAATGACCAGATAATCCGGTGCGCCAGTATATCGAGCGCGGCGGTCTGATCGAGCACTTTCCAATATAAAGGAAGGAGCCCCCACAGCAAATAAGAAAGCGCTGTGTAAATGATTCCTTTCGTTTGAGATGAATGATTCATGTCTGTATCTTTCCTTTCTACTTCATCACTTTCCGCACTTTTTTGCATATACTGTACCGTCTATGTGAAAGGAAGTGTGATCGTGTTTGATTGGCAACGCTTTTTTCCATTTCAGCAGTTTTCCAAGGACGGATTAAAAAACGCTGACCCGAAAGATGTGGAGCAATATATTCACCACATGATGAAAAGCGTTTTCGGACCGGGGTATGCAGTTCAATTTCCTTTTCGTGACCCTCTCTCAAAAGAAACACCGGCGGCAGATGAATCTGATCCGATTGATATTTTTGAAACGACAAGCCATGTATTTGTTAAAATACCGCTCACCAAAGAACAGCTTAACCTTCTGAAAATTAAACATACTTCACAAACCCTGATCATAGAAAACTACCCTGAAAAAGGGCGGCAGGAAAAAGTCGTTCTCCCCTCTCTAGTGCGTAGAAAGGGTACGAAAGCAATATTTAAAGACGGCATTTTGGAAGTGATGTTCTTAAAAAATGAGGACTTTAACCTGTCTGAAATCGACATCACGTTTTGAAAACGGCCAGCTTGGAAAAGCAGGCTGTTTTTTTTCTTCCTGTACCATCTTAACACTAGTCCTCGAGGATGATCATCTCATTTGCCTGCGCCTTTAAATTTTGACAGTGTTAGTCATTATTCCTTAAAAAGTCTCTGTAACTATTTCCTCTTTCGGCTGTTGTCAGTTTGTCCTTATAATGATAATGGTTCTCAATTTATAAAACAGGAGGATGTATATGAAAAAGAAAATCAGCCTATTGATCACAGCAATGTTTTTGACGATCCTTTGTTTTTCACCGCAAGCTTCTGCTGCATACAACTCACTGCATACGGGCTACGCCACTTATACGGGGTCAGGTTACTCCGGCGGTGCATTGCTTTTGGATCCGATTCCGTCCAATATGAAGATCACTGCTTTAAATCCGACAGATATGAATTACCGCGGTGTGAAAGCAGCTCTTGCCGGCGCCTATCTGCGGGTTGAAGGGCCGAAAGGAAAAACAACCGTCTATGTTACCGATCTGTATCCTGAAGGAGCGCCGGGAGCTCTTGACCTTTCACCGAACGCTTTTCGCGAGATCGGCGATATGAAAGACGGCAAAATCGACATTAAATGGCGTGTAATCAAAGCGCCGATTACCGGCAATTTCACTTACCGGATCAAAGAAGGCAGCAGCCAGTGGTGGGCGGCGATCCAGGTCAGAAATCACAAATATCCCGTCATGAAAATGGAATATTACAAAGACGGAAAGTGGATCAACATGGAGAAAACGGATTACAACCATTTCGTCAGCACCAATCTCGGGACAAGTCCGCTTAAAGTCAGGATCACAGATATCCGAGGAAAAGTCGTAAAAGACACGATAAAAAAACTTCCGGAAAACGGGACGTCAAGCGCATATACCGTACCGGGAAAAGTACAGTTCCCTGACTGATCGATCCGGAAAGAATGAGACGGCGGCCAAAGGCGAAAAGATTCGCAAGCTTTGGCCGCCGCTTCATATTGACATCCGGCATTTAGACGCCAGCAACAATTGGCTTATGAATCAATAGCCCGGTCCTGCCCCTCTGTATGGAGCTGCGCCCGGAACACCTCCGTACGGAACGGTCCCAGGAGCTGCCCCGTATCCGTAATAAGGCGCGCCGCCGTAAGGTCCCGGGTATGGCGGCGGATAAGCGTAGGGCCTTGGGTAGTTAAAAATCGCGCTTCCGAGAAATCCGCCCAGCAATCCGCCGACAAGCGGTGCTCCAAAACCCCAGAATAACGGGAATCTTGCCGGGTATCCGACAGGACCTGATCTCGAATAAAGCATATGAGGGTTCATTGGCTTTTATCCTCCTTTATGTCTGCCTATAGTAAAGGTATTCATAAAGTCCGGAAACGTTTGGGCTATTCTTCATAAATCATTTTTTTTGTCATTCCGCCGTCCACCGTTATGTTTGTACCGGTGACGAAGCGATTATCCGGATCGGTCAAGTAAAAGCATGCTTTGACGATATCCTGAGGGCGCCCGACCCTGTTTGATAAATGCTGCCCGTGGTCAATAGGCCGCAGGGCAGTATCATCACCGGTTTCGATCCATCCCGGGGAAATGCTGTTGACCACGATTGAATCTTTGCTTAAAGACGCGGCCAATGCGTGAGTCAAAGCAATTAAGCCCCCTTTTGACGCGGCATAGGCTTCTGAGTCCGGCTCGGACATAAACGCCCTTGTCGAAGCGATATTAACGATGGCCCCGCCTGTTTTCGCCTCTTTCATTTTTTTGGCCGCTTCTCTTGCGCAAAGAAACGCGCCTTTCAAATTGGTATTCAGGACGTTGTCCCATTCTTTCGCGGTCAAGTCATAAGGGGACTTCCAAACTGATCTGCCCGCGTTATTAATG
The DNA here is from genome assembly GCF_001969855.1 of Bacillus haynesii. Taxonomy (GTDB): domain Bacteria; phylum Bacillota; class Bacilli; order Bacillales; family Bacillaceae; genus Bacillus; species Bacillus haynesii. The sequence continues at coordinate 157,711 of NZ_MRBL01000016.1, forward strand.
AGCGCCGCTATCGAACGGCCGTTTCGGGAAGCTTCCTGCATCAGCCGTTTCACATCTTCTTCAGAACCTACATCACAAGCTGCAAACTGAACCTGCGCTCCGGAAGCGGTCAGCTCTTTTTCAAGCTGTTTACCCTCTTCCTTCAGTACGTCGGAGAATACGACGATAAAACCTTTTTGAGCATAGGCGGCCACAAGGTCTCTTCCGATGCCTTTGGCCCCGCCTGTTATGACGACTGTTTCTTTACTGTTCAATCCGGTCAGCTCCCTTCCGGATCACAATGATGTTCGGCCCAGGTTTGTATCTCCTTGAGGACAGGCTCTAGCGCCGTCCCCTTGTCTGTCAATTGATAGATTACTTTTACCGGCGTTTCCGGGAGTACTTGACGCTCGACTATTTTGCAGTGTTCGAGCTCTTTTAAACGTTCAGCCAGCATTTTTTGGCTGATCATCGGTATCATTTCAGTCAAGTCTTTAAATCGTTTAGGTCCATCCAATAATACATGGATGATCAGTCCATTCCATCGTTTGCCGAGTAAAGAAAAGGCGGCTTCCATTCTAGGACACATTGTAAACCCCAATTCTCTCACCCCTCCATATCCAGTTGACAAAAATAATGTGTGCCATTAAAATACTCAATAAAGTTACAAAAAGTAAGTTTCTAACTTTTTATCTGACTCTATCATAACACGTTTAGCCCAAAGGAGGAAGTCACATGTCTTCACAAGAAACCACCGCTCTCAACATTCTGGAAGAGCGTACTTCGATTAAAGAATATGACACAAGCATTTCCATTTCCAAAGAAGAGCTGACAAAGCTGCTGAACATCACCACAAAGGCTCCGTCAGCCTGGAATCTGCAACACTGGCATTTTACAGTCTTTCACAGCCAGGAATCAAAAGATAAACTCCTTCCGATCGCGTTCAACCAAAAACAAGTCAGTCAAGCCTCTGCGGTCGTAGCCGTGCTCGGGGACTTACAAGCGAATCTGAACGGTGAAGCCGTATACGGCCCTCTGACAGAAGCAGGTTACATGACCGAAGACATCAAAAACACGCTGCTCGGACAAATCAACGGCGCTTATCAAAACAGCGGATTTGCAAGAGACGCCGCTTTTACAAACGCATCGCTCGCTGCTATGCAGCTGATGATTGCAGCTAAAGCAATGGGCTATGACACATGCGCAATGGGCGGATTTGACAAGGAAGCGTTCGTTAAAGAATTCAACATCGATGAACGCTATGTACCGGTCATGCTGATTTCGATCGGAAAGCCGGTCAAACCTGCGCACAAAAGCAATCGTTTCGATGTTTCTGACGTATCTACATGGCTGTAAACATGTTAAAAAAACCTTAGTCCCAAAAAAGGACTAAGGTTTTTTTTATGCTTTTACATGCTTTTCATACCAGATTTTCGCCTGTTCGATTTCGCCGTGTGTCAGCTGATGGCCTCCGCCTTCCCAGTGAAGGAGCACGTTGGCGCCGGCGTTGGTGAAATAGCCGGCAAGTTCGCTTGATTCCTCCGGCGGACAGAGTGGATCTGTTTTGCCGGCCCCGATAAACACGGGCAAATCTGTCATATCAGGGAGATTGCGATTTCTAAACGGAACCATCGGATGATGCAAAATCGCCCCTTTCAGTACATGTTCATGGCGGAACAGCAGACTTCCCGCGATATTCGCGCCGTTTGAATAGCCGATTGCGACCACCCGGCTTCTGTCGAAGTGAAGTTCTTTTGCGGCTTCATCCAGAAACGTTTTTAATTCATCCGTCCGTTCGATCAGATCTTTCTCGTCAAACACCCCTTCTCTCAACCGCTTGAAAAAACGGGGCATTCCGTTTTCCAGCACATTCCCCCTGACTCCGAGCAAATTTGCATCGGGATCAATCATCCTGCCGATCGGCAGAAGATCGTGTTCGTTTCCCCCTGTTCCATGCAATAACAACAGGGTGATATCAGAGTTCCCTTTCTCATATATATGATTCATTTTCATTCACTCCTTTTCCCATTTTAGAAGAATGCCTTCAATTTGCACGCGATGCTGTCAAGCCATTCTGGAAGCTTCAATTCCGCGCCAAGACTTTCCAGCGGTTCATCGCCTGGTCCGCCCGTCTCTTTCCCATACATTTACTTTGGGGTCTCCTGCAAACATAGTGATCCCCTTCTATTTTATCTTGAATTCAAGATATTAATTATTGTAAAGTTATGTTTTCGAATATGCAAGGCAGAACTATTGTTTAAATAATTTAAAAAATCACTGTTTTCTAATAATTATCTTGTGATTAAATCTGACAACTGCTATGATTATGAACATTAAAATGGCTAAAGGAGGAAAAAAGGTGAATCAACAGCTTTTTAAATGGGTTCTGTTCATCATCCCTTTTATCGGACAGCTTGCCTTGCTGCCGTTTGTAAACCGGATCGATCCGATCGTTTTCGGACTTCCGTTTTTTCATTTTTGGCTGGTGCTGTGGATTGTGCTGACACCGCTGATCACATTTGCGATTTACAGATTCGAGAAAAGAAACGGAGGTTATGAGTGATGCAGGGAAATTTAACAGCGCTCCTCATTACCGCCGGCATCATTTTGGCCGTAGTTTGTATCGGATTTATCGCCGGCAGTAATAAACAGTCGCGGAAATCGGTTGAAGAATGGTCCGTCGGCGGAAGGCGGTTCGGCGGGCTGCTCGTCTGGTTTCTCGTCGGTGCCGACTTATACACGGCTTACACGTTTTTAGGGTTGACAAGTACCGCTTTTACAAGCGGAAGCGTCGCTTTTTTCGCGATTCCTTATTCGGTTTTGGCCTATTTCATCGCCTACTTTTTTCTGCCGAAGATTTGGAAGGTGGCGAAAGTACATCAGCTGACGACGCTGGCCGATTACGCAAGAGAACGCTTCAGCAGCAAGCTGCTGTCTTCGCTTGTTGCCATTGTCGGCGTCTTGATGCTGATCCCGTATATCTGCCTGCAGCTCAGCGGAATTCAGGATACGCTTCAAGTCGCGGGTACTGGGTTTATTAATGTCAATGCCGTCGTAATCATTTCGTTCATCCTTGTCGCGCTTTATACGTTTTTCAGCGGCATCAAAGGTCCTACATATACCGCCATTATTAAAGACATTTTAGTTTGGGTGATGATGCTGTTTATGGTCGTTTCGTTGCCGCTCATCCATTTTAACGGTTGGACACCGATGATTGACAAGCTGGCAAATGAAGCGCCGCATATGCTGACGATCCCTTCTGACGGACCGCGCGGGATCGCCTGGTTCATCACGGCATCGATCGTTTCCGCGTTTGCTCTGTTCATGTGGGCCCATGCGGCGACAGGCGTTTTCACGGCGAACAGCGCGGATGCGCTCAGAAAGAACAGCATGTTTCTGCCGCTGTACAATATCGTATTGATTTTAGTCATTTTCTTAGGGTTTATCGCATTTCTCGTTCTTCCCGATGACATTAATCCGAGATTTGCATTGCTGCATTTAATTCAAAGTTCCTACGGCGGCGTCACGCAAGGATTCGCCTATTCAACGATCGCCCTCGCAAGTCTGATCCCGTGTTCGATCATGGCGATCGGGGCGTCGAACCTGTTCGCCAACAATTTATACCGCGATTTGATCAACCCCCGCGTTTCGGGACAAAAACTGACGATCATCACGCGCTCGATGGTATTTGTCGTCATCGGTCTGGCCCTTTTATTCGGAATGCTGTTCCCGGCAGCGCTTGTCACGCTTCAGCTTCTCGGCGTTTCAGGCATGGTGCAGATATTCCCTGCCATCGTCATCAGCCTGTTCTGGAAAAACCAGACGAAGGAAGCGACGATCATCGGTCTTCTCATCGGCCTTGCCGTTACATTTACCGTTTATTTGACAGGGGCCACTTTCGGCATTTACGAAGGATTCTGGGGCCTTGCCGCCAACCTTTTGGCTGTTGTCGTGTTGAATCCGTTTTTTGTGAAAAATGTAAAACACAATTCTGTGATCAACTATTTGTTTCATGCCAAGAAGAATGTGCAAAAAAGCGCCTGATCACCAAAAAACCCTTACGCTCCGTGTGAGCGCAAGGGTTTCTTTTATTTCTCTTTTTTTAAGATCTCAATCGCTTTATCCAACTGCGTATCATTGTCGGAAAGCTTATCCTGCAGCTTGCTTGTCATGCTGATTGTCGTCTCGCCCGTTAGGATGCCTGTCGTTTTCAGCTTTTGGTCTTTTTGAAATGCCTTAACGGCAGCCTCCGTCTGTGCGTCGAATGCCCCTGTCGCATCCAGCTTATAGCCGAGCACTTGGAGCATTTGCTGGGCGGCTTTCACTTCGTCTCCGGTGCTGCCTGCCTTATACTCTTTTTTGGAATCCAGATACGGGAGTTTGGCATAGCTTGGGAGCTCCGCTTTATATTGAGGTTTGATTCCTTTTTCATGAATCCAGTCCCCATTTGGCGTCAGCCACTTGGCAATCGTCAGCTTGACGGTCGATCCGTCGGAGAAGCTCTCCGCATTTTGAACCGTTCCTTTTCCAAACGTATTTTCACCGACGATCGGAATGCCTGAGGACTGGTGAAGTGCTGCGGCCATGATCTCAGCCGCGCTTGCCGTTCCTCCGTTGACGAGAACGACGGTCGGCTTGTTCACTTTTCGTTCCTTCTCGGCTTTGTACACTTCTTTTTTCCCGTTTTTGGATTCAACCTGCATAATCGTTTTGCCTTTATCGACAAACAGGTTGCTCATCATAATCGCTTGGTCCATCAGGCCGCCGGGATTTCCTCTGAGGTCCAGCACGAATCGTTCCGCACCTTTTTCAGACAAGTCATCAATGGCTTTCGTCAGTTCCTTTGCGGTATTTTCAGAGAAAGACGTAATTTGGATTTCACCGATGTTGCCGTCGATCATTTTGGAGTAAACCGTTTCAATCGGAATCGTATCGCGCTTAATCGTAACATCGATTTGGCCGACGCCTCCCCTGTTGAGAACAAGCTTGACATTCGTGCCTTTTTTGCCGCGGATCATTGCTGTCGCTTCGTTGACGGTCTTGCCTTTTACGCTTTTGCCGTCCACTTTCTGAATTTCATCATGCGGCTTTAAGCCGGCTTTTTCTGCGGGAGATCCTTTAATAGGCGCGACGATTAAAATTTGTCCATTTTTTTCTTCTACTTGGGCGCCGATTCCTTCAAAAGAAGAGGTAATGCTTTCTTCAAAGCTTTTAGCTTCTTTCTTATCCATGTATGTTGAATATGGATCATCCAAAGCTCCAAGCATCCCTTTAATCGCCCCGTCAGTCAGCTTTTCATCGTCTGCATTTTGATAATAGTCGCTCTTGATTTTGTCGTACGCCGCCATCAGCTTTTCGAATTTCTCGGAATCTGAAGCGGAATATACTGAGCCGCCGCTGCCTTTGCCCACCAGATAAAGCGTCAGTGCGGAGGCGGCGACGGCCGTAATCAATACAGCCAAAAAGAGTTTTAACTGCTGTTTCAAACGAACACCACCTTTTCTACTTACCATATTATCATGGACGAATCTTTATTCGTCAACTCGAATCACTTAAATACCGATTTTTCCAGGCTGCCGGCATTCGATCGTTTTTCAACCATTATTCCGCTTTTGCATATGCATACAAAAAAGGAGGGATCTCAATTTGAGCGATTATTTAGACATGCTCGCCAGCTTCGGCGTCTCATCCGCTCATCCCGGCGGGATGTCCCTGTCAAAGGCAGTGCTCGCCAAAGCCGGCATCGACCCTGAGCAGCCGATTCTAGATGCAGGCTGCGGAACGGGCCAAACCGCCGCTTATTTGGGGCAGCTTCTGTTTCCTGTCACTGCCCTTGATGCCGATCCGGTCATGATCGATAAAGCCCAACAGCGTTTTAAAAAAGAACAGCTTTCCATTCCGGTTGTCCACTCACCCCTCGAGAAAATGCCGTTTCAGTCTGAAAGCTTTGCCTGTGTATTAACTGAATCTGTGCTGAGCTTCACAGATATCCGGTCAGCTTTACAGGAAATCCGGCGGATTTTAAAACCCGAAGGGATGCTGATCGCGACCGAAGTCTGTCTTAAGGAAGGAAACGCTCTGACAGACGAAGCAAAAAAGGAAATCACGGACTTTTACGGATTCATCGCTTTATATACTGAGGATGAGTGGGTCAATGTCCTTCGAGAAGAAAAATTTTCAAAGATTGACATCATCCCTGTCGTATTGGAAGATGCAACAGACCCTGATGATGCCGTGGAAATGGATCTGTCGCCTGCGATTTCCGACAAAGACTATGAAACGATGGAAAAACACCTGCATTACCTGGAAAAATACCGCGATTCTCTTGATCATATTATTTTTATATCACATCTATAAACCATCATTTGTCCTCCTTCTTTCGTCCAACCTTTTCTATTAAATCCGTCATAAGCTGATTAGGAATAGATAAGATGATGGAAGGAGCATTCAAGTGGACCGATATTACAGGTTTTGCCACCAAAATGTTGGCAGAGTTGCGAGAATCACCGACAAAGGAGGCCGTCTACATGTCGGAAGAATCGTCCGTGTTTCCCCAAGCAAAGTTTATATCGCCCCGATGATCAGACGGGGAGGCCGCGGATTCGCCTACGGATATTACGGCGGCGGGTGGGGTTGGGGCCCTGTATACGGACTTGGCCTCGGTCTAATTGCCGGTGTGGCTCTTGCAGGCTTATTTTTTTGGTAATATGAAAAGGCCGATTGATATCGGCCTTTTCTCTTTTATATCTTTTTCACTTGTTTAAAATACTCTTCAAGCGTCAAGTCGTGTTCTTGGATGGCTTTAGCCGCTTTTTTTCCTACATAGCGCAGGTGCCAAGGTTCATACTTATATTTCGTGATGTCTTCTTTATTTTTCGGATAACGGATGATATAGCCGTATTTGTAGGCGTTCTTTTCGACCCATTGTCCGTCTTTCGTATTGCCGAATTCCTCTGATAAGGCGAAGCCGTTGCTTTTGCTGGAAATATCCATCGCAAGTCCTGTCTGATGCTCGCTTTGGCCCGGATATGCCACAGCTTCTTTCGCCTTTTCTTCTCCCTTTTGGCTGACTTCGTTGTTATAGATCGCTTTTTGTCTGTCATAGGATCTGTAGCCGGACACCGCAACGAGTTCATAGCCTTCTTTCTTAGCGGCACTGAACATCTCTTCAAGCGCTTTGGCGGCTTCTTTTCTGATATACCGCTTGTCGATATCCTCGGTAAAAGAAAACGCGACATCAGGCACTGTCAGGTCGCTCGGTGCATAGTTGCCGGGAAGCGCGTATTCTTTATTTACAAGCGCCATTATGTTTTCAGGATTTTGAATCGTCGGCAGCCCGTCTACATCTTTTATTTGATTAAAATACTTGCTCTCGAGTATGAAGTCCTGATCTTCCAAGCTGCTGTCAGCCTTTTGGTCTTTTGCATCCTTGCTTGCGTTTGCAGTGTTCTGTGTTTTAGCCGTGTCATTTTGCTTCTGTTCGGTCATGGTACATCCTGTGCCAAGCAAGACCGCTGCACTCAGCAATGAAGCAATCGTCACGTATTTGTACTTTCCGTTCATTCGAATCCATCCTTTTTCAATGCGTGTATGCTTTTACAAAGCGGTATCCAGAGCCAGCAGAATCATATCATTAAAGGTCGTTTGCCTCTCTTCTGCCGTTGTTTCCTCGCCGGTAATGACGTGATCGCTGACCGTTAAGATCGAGAGGGCTTTTCGGCCGAATTTCGCAGCTAGTGTATAAAGCGCCGTCGTTTCCATCTCGACCGCAAGCACTCCGTGTTTGGCAAGCTTCTCAATTTGGCTGTCGTCATTATAGAATTGATCCGCCGTAAACACGTTCCCTGCCGTAACCGGGATGTTCCGCTCACTTGCAGCGTCATAAGCAGCTTTTAACAGGCCAAAGTCTGCGCAAGGCGCAAAATCGATCGAACCGAATGCCACTCTGTTGATTTGCGAATCGGTTGATGAAGTCATCGCAAGAATGACATCCCTTACATTGACGTCTTTTCTGATTGCACCGCATGATCCGACGCGGATCAGGTTTTTCACATCATAGCTTCTGATCAGTTCATTGACATAAATTGAAATAGACGGCACACCCATGCCCGTCCCCTGTACGGAAACGCGCTTTCCTTTATAAGTGCCCGTAAAGCCGTACATTCCCCGTACTTCGTTATAACATTCAACGTTTTCCAAATATGTATCAGCGATATATTTTGCACGCAGCGGGTCTCCTGGAAGCAGCACCGTTTCTGCAATTTGTCCTTTTTCTGCGCCAATATGTACGCTCATGAATATTCCTCCTGCCTTTTTAAAGCTGATTTGTGATGATGATTGCAGCATCCACTCGCATATGTATTATAAACCAACATCGCGGAAAAAGAAAACAAAGCCCTGCTCCGCTTCGGCATCATTCTTTTTTTGTCATGTTTAAAAAAGGACAGGCATACCTTTAAAAAAGAATGATTACGATTGGCTATTTCAGGATGGAGGAAAAGTGATGTTTCGTTCACTTAACAGTTATTTAATCGACTTTACCGGGCTTGTTGTCATCGGTGTTTTGATATGCCTTGTGTCAGCCGGCGGAGCGCTCGCCGCAGGCCTCCCCTTCCAGATTCCGGCTTCCGTTCAGCAGCTGAATACGATTTTCATCAGCATTTTAATCGAAGCCCTTCCCTTTGTGTTAATCGGGGTATTAATCGCCGGTTTCATCCAGATCTTTGTGACTGAAGAGCACATTCGCTCCCTTTTTCCGAAAAACAGGTTTTCAGGAGTGATTGTCAGCTGTTTGCTCGGCGCTTGTTTTCCGGCTTGCGAATGCGGGATTGTCCCGATCGTGAGAAGGCTCGTGTCAAAAGGCGTTCCCATCTATGCCGGTGTCGGCTTTCTGTTGACAGGTCCGCTGATCAATCCGATTGTCATCTTATCCACTTATATGGCATTTGGCAATGACTTGCGAATGGCCGTTTTAAGGGTTGCTGTCGGTTTTGCCGCAGCGGTCATCATCGCCTTTGCGATCAGCATGATGTTCCGCTCAAGCCAGCTGAAAACGGAAAGCCGGCAGACAGCTGCACACTGCACCCATTCCGGCAGACGCTCCCCTTTTTCGGAAAAGCTATTTGATATGCTGAAACATGCTGTTGACGAATTCTTTGATATGGGGAGGTTTCTGATTATCGGCGCTTTAGTTGCCGCACTTGTGCAAACCTATCTCCCGTTAAAATCGCTGTTTCTGTTCGGAGGGGGCATGTTTGACTCGGCATTGGTCATGATGGGGCTGGCTTACTTTTTATCGCTGTGCTCTGAAGCGGATGCATTTATCGGCGCTTCCTTCACCAATTTGTTTCCTTCCACATCCATCCTTGCTTTTCTCGTTTACGGGCCGATGCTCGATTTAAAAAATACGGTGATGATGCTGCATGCGTTTAAACCGAAGTTCGTCATTTGTTTGTCTATCCTGATCACCGTTGTTGTCTATGTTTGTATCAAAGTTGTCAGTTTGCTGTAGAAAGGAGGTTTTACCAATGGTTTTTCAGCCTCGGCAATTTTTGCGCGCACTCGTGTTGGCGGCCTTTTCCGTCTTTATTTTCAAGCTCCATTACACAGGGGAAATTGATAAGCTGATCAATCCGAAATACGATTACACAAGCCTCATCGCCGCAGGTGTGTTCGCGTTTCTGTTTATCATTCAGCTGACAAGGATCTGGACGGTGAAGGATGACCATACTGGAGATTGCGGCTGCGGACATGATCATGGCGAGTCAAAGCCTTTTTTCATCAGGCTGATGCATTATGCCGTCATCGCTCTTCCCCTCATTACCGGATTCACCCTTTCCCCGGCTGTACTGAATTCGTCTGTTGCTGCCAACAAAGGGACTATGCTCACCAAAACGGAGATCGCCCCTCAAACTGAAGGCGAAAAGGAACATGTCATGACACCGGAGATTCAGCAAGGACTTGCCGATTCAGCGATGCCGAAATCGGCTTATGACCGGAAGATGGATCAATTTAAGCATGAAAAGCGGATTGTCATGAATGACGATATGTTTGCAGACTACTATGATGAAGTGACAAGCAGTCTTGATCATTACATTGGAAAAGAGATCACGGTCAAAGGCTTCGTCCATAAAGAAGCGGGGCTGAGGGCACACCAGCTCGTGCTGTCCCGATTTATGATCACGCACTGCATCGCAGACGCCAGCCTGATCGGGTTTCTCGCTGAATGGAACGGCGCAGAGCAATTGCAGCCTGATACTTGGATTGAATTGGAAGGAACAATCGGCAAAGCGTCTTATAACGGCACTGTCATCCCGATCATCCGCGCGAAGCGATGGAAGGAGATCAGCGAGCCGGAGCAGCCGTATGTCTACCCGGCCGCGATCAATATGACAGAATAAAGACGACTTTCTCCTGGATAAATAGCGGGGCGTTTAGTCATCCTATTTTTTAGGAAGGAGGTCATAAATGATGGGCAAAAAACAGCGAAACAGAGTCACCGGACTGAAAAAGAACAATCACATCCCGACAAAGGACGTCATCGCGGCAGAGGATGCGCACGAAAAGGAATTCAGCGCCAGAAAACGAAAAAATACAACATAAAAAAAACTGCGGACAGCGCTTCCGCAGTTTTTTTTCAGCCTTACGATGACTGCAGCAAAATGCGGTTGATTTTGCTCCATCCTGTAGACAGCAGTTTATAATAGGTTTTTCCCTTTCTTCCTTCATCGATTAAAACGATGTCGCCTGTTGCAAGAAATCTCGCCCTATAATCATTCGGCACCGTGTCATAAACATTAAAAGTGGAAAACGTCCGTTCCAGCACATCTTCATGGGTTCTGCCGTTTATTTCCGTTCTGTAAACCATCTCATATCCCTTATCTTCACCAAAGCAAGGCGTTTGAAAAATCGTCACATCATAAGGTGTCAGCTTCTTTTTAAACAGTTGAAACATTAACGGCAATACAGATCCCTCCTTTTTTTATACAATTGGCGCTTCGCGGCTCAAACCCTTTGACTACTTTTGTCGAACAAGCGGGTACTTTTCGCCAATTTTTTTGAAGATGAAAAACAGCGCCAGACCGAGAGAAAATCCTGAGATGACATCTGTCATGTAATGAACGCCGAGATACATGCGGCTGATTCCGATGAATCCGACGAGAAGGCCCGTCCACATGTAAACCGCACGGCTGTGTTTTTGAAAAAAAGGAATGCAGAGCAAAAGGAGAAATGCGATAAACGGGTACATGCTCGCCGCATTCATTGAATGGCCGCTCGGAAAGCTGTGTGACGGTTCGTGTACGAGCGGGTTTATCGCAGGGCGCTCTCTGGCAATCCAGCCTTTTAAAGCTTCATTGGCCGTTCTTTCAACAAAAAACAGCAAATAAAGATACAGTGATGCCGCTGCTTTTTTATAGACGGCAAGAACCAGGGTTAAAGCCAGCATCAGCGGCAGCATGAAGCCGCTTGACCCCAGCTCTGTCAGCACTTTAAAAAACGCTGTGAGAACCGGGTGTCTGACAGACTCGAGAGCCTGTATCACGCTCACATCAAATGATTGAACCGCCGGGATGCGGATAAGAATGGCCATGATGACAAAGACAGCGGCTGCAAATAGTGCTTTATACATTGAAAAAGTCAGTGCCTCCCTTGACATTGTTTTTAAACATTTTACACCCCGCTCTCCTGCCGGGCAAATATATAGGAAAAACCGGAGCAGGTGCGCCCCGGTCCCCTTTTTTCAATCCTCTATATGCTCATCTATCATACATTTTGCAATCAGATAATCAAAGGTGATATCGGCAATTTCGAACAGTTCGTCCTCGCTCGGTATGTAGCCTCTTCTTGTCAGCTCTAGATAAAAAAAATCAGCGATTTCTTCTGTATCTATCATCAGTTCAATTTCTTTCATTGTGATCGCCTCCTTATTCTGATGTATGAGCTGGCATTCGGTTTTATAACCGATTTGTCATAATGTTTGTCCTCTGTCATATACATGTCGTAACAAGACAAAAGCCGGAAGGGGAAAAAAAATGATTCAAAAAACGCTTGAAGCACTTGACGGAGAAGGGTTTGACCTGGTTTTGGGGAAGGTCTTGAAAGCCATGTTCGCTTTTATTGTGTTCGGCTGTTTTCCTTATTTCTTATATTTGTTGTTTATCATTTGAAATATTCTTTCAGGCTGCTTAACACAAACTCCATCATTTCTTTATATTCCGCATCCTGAAACATTTCATACAATACTTTATAGTCATTGTAGATATCAAGCAGCTCATCCACGACAGCAACTGCCATGTTGTGCTCATGTTCCTGCTCCTCAAAATCCCCAGAAAATGGCATAAATACCTTTTCAGATATCGGTTCATCAAGCTCTTGTCCGGCTTCGCCGACATAATGAACAAACAGAAGCTGATGGACGAACTGGTCCATTTCGTAAGTTCTGAGCACGAGCGTTAAATCTTCTTCTTCGGTTTCAAGCCATTCTCCGTCTTTTAAACGGGTCAGCTCGTAAATGATATCTTCCCAGCCATCCTCCATATATCTCCAAATTTCCGTTCTGTGCCCGGTGATTTTAAACAATTCTTTGCCGTAATCTTTTACATAGACGACATCCCCGATTAAAAATTCATATTCGATGTCAAGCTTTTCCGTATCGACAATGACCCCGTCATAATCTTTGTAAAGTTGAAGAGAAGTCTCAAAATAAAGCACTTCATTATGATTGACTTCATACAAAAAATGCTTATCGATTTTATGAACTTTTGTAATCGTTCCGACCGTCCCGTACATCACGACGACGACAACATCCCCGACTTTGAATTTAGGCGCATTTGACTTCATTTGGATTCCCCCTTGCCTTGAAGCTTCCGTGTTACGCTTATCGTATGCTGAGCGCTGTCAATTCGCATGGGCTAAGGTTACAAAGCCCGATGAGTTTTCCGAAAAGCCCAGCCGGCTCGGGCGAACGTAAAAAAATCCGCAGTTCTGAATAACTGCGGATTTTTATCGCTTTGTTTCCGAAATATATTGTTCCCAAGCCTCATCAAATGTCGTCATTGACGATAAATAATCCACATTAAGCTCAAGGTAAGAGCTGATTTCATCGTAATGAGTTGACGCCTTGGGAAATCCGTGATCAAGGTAAGCATGATTCGCGAATTCGCTGATCGCGTCCTTCGGTTTCGGATGGCGGTATTTCATTAAATAATGGTAAAAAGACTTCACGGTCTCCCCTCCTGTCCTCTTTTGATGTTCTATTATACAGGCCGTCTGAAAAAATACAAACAAAAAACCCGTTGAAACACGCAAAAAAACCGGCAGAAGCCGGCTTCATGAAGAAAAATCAAAGTAATTGCGCTTCAATATGCGCTCTGTTTTCATCAGCGCATCATACGAAACGGACGATGGCAGTTTTTTTGTATCGATCAAGAGCAGCTGATTTTCAATTTCCCAGGTGACGCTGTCCTCCTGATAGACGATCCCGCAGCCTTTGCATTCCACCGCAGGTGTATCGGTGATTTCGATCGCTTTCGTCCCGTCAGGAAGCTCCCAATAAACCGCCGTGCGGGCTTCCCCGGCTTTTTCTTCACTGCACCATTCACACCTTTTCATTGCACACGCCCCTCAGCTTCGCCTTCTTTTTTTTGCTGGGCAAGGAATTTCTTTTCTTTCAATTCGTCACGCTTTGCCCGGCGGCTTTTCAATGTTTCATGATCAGGCCTCGTGGAATAGCTTTCCCTTCTCTCTAGCCGTTTTAAGCCGTCCGGTGTGTATGAAAGCGTTTGATCCGCAAAGATTGCCGATATGCCGATCTCCTCTTTTTCTTTCATCACATCAGGGAAGATTTCGGCAAAATAGTCGTCCGCTCTTCCCGGAATGTAGTTTTCGGGCTCAGGATACGACGTAATGACGCCTTCAAAATTGCGGAGCACGACTTTATCGGGGCTCTGCGAAATCAAGTAATTCGGCTGTATGGCGATTTTTCCGCCTCCGCCCGGCGCGTCAACCACAAAGGTCGGCACTGCATAGCCGCTCGTATGTCCACGCAAGCCTTCAATGATTTCAAGACCTTTTGATACAGGCGCTCGGAAATGTCCGATTCCTTCAGACAAATCGCATTGATAAATATAATACGGCCGGACTCTGATTTTTACTAAATCATGCATCAGCTTTTTCATAATGGAAACGCTGTCATTTATCCCCGCCAAAATAACGGCTTGATTGCCGACCGGCACCCCGGCATTGACTAGCTTTTCACAGGCTTCCTTCGCTTCCTTCGTGATTTCGATGCTCGTGTTGAAATGCGTATTCAGCCAGACGGGATGATACTTTTTCAAAATGCTGCAAAGCTTGTCGGTGATCCGCTGCGGGAAGACGACCGGAGCTCTCGTGCCGATCCGGATGATTTCCACGTGCGGGATGGCGCGGAGGTTTTTCAAAATATATTCAAGAATCTGGTCGTTAATGAGAAGGCCGTCCCCGCCTGATATCAGCACATCCCTGACATCAGGCGTATCCCGGATATAGCCGATCGCCTGATCGAGCTGCTTTTTCGGCACGCCCATGCCGATTTGCCCGGAAAAACGCCGCCTTGTACAGTATCTGCAGTACATCGAGCATTGATTAGTGACGAGAAACAAAACCCGGTCCGGGTAGCGGTGGGTTAAGCCGGGGACAGGCGAATCTTCATCCTCATGAAGGGGATCTTCAAGGTCGTATTTTGTTTTGTGCATTTCTTCTGCAAGCGGCACAGACTGCATTCTGATCGGACAGCGCGGATCATCCGGATCCATCAGTGAAGCGTAATACGGTGTAATATTTAAAGGGATCGTCTTTGTGGAGATTCGCACCCCTTCTTCTTCCTCTTTTGTAAGATTGACGACTTTTTTCAAATCGCCTAGCGTTCTGACGGTGTTTGTCAGCTGCCATATCCAGTCGTTCCATTTTTCTTCGGGAACATCTTTCCAAAGCTCAATATCCTTCCAATGCCTTTTCGGCTTAAACAGACCGTTTTCCATCTTTCATCCCCCTATCAGCATTTTCCCTATACTTTTCAGGTTATGTGACCGGCATGAAAAGTGTCTCTTCAAATGTAAAACCCGCGAAAGACCGCTTTTTAAAACCGGCTTAAATTTTTGCACCAGATGTTCATGTTCTCAATGCTTTTATAAATGAGGCAGTTGTTCAAAAGCCGGCCCCTGTATGAGTATGATAAATGATAAAGGCTGGCGTTCATTCCGAAAGAAGCCGCTCTTGCGATTGAAAAAACGTAAAAGATACCCGCTTGTTTCAAATCGGTTTCGAGTGCCGCAATCAGCCGCCTCGTCAATGAAAAACCCCTGTATTCCGGCAGGACAGCGCAGTCGGTTATTTCCGCATTCCCCAAAACGGAATTAACGTCTGCACCTGCTGATGCAATCACTTTTTCCCCGTCAAAGGCAAGGTAGTAAACAGCCCCTTTTCCCATCGCTTCCTTAAGATATGCCGGATCTGAAACAGGTGCGGGATATACAGGAAAGACGCAGTTGTAGAGATCGGCGAGAACAGGCGCATCAACTGAGGCGGCCCGCCTGATTTTAAAGGAAGCGTTTTGGGCCTCCGCGATGCGGGGAGTGCTGAACAGCTCTGACAGCATTTGGTCCTGCGCAAGCCAGTCAGCGGTTTTTCGCCTGTCTTCTTTTACATATTTTACGAACACGTCAGCATCATGCCCGTTAAAGTATCCGTCGATTTTCCCTTCCGGTTCAAACGTCCGTTCAAGCAAAGCGTCTCTGTCAGTCGTTTTGGTGAAAACGATCATTTTCCCTATATCATGTTTTTTTGCTTCTTTCAGTATGGCGGGAAAAAATGAACACACATCGCCTTCATAATTGATGATTCTGATTCTTTTACTGGACAAGTCGACATCCGCTTCGAGCGTACAGCTGTCATTGCTCCATTTTTCAACCATATTTAACCTCCAAAACTGCTGATCTTTTCACCGTTCATAATCACACCAATTCATAATAAACAGGCTGATGATTTTGGCTGACTGGATCAGGGCGTCTTTTTCAATGTATTCGTTTGCCTGGTGTGCCATTTTCGTCTCTCCCGGTCCAAAGACGATGACAGGGGTGCCTCCGGCGTGCGACAATATTCCGCCGTCTGTCGCCCATGGGGAAGCTTCGATTAGGGGATCTTTTGCCGTGATGGTTTGATAGGCGGATTTCAGCACTTTTGTCAGTTCATGGTCTTCTGCTAAATCGTTCGGGAGCCACATGGCGCCGAACCATTCTATGTCAACAGGGTAATGTTTAAACCATTCATCATGGTATTGAAGATCATTGAGCCAGTTTTCAAGCTCGGACTGGACGGCTTCAGGGGTTTCGTTCGGAGCGATTCCGCACCTTCCTTCCAGTGTCACCGTGTCGGCAACCGATGAAGGCCATGCGCCTCCGTTGATCGTGCCGATGTTAATCGGGACCGGTATCGGGATATTGTCATACAAAGAATCTGTTATTCTCTTATTCCTGACCTGTTCAAGCTGGCGGAGCGACTGGATGACAAGCATGCTTTTTTCGATGGCGCTGACGCCTTCATATCTTGTGCCGCCGTGTGCTGAAAGCCCTTTGACCGTGATTCTGAACCACATCGAGCCCTGCTGTTTAATAAACATTTTCATATTTGTCGGCTCGGGAATCAAAGCGCCGTCTGCCTTGTAGCCCCTCATGACGGCCGCGAGCGTCCCGGCTCCGCCACACTCCTCGTCTACGACACTTTGAAAAATAAGATCTCCTTTTAATTGAACTCCGCATTGCTCCAGCGCTTCCATCGCGAATAAAAGAGCCGTATTGCCGCCTTTCATGTCAGTTGTGCCTCGGCCGTATATCCGTCCCTGCTTCACGACCGGCTGAAAAGGCTCCGTCTCCCAGTCTTTTTTGTTTCCTTCAGGTACGACATCGATGTGTCCGTTTAAGATTAGCGATTTCCCGCTGCCCTTTCCTCTTTTGACAGCCGCAATATTCGGGCTTTCTTTAAAGCTTGTTCTGTCTGATTTAAACAGCGGATGCTGTTCCAATTGCTTCATGCTCGGCTCCCAGACATCGATTTCAGCTTCAAATTGCCTCAGTTTCTCCAGGACGACGGCTTGGGCGTTAAATTCGCTGCCCATTGTGCTTTTTTCTCCGACGAGTTTTTTCAAAAGGCGAACCGCTTTTTTCTCGTGCGAATCGATCCAATCGCACACTTTTCTCTCTATGTTCTCCATCCAATTCCTCCTCTTACGAAAGCGGCAGTTCGATCCGGATCTTTCCATCCGTCAGCCGCAGCACATCATCTAGATCCTCTTCACTCATCAGCTCTTTTAATACAAAACCGCCGCTGTCGATGGTGAGCACGGCTTTTTCTGTAATCACCATGTCGACGCAGCCTTTTGCAGTCAGTGGCAGCGTACAGTCGGCGACAAGTTTGGGTGCGCCGTTTTTATCGGTATGGCTCATCACGACAATGACTTTTTTCGCCTTTTGGGCAAGCTCCATCGCCCCTCCCATTCCTGGAACCTTTTTGCCGGGGACGATCCAATTGGCCAGATCCCCTGACTGGCTGACCTGCAAAGAACCAAGAATCGTGACATCAATCGCGCCCTTTCTGATCATGCCGAACGACAGAGCTGAATCAAAATAAGAAGCGCCTTTTACTACGGTGACAGGCCAGCCTGCTGCATTGCAAAGATTCTCATCTTCCCTTCCTTTTTCAGGCGACTCGCCGATGCCGAGAAGCCCGTTTTCAGATTGGATCATGACGGAAGTGCCCGGGTCTAAAAAGTTGGGAACTAAAGACGGAATGCCGATGCCCAGGTTGACAATCATTCCGCTTTTGATTTCGCGGGCCGCCCGTTTTGCAATTCTCTCCCGCTCTATGACTCCCAAACCCATTTCCAGTTCACCCCTTCCGTTTCAGCGACACCTTCGACAAAAACACCGGGTGTTACAATTTCTTCTTCATCGAGCTCTCCAAGGGGAACGATCCGCTCCACTTCGGCAAATGTCCGATCAGCAGCCATCGCCATAAGCGGGTTCATGTTACGCGCCGTTTTGTCATAGATGATATTGCCGAATTCATCGGCGGTTTTTCCATAAATAAAAGCGTATTCCGCACTGAGCGCTTCTTCGGCAAGGTATGCGCGTCCGTTTAATGAAACGATCTTCTTTCCTTGGCGCACCATGTCATTATCGATTCCGATATCGGTCAAAATACCGCCAAGACCTGTGCCGCCCGCACGGATTCTTTCCGCCAGCGTACCTTGCGGTGAAAATTCAACGGCGAGATAACCGTCCGTCATTTGCTTTCCCGCAACGGGATTTGATCCGATATGGGAAGCGATCAGCCGCCTTATGCGGTTATTGACGATTAAAGGGCCGATGCCGATGCCGGGAAATCCTGCATCATTGCATATGACCGTTAAATTTTTTACACCTTTTTTCAAAATCGCACGGATGAAAGAAGGCGGTGAACCGACTCCCCCAAATCCGCCAAACATGACGGTCGCTTCGTCTTTCAAATCGGCAATTGCATCTTCAACAGCAATACGTTTGTTCAGCACCGTCATCTTTCGTGCATCACCTTTTCTGCTTGTTTTTCAATCTCGTGTACGGCATGTTTAAATATATGAATGAGCGCTTCCAGCTCTTTGTCCGATATCGTAAGGGGCGGCGCAATGATGACGGCATCTCCCCCGCCGCCGTCAATACCCGCCTGTGACGGATAAAGAAGCAGACCTCTTTTTTTCGCTTCGGAAATAACGAGAGCCGACACCGGCATTGATGAAGGAAATGTCTTTTTGCTTTTTCGATCGGCGACAAATTCAATCCCGAGAAGAAGCCCCTTGCCCCGAACGTCGCCAATGATGCTCGACTGTTTCATGACTTCTTTCAGCATTCTTTTCAGCTTTTCTCCTTTTATCCCGGCTTGTTTGACAAGATCGTGCTTGAGGATGTAACGAAGAACGGCGAGCGCCGCACGGGCTGAAAAAGGGTTTGCGCTGTACGTATGCCCGCTCATGATGACTCCTGAGCCGTTTTTGACCGTTTCCATGATGTCATCGGATATGACCGCTGCGGCAATCGGTGAATACCCTGCGCTCATCCCCTTGCCGAGTACGGCAATATCCGGGGTCACGCCCCAATGTTCAATCGCCAGCATCCGGCCGGTTCGGCCCATCCCGCTCATGACTTCATCCGCGATCAAAAGAATTTCATTTTCTTCGCAAATCTCTTTTACTTTTTTGTAATAACCATCAGGTGCCGTTATGGCTGCTCCAGCAGCCCCAATAACGGGTTCGGCAACGAAGCCCGCGATGAATTGCTTGCCGATCCTTTTAACGGCGATCTCGATTTCTTTCACGCACGCTTCTTGGCATTCGGGATGAGAAAGCCGGCATCTGTAACAGTTTGGCGCTGAAGCAGCGGGATACCTGTGCAGCATGTGCGTAAACCTGTAGCGGCGCTCATAAAATCCCGACAGCGACAGGGCTCCATTTGTAATTCCGTGATAGCTGTTCCATCTCGAAAGGAAAATCGTTTTGTCGTTTTGTCCTTTTTCCTGCCAGTATTGAACGGCGATTTTCATGGCGGTTTCAACAGCTTCCGACCCGCTGTTGACAAAAAAAGACCAATTCAGATCACCCGGCAGCCATTCAGCAAGGAGTTCGGCTAGCTGTTCAGCCGGCTCACTCGTAAACTGTGAACGGTAGACAAATGAAACAGCATCAAGCTGCTCTTTAAGAGGCTCAATCACCTCTTGTACACCATGCCCGAGATTGCAGGTAACAGCACCTGAACAACCGTCAAGGTATCGCTTTCCGGAATTGTCGACAATCCAGCTTCCTTTTGCATACTGAACGACCGGATAGCTTGCGTGCAGATCCGGCTTAATCAAAAATGACATTCAAACATCCCCCCTTCCCCAATGAGAGGTTTTTCTTTACATTATATGAAGCGGGAAAAGGCGGCATTCTCTTTTCAAGCGGAAATGGTTGATTTCGGAGCGAACGCCGTAAGCATAAACAAAAAAATAAAAGGACATGTCCTTTTATTTTTCTCGAAGCGCCAAAAATCCGATCGTTAAAAATACAGCTGAAATGATCATATACGAAGCCGCTATCAGCGTCCCCCTGTGAAATCTGTCACGAATGCCAGGCCTGTAAACGGCGAGATCAAAATCGAGACAGTCAGCCCGATACCGATCACGACGCTTCCAGAAAGGGCGCTTCCGGTTTCCGATAAGGACCACCATACCAATGAATAATAGAAAAGACCCGAACGAAAGAGCGATAAAAATGTTCCAGACCACATTATGAAAAAGTCCCCTTTTATGCCCCAAGCATATTTCAAAGTTACTCCCCGTTTGTCCGATATTTTCACCTCACATATGTAAAATTTAACAACAAAAACAAAAAACCTTCCGGATGGAAGGCTTTGTGAGCATGTCAAGCGCCGGGCGTTGGGCTTTTTAGCTAGCAAATGAAAGCCGCACCGACAATGATGAGCAAAATAAAGAGGACAACGATGAGCACAAATGTGTTTCTGCCGTGAAACCCGTAGCCGTATCCTCCAGTAGGACAGCAATAATGGGAGTAATGCACAGGCGATCATCCTTTCGTATAAAGTCTACACCCCAGCCTATGCAGGCCAAGTCCCAATTGGTATGTGCACCTGCCTACTTTATTCAAACAAATACTTAAATATCGTTGTGAGCTTTTCCTCCTGCTTAAAACCCAGCTTTTCATAAAACGTTTTCACCTGATCGCTCCCCGTAGTTACAAGATAGCACGATTCCATGCCCGATTGTTTGGCAGCGTTGAGCATCTGCTTGATAAGGCCCGATCCATAGCCTTTCCGCTGGTAAGGCTCCAAAATGGCGACTTCTTCGATTTTAGCAACGTTTTCGTTCTGATCGAGGTAAAGCTCAGCACATCCAATCGGTTCTCCTTCTTCCGAGTAGCAGACACACAGCTGAATGATGCCTTTCTCGTAAAAAGGATATTTTCGCATTAGCTTTTCCTTCGCAAACGCTTCATTGATCGACAATGTATCATAAGCCTGCATCATGCGGCAGCCGTCAATGAGCGATTTCTCCGTCCCCCACTCTGCCCGCACACCTGGGGAAACCCCTTTCCAATCTGCAAGCCTGATCGTATAAAACAATTCTTCATCAAGAATATATCCAAGCTCAAAGAGCGACTTTTTCATCGTGAAAGGGAGATCGCGCTTAAAAGAGCTTTTCACATGAACATAATTTCGTTTTAAAATTTCGGGTACCCGAACGAGCAGGGAATACAGCTCTGTCAGCGGAAAATCGTCCTGCAGCTGCAGAAAATGAGAGGAAAACATCTGCGGGATCTGGTCATCTGTGTATATATGATAATGCGATTCAATTTTTTTGCTGCATGTCAGCATTAAATAACGGTCTTCTGTGTTTGAAATGGATGTCACAACGGCTGCCTCTTTTCTCAAGATGTTCTATTATAATGTTTTTTCGCTTTCAGAGCAGAAAATCCTCTAAAAAAAGATGACCCTTTGAAAAAAGGATCATCTTGGATGCTGCTCTCCTCAGCTTTCCTCTCCGGATTTCTTGCGTTCAAACAGCTTGACATATTCGCCGTACCCTTCTTTCTCAAGGTCATCCTTCGGCACAAACCGGAGGGCCGCTGAATTGATGCAATAGCGCAGGCCATCCGGTCCGGGTCCGTCCGGGAACACGTGTCCAAGATGGGAATCGGCAGACTTGCTTCTCACTTCAGTCCGAACCATGCCGTGTGAAGTATCAAGTTTTTCTTCGATCTCCCCGGTATCGACCGGTTTTGTAAAGCTTGGCCAGCCGCAGTGTGCGTCAAATTTGTCAAGCGACGAAAACAGCGGTTTCCCCGAAACAATATCGACATAGATTCCGTCTTCGCGCAGATCCCAGTATTCGTTTTGGAATGGAGGCTCCGTCCCGTTTTTCTGCGTCACTTCATATTGCATCCGGGTCAGCTGCTTCAGCCGTTCTTCTTTATTGTTCGTCATGCTTTCGCCCCCAATGCTGTTGTAAAAATCCTTCTCTTCCGCTTCCGATCCGATACTGTGTGTAGCGTTCGGGATGCTTTTTATGATAATCCTGGTGATACTCTTCAGCCGGATAAAATGGGCCGGCTTCCAGAATGTCGGTCGCGATCGGATCTTTAAAGATGCCGCTTTCTTCAAGCTTTTTCTTCGATTCCTCAGCTAGTTTCCGCTGCTTGTCATGATGGTAAAAAATCGCTGTCCGGTAAGACTCGCCTCGATCTGCGAATTGTCCTCCGCTGTCAGTAGGATCGATTTGCTGCCAGTAGAGTTCCAGCAGTTTTTCGTATGGAAAGACATCGGGATCAAACGTGATTTGCACCGCTTCCCTATGTCCCGTTGTATTGCTGCAAACCTCTTCATAGGTCGGATTTTCCGTACGGCCGCCGGTATAGCCGGATTCGACTTTTATAATGCCCGGCTGTTCGTCAAAAGGCTTGACCATACACCAAAAGCAGCCTCCGGCAAATGTGGCGAGTTCTCGTTTTTCAGCCATCGTTCTGCCTCCTTCTTTTCAACATGTGTTGGGAACCATTATATCACAGCATGCTCATTTTTAAGCCCGCTCCCGCTCATCGTAAACAACTTTTGACACATTCATCAGCCGCTGCCTGAAAAGAAAAAATGACAATAATATGTCATTGTCATCACCATATTCTAAGAAACAGCAGTATTCATCTATCATGGCCATGAACCGTTGTTCAATTGATGGTCAAATGAACTAAAAATCTTCTGAAACATACACTTGAAAAGCAAAAATTATGGTATCATAGTGATATCATGTTCATGAAAAATAATATTCATGCTGATTCGGTCATTCCTTTTTTAAAAAAGCTGAAATTTGCTACTTATATGGAGGGGCGAAATTTTGAAAGTTAGAGAACAAATGATGTATGATATGGAAGCACTGCTTCGCACAGTATTTAAACAGATACGTGATGAGATAAATGAGCTGCTCGAAAAAGAGATGTCCCGCAATGAATTCATGATTCTCCGCCTGCTGAGCGAGCAAGGTCCGAAGAAAGTCACGGAGTTTGCAACGATTCTAGGCGTTTCTGCGAGCCATATCACAGCTGTAACCGATGCATTGGTTGAAAAAGGCTGGATCACGAGAGTCCGGTCAAAAGAAGACAGACGGATCATCAAAATCCATCTGACAGACGCAGGAAAAGAAATTATCAGATATTTCGAAGAAAAGAAAACGGAATATTATTTCAAGCGCTTCAGCAGCTACAGTGATGAAGAGCTGAAAACGCTGATTGAACTGTTCAGCAAATTGGACAAAAAACGGGAACAGCGCTGACCCGGACTTTACATAAATGGGCCTGAATCTGTGCACCTTAAAATAAAAAAGAGGTGTACTGACTTTATGACAGCTCCTTATCTTTGTCCAAACTGCAAAACAAACCGAACACGGTTCAACTTAATCGAACAGTCCCCGACATCCGTTAAGATTGATCCGGCAACAGGAGAGATCATGGAAACGTATTCAGATGACGAGCTTTCTCCATTTCACCTGCCGTACAACGGCCCTGCCATAAAAGTGCAGTGCGGCGCGTGCGGATTAATCGAAGATGAGAAGACATTTGTCAAACTTGCGGAATTCGATAAACGAACATAAAAAAGACAGGATAGATGGACATCGTTTCATCTATCCTTTTTCGTTCAGCTTAACGTGATTTCAAACGGAGGTGCACACCCGGTTTCTCCCAAGGTGTTTAGCCCTGTACAAACATTGATCGGCTTTTTCAATCAACTCGTCAGTACTGTGAATGACCTCCGGAAAGGCCGCAACTCCAATCGAAACCGTAATATGAATCTTTTTAGAATGAGAAATGAAAAAAGTGTGTGTTTCCACTTCCTTGCGTATCCTTTCAGCAATCTCTGCCGCCTGCGAATGGGAACTGTTCGGCAATATGACCGAAAACTCTTCTCCGCCGTTTCTTGATACGATATCCTCCGTACGTGTTGACTTTTTTAAAATCGTTCCTAATTCTTTTAAAATCACGTCTCCATTTGAATGTCCGTACGTATCATTAATCGTTTTGAAATAATCGATATCGATCATAAGCAAAGACAGTTTCTCGTTCTTCTCCTTTGCGTTTGAAATATGAGCATTCCATATCGCATCAAAACGGCGGACATTATTCAATCCCGTTAAATAATCAATCGACGATTCCTCTTCATACTTTTTTAACAGAAAATGAGATTTTCTTAAATATGAGACGACGTATACTGACGTAAAGCCGCCGATAGTAGATAAAATCCAGAACCACGTCAATAAAATTTTCACTAAGTAGAAATCGTGGAGGAGCATCAAGATCACAATTGAAATCGCCACATTGGCAAAAATGACTAATGCGAATGTCTTTTGATAAGTGTCAGCATCTTTATCCATGATCCGGAGGATGAGATAATATCCCATGAATATAACGATCATTCCGATGAGCGCAGCAATCGCAGATGTACTTCCCCCGTAAACAAACCTTCCTCCTATAATCAGCAGAGAACAGATGAATGCCGGAAAGGTGCCCGTAAATAAAAACAAAATCATGACGGGCACATAACGCAAATCAACGAGCGTCTCATCGGTTGCCTGGATCGAAAAGAACATGAGCACATTTCCGAGCAACCCGCCCGTGATGCCGTCAATCCAATCAAGTTGTTTGCTTGTAGCTTTTCGGGAGAAAATATTCCACTTTAGCTGAGTGTAAATAAAGAGCGAAGTAATTAAAATGCACAAATTCAAATATAAATCGATTAAAAACATGACAAGCCCCCAGCACCAAACTCGTTTTATATTGTATATATCGTCAATTATTAAGACGTTAAAAGCATTTTTGTTCCTTTGCTTCAGACGCCCGGCGGGAGCTGGCTTTGTGGGCTTGCCGCAGGAGGTTGCTCACTTTTCAAATAGAACGAGGTGCTTCCACTTCCCGTAGCGGTAATATAAAAAAGCAGTCAGGCTGCTCAGCATAAAGCTCATTCCGATACCAAGGGCTATGCCGTTCTCGCCAAGCCACTTTGAAAATAGGTATGTAAACGGATAGCGCAAAGCCCAAAAAGAAATCACGTTCAGCACCAAAATTTGAAACATCGCTCCGGCTGCCCTTACAACACCGTTTAACACAAAGTTAATTCCGATAAACGGATAGAAAAAAGCAATCGTTTTTAAATACTCTTCCCCGAATGCGGCTGAATCGGCTTCCGAAATAAACAGCCTGACCGCGTGATAGCCTGTCAGAAATATCGCGGCACTGACGGCAGCCATAAACAGCAGGACATAAATGACGCCGTAATGTGCGATTTTTTTCGTACGCTCCATGTCGCCGCTGCCGACGGTTTGGCCAGCCATACTGTTGACAGCCGTGCCGATGGCCATCGCCGGGAGAATCAGCAGGCTGTCAAGCCGCTGTACCGCGCCAAACCCTGACACAACACTTTCTCCAAATGAATTGACAACGCTCATAATCGCCATCGAGCCTCCTGAAATCACCATCATTTGCAAGCCGGCAGGCACTCCGAGCTTTAAAATAACGGACGTCTCTTCCAGTGACGGAAGCGCCGGTTTTGAAAATGGAACAAGCTGCTTTCTCACTGTATAGACCACCCCGTAAATGAAAGCAATCCCTTGGGAAACGACGGTTGCATAGGCCGCTCCGGCAATTCCGAGATTGAATACCGAAATAAACAGCGGATCCATGAACAGGTTCAGGATGACGGCCAACAGGACGAAACGCAAAGGTGTTTGGCTGTCGCCGACCGCTCTTAACACTGTACTGATGAAATTATAGCCGAATAAAAATATAATGCCGATAAAATGAATGCTCAAATAGCTTGCAGCCAAATCCATCATATTGCCAGGCGTTTGAAGTAGCGAAAGCAGAGGCTCTGTGAAAAAATAGCCGATAACCCCGAGTAATACGCTCATCGCCGTCATCAGAACGACAAACGCATTGACATATGATGCAAGTCCCTTTTTATCCCCTTTTCCTTTTTGCTGCGCAAGAATCGTCAGCGCCGCATTGTTAACGCCCAATACGAACGACAGCACCGTAAAGAAAACCGTCCCTGAGACGGCCGCAGCACCGAGAGCTTTTGCCCCGAGCAGATTTCCGACCCACAAGCTGTCGACGAATTGAAATGAAATCTGCAAAAGATTGGCTAAAATGATCGGTCCGGAAAAATAGACCAGCTGTTTAAACACATTTCCGTATGTAAAATCCGTTTTCATTGTTTTCTCCTTTAATCTGTCGTCTTGATCGCGATGTGACCGATGGCTTTGCAGCCTCATATGATGTCAGAAAGCATGCAAAGGGGCGTGACAAGATGTTCTCTACAGTTCATGATGCCCGTCAAATGGCGGAAGGCTTTCGGAGGAACTGCTATCATGTTCCGCCTGCCGAGGCGCCCTTTTATTTTCGAAACAGCGGAAAAGCAGTGATGATCAGACTGCTCCACGCGGCTCCTCACACCGACAATCTCGACGTATTCGTAAACGGAATATCCGTTTTTCAAAACGTCTCCTATACAGATTTATCTTCTTATGTCCGGTTTCCTGCCGGCCGTATTCAAATCGATGTTTTCCGAAGAGGCAGGGCGCACGGTCCCCTGCTGACGGCACAGTATCACCTGATCCGCGGCGGGTACTGCACGGTTGCCGTCACAGGCACAGCCGCAAAGCTCGTTCCCGTCGGAATGTACGACCAGCCTGCGGCTGATCCGGAAAGCCGCAGCATCCGCTGCGTCCATCTCTCACCGGACTCCCCAGCTCTTGACTTTGCAGTGCAAAACGGACCTGTCCTGTTTTCCGGCGTCCCCTTTCAATCGGTTACCCCGTACATCCCGGTGCGTTCACAGAAAATCGACGTGGAGCTGAGGGCCGCCGCTTCAACAGCAGTCCTGCTGAAAGCCCCGAGGATCACGCTTCATGCCGGCGAATCCACAACGTTGTATGGCCTCGGTTTCGTCAACGGCTCTCCTGCTCTCGAAATAAAAGCGGCGCCGTTTCCTGTCAAAGCTCCGCCTTCATAGCGAAAAAAAAGAGACCCGATGTCTCTTTTACAGTTTGCTGAATGCAGGGACAACAAAATCCTAAAACGATCTCATGTTTTAGGATTTTGCCGGCAATTATTGATTGTGATGGTCAGTTTTTTTGTGTTTTTTCGCATCAAGCGTAAAGATCATAATGCTTAAAAACAACGCACAATACCCGATGTTCAAATACATCTTGTCCATGTTTTCATCGACGAAACTGAAGGCGGCGAGACCGCCGAAGTACAGTGAAAACAACATAGACAGCAAGCTGAAATATGTGTAGATTCGTTCCATATGTTCACCCCTGTAACTCCCGCTGCACGATCTATGAATCTGTTTGTGCAGGCTGATAATAAACAAACTCGATTTGATCTTTTTCTAAATCAATGTCTTTTGCTTTCACATACATTCCGTTTTTAAGCGGCATCTCTGACAGACGAACTTGAATTTCTTTAGCGTCTGAACGAACGTGTACAAAATCAGGAAGATCATAAAATTGATCCATGTAGTTCAGCACCATCGATATCGGAACATTTAACTTGCCGATCGAAAATCTCGTCACGTCAAGGACCACATCTCCGTTTTTTTCCACCGTCGGCCGAAAGGACACCCTCGCATCGACTGTCGAGGAAAAAGCACGGATCGCACCGACGATGTGGAATTCATCATCGATTTCGATTTGATAGTCAAGATCCGGCGAAGACTCTTTTGCCAAATACGTGTTGATGAATGCGGCCAATGACTCTTTCGTGCTCGTCACGTTCAGTTGGTATTCACTCGGAGTCGGCCGCGACGGTTCCTTTTGACCGCCGGGCAGGAATATGAGAATGAAAATCCCGGCAAGTATGATGACGTTGACTGCTGCTAAAATTAAAAATAAGCTCTTCCATTTCTTCATTTTTTTCACCTTATTCTGCTGGGAGGTCTTCGTTTTTAATTTGTTCGTAAACGCGTTTCGCTATTAAAGAATACCCGTATTGATTAGGATGAAACTCATCTTCTGAAATCTTCTTTTCATCGCTGTATTCCTCAAAAATATCAGCGATATCCGCCATTTTCGTATTGGAGACCTTTTTCAGGCTTTTTTCTGCGCCTTCATTCCATTCGTCTACGACTTGGTCAACTTCCCTCAGTTCAGACAGCGTAAACTTAAACGGATTATACATGCTGACATAAATCAATTCAGCGCTGGCGTTTTGCTCTCTGATTTCCGCTAAAATATTCGAAAACCGCTTTTCAAACTGTTTTTGTTCAACGCGGAACGGTGTGAGCGTTAAGTGCGCGAAGTTTTGGCGGACGACTTTCATCAGGTCGTTACCCCCGATTGTAAACAAAATGTAGTCTGCATCTTTTAGGCCCTCTTGTACTTCTTTTTCTTTTAATCTTTCAAGCAGCTGATCAGTCCGGGAGCCTTTAACGGCATAATTTTTGACCGTTACGGACTTCACATCGCTCCGGCTTTCAAGCTCGTCGGCCACAATGCCGACATAGCCTTTCTTCTCTTGATCGCCTACCCCCTCTGTCAGAGAATCGCCCACTGCTGCAATCACGATATCGCGCTTAGGGGAGACCGATGTTTTTTCAACGCCCGCATTCCATTC
Organism: Bacillus haynesii; assembly: GCF_001969855.1. GTDB lineage: Bacteria > Bacillota > Bacilli > Bacillales > Bacillaceae > Bacillus > Bacillus haynesii. Next base: position 186,407 of record NZ_MRBL01000016.1, read on the forward strand.
CGTACAGGCTGAAAGCAGACAGACGAGGGTCATCATGACTGTTATAAACCGTATGTTCAATAATGATGCCCCTTCCTTCTAGATAACCTAAAAAAAAGTGTACCATGTTTTGATTCTTTTGAAAATCATTTGGCCGGTGTAAAAAAAAGCCTGTTTTCCGGTGGTCAGGAAACAGGCTTTCGCTGCAGGTCGCCCGTTCTTATCAACGGTTTTCCAGCGTCTTAATATCAGCGATGATTTCATCGTACGGCGTATTTTTTGCACCGTCATAATCCTTGACGACTTTGCCGTTTTGATCGACTAGATAAAATGACGATTGGTGAATCACCTGATCCTCATCTTCAGGTTTTTTTACGATTGATTTGAAGCTTTTCAGCGCAAACTTTTCGATTTCCTCTTGCGAGTATCCGGTTAAAAAATCCCAATTTTGAAAACTGAGCGGATAGTTGTCCGCAAATTTCTTCAATTTTTCAGGCGTATCATTTTCGGGGTCAACGCTGAATGAGACGATCCGGGCCTGCAGGTTTTCCTCTTCCATTTGTTTTTGCAGTTCAGCCATATGTGAAGTCATCGGCGGACAGATCGTTTCACAGTTCGTAAATATAAAGTCAGCCACCCAGACCTGGCCTTTTAAACTTTCAAGAGATACCGCTTTCCCGTCTTGATTTTGAAAAGAAAAAGACTGTACATCATAGTTTAAAGGATTTTCAATCTTGCTAGTTCCGCAGGACGAAAGAAACACTGTGAGAATACCTGCAAGGAAAATGCCAAAAATGTTTTTCAACCCTTCCATCCCCTTTTTCAATCAGTGTAAAAGGTAAAACCGATCGCTCCTTTTCCGGTATGAACCGAGATAATCGGCGTTGTGTATGAAATATCAATATCGATTCCCGGGATATGTTCAAGCAAAGAGTCTTTCAGCCGATGTGCGAGGTCAAGTGCATCGGCATGGGCGATTCCGATCGCCTGCACCGTCCTTCCCTTCACCGTGGAAAGAAATTGACCAGTTAAATAACGGATAAGCTGACTGCTGCTCCGGACATTTTTTTCAGGCGTATAGATTCCGTCCTCAAGCCTCGCGATCGGCTTAACCTTGAGCAACGAGCCGATCAACGCTTTTCCCCTCCCGATGCGGCCGCCTTTGATCAAGTTGTCAAAATGATCAATTGTCACATAGAGGGATGTCCGGTCGCGCAAGTTCTCCAAGTCTTTTACAATCGCTTCGGCCGTCATCCCCTCTTCGGCCAGCAAGGCGGCCCGCACGACCTGAAAACCGAGGCCTTTTGAAATATACATGGAATCAATCACCGTAATGTTCCCGTCGACCATATTTGAAGCGCTTACAGCCGTCTGGTATGTCCCGCTCAATTGGCTTGAGAGATGGATGCTGATCACTTCGCTTCCGTCAGCAGTCAGCTCTTCATACAGTTCGATAAAAGCGCCTAAAGGCGGCTGTGAACTTTTCGGGAGTTCTGCGGCTCTCTCCATTTTCTCAATAAATTCGTCCGGCTGAATATCGAATCTGTCTCTGTATACGGTGCCGTCGATCGATATCGAGAGCGGGAGAACGGAAATATGATATTCTCTGAGCAGTTCTTCGCTCAAGTCAGCGGTTGAGTCCGTTACAATTTTAATCCTTGTCAATCTCCTTCACATCCTGTCGGTTCAAATGGTGTGTTTTTTCCTAGTAAGGCCAAATCGGCATGAAAAATTCTTTGCCGGCCGAATGCCATCTTCCGCCCTTTTCAAAGCGGATTTGGGTCTCTTCATGGGCCGGCAAAGAATGCTATGAATTCTTATGCGTTATGCTTCAATTCTTCCTGTTGATAAATGGCCAGGTAATCCTGCCATTTCAATGCTCTCTTTAAGTATTCTCTAAAGGAATAGACGTTTTTTTTCCGCTTTGAGCAATAAAGCGTCTTTAAAAAGATTTCGAGCCTCAGATTGGCCATAAAAAAATGCGGGTCGTCCTCCTTAAGCAGGGGTATTTCCGTCACCTTCACCTTCTGTCCATCCGAACGTTTGAACTCCAGGCTTTTAAGTAACAAGCTATCAATCCTCATTTATGAGATATTTTCTTTATTATACATAATCTCAGGAGCCGTTGTCTGTGATTTATGCTTGTTTTCAAAAAAATTTCTTAAATCAGCAAATGAAAAAGCCCTTCATCTTTATTGACTTCGACATAGCGGAAGCCTTTCCTGTCCATCCTCGCGATCAGCGGTTCGTAGTCATCGCGCTGCTTTAATTCAATGCCGACGAGCGCAGGGCCGCTGCTTTTATTATTTTTCTTCGTATATTCAAACCGGGTGATATCGTCGGTCGGCCCGAGCACTTCATCTAAAAATTCGCGCAAAGCTCCCGCCCTTTGCGGAAAGTTCACAATGAAATAATGCTGGAGTCCTTCATACATCATCGATCTGTCTTTGATTTCCTGCATTCTGCCGATATCGTTGTTTCCTCCGCTCACGATGCATACGACATTTTCCCCTTTAATTTCATCCCTGTAAAGGTCTAAAGCGGCGATCGGCAGTGCTCCCGCAGGCTCGGCGACAATCGCGCATTGGTTGTACAGCTCAAGAATCGCGGTGCATACCTTTCCTTCAGGAACGAGCAAAATATCATCGACAACGGTTTCAAGCGTTTTAAATGTCTCTTCGCCAATTTTCTGGACAGCGGCTCCGTCTACAAATTTATCGATTTTCTCGAGGGTGACGACTTCGCCTTTTTTGTTTGATTCAAAAAGAGCCGGCGCGCCTTTAGGTTCAACCGCGATCAACTTTGTATCCGGGGACACGTTTTTCATGTAGGTTCCCACTCCTGAAAGCAGGCCGCCTCCGCCTACGCTTGCGAATAAATAATGGGGTTCAGTTTCGATATCGTTTAAGATTTCGACCGCGACCGTTCCCTGGCCAGCCATGACGGCAGGGTCGTCAAACGGGTGGATAAATGCGCGTTTTTCTTCCTCACAGCAGGCGACTGCGCTTTGATACGCATCATCGAACGTGTCGCCTGTCAGGATGATCTCGACGTATTCCTTGCCGAACAATTCGACTTGGGAAATTTTTTGCCTCGGGGTCGTTGACGGCATAAAAATCTTTCCGTGAATACCGAGATGTTTACAGGAAAAAGCGACTCCCTGTGCATGGTTTCCTGCACTGGCGCAGACCACCCCGTTTTTCGTCGTTTCTTTTGAAAGCTGCTTCATTTTATAATAGGCGCCTCTCAGTTTAAAAGAGCGGACAACCTGCAGGTCTTCTCTTTTTAAATATACGTTGCAATCGTACCTCTCGGACAGCCTCTCATTTTTTTGGAGAGGGGTATGAATAACAACATCTTTTACATTTTGGTGGGCTTTTAAAATGTCTTTGACTTGGATGAGAGAGTTTTCTTTAAGCAACGGTTTCATGTATAAGATCCTTTCTATTTAAAGCTTTATTTAATACGCCATTATATCATGAATATTCAAAATTTAAAGGGCCATTCTTTGTTATTTACAGAATATTATACACTTTCTCAATATATACGGGATTCTTTTCGATTTTTAATGTGCTGCCCATGCACTTTTTTTCAAAAAACTCTTTATTTGTTCTAATTGGGTGTTATAATAGAACCAATTGGAACCAAAAGGAGAACCGCCATGATTAAACACACGTATCCGCCCGTAGACTTCTCCGAGCTGATCGGGGAATGCGATTCCTTTTTGCAAACGAAAAACAGAGCGATACAATTCGCAGCATCTTCCCATCCGATTCTGATCCATGGGGAAACAGGCACAGGCAAAGAGCTGTTCGCCAAAGCCATTCACTCCGGATCATCGTTCAAGCATGATCCCTTCACACTAGTAAGCTGCAGCACGCTGGATGAAGATGAAACAGCTGAAGACTTTTTTCTTTCAGAGATGAATGAACCCGGGACCCTGTTTCTCGATGAAGTGTGGGGCCTTTCCTTGCCTCTTCAGGGCAAGCTTTTGGCAGCCATTGAAAAAGGGTTGCCAAAAAGACTGATCACGTCTTCAAGCGTACCTCTCGGTGAACGGATTGAAAGCAGCGAATTCCGCAAAGATCTGTACTACAGGCTCAATGTGCTCGACCTTCCGCTTCCCTCCCTTGCTGAAAGGCGAAGCGACATCCCCCTTCTCGTGCATCATTTTTTAAAAAGCGGGGATCATGACATATATGTCGAACCGGTCGTTTGGAAGGCTTTAGAGCAGCATGAGTTTGAGGGGAACGTCAGAGAACTCAAAAACATGACGGATTATATGAAAACCGTCTCAGACGGAAAAACGATTCAGCTTTACGACACACCGCCGGCGTTAAGAGAACAAATTGAAAAGAAGAAGCCAAAAGACAAAAAAACGGCTTCAACATCACTTACCTTAATGGAAAAAGAGGAGTTTGCGTTTTTGCTCGATACAATCAAGCAATTAAATGAAAAAGGAGAGCCTGCCAGTCGCAGGGTTCTGTCCGAGCTGAGCAAAAACGGCAAGTCGGAGCTTACACCCCAGCAAGTGCGAAGCAGATTGGATTATTTGGAAAAAAGAGAGTTTATTACAAAGGGCCGCGGAAGAGCCGGGACAAAAATCACACTTGAAGGCCTCCGTTTTTTAAGCTCTTTAAAGCATCACATTATTCAAGATTAGAAAGGGTGTCTTCGTATGTACACGATTAAAGAAGAAATTGCAAATGCAATAACCCATGGACTCGGCGTCCTCCTGTCAATTCCCGCCATCGTATTTTTAGTGATATTTGCGATCCGCTACGGAAGTCCGGTGGATGTTGTCAGCTTTTCAATTTTCGGCGCTTCCATGCTGTTCCTGTATTTAAGTTCAACCCTTCTGCACAGCATTCAGCACCAAAAAACGAAAGATATTCTTGAGATCATCGATCACTCAGCCATCTACGTACTGATTGCGGGCACATATACACCGCTGCTCCTCGGACCTTTGAAAGGCGCGCTTGGCTATACGATGCTTGCGGTCGTCTGGGGGCTTGCGATTGGCGGGGTTGTGTTTAAAATCTTTTTTGTGAAACGATTTATCGTGGTCAGCACACTGGTGTACCTTGTGATGGGCTGGATGGCAATCATTGCGATCAAGCCGCTTTATACGGCCTTGACCGGAGAAGGTTTCGCCCTGCTGCTCCTAGGGGGAATATTGTATTCTGTCGGAACCATCTTTTATTTATGGAGAAAGATCCCGTATCATCATGCGATTTGGCACACTTTCGTGCTCGGCGGCAGCGCCTCTATGTTTTTCTGCGTGCTTTTCTACGTGGCAAAGGTGCCGTTTGTATCATAAACGGCGAAAACCAGGCTTCCTTTATGGGAGCCTGGTTTTTTTATGCCTGAAGCTGTTTGTTTTCAGTCATGACGTATGCTGAGTGGATCGTCAAATCGATATCAGCAGGTCTCAGCCTCTTGAACAACTTGCCTTTCTTCATGTGATCCGTACCGGCTGTTTCGACTGCAACGATCGGAATGCCGAGCCTTTTGGATAAAGATTTGTAATCGAGTCCGTCATCTTCAGACAGAATAAAGCTTTGGCCTTTCCGGACGATCTCTTCCACTTCTTCAAGCAATGCTTCCTTGTCGGTACTTTTTCTGACCGCGGCCATTTTATTGAGCCAGCCGTTGATCAGCGGATAACGAAAGGCGCGCGGATCAGCAAAAAACGAGGCGGTTTTGTCAAGGTGTCCGAGCAGCACGGCGAGCTCTGACAGACCGAGCTTTGGGTGTACGTAAAGCACGGGACTCGCCGGCGATCTCCCGTTCTGATGGATGGAAACAGTCGAACCGGTTAAGCCGATGCACCCCCGCAAAAAAGCTTTCGGCTTATCAAAGACAGCTTCCATCTGATTGGCATACGAAAGGCGCGGGTCAAGTGTCTGCAGTGCCTGCAGGAGCTTGATATGCTTGATGAGCATATAGGCCGAATAAATCCATAAAAAACAATAGCGAAACATGAAAAATCCTCTCCTTTATCCTTTTCTTTGATAAACGAGGAATTCGTAGTCATAAGGATTTTTGTCATCTTTCAGGCCTTTCCGCCTCGAAACGATTTCCCACTCAGCTTCATTGAATTCAGGAAAATACCGGTCCCCTTCAAAGGTTTCATCGATTTTTGTCACATACAGCTTGTCCGCAAAAGGCAGAATCTCCGTATATAGTGTTGAACCGCCGATGACAAAACATTCTTCGTTTCTGTTTTTCGCAAACCGCACCGCTTCCTCTGCCGAGTGCATCACCTGACAATTCGGGATATCCAGTTCTTTATTGGATGTGATGATGATGTTCTCCCGGTGAGGCAAAGGTCTGCCGATGGATTCAAACGTCTTTCTCCCCATGATCACGGCGTGTCCTTTCGTCACTTCTTTAAAATACTTCAAATCTTGCGGCAGATGCCATGGCAGATCATTGTCTTTGCCGATCAGGCGGTTTCTGTCCATGGCAGCAATCAATGAAATCATTGTTTAAAGCCCCCTTATGATGTTTGTAGCGAAATAATGCCGGATGATACTCATCTCTTTGTATGATCATCTGTGAACATGATGATGAGGATGGAGGTTAAAGCTATGATGAGAGGAAACCTTTCTTCGAGGTTTTCATTCTGATCAGGCCGCCCGAATGTATTGGTCTCATTCCCCGTTTTATTCTTTTCCGGTTTTCTTACATATGACGGCACATATCCGCATGATGTTTCATTTTTTTCATCCTTTTGTAGTGTATCTTGTTTAACCTTTCGAAAACAAGATATTTTTCGAGATAAGGCATAAAATATGCGGCATAAAAAACCCCGCCTGATGGCGGGGATGGCTGAGCCTTTTCAGCGGCTTTTCGCAACGCTCTGACCGTCTGTTCTCACTTCCTGCACTTCATCCTCAAGATCTTGATGCGAATGGGCAATTCGGCTTGCCGCAGCTGCCGCCAAGGCAGCGACGATATCATCAAGGAATGTATGAACCTCATCGTCCGGACAGTCGTCCAGTTCTTTAATGATGCCGAATTTTTCCTTATCCAGATAGCCGAAGTTCGTCAAGCCGATCGAACCGTAGACGTTTACGATAGAAAGCGGAATAATCTCGTCGATCCCGTAAAGGGGTTCATCCGTTTCGACCAAATATTGAAGCGGTTCAGGCAACAGCTTTTTCTCGGCAAGCTGGTCAAGCGCTATCCCCGTTAAAACGGCATGAACGATTTCCCTTTTGTTTAAGACCTTTTCGACATTCTCAACGCATACATCAAGCGGGAGATCAGGATGGTATTTTTCCTGCAGTTTTTGGACGATGAGCGCGATATCCTCAATCGTAACCCCGCGCTCATTCAGCATATTTTTCGTTAAGTGCACCATTTCATTCATCGTGTACTTCTTCATCTGCATCAATCTCCTTTAGTGACTCATCCAGTTAGGCGGTGTATTGCGGTCCCAGTAAATGCTTCCGAGATCGTGATGTTTTTGAAAGCCGTCTTCGGCAGTATGGTAATGAAAGTTAAACCAGTACCCTTTATGCGGCGGCTTGTCCCTGCGCACATGGAACCTTAGCACATCTTCCCCCGTTTTCCGGTTGTAAACGTGAAAGATTTTCTCCGACTTCCCCGCCGTCGGCGTTTTGGAAATGACAAGATCCTGGTAAGCGTGATTGTCCTGCATTGTCATGAGATGGCTGACGATGATCTCCTCGATCTTTGGAAGCACTTCTTCCCTGTACTCGTCTTCAATGACCGGCGATATCCTGCTGCCGAATTTTACGAATGAAAGATCTTCCGCTTCATTGAGCAGTTCATCCTTGTAGGTGTCAAATGAAGATTTGGATTCGCCGTCTTCGTCATGCTCGGGCTCTTCATCCTTTTGATAAACAGCTGTATACCCGGACTCTTTCACGCTCTGATGCTCCTGCGGCTTGTCCGCCATCAATGCCGCAGGAGGAGATACAAGGCCGAACGTTGCAATTGTAAATAATGCGACAAGCGCTTTTCTCATCCACATCTTCATGACTGGTTTGTTCCCTTCTGATCGCTTTTTCGTTTTCTTTTATTCTATCATAGGTTGAATTTTCAGTCATTCATAAAGTGGATGTGCAGAAACACAAAACGCCTTTTCTTTTCGCGATAAAACGTTTACAATCAAAGATGAAAATTCCAAAACTGGGAGTGATCGTTCATGATTGAAGGTCTTTTTATAGCCGCTTCATTCATTACCCTCGCTTATTTTATCGTCATGGAAATCGCAGATTAAAAAAACCCAAGGTATATACCTTGGGTTTTCATTTTTCGAGGACACCGTAATGAAACAGGGCCGTTTTGCGTTTTTTTACGCGAAATCCGTATTTTTCAAAGCGCGGACTCTTCCAGTGGTCTTTCAGCACCACTCTTTTTCTGGCGACCCGAAGAGCTTCATGTAAAGCACCGTCAAGGGTAAACTCGGAATGCGCCCACTTTCTTAAAGGGGCGATGCCGTCTGATTCTTTGATTTCATCATCAAACATCGGGTCGAAGTAGACGATATCTGCTGAATCATCATCAAGTTCCAGCAGGTAATCAATGCTGTCGCCTGAATGAACCCGAATCCTTTTCATCGCCTGATCCAAAGCGTCAAGGCCTGTCTCCCACGATTGAAGCCCCGCCTCGACAAGAAAAGCGAGGAGCTGACTTTTTTCAATTCCGCGCACTTCACCTTGTTCGCCTGCGGCAAGGCTCGCAATGATCGCGTCTGAACCAAGGCCGAGCGTACAATCGAGCAGCTTGTCCCCCGGTTCAACTTGTGCAGCTTCGACAAAAGGGTCCGGTTCGCCTTTTAACATGCGCTTGGCCCGGAACATCGCAGAGTTCGGGTGGAAAAAGAATTTTTCACCTTCTGAATGATACAGCTCGAAGCGTTCTTTTCCAACCACGAGAACATCATCCTGCTCTGTTTGCCGGATTTGACGAATCGGCCGTTTTCTCCGTTCGGAAAAGCGGGCGCCGAGCGTCCGGCTGATTTTTTCTGCCGTTAAAATCGTGCTTTCAGTCGGTCTGTAGCTTGTTGTGACAATCATGTTTTTCTCCGTAAAAAATGCCCTTCAAAGGGCATTTTAGCAATGTTTTTCAAAAGCGTCCGTGATGTTTTTCATAATCTCCGTCATTTCACGGCCTTCAATCTGTTCACGCGGAATGAAATGAACGACTTCTTTGCCTTTCAGCAGTGCCATTGAAGGTGAAGACGGTTCATATCCTTCGAAGTATTCCCTCATTTTTGCCGTTGCTTCACGGTCCTGTCCGGCAAAGACTGTAACGGTCTCGTCAGGCCCGTTTTCGCTTCCGGAGACGGCTTGAACGGCTGCCGGTCTCGCCAGCCCGGCGGCACATCCGCAGACTGAGTTGACGACGACGAAAGTCGTGCCTTCTGCACCTTCCATGAATGTCTCAACTTCTTCCGCGGTCGTTAACTCTTTAAAGCCGGCCTGCACCAATTCCTGACGCATCGGAAGAACGAGTTGGCGCATGTATTCTTCATAAGCTGTTGACATATTAAAAAGCCCCCTCTATAAACCTTGACTACTGATGTCAAGGATACTACAGAGGGGGCTGAATTTCAAACACCGGGCAAAAAAACCGCTAGATTTTCATAATGCCGCCGGTATTGGCAGATGTCACAAGCTTTGAATATCGGGCGAGATAGCCTGTTTTCACTTTCGGTTCAAATCCGGGCCAGTTTGCTTTTCTTTTTTCCCATTCTTCATCGGAGATTTCAATGTTTAAAATCCGCTTTTCGATATCGACAACGATATGGTCACCGTTTTCTACGAAAGCAAGCGGGCCGCCTTCGGCTGCTTCTGGCGAGACGTGGCCGATCGAAAGACCGCGGGAGGCTCCAGAAAAGCGGCCGTCGGTAATCAAGGCGACTTTCGGACCGAGTCCCATTCCGACGATCTGCGAAGTCGGCGCAAGCATTTCAGGCATTCCCGGGCCGCCTTTAGGACCTTCATAGCGGATGATGACGACATCTCCCGCTTTTACTTTACGGTTGATGATACCGTCAAGCGCTTCTTCCTGTGAATCAAAGACAACCGCAGGTCCTTCATGACGGGTAATCCCGTCTTGAACGCCGCCCGTTTTAATGATTGCACCGTCAGGCGCCAGGTTGCCGAACAGGACGGCGAGTCCGCCTTGCTCTGAAAACGGCTGATCGATCGGATGAATGACCTCGTAATCTTTCACTTCGCGCCCGGCAATATTTTCGCCAAGCGTGTTTCCCGTTACAGTCAGCGTATCCAAGTGAAGCGCGCCTTCTTTTTTCGACAGCTCGTTTAAGACTGCTGATACGCCTCCTGCTTCATGCAAATCTTCAATAAACACATCGGAAGCCGGTGCAAGCTTTGATAAATGCGGAACCCTTGCCGCTACCTCATTGATCCGTTCAAGCGAATAGTCTACACCCGCTTCATTGGCGATCGCAAGCGTATGAAGGATCGTATTCGTTGATCCGCCGAGCGCCATGTCTAAAGCGAAAGCGTTGTCGATCGCTTTTTCGGTTACGATGTCGCGCGGTTTGATATCCGCCTTGATCAGCTCCATCAGCTGGCCGGCCGACTGTTTGGCAAATTCCCTGCGGTCGGGCGATGTCGCCAAAATGGTGCCGTTGCCCGGCATTGCGATGCCAAGAGCTTCAGAAAGACAGTTCATCGAGTTGGCCGTGAACATGCCCGAGCAAGACCCGCAAGTCGGACAGCCGAACTGTTCAAGCTCCTCAAGCCCTTTCTCATCGATTTTGCCGGATTGATAAGCGCCAACGCCTTCAAATACAGAGGAAAGCGAGATTTTTCGTCCGTCGCTCGTTCTTCCCGCTTCCATCGGTCCCCCGCTGACAAACACGGTCGGAATGTTGATCCGCATTGCCGCCATAATCATGCCCGGTGTGATTTTATCACAGTTTGGAATACATACCATTCCGTCAAACCAGTGCGCCGACACAACCGTTTCTACTGAATCTGCGATGATTTCGCGGCTCGGTAGAGAATATCTCATTCCGATGTGCCCCATCGCAATTCCGTCGTCAACCCCGATTGTATTAAATTCAAACGGAACACCGCCGGCCTCTCTGATCGCCTCTTTGACGATTTTTCCAAACTCCTGCAAATGGACATGACCCGGTACGATATCGATGTATGAGTTGCAAACGGCAATAAACGGTTTGCCGAAGTCCTCTTCTTTTACCCCAGCCGCTCGCAGCAAACTGCGGTGCGGCGCTCTGTCGATCCCTTTTGTAATCATATCACTACGTAAACCTGTCATCGTGATCCTCCTAAATATCTTCGTATTTACATTCTATATTTTCTGAATATTCAGTTTTAAAAAACTGTCTGTTAACCGCTTGCCGGACTGATCCGCAAGATGACGGCTGTTTTGATCTTCATCTGTAAATCATTCCCCATGAATCAGAACCTCCACATTCCATATGATTGCTAACTACTATATATATTTTCAGGGTGTTTTTCAACAATATTCGAAATATTTTTATAGAAAAAGTGATATTTTATAACAAGACGCGTGACTTTTTTCAAAATACCCGGATTGGCAGCTTCTGAAGCGGAGGGCTTGAGATATAAAAAAAGACGCTGTTTCCAGCGTCCTTGTCAGCCGTCTTTTTTGCGGCTTTCCGTCATTTGCTTCCAAACGGAGCCTTTTGCTTCCTCACCGTATTCGATCCGTTCGATCGCCATTTTGACCTGAAGGCTGACTTCAAATTCCGGATCGTTTTCAGCTTCTTTTAAAGCGGGAAGCGCGCTTTCATCGCCGACTTCGTACAGAAACATGGCGGCTCTCCAACGCACAAGCTTGCTCGGGTCCTTCAGCGCTTTGATCATCGCCGGAATCGCTTCCGGGTTTCCGATATCTGACAGACAATCACCGGCCGTTCTTCTGACCGTGATCGTTTTGTCTTCGAGCGCTTTATATAAAAGAGGAAGCACCGCAGGCGTCTCGATCATGCCTAAATAAACGACAGCAAGCCTTCTGATCGATGTTTTCGGGTCATTGAGCGCTTTTTCGAGGACGGGAATATCCTCTTCAGCCGGATCCATTTGTTCAAGATGGGCATAGCGTTTTTGCCAATCTTCCTCATCCATCATTTCAAGCGTTACCCGGTAAGACTTTCGTTGCACAGCGGCGCGTTTACCCTCAGCATCGCTTGACGCGGCTGATTCCGTCAGCTTCCGCAGGCGCTCTTCATCGTAAGCCGCCTCAAGCTCTTCCGTTACTTCGCGGCCGATTTCTGAAAAATCGCCGAATCTGACGCCTTGCTCTTTCCATGACCGTTCGAGCACGACGTTGGAAGACGCGGTCTTAAGCTTCAAGATCGCTTCCTGGAAACGTTCCGGAAGGCCGAAGCGCTCCTCGCGCTCACCGTCGGTCAATTTCACCTGCATCGGTATCCCGCTGAACATTTGCACGAAGACTTTAACCTCGCCAAACGATTCTTTTTCTTCGGAACGGCTCCCCGCCTCTTCGGCTTCGTCCATTCCGAATGCAGCGCGCACCGCAGGGAGGATGTCTTTCCAGTCAAATCTGGCATTGCGCTCGACAGCGATAAAATCGGCCACATGGTAGACGCCTTTTACTCCGTCTATGTTTAAAACCTCTTGAATGACGGGAGGCGCGCCTTCCGCATGATCCTTTTTATAATTATTGCTTTTACCGCCCGGCAGTTCTTCGGTCAAAATCACCTTCATTGTATTCGGACTCGGTGTCGGTTCTATCGATTTAATTTTCATCATTGTCCCCCTCTGTTTAAAGATCCGGTCCTATTCTACCATAACCCCCGGCCCTGATCTATCAAGGCGGCTTTCTCTGGAGAAGGCGCATTCATTTTCCAGTTCGCTGAGGAATTCGAGCATCAGCTTATGCCTTTTTTCCGCGAGCATCCGTCCCGTCTTCGTATTCATCAAATCTTTTAAAAGGAGAAGCTTCTCGTAAAAGTGGCCGACCGCAGTAGGTGCATCGCCGCTCCCATAGAGGAGATGGCCCTTTGCCCCCGCATACATCAAAGCCCTGGCAATCCCGACGGCGCCGATCGCATCAAGCCGATCGGCGTCCTGGACAACCATTCCTTCTTTTGAAAGGGGTTCGTCTTTATATTTCTCTCTGTCTCTGAATGAAATTCTTGTAATGATGGCAAGAATCCCGTCAACCGTTTCCGGATCGACCATCCAGTCTTCTGACAGGCGCCTTTTCAGCTCCTGAAGCGGAACCCGGTGTTCATCGGACAGCTTTTCATCAATCACATCGTGGAGAAGTGCGCAAGCTTCGGTCATAAACAGATCTGCACCCTCTTCTTTTGCGATCTGAAGGCTTACGTTCCGCACCCTTTCGATATGCAGCCAGTCATGTCCTGTGCCTTCGGCTGCGAGCTTCTCTTTTACCCATTCGGACATCAAGCGGATCTGTTCTGTTTGTTCATGATTCAGCCCAGCCATTTCTGAATGGTCTCCTCCATCTCCTTTGGATTGGTTTGGGGTGAAAAACGCTCGACGTTCTCGCCGGTTTGATCGACGAGAAATTTTGTGAAATTCCATTTGACCGCTTTTGTTCCAAGCATGCCCTTCGCCTTGTTCGTCAAGTGGCGGAACAGCGGGTGGATTTGATCCCCTTTTACATTCACCTTCGAAAACATCGGAAACGTGACACCGTAATTGACGCTGCAAAATTCTTCAATGCTTTTTTCATCGCCCGGCTCCTGATTCATGAATTGGTTGCTGGGAAAGCCAAGAATCTCAAATCCCCGGTCTTTATATGCTTCATACAAGTCTTGAAGCTGTTGATATTGAGGGGTAAATCCGCACTTTGAAGCCGTGTTGACAATAAGAAGCACTTTGCCTTTATACGGCCTCAGTGTCGTGTCCTCGCCTTTAATCGTCTTGACGCTGATATCGTAAATGGACATGACGGTCCCTCCTTTTTAGAATAAACCTTTAGCCTTGCCGTTTTCGTCGACATCCATCTTAAGTGCAGCAGGATGTTTCGGCAGACCGGGCATTGTTAAAATACTGCCTGTCAAAGCGACGATAAATCCCGCGCCCCTCGATGGTTTTAATTCGCGGACAGTGATGATAAAACCTTGCGGCCTGCCGGTTTTCCCCGGGTCATCTGATAAAGAATACTGAGTTTTCGCCACGCAGACAGGCAGTCCGTCCAACCCGTTCTTTTTCAATTCAAGCAGCTGCTTTTTCGCCTTTTCGGTAAACTCTACCCCTTCGGCTCCATAAACGGTGCGGGAAATCTTGGTTAATTTGTCTTCGATCGAGTCGGTTAATTCGTATAAATAGGAAAAACGATTGTCCTTTTGTTCCATGACATGAATAACTTCCCTTGCGAGGTCAATCCCGCCTTTTCCGCCCTCTTCCCAAACATTGCACAGTGCAGCCGGATGCCCGTTGTCCCTGCACCAGCCAAGAACCGTCTCAAGCTCGTCCTCCGTATCCTGTACGAATCTGTTGACGGCCACAACGTATGGAAGACCGAACGCGTCTATCGTTTCGATATGCTTCGCAAGGTTTGCAATTCCGCTTTTTAATGCTTTTACGTCTTTTTGCTTCAAATCGGCGAGAGGCGTTCCGCCATGCATTTTCAGCGCTCTGACGGTGGCGACGATCACGACCGCTCCCGGGGTAAACCCGCCGGCTCTCGTTTTGATGTGCATGAATTTTTCAGCACCTAAATCAGCGCCAAATCCCGCTTCAGTCACGACATAATCAGCCAGTTTCGCAGCCGTTTTAGTCGCGATCAGACTGTTTGCCCCGTGAGCGATGTTTGCAAACGGGCCTCCGTGGACGAGCGCCGGTGTTCCTTCAACAGTTTGAACAAGGTTTGGTTTGATTGCATCTTTTAACAGGAGGGCAAGCGCTCCCTGTACACCGAGCATGCCGGCCGTCACCGGCTCTCCGTCAACGGTATAGGCAACGATCATTGCTGCCAGGCGCTTTTTTAAATCGGCCAAATCTCCGGCCAGGCATAAAACGGCCATGATTTCCGAGGCGACGGTAATGTCAAAGCCATCTTCCCGGGGAAATCCGTTCGCTTTTCCGCCCAAGCCGACAACGGTTTCACGCAGCGCCCTGTCATTGAGATCAAGCGTCCTTTTCCAGACGATTTTTCTGATATCGATGTTTAATTCGTTCCCCTGATGAATATGATTGTCTATAAAAGCCGCCAAAGCGTTGTTTGCAGCTGTGATCGCATGCATATCTCCCGTAAAGTGAAGGTTGATATCCTCCATCGGAAGAACCTGGGAAAATCCTCCTCCGGCAGCCCCGCCTTTCAGGCCCATCGTCGGACCGAGTGAAGGTTCCCTCAGTGCAACGATCGATTTTTTGCCAATCTGCCAGAGCGCCTGGCTCAATCCGACGGTGACAGTCGACTTCCCCTCGCCTGCCGGGGTCGGGTTGATGGAGGTTACCAAGATCACCTGTCCATCGGGTTTTTCTTTTAAACGCTCAAAAATTTTTAAAGAAATTTTCGCTTTTGTGCAACCAAAACACTCTATTTCTTCGTCATTTATATTGAGTTTCCGTGCAATTTCGGTAATCGGTTTTAATTCCGTACTTTGGGCGATTTCTATGTCTGATAAATGGGATTTCATTTGCAAGAGGAGCCTCCTTTTGGTTCATCACACGATGATTTTCCATATTTTTCACACACTTCTTTCATTGTAACACAATTCACACATTGAAATATCGCCAAAAAGTTCCTATAATGAAGAAAAATCAGCGGAGAAAACCGGAGGTGGCGTGTTGCCTATCAACATACCTATCAATTTGCCAGCTAAGCAGAT
Organism: Bacillus haynesii; assembly: GCF_001969855.1. Taxonomy (GTDB): domain Bacteria; phylum Bacillota; class Bacilli; order Bacillales; family Bacillaceae; genus Bacillus; species Bacillus haynesii. The sequence goes on from NZ_MRBL01000016.1 coordinate 202,209, forward strand.
TCTTGAAAGTGAAAATATTTTTGTCATGGATGAAAAACGGGCTTTTCATCAGGACATCAGACCATTAAATATTGTGATTCTTAATCTGATGCCGCAGAAAATTAAGACCGAGACACAGCTGCTCAGGATGCTCGGAAATTCTCCTTTACAGGTATATTTCACTTTTTTAATACCGTCTACACACACGCCAAAACATACACCAAGGCAGCATTTGGAACAGTTTTATACAACTTTTTCTTCAATCAGGGACCGAAAATTCGACGGCATGATTATTACCGGTGCACCGATCGAGCACCTGGAGTTCGAAGAGGTATCCTATTGGGAAGAACTCCAGGAGATTTTAGACTGGAGCAAAACACATGTCACATCAACGCTTCACATCTGCTGGGGAGCGCAGGCAGGACTGTATCATCACTACGGGATTCGCAAAGTCAAACTGCCGAAAAAAACATTTGGCGTTTTTGAACACAGAATAATGGAGAAAAATGAAAGACTGGTCAGAGGCTTTGAAGAGTTCTACTATGTCCCGCATTCGAGGCATACAGATATAAATATGGATGACTTAAAAGCCGTTTCCCACTTAAAAGTGCTCAGCATATCCGATGAAGCGGGCGTCTGTTTAATTGCTTCAAAAGATGAAAAACAAGTTTTTTTAACTGGACATCCTGAGTATGATACAGATACTCTTAAAGAAGAGTATGAAAGAGATTTAGCCAGGAACATGGACATTGATCCGCCGGTGAATTATTTTAAAGACGGGCCGGACGGTGCGGTGCCTGTAAACCGCTGGAAAGCCCATGCGACTCTTTTGTTTATGAACTGGCTGAACTACTACGTTTACCAGGAAACACCATATGAGTGGAAATGAAATTCTCATGCCCTGGTCTGATGCAAGACATTCAAAATGTGTTAAAATACAGTTGGGTTAGTCTTCCATAAGGGGGGTTCGGCTTTGCAGCGAAAGCAGGAATTTAAGGAACCCAGTGCTTTCCTGCCGATCCATACTTTAAAAATACCTTAATTTTTGTTCTTCATTTATAATTAAAATAATATTTATGGTATGGTATGTGTGGACATTGACTCCTGTTTTTTTACCATTTTAGCTCTTGCTGTTTGAATTAATTGAGGTGAATATGCTTGAATACCAATAAAAATATATTAATTTTGACTGCAAATTACGGAAATGGCCATGTTCAAGTAGCCAAAACGCTCTACCAAGAGTGCGAACGGCTCGGTTTTAAGAATGTAACTGTTTCGAATTTGTATCAAGAATCAAATCCGATTGTGTCAGAGATCACGCAGTATCTCTACCTGAAAAGCTTCTCAATCGGTAAACAGTTTTATCGTCTTTTCTACTATGGGGTCGATAAAATTTACAATAAAAGAAAGTTTAATATTTATTTCAAAATGGGAAATAAACGGCTGGACCAACTGGTTAAAAAACATCAGCCAGATATCATCATCAATACGTTTCCAATGATTGTCGTGCCCGAATACAGACGGAGAATGGGAAAAGTCATTCCGACTTTTAACGTCATGACGGATTTCTGTCTTCATAAAATTTGGGTCCACGAACATATTGATAAATATTACGTAGCAACTGATTACGTGAAGGAAAAACTGCTCGAAATCGGCACTCACCCGAGCAACGTCAAGATCACGGGCATTCCGATCCGCAGGCAGTTTGAAGAAGAAATGGACAAAGATAAGATCTACGAGAAGTATCAGCTGTCTCCCGACAAGAAGATATTGCTGATCATGGCAGGCGCACACGGGGTTCTGAAAAACGTAAAAGAACTGTGCGAATCTCTGGTGACGGAAGAAGATGTTCAAGTCGTCGTCGTGTGCGGAAAAAATTCGATGCTGAAATCTTCACTGGAAGACATTGAAGCCCTTTATCCAAACAAGCTGAAAACGCTCGGTTATATCGAAAGAATTGACGAGCTGTTCAGGGTGGCTGACTGCATGATCACAAAGCCGGGCGGAATTACCTTGACAGAGGCCACGGCAATCGGCGTTCCCGTCATCCTTTACAAGCCTGTTCCCGGGCAGGAAAAGGAAAATGCCCTGTTCTTCGAAGACAGAGGGGCTGCCATCGTCGTCAACAGGCATGAGGAGATTCTTGAATCAGTCTCTTCCCTTTTGGCTGATGAGAAAAAATTAAACGAAATGAAGAAAAACATTAAAAGCCTGCATTTATCCAATTCATCAGAAGTCATCCTGACGGACATTATCGAGCAGTCTGAAATCATCATGAACAAAAAACAGACTGTCCGGGCGCTGTCCTAAAAAAATTCGATGCAAAAAAACACTTGCTCTGCAAGTGTTTTTTGTTTGATATTAAGATTCCGAGTAATAAACTTCTTCAAACGGCTGCACAACGACAAACCCGTTCCCTGAAAACTTCATTTGGATCGATTCCCCGCTTCCCCTGCCGATGAACGTCTTAAAAGAGACATCTGTCACAAATTCAGGCTGCAGGCTTCCAGACCAGGCAACCGTTGCGTTTGGATCGGTATAGACGGGGCTTTCCGGGGTTACGATCAAAGTGAGCGGCTCATAATGGCTTGTGATTGCAGCCATTCCTGTTCCTTCAAGCTTAATGTTAAACAGCCCGCCGGCAAGCATACCGGAAATTCTTTTCATCAGTTTGATGTCCCAATGGATCGACGACTCAAAAGCGAGCAGGTCGTGCCCATTCACAAATATGGAGTCTTGATTCAAGTTTAAGATGGATATCTTCTTTCCTTGATCCGCGAGGTACACCTTTCCGTTTCCTTCCGCTTTCATCAGTGCAGCCCCTTCGCCGCTGAACACTTTTTTCACCATCCGTCCAATTCCGTGTTCAAATACCCCTTCACGCTTAAATTTGACTCTTCCTCTGTAGGAAATCATCGAACCGGCCTTTGCCCACACTTTTCCGTCGAGATTGACTTCCAAGAGACGGGGCGTTTCCATTTCAAACAGCCCCTCCCCTTTGTCTTCCTGCTGGGTTTTGGATACAAACTCATCAACCGAATAACGGCTCATCTGTTAACACTCCTGTTCACATTCCTGATATTGGTTTTATTATATACGGACTGACGCTTAAAATGTTTCATCCGCTTTGCGAAAAATGATGTTGAATAACCATAAATTGAAAACGATTTCAAAGAAATTCCTTAAAAAAGCATTAAAGTTCATTTTTTTCTCTTGACAGCTTGACGAAGCCTCCATAGATAGTGTATAGTGAAACCATCATTTAGCAGAACACCGTTAGATGATGAAAATTTTTTTTAGCACATTGTGCTACAGTACTAGGAGGATTAAGCAATATGCAAAACGGTAAAGTAAAATGGTTTAACAATGAAAAAGGCTTCGGCTTCATCGAAGTTGAAGGAGGAGACGATGTATTCGTTCATTTCACTGCAATCGAAGGTGACGGATACAAATCTCTAGAAGAAGGACAAGAAGTTTCTTTCGAAATTGTTGAAGGTAATCGTGGACCTCAAGCATCTAACGTTGTAAAGCTTTAACAAAATCAGAACAAATTGAGACTTCAAATAAGAGGAGAGGCATTTTTTGCCTCTCCTATTTAATTTTCAGCTGAATTTCGATCGCCAGTATATTTTGCTTCAGCCTTTGCTCGATTTCCTCAATATTCTTCTCGAGAGATGGACGCCCCTTTTTCGCAATATCAACGAGCTGTTCAAGATCTTTATATACCTCCACAAATGTCTTGTGAAGAACGGTTTGCAGTTCATTGCTTTCCACTGTTCCTCAGACTCCTTTTTTTATGATTACCTAAATTAGTAATAAAGACTTATATTTTTTAGGTTCAATAGTTATATCGGATTAATTTTACTTTATTTTTTCTATTTTACACATAAAAATGCCTTTTTTAGAAAAAATACTTGTCGGAGGTGTATGATCATGAAATCAGAACATCACGATGATCTCGAAACGGGATTTAATCAGCGCAAGCAGCTTGAAATAGCCGTAGAAACAGCCCAAAAAACGACGGGAATGGCAACGAGGCAAAAAAGCTCCACTTTGCTGAAATCGGCGTATCAATCCATTGAAGATGCCAGACAGCTGTCAGAGGCTGAGGAATTATCAGCACTGGATGAAGACTTTTTAAACGAACAGCTCAACATATTAAATAGTTGCCAGCACCAGCTTGATGAATCACAGCACTAAAAAAACCGCGTTCAGCGGTTTTTTAGCGTGGCCCGAAAACCCGGTTTTCATGGATGATGGCCTATTGGGGAATTTTTAGGGATCAATTTTTGTTAGTCAGCACGTCTCCATATGTGCGGAGCTTTTCTCCGACCGTACATTTTGAAATGCAAAATGCGTGGGCATACGTTTTTCCGTATTCTTTTCTGAAGTGTTTTTTGATGAAGCACCCTTCACAGTAGGTGTCCTGCAAATGTGTCAGTTCCTTAAAGATCTCTTTCTTATCCAAAACGTTCATCTCCGTTATTCATCTAGTTTGATTTGGCTTTCCACAATGGTATGCTCAAGCATTTTTTTTGCGAGCTGGTCCGCTTCCTTGTTATCTTTGCGGCTGATTTGAATATAGGTGGGCGTGAGCTTTAATTTTTGAAGCTGGCTTTCGATTCTGTCCAGCCATTTCGAATGAACGGGATCATAGCATGGCCAGTTTCCTTCGAGCTGGTTCAGCACGACGAGCGAATCCCCTTTAATGACGACGGAGTTCCTGCTTGCCCCGAGATCTCTAAGCTCTTTCACGGCTTCGGAGAGAGCCGCATATTCCGCCTCGTTATTCGTTGTCAGCCGAAAGCTCTTGTTCTTTCTCAATCGATACCGCTCCCCGCCGAGGGAGTAATATATCACAATGCCTAAACCGGCGAGCTGACTTTCTTTATCATAGCTGCCGTCAAAATACACGGTGATCTCATCCGGTTCAACCGCAAGTTCCTCTTTCAGCTTTTCCAGCTCTTTCACGGTCCAAAAGCTGCCCTTCTCATCTTCGAACTCGAGTTCAGTGACATACGGACTTTGAGAAAGCTGACGCCCGGCCGCCACTGCCTCTTTCACCTCGATCCATTCATCAGCTGTAAATTGAATGGGTGAAGACCCTTTAATCTTGATTTTCATGCCTGCTCTCAGTTTCACAAAATCACCTTTATTCAAATTATGGCTTGTTATGCTATAATCAAAACAGTTTATTCAGAAAGGAAGTACTCGTTCTTGTTTAACGAAATATTATGGATTAGTTTTGCGATCATTAATTTTATCATTGTTCTCTTCTTTTTTAAACGATTTGGCAAAACCGGTTTATTTGTCTGGATCGGTTTTGCGACAGCCGCCGCCAATATCGAGGTGGTCAAAACGGTCGAGCTGTTCGGTTTGACTGCGACACTCGGCAACATCCTGTACGGAAGCGTATTTTTTGCGACCGACGTCATCAATGAAAGATACGGAAAGGAAGAAGCGAAAAAAGCCGTTTCAATCGGTTTTTTCATTCTGATTACCTTGACGCTCGTCATGCAGGGAGCGCTTCTATTCAAGCCGCATCCTGAAGACATCGCACAGCCTGCGCTGGAGACGATATTCGGCTTCTTGCCCCGCGTGGCGCTCGGCAGCCTGCTCGCCTATATCATCAGCCAAACGCTTGATGTTTATGTATATTCGGGAATCAGAAGGTTATTTCCTTCCGATCGGGCACTATGGCTTCGCAACAGCGGCAGTACAGCCCTAAGCCAGCTGCTCGATACGTTGATTTTTACAAGCGTTGCGTTTATGGGCGTTTATCCGCTGGATGTATGGATTCAAATTTTTATCACGACATACGTCTTGAAATTCGTTGTCGCTGTTTTCGCAGCACCGTACGCGTATGCCGCTAAAAGAATCACCCCTTTGGATGAAAGGAGCGAAAACAATGCCGGTTGAGGTCTATATCGACGGAGCAAGCGCCGGTGATCCCGGACCGTCCGGACTTGGCATTTTCATCAAAGACGGTCAGAAGACCGAGTCCTTCTCCCTTCCCGCCGGCTCACTGAGCAACCATGAAGCGGAATTCCAGGCGCTGATCGAAGGAATGAAGCTGTGCGCCGAACGAAACTACCGGATCGTTTCGTTTCGGACCGATTCGCAGATCGTCGAGCGCACGGCGGATTCGGAGTTTGTCAAAAATCAGGATTTTAAGCCATATCTGGATGAAATCATCCGCTTAAAAAAGGATTTTGATTTATTTTTTATCAAGTGGATTCCTTCGAAGTCAAATCAGGCGGCTGACAAGCTGGCGAAAAAAGCGATATTGCTGAACGCCCCCGAGTAAAATCCATTCCCGCTGCACATCATAACGAGTGAGGTGGTTCAAGTGGAAAAACAGCATTCAGCAGGAAGAGGCCGCCTGACAGGCGGTGTCACGCCCCAGGGAGATATTGTATTGAACCGGGATAACCGGCATACAGACCCAAAAACCGAGCTTGAAAACCGGGCGAAAAAAAGCAATACAAAACATTAGAGAGATCGGTTACCCGATCTCTCTTTAGATGATTGACAAATTCCTAAAAGGTTTTATTTTTAGGAATTTGTCATCCCATTCAGGGTGTCTGAAAACCCTTGCAGTCTAGGAAGCCCGAGCACCGGAGCGGAGCGAATGTTATAATTCGTGAGCACCGGAGCACAGGCCTGACAACGAATGCGAGGGTTTGGCAGCACGCTGAGAGAGATCGGTTATCCGATCTCTCTTTTTTCGAATTTCATCAGCAGCGGTTCGATTCCCCGTATTTGATGAAGTCTCAGCATCTCCTTTGCCCTGTCATGCATCAAGGTGAAGTCCGCATCGTCCAATGAGCAGGAAAGCGGTACATCGCATTTGATTTCTGCAAGGATTCTGGACAGCTTCAGGTCTTCAAGACATTCGGTTATTTTCGTCTGCTGGCCCTTTGTCAGCTGACCGATGTTTTCCAGCAGCCGGTCAACAGTTGAATATTCCTTGATCAGCTTGTAGGCCGTTTTTTCGCCGATGCCTTTTACCCCAGGGTAATTATCGCTTGTATCGCCCATCAGCGCTTTGATGTCAATTAAAGCCTTCGGTTCGACACCGGTCTCTTCACTGAATGATTCTTCCGTGTATACTTTATAATTGCCGATTCCTTTTTGAAGCAGAGCAACTTTAACATTGACTGTTAAAAGCTGAAGCAAATCTTTATCACCGGTGACGATCGTGATCTCCGCTTCTTCGCTGAACATCGCTGACAGCGTGCCGATGCAGTCATCGGCTTCATAGCCCGCAAGGCCGATATTTAAAATCCCGAGCTCTTCCGCCGCTTCCTTTGCCATGTCAAATTGCGGAATCAATTCTAGAGGCGGCTCGCTCCGGTTCGCTTTATAATCCTTAAATAAATCGTTGCGGTACGTTTTGCTTCCCATGTCCCAGCAGCAGACGACATGGCTCGGTTCAAACGCAGACACCGCTGTTAACAGGTGTTTTAAAAAGCCGTGAACCCCGTTTGTCGGCACGCCTTTGTCATTCAGCATAAAATTGCGGTGCACCGCAGTCGCAAAAAAAGACCGGAATAATAAAGCCATCCCGTCTACAAGCAGCAGCTTCTTGTTCATTATGGAAACTTCCTTTCATCATACAATGCACTTATTGTACCACAGGAGCAAAAATGATGAAAACAGCGTCTAGCGACGCTGTTTCTATTTTTGGTGCTGTTTTTTGCTTGAAATTAATTTTGCGGCTTCCATTTGCGAATAGGATTCAGTCGCAAATTCAGTGTTAAAGCCGTTCTTCTTTTTAGCGTTGTTGTTTCGCTGTGCATTCGCGTTGCCAAGCTTTGTTCTTCCCATTACACTTCACCTCCAGCGGGCGGGTCAGGTTTATGTTTTGCAAAAAAACATGACACCACACGCGGAAGGATCCACCAGCTAGGCCTGTGGATATTTTCGGCTGACGTATTCGGCGACCATTTCTTTCGAAACGAGCCGTCTCGTGGGAACGATGCCTTTTTTGGCCAATTCGTTTATCTGCACTGTAATTTGGTTGATGAGGTCGGTTGAAAATGCTTCGTTTCGCCGGCACTTATCGACCGCTTCATCGATCGCTTTTTCCCTCTCCTGTTCGAGACGCACGAACTTCTTGATGTGCTGGTGCTGTTTTTTTGAATGTACTGTAATGGCTTCATGAACGTTTGTCATCGTCTAATTCCCTTCTTTTTTTATTCAGTCTATCATGCCTGCCAGCCAGATATCCATACCTATATCAATCTGATTCAACAGGAGCGGAGCCATTCGCCTGCCAAGGCATACGCTTTTTCAATGTTTTCACGTTCTGCGCTTTCCAACGGCTCATGAAAATATGCTTCTTTTTGTTCTGCCAGTTGAGCTTTTGCGGACAGAACAGCCGCTTTCTGTAATTGTCCGGCGCTCGTTTTGCAGCGGTTTAAAAATGTCTGCTTTTCACGTTGAATCCATTTGTCCGTGGTCGCCGAAAGCTTTGCAGTAAACGCCTCGACAAGCCGGGCTTTGCCATTTTGCTGAAAAAACGTTTTAGGCGTTTTGAACATTTTCAGTTCATCTGTAAACTTCCCTTCATCCGCTGACGCTTCAGCCATTTCCCAACTGTCGGTCTCAGGCCGGTCAGCTTGGATATGAACCGAAAAATAAGAATTACCGGCAAGCCGCTCTTTTACGGCATTTGCCCACTGTTCGCCGGCATGCTTGAGCATCATGTTTTCCATTCTGATATCAAGCGCTTTTAGTTCCTGCAAAAATTCGAATTCATACTCTTTTAAGCAGCTTTTCAAAGCGGTTTGCAGATTGGCGCGCCAATCTCCGTTCTGAAGCCCGGGATGTATCGCAGCTTTAAATAAATCGTGTGCATAAAAGGCCAGACGCTGCCTCATGTGGTAAAATTGCTCTTCCACATCCTTTTCCGTCATTTGAAGGATTGATGATCCCTTCTCTGCTTTTTCAATGGCAGCCAAAGCCTCTTGATAAGCTTTGGCGACTCGCTTTTGCTCTGCTTCCGTTTCTTCAGCGGAACGGTGCAGTGAACGGCGGAGCTGAAAGACAGTTTCACACAGTTTTTTGCCTTCATCAAGCAGTTCTTCGACAGCTGTTCTGGCCAAACCGTTTTCGATAAAATCGTCGAGCTCCCGCTTTAATCTGCTGAAGTCGTTGTACCGTGAAGCTTTTTTGCTGAGCTCCTGTTTGCTCGATACATGGTAGAGGTGCGGATTTTGAATACCTTCTTTCAAGAGCTCTCCCCTTACATAGTCTTCAACCATCTGTAATTCGACCGGGCTTTCCGCGAGGTCAGCCGCATTTAAAATAAAAAACATTTTATCCATGCTGAAAGCGTCCTTAATGAGCCCGAGCTTGCGCAAAAACGACCGGTCCGCTTTGGAAAATGCATGCTGGTAGTATGTTAAGTAAAGCAGGGCATCGGCATCTTTCATGTATTGAAACGCAAGCTCTGTATGCCGTTTATTCATGCTGCTGGCGCCCGGTGTGTCGACGATCGTAATTCCTTTGTCCGTAACAGGTGTACTCAAATAAACGGTGACTTCGCGGACGGCACAGGCCGTTTGTTCTTCAGCGACATACGGATGCAGATCGTCAGCGGAAATTGTCAGGATTTCCTGATCGTTGATATATGAACCATAGCGCTCATAAGCCTTGAGAAAGTTCTTGATCAGCAGCCGTTCATCATCGTGCAGTTCTCTTTTTTTTAAGAGGTTTGCAAGTTTTTCGCCAAAAGCGGAGCCTTTTGCCGCAGCCATTTTCCCATCCAAAAGCTGATCCAGTTCCGCTGTGATTTCCCCTTCCGTTTTAAAAGCGACTTCTGCTGTCCTGTCCCTTTTGGTTCCCGACGGTTTTGTTATTTTATTAATCGTTGCCGTTGTCGGCGTCGGAGATGACGGCAGCACTTTCCGCCAGCAAAGCGCATTTGCAAAGGACGATTTGCCGGAACTGAATGCGCCGAAGAGCGCGAGGGTAAACTGCCTTGTATGAAGGCGCTCCGTTTTGTCCAGGAATGCTTTTCGCTGCTTTTCCAAAACCGGGATATCCGCCAAAAACCGGGCCAGTTCGAAAAAGTGCTCAATGTACTCAGAAACGCCCTTTTTCGGATGGAGCGCCTCGTCTTTACGGCTGCTGTTCTCCTCTTGCACACGGACCGGTTCCGCCCGTCCCGCATCAAGCGGTTTTTCAAGGGGCTTTTTTTCGGCGGCATGCCAATTCGCTGGCAGCTCGTTCAAATCGCATTGATCCCAGAGACGGTTCGCTTTTTCATATGACTTCTGCTGCTCGATCAACCGGCTTTCGCGCTCGGCGAGCTTCGCTTGTTCCGCTTCATATTCGGCTTTCATCGCTTCCGCCTGCAGGTCGCTTCTTTCTTTGATGAAGGTTTTGAGCTGGTCGATAAGTGGCTGTGCTTGTCTCTTCGCCTTTCTTCTGATGTTTTCAGCCAGTTCTTTCGTATAGTTCAGCACGTATTCCGGTGTAAGCTCAGCCCCTTTTTTCTGGGAACGAAGCAGTTCATCTTCATCGATCATCGTCCGAAATTGAAGAACTTCCTGAAGCATTTCATCACTCTGGACATTAAAGCGGTTCATGAATGCCTTGATTGCTTCAATGACATGCCAATCGATTTCGGCTTGAACCCTTTTTTGGACGTCGGCAAGAAAAGCTTCTTTTCGTTTTTGTTTTTCTTCAAGCGTTTTGGCCTTACTGAAAAGAAATCCTTTTTTAAAGCCTTTTTCGATCGATTCCAAATACGATTTGGCCAGCTCTCTCATCTCAAACGGCGTTATATTTGCGTTTTGGGCAATCGTTTGGATGTCTTTTTTGATTTGTTCCTCCGCCCGTTTTTCCTGTCCTGTCAAATCGGCAAGCTGTGCTTTTAAAATCTTGACGGTTTCTCTTAAGGAAGCGGTTTCTTCCGACAGAGCCGTATCTTCGTCACTGATCAGCATTTTGATATGTTCATGAATCAAGCTGCTGATTTTTTGTTCCGTATATACCTTTAGCTCCTGTTCGGATTGATGCTGAAGCCTTTCCAGCGCAGCGCGAAGCCGGTTGAATTCGTTCAGCGGATGATCGGCTGCAGTGACCGATGTAAAAAAGAGATGCTCTTCATTGATCCCTTCTTTCAGCAGCATATCGAGCACTTGTTTTTTATAGGCATGGAAGCCTGTTTCTGCTTCATCATGGCGGTCAATCTGATTCACGATAAAAAAAATATTCGGTATCTTATCTTTTATTGATCGAAGAAAATTCACATTTTCTTCGGAATGGACATGATTGTAATGCACAACATAAAACAAGGCATCTGCCTGGTGAAGAATCGAAGACGCCGAGAGAAAATGGGCATCGTCCGTAGAATCAATTCCGGGCGTGTCGATTAAGACAGCCTGAGGCGCAATTCCAGAAAAAGGCCCCTCGACTTCCACCATTTCAATCTGGCTGCCGTCCCTGCAGTACGCCTGCACTTTTTCTTTATCATAAGAGCCATTCATCTCGGCGTACCTTCCATCGATCGTATGGAGTGTTGTTTTCATTTCTCCCCTGCGGACCAGCACGAGGTTGGCGCTCGTCGGTATCGGACTTGTCGGCAGGACGTCTTCCTGAAGCAGCGCGTTCAAAAGCGATGATTTTCCTGCTGAATAATGTCCGGTTAACGCGATGTACACTTCTTTTCTCAGCCATTTTCGGATGATGCCCGCAAGCTGCGCCGACCGCTTGTCATCCCCGTTTTTTCTGAGCTCCCCGAAAACCGCTCCGGCTCTTTTTATCAGATCGTCTTTCGTGTTTATTTGTGCCATGTTTCCTACCCCTTTTATGCGTTGTTGTTTGCCCTCTTAGCCCTTTCTCCCATTTTACACAACCTTGCTGTATTTTTCTTCACAATCTAAAAGAAAAAACGAGAAAAAGCTGCCGGTTTCGGCAGCTTCAGCACGTGTATCTATTTATTTTTGCGGATTCGCTCCAGCGATTCCTTTTAAAACATATCCGATCAATAAACTGTATGTACTGACGGCCGCCAGTAAAAAAAACATCGTCATACGCGACTCACCATCCTATAATGAGAATGTTTATCATCATTATAAATGAAATGATAATCATTTTCAATGGTGTGATTTTTCTAACGCCTGTTCTTCTGTACGAATGCGGATGTACATGACAGCAGCGTTGAGCACCGTAAATAAAAGTGCGGTGGCATATGCCTGGAAAAGCAAGGGCAAAAGCAGAAATTCAAGAGCCACCGCCACATAGTTCGGATGTTTGATCCATTGATAGGGCCCCTTTCGGACAAGGTTCGTTCCAGGGATGACAAGGATTTTCGTGTTCCAGCATCTCCCTAGTGAAAAGAGCGCCCAATACCGGAGGGTCTGAGTGAAGATGAGGCCTGTTAATACGACAAGCGCCATCGGAAGGGGTCCGCGTTGAAAAGCGATCGTTTCCCAAATCAAAGATACGAAAAACAAAACATGCATCGCGACGATGTAAGGGTAATGGCGTTTCCCGTATTCGACCGCTCCCTCTTTCAAAGCGTTTTTTTCATTGAACTTCGCGACTGCCAGCTCAAGCAGGCGCTGGGCGGCAAAAATGCTTAAGATCGTCCAAAACATGTGTCAGTCACTCTCTTTTTGTCCATCTCAAGAGCACTAGCTCCGATGAAAAGCCCGGACCGAGCGCTCCTAAGAGACCGTATTTTTCCGGCACGGGACTGCCATGCAAACAATATTCTTTTAAAACATACATCACAGTGGCCGATGACATATTGCCGTGCCTGGCCAAAATTTTTCGTGAACAGTCGATGTGTGCTTCGGAAAAACCGAGGCTTTCCATATAAGCGTCGAGGACCTTTTTTCCGCCCGGGTGAGCCAGAAATACTTGAATATTCTCCAAAGCGATCTGTTCCTTATGGAGGAATGCTTCGACATCGTTCTTTAAATGTGTTTTGATCAATGTCGGAATGTCCCTGGAGAAAACGACTCGAAAACCGTTGTCATTGATTTCCCAGCCCATGACATCTTCCGAATCTTCCAAGATGGCAGATTGTGAGCTCAATACTTCCGGAAGAACATCCAATCTGGCTGATGAAATATCCGCTTCCTTGCCGCACATTAAGAGTGCGCCGATTCCATCGCCAAATAAAGATGTGCCGATCAGGTTGCTTTTCGATTGATCATCCTTTTGAAACGTTAAACTGCACAGCTCCGCCGCAATCACAAGGACATGGGCTTCCGGAAAAGCTTTGCAGTATTCGAATGCCCTTGCTATACCTGAAGCCCCTCCTGCACAGCCGAGCCCCCAAATCGGAATCCGCTTCGTCCGTTTTGAAAAAGGCAAAATGTTCATGAGCTTCGCTTCAATGCTTGGAGTCGAAATACCTGTAGAAGAAATAAAAAAAATCGCTTCAATTTTTTCGTAAGGGATTTCTTTTTTCAAAAACCGTTCGTCTGACAGGCAGTTCGAAACAGCTTCAGCACTGTGTCTGACAGCCATATCAATGTACGCTTGATTTTTTTCCTTGAAGCTCTTGGCCTCTTTATACCAATCCAAAGGCATGACAAATTGTCTTGAAGCGATTTCACCATTTTGAAAAGCTGACAGCAGACGGTCAATGTCTTTAAATGAATTTTTGAACATCTCCCTCGCAAAAACGGCTGCTTCCTTTTGGTTGACATGGCAGCGGGGAATGCTTGTCCCCGCCGAAATGACATAGGCCATAACACCACCTCTATTTACAGCGTCTCCCGAATCACGCGGCCTTATGTGGACCTCTCGAAAAAATAAGCCATCAGCACTTCATCTTCATATTTCCCGTCTGTCAAAACCTGTTCCTTTTGGACCCCTTCAATGACAAATCCGCTTTTCTCATAGAGCGACAGCGCTGCTTCATTTGCGGAAAATACAGTCAGGCAGAGCTTATGCAGACGATGCAGCCTGCACCAGTTCAGGGTGTAGGACATGATTTCCCTGCCGATCCCAAGCCCTTGCGCCTTGCTGTGGAGCCAAGTTCTGAACAGCCCCGTGTGCCGCTTCATTTTGAGTTCGCCGCGAATGACCCGGGCAATTCCGTACACCGTACCATCGATTTCAACCGCCGCATACATGTTGTCTTTTTCCATCATATCGCTGATGAATACACGCTCTTCCTCAAGTGTGCGCGGCTGTTCTTTTTGGATGAAAACTCCCGTTTGAATCACATCTTTCACCGCTTCAATGATGTCAGGGGCATCCGCCATTTTGACAGGACGGATGACCGCTTCACCGCCGTCTTTCGTGCTGATGCGTTCGACAAGCTCATTCACAGTTTCCATTCGTTACGCCTCCTCTTCATACCGGTAGTATGGCTTATCCGCAATGAGAAAACACAACAAAAAAACCTCACAATCTGTGAGGTTTTAAACGGCGGATTTTTCAGTTGGAACTGCTTCAGGCTGTTCAGCATGACGCGAAAACGGATGGATGTGAAAGATCGCATTCAAGAGAATGGCGGTAAAGCTTCCCGCGACAATTCCGTTCTCTGTCAAAAGTTTGACGGCGTCAGGAAGGTTTTGAAACATTTGCGGTACAACCGTCACGCCGAGGCCGATTCCGATTGAACACGCTACGATCAACAAGTTCTCCTGCGTTCCGAAATCAACCCTGCTCAGCATTTTGATCCCGTAGGCGATCACCATGCCGAACATCGCTACCATAGCGCCGCCGAGCACAGGTTTAGGAATAATCGTCGTTAAAGCAGCGGCTTTCGGAAACAGCCCCAACAGAATAAGAAAAGCTCCAGCAAGCGCGATCACGCTGTTTTTCTTAACTCCTGTCAGCTGAACGAGACCGACGTTTTGCGAATAGGCCGTATAAGGGAAGGCATTGAAAACCCCGCCCAGTAGCACGGCAATCCCTTCGGCGCGATATCCTTTTGCTAAATCTTTTTCTGTCAGCCGGCGGTCCGTCAAATCACCCAATGCAAAGTAAACGCCTGTAGACTCGACAAGGCTGACGATCAGCACGAGGGACATCGTCAAGATCGGTGTGACCTCAAAAACAGGGGCACCGAAGTAAAATGGATGGATCATCTGCACCCAGCCCGCGTTTGCCACTTCTGTAAAATCAACTTTTCCCATCAGAGCGGCGCCGGCTGTTCCTGCGATCAAGCCGATTAAAATGGAAATCGATTTGATAAATCCTGTTGTAAAACGATATAAAAGGACGATGACCAGTAAAACGGAAAAAGCTAAAGCAAGATTGGACAGCTCACCGAAATCGCTGCTGCCTTCACCGCCGGCCATGTTGTTCATCGCAACCGGAATCAAGGTGATACCGATCACCGTAACGACCGATCCTGTGACAACAGGAGGGAAAAACTTAACAAGCTTTCCGAAGAAAAAGGAAACGATAACGACAATCACACCGCCTGCTATGATGCTTCCATAGATCGCTGGAATACCGTATTTCGAGGCGATCGAAATCATCGGGGACACGGCTGTGAACGTACATCCCAATACAACAGGCAAGCCGATTCCGAAAAAGCGGTTTTTCCAAACTTGCAGCAGCGTCGCCACACCGCACATCAAAATGTCGGCAGACACAAGATATGTCAGCTGAGCCGGCGTCAGACCGAGAGCACCGCCGACAATCAGCGGTACGACAACGGCTCCTGCATACATGGCCAGGACGTGCTGAATGCTTAATGAAACGGTTTTACCGGCCGTAAGTTTCATGACCCAACCTCCTGTAAAAAGGTAACTTTTCCGTCGGCAAGAGATGCAATACGCGCAAGGGATTCGACTCTGATTCCAAGGTTGTCAAGCTCCTCCCTGCCCGTCTGGAATGATTTTTCGATGACAATCCCGATTCCGCACACCTTTGCGCCGGCCTGTTTTATGATGGAAACGAGCCCTTTCGCTGCTTGTCCGTTTGCCAAAAAATCGTCGATGATCAGAACTTTGTCATCCTTTGAAAGGTGGCTGGCTGAAACAGCAATCGTGCTTTCCGTTTTCTTTGTAAATGAATAGACAGAAGCCGTCAACAGATTTTCCGTTAAGGTAAGCGATTGACGCTTTCTTGCAAATACTACCGGCACGCCCAGTTTCAAGCCTGCCATTACGGCAGGTGCGATCCCTGAGGATTCAATCGTCACAATCTTCGTGACGCCTTCCTCCCGGAAAAGCGTGGCAAACTCTTCACCGACAGCAAGCATTAATTCCGGATCGATTTGATGATTTAAAAATGAATCAACTTTCAGCACTTCGTCAGACAACACCGTGCCCTGCTCTGCAATTTTTCGTTTTAGCTTTTCCATTAAACCCCTCCGTTCATCAATTGCCCTTTATAAAAAAAGCATTGTCCGCTCGGATTTTGAATGCGAGCGGGCAATGCTTAAAAAGACGAATTCCGTCTGTTTCACTAAAAGACGTTCGTTTTCTTATCGCCCACTCATAGTCGGACATTTACGGTGCCCGGTAGAAACTTGCATGCCATATCCACGCGATTATATGAGTGATATAATGTATCAAATTATATCAACTTTCGGCGCGAATGAAAAGGGATAAAATAAAAAAAGACGAACCTGCACACATTTTTTCAGTTGAAACGTTCGTATTTAACAGAAAATTCTGACCCGAAAACCCCTCCCAGGCACACGGGAGGGGTTTCTTTTATAAATAGAGTGTTGTATATTTTTCTTCCAGGTAGCGGATTAAATGACGGACGTTTAATTCTTCGCCTGTCGCAGATTTGATGATTTCCAGCGGTTTTTTTCTTTTGCCGTGGACGTGAACATGCTCTGTCAGCCATTTTCTGATCGGTTGAAAATCGCCGTTTTCAATCAGGCGGTCAAACTCCGGAAGATCTTTCAGCATGCTTGACTTCAGTTGAGCCGCATACATATATCCGAGCGCATATGAAGGAAAATAACCGAAATCGCCGCCGGACCAATGGACATCCTGCAGAATTCCTTTAGCATCGTCGGGAGGCGTAATGCCCAGGTATGCTTCATATTTGTCATTCCATAGTTTCGGAAGGTCTCCGACCGATACTTCGCCGCCGAAAATCGCTTTTTCAATTTCGTAGCGAATCATAATATGCAGCGGATATGTCAGCTCGTCAGCCTCAATCCGAATCAGCGACGGCTTCGATTCATTAACGGCTCTGTAGAATTGGTCGGCAGTAACGCCTGCAAACTGGTCAGGACTTGCTTCTTTTATTTTCTCAAAATACCGCGTCCAAAAACCTTGATGCCTGCCGATAAAGTTCTCATAGAAAAGGGATTGGGATTCATGAATGCCCATTGATGCGCCGTCTGCTAAATTGGTTCCGCCCAGCGCTTCATCAATGTTCTGTTCATAAATGGCATGGCCGCATTCATGAATCGTTCCGAAAACAGCCGAGCGAAAATCGTCTTCATTGTATGCTGTGGTCACCCGCGCATCCCCTTGGCTGATCGTCACCTGGAAAGGATGAACCGTCTCATCCAGGCGCCCCGCCTCAAAATCATAGCCCAGTTCTTTCAAGAAGAAGTGGCATATATCGCGCTGCCGCTCTTTCGGGAAATGTTCGTGCACAAAACCCGTATCAGGCTTTTGATCACTGGCGGCAATCTTTTGCACAAGCGGAACGATCGCCTTCCGCAATTCAGAAAAAAGCCCGTCGAGCTTTTCGACTGTAACGCCTGGTTCGTATTGGTCCAGAAGCGTGTTATAAGGGTGGCCTTCATATCCCCAGTATGAGATAAACCGTTTTTTAAAGTCGATAATTTTTTCTAAATACGGAGCAAAGAGAGAAAAATCGGACGCCTTTTTCGCTTTTTCCCAGGCGGATTCCGCTTTGGATGTCAACGTCGTATATTCTTTGAACTCCTCTTCCGGAATCTTGCTGTTTAAATCGTACTCTTTTTTCGCTTCCTCAACCGCTTTCTGTGTATCGGAAGGCAGATCTTGTTTTTGCTCAGTGAGGGCATCCAATAGTTCTTTCATCCGCGGGGACGTTCTCATCTGAAAGACGTCTGCCGACAATTGGCCGATGGCTTCAGCGCGGCTTTCTTCCCCTTTTATCGGCGCGCCCGTCCTCATATCCCAGTACATGACGTTAATCGCCTGCTCATACCGGCTGATTTTCTTTAATGTTTCTAAAAACTCTTTTTCATATGTATTGATCGACATCATTCATCCTCCTCTTCCCGTATATGATGCGAATTGTAATCAGACTAATGGAAATATTTACGAAAGTCAACTTTTATGCAGCCAAAAAAAAGAAAAGCGGGATGTCCGCTTTTCTTTACACATAGACCGGCTGAACAGGAAGCACAGATTCGACTTCTTTTATCACATTCCATTCTTTTTCATCGCCCGCAAAAATGCTGATCGTGCCGGAGTCGCTGTTTGATCTGATCAGACGTCCGATGCCTTGGCGCAGCCTTAGCAGCATGTAAGGAAGGTCTACTTCGCGAAAGGCGTTTTCCATGCCGCTCCGCTTCGCTTCAAACACAGGATCGTGCGGCGGAAAAGGAAGCGACCAGATGATGACATTTTGAAGCGGGTCTCCGGGAATATCGAGCCCTTCCCACAGATGTACAGAACACAAGACGGATTCTTCTACCGTTTGAAACTTTTCAACGATTGTACTGATTTCTTCATCCCCTTCAAAGTAAACGGGAAACGAAAATGATTCCTGTGCAGTCCGGAGCTTGAAGGACAGAAGCTCTTCAAAAGACGGAAACAGGATCAGCGTCTTCCCGCCCGCTTCTTTGATTGCACGGATTGCCGCTTTTTCCTTCGCTTCTCTTTCCTCGATTCGATGGATGTACACTTTCATCTGCTCTTCATAATCGTACGGCGAATCAACGGTAAATGATAAGTAGTCGCGAATCCCGAGGCTTGTCGCCAAATAATCGAACGATCCGTTTTCCGATAATGTTGCCGATGAGAAAATAAACGGAATCGGCTTGGAGAACACCTTTTCTCCGAGAACTTCGGAGACGGTTCTCGGCATGACGACGAATGTCGACTCAAGCTCTTTTTGCTCAAGCCAGCTGATCGCATTTTTTCTGTAAAGGGAAAGGGAGTAAGCCATCTGTTCGAGATACTCTTCGACAACAGTTAAAGCGTACTGATCAATCGTGTACAGCTCTCCTTCAAAAACGAGCGCCTCCCCGATTTTTTCAAGCAAGTCATACAGCTCGGCGGCTGCTTTTTTCAGATTGGTATGATCTTTGATGCGCATGCGCTCAGAGCCTTCTGCTTTTTCGGCGTTTTCCGAAAGCAAACCGAAAAATTCGTCGTTGGCGCGAAGCGCTTCTTCGACTAGCTCTGCAAATTCTTCTCTGATGTCATTGCCGAGCAGGCGCTCGAGAAACATTTCGAGCGTCGATTGCTTCACCCTGTACGTCAGCGCTTTTTGCGCCGCAAACTCGAGCAGATGCCCTTCATCGAAAACCACTGCGCTGTGCTCCGGCAAAAGCGGCAGCTGGCCTTCCCGTTTCCTCGCCTCTTCTGTCCAAACATGCTCCATATAGAAATCATGGGAACAGATGATGAAATCGGTTGATTTTCGATAATGGTCTCTTGACAGTGTGAGCCCGCAGCGGTGCCTCATATCACATGTGAGACAGTCTTGAAAAGAGTCGTAACCGATTTCAGACCATTCATCATTTGATAAAGACGAATACTCTTTTCGGTCGCCGTACGGATAAAAAGTCTGCATGCCTTGCGATTCGTGAACGAAAGACGGCAGACTTTCGTAAAGGTCAAGCCATTTCTCATCATCAGAGCGCTGCATTGTTTTCTCCAGTTTTTTCAAACATAAATATTGATCATGCGACTTGCTGAGCCTTGCGTCAATCGTCAAGCCTAAATGCTCGGAAATTTTGTAAATATCGCCTTCTTTTTTGACGAGCTGTTCGATCAGCGTCTCATCCGCACAAGCGATGACCGCCGGCTTGCCCGTATACCTGGCATAGCTCAAGGCAAACAGAAGATAGACGAGCGTTTTTCCGGTTCCGACGCCGGCTTCTGCAAACATGACCTTCTTTTCCTTAAATGCCCGCTCTAATTGAAAAGCCATGAATATTTGCTCATCGCGCAAATCAAAGCCTTTTTCAGGAAGAATATCGTAAAATACATCACCGATCCAATTGTTCAGTTCTTCATAAAAGTTTTTTGTTTTTGTTAATGAAAAAGGCAGACGAGATGCTGTCACCCTGCTCCAACCCCCAACTTTCGAGTTTTCAGAACCTCTATCCTATCACTATGATTCGGGAAATTCAACAAGAAAGATTTGAGAAAAGGAGCAGGAAGCCTCTCTCAACTATTTCCGGTAAATCGAATGCGTCAAAAACGGATGATCTGTCGATTCCATATGGCTGATCGCGTTTTTCAATTCTTCCTTTGCATATGTAAGGCACTCTCCGCCAACGTCCTCGAGCTGGTTTTCTGACGTCTCCAGCGCTTTTTGAATCATTTGAATGTGATCGCTGTTCAACATGAAATCACCCCTTTTCAAATCGAATAATCCCGAGTATATGCAGGATGAATCGTTTTTATACAGGCTGATTTTATGTTTTTTCTTTCTTTACTCTTAGGGCGGACCGTTTTCGCAGCGGTCAAACACCCTTTTTCAGTCAAACAAAAGCTGAACATGAGATAACAAGGACTGTGTTAGACAATGTGCTCTTTATCCATCATAAAAACCCAGTCTATTCTGTTTTTCTATCATATCCTGTAGGGACTTAAAAATTTATAGACTAAAGGTGGAGAGTTTATGTACTATTATGAACCGGCAAAGAAAGATTATTGGGATTATGATTATGATCCTTATAAGAAGGATTACGATTATTGCAAAAAGGACTTCTACTATCATGAGCCTTGCAAGAAGGATTATTATTATGAGCCTTGCAAAAAAGACTTCTATTACCATGAACCTTGCAAGAAGGATTACGATTATTGCAAAAAGGATTATGACTACCATGAGGATTACAAAAAAGACTACGATTACCACAAGCCTTGCAAGAAGGATTATGATTACTGCAAAAAGGACTTCTACTACCATGAACCTTGTAAAAAAGATTATGATTACCACAAGCCTTGTAAAAAAGACTACGATTACCACAAGCCTTGCAAAAAAGACTGTTACTATGAGCCGCGCAAAAAATGCTATGATTCGTCTTATAAAAAGAAAAATGATTCATGGATTTATTAGTGAGTCAATGTTTTGCATGCGCTTTTAAGGGGCTAATTTAAAAGGCTTTCCAGCTATGGAAAGAAAAAAGGCTGCCGTTTTACACGGCAGCCTTTAAACTTCACTTCTCTTTATTCGGTTTTGGCGGCCTTTTCCCCCAATACTGGTAATAGTCCGTCTTAATAAAACCGTTAAAGAGTTTCCGTTTTTTTGTTGCTTTTTTCCCGTAGCACTCTTCAAAATGCTCGTTTGATGTCAGCATGTAAACAGACCACGTATCAAGTTCGGCAAATGCTTTGCCCATATCTTTATACATGGCTTCGACTGCTTTCTTTTCACCGAGGCGTTCCCCGTACGGCGGATTTCCGACGATCACGCCGTATTCCTCTTTCGTCCGAAAATCCTTTACCTGCATTTGCTTAAATTCGATGAAATCGGCGAGTCCCGCTTCCTCGGCATTTGCCTTGGCGATCTCGATCATGCGATGATCGAGGTCATACCCCGATATTGAAAGCGGCTGATCATAATTCGCTTTGTCTTCGACTTCCAGCCTCGCTTGATCCCACACTTCTTTGCCGATCCATTCCCATCTTTCAGATGCAAAATCCCTGTTGAAACCCGGCGCGATATTTTGGCCGATCAAAGCGGCTTCGATCGGTATCGTACCCGAACCGCAAAACGGATCGACGAAAGGCCTGTCAGGCGTCCAATTTGTCAATAGAATTAAAGCTGCAGCAAGGGTTTCTTTCAGCGGCGCTTCCCCTTGGCCGGTTCGGTATCCCCGTTTATGGAGCCCGGCTCCGGATGAATCAAGCGTTATGACCGCTTTGTCTTTTAAAAGAGAGACCTCAATTTTGTATTCCGGGCCTGTTTCCTCAAGCCACTCGCCTTGTGCCCGATACTCTGATTTCAGCTTTTCGGCGATCGCTTTTTTGACGATGCGCTGGCAGTCCGGCACGCTTGCGAGCACTGATTTAACAGACTTTCCCGTCACAGGGAATGACGCGTGTTCAGGAAGATAGGCGCTCCAGTCGATCGCTTTTGTCTTCTCGAATAATTCGTCAAAAGTCTTGGCTGTAAATTCGGCAACCTGAACTTTCACTCTGTCAGCGGTTCTCAGCCACAGATTGGCTCTGCAGATAGCGAGGGCATCGCCTTCAAATACGACTTTGCCGTTGTCAACCGTACAATCATATCCAAGGTCGCGCACCTCTTTGGCGACGATCGCTTCAATTCCCATCGGCGCTGTTGCGATTAATGTATAGGTTTTCATCATATCACCTGTTTTTATGTATGTTTTTTACATGATAAAAGCTCTCCTACCTGCGGAGAGCTTATACATTGTCATCATCATAATAGTGTGTAACGTTCTGTAAGCCATGTTTTGTTCCGTCGTACTGCCGTCGGCTGCTAAGCCTCGTACTCGGGTGGTAATCATCTATCTACAGAGCCAACTCTGTCCTTCCTTCCGTTCATTTCCGTCCAGAAGGTTCCCCTACCAAAATTTGGGTTTCTCGCTCGAGGGGTTTACCGCGTTCCACTCTCACCATTTCTAGTGAGACTTCGTCACTGTGGCACTTTCAAGGATACTCAGCCATATCCATGAAGGACGTAGGCTTTTTTCCTGCCGTCAGCCTTCTGCAAGGCTGCCCTAGCTTATGACTTCGCTAGGCACGAACACTACGGGCATCTCAGCACCGTGCGAGCATGGACTTTCCTCTACAGATGTAAAATCTGCAGCGATTACCCGAACGTTAAGACATCCACTATTATAGCTTAGTTTGTTCTAAAGGACAAGCGGTTTTCATCAATCGTATAATTTGCTTCCAAACACATGTTTTTCCAAATTGGAAAGTCGTTTTAGAATATCAAAATTGGTCGTATTTGATTGAGCCGGCTGTCTCTTGTTGGCTTCTTCAAGCTGTTTTTTCAACTGCAGGTTTTCCTGCTGCAATTCTTCGATTTCCTGATGGAAGGCTTCATAGTCTTTAATGACCATGTCCAAGAATTTGTCAACGTCTTCCTGCTTGTAGCCTCTGACTCCTGTTTTGAATTCTTTTTCCAAAATTTCTTTAGCAGAAAGCTTCACTTTATCAGCAAGCATCTTTTTCACCTCATATCGTGAATCATCATCTTATATTTTTTCAGAAAACGTGTTCAATGTCAAATTTTCTCTTGCACTTTTTACTCTTCGTAAAAGCTGCATTCTTCAACGGTGACTCTCAAGTCATCCATCGTAATCGTGTAGATCGGAAAATCGCGTTTTTCCTGAGCCTTTTTTGCTTCATTCAGCATATACACAGGCGAGCCTTCGATTTCTTCATCGTACAGAATCAATAAGCCATCCGCCTTTTCAATAAAGAACCGGTTTTTTTGTTTAAATTGCACCGGGCTTTCGTACGGCCTGTGTGTCAAGCTTTCAGTGAAATCGCTGGCTGCGAGCACAGCTTCATACTGCTCTTGGTTTTTCTCATTCCATTTCTTTTCCTGTTCCAAAAACGGAGTGATGACCGCCACTTTCAAGTCGGGATATTCTTCCTGCAGCGAAAACGCGACTTCAGCCGCCCATAGTTCAGTGCCAAGCTGGCCTGAGATAAGGACCCATTCCAGGCCTTCCTCAAGCAAAGCGATCATCCGGTTTTCAAGCGCTTTTTTTATGTAGAACAGGGCCTTGTCGTCCTGTTTGAAAATCCCGAGTTCAAACGGCTTGTACCCTGTAACGGCCAATACTTTCATTATGATCACCTGCTAAAAAATGGGGCCGTATTCCGCCCCATTTTTTTAAAGATATTCTGTTGCTCACGTTCAATCCGGCGCTCGTTCATCCCGACAAAACTTCCGAAAACCCTTTTTAGTAAGGCCCCATGCCCATTCCAGGTCCCGGCATCATTCCTGCTCCAGGGCTCACGAAGTGCTGATGTGATGCCTGGTTGACAGCTGATTGAGTTTGCGGGAAGTAATGAACATGCTGAAAATGCTGATGATTGACATTCGTTGTGTGCTGCGGGTGAATGTGCGGTACGACGGTTTTGCTTTGCGTATGGTTGTAGCAGCATTGAGTAGGATGAACAATCGGCGCCATTACATTCGGTTTACAGTGCATGAAAATTCCCCTTTCTTTAAGCTTCTATATACACTATTAAACTATGAAGCAAGGGGTAAACATGTACTAATATAAAAACCTATTTTAAAAGTAAGCCATAAAGCTTTCCTTGAAATTCGTCATGATCAATACGATAAACAGTACGACGACAAAAAAAAGATAAAACAGCCCCTTATACATATCGACGCTCCCTTCAAACCATTCTAACGTTATTTTACAAGAAGCGATCGGTTTCTACAATTCATAACGTGCTTGAAATGTTTGGCTTTCGAAGATCGTCGTTTTCTGCGCTTACCCGGGGAATATTTCGTCCGTATTTCCTCTCCAGCCGCTCGCGCCGTCTCAAGAAGCCGGCCATTTCTTTTTCGGTCAGCTCAAACTTTTGTGAACCGTGCTGCTGCAGCAGGTTGTCCGTTACGTCGAGAGCGGCCCGAATATCCCGCTTTCGATGTTCAAGGTATTTGGCGAGTTCGATTCCTGCGCGCCAGGCGGTTTTTCCGTCTTCTCCATTTTGGAGCTTCAACCAAAGGGCTGCGGCTTCTTTTAGCATGCCTTGTTTTTTGTACTGCATGGATAAATCGAATGATGCGCGTTCAGACTGTTCAAAAGGCTTTTTTTCAAGCTCCTGCAACTGCGCTGTCGCAAGCTCTGTCTCCCGGTTGGCGAGGAGCCATTTTGCCATCGCGTACTTTTCGTTTGCTTCCGCTGTCTGCTCCGGGGTGAGGATTTTTTTCGATAAATGGATGTAAAGAGAGATTAAAGAAAGCACGTCAAGCTCATTGTGGCGCAAAACGCCTTCAATGATTTCCGGACGTTCCTCCTTTAAAAAATGAAAATACATCATCGGCGCCAGGTAGCCCGGCGTATCTTCAGTTCTTACAACGCCAAGCTCTTCCTTTTCCACCGTCCCCAAAGAGACGCGGTCAAATTTATGCTTCCAAAGGCGGCGGGATCCGTGCAGCAGGTCAAAGTGGCCGAAATCCGGCAGCTTTGGGACCCTGTCGCGGATCAGCGTGTGCCTCGTTTTCACCTGGGGCCAGTCGAACGCTTTGCCGTTATAGGTGACAAGAGACTGAATATCGACTTCACTCAGGAAGCTGTGATAGAGGGCGGCTTCGTGCCCTGGCTTTGGCAGCAGATGCTGTTTGATGACTACGCGGTCGTCATACACCCTTGCATGGCCGAGCAAAAAGATCGCATTGCCAGCCCCTCCTCCGAGACCGGTCGTTTCCGTATCAAAGAAAAAAAGCTGGCTCGGTGTATACCCTTTGCTTGAAAGCCCATGGGAAACGGTGCTGTTGTTCCATTGCCGAACCGTCTCATGAAGCTCAGAAAACGCGTAATGGCCATGAACATGTGTCAACGGATAAACGACCTCCCTGATCAGGCAATAGCATTCCTCAAACACATATGGTTTAACACCGAGTTCGGTCCATTCTTTCTCAAAACCGACGGACATGGACGTCTGCTTTTCTGCTGGAGGGTCCGTTTTTTCTTCTTTCGCTTGATTTCCCAGGTGATGCTTATAGCGATTAAGTTTTCGTTTTAAAGACATGCCGCTCAACCTTTCCAGCCTTTTAAAAGGCGCAGAGCATTGTTTTTTGTCTGATCGCCGCTGCCGCCCACTCCTATGCAGGAAGGACATCCTGACTCACACGGACATCTTGAAATCAGCCGGTGCGCTTCACTGATGATCTCGGGCATTTGTTCATACACTTTCTGAGACAGACCCACTCCGCCGGGATAGCGATCATACAAAAAGATCGTCGGCTTTTCGTTATGAACGGCTTTGATTTGCGGAAAAACATGCAGGTCAGATGGATCGCACATCACTTTTAAGGCAGCGACATGTCCCAGGACATTTGCAGTCCCAAGCAAAGCCTCTTCCAATTTGATGTCGTTCCAATTTTGCCGCTCATCATCGTTCACCTGCACCCAAGCGGCATTCGTATGCAGCTCCTCTTCCGGCAGATGAATCGGTCCTGAACCGATATTTTCATGCGTTTCAAATTTTATTTTCTTAAAAATCGTCGCTTTTGCCTGAACGGTCACATCCCCAAAACCGAACGCTGCGGTTTCCGTTTTTTTCTCCTTGTCAACTTCGAGAACTCTCAATAGGACGGCAAGATTGGCATCCGTATAGTAATCAACTTGAACCTCGCGGACAAACGCCTTTTTCTCCTCCCAGTCAAGCTTTTCCACCTGGTATTGGATGCCTTGATGCAAATAAATGGCTTCATCATGAAGAAGCGTCATGGCGCTGAACCTGTCCATTTCTCCGATCACTTTCGCCTTCTCTCGTCTTGACTGATCAATAATGACAACATTTTCCTGAGAAGCCGACCTCAAGCTGATGCCGTGCGCCGGAAAAGCGTCATTCATCCAGTGATACGTGTTCCCGGTTAAGTGGAGGACCCTTTCTTCTGCCAAGTAGTCAAGAATATCCTCGATTTCTGCACCGCCGAATGTGTCCGTTCTTTTGAAAGGCAGTTCAAAGGCTGCGCATTTGATATGATCGACGAGAATGACCAGGTTGTCCGGATTAATGACGGCAGTCTCGGGATTTTGTTTAAAGAAATAGTCCGGATTCTGTACGATGTACTGATCGAGCGGGGCTGAGCTTGCCACCATGACAATCAGCGCTTCGTTGTGCCTTCTTCCGGCGCGGCCGGCCTGCTGCCAGGCGCTTGAGATCGTTCCCGGATATCCGGTCATGATGCATGTCTGCAGCTGTCCGATATCAACGCCCAGTTCGAGTGCATTCGTGCTGACAACGCCTTTAATGTCCCCGCTGCGAAGGCCTTTTTCAATGACGCGCCGCTCGTTCGGCAGATAGCCGCCCCTGTAGCCCTGAATCGAATGAGAGCCGACAATCGGTTTCATCACTTCCTGCAAGTATGTCAATATAATTTCAACCCGGACTCTGCTTCTCGCAAACACAATCGTCTGAATGCCGTTTTTCAGAAATTCGGATGCGAGCTTTCTCACTTCAAGGGTCGCGCTTTTCCTGATGTTAAGCGAACGGTTCACCATCGGCGGATTGTAAAATAAAAAGTGCTTTCTTCCCGATGGGGCGCCGTTGTTTGAAATCAGGTGCATCGGCTGCCCCGTGAGCGTCTCAGCGAGCTCCAATGGATTGGCGATCGTCGCGGATGTACAGATAAACTGCGGCTTGCTTCCATAAAATTCAGCGATCCGCATCAGCCGTCTGATGACATTGGCTACATGGCTGCCAAAGACTCCCCTGTATACGTGAAGCTCATCGATGACGATATATTTCAGATTTTCAAACAATGACACCCATTTTGTATGATGGGGCAAGATCGCCGAATGCAGCATATCTGGATTTGTAATGACGATATGGCCTGCTTTTCTGACTTTCTGCCTGATCGAAGGCGACGTATCTCCGTCATATGTATAACAGTTGATCGACGCACCGATTTCATCGATTAATTCATTCAGTTCGCTTTTTTGGTCCTGCGACAATGCCTTTGTCGGAAAAAGGTATAAGCTGCGTGCATCTTTGTCTTCTGTGATCCGCTGAATGACGGGCAGATTGTAGCAAAGCGTCTTCCCTGATGCAGTCGGCGTCACAAGCGTCACGTTTTTGCCGGCGGCGCTGTGCAGATATGCGTCAGCCTGATGGGAATACAGCTTTTCTATCCCTCTTTGCTGTAAAGCGTGCACGATTCTCTTATCTAAACCTTCAGGAAAATCGCGGTAATCCGCGTCTTTTTCCTCGATTGTATGCCAATGAACAATTTGCCTGCTGAAAGCTTGGTCTTCTTTCAGAAGCTGAATCATATCTGTTAAATTTCGTTTTTGAAACAACGCTGTCACCTCTCATTCTATTTTAGCGAATGTCCGTTCGTTCTGAAAGAGGTGATTTTCTGACAAAATGAAAAAGCAGAGAATCGCTCTCTGCTTTTGTGTGTTACTTAACTTTAAGCTCCATGAGCTTTGTCTCACTTTTTTTTGCTTCTGCCTCTTCATGTTTTGTGACGCGCTCCAACACATCGCCGTTCATAATGACGATCGGCGTAATTGTGCTGCTCGCTTTTTCCTTGATCAGTTCCAAATCGCACGTTATCAAAGGATCGCCGACTTTTACTTTGTCTCCTTCTTTGACATGGGCTGTGAAACCTTCGCCTTCCATCGCTACGGTTTCCAGACCGATGTGAATCAAGAGCTCCACGCCGGACAATGAACGAATGCCGATGGCATGTTTTGTGTGGAACAGCTGGATCACTTCTCCGTCGACAGGTGACACGATCTCGCCCGCGGAAGGCTCGACAGCCATTCCGTCGCCCATCATCTTTTGGGAGAAAACGGGGTCAGGGACTTTTGAAAGTTCCAAAACTTGTCCGTCAACCGGTGAAAAAACGGTTTCTTCTTTCACTTCATTTTGTTTCTGACCAATACCGAATAATTTTTTCAGCAATACAGTTGGGCTCCTTTCAAAACGCCTCTTTATGATGGCTATTAAAAGAGGAACAGGTTAAATATCAAATCTTTGGATTCCCCATTATTTAACCACACTTTCAAATTCCCATCAATGAATAACCATATCATGAGCCCCTGCATAAGCTGAAAATAAAAAATCGGGGGTGATGAAGAATGGATTTCAAGGAAAACGATAATCACTCGCTCAGCAAGAAAGACGAAATTCAAGAAGCGGTTGAACAGTTATTTTACAACTCACCTTTTCACGATATTTTAAATTCATTCCAAAAGCTGATATCAGACCAGCTTCAGAATTCCACCATTTCGATGCACATCAGAGAGGAGAATGGGGCGCTTCACGTCGATATCGCCGTTCCTGAATCGTTTCAAAACGGAGATATCATGATTGAAGCGAAATCGAGGTATCTTCATGTCGCCTTGAAGGAGAAACAAGAAAGCGGCGGTTCTTCATCATTTACAAGCCTGTCCAGAACCGTTCTGCTCCCATATCCCGTCCGTGAAGAAACAATGAAGACGTCGTGGAACAGAAATGTCCTCACGGTCTCATTTCCGGAGCAAAAAAAGCATGAATGACCTTCATCCATGCTTTTTTTATTTGAAGAATCCCATAAACCCTTTGGCCAGCGCTCCGACCTGGTTGACCGTGCTCACCATCTGGCCTGCGGTGTCCATCATTTTGCTGAAATCAAACTGCCCGTTCTTTTTTTTGAATTGCGACAGAAAGCTTTGAAATTGTGATGGCTGGTGAAGATTCGGCCGCGGTGAAGGATATGGATGCTGATAAGGAAATGCCTGAAACGGCGGAAGCGGCTGCATTTGCTGCTGAACAGGCTGATGATAGACTGAAAACGGATCCAAATTCTGTTCAATCGGCTGCTGATATGCCTGCGGCCGTTGAGCGGGATGGGCGTACGGGACGGTTTCCTGGCTGTAGTACGGCTGAACGGGATGATAAGCCTGATGATTTTGCTGATAGGCTTGAGCATACGCACCAGGGCCGGAATAAGGATATGCGGCGGCTCTCCTCTCTTCCATCTTTCCTCTCCTCCTAAAGCCCTTTTTTATAAGTGTATGATATAGAAACATTTCTCGTTCCAATGGTTTTGTCACAAGTTTGTCAAAAAGTGTCGAAAATTTTAATATTTGAAAAACAGAAAAAAGTCGAATTGTTATGGTACTATATTATTAATATAAAGGAGAGGGGATGCACCATATGAACGTATCATACTTAAGAAATTGTTTTGCCGAGATGAAACAGTATGAGACAGACTGCATGAACAAACTGATGGATTTCGCCAAGTTTTTGTATATCCAAGGACATCTGACATTAAACGAATTTCGCACAAGTATGAAAGTTCTTGAAGCGAATGGCGCACAGCACCCTGCTTATGATATGAATACGGACGCCAGCTAACAAACAGCCCTCATAAAAAAGAGACCGGGAATTAGGCCCGGTCTTCTTTTAATATATCGTCTTCTACGTTTTTCAGCGTGTAGAGGACGGATTCCGTCAGATCTTTAAAGCGTTTTTTATGAATTTTGCAGAAATACGACTGCATGAAAATTTCGTTCGCATTTTCCTCAACTGAGTTGAGCTGTTCTTCGTAAATGTATTTTGGCCGATTGGACTTAATATAAGGCAGGCTTTCCGCCAGCCAGCTTTTCACTGTTTGTTCGAAACTCTCGACAGAAGGTTTGACAACTTCGAAAAAATCGTATTCCGTCCCTTCCTCTTTTCCCTTACTGTATCGTTCTTCCGCTTCTTTTACAAGGCGGATTAATTCCCGTGTCTGTACAAGAAGAGATTGTGTATCCAATTTTTTCACCTCGGGTTTATCGTACCAAAGGAAGACGACCGTTACAATGAATCCGGCTTAAGCCGTCTCTCCCCTTGGCTCCACTCCCATTAACGTGCTGTTTAAACAAGAGCTGAGTTCTGCCAGTTCTTTTTCAATCAGATCGAGCCGTTCGTTCCAGGCAGCCTGCTTTTCATGCTCCGTCCGGCGTACAGCTTCTGTCAAAGCCTTCTCCGCAGACTGCATGTCTGATTCCGTTTCCAAAAGCATTTGAAGGACCGAGTCTTTGCTTGCAAATCCGTTCATTTGCTTCCCTCCTTTTTGATGGCCTTCTATGCATTCTCCCTTATGTGCACCCTCTCCTCCACAGCTGACAAAACTAGAAGCAAACCGCCAAAGAAACTCATTTTCCAGCCAAACGCGCCGCTTTCGACAAGTGATCTTGCGAAAAATGGTATGATCAGCGCTTTTTTGCAAAATCTAAAAAGGTAAGGAGGTGCCCGCTGTGGAAAACAACAAAAAGAAATCACCTACGAAAACAAAACCAGATGCTAAACAAGCAGACACACTGGATAAGAAATTAGGCGGACCTAACCGCCCGTCCACTTAAAAAGCAAGGAGAACCCTTGCTTTTTTCTGTTTTCACCTCTTATTCAGCCAATGCTCCAGCGAAAACAATGCCTGCAGCTGCCTTCTTTTTTGGAAATACCAATCGGTGATTTCAATCGTTTTCGGGAGTTTTTCATCTTTGAACATCGCCTCCCTCTTTCCTCCGCGAAACCAATCGCATTTTAATCCGTCTAATGAATGGGCAACAACGGGATAACACGTTCTCAAAAACGGTGAGGTTCTGATTTTAACCCCTGCCCAGCGCTCCATATCAAAGCGCGACCCGGTATGCGGAACACATGATGTAAAATGAAAAAAACCGGGGAAAAGCTCAGGCGAAAACAGCAGCTCGCTTAATTGCTTGCCGAGCTTGATCCTTTCCTTTAAACTAGTGAAGCGTTTAACAGACACGCCGTAAAAAACGCCTTCAACCGTCGGAAAGATGACCGTGTTGAAGTGAAACCATTCACATAGCTGAAAAGGAATCGTCTGAAAAACATTCTTTTTAAACAAAGGATTTTGTATAATAGGAGTTTGGATAGTGTTTTGTTCATTTATAATGAGAGCGTACATGAGACGCTTTTGATCGCGCTCATGCCAGAACCGCTCCCACTCCGTTTTCATAAATGAAGACACGCCAAATGAGGAGAGCAAATGAAACAGCGGCTGGCCAAGCTGCTTGGACCAATGGTATAACAGGAGCTGCGGATAGGCGTCCGAAAAAATCAGCCAGTTCGCTCTTTCATACGTTAAAAACAGCCATTTCTGCTGAAAAGCCGTAAGTCCGAGCTCGAATAAGCGCCCTTTTAAATCGGTCATCGACCAGCCGGCATTCCGGGAAACAAATGAAGCCAAAAGCGACCACTTGATTTCAGGGTGGCGGTCAAAGAAGCGTTTGTAGGCATTTGTCCGTGAGATATTGTCCTTGTTCAGTTTTGCGGTCAGCTCTTGAATGCGGCTCGTCAGCTCCGCCGCGGAAAAAGTGTTGTGCAAGATCAGCCACTTCCGTTAGTATCCAGATTTTTTTGTAAAAGGAGGATGAAGAAAGTGATTCGTTACCCGAACGGCAAATCCTATCAGCCGAAAACAGCTGCCTCATCCTTGCAAAAGAAGCCGTCGTATTCCAATCGCGGCATGACCCTCGAAGATGACCTGAATGAAACGAATATGTATTATCAATCTCATTCGATTGCCGTCATCCATAAAAAACCGACACCTGTACAGATTGTCCAGGTCGATTATCCGAAGCGAAGCGCTGCGGTTATCAAGGAAGCATATTTCAAGCAGTCGTCAACTACTGATTATAATGGGGTTTATAAAGGCCGCTACATCGATTTTGAAGCGAAAGAAACAAAGAGCCGGACCTCCTTCCCGCTTCAGAATTTCCACGATCATCAGATCGAGCATATGAAGCAGGTTGTGGCGCAAGACGGCATTTGTTTTGTTATCATATCCGCTTTTGAAGAAATTTATTTTTTGGAAGCAGAAAAATTATTTTATTTCTGGGAGCGGAAAAAGCAAAACGGCAGAAAATCGATCCGAAAAGATGAGCTTCAGGAAGCCGCTCACCCCATTTCACTTGGATACTCGCCAAGAATTGATTATATTAAGATTATTGATCAGTTGTATTTTTCGCCATCATAAATTATGATTTTAAAGTCATGTGAGCGGAAAGGTTTAACTACGAAAGGTTGAGATGTTATGTCAGATCAATTTAACAGCCGCCAGGAACGGCGAAAAGCCCAGCAGGACAAAAGCAGGTCTAATACTCATTCTAAACCCAAGAAAAAGAAAAAAGCAGGATTATTTAAGAAAATTCTTTTATCCATTTTAATCATCGGTGTTATCGGCTTGATTGCCGGGGGCGTCACTTTTGCCGTGATGGTAGCGGACTCGCCGTCCCTTGATGAAGCAAAACTGAAAACACCGTACTCTTCTACCATCTATGACAAAAACGGAAAAGAAATCGCCGAAATCGGTTCGGAAAAACGGACGTACGTGTCGATTAAAGACATACCGGATTCCGTTAAAAACGCATTTCTTGCAACGGAAGACGCCCGTTTCTATGACCACCACGGCGTGGACCCGATCCGGATCGGAGGGGCGCTTCTGGCAAACTTTGAAGGCGGATTCGGTTCTGAAGGCGGAAGTACGATCACACAGCAGGTCGTCAAAAACTCCCTTCTGTCACATGAAAAAACGCTGAAACGGAAAGTCCAGGAAGTCTGGCTTTCGTTCCAGCTGGAAAGAAAATATTCAAAAGACGAAATTCTTGAAATGTATTTAAACCGGATTTACTTCTCGCCGCAGGCCTACGGTGTCGGAAAAGCGGCTGAGCAGTTCTACGGGGTTACAGATCTAAACGACTTGACGGTCGAGCAGGCCGCAACGCTTGCCGGCATGCCGCAAAGTCCGAATAACTACAACCCAATCAAACATCCGGAAAAAGCCGAGAAACGGCGCAACGTCGTGTTGAGCCTGATGAATAAACACGGCTTTATCTCAGACACAGAATACAACAAAGCGAAAAATGTAGCCGTCACAAAAGGCCTTGTCTCTCCGAAGGAATACGCAAAATCAACGTCAAACAAATACAGCTCGTTTATCGAGCAGGCCGTCGCTGAAGTGAAAGAAAAAGCGAACGTCACTCCGGGAACGGACGGACTGAAGATTTACACGACGATTGATACAGACGCACAGGATTATGTGGATGAGCTGATGGACGGCGATTCGATTCAGTATACCGAAAAAATGCAGGCAGGCCTTACATTGCTTGATACAAAAACCGGAGAAATCCGCGCGCTTGGCGGCGGACGCGACCGGAAAGCAGGCGACTTTAACTATGCAGTAGATACGAAACGTCAACCTGGTTCAACGATTAAGCCAATCCTTGACTACGGCCCTGTCATTGAGAACAAGAAATGGTCGACGTATGAACAGATTAACGATGAAGCATACACGTATTCAACTGGAGATCCGATTAACAACTATGACAGAAGATACAGAGGCTGGATATCGATGAGAGAGGCACTTGTCGATTCTCGAAACATCCCGGCTTTAAAAGCGTTCCAGGCAGCTGGAAAAGACAATATTGTAAAATTCGCAGGCAACCTTGGTCTTAACATAAATTCAGATGATTTAGTGGAAGCTTATGCAATCGGCGGCTTCGGAAACGGTGTGTCGCCTCTGCAAATGGCCGGAGCGTACAGCGCATTCGGCAACAACGGCTACTACAATGAGCCGCACACCGTCACAGCGGTGGAATTCAATGATGGCACAAAACTTGATTTGACGCCTGAATCAAAGGCTGCCATGAGCGATTACACCGCATTTATGATAACGGATATGCTGAAAAGCGCTGTTCAGCGAGGAACAGGAACAGCCGCCCAAGTCAATGGCGTTACTGTAGCAGGTAAAACGGGTACGACGAACTTTACCGAGGACGACATTAGAAAACACGGCATAAATCGAAACGGAGCGAGAGATTCATGGTTCGTCGGCTATACGCCGCAATATACGGCAGCGGTCTGGACCGGTAAAGAAGGCTTCAATTCGCTGAGCACGAGCGAACAGCAAGTCGCCAAGCTCCTGTTTAAAAAGCTGATTGCCGAGGTTGACAACGGCAGCGGGTCATTTGAAAAGCCTGACAGCGTCGTTGAAGCGACCGTTCTAAAAGGTTCGAACCCGCCGGTGCTCGCGAGCAGCAACACGCCTAGCGATAAAAAAGTCACTGAGTACTTTGTAAAAGGCACACAGCCGACGACCGTTTCGAAAAAATATGAAGAAAAAGAAGATGCCGACAAGCCGTCAGGTTTGAGCGCAGAGTATGATGAAGCATCAAAGAGCATTAAACTTTCATGGTCATACTCCGGAGACGATGATGTATCCTTTAAAGTCAAACAGTCTGTTGACGGAGGCGGATACAGCGAAGTTCAAAGCAGCAGCGCGAAAGAAGCCGTCATACCGAATGCAAAAGAAGGATCCGTCTACAGATTCCAAGTCACGGCCGTTACCGAAGATGGTGAAAGCGATCCTGCTTCTGTGACGCTTAAAGTCAACGCGGCTGAAGAGGATGAGTCAAAAGCGGACGATGAAAAGAAAAACGAGGATGACGAGAAGAAACAGGATGCTGATGATGATCAGGACAAAGACAAACAAAATAACGGCAATTCAAATCAGCCGGATGATCAAAATTCAGGCAATCCGGATCAAAACAATCAAAATCCGGGAAATACAGACGGCAGAAAAGATGATGACGCCGATGATCAAAACAAAGATCAGAATAAAGACAAAAACAAAAAACCGGATCAAGACAGCAACACAGATGATCAACAAACAAATTCCAATGGTCAATCAACCGGAAACAATTGATCTAAAAAGCCACTCACAGTTTAGTGAGTGGCTTTTTTATGATTGATGGCAATATATTTATAAAATTGCTTTTTCATTTCCGTAAACAATTCGTCAAGCTGAATAAAACAATGATACTGCGTCGGTTTCAGCAGGATAAACTCGAGGCGTTCCGTCCAGTTCATCGGCTTGGCTCCAAAATCCTTACGGGTGATGATCTCCCAGTTAAGACTTTTGACAGGCTCCCCCATCGTCCAGTGGAAGCTTGCGATCAAGCAGCACACCCCGTTCAGCATATCATCCTGGCTGCACCTTGACTTTCTCGTTTTAAAGACGGGCAGAAGCTTTTCTTTTGTGCGTTCCCATGCTGCAAACAGAAGCGGGACCCATTCTTCCGCATGCTCCCACGGCTTGTCCTCTCCGGCGTCCTGAAAAAAATCATAGCAGAGCGGATTTTCCAAAAGAACGTCAAGCCTTTCGCCGGATTCCGGCCTTCTCTTCCGCAGCTTTTTTTCGTATTCGTCCAACAGTGAAACGCTTGTCACGGCAGCTTCACCAACCCTTTTTTATATCGTTTTTGCCCTTCCCTGCACAGAGAAAACAACGGGCATTCTTCACATTGCGGCCTTTGCGCCTTGCAATGATAGCGCCCGAAAAAGATCAAGCGGTGGTGAGTGACGGACCACTCTGATTCAGGCACTTTTTTCATCAGTGTCTTTTCGACTTCCGCGACCGAATCCTTCCATCTGCAAATGCCGAGCCTTTTTGAAACCCTTTCTACATGGGTGTCGACGGCAATGGCAGGAACCCCGAATGCAACGGAAACGACGACATTGGCGGTTTTTCTCCCGACGCCTGGAAGTTTCACCAGCTCATCGCGGTCTTTCGGCACTTCACCGCCGTATTCTTCGAGCAGCATTTTGCAGAGCTTTTGAATATTTTTTGCTTTGTTGCGGTATAAGCCGATCGATTTGATATCCTGCTGCAGCTCTTCAAGCGGAACAGCAAGATAATCTTCGGGCTTTTTATATTTTTT
Source organism: Bacillus haynesii (assembly GCF_001969855.1). Taxonomy (GTDB): domain Bacteria; phylum Bacillota; class Bacilli; order Bacillales; family Bacillaceae; genus Bacillus; species Bacillus haynesii. The sequence goes on from NZ_MRBL01000016.1 coordinate 238,711, forward strand.
GAAAAGCGTTTTCGTCACTTTATTGACAAGCGCGTCTGTGCACTGGGCCGATAAAGCGACGGCGATGACAAGTTCAAACGGATTGTCATGGACTAATTCGCATTCAGCATCCGGAAACATTTCACCGATTGTTTCTAAACAAAACTTGATCTGTTTTTTTGTTAGCATGTCTTCACCTTTCACTTTATTGTTCAAGCCAATTGTAAAAAGGAACTTGTCTTGTATACTCCTTTTGCTCATTTTGCCGCGGAGGGGTCTTCCGCCTGAATCTTTGGCTGTAGTTGACGGCTTGTTCGACTGTTGAAACGCCGTTTTTCTTCCACTCAAACAGAATCCGGTCAATGTAGCGGAAATTTAACTTTCCTGATATGACGGCTTCTTTGAGAGCTTGTTTGATCAGCTGTGCATCGTGATGATCCTGGTCAAGCCAGATGCTGAGCGTCTCGCATTCCAGCGGAGACAGCGGCCGTGCAAATTCTTCTTCAAAGATCGTATAAAGGCTCTTCTGTTCGCCTTCATTCTGTTCGGCGAGTTTTTTTTGCTCGTCCATTTCAAGAAGCTCAAACAGCTTGCCCCAGAGAGGTTCGAGCGAATATTTTTCAAACTTAATGCCGTTCTGGTCTTCGCATTCTTCTATATAGATGAAGCCTTTTTGAATGAACATTCTCAGCATGTTCATACATTGTTCGGTTTCAATCGACATCGTCTTGCTTAATTCCTCCGGCGTCGGAAAAAAGGAACCTCTTTCAACATGCATTTTAATGTTTAAGAGCAGCATGAACTCTGTCTCGTTTAAGCCAAGCCCCCGGTAGTTCAAAAAGAGCAGATTCGGAATGGTGACAGACCCCATATCCTGCATCTTAATAAAGTGCTGTTTTTTCATTCGATACACCTCTTACCTTCCAGTATATCATGGATGACTGTGAAAAAGTCTCCTGCAATCAGGAGACTTTTTTCTTAAGGATATAAGCGATTTAAGAGTCTTGGGAACGGAATCGTTTCGCGGACGTGCGGAGAGCCGCAAATCCAGGCAACCGTCCGTTCAAGTCCGAGCCCGAATCCTGAATGCGGAACTGAGCCGTATTTTCTCAACTCTGCATACCATTGATAAGCATCAGATTCTAAACCGTGCTCTTTCAGGCGCGCTTCGAGAAGCTCAAGATCATGGATCCGTTCAGATCCGCCGATAATTTCACCGTAGCCTTCAGGCGCAATCAAGTCAGCGCACAATACGACATCTTCCCTGTCAGGTGCAGGCTGCATATAAAACGGCTTTAATGATGTCGGATAGTGTGTAATAAATACCGGCTTGTCATAGCTTTCAGCGATCGCCGTTTCGTGAGGAGCGCCGAAATCATCGCCCCATTCAATATCGTCAAAACCTTTCTCTTTTAAGAACTGAAGCGCTTCATCATACGTGATTCTTGGGAAAGGCGCTTTGATAAGCTCCAGTTTGGAAGTGTCTCTGCCGAGCGTATTCAGTTCGATTTTGCAGTTTTCAAGCACGCTTTGGACGACAAAAGAGACATAGTTCTCTTGAACTTCAAGGTTTTCATTGAATTCGACAAACGCCATTTCCGGTTCAATCATCCAGAATTCGATCAGATGGCGCTTCGTTTTTGATTTCTCAGCTCTGAAAGTCGGCCCGAATGAAAAGACTTTTCCTAAAGCCATTGCAGCAGCTTCCATGTACAGCTGGCCGCTTTGCGAGAGATAGGCATCCTCGTCAAAATACTTTGTCGCAAAAAGCTCTGTCGTTCCTTCAGGAGCGCTTCCCGTCAAAATCGGAGGATCGACTTTAACAAAGCCTTCCTTATTGAAAAATTCGTATGTAGCGCGAATAATCTCATTGCGGATTTTCATCGTTGCATGCTGCCGTTTTGAACGGAGCCACAAATGTCTGTGATCCATCAAAAACTCTGTTCCGTGTTCTTTTGGTGTAATCGGATAATCTGTCGCTTCATGAATGACTTCAAGCGACGTAACAGCAAGCTCGTAGCCGAGAGGCGAACGCTCGTCTTCTTTAACGACGCCTTTTACATATAATGATGTTTCCTGTGTGACAGATTTAGCGGTTTGAAATATTTCTTCGTCCACTTCCGCTTTGACGACGACTCCTTGGATAAAGCCTGTCCCGTCTCTAAGCTGCAAAAACGCAATTTTGCCGCTTGAACGTTTGTTGGCGATCCAAGCGCCGATTGTTACTTCTTCACCAACATGCTTGTACACTTGGTTTATTGTTGTTTTCACTATCGTTTCCCTCCAAAACACGAAAGAATTCGGTTAAGCCCTCATTCTTTCTGACGTCCATAACGTATATTATACCTTTTTTAAATCGATCAGGTCAATGCAGCTGACGTGCATGAAAAAAGCGTCCGCCTGCGGACGCTTTTTGTAACTAGCGGCTGCGATTCACGACAAAGCGGCGGATGCGTTCGACCGCTTCTTCCAAAAGTGACAGGGATGTCGCGTACGACAGACGGATGTTGTCCGGTGCACCGAACCCTGAACCAGGGACGATCGCAACTTTTTCTTCTTCCAAAAGCGCTTCAGCGAATTCATCAACGCTTGAAAAGCCGCACGATTCTGCCGCTTTTTTTGCATTCGGGAACAAGTAGAAGGCCCCTTCAGGCTTCAGGCATGTCAATCCCGGAATGTCAACAAGCAGTTCATACACCTTGTTCAGCCGTTCTTCAAAAGCTTTTCTCATCTCTTCAACAGGCTCGTTTGGCCCATTGTAAGCGGCAATGGCTCCGTATTGAGCAACAGATGTCGGATTTGACGTGCTGTGGCTGGCAAGGTTCGTCATCGCTTTAATGATCGGTTCGCTGCCTGCTGCATATCCGATTCTCCAGCCGGTCATGCTGTGTGACTTGGAAACCCCGTTAATGATCACGGTTTGGTTTTTAAGTTCTGGAGAAAGCTGTGCAATGGATACGTGTTTTTTTCCGCCGTAAATCAGCTTTTCATAAATTTCATCAGATACGATTAAAATGTTGCGGCGAAGGCAAACTTCACCGAGAGCTTTGAGCTCTTCTTCCGTATACATCATGCCTGTCGGATTGCTTGGGGAATTGATGATCACAGCCTTCGTTTTTTCCGTGACAGCTTTTTCAAGCTGTTCCGGAGAAATCTTGAAGCTGTTTTCCTCAAGGCCTTCCACAAACACCGGTTTGCCGCCAGCAAGTTTGACTTGTTCAGGATAGCTGACCCAGTACGGAGTCGGAATAATCACTTCGTCCCCTTCGTCGAGGAGCACTTGAAATAGGGTGTAAAGAGCATGCTTTGCACCTGTGCACACGATAACTTCAGATTGGCTGTATTCGATTCCCTGATCGCGCTTGAATTTATCGCGGATGCTGTCTTTCAGCGCCGCAAGACCGCCGGAAGGTGTGTATTTGGTATGTCCTTCATTCATCGAACGGACTGCCGCTTCAATGATGTGCTCAGGCGTATTAAAATCCGGCTCTCCTGCACCAAGACCAATGACGTCGTGCCCTGCCGCTTTTAAATCTTTTGCTTTTGCAGTGATTGCCAATGTTGCAGATGGTGTTAACGCTGATACTCTTTTAGCTAGATTCAACTCGATTTCCCCCTGTTTCGTCTAAGGCGTAATATTTTTGTGAATTTTTCCGTTTATAAAGTCCACATAGCTTAAACTGTACTGCCCATCTTTATTTAAGTATGTAACTTCCCACAATAGAACATTGCCTTCCCTTGCAAGGTGCACCTCTTTAAGCTCAGACATCAGGCCTTCATCCTGAACCGCTTTTGCAGCTTTGCTGCCGGTAATGCCGTCTGATGCTTTTTTGTAAATCGTTTTCTGCTTTTTGTCAGCAGGCACCCAAACATACATTTTATCGCCTTTTTTGTCTGCCCCTGTGACAATGTACTGCTTTTCTTTTCCGACAAACGTCTCCACGCTGTCAACTTGTTTTAAGCCTGCTTCCTGCTTGGCTGTTTCGGCAGCCTGCTCGTGGCCGCTTTCTTTCTGATCCATTGCCGTACGGTAGACATTCGCTCCCGCAAGAAGTGCTGTTAAAAAGATAATACCAAATATCAGTATGAAAATTAATGTTTTTTTGCCCATTTTCTGCTCCTAAGTACGATAAATCGTAAAAATGGCCTGTTTTTGATCTTCTTCATCGAGAGCGAGGCCGAACATGAGATCATCACGTTTGAGTGTGCGGTTCAAAAGGTCAACGATTTTATACAGGTCTTCTGAATGCTCGACGCTTACGGTAGATAGAATTTCGATTTTGTTTTCCATTTTTCAAATACCTCCGAACGAAACAATAATTGTAATTCATACTCTTTGTGCCAAAAGCCATACTAGTTGTTACAACGGGATAACCGTTTAAATAAACAGCCAAAAAATAAAACCTTAATCCACACCATTTAAGAGCCGCTTTATGCGGCTTTTAGCCGTTTAACCCGGCTATGTAGGCTTCAAGCTCAAGGAATGTAGGCTCCATGACTTTTGCAGGGGGCAGAGCCTTCATAAACACCGTGCCGTAGGAAGAGGTTCGGATGCGGCGGTCAAGAATCACGACCGTTCCGCTGTCTTTCTCTGAGCGGAGCAGCCTGCCGATCCCCTGCCTGAAAGCCAGGACAGCTTCCGGGAGAGATACCGCTTGAAACGGGCTTTCTCCCCTTCTCTTTGCCCGATCACATTTGGCTGATTCAACCGGATGGTCAGGCGGTCTGAACGGCAGTCTTGCGATGATCAGCGTCGTCAGCTCGTCACCCGGAAAGTCAACACCCTCCCAAAAATGGTTCGTTCCGAGAAGAACCGCATGGGGATACGATTTAAACAATTTCATGACCTTAACGGGACTTCCGCCGGAAATCCCCTGAGCAAGGAGCTGACACGGAAAGTCTTCCTCATTTTTTATTGTATGGTAGACGTCTCGCAGCATATCATGAGACGTAAACAGGACGAGCACTTTGGCGTTTTTCTGTTTTGCAAGCGCCTTGACGTAACGCGTGACATCCTGAATATAGTCTCCCGGATCGTTTTGAATCGGGCTGACATCCGTCGGAATCATGATGTTCATATGCTTATCATAAGAAAAAGGCGACTCGATTTGCAAGGTCCTCGGATAGAAATCGCTTAAACCGAGCTTTTTGATCATATAGCCAAATGAATTTTCGACGACAAGCGTCCCCGATGTGAGCACAACGCTTTTTTTCTCGGTGAAAAACCGGTCGGCGAGAATTTCACCGGTATCAAGCGGCTGAGCGTAAATGGCAGCGGCGTTTTTAGCACCCTTCGCGTCAATTTCAATCCAGACGACCTCATCTTCGACAGGGTCAAACATCAAGCGGCCGAGCGTCTTTCGATATTCTTCAAGGTCGTTTATGCACGAATCGTATTCGTCTAACAAAAACGCCTGGCGGCTGGTGAAAGAAGCCTGTTTTTCAGCGAGGCTTTTCTTTTGATCCGTAAACAGCCGATGCATGTCATACAGCATGGAACACAGTCTTCTTGCGCCTTCTTCAAGCCTGTTCCATGCTCTGCTTTCACCGGTTTCGCCGATCTTATATAAGAGACGGTTTAGATCGTTTCTTGGTTTCCTCCGCTTGACAAAAGAATGAACAGCCGTAAAGAATAGATCGCTTTCTTCAAGAAGCTGAGCGAGCCATTCGTCCATTTGGAAAAAGGATTCTGATGAAATGCCTGCGGACCGGTAGAGCCGTTCGGCTTTTTTCAAAATCCCCCTTTGCTTGAGGGTGCCGAGCCGCATCAATCTTTTATGGAGAAAGACATAGTCTGCTCTTGCACCATACTGCTCGCCCGCCGCGCGTTCAAACTGATGGGCTTCATCAATAACAAACGTATCGGCATCACCGGTTTGAATTCGTTGATTGGCTTCGTCAGTCAACAGAAGCGCATGATTGGTAATGATCATATCAGCCTTCTGCGCCCGCGCTTTGGCTCTCTCATAAAAACACAATTTCCTTATGCTGCTGTTTTCCGCATATGAATGCGAATCATACGCCAGTCTGTCCCAGAGAAGCTTTCCGCCTGACGGTAGGTTAATTTCGGATAAATCGCCTGTTTCCGTATCTGTCAGCCAGACAAGAATTTGCGCTTTTGCAAGGACGCTATCATAATTGTCATCATCTTCCTGTAAAATATGCTTGAACTTGCGAATGGATAAATAATGGGAGCGTCCCTTTAAAACCGCGGCTTTTACCGGGAAAGGAAAAATCTTTTCCAAAAGCGGGATATCGCGGTTTATCATCTGCTGCTGAAGCAATGTCGTATATGTGCTGATCACGACCGGCTTGCCTGTTTGCTTGGCGTGGAGTGCAGCCGGCACGAGATATCCGAGCGTTTTTCCGATTCCAGTAGCAGCTTCGATCAGAGCATGCTCATGATTTTGGAAAGCGGTCCAGACCTCCCGCATCATTTTTGTCTGTCCTTCTCTCTTGTCAAACCGGTCGTCCAATGAAGAAAGCCCTCCGTCTTTTTCCCAAATGAGCGGCTCTGTCTGTGAGACCCGGCTCTTATGACCGGCCTCTTCATCCTCGCCTTCAGGGGTCCTGATCACAAAGGAACCGACCTTCATAAAGCCGGCCTCAAGTTCAGCATCGGCGCCTTTTTCAGCAATCAAGCCGTCAAAAAGCTCCTGCGCGTCGCTGATCAAATGCCAGGACAGACGTCTGATTGATTTCAAAACAGGAAGCGGCAGCCTTTTCAGTCTGTCCATCATATGTAAAAAGATCAAAGCGGTCACTTCTGCATCGCTGTCAGCCCTGTGCGGGTTTTCATGGCGAATCTGAAGCTCATCGCTCAGTTCAGTTAATTTATAGCCGTCAAAGCCCGGAAAAACGATTCTCGAAAGCTCCACCGTATCGAGAACGCTGCATTCAAGTTCACCAAAGCCGGCCAGCTGCAGCTCATGCTTTACAAAAGCAAGATCAAAATGAATGTTATGAGCGATAAAACAGCTGTCATGAAGCAGCTTAAAAATATCTTCGGCAATCGCCGAAAATGGTTCTTCATTTTCAACCATTTCATTCGAAATTCCCGTCAGCTGCTCGATAAAAGCGGGAATCGGCTGATTGGGATTCACATATTTGGAGAAACGTTCGGTCATTTGTCCATTTTCAATCACAACCGCTGCAATTTGAATGATTTTGTCGCCTTTTTTCGGCGAATTCCCTGTCGTTTCCACATCAATGACCACATATCGTTGATTGTTCATTCAATGGACACCTCAATTTCGATACCTTCGACAAAAGTGTAACACGTTTTAGAAAAGTGCGGGGGAAAAGCTTCACCTTTTACTCTTTCTAAACGATATGAAAGCCCCCTAAAGGCAAGGGGGCTACAGAATGGTACGGGCTGGCTCCTGACCCAGCATTTCCTCGATTTCGTTTCTCTCGTTCAAAACGGCAACCTTCGGCTTATGGGTCTTTGCTTCCTCTTCAGACATCATGGCATAAGATACGATGATGACGACATCTCCTTCTTGGACAAGGCGGGCGGCAGCTCCGTTTAAACAAACGACGCCGCTCCCCCTTTCACCGGGAATAATGTACGTTTCCAGCCGGGCCCCGTTATTATTATTTACAATTTGCACTTTTTCATTTGCCATCATTCCGACGGCATCCAGCAAATCTTCATCAATTGTCACGCTGCCGACGTAGTTCAAGTTGGCTTCCGTCACTCTCGCTCTGTGAAGTTTTGCGCTCATTAACGTACGGTACATCACAAATCCTCCTTTTGATCTGCCGGGATATCGACGATGATATTATCAATTAAGCGGGCTTTGGAAAACTGAACGGCAACCGCTATGATGACTTTTCCAGTCAATGGTTCCCTCATCTCCAGATCGGGATATGAATAAATCTCCGCATAATCAATGACACCGCTCGTTTTTCCAAGAATGCTCCGAACCTCCCGCTTAACAGCCTCCGGGTCCCTCTCTCCAGCGCGGATCAGCTCGGCGCCGCGCTGAAGGGCTTGATAGAGAGCGGGTGCTTCCTGCCGTTCTTCAGCTCGCAGGTTGACATTTCTTGAGCTTTTGGCGAGCCCGTCTTCTTCCCGTTTTGTTTCGACCGGGATCAGCTCAATATCCATGAAAAAGTCGTTGATCAGCCCGTCGACAACGGCAACCTGCTGCGCATCCTTCATACCGAAATAAACCCTTGTCGGAGACGTGAGATTGAACAGCTTTGTGAGCACTGTTGCGACACCGTCGAAATGCCCTTCCCGTGAACGGCCGCAAAGGACAGCCGTCCGCTTTTTCACGCTTGCGGTAACCGTCGGCTCCTGGCCGTACATTTCTTCAGGCTCAGGAGTGAACAAGACGTCCACTCCGCCGTCGGCCGCAAGCTGCCGGTCTCTTTCAATATCTCTCGGGTACGCTTCATAGTCTTCTCCCGGACCGAACTGCATAGGATTGACAAAAATACTCATCACGACAATATCGTTGTCTTTTCGCGCTTTTTCCACAAGCGACATATGGCCTTCATGAAGGAAGCCCATTGTCGGCACAAAACCGATCGTTTTGCCTTCTTTGCGGTAATTTTTCATTAAGTTTTGTATATCTTTTGCTGTATGGATCTGAATCATGCCTATTTCCCTCCGTATAATCCTTCGAGAACTTGCTGATCGATACGGAACGAATGAGCATCTTCAGGAAACACGCGGCTTCTGACATCCTCAACATATCCCCGAAGCGCTTTTTCAAGCGGCTGATCGATTTGCGCATACTGTTTGACAAATTTAGGCGTTCGGCTCACTCCGTGTCCGACCACATCGTGGTACACGAGAACCTGTCCGTCCGTACCCGCGCCTGCTCCAATGCCGATGACAGGGATCGTGAGCTCCTTTGAAACCCGTTCAGCGAGCGCTGCCGGAACGCATTCGAGAACGAGCGCAATCGCGCCTGCTTCTTCACAGCGCCTGCTGTCTTCAATCAGTTTGCGGGCGCTTTCTTCATCTTTCCCCTGAACTTTATAGCCTCCTAAGACACCGACGGATTGAGGAGTCAAGCCTAAATGGCTGACAACAGGTATTCCGCCGCGTGTTAAAGCCGTGATCGTCTCAAACACACCATCGCCGCCTTCAAGCTTCAATGCATCGGCTCCGCTTTCCTGAACGATCGCCGCAGCATTATTCAGAGCGCTTTCCAAAGAGCAATGGTAAGACATAAATGGCATATCTGTCACAACAAACGTATCTTTTGCCCCGCGTTTGACGGCTTTTGTATGGTGGATCATATCAGCGACCGTTACAGATACGGTCGAGTCAAGGCCGAGCACCACCATGCCGAGCGAATCGCCGACAAGGATCATATCGACGCCGGCTTGTTCGGCAAGCTTTGCCGCCGGATAATCGTAAGCCGTCAGCATGACGATCGGCTCTCCCTCTTGTTTCATTTTTAGAAAATCAATCTTTGTCTTCATGTTTTCTCCTCCTCTTTTTCAGAGGAGATGAGCTGCCGTGCTTGATCTGCATCTTTTCGGACAGCAAAAAAACCTTCCAGCAAGGAGAAGGATTTTGAATCGTCCGTGTTCGGCAAGAATCATCCCTCTGTCCCAGTCCTTTTTGGATCAAGGCAGACTGTTTTTTATGAGTTGCATGTTTTCCAGGTGCAGTTCCCAGAGGATACTGCCCATCCGAAGTATACCAAAAACGCTCGGGTCCTTCCAACTATGACGGATTAATATCGATATCGGCGGAGTATATTTTTTTAATGCCGTCACTCGTTTCCAGGATCAAGACGCCTTCTTCGTCTATTCCCAGCGCTTTGCCGTGAAACGTTCCGTTCAGCGTCCTGGCCGTCAATTCGCGGTTCAGGGACAAAGCGTAGCTCTCCCATAAAAGCTTGATCGGTTCGAAACCGTAGGCGAGATAGTCTTCATACCTTTTTTCGAAAATTGCCATTATTGTTTGAATCAATGCCGCTCTGTCGATTTTTTCACCGCTTGTGAGACGAAGGCTTGTCGCTGTTTCTTTTAATTCTTCCGGAAAGTCGCCAGCAAGCTGATTGACGTTGATCCCCGTTCCGACAATGACGGAATGGACCTGATCCGCTTCCGCCTGCAGTTCGGTTAAGATCCCGACCACTTTTTTGCCGTTGATCAAAATATCGTTCGGCCATTTAATTTCGGCTGCGATGCCGGTTTGCTCTTCGATTGCCTGAACGATCGCGACAGCGGCTAAAAGCGTCAGCTGCGGCGTTTTTTGCACGGGCATTTCAGGCCTTAAAATGATGCTCATCCAAATGCCGTTTCCTTCCGGGGAATGCCATGCTCTCGCCATTCTTCCCCTTCCTTCTGTCTGCTTGTCGGCAACGATGATCGTTCCTTCCGGCGCACCGTTGTTTGCCAGTTCATGGGCGATTTTTTGAGTGGATGAAACGACATCCTGAAAATGGATGGTTTGTCCCATTTTTTTCGTTTTTAACCCGAGCCTGATTTCATCTTCGGTGATTTTGTCAGGTTTTTTTATCATTTTATAGCCGAGCTTTCGGACCGCTTCAAGTTCATATCCCGATTTTCTCAGATCTTCGATATGCTTCCAAACGGCGGTTCTCGAGCATCCGAGCTCTTCGCTGATTTTCTGGCCTGAAATGAATTCGCCGTCGGCTTCTGTAAACAATTGAATGAGTTTCTTTCTTAAATTTGACTGCATGAATCCAGCCACTCCTCTATGGCTTTTTTTTGATTGGCAAGCTCCCCGTTTAACACGGCCCGCTCAATCCGTTTCAAATCATCGGACACCCATTTCCCGGCCGGCTTGTTTCTGAAATTCAGCAAATCGCTTCCAGACACCGCCAGGTCTTTCAGGGTTTTAATCGGAAGCGCACGGTACGACTGTCTGATTTCAGCCAGCCGCTGTTCATCGATTGCCTGCTTGTCCCTCAAGCTGCGAATGGCGGAAGCGGACAGCAGCGTCTCTTCCCCCGCCTCATACATCGAGACGGCATCCCATTTTTGATCGATCCGTTCAGCCGTCAGGAGCGCCTGTTTGATGACTTTCCCCGGCAGCTTCCACCCTTTTAAAAACCGCTGCGCTTCAGCGGAATCGATCGATATCATATGAATGAAAGCCGCCCATATATCGGCTCTTTTTTGAAGTTGATGAAAAGGAAAAGCCATGGCAGCCAGAACGCGCTCTTTTTTCCCGTCCAGCCCAGGAAGCTCCTTGTAAAGCCCTGTTTCGGCCGCCGCTTCCAGAGCCCGGTCCGCTGCTTTTCCTTTCAAAAGCTTTTCGAATTCAACCGTTTTCCGCTCTGTAGAAATATGAGCCAAAAGCAGACGGTTTTCGCAAATCGCTTTTTTTGTATTTGGAGAAAGCTCAAACTCGAGCTGACTCATAAAACGGAGCGCCCGCAGCATGCGAAGCGCATCTTCGTGAAAGCGCTCCGCCGGGTCGCCGACCGTTTGAATCAATTTTTCCCGTATGTCGCGGAGTCCGCCGAAATAGTCGATCAGCCTGCCTTGTTCATCCATCGCCATGGCATTAATCGTCAGGTCCCGCCTCTTCAGGTCTTCCTTCAGCGATTTGATAAACTGAACGCCGCTCGGCCTTCTGTAATCCTCGTACTCAAGCTCAGCGCGAAAAGTTGTCACCTCATAGGATTCTCCCTCAAAGAGGACGATGATGGTTCCGTGTTCCTTTCCGACATCAACGGTTTTCGGAAAAATGGCTTCAATTTCTTCCGGGGATGCATCTGTAGCGATGTCAATATCACCGACATCCCGGTTCATTTGGGCATCCCTGACGGCACCGCCTACAAAGTAGGCCTGCCGGCCGTGTTTTTTCAGCTCACGAAGGAGAGGAAGAGCCTTCAAAAAGAGATCCTCCATTGTCACACTCCCAGTCTGTTAATTGTTGATAAATTTCCTCGTATTGCGCGATGATTTTGTCGGAAGAAAAGCGCTCCTTGATGCTTTGCAGAGCCGCTTCAGCGAATCGTCGCTGCAGGCTTTCATCAGTCAGCAAATGGAGCGCCTTACTAGCTGCGCCTTCAATGTCTCCTACATCGACCAAATAACCGGATATACCGTTTTTGATCACCTCAGGAATCCCGCCGATATTTGTGCCGATGCACGGAACGCCGCAGGCCATCGCTTCCAGCAGCACTAAACCGAAGCTTTCCTTCTCGGACAAAAGCAGCTTTAAATCGCTGATGGCGTAAAGCTCTTCTACGCTGTCCTGTTTGCCCAGGAAAAGAACGTCATCTTTTAATCCGAGCTGTCTGACAAGCTGGCAGATGACGGTCATTTCAGGCCCGTCGCCGACGAGAATCAGCTTCGATTTCATTCGTTTGACAATGCGGCTGAATACATGGATGACGTCCTGCACGCGCTTCACCTGTCTAAAATTGGATACGTGGATGATCACTTTTTCATCAGGCGCAATGCCGTACTGCTCTTTCAACGAATGATGCTCCTGTTTTTGTAAATACACGCGCTCATCCACAAAATTATAGATCGTTTCGATTTTTTTATTCGGTTTGATCAGATCATACGTTTGCGCGGCAAGAGCCGAAGAAACCGCGGTAACGCGGTCAGACGATTCGATCGCAAACTTGATCAGGTCTTTTAATGACGGATCATAGCCGAGAACGGTTATATCTGTGCCGTGCAGCGTTGTGACTGTTTTAATGTTTCCGTTCAGCATTTGCTTCGCTAAAAAAGCGGAAATCGCGTGAGGCACCGCGTAGTGGGCATGCAGAACATCAAGCTGTTCCCGCTTTGCCACCTCCGCCATTTTGCTGGCCAAAGCCAAATCATACGGCGGGTACTTAAACACGGCATATTGATTGACTTCGACTTCGTGAAAATAGATGTTGGAATACACTTTATTGAGCCTGTACGGAACACTTGATGTAATAAAATGAATTTCATGTCCTTTTTCCGCAAGCAGTTTGCCGAGCTCGGTGGCGATAATTCCTGATCCGCCGACACTCGGATAACACGTGATTCCGATTTTTAACTGTTTCATCATCCGCCCCCAAATAAATCGTTGTTTAACAGAAGAGTCCGCTTTGAAAAAAACCCTTCCGCGTATGCGACGCCGACCTCTTTTCCCAATAGCTTTTCCCTGGCTTCGACCGTTTCAATATATCCGTTCGTCAGCGGTGTTTCAACCGACTGCCGGGAACGGGTGAACTGGCTCTGATAAGCAGCAAGGCTTTCCTTTTTTTGATTGATCGTTTCGGAAATGTCGATGACAAACTCAGGTTTGTGAAAACCGTTGATCATATAGTAGTACACGTTTTGGACTTTATGGGCCGGCTGTTTTTCTGCATCTTCGTATTTATGTATTCCAGCGGAAAAGACCGCTTCTTCGACGATTTCCGCTGCGTGCCCGTGATCGGGATGCCGGTCCTTCGGATAAGGAACAAAGACAAGCTTCGGCTTATGTTTCCGAATGACGGCAACAACGTCCCTGATCGCCGCCTGGCTGGGAAACAGGCCCCTGTCCGGCAGCGTGAGGGAAATCCGCGGACTGGCGCCGAGAATTTCGGCGGCCAGCGCCGCTTCACTTTTTCTCGTTTCGACTGTTCCGTTTGAAGACAGTTCAGCCTGGGTTAAATCGCAGATTCCAATTTGAAAGCCTTTTTTAGTATATTTGGCAATGGTTCCTCCCATGCCGATTTCTACATCATCGCTGTGCGCACCGAAAGCCAGTATATCAAGCATCGCAATCCCTGCCGTGGATAATGTTTCTGAATTCAAACGCGCCTTCCTCGACAGATCGGATTAAGATTTCCGCCGTTCCCATGTTGGTGGCAAGCGGAATGGCATAAACGTCAGACAAGCGGATAAGAGCTGACACGTCTGGTTCGTGCGGCTGGGCCGTCAGCGGGTCTCTCAGAAAAATCACAAGGTCGATGTCATTTTTCGCGATCAAAGCGCCGATCTGCTGGTCTCCGCCAAGCGGCCCCGATTGAAAGCGCTCGACGGGCAGCCCTGTCGCTTCAGTGATTTTTAAACCTGTCGTTCCTGTCGCAAACAGCTCATGCTTTTTTAAAATGTCTTTATAAGCGGTCGTCAGCTGAATCATATCCTGTTTTTTTCGGTCATGGGCAATTAAGGCGATTTTCAAAGCGATTTCCCCCTTCTTGTTACTCTATGATATTTTCAAGGCCGTAGACAAGCTGATCGATTTTCATTACTTGTTCAACAGCCAGTTTCACACCGGACATGAAAGATGCGCGATTGTATGAATCATGACGGATTTTCAAGGTTTGGCCGTCTCCGCCGAACATCACTTCCTGATGGGCGATCAATCCCGGCAGACGAACGCTGTGGAGACGGATTCCGTTTTGATCGGCGCCTCTTGCTCCCGGCAGAATTTCCTTTTCGTCCGGGTGCCCCTGCGTTTTCGCTTCGCGAACAGCCGAAATCATTTCCGCCGTTTTCAAGGCCGTTCCGCTTGGTGCGTCAAGTTTTTGATCATGATGCTGTTCAATGATTTCAATATCGGTAAAATAGTTGGCAGCCATTTGCGAAAACTTCATCATCAGCACGGCTCCGAGCGCGAAGTTTGGCGCGATAATGGCTCCGATTCCCTTCTCATCGGTCAGTTCCATAAGCTCGTTCAAGTCGCTCTCAGAAAATCCTGTCGTTCCCACAACAGGACGGACGCCGTGCTCCAGTGCGATTTTTGTATGTAGCTTGCCGATTTCCGGCGTTGTCAAATCAATCAGAACGTCCGGAGCCGTTTCTGAAAAGCATTCGGTGATGTCAGTGTAAATGACGGCATCTGAACTTGACATCATCACATCTGACAGCTTTTCACGGTTATATGTACGGTCGATTGCACCGACAAGCTCAAAATGTGCGGTATCTTCAACAAGTTTGACCGCTTCGCTTCCCATTCTTCCGCGCGGTCCTGCTATTGCGATTTTAATGGTATCCTTTTGCATCTTGATTCTCCTCTACTTTCCTTCTTCTTTTCTTGTCCAGCGGTCTTTGTCACGGGTGTTGAACTTCTCCATGACCATATCATGCGCTTCATCCAATGATATATGAAGCGAATTCGCAAGACAAACTAAAACAAACAATACGTCGCCGATTTCTTCATCGATCTTTTTTTCCGATTCGGTTTTTTTCTTCGGTTTTTCGCCGTAATGATGGTTGATCTCCCTGGCCAGTTCGCCAAGCTCTTCCGTCAGCCTCGCCATCATGGCAAGCGGACTGAAATAGCCTTCTTTAAACTGGCCGATATATTCGTCAACCTCACGCTGTATATCTTTCATCGTTTTTTCTTTCGTCATGCTGACAAAACCTCCTGTCATCTCTTACATGTTAGCGAATTCAAACAAGTTTGACAAATGTTTAAGACGGGTTTGCTGTTTTAAAACGGATACACTATAATATTAACGCCAGCTTATGGAAGGAAAGGAGTTTTTTTATGTTCGGAGACATCAGACTGAAGAACATCCTGTTTATTTTAGCAGGCGCCGCTGTTTTTTCCTTTGGACTCGTTCATTTTAATATGCAGAACAATTTGTCGGAAGGCGGTTTTACCGGCATTACCCTGCTGCTTTATTTCCTGTTTAACATCGATCCTTCCCTATCCAATCTGGTGCTGAACATCCCGGTCTTCTTCATCGGCTGGAAACTCCTCGGCAGAACAGTCTTCTCATATACCATTCTCGGCACAGTCAGCCTGTCGGTGTTTTTGTGGATTTTTCAGCGCTTCCAGATTCATATGCCGCTTCAAAACGATCTTGCGCTCGCGGCTCTTTTTGCAGGCGTGTTTATCGGAACCGGATTGGGCATTATTTTCAGATACGGCGGAACAACGGGCGGCGTCGATATTATTGTGCGGCTGATCAACAAATATTTTCAAGTGCCGATGGGCAAAGCCATGTTTGTGTTTGACGCCTGCGTCATTACATTATCCCTTATTTTTTACCTTTCCTATAAGGAAGCGATGTACACGCTTGTTGCCGTATTTGTCGCCTCAAAGGTCATCGACTTTATGCAGGAAGGCGGTTATGCCGCAAAAGGCGCCACCATCATCTCTGAAAAGAACGACCAGATTCAGCGAAAAATCATTGAAGAAATGGAAAGAGGCGTCACGGTTTTAAAAGGTCAGGGGTCTTATACGAAAACCGAGCGGGACGTTTTATACTGCGTCGTTCCGAAAAATGAGGTTTTCCAGCTGAAAAACGTGATTACCTCGGTCGACCCGCACGCTTTTGTAGCCGTCAGCGACGTACACGACGTTCTTGGAGAAGGTTTTACGCTTGATGAGAACAAAAATCCCATCACCCGCTGATTGAAGATCAGCAAAAAAGAAGCTCGCGATCAGCGGAGCTTCTTATTTCGGCCAATCTTTTTCTCTTTTTCTGCGCTTGTCCTCTTCGGCTTTATACTTTCTGAAACCGACATATGTCAGCGTCGAGAGGATAATGCTTCCCGTCGTCAGGATGACCCATAGCAGGGAAGGGTCTGCATCATCTTCTTCTACTTGATCGAACACATCTTCCAAATCTTTTTCCAAAAGCGTCAGTCTTTCCAGCTTGCTGCTTTCCGTCATTTGCTGAAAGCCCCCGTTTTCCACGACTGCAATATGGTTGGAGACGCTTTTTAACTGCTTTGGCGAAACATCAATCGTTAAGCTTGGGTAAATCGTATCATACAAGGATAAAAAATGATTCCACTTTTCCCTGAATGTCAAGTTGTCTTCTTTCTGAATCCCGGCCTTCAAAGCGCTGAAAGAATCCATGATCGGCTTTTTTAAACTGCTCCACAACGGATCATGGTCAGATTCAATGGCGTCCATCAGCATTCTAAACTGGGCAGCGGCTTTAAATTTCTCCTGCTGTGCGACCTCTTCGCTTTCCAGCCTTTTCAGCGTATCATGGTAGGCCAGACTGACCTGGCGGATTTCCGAGCCTGTCATCATCTCCTCTGTTCCGTCTTTCTCTGCTGCTTTCAGCCTTTTTTCAAAGTATTGAAGAATTTGTACCGCTTCCTCATATTGAGACTGCCTTGTTAGCTGGAATACCGTATCTGACAGTTCCGTCAATTCCTGCAAAGCCGATGATTCTTTCGCTTTCAAACCGGCCGCAGGAAAAACAAGCGCAAGCATCATGCAAAGGATCACCTTTCGTATCATTACGGTCCCTCCCACTCCTTCTATTAAAGCGTATGAAGAGAGGGACAAGGTTAGACCAAGATTGTGAAGCAGTGTTACAGCTTAAAAGCTTTTCGGGACAAGACCAAGTAATAGGCCAAACCGATCGAAGCGATGCTGAGCCAAAATGTAAAATAGCCGATCTGCGGCATATATTGATCGAGCATTGAATAATTCGGCATCATTCCAAACAAGTAATCAATGACATCGTTATGCAGCGTCCAAACAGCCGCAAGTGCCAAATGCCACCCTTTAAACCGGTAATGAGGGGCGTACAGCACGCCTTGCACAGCCATTGCGAAGTGCGATGCGATCAGCATATACCCCGTCCAATGAAGGCTTCCGGTCACCACAAGCACGAGAATATTCATCACAACCGCCCACAGCCCGTATTTGACAAGCGTAACAAGCGCAAGCGCCTCAAAGAGAGGAGCATTCCTTCCCAATAAAAGTCCGATGAGAACAAATAAAAAGAACAATGTCGCTGTCGGGCTGTCGGGTACGAAAATCAGAAATTTTGCAGGCGTATTCGTCAGCTGCGGAAGGTACCAGTAGTACCCGTAAACCGTACCGAAGAAATTAATGATCAAAAGCAGCAGAATCATCGGCTTTTGAACGAGCATATAGGAAATCAGTTTCAAAGCAATCAACTCACAGTCTCTTTAAATAAAAAAAGCCGCCGCCGGGTCAGCTTCACAGATTGACCGCAAAACGCCTGCCAAGAAGCGGCGTCTCCAGCTTCCGTGCCGGTTCACGATCAGCAGCGGTCAAAATTGAAAAGGCCATCGACATCGTCGACAGCCCGAGAGGCTGACTTGGCGTCAGCTCCAGCTCTATCAAGAGTATAGCCTGCCTTCATCAACTTGACAACCGTTTTATTTCGCCGTTGTTTCGGAGATGAATTTAGACAGTTCTTCAAGCTCTTTGTCAGATCCTTTAAAAACGCCGGCAGGCATTTCGCCTTTTCCTTCCTTGGCGATTTTCGCAATCTCTTCCGGAGACAAGCCGTTATCAACGAGAGACGGGCCTGCCGCTCCTCCCTGCATGTTGTCTCCATGGCACGAGATACAGCCCTGCTCCTGATAAATCTTATACTCTGCTGCACTCGTATCAATATCGGCTTCTTCCTTGATTTTACCCTGCTCTTCAGCAGCGGCCCAGTCGTGAGTGACAACGGACTGCCATGTTAAGAAAACCGTCGCTGCAATTGCCAAAAGCATCAACCCTACGGCAACCGGGCGTTTAAACGGCCTTCTCTCAGGGCCTCTGTCAAGAAACGGCGCCAATAAAAGCGCTCCGAATGCAATTGTCGGGATAATAATCGCGCCGACCACCGTATACGGTCCGGCAGCATATTCGTATTTCAGCAATTGGTAAAGAAATAGAAAATACCAGTCTGGCAAAGGTATGTAGCCGGTATCGGTCGGATCTGCCATCCGCTCGAGCGGAGGCTCATGCACGATGGTCAGCACGAGAAAACCGACAAGGAAAACCGCCCCGACCATCCATTCTTTCAGCAGGAAATTCGGCCAGAACGCTTCCGTTTTCCCTGGAAATTCGGAATAATCTTTTGGAATATTCGGTTTTCTTTCCGCCGGGATCCGTGAATCACCGACAAACTTCATCCCTTTTCCCCTTTTCATGCCATCCCCTCCTTCTCAATTGAGTCGCTCGTTTACAGCGGCCCAGAAATTCCTTGCTTGCGAATCATGATAAAGTGTGCAGCCATCAGTCCGAACAGAGCGGCTGGCAGGAAAAAGACGTGTATGGCAAAAAAGCGCGTCAACGTCTGAGCGCCGACAATATCCGGATGACCGGCAAGCAATGTTTTAATTTCCGTGCCGATCAGCGGCGTCGCCTCAGCAATCTGCAAACCTACTTTTGTCGCAAACAGAGCTTTCATATCCCAAGGCAAAAGGTAGCCTGTAAAACCTAAACCGAGCATGACAAAGAAGATCAAAACGCCGACAATCCAGTTCAGCTCTCTCGGCTTCTTATAAGCTCCCTGGAAGAAAACCCTGAGCGTATGAAGAAACATCATCACGATGACCAAGCTCGCACCCCAGTGGTGCATTCCCCTTACAATCTGTCCGAACGCCACTTCATTTTGCAAATAATAAACAGATTCCCAGGCATTTTTAATATCCGGAACGTAATACATCGTCAAAAACATGCCGGACAGCACCTGAATCACCGTAACGAAAAACGTCAATCCCCCGAAGCAGTACACGAAAGCTGAAAAATGGTGAGCCGGGTTTACGTGTTCAGGAACTTCATGGTCGGCAATGTCCCGCCAGAGCGGCGTAATGTCAAGTCTTTCATCCACCCAGTCATAAATTTTGTTTAGCATGATCACCCATCCTTCCTCGGCTTGGCTTTCCCTAAGTAAAGGTAGCCGTCTTTAACCTCTTGCTCATAGCGGTCCAAAGGAGCAAGCGGCGGAGTTCCGGGCACGTTGGTACCATCCTTTTCATAAAGTCCGTAATGGCACGGACAAAAGAACTTATTCGGATTTTTAGGATCGCTGTTCCAGTTGACCGTACACCCCAAATGTTTACAAACCGGTGATAAAGCTACAATTTCGTCCCCACTTTTGAAAACCCACGCTGATCTCGATTCTTCCGATTCGTACCAGGCATCCACTTGTTTGATTTTAAAATCGAAGCGCTGCGGTTCATTTGTCAATTCGTCAACGCTGACAACCTGAACCATGTCCTGATCTTCAGTCGGCCTTAAAACCGGATCGAGCGCGAAGCGAACCATAGGCATGAGCATCCCCGCCGCCATAAAGCCGCCGACTCCGGTCAGCGTATAGTTTAAAAACTGACGTCTGGATACCCGATGTCTTTTTTCGCTCATCTTCATATCCCCCCTCAAGTCCCCAGCTACAATATAACTGAAATAGAAAAAAATTCATGAAACTAGGACACCCTCATAATATATCAATATTTTAGGAAGGTCAACATTCCCAAAATCATTATACAAAGGAAATGTAAGTGTTTTTATTAAGAGTTCCAATATTGTAACAAAATGTTCAATATTTGCTCGATTTGATCTTCCATCAGCTTCTGCTTTAACGAATCCTTCATATGTTCGAGAGGAATCGCCGGAACCCACAGCAGCTTTTGCTCGCTTTCGAGCACCTGCTTCCAGCGTTCATCCGTCGTTAAAAAAACGATGTGGCGAAAATGTTTTTCGGCCATTTTTTTCAAATCGGCGATATGCTGCGCCGATTTTTCATCCGCTTCTAAATATGTACAGGGCGGAAACAGATAGATTCTGCCCTTCAGCTGCCTTTCGAGTTCCTCTGCAAGTATAGACGTAAATTCCCCTTTTGATACGGCCGATTTAAACTGATCTCCCAAGTCAACCGATATTAAAGGGATGACAGCTGTATCGATGTATTCTTTCGCGTTCAAGTAAACATCCGCATCGTGCGTATTCCATTTCACGGCTTCCGGCCTCCTCGTTTTGACAGCGCTTTCTCCGGAGCTGAACAAGCCTTGCTCTCGGCAAGGCTTGATTGGCAGCGGATTATCGCAGCTGGCTCAGTTGTTTAGCTAGTTTTTCGAAGCTTTCTTTATCCTGGCGGTCAAGCGCTTCATCGATTTCCCGCAGCAGCTTTTGTCTCTGAAAAGTGGAAATGGAATGCTCCAAAATCTGTTCAGCGACAATTTTATCTTTTTCATTTTCATATAGGTCTTTCGGAATATGCGGATTGGCTTCGAGTACAGCCGCATATTCCGGAGAATTATAGGCTGAGCGGAAGTTCAGCTGGATAAAAAGATCCTGCTGCTTATTCAGCCTGATATCATGAAATGATTTTTCTGCATCGGTCGTCATGACATTTTCTTTATAAAAACGAAAAGGCACTTCCTCAACGCAGTGGGTAGACATGATAATGCCCCTCGGACAAAATTCGGCCTGCTCGACAAAATGCACTTTTTCCATCAGCGAGTCATGGCTCATTAAATAATTCAGAATCCATACACACTCTCTTCGTTTCAGCTGATAATGGTTGAGAAACCAGCGGATAAAATCTTTTTTTTCATTGACAGAAACAGGGGTCTGCATGTTATTCCCTCCTCTATCGCATCTTGTGTATTACTTTATAAATTCCACACAAACCGATCATATCCTGCTTATTCAAAGGAATTTTCATCTTCGATTCTGAAAATCGTCTCCTGGACTTCCTCGTTTGCCGGGTCGAGCTCTGCCAGTTTTTTCAGCAGAGGCAGCGCTTCTTTCTGCCGTCCTTCTTCAAGCAGAAACATGGAATATTCGTAAAGGAAATCGGCATCATCCCGGTAGTGCAAAAATGCGTTCTCATATTCCTCACGGGCTTTGTCGTACGCTTCGGTCCGGGCGAATGCCGATGCCAGATGCCAGCTGAACTTCGGATCATCCTCTCCGTATTTGCGCACTTCCTGAACGAGTTCAATGATGCTCTCATCGTCTTCCTCTTCAAGAAACAGGGCAAGCAGGGTATGGACGGCTTCCAGATACCCGGGGTCCAGCGCCAGCGCTTCACGAAGCAGTTCTTTCGCTTCCGAATGCCTTTTCGTTTTTAAAGCTGCTTTTGCAGCAGAAAGATAAAGCTCTTTGTTGAACTCATCGACACGGATTCCTTCTTTTGCCGTTTCGAATGCCTCCTCATAAAGCCCTTCTGCTTCATAGCTGTTTGCCAGAGGCTTGTAAAGCGAAGAATAAGCAGGGTCCATTTCCTTCAGCTCTGTCAGCTGTTTAATCGCAGTTTTAGGATACCCCGCTTTCAGCGCCGTAAAACCAAACCCGAACAGTGTGTTGGGCTCCGGGTTCTCCTTGACGGCTTTTTCATACCATTCAAGCGCTTCTTCAAACGCTCCGGAAGAACTCAATGATTCCGCCAACCTTTGGTACACATTGACGCCGCCGATGACGGCTTCTTCTTCGGCCGCTTTTTTGAATTGACGGACCGCTTTTCCGTAAGCTCCCTGAGTGAAATACAGCTCTCCCAAAGCAAAATCGATGACCGGCTCATCCGGCAGGATGGCTTCCGCCTTCAACAGCTTTTGCTCGCTGACTTCAAACAGCCCCTGCATCTGATAGAGGTCAGCCATTAAAAGCAGGGATTGCGGGTACGCTTCGTCTGTTTCCGGAATCGTTTCGAGCACGCTGAGCGCTTTTTCTTCCTGATCGGTTTCGATGAGGAGTTCGGCATAAAAGCAGGTCAGTTCCGATTCATCCGGATACAGTTCATGAAGGTCATTCACGATGGAGATAGCCTTATCGACAATTCCCCATTCGTAATACAGCTGGGCTACTATGGCTTTGTCTTCATCATGAAGGTCAGGCTCGATATCAGCAAGCTTTTTCAATCCGCTTTCCGGGTGGCCTGCTTCAACTAATTTTATGGCTTCTTGAATCGAAGTATTCAAATCTAAACGTCCCTTTCTTTCGTCAATTCATCGCCGGCCGTATCAGCCGGGATAACGCGGTGAGTTACTTACTATCATAATTCACGCGGCGGTTTCCGGCAAATATGTTGCCCGCAAAGCTGTATGGAAGCAGATTGATTCTGTTAAGACAAGCTATGCCGAAGACATTCGTTTTATGATCAAACGACCGGCTTTCGTGATTTCCGGGCCGAAAAAGCCTGGAGCACAATGCTTCAGGCTTTTGCAGCAAGCTTTTCGATATGTTCAAAAAATGAAGGATATGAGACGCTCACAGCTTCAGACTGTAAAATGTCGATCGGCTGCTCGGAGATGCAGGCGGCGATTCCCAGCATCATACCGATCCGGTGGTCCCCATGGCTTGAGACCTTCGCGCCGCCTGTAAGTGGCGTCCTGCCGTGAATCTTCATCCCGTCTTCCGTCGGCTCGATGTTCGCACCGATTTTTTTCAGCTCTGAGGCGACGGTATCGATTCGGTTCGTTTCTTTTACTTTGAGCTCAGCCGCGTCTTTGATGACCGTTGTTCCTTCAGCCTGTGTAGCAAGAAGGGCGATGATCGGTATTTCGTCGATGAGGCGCGGGATCAAATCGCCCGAAATTTCAACGGCTTTCAAAGAGGACGTTTTGATTCTCAGATCGCCGTACGGCTCGGCGTTTCCGGCGTCTTTTTCTTCGATTTCAAGATCGGCGCCCATTTCTTTCAAGACATCGATGATTCCCGTCCTGGTCGGATTAAGCCCGACATTGCGAAGCACGACTTCACTGTCAGGAACAAGCGATGCCGCTGCCAGGAAAAACGCAGCTGATGAAATATCACCCGGCACAAAGACTTCGGCTGCTTTCAGCTGCTGCCCGCCCTCAATCGATACGCTTGTTTCATCTTCCTGAAGGCTGACGCCGAACATCGACAGCATCCGTTCCGTATGGTCTCTTGATTTATGAGGCTCCGTCACCGTTGTGGTGCCCTCGGCCTGCAGACCCGCAAGCAGAACGGCCGATTTAATTTGCGCACTTGCAACAGGCGACTGAAAATCGATCGCTGTCAGATGTCCGCCGCGGACAGAAAGCGGTGTGTACTCCCCTCCGGCGCGGCCGTCGATTTTCGCTCCCATTTTTCGAAGCGGTTCTGTGACACGCTTCATCGGCCTTTTGGCGATGCTCTCATCGCCGGCGACCGTACTGTGAAACGGGCGTCCCGCCAAAATGCCGAGCATCAGTCTGATCGTCGTTCCGGAATTCCCCACATCGAGGAGCTCGGCGGGCTCAGCCAGCTGATCGAGCCCTTTGCCGAGGACGGTGACATCACTGCCATTCTGTTCGATTTCCACGCCCATTTTCCGAAAGCAGGCGATCGTGCTCAAGCAGTCGGCTCCTGGTAAAAAGTTTTTGATGACCGTTTTCCCTTCTGCTATGGCTCCGAACATAACAGAACGATGAGAGATGGATTTATCTCCCGGAATATGAAGCTCTCCTTTTAGTGAACTGATTTTTCCTCTTTTCATGTATTCCACCTCAATCAGCATAGAATGTTTCATATTTTGCGCGGATTTGAATGCATTTTTCGGCACGTTTTCGATCTTCATCGGATTGAAAGCTGATTCTGAGAACACCGTTTATGTCTTCCCTTGTTTCAATGATCCGGATGTTCGTAATGCTGATTTGCTCGTCGGCGAGAATCGCCGTAATTTCCGAGATGACCCCGGGATGGTCCGGGACATCGACATAAAGATCGTAAAAGGAAGGAATCGCGCCTTTTTGCCGTAAAGGCAGACCGTCGCGATATTCCTTGGCTTGTCGAAAAAATTCAAACAGTCCGTCTGCATCTTCATTTTCGACAAAAGACTGAATTCTGTCCAGCTCTTGTTTCCATTCGTCAAACCGTTCCAATATTTTATCTTTATTGTGCAAAAGAATATCGCGCCACATCGCCGGGCTGCTTGAGGCAATCCTCGTGATATCGCGGAAGCCCCCTGCGGCAAAACGCTTGACGAGCGGGTACTGATCTTCGAATTTGACGGTCTGATGGACGAGGCTCGCGGCCACGACATGCGGAAAATGGCTGATCACGCTTGTAACGGCGTCGTGTTCAGCCGGAGACATTTCCACAAACTTTGCATTTGTTCCTTTAAGCAGATCTTTTAAAGAAGCAACAGCTTCTTTGCCGGCGGAGCCGGAAGGCGTCAAAATATAAAACGCGTTCTCGAAAAGGAAGTCTTTGGCGGCTGCGACGCCCGATTTATGAGAGCCGGCCATCGGATGGCCCCCGATAAACCTGTATTGATTCGGCAGAACTTTTTCGGCATGGCTGACGACCTTTTGTTTCGTGCTGCCGACATCTGTAATGAGCAGCTTTTTCTCGATGCCTGAAGCGGCAAGTTCATCAAGCATGTGAAGCGTCTGTTCGACCGGCGCCGCTAAAAAAACGGTCGACGCTGCTTTCACCCCTTCTAAAAAAGAAGCAGCCGGAGCATCAATAACGCCAAGCTTTTGTGCAGCTCTTGCCTGCTCTTCTGACACGTCAAACCCGATGATCCGTTTCCCGGGGTGTTCCTTTTTGATGGCAAGGGCGATCGAACCGCCGATTAAGCCCAAACCGGCCAATAAAATCGTTTCATTTGGTTGAGTCATTTTTTATCACCTAGTTCATCAATAGACTAAAGAGGTGACTGAATCATCACCTCTTACAACATGCCGGCTAACGTTTTCAAAAAGCCTTCGTTCTGTTCCTTCGTACCGACCGATATTCTAAGGAATGTCGGAAAGCCGAGCGCATTTCCCGATCTGACGATATAGCCTTTTTTCAGCAGCTCCAGAAAAAGTTCGTCTGCATCCCGTTTAAAATCGATCAGCACAAAGTTCGTTTGTGAAGGATAGTAAGTTAGCCCCTGCTCATCACAGAAATCGTAATACTGTTTGAGCCCTTCATTGTTTTTTCTCACGCAATCGTCGATAAATGCCTGATCGCCGAGGGCGGCAAGCGCGGCAGCCTGGCCGAGCCGGTTTGTATTAAACGGCTGTCTCGCCGGCTCAATCGCCTGAATCAGCTGTTCAGAGGCAATCCCGTAG
Organism: Bacillus haynesii; assembly: GCF_001969855.1. Classification (GTDB taxonomy): domain Bacteria; phylum Bacillota; class Bacilli; order Bacillales; family Bacillaceae; genus Bacillus; species Bacillus haynesii. The sequence goes on from NZ_MRBL01000016.1 coordinate 264,337, forward strand.
CCGACTCTTAAGGACGCCAAACCGTAAGCTTTTGAAAACGTCCTGAGAATCATCAGGTTCGGAAAGCGTTCCAGAAGCGGAATGGTCTCAGGGTAGTCTTCAGCCGTTACGTATTCATAATAAGCTTCATCGACGACGGCAAGGACATGTTCCGGCACTTTTTCAAGAAAACGGATCAGGTTGCGGCCGGATTCATACGTTCCGGTCGGATTGTTCGGGCTGCAAACCCAGACAACCTTCGTCTGTTCATCGATCGCCTCCAGCATTGCATCAAGGTCGTGGCAGCCGTTTTCAAGCAGGCCGACTTCCCTGACTTCCGCTCCTTCGATGACAGCATTGTGTTTGTATTGTGAAAATGTCGGATTCGCCATTACAGTGTTTGAGGCAGGATCCAACAAAGAGCGGGAAATAATTTGAATGACTTCGTCTGTTCCGTTTCCCAGGATGATGTTCGTTTCATTTACGCCGAGATGGGAGGCAAGCTTTGTTCTCAATGCCGCACTATAGCCGTCAGGATAGAGAGCCATTTGCTGCACTTCGGTCTGGAGGGCTTCTTTTGCCGCTTCCGAACAGCCGTAAGGATTTTCATTTGAAGCGAGCTTGATGACCCGGTCGAGGTTGAATTCTTTTTTGACCTCTTCAATCGGTTTGCCCGGCTGGTAAGGCGTTAATTGTTTTAACTGTTCTTTAATTTGCAACATTCTGTCACCTCATTTTACCATGTACGATCCGCTAAATGTCTTAGCGTATGCCTCAAACGCCTTTAAGGCTTGTTCCCTTGTCTCAGGGTCGATGAGTTCGTCTTTCAGCTCCTCGATCTTTCTGACAAGGGCGCTTCCCACGACAACACCGTCCGCCAGTTCATTCATCATCTCCACTTGTTTGGAGCTGGAAATCCCAAACCCAACGGCAACCGGGACGGAGCTCATTCCTTTCACAGACCTGATAAATGAAGAAACAGAATCTTCGAATTCATTGCGCACACCTGTCACACCGAGCGAAGAAACGCAATACACAAAACCTTCCGCCTGCTGCGTTATTTTTTGAATGCGCGATTCGCTTGTCGGCGCGACCAGCGAAATATAGGTAATCCCGTGTTTTTTACACTGCTGCTGCAAATATACACTTTCCTCAAAAGGAAGGTCCGGTACAAGGAGTCCGTCTAGCCGATTTTGTCGCAGTAAAGCGAAAAAGTGATCTGTATCTAATTGTAACACAGGATTATAATACGTAAAGAGAATAATCGGAATATGGACGCCGTTTTTTTTCATTTCACCGCCATGCCTGATCGCTTTTACGATGTTCATATCGTTGTCAAGCGCCCTTTTTGATGCGCGCTGAATCACCGGGCCGTCAGCGAGCGGATCAGAATACGGAACCCCGAGTTCAAGGGCGGACGCCCCCGCCTCTTGAAGGGATTTCGCCAGCTCGATCGAGATTTCAGGCAGCGGGTCTCCCGCTGTAATAAACGGAACGAATAACTTATCGGACGGCTGTTTTTTCAGATTGAACATCTTGATTCACCTCTTCTTCCAACACCTTCATCAAGGTATGGACGTCTTTGTCTCCTCTTCCTGAAAGGCAGACGAGAACACTTTTCTCTCTCGGCAGTTCTTTAGCGATTTCAAATGCTTTTGCCAATGCATGGGCGGATTCAATAGCCGGCAAAATGCCCTCAGTCTCCGTCAGCAGCCTTAATGCCGAGACCGCTTCATCATCTGTGACAGATTCATACGTGACGCGCCCTGTTTGATGAAGATGGGCGTGCTCAGGGCCGACCCCCGGATAATCAAGTCCGGCTGAGATGGAATAAGGCTCGATGATCTGTCCGTACTCGTCTTGAATCAAGTAGGTCAAAGAACCGTGGATGACGCCTTTTGTACCCTTTGTGATCGTTGCCGCATGAAGAGGGGTGTCGACACCTTTTCCCGCAGCTTCGACTCCGACCAGTTCAACATTTTCTTCAATGAACGCGCTGAACATCCCGATCGCATTGCTGCCGCCTCCGATACAGGCGACAACTTTATCGGGGAGGCTTTGCTCCAATTGATAAAACTGCGCTTTCGCCTCTTCGCCGATCATCCGTTGAAATTCGCGGACGATATAAGGATACGGATGCGGCCCGACAACGGAACCGATCATGTAAAAATGGTCCTGGCAATGCTGAACCCAGTAACGGATCGCTTCGTTTGTAGCATCTTTTAATGTCCCGTTTCCGCTTGACACCGGAACGACCTCCGCTCCCAAGAGCTTCATCCGGAACACGTTCAGCGATTGTCTGGCAACATCTTCTTCACCCATAAAGACAATGCATGTCAAGCCGAACTTTGCAGCGACAGTCGCCGCCGCCACGCCGTGCTGGCCTGCGCCGGTTTCAGCGATGAGCTTTGTTTTCCCCATTTTCTTGGCCAGGAGCGCCTGGCCGAGGGCATTGTTGATTTTGTGGGCGCCTGTATGGTTTAAATCTTCTCTTTTTAAGTAAATCTTCGCTCCGCCCAGCTGCTTTGTGAGCTGGTCTGCGAACGTCAAAGCCGTCGGCCTGCCTGAATAGTCATTTAAAAGCTTTTGATAATCCTTTTGAAATGCAGGGTCGTCTTTCAGTTCAAGAAACGCTTTTTCGATTTCTTCCAAAGGCTGCATGAGTGTTTCCGGGACGAATTTCCCGCCAAAATCACCAAACCTGCCTTGTTCATTCGGATATGAATACATGTTCGAACATCCTTTCTTCTAAAAGGCTGATCAGCTTTTCGCTTTTCCTGCCTCTTTCTTCAATTCCGCTTGCCAGGTCGATTCCCGGCGGACGCCGCATTAAAAGATCTGCGATTGTGTCCGGATTCACGCCTCCGGCGATAAACAGGCGCTTTCCTTCTCTTTGGGCTGCATCTATATACATCGGGACGCTGTCCCACGAAAACGAAACGCCCGTTCCGCCTCTCATCCCTTTAACAGACGAGTCGATGACATACCCGTCGGTGTGAGGTGCGAAAGAAGCCATGCTCTGAACGGTATCATTCCCGTGATGGAGCGCCTTCCAAATTTCGCAGTCTGTCATGCTTTTCAGCCGCTTGATGTCTGCCGCCGTTTCATCTCCGTGAAGCTGGATCACGTCCAAACCGGCATCTTTTACGATTTCAACCATTCGGCTCATGTTTTCATTAACAAAAACGCCGACAAGCTTTTTACCTGCTGTATCCGTTTCACTACACCAGCGTTTCACATCCGCCGGGTCTACCGACCGTTTGCTTTCGGCGAAAATAAATCCGAGATAATCGGCTTTCGAGCGGGCTGTCACCTTTAAATCTTCCAATGAATGAATCCCGCAATATTTTAAGTTCGGTTTCTCCATCATCCGTTCTCTCCGAATAACGCATGGACAGCCTTCAGCTGTGACGGCTCTCTCATCAGCGATTCGCCGACAAGCACGGCCTGGGCTCCGCACGCTTTTACAAATGCGAGGTCTTCCGATTTTCCGATGCCGCTTTCGCTGATGAGAACGGCCCCTGACGGAACGAGTTTTGCCATACGCTCCGTTTGCCCGACGGACGTTTCAAAGTTTTTTAGATTTCGATTGTTTACCCCGATGATTTCAGGTGTAAAGACATTTAAAATGCCCTCAAGCGTCTTTTCGCCATGAACTTCGACGAGCACATCCATGCCTTTTTCAGCGGCTTGCTGGTAGAGCTCAAACAGCTTTTGCGGTTCCAGCGCCTCTCCGATCAGCAGGATCGCATCCGCTCCGATGCGGTCCGCTTCTTCAACCTGAATGGAATCAACGATAAAATCCTTGCGCAGTACAGGCAGGGAAACCGAGCGTTTCACATCTGACAAATAACTGTTCTTCCCTTGAAAAAAAGGGGTATCTGTCAGAACAGACAAACAATCGGCTTTAGCCTGTTCATACTGTTTAGCGATCTTTACGGGCTCAAAATCTTCCTGAATCACGCCTTTTGACGGAGAAGCTTTTTTCACCTCCGCAATTAAAGCGACAAACCGGTTCGGAGAAAGAAGCGCCTGTTTAAATGACCGCTTTGGCAGCTTTAAATCTTCCGGCAGTTCGATCTTTAGAATGTCTTCTCGTTTTCTATCAATAATTTGATTAAGCATACAACTCTTCCTCTTTCTGTTTTAATCGCTCCAGCTGATTGAGCGCCTCACCGCTTGCAACAGCTTCTAAAGCGAGCGCAACGCCCTCATTTAAATCCGCTGCCTGTTCTGCGGCGTATAAAGCGGCTCCGGCATTAAACGCTGCGATATGAACAGCCGAGTCCGGACCGCGGTTTTTCAAAATATCGACAATGAGACGGCCGCTTTCTTCAGGCGTCGCCACCTGAATGTCGCTCAGCCTGCCGAGCGGCAGACCAACATCTCCCGGCTCAACGGTGTATTCGTATGTTTTGCCGCCTTTCAGTTCAATCACATCTGTCGGCGATGTGATCGACAGTTCATCAAGACCGTCCCGGCTCGAAACAAACAATGCGTGTTCCGGTTCAAACGCTTCAAGAGCGCGGGCCATGAGCTTTGCTTTTTCGATCGAGTAGACGCCGATCACCTGGCGTTTGGCTTTCATCGGGTTGCTGAGCGGGCCGAGCAGATTGAATACGGTTCTAAAAGCCAGATCCTTCCTTGCGCCTGCCACGTGCTTCATGGAAGAGTGATAGCTTGGCGCATACAGGAATCCCATATTCCGGCGTTCAATGCTCTGAATCGTTTCTTCAGGCGACGTCTGAATTGAAACGCCGAGATATTCGAGAACATCAGCGCTCCCGCTTTTTGAAGAAACGGAACGATTACCGTGTTTTGCGATTTTTGCCCCGGCTGATGAAGCGATGATCGCGGCCGCTGTGGAAATGTTGAAGGTCGAGCTTCCGTCTCCTCCGGTTCCGCACGTATCGACAACATGTTCCGGTCCGTCTATTGTATGTGCCTGCTCCCGCATGGCTCTGACAAATCCCGTAATCTCTTCAGCCGTTTCTCCCCTGTAGGCGAGAACGGACAGGAGGCCTCCGATTTCCGCGGCGCTCAGTGAGCCGGTCATCATGTCACACATGATGCTGTGTGCCTCGGTTTCATTCATTGTCGCTCCGTTAACGCATGATTTCAGCAGTTCGTTCATTGCCGTCCTCCCCCTTTTCGAGAAACATTTCTTCTGCGATTTGAATCGTTTTTAACAGAGCGCCTGCTTTATTGCAGGTCTCTTCCCATTCTTTTTCAGGCACGGAGTCGGCTACGATGCCTGCTCCGGCCTGGATGGACGCCACTCCGTTTTTCACGCTCATCGTCCGGATCGTGATGCACGAATCGATATTTCCGTCAAATCCGATATAAGCAATGCAGCCTCCGTATGTCTCCCTCGGTTCGGGCTCAAGCTCATTTAAAAGCTGAATCGCGCGGATTTTCGGAGCGCCGGTCAAAGTTCCGGCCGGAAATGCGCTCATTAAAGCGTCAACCGGGTGGACACCCGCTTTTAAAGAGCCGGTTACGATCGAAATGATGTGCATGACGTGCGAAAAGGAAACGATTTTCGTAAACTCGGGCACTTGGACAGACCCGTACTCTGCTACTCTGCCGATATCATTTCTCGCCAAATCGACAAGCATGTAATGCTCCGCTTTTTCTTTCTCATCAGCCAAAAGCTCTTTTTCGAGCCGCTTATCCTCAGCCTGATCACCGCCCCTTTTCCTTGTGCCGGCGATCGGATGGATTTCAAGATGACCGTTTTGAACATGGATCAGGCGTTCAGGCGAGCTTCCGACGAGATCGCGGTCAGGAAGCCTCATGTAGTACATGTACGGGGACGGGTTGACCATTCTCAGCACTCTGTATAACTCAAAAGAACTGACCTTCACCGGAATATCGAACCTTTGCGAAAGGACGCCTTGAAAAATGTCTCCCGCTTTAATGTACTCTTTCAAGCGATCGACATCGGCCAAAAACCGGGATTTCTCATATGTTGATCGAATCCCTTCAAAGCTGGGATCCGTGTGCCGTCCTTGCGGGAGAAACAGCTCTTTCGGCGTTTTCCGGTCTGACAGCCTGTGTGTAAGCTGTTTGAGCTCTTCTTTCCCCTTTTTGAATATGCGGTGTTTTTCCTCCCTTGTTTCACTGCCTTCAAGCCTTGCATAGTGGATGAAATGCAGCTTTTTCAGCTCGTGATCATAGGCGATCATCGTCCGGCAGACAAACAGGAGGCATTTTTCCATCTCCGTTTCTTTGCTGTGCCCTTTGATCGACGGTTCAATAAGCGGCATTAAATCATAGCTTAAATAGCCGACCGCTCCCCCTGTAAACGGGATGTCAAGCTCAGGCGCTTTGATCGAATACGTCTCTGACATCCATTCGAGAACTTTTTTTAACTGTGAAGCTGAATAAAGCTTCTTCTGCTTTTGATCGCAGGCGTGAAACCGGCCGCGTTCTTCTTTGATCGTCAAAAAGGGGTCTAAGCCGATGAAAGAATACCTTGACCATGCGGAGGTTTCATCCTGGCTTTCCAGCAGATACACGATGTCTTCCTGCAGCTTCTCGACCAGTTGAACGGGCGTCAGCGTATCGACGGAAAAACTCTCAATAATCGGTATCGTTTTAAAGTGTGAAGTATCCTCTGAAAAAGAGGCAAAATCGGTTTGCAGACTCAACAATCTCTCACTCCTTATTCAGGCGGAGAGAATGAGAAGAAGGCCTTTAGAGGACAAATGATTGAATTGATGAGGGGAAAACGAAACAAACCCAAAAGAACACGTCTTTTGGGTAGAATGAATAAACGTTTTGTCTCAACTCAGCTCATCTCAGCTCATTCTCAATCTACCCTAGTCTCATACTCAGCTTATCTAAACTAAAACCCCATACACACTCCTGTGTATTCCAAGGTTTCTATAATCGTATTACAATTCAGTATTTTTTGTCAATGATAAATCAGGTCTGAGCGTTACTGCATTTTCCAAATAAACGTGGCGGACTTCATCCTGCCGCATATCCGTCTGAACCGTCATCATCACTCTGATGCATTTTTTGAGGCCGTGTTCAACATCCATTTCCTGCATGCACATGACGGGCACATGCTGCCAGCCTTCAAACGTTCTGACGACCTTCGCGGGAAAAGCAGCGTGAATATCAGAAGTAGCAGAAATTAAGATTTGCACAACTTGTTCAGGTTTGAGCTGATTTTCATCGATCATTTTTCCGATCAGCTGCTTCGTCCGCTCTGTAATGTCTTTTTCTGTATCCCGGTCAACTGTCGTCGCTCCCCGAACCCCGCGCATCATCATTTGTCTCCCTCCAATCTCCACATATTCAGCCATCGTTCGATTTCTTCGGCTTTAAAGGAGTGCAGCCGCACACTGCCGATCTTATCCAGCAGGACAAACTGAATGATGCCTCCGCGTGTTTTTTTATCATTCATCATTCGATTGATAAGAGCTTCTGTTGAAACTTCGCGTTTCACGCTTTCCGGATAGCCGAGACTTTTCAGCCAGGAGGCGATTTTTGTGCGGTCAACAGGACAATTCAGCACCTTCTCGCTGACAAACAAAGCAAATTGCATGCCTAAAGCGACGGCATCGCCATGGGTGATCTCTCCGTAGCCGTATTCAGCTTCAACGGCGTGGCCAAGCGTATGCCCGAAATTCAAATAGGCCCTGATTCCCTGTTCGCGCTCGTCTTGTGAGACAACTTCCGCTTTAATCGAAATGCCTTTGTACACCATTTCACTGAGCTGGCCGATCGTAATCGCTTCTATTGAATCCATTTTATGCAATTCGTTCAAGAAAGATTCATCACGGATAAATGCGTGCTTGATGACTTCCGCAAGACCTGAACGCATTTCTTTTTCCGGAAGCGTACTCAGGCATTCGGTATCATATACCACCGCCTTCGGCTGATGAAAAGCGCCGATTAAGTTTTTTCCGAGCGGGTGATTAATGGCAACTTTCCCTCCGACCGCGCTGTCATGAGACAGCAGAGTCGTCGGGAATTGCACATAATCGATACCTCTCATAAAAGTTGAAGCGACGAACCCCGCAAGATCGCCGACAACACCGCCGCCCAGCGCCACAATGCATGACGAACGGTCAAGGCGAAATTCAATGGCTTCCGTCTGGAGCTTCATAAACATGTCGATTGATTTGGCCTGCTCGCCGCTCGGCACCGCAACCTTTTTGACAGGCCATTTGCTGCGGAGATGACTGAACAGCTCTTCTCCATAGCGTTTATCAACTTCTTCGTCGGTGATCAAAAGCAGTTTCGTCATCGGAAGATTCAAGGATGTCAAAAGCTCTGCCGCGTTTTTTCTAATGCCTCCCCCGATGAACACCGGGTAGGACAAAGAAGCGGTTTCGATTTGAAGTGATTTCATTAAAACTCCCTCGCAAGCTTTCTCATTTTCTCAACATTTTCAGCGATTCGGTCCATTTGGTCAACGCCAAACTGCTCGACGATCGCATTTGCGATTTCCCATGCAACAACCGCTTCCGCCACCACGCTCGCGGCAGGGACAGCGCACGAATCAGAACGCTCGATGCTCGCTGTAAACGGCTCTTTCGTCTCGATATCAACGCTTTTGAGCGGTTTGTATAACGTTGGAATCGGCTTCATCACACCTCTGACGACAATCGGCATTCCCGTTGTCATCCCGCCTTCAAGACCGCCGAGACGGTTTGTTGCGCGTGTGTAGCCTTTTTCTTCGTCCCAAATGATTTCGTCATGGACTTCACTGCCGTTTTTACGTGCGGCTTCAAAGCCGATGCCGAATTCAACACCTTTAAAAGCATTGATGCTCAGTACGGCGGCAGCAAGCTTGCTGTCGAGTTTGCGGTCGTAATGGACATAGCTGCCGACTCCTACCGGCACCCCTTCAACAACCACCTCGACGATTCCGCCGATCGAATCCCCATTTGCTTTTGCTTCATCGATCGCGTCCATCATTTTCTGGCCCGCATCTTCGTCATAGCATCTGACAGGGGACTCTTCGGTTACTTTTTTCAAGTCTTCGATAGATTCGTAATTTGTTTTTTCAGCTTTTACCCCGCCGATCTCCAGCACGTGGCCGGCCACTTGAATGCCGAGCTGGGAAAGGATCTTTTTGGCGACGGCTCCTGCCGCCACACGGACGGTCGTTTCTCTGGCAGATGAACGTTCAAGCACGTTGCGCATGTCTCTGTGCGCGTATTTGATCGCGCCATTCAAATCGGCGTGACCCGGTCTCGGCCTTGAAATCTGTCGTTTCATTTCGCTTTCTTCTTCAGCCGTGATCGGCTCTGAACCCATGATTTTCGTCCAGTGTTTCCAGTCATTGTTTTCGACGACGAGAGCGATCGGCGATCCAAGAGAACGCCCGTGCCTTACACCGCTTGTAATCCGCGCCTGATCCTTTTCGATTTGCATCCGGCGGCCGCGGCCGTGGCCTTTTTGACGTCTTTGAAGCTCGTAATCGATGTCTTCTTTTGTGATATAAAGCCCTGCTGGGACTCCTTCGATAATTGTCGTAAGCTGCGGACCGTGAGATTCACCGGCTGTTAAATACCTCATGCTTTCGTTCTCCCTTCATCACATTAACGCTTTTAAGTAAAACTATAACATAACCCTTTATAAAAAGTCAGCTAACTTTTTTGATAGAAAAACGTATCTGTCGATTGAAAACCGTATTTTTCCGGATTGAAGATCTGTTCCGTGCTTCCGACAAACAAAACTCCCTTATTTTTCAGGCTGCCGCTGAACTTATGATAGATCTTCTCTTTTGCTTCCTCCGTAAAATAAATGAGCACATTGCGGCATACGATGATATCAAAATCTTTCTCATACGGATCAGCCAGTAAATTGTGCTTTTGAAAGCGGATGTTTTTCCTGATTTCGTCTTTGACGGCAAATCGGCTTCCGTCTTGCGTAAAATAAAGTTCCTTCATCTCTTTCGGCACTTCCTGCAGAGATCTTTCCTGATATACGCCTTCTTTCGCCTTCGCAAGGACTTTGTCATCGATATCTGTTGCGATGATCTGATAGTCTAAGAGGCCTTTCTGTCTGCTTAAGATCATCGATAATGTGTACGGCTCTTCCCCGGTTGAACACGCCGCACTCCAAACTTTCAGCGTTTTCGCAGGCTTTAAAAGCGGCAAAATGGTTTTTTCGAGAACCTCCCACCTCTTATAGTTTCTGTAAAATTCTGAAACATTAATTGTCATCCTGTCCAGCGTTTCCTGCAGAAGAGCTTCATTCTTTTCTAAAGCGAGCGCAAACTCGCGGAAATCGCCGTATCCTTTTTTCTCATAAAGAGACGTCAGCCTTCTTTTCATTTGCGCCTCTTTGTACAATGCCAAATCTACACCAGTCATTTTTTTCCATTTATCAACAAAGAAACTGTAATTGTCCATGTTTTCTCTCCTAATCGTCGTGCTGATATGAGTACAATTATAGCTTGTTTTCTTTTAAATTTGTATCTTTAAAAAGAAAAAAGCCCGCCTCTCGCCGGCCGCGATTCTGTTCCATATAAAAAAATCAGCTTTTCAGCTGATTTTTAGTAAATCCATTGATTCATTAACTTCTCGTCTTCAACAAGTTCGTCCTCTTTAAAAAACAAGTTGATTTCGCGTGCTGCACTTTCAGGAGAATCTGAACCGTGAATGATATTTTTTCCGACAAACATGCCGAAGTCTCCGCGGATTGTACCTGGGAGCGCTTCCTTAGGGTTCGTCTTCCCGATCAGCTGTCTGGCGACCGCGATTGCGTCCTCGCCTTCCCACACCATGGCGAATACCGGGCCTGAAGTAATAAAGTCGACAAGCTCGCCGAAAAACGGTTTCCCGTTATGTTCTTTATAATGCTCGCCTGCCGTCTCTTCTGAGACCTTCATCAGCTTAGCTCCGATTAATTGTAAGCCCTTACGTTCGAATCTTAACAAAATTTCGCCGATCAGCTGACGCTGAACGCCGTCAGGTTTTACCATCACAAAGGTTTTTTCCATAGTCGATTCTCCACCCCGCTAATATGTATAGGCTTTCAACACTACAACAGAAATATAGCATTTTTCAAACAATTAATCAATAAAGGGTGGAGAATATTCATACTTTCGACTCATTTGACGTTTTTTAGAACTTTCGTTTACCGATGTATTTCGCAATTTGGCCCAGTGCCGTCCGCGCCCGGTTTTTCGGGAGTGTTTCAAGCAATTCGAAAGCCTTGTTCAAATACATTTCGCTGACTCTGAACGATTGTTCAATAGCATCCGTTTTCTTCAGCTCTTCGATCACTGGTTTGATCTGTTCCGGAGTCGTTTCACTATTGACCAGCATCAGGCGCGCTTTTAATTCAGGCGATTTCCGTGCATATAATACGGGAAGCGTGACATTCCCCTGAAGCAGATCACTGCCCACAGGCTTGCCAAGCTCTTTTTCGCTTGAGGTGAAATCGAGGATGTCATCAATAATTTGATAGGACATGCCGACATAATAGCCAAACCAGTACAACGTTTTATGAATGTTTTCACCCGCACCAGCAGCAATGGCGCCAAGCTGGCAGCTCGACGCGATCAAAAGGGCCGTCTTGCGCCTGATTCTCCTCAAATAGGTTCTGAGGTTTTGCTCCATATTATATTTATCTTTAATTTGTTCAATTTCTCCAAGACAGACTTCGACAATCGCCTTGGACAAGATTTCATGGGCCTTCGGTTCGTTTATTTTTGTCATCGCTTCAAGGGAGCGAGCGAACAAATAATCACCTGTATACATTGCAATCCGGTTATCCCACTTTGCTTTGATTGTCGGCTGTCCCCTTCTCAGCTCCGCATCATCGATGACATCGTCGTGTACGAGCGAAGCCATATGTATCAATTCCAGTGAAACGGCAACATTTTTAATTTTGTTGATGTCGTATTCACCGAACATGCCGGAAAGCAGGACAAACACAGGACGGATCCGCTTGCCTCCGGCCTGCAGCAAATGCAGGCTCGCTTCACTAAGCAATGGATAGTCGGAGTGTACGGTCTTTTCAAGCTCTTTTTCTATTAATTCAATATCGTCATTCAAAAAAGAATAAAACGTTGTCAATTTCATATCGATTCACCCGAGTATTTCTGTAGTCATCATCGCTTCCAGCCGACATGTGTAGCCGCTACACCGCCTGTGAACGGATGATATTGAACATTTTCTAATCCAGCCTCTTCAAACAACGCGGCAAGCTCTTTCATACCAGGAAATTCCCTGGCTGATTGCTGAAGCCATGAATACTCCTTAAAGCTTTTGGCAAAGAGCTTTCCAAACATGGGCATAATAAAACGGAAGTACAGGAAGTATAGCTGTTTAAACCCGAACATTTCAGGCTGGGACGTCTCAAGGCATACAACCTGGCCGCCGGGTTTTACCACGCGCGCCATCTCTTTTAACACGGTTAAATAGTCGGGAACATTGCGAAGCCCGAAGCCGATGGTGACATAGTCGAACGTATTGTCAGGGAAGGGCAGTTCCATCGCATTGCCGTGGATCAATTCGATCTGGCTGTAGCTGTCGGTCTTTTGTTCGGCGATGCTCAGCATGTTTTTGCTGAAATCAAGGCCCTTGATTTCCCCTGTCTCTCCGGCCGCATCAGCGAGCGCGATCGTCCAGTCTCCCGTCCCGCAGCAGACGTCAAGCGCTTTGGCCCCTTTTGGAACGTTCATGAGCCGCATCGTTTTGTCGCGCCATTTTTTATGCTGTTTAAAGCTGATGACGGAGTTCATCTGGTCGTAATTTTTATAGATCTTTTCAAACACGCCGTGTACGCGCTGTTCTTTTGACTGCACCATGATTACCCTTCTTCCACTTTCTGATGATAAGTTCGTTTTTCAGGCCGAATTTCCTGCAGGCGTTTCAGAAGCCATTTTTGAACGGCGGGCTTTTTGGCAAGCAACTGGTTGATTGCCAGCTTGGCTTCTTCGTAAGCCGCAGCAGCCAGCTGTCCGCATGAAGCCTGGCCTTCCGGAAACTCTTTCTGTATGATCGTCTCCAGCAGCCGGGAATCTGAAGCTTTTTCTTCGGCCGCAAACCTTTTAAACACAAGAAAGTCATTGGCGGCTGTTTTCCAGTGAGGCAGGTAAAAGTGGTCGGCGAGATGGTGAAAAAGTGCAGCTTCCACTATGCTGACGCTTTTTTTCAGGCTGTCTGCATCTTTTGCGGAATGGTCGTAAAGCCTGATTTTATGTTCGTTTATTTCTTTGATGGCCGCAGCGAGCGTCCGAATCATATAAATATCCTTCATACCCGATAACAGCGAGTAGTACATGCCGCTGAAATAATCACCGGCCAATACGGTCAGCTGGCGGTTTTTATAGTCGTCCTGCTTAATTGAAGCTGCGGTCGTGACTTCATCATGGGTATCAAGGGCTGTTTGAACAAGCATCGCCGTTAAGATATAACTTTCCTTGTCAGCTTCTTTTAAATCCGTTTCCTCAAACAGAGCGTAGAAAAGAAACAGCTTATCCTCATCAACTTTCGGCGCAGTCAAATGCTTCGCCAAATATGGATGTGAAAGCTTTTGATTCAGCTTGATTTTCAAATAAGATAATTGTCCGTAGATGTCTTGCAAAGATATCACCCTTGTCCCAAAATTCGCAGTTTTTCTTTTGATTGATTATGTATCTTTTTTGAGCGGAGAAAGTTTAATTATACCATAATATGTTGAAAGATATTGTTTTATGCCATGCGAACGGGCATAAAAAGCCCGGCTTTCTATTTTTTCGATTCGCTTTTCATCTCGCCGTTTGCCGTCTGAATAAGGGCCTCGCCCCGGACCTTGATCGCAGAGGTATGCTCGGTAAACTGGCAGATCATCACTTCTCCTTTATCAAGCTTTTCTGAATGATGAAATCTCGTGTCTGTACCCCTTGTCAGGCCGATCACATTGACGCCGTCTTCAACGGCTTTGATAACGACAAAATCATTCGATTGATTATTGGTCATGTTTATCGCACACCTTCTCATTTTTAATCATGATGTTTTGATAAGCTCCAACACCTCGGAGCGAGCGGCCACATCCTGTCTAAACGTTCCTCTTACAGCTGAAGTGACAGTTTTTGAACCCGGCTTTTTCACGCCGCGCATCGTCATGCACATATGCTCGGCTTCAACAACGACCATTACACCGTGCGGAGTCAGGGTTTCAACAATGCTGTCGGCAATTGTTGACGTAATCCGCTCCTGCAGCTGCGGACGCTTTGCCACCGCTTCAACGGCTCTCGCCAATTTGCTGAGCCCTGTCACTTTTCCCCCTTTAGGGATATAGGCTACATGGGCTTTCCCGTAGAAAGGAACTAAATGGTGCTCACACATTGAATAAAAAGGAATATCTTTAACAAGAACAAGCTCTTCGTGATCCTCTCCGAAAATCGTTTTGAAATGCTCTTTCGGATCTTCGTTTAAACCCGCAAATACTTCAGCGTACATTTTTGCGACTCTTTTCGGTGTGTCAAGAAGGCCTTCACGGTTCGGATCTTCTCCGATCGCCTCCAATATTTGCCAGACAGCTTGTTCAATTTGTTCTTTGTTGATTTCTCTCATTGTTTTATATCCTCCAGAAACGCATACATTTAATTCAGATTCTAGCACACTTCAGCTTATAAAAGCAAAATGAAAGGTTTTTTGCCGGCAAAATGTTTTCTGTCTGAAAAAAAGCCCTAAAATTATGAAAAGCCCCTTTGAAAAGGGGCTTTCCTGTGAAGAAACAACATTGGTATGTATTACGCGCGAAAACGGCATATACATACAATTATTTTCCTGCTACAGCGTCTTTAAGCGCTTTACCTGGTTTGAAAGCAGGTACTTTGCTTGCAGGGATTTCGATTTCTTCACCTGTTTGAGGATTGCGTCCTTTACGAGCTGAGCGCTCACGAACCTCAAAGTTACCAAAACCGATCAATTGAATTTTTTCACCGTTTTTAAGTGCATCTAAAATTGTATCAAAAACAGAATCAACTGCTTTAGTAGCGTCTTTTTTAGATAGTTCGCTTGCTTCTGCAACCGCATTGATTAGTTCTGTCTTGTTCATGCCTTTCACCTCCTCCCAAAAGGTATCAATCAATAGATTATCATCATTTCTTCACAGTTCAACCTGTTTCTATACCTGTTTGAACAGAAATTTCAAATAAATATAGAAAAGGCATTTCACGGCTTTCAGTGAAAATTTCACTTTGAGAGGAACGTTTGTCCAGTAAAGTGAAGATTTTCTGTTTGTAGATTAACACATCTGAATAGCCATATCAAGCATTTTAAAGCGATGATCCCTTATTCGTCAAGGTTTAAGCAGAATGAAACGAACAAATATTCCTGTTTTTCCTTTTTTAATCATAATCTTTCCTCTATTTCCAGCAGCTTGCCCCTGCCGCCCCAACCCCTTTCATCGCGCCCGTTCAGCCTGTTTCATGCATGAAAAAAAGACCTCCCGTATGATAAGAGGCCTTCCCTTTTATAAGATGATCGCAATCAAGCCGCCTGAGCCTTCATTGATGATGCGCTCCAGCGTCTCTTTCAGCTTATATCTTGCATTTTCAGGCATGAGTGACAGCTTTGCCTGAATCCCTTCTCTGACGATGGAGCTCAGGCTCCTTCCGAATATGTCGGAATTCCAGATTGACAGCGGATCGTCCTCAAAGTCCTGCATTAAATAGCGGACAAGCTCCTCGCTCTGCTTCTCTGTTCCGATGATCGGCGCAAACTCGCTTTCCACATCGACTTTGATCATATGAATCGACGGCGCCACCGCTTTCAGCCGGACTCCGAATCTTGAACCCTGTCTGATGATTTCCGGTTCATCCAGGCTCATATCGGTTAATGCGGGAGCAGCGATTCCATAGCCGGTTTGTTTCACCATTTTCAACGCATCTGATACTTGATCATATTCGGTCTTGGCATGGGCAAAATCCTGCATGAGCTGGAGGAGGTGATCCTTTCCTCTGATTTCAACGCCGACGACTTCCCTCAAAATTTCATCGTACAGGTAATCCGGCGCGTATAAATCGATTTCCGCTATCCCCTGGCCCATTTCAATTCCGGCGAGGCTTGCGCGCTCGATAAAATCGAATTCACTGAAGTGTCCGACAACGCGGTCAACATCTCTCAGTCTTTTAATATCTTTAACGGTTTCTTTAACGGAATCTTGATAGTTTTCCCTGAGCCAATGATTCTCTTTTAATACCATGACCCAGCTTGGAAGGTTGACGTTGACTTCGAGTACAGGGAATTCGTAAAGCGCTTCTCTGAGAACGCTCAGAACATCCGCTTCCCTCATGCTTTCAACGCTCATCGCCAGCACCGGAATGTCGTACTTTTCCATCAATTCTTGCCTGAGCGCTTCTGTTTCCGGATGATACGGTCTTACGGAATTGATGACCATGATAAACGGTTTTCCAACCTCTTTTAACTCGTCGATCACCCGTTCCTCAGCCTCGACATAATCCTGTCTGGCGATTTCTCCAATCGTGCCGTCAGTCGTAATCACAACACCGATGGTGGAGTGTTCTTGGATGACTTTTCTCGTGCCGATTTCGGCAGCTTCATGAAACGGAATTGGCTCTTCATACCAAGGAGTATTAATCATTCTCGGCCCGTTTTCATCCTCGTATCCCTTTGCCCCGGGTACAGTATAGCCGACACAGTCGACAAGCCTTATATTCACATCGAGTCCGTCACTGACATGAACTGACATCGCCTGATTCGGAACAAACTTCGGTTCAGTTGTCATAATGGTTTTGCCAGCGGCACTTTGGGGGAGCTCATCTTGTGCGCGCGCCCGGTCTGCTTCATTGTTGATATTCGGGAGCACCACTAGCTCCATAAATTTTTTGATAAACGTAGATTTTCCTGTACGTACAGCTCCTACGACACCTAAGTATATATCGCCTCCTGTTCGTTCAGCGATATCCTTGAAAATATCGACCTTTTCCAAGTGATCCCCTCCCGGACTTCCAATCCTTTTCAATTTTTTACTTCTTCATCAATCAAAAACAGGACACTATAGTGTATGACGTTGTCCTATTTCAATATGACAGCTTAGGGAAATTTTTTCGGCATACATGAAAAAACCTTTCTCCTCATTGTATGCTGAGGAGAAAGGTTCATGACTGATACTTGCATTTTGACCGATATTCTATTCGAGAAAAACAGGTTCCTGTTTGTCATTCACTGTATACTTTACCGAAAACGCCGGAACAAAAGGCGTCTCTTCCCACATCAAATCCTGGACTTCCTCGCCCGGCTTTAACGTTTTTTTCGACTGCTTCATCAGTTTGGCCAAATCCATCCGGTAATCCACTTGAATGTCGCCTTTTTCATCGACGAGAAGCGGCAGCGAGGTGCCCGAAAGCGGACTCGTGACAGAAGGAGCCTCTTTCAGTCCGAGCTTTTCATGGTCAAGCATGAATAAGTTCTTGGATACGACTTTTTTATACGGCGGATACTTGTGCTGATCTTTATACATTTCGACCCGAAGCTTTAACTCCCTGATCATTTCCGACATTTTTACATCAATGAGCTTGACCGTCGGCTTTTTTTCCACATCGACAAGAACGTACAAGTACTCTCCGCCGTTTTCATAGGAAGTGCCCGGCGGCTCAGCCATATACCGGGGGGACAGCCTGTTAAAATCGATAGGGTATTTTTGATAGATTGGCACGCCCATATCCCTTGTCTTAATCGGCAGAAGCCCTCCCGTCGCCTCCCTGAATTCATCAACGGCCGCCTGCACTTCTTTGAGCTGGTGCTGATACGGTGCGCTGTTTTTCGCCTTTCTTTCTTCAGGGTACAAACAACCGCTTAACATAATTGCGGTCAATAAAGTAGCGAGCAGAACGTTTACGATTTTCATATGAATCTTCCTTTTTTATGCATTATTCGTTGACGGGACCGCTGAAGACGACAAAAAAGACGATCACGCCGGAGATAAGCATACATGTGTAGGCGACAAACGACGTGATAATTTTTAAAACACGGTTTTTAAATTTATATCTGCTTATGTATATCGCAATCACCGCTAAGAACATCAGGCCCATTGATCCTAAGGCAAACCACATTTTTAACAGACCGACATTCACATTGAAGCCCTCCTTCTACCTTTTCTTGTGATGTAAGCGTTATATTTCATTTTATATAAGAAAAACCAGAAGTTCAACAGCTTTTCCAATATTTCGAAACGGAAAAAACCGCAAAAAAAAGCCTGAAGCAAAGAGGGGGGCTTTGCTTCAGGCATAATGATTGTGACTATATAACCCAATTGGTAAGATACAGCTCTTCCAGACTTCGATTCTATTTTATGCAAGTCTTCGGACAAATGTATCCTCTCTTGCCTAAGTCTCCAAAATGTTTCGGTTTTTTAAACGAACTTAGAGGAGAGTATTAAAGCAGTTGGTGATGGGGTGGTCATTTCATTTGATTTTCGAATGTGTTCACAAGATCTTCCATCTCGTGTGTTTTGACTCTTGCCATCAATGATTCGACTGCCGTCTCCACTTTTTCGCCGTCAAACAATACTTTGTGCAATGCTTCGGTGATCGGCATTTTCACAGCAAATTTCTGTGAAAGCTGATAAGCGGCTTTTGTCGTGCGGACCCCCTCAACGACCATCCCCATTTCTTCCAGAACTTCATCCAGTTTGAAGCCTTTACCCAGCATATTACCGGCCCGCCAATTTCGTGAATGGACGCTTGTGCAGGTGACGATCAAATCACCGATTCCCGTAAGTCCCGAGAATGTCAGCGGGTTTCCGCCCATTTTTGTGCCGAGTCGGGCGATTTCCGCCAAGCCCCTTGTAATCAGCGCGGCTTTCGCATTATCTCCGTATCCCAAACCGTCTGTAATGCCCGCGGCAAGCGCGATGACGTTTTTCAGCGCACCGCCGATCTCTACGCCGATCATATCCGGATTGGTATACACGCGAAAATTCTGATTCATAAACATATCCTGGATCGCCTGTGCCGATTCAATGCTGCTGTCGGCAGATACGGTTACTGTCGTCGGGTGCCTTAAACCGACTTCTTCCGCATGGCTCGGTCCGGACAAAACGACGATGTCCTCCCTTAATTCAGCCGGAATTTCTTCTTTCATCATTTCAGAAATGCGAAGCAGTGTGTCAGGCTCAATTCCTTTTGAAACATGTACAAAAATCGCCTTTTGGTTGATGAAGGAAACAACCTGTGCCAGAACTTCGCGGATCGCTTTTGTCGGAACGGCGACAATGATCGTCTTGACATCTGCCACTGCAGCTTCAAGATCTGTTGTGGCACGCACGTTTTCAGAAAGTTTGACACCCGGCAGATAATCTTTGTTTTCATGATGTTCATTGATTTGCTGAATCAGTTCTTCACGATGGCCCCATATGCACACATCGTACTGGTTGTCCGCCAAAACGAGCGCCAAGGCTGTTCCCCAGCTTCCGGCTCCCAAAATCGATACTTTTGTCATTTTTACTACACCTCTTTATTTTCTTGCTCTTGCGAAAATCCTGATTGGTGTTCCTTCAAATCCGAAGGCATCGCGTATCCGGTTTTCCAAAAAGCGTTCGTAAGAAAAATGCATCAGCTCAGGGTCATTGACAAATACGACAAATGTCGGCGGCTTCACAGCCACTTGTGTCGCATAATAAATTTTTAAGCGGTTTCCATTATGCGTCGGCGTCGGGTTCATAGCCACTGCATCCATAATGATATCATTAAGAATATTGGTCTGCACCCTCATCGAATGGTTTTCACTTGCCGTCATGACCGCAGGCATCAGCGTATGGATGCGCTTTTTCGTCAAAGCGGACATAAACAAAACAGGCGCGTAATCCAAAAATTGAAAGTGATCTCTAACTTTTTCTTCAAATTCTTTCATCGTCCGTTCGTCTTTTTCGACTGCATCCCATTTGTTTACGACAATGACAACGGCTTTTCCTGCTTCATGCGCATAGCCGGCAAT
The DNA here is from genome assembly GCF_001969855.1 of Bacillus haynesii. Lineage (GTDB taxonomy): Bacteria > Bacillota > Bacilli > Bacillales > Bacillaceae > Bacillus > Bacillus haynesii. Next base: position 284,238 of record NZ_MRBL01000016.1, read on the forward strand.
TCGCTTGTCCTGCTCAATGATGCCTTCTTCGCCGTCCAGGACGACGCAGACGACTTCTGAACGGTCGATCGCCTTTAAAGCTCGGAGGACGCTGTATTTTTCAGTTGCCTCATACACTTTTCCCTTTTTTCTCATCCCGGCTGTATCAACGATGACAAAGTCTCTTTGATTGTATGTAAACCTCGTGTCAATGGCGTCGCGCGTCGTTCCCGCAATATTGCTGACGATAACGCGCTCTTCTCCAAGCATGGCGTTTACAAGAGAGGATTTTCCGACGTTCGGCCGGCCGATGAGGCAAAATTGAACGACCTCATCCTCATACTTCGTCTCAGGTATGTTTTTAAAATGTTCACTGACCGCGTCAAGCAGATCGCCGAGACCGAGGCTGTGCGTCCCTGAAATCGGGTACGGCTCGCCAAAGCCGAGGGCGTAAAAATCGTAAATGTCTGCTCTCATTTCAGGATTATCCACTTTATTAACCGCCAGAACGACGGGTTTTTTTGTACGGTATAAAATTTTTGCCACTTCTTCATCAGCAGCCGTGACGCCTTCGCGGCCGTTCGTCATGAAAATAATTACATCTGCTTCTTCCATGGCGATCTCGGCCTGATGGCGAATCTGCGCCAAAAACGGCTCATCGCCGACTTCGATTCCGCCTGTATCAATCAGGTTGAAGTCGTGATTCAGCCACTCAGCAGAACTGTATATCCGATCCCGCGTCACGCCAGGTGTATCTTCCACAATCGAAATTCTTTCGCCCGCGATCCTGTTAAAGATCGTGGACTTTCCCACATTGGGTCTTCCAACTATGGCTACGACAGGTTTTCCCATAGTACCCTTCCTTTCAATTCAGTAAAGCTTTTCCATCTTTAAATGAATGATCATTTGTTTCTCTTTTCAAAAAATCAGTTTGAAGAAAGAAACCCTTCTTATTCCATGCAGAAGGGCTTAACTCATATATTATATCAATTTCTAAAGAGATCACAACTGTAATTAAAAATGTTTCACAATCAAATAAAGGTCATCTCCTATCCCGTGGGCGATTCCGTCGAGAATGGCTTCAAGGTTTTTCGCGTACGTGTTCATTTCCTCGCGGGTGTCGCAGAAAAATGCAGCCGTCCCGCCGATCACCCGGTCTCGCCTTGTTGTGACGACGGCGAGAATGAATTTTTCGATTGATTCGCTCATTTTATCACCTTGCTGTGCTTTTCTTTAATGAATTCCATCGGTATGCGGATGGCGTTTTCCAGCGTCGGAACATCGCCGATCACCCTGATCGCAGTCTCCTTATCCTTGATGACCGGAAGGACAAAAACCGCGACCCGCCCGTCATTCAAATCCCTTTTCGCAAGCGGCGAAAGAGAGGGCTCTCCAGAATCTCGATACACGCCGAGCACATTGGAAACGTCAAATAAAATCGCTTGCCTTTGCCCGAGGTTGGCAATCGTCACTGCAGAATTAAAATTTTTCGGTTTCAAAATAAAACCCATGCCATGTTCCAAAATCAGCTTCTGCTTTTCAGGAAGCCCGATATTCATAATGTAAATATTGTCGACATAAAGTCCGGCCCCTTCAAAATGAGGCTTTTTATACTCTATATCGACGATATCCTTAATAAAGCTTCCGGACATTAAAATCCTGCCTGCGATAAAACAGATCAAAGCAGCAGCAAGGCCTGCCCATACCGATGAAAACAGAATGTATGCGAGGGTCGTCAGGAGCGATGTGAAAATGACAATGTAATTTCTGCTTTCAAAGGCGATCGCGATTCCTTCGATATACGTGCTGCCTCTTGAAACGAGTTCATAGCCGTCAAGCTGCGTCAATGTTTCCCGTTCCATATTCCGGACATCTCTGAATTGAGTTGCAGCCAGCGTTAAAAACGTAATCGCTGTATAATCCGATTTCAAGATCGACGGAATAATGATCGCTCCAATGCTGGCAGCGATCAAAGCCAGCGCAATATGTATCGTTTTCCCATGAAGATAAGTGGGGTACTGGCGGTAGTCGGTTCGGAGTATGTACACTCTGACAACAATACCGGCGATAATTCCCAAGATGATCGGATAAGTATATTGGCTCATGACATTTTTGCTGCTCCTTTATTCAATCGCTTCCATTTATGATAGACCTGATGCATCAGCCGTTCATACTGGGATATTCCGTAAACGAGAACGATACCCGCAGCGCACATTGACAGCCAGGAATAACCGCCCGCTGCAATGTCTCCATAAAGCTTTCTGATGACGAATGTGTACAAGAGCTCCCCTTGGCACATCCCGAGCACAAACAGCCCGAGACGGGCGGCGAAGCTTCTTTCAAAAGCCGCCGTCATGATGACAAACAGGATGATGATCAGCCATTCAGGCTTTAGGATAAACCAAACAGGGTCATATAATGCAAACAGAAACAAAAAACCGTAGGCAGACACCATCGAGAGCTGAAGCAGCAGCCGCTTAAAGCTTTTATGAAGCCTCAAATAACCGCACAGCATGAAGGCTCCCATATAAAACGACAAATAGGCGGCATTAAAATACAGAAAGAGCTGAACCTGATACATACTTAACATGATGTTGAGCAGAATAAATGCTGACGCATAAAAACGAAAGCTGTTTTTCTCAAGGATAAAAGTCGTCAACACCCATAAAAACCACATTGACCAATAATAATAGAATTCTTCCATATGTTTTCGTCCTCCATTTTCAGTATGGAGTGACTTGAGATTTTTTAAACATCTGATAAGGAGGGAACAGCGTGGGAAAAGACAGACAGGAAAAGAAGCTGATACAGCAGAAGCGAACCGAATCCGACCGTGACCAGTCCATCAGCTACAATGGTGCCGCCTCTCTTGAAAGCGCGGAGGACGCGCGGAAGCGAAACCCGTAAAAAAACCGGCTTATGAAAAGCCGGTTTTTTTAACGCTTGCTGTAAACAAAGGGGTCAACACCCCTCGCTTTCAGCCAATGATATGTATCGCCCTTGATGACGAGCGGTGCTTTTTTCAACTGTTCAATCGTCCTGCATCCCAAGACGGTCATGATCCTTTTGAAATCTTCGATCAGGCTCTCGATTTCGGCGGCTAACGCCTCTTCTCCCGAAGCTGTCAGCACTTGGAGAAAATAGCCCGCCATCCCTGCCGCAGACGCTCCCAGCGCTATCGATTTAGCCAAATCAAGGGCATCTTGAATGCCTCCTGATGCGATAATCGGCTGATCGCCGAACAGAGAGCTGACTTCGGCCAGGCTGGCAGCTGTCGATATACCCCATTGATCGAAAAACTCAACCGCTTTATCTCTGCGCAAATTTTCGATTTTCGAAAAATTCGTTCCCCCGAAACCGCCGACATCGACCGCCTGAACGCCGGCGTTAAAAAGCCGGGCTGCGGTATCCCTGCTCATCCCAAAGCCCACTTCTTTTACGGCGACCGGTACGCTGACATTTCGGCAAATGTCTTCAATCCGGCGCAGGCGTCCTGTAAAACTGCGGTCGCCTTCAGGCATGACGATTTCCTGAATCACATTGAGATGAATTTGAAGCATGTCGGCTTCAATCATGTCGACCGCCCGCTTTGCCTGATCCACTGTCGCTTCGCTCCCCAAATTGGCGAATACAAGCCCCTTCTGATTTTCTTTTCTGACAATCTCGTATGAAGGACGCTCATCAGGATCTTTCAAAGCCGACATTTGCGAGCCGACAGCGACCGGTATGCCTGTTTGTGCAGCCGCCCTCGCTAAAGCCCTGTTGATCTCAAACGTCGCCTTCCCGCCCCCGCCTGTCATCGCATTGATAAAAATAGGCGAACTTAAAAACAGTTCGCCTATTTTGGTTGAAGTATCAACTTGTGACAATTCCGTTTCCGGAAGGCTGACGTGAACAAACGTGATATCATCAAGCCCGGTCTGACGTTTCTGTCCGGTTGACAGGGCATGATCAATGTGTTCTTTTTTTCTTTTTGCTCGCGTCACCATTATCACCAAATTTTACTTTAATTTATTCAGTTTGTCTCCGATCATTTCACCAAGCTGGAATCCTGAAGACTCTTCCTTCGCCTGGTACTGACGGTAATCTTCCTGCTCTGCTTTATCGGCGTTTTCTTCAAGCTCTTTCATGCTTAAAGAAATGCGCTCTTCCTCTTCATTGACGTCAAGAACTTTCACTTTTACGTCCTGGCCTTCCTCAAGCACTTCATGAGGCGTTCCGATGTGTTTGTTAGAGATTTGCGAAATGTGAACGAGGCCTTCAACTCCAGGAAGCACTTCGACAAATGCACCGAAGCTCACCAAGCGCTGAACTTTTCCGTCCAATACGTCTCCAGGCTTCACTTTTTCACCGATGTTGGACCAAGGTCCAGGAAGCGTTTCTTTGATTGATAGCGAAATCCGTTCATTGTCGCGGTCGACGGACAGCACTTTGACTTTGACATCCTGGCCTTCTTCGACGACATCTGACGGTTTTTCAACGTGTGAATGCGAAAGCTGGGAGATGTGAACAAGACCGTCAATGCCGCCGATGTCAACGAAAGCACCGAAGTCTGTCAGGCGCTGGACTTTTCCTTCAAGCACCTGTCCGGCTTCCAGCGTTTGAAGAAATTCCTGTTTTCTTTCTGACTGCTTTTTTTCAACAACCGCACGGTGTGATAAAATCACGCGGTTTTTATCTCTGTCAAGCTCAACGACGATTAAAGTCAGCGTCTTTCCTTTATAATCTGTAAAATCTTCAACAAAATGCGCCTCTACAAGCGATGCCGGAATGAATCCGCGCACGCCGATATCGACGACCAGACCGCCTTTGACGACGTCTTTTACTTCGGCTTCAAACACTTCTTTTGACTCAAACTTTTTCTCTAGGTCTTCCCAAGCGCGGTCTGCATCAACAGCACGTTTTGATAAAATCAATGCATCGTCTTCCACTTTTGTCACTTTTAATTCAAGCTCATCGTCTACATTGACGACATCTGATGCTTTTTCAACATGAAGACTTGATAATTCACTGATTGGGATAATTCCGGTTTGCTTGCAGTTGGGGATGTCAACATCGACATGCTTGTCCTCAACTTTCGTTACAATACCTTTCACCACATCTCCAACCTCTGGTACTTGAACATCAATTTGATTCATTTCCTCTGTCATTTCAATAACCTCCTTGGTCCAAACCTACACAGCTTTTGTAAAAACGGTTATTCCGGACGAAATGATATCCGATCCGGACAGCCGATATGTATTAAAGAACCATTCAAAAATGGATATTTGAATGTTCTAAAACATGATTTATTATTACTAACTTCTAATAAAAGCCTGTGTTTGTCAAGTCAAAACATGCAGACAATAAGTAATTTGCCCGGATTTTTTATTTTTGAGCCTTTTTGTCTACAACCTGCAGGATTTTTTCGGCCACCTCATCGATCGTCAATGAGGTTGTGTCGATTTCAAGCGCATCGTCCGCTTTTTTCAACGGTGAAATCTCGCGTTCTGAATCGAGTTTGTCACGGCGCCGGATTTCTTTTGCAAGCGTTTCATAGTTTACATTGTACCCTTTTTTGACGTTTTCTTCAAAGCGGCGTTTTGCCCGCTCTTCCACGGACGCCAAGAGAAATATTTTCACTTCCGCATTCGGGAGAACGTGGGTTCCGATGTCGCGACCGTCCATGACGACGCCGCCTTTTTCAGCTAGCTGCTGCTGCCTTTTCGTCATTTCTTCGCGGATCCCGGCGTGTTTGGCGGCGATCGAGACTTGGTTGCTCACGTCATCCGTGCGGATCGCCTCTGTTACATCTTCGCCTGCGATATAAACCTTCTGTTCTCCTTCAGGCGAAACCGTGAGATCGATGGCAGATTTTTTTAACAGGGCCGTCAGCGCCGTTTCGTCGGTTAAATCAACGCCCTTTTTCAGCGCTAAATACGTAATCGCCCTGTACATGGCACCGGTATCAATATAAATATACGACTTTTTTCTGGCCACGATTTTCGCCACGGTGCTTTTTCCGGCTGCCGCAGGGCCGTCTATTGCAATGCATAATTTCTTTTCCATAATTCCTCTCCTTGCTATCTGGTACTCCTTATAGGATTGTATCATGTATTAGGCGAAAAAGGGGAGATTTTAGCGTGAATTACGGCTTAAATGTCTCGATCCATTCGCCGATTTTCATGTTGTTCACGCCTTCATACTGTACGACCTTTGACAGATAAGGCTCAGCCTTGGAGAAATGAAAAAGAAGCTGCACGCTGATTAAAATGACCGCCTGTACGACGAGAATCTTAAATAATAACCGTTCGATTGTTTTCATATCTTTCCTCCGCTGCCCGGAAAGTTTATGGCCCCGGGCATGTATAATTTTCACCGGCGGACGCGCCGCCCATACGTTCAGTATGGAAATGTTTACAGCGAATTATTCCGAATGCTAAAAAGGAAAAGGCATGTTATCGCCTTTTCCCTCTGATCTATCGTTTTACAAGTCGTTATATATCGGTTCTGCACTTTTCATTTTTTGGACCTTCTCTTCCGTGCCGTCTTCGGTATTGATAAACATGCGGAATGTATCGTTTTCAATCGTGCCGAGAATTTCGTAGCAGAGCACTTCTTGTGAAAGCTCATTCGTGACTAAAGCAAGGCGCGTCTCCTGAACTTTCACGTTGGGATTCAGGCTTGCTTTCGCTTTATCAAGCGTTAATTTCGGCTTCGGCAAGTCTCTTTTTTTATGTGAGATTAAGAAATCCTTTGCATTAAATCCGGTAATCTCGCCGTCGTCAAGTGCGACCTTGATGCGGATGCTGTCCGGATAAAGCCAGACATCGTCCTGGACCGGAACAAATGAAAATACGCCGACGCCGTCGTATTGCGAGCTTTCATCCATCTTCAAGTCTTCGGTTTTATAGCCGTTTTTTTTCAAAAATTGAAGGGCTTTGTTCGACGCATCGTTTAGGCTGATTTTTTCATCTTTAATTTTTTTGTTTTGGATCAAATAAACCGGATATCCGCCTTTTTCGGTAATGTCCATATAAATATCCGCTTTTTGATCAGGGTCCTGCATGCTGATGCTGTATACATCCCTGTTCGTTTTTTTGCCGCTTTTCGACACTTTGATATTGTAATTTTTGTCCTGAGCGAATTTTTGGGCAATCTTGCGCGCTTCTTTTTCGGTTATTCTTTTGCCTTGTAAATGGTCGTACCCTTGCTGCTCTTTTTTCGTGTTCGTCATCTCTGTCGCGCCTAAATCTGTATCCGAAAATGCACTTGCGCTTTTTTCAACGGTTTTAAATCCATTAATAATCGTATTGTCGCTCTGTTTTTGGCCGGACGCGAGCGCAAGCTCTACATCCATCCATCTCAAATTTTTGTCAATAATCAAATGCTGGACATTACGCAGTTCATTTTGTATATCCTTCGAATTTTCATATAGCTGATTTAAAGAAGCGTATTCTTTTTTATTGAGCGGCTCTTTGTCAAGGTCGCGCACGGCTGCTTTGTAGCTGAAATCTCCGACCTTTGCCAAAAACTCTTCAGTCTTGTTAAACGGCATTAAGGTCAGCGGCAGCTGGCTGACATTGTTATGCGCCTCAGAAGTCGTTTTCCAGACTTCCGCCAAAGCGGGAGACAGCGTTTTTTTGCTGTTCATCGCAAGCGTGCTCCCGATTTTATCATGCAGCTGATCCACCTGATAAGTTAAGTCGTGAAATGCCCTTTGATAGTTGTTTTCGGCATGAAGCAAAACGGCGTCTTTCTCCTGATGTTCTTTATAGCCCCAATAGCTTGTTCCGACGATGGCGACACCTAAAAGGGCGATTAAAATTCCTCTGATCATTTATAGCACCTCGCTTTTATTCACAGAAAATGTGTTTACCGATCCTTTTAATTTGAGGTCTGCCCCAAATCCATGAGCTAGTGGCCGTGTCAGGGTTAAAATAGTAAGTGGCACTTTCTGATGGGTCCCAGCCATTGATGGCGTCAAGAACGGCTTTTTTCGCCGTTTCATCCGGCGTCATATAAATCTGTCCGTCCGCGACAGCTGTAAATGCAAGCGGTTCAAAGATAACGCCCGCCACCGTATTCGGGAACGTAGGGCTGTTGAGCCTGTTTAATATAACAGCTGCAACGGCAACCTGGCCGTCATACGGTTCTCCGCGCGCTTCACCGTAAACCGCTTGTGCCAACAGGTTGATGTCGTTGTTCGAGAAGCCGCCCGGCATGTTGGCTGCAACGGCATCCTGTTTTTTAGGCGCGTCTTGTTTCGGTGCAGCCTTTTGCTGCGCTTGTTTTTTCGGCTGTGCAGGAGCGGCCTGCTGCTGTTGCTGCGGCTGTTGTTGGGCAGTGCCCTGTTGTTGTGCACCCTGCTGCTGTCTTGCTTCCGCCTTTTTTCGCGCCTGCTGCTGCACTTCTTTTGAAGGCTTCGTCTGATACTTCAGCGGCAGCCCGCCGTAATGTGTAAATTGGTTTCCTTTTCGAAGCTGTCTGTGCACGTAGTCGCTGTAATATTTAGTATGATTGATTAAAAATCGTTTTGTTTTCGGCCCGACCAGGCCGTCTGTATCCTTTAAGCCGAACTGATTTTGGAAATTGCGGACGGCCCAGTATGTCGCCCACCCGTATACTCCGTCAATTCTGCCATTGTAATAGCCGTTGTATTGAAGCCTTGCCTGCAGTTCAATCACATCATCCCCTGTCGCCCCCCGCTGTATTACCTGTTCAGAAAAGGCAGCGCTTTTTTGACTGAATGGAAGTGAAAGACTGGTTGCCATAATGGTACATAAAATGACATTCAAACAAAAAGAACCTTTCGACTTCATGTTTTAAGCCTCCTCCAGCATTTTTGTAACCATATCTTTTGTAGCGAGGCAGATTTTATACACGCTTTCCTTTCTGTTTCATCTTTAGGCAAATATGCCTGACAAGAAAAATAAAAAACCGCCCTTTTACAGGGCGGCTATTGCTGAAGGGGCTGTCCACCGGTTTTGACGGAACGGGCTTTTTTTGCTTTGCGCAAGCCGAACCACCAAAGAAACGCCATAAAGGGCAGCATAAAATAGATCCAGTTTTTTAAGGCTAGCAGAATATAATCGTAGAGACCGTGAAGCAAAGCCGGAACAAAAAGCGAGCATAACAGCCATTTCATCTTTGTTTTGCTTGCCGAAAAACGGGCTTTGCCGATGTAAAAGCCCATGATCACTCCGAATAGGGCATGGCTGGAAACCGGAAGCAAAGCGCGCATAAAGGCGTACTCCACCCCGTTCCCGATGAGATACAATATATTTTCAAGCGTCGCAAACCCCAATGAAAGGCTTGTCCCGTATACGATTCCGTCATAGTGTTCATCAAAGTCGATATGCTGAAAAGTGCTGACCATCAGCAAAAACCATTTTAAAAATTCTTCCAAAAAGCCTGAAGTTAAAAACGAAACGACAAAACTGCCCTCAGAAATGTGTTCTTTTTCCAATACATATTGGATAAACATCGTCGGAAAAACGAGCAAAACCCCCAGTATAAAAAGGCGGATAACCATATGAATGGGCTCGGATTCAAATTTTTCCTTTAAGTAAAAATATATTAACAGTGCAATTCCGGGAGCTAAGCCTGCTGAGATAATTCCGAACATGAGGAAACCTCTTTCCTTTTCATCTCATTCTATCCTACCATGATTCGGATTGTTTTGAAATTGAAAAAGAACAGGTCGCCTAGTAGCAGAATTTGTCTTTTATGCCTTCTTCATAGCTTGCAAGAAGGACGGCGAGTTTCATTCTCGCTTTTTTGCTGTCATAATCCTTGCCTAAGATGACCCCTTTTTTCGCCAGGTCATAGCTGCTGCCTGCATAGTCATAGGTCGTATAAACCTCGCCTTCCTCTGCGCTCGTCGTGATGACGATATATACTCCCTGGTTTAATGCTTGTTCAATATCGCCCATCATATTTGGCGGCACCTGTCCCCTGCCAACTCCCTCAAGGACAATTCCTGCGACACCCTCGCGGACGGCGGCTCTGATAAACTTGCCGTCTCCATCTAGATAGCATTTGACGATATCCACTTCAGGAAGCGGTCTTTGCAGCTGATGAACATCCCGCTTTAACGGCTTTTGATAGACGTATACTTTATCATTATCAATAATCCCTAAGTAACCGAAGCCGAATACGTCAAAACCCTGCAGATTCGAAGCGTGCACTTTTTTAACGTAGCGCGCGTTAAAGATCCTCTCGTTAAAAACAACGACCGTGCCGGCTCCTTTTATATCCGGGCTGCACGCTGTATAAACGGCGTGCCTGATATTTGTATATGCATCTGTGCCTTGCTGCTCGGGGGCCCGCTGTGAACCTGTGACAACGACCGGCCTCTCGTCCTGCAAGGTTAAGTCCAAAAAATAAGCGGTTTCTTCAAGCGTGTCCGTACCATGCGTCACAACCGCACCGTCATAGCTGCTGTCCTGAAACACGCGTTCGACGGTTTGTTTGAGCTCTAGTAAATGCTGAAATGTAATATGCATACTCGGAAGCTGAAACGCCGGATAGACATCGATCCGGACATCTTCCGGCAAGCTGCACATTTCGGCTAATTCAGGACCGCTGATCGCCCCTGCCGCTAGCCGGCCGCTTTCGGTTTTCCGGCTGGCGATCGTGCCTCCCGTAGTAATAAGAGCTACTTTCTTTTTCATGTTAGGCTGCCCCTTTTCTGTTGATCTGTGTGCCGATAAAAAAGAGAGCACATCTATATATAGAATATGCTCTCTTTTGCCTGATCCAAATCATAAAATATCCGGTTTTTATATCCGTTTTGCAATTTCAGCTGCAATTAAGCCGCCGTGAAAACGGCCGTTTTCAATAAAGATTTCATTTGCGTTATTCCCGGCCGCAATAACGCCGGCGATGAAAATACCTTCTTCGTTCGTCTCCATCGTTTCTTCATTAAAGAAAGGACGGCCCGATTCCGCGTCAATTTCGACTCCCATTTTTTGAAGGAAGCCGTGATCAGGGTGATAGCCTGTCATGGCGAATACAAAATCATTTTTGATCCTGTTCTCTTTTCCGTCGACAGAAAAAATCAGCCCGTCTTCCGTAATTTCTTTGACGACTGCCCGGAATTCCATTCTGATTTTTCCGTGCTTGACAAGCGAAAGGAATTCCGGAAGGATCCACGGTTTGATGCTCGAGGAATATTCGTTCCCTCTGTACAGCACGGTCACTCTTGCGCCCGCTTTAACGAGCTCCATCGCCGCGTCGACGCTTGAATTTTTGCCGCCGATAACCGCAACATCTTTATCAAAATAAGGATGAGCCTCTTTAAAATAATGAAATACTTTCGGAAGGTCTTCTCCCGGGACGTTCATATAGTTCGGGTTGTCATAATAACCCGTTGCGATAACGCAAAATGAAGACAAATACGTATCCTTTGATGTTTCCACGATAAATTGGTTATTCTCTGTTTTTGTTACGGATTGAACTTTCTCAAACGCGTTGATCCGCAAATTTTTCCGCTTGGCGACTTCCCTGTAATAAGAAAGCGCCTGATTTCTGACCGGCTTGTGATTTTCAGTAATAAAAGCCACATCGCCAATCTCCAGTTTTTCGCTTGAGCTGAAAAAGGTTTGGTGTGTAGGATATTGATAAATGCTGTTGACGATGTTTCCTTTTTCAATGACGAGTGCATCTATTCCGATCTCTTGCATGTGAATAGCTGCTGAAAGCCCGCAGGGGCCGCCGCCGATAATGATCACTTTTTCTTCTTTCATGTTCCGTTCATCTCCTGTCATATCCGGCAAATCAAAAAATCTCCTATTTTATGATAGGAGATTTTTTGGGTTGTTGCAAATGTTTGAGCCTATATCCAGCCTCTGAAGCGGGATGCTTCCGCCATCTTGCGGACGCCGACCATATAGGCGGCAAGCCTCATGTCAATTCTGCGGTTGTGCGCCATTTCGTAAATATTGTTGAACGATTTGACCATCATTTTTTCCAAACGTTCTTCAACTTCTTCTTCAGTCCAGTAGAATCCCTGGTTGTTTTGCACCCACTCAAAATAGGATACGGTTACACCGCCGGCGCTTGCCAGCACGTCAGGGACAAGAAGAATGTCGCGGTCGGAAAGAATTTTCGTCGCTTCGAGCGTCGTCGGGCCGTTGGCTGCTTCGACAACGATCTTCGCCTTGATGTTATGGGCGTTTTCCGCGGTAATTTGATTTTCTATTGCAGCCGGCACCAGAATGTCGCATTCCAGCTCCAGCAGTTCTTTGTTTGTAATGGTGTCATTAAACAGCTTTGTGACCGTTCCGAAGCTGTCCCGGCGGTCAAGCAGATAATCGATGTCAAGCCCTTCAGGATCATACAGGCCTCCGTATGCATCAGAAATGCCGACAATCTTTGCACCTGCGTCATACATGAATTTCGCAAGGTAGCTTCCCGCATTTCCGAACCCCTGCACGACGACAGAAGCTCCCTCAATGTCGATGTCTTTCTTTTTCGCCGCCTCTTTAATGCAGATTGTAACCCCTTTTGCTGTCGCAGATTCTCTGCCGTGAGAACCACCTAAAACGAGCGGTTTGCCGGTAATGAATCCCGGCGAGTTGAATTCGTCGATTCTTGAATATTCGTCCATCATCCATGCCATGATTTGAGAATTGGTAAATACATCAGGAGCCGGTACGTCTTTTGTCGGTCCGACAATTTGGCTGATCGCCCGAACGTACCCTCTGCTTAAACGTTCCAGTTCAGGAAAGGACATATCCCGCGGATCACAGATGATCCCGCCCTTTCCGCCTCCATATGGAAGGTCGATGATGCCGCATTTCAGACTCATCCAAATAGAAAGCGCTTTAACTTCTTTTTCTGTAACTCCCGGATGAAAACGGATGCCGCCTTTTGTCGGCCCTACTGCATCATTGTGCTGGGCTCGGTAGCCCGTAAAAATCTTAACAGATCCATCGTCCATACGAACCGGAATTTTCACCGTTAAAAAACGGATCGGTTCTTTTAGTAATTCATACACCTCTTCAGGATACCCCAATTTTTCAAGCGCCTTATGTATCACCGTTTGCGTTGATTTCAAAACGTCATGTGTGTTTTCTTCAGTATGACCGGTGTTTTGATCGGCTACCATTATAAGTTAACCTCCTAAAGTCTTTCTGGCATGTTGTCCTTTCAGAGAATAGTATACACCCTTGCACTAATCATGCAAAGAACAATCAACCATTTTTCGTGAAAATATTCAAGAAAAATCTTTTTTGTTATATTCTTATTTTCGGCAGAAAAAAACTGCTGTTTAACACAGCAGAATATCTTTTTTGAATGCGGGCTATTTGAAGTATCTCTGAATGGTCTGAATGGCATTGTTGTCCATGATTTTCTTTCCGTATTCCTGAAGCCTGTAAATCGTTAAAGTCGTCGGATTTCCATATTCGGCTAAAATCGAAATCACGCCGTCAACCTCATGGGAGTCAAAATCGTCAAGACTTAAGAAATACCTGCCCTCGTAGTGGTAGACTGTCCCGCCTTGAATACCGATGCGGTCCAAATTTTTGGAAAGTTCAATCAGATGCTCAAACGTTTGAAATTCATATATAATGTCAACACTCTCGCCAAGTTTGACTTGCATTTCAATATAGTCCTCATCATACTCATTATCGTCTTCATCTGTTTCCTGATTTTTTGTGACAATGATGACCATTCCTTGTGCTTGAAGAGAATACACTTCAACAGCAATTGGGCCATTTGCTTCGAACCCGAGCTCTGTATTCGCTTCGTTCATCATGTCTTTAAACAGCTGCTGAACCTTAAATGAGTCTTTCCAAAGGTCTTCTTTCGTCAGCCCCCGGTCTGTCAGATCGTCAAGTGTCAGAAAGATTTTGATCTTATTATAATTTAGACGCTCAAGCCGCATAACGTTCCCTCCTGCCTCTTCTTGCACACATCATATATCTTATTATATGGAGATGATGAGTCATAGGTTCTTAATTTTGATACCAGTTTACACTGTGTTTAGGCGGAAGACAAGCACAATGCCGCCTTTTCGTTTCTTTTCAGTGAAAAAGCATCAGTTTCCTTCCATGCGGGGTCCCGGAACCAGCTTGATCAGATGGGTTTCCGGCCTCGCTCCCAGCCGCAGAGGAAGCTTCGACGTTCCATAACCGTTGCTGATCAAGTACGGAGCCTTGTAAACGGTACCGGTTCCTCCGATTTCACAGAGCCCGAATCTGCCGAAGCGAATCTGTCCTCCGTGGGTATGACCGCTCAATATCAGGTCAATACCGTCCGCCTCCTGTATTTGATGATGAATTTCCGGATTATGTGACACGAGGATAGTCGGAAAGCCCGGCTGCACGCCGCCGAGAGCTGCCGGGTAATCATCCAATTCGAGTCTGATGTCATCCACTCCGCAAATATTGACGGCTTGTCCATGATGATCATGCAAAACCGAAGCATTGCGCAGAGGCGTTACGCCGTATGTCTTGAAAATTTCCTGGAGCCTTTCCTGATCAACTTCGTAATCGTTATTCCCCCATACAAAATACGTTTTTCCCAAACTTGAAAGCCTTTTGATATTTTCTTCAATTCTCGTATAAGGGACGCCGCCCTCCGCTAAGTCGCCACCGATGATGACGAGTTGAATCCCGCGTTCTTTCACTTCACGAATAATGTCTTCACTGACTGTCCGCCTATGAATATCTGAAATAAAAAAGACATTCAATTCCCTATTCAGGCGTCTGAGTGAAAATTCAGCCTTCAACAGCCGGTTTTCACGCGCAATGGCTGACATTTTCCACACTAAAGCAGCAAGACCGATGAAAGCGGCCGAAGCCAGACTGAGCCAATAGATCATGTGCATTCTCCAATCTGTTTTGTTTATGATAAGACGGCTTGATGCAAAAAGACGTTTCTTTTAACAAGAAAACGTCTTTTTTATTTGCTTTCGAAATAAAGATTAATGTCATACTGCTGTTTCATGATCTTAAAAACCGTTTCCCTTGATTTCCACTCTTCAGGCTGGGGCCATAGATCCGTGCTTTTCTGAATAATCTCGCATCTCAGCTTATGATATTCCCCTTCTGCTTTTTCTTCCTTCTTTTTAAAATAGTAAGCGGTGCTGTATGCAAAAGCGGCCGACAAAATCCAAAGAAGATAAACGGAGTCATTCAGCAAGCCGGAAAGGAAGCCGTTTTGCCCGAGCCCTTTTGACGCTGCAAACAAACAAAACGAAACCGCGCATATCGCCGCCAGCGCCTGCCACCTGAATGTCTGTCTGGCATAGTTTTCGTACTTTTTCTTCCTTTTAATTAAGGCGCGGAGCATTTGTTTCGTCGGTTCATCCGTAAAACGGTCCAGCTCTTCAAGCTCGCTTCCCACAGTCCTCACACCTTGTCCTATTTGTTAGTACAATGTATATGTATTCGCGGGCAAAATCATGCCACTGTTAATAAATCGGGATATCCAGGACCTGGCCGGCGTAGACATTGTTGCCTGATAATTGATTGTAATTGCGGATTTTTTCCTCTCCTGACCGGTTCTTATAATATTTCATCGAAATCCGGAAAAGCGTCTCTTTTTCGCCAACCGTATGCTTCAGCACCTTTTTGGGCTGCGGTGCTTGCTGAACTGGCGGTGTTTGAGCTGCGCTTGCCGTATTCTTCTCTTGTTCCGCAGGCTGCTTCGGTGCGGGCTTCTTTGCAGCGACAGGCTGCTCCTCAGCTTTTTTTGCCTCTTTCGACTGCTCTTTTTCTTTTTGCTTTTGCTCGTCTTTTTTTGACGGTTCATCCTCTTTATTTTCCGGTTGTTTGCTCTCTTTCAGCTTTTCTTCTTGAAGGGCGGCGGCTGTATGCTGCGAAGCCGCCTTTTGATCTGCCTCTTGTTCACCGTTTTGATTTTCATTCGTCATTCCTGTTTCACTGGACTTGTTTTCATAAAACACATCATCATACTGATCAGGGTTGGAATCGCCGCCTTGATTCAGCATGTACATGAACACCACGAAGACGATGATCGGAATGAAAACAAACAGGACTGCAAGAGACGTGAATAGTGGATTTCTGTCTTTATTCTTTTTTTTGCTGGGCTTCTTTTTTTTATGATAAGTCTGTCTGGAAGGAATCTCATCATCAGGTGTCTTCAGTTCAACAGCCGCGGCCGCCTCCCGGCTCGTTTCAGCACGGGCCTTCTCCTGCTCCCTCTTCTTCCTCTCTATTCTTGACATCTCCGTCATGTGAACTCCTCCTTACGTGTTGAAAACGAATCTGGCACGCAAATACAACATCGATCAAAAAATGTGCCGTGACAGGAACGAATAAATTCCCTGTCCATTCAAAGCTCAATCCGAGCAAAAAGCTGATGGACACAACCATTACAAACAGCAGCCATTTTTTCAAATAACGAAAATGCAAAATCGCGAAAATAATGCTCGCCGCCCAGAGACCGAAATGCGTCTGGATAACGCCCCTGAACAATATTTCCTCTGCAAATGCAATGAAAAGGGTAAGAATCACGATATGAGGATACGAGCGTTCACGAAAGAGCTTTTCATTTATCCCTTCATCGTCATACATATGCTTCGGAGCCCATTTCATCACCATCAGGTCGGCAATGATCACGAGGGCCGCGAGCGGCGCCCCGTACTTCAGGATGAAAAAGTCCGATGGATTCCAAAGCGATAGAAAAGCGTCTGTATCATCAAATAAAAAGATGCCCATCAATAATGCGGTAAAAAGCATCAGCATTTGGGAAAAATAGAGCTGTTTCAGCATTTCCCTGTCTGACAGGCGCCGTATGATTTCTGACTGTTTTTTCAGCATACACGATCACAGCTGGCGGCAAATATGGTATCCAATTCTTCTTCCCACGCTGTCAATTTGTTCATAGACGGACGGTCTCCTTTGACTTCGTATGCTTCAAGACTTAAACCGCAGGATGTACAGCACGTTGCATCCGTTTTCTGCGTTTTATTTTGTTCATTAAAATAAGCGAGCAAGCTTTCCCTGAAACACCCTTCGCTTTCGGTGATGGCGGCGAATCCCGCCGCTTTTTTCAATTTAAGCTGCCTGCGGCTGTCCATCTCCCTCTGAATGACTGCCCGGCCATCGCCGCCCAGATGATGCACCTTCTGATAAAGATGGAGAAAATGGCGGGCTTGCGTTTCCGATAAACCAGCCAGCTGCAGAACTTCCCGCCGGCTGCGTTCATCTTTCACTCCGGCAAGCTTTTCGTATAAAAAGCCGATATCATTTTGGGAGAGGGCTTCCATTTGAATCAGCTGCTCCTGGATCTCCTCGTCTCCCGGGGCTTTCAGCAAAATGCCGAGGCTCTGCTTTCCATCCCTGCCGGCACGTCCGATTTCCTGCAGATACGCCTCTATCGTCTGCGGAAGGCTGAAGTGGATCACATATCTGATATCTGGCTTGTCCACTCCCATACCGAAGGCGTTTGTACAGCAGACCACATCAAGCTGATTGCGGATGAACTGCTGCTGGATCAGCATCCTGTCGCTTGCCTCCATCCCGCCATGATAAAATCCCGTTCTCAAGTTTGTTTCTTTACGGAGCCTGTCAGCCAGTTCTTCAGCCCATTTTCTCGTCGGGCAATAAACAAGACCCGGACCTTGCAGCTTTTGAACCAGCTCTGTCAGCCGCTCCGTCTTCTCAGCGGTATCCCGCAGCTTTTCAATATGAAGCGCAATGTTCGGACGATCGACTGAATGGATCAAATAATTGGCGCCTTTAAGCCCCAGCATATCCGAAATGTCCTTCAATGTCGCTTCGGTTGCCGTCGCTGTAAGCGCCAGAGTGACGGGATGACCGAGGAGAGCCTTGATGTCTCCAAGCTTCGAATAATCAGGCCTGAAATCATGCCCCCATTGTGAGATGCAGTGAGCTTCATCAACGACAAAAAGACTGACATTGAGCAACTGAAGCTTTTTCAGCATTGGGCCGGACTGGAGTGCTTCTGGTGAAATATACAGATACTTGAGGCGGTGAAGCCGATTTAATACGGCATTTTTTTCTTGGTGTGTCAAAGCGCTGTTCAAGGCGGCAGCTCTCTTCTCTCCGCGCATCTTCAATTGCTGCACCTGGTCTTCCATTAAAGACAAAAGCGGCGAGACGATCAGGACGGTTCCGTCTTTCAACAGCCCTGGAAGCTGATAGCACAGCGATTTCCCGCCTCCTGTCGGAAGCATCGCCACCGTGTCCCGCCCCTCCAGCACGCTTTTGATGATCGTTTCCTGACCTTTTTTAAAAGTATGATAACCAAAATACCGGCGGAGCGCCTGATGAAGTTTATCCATTCCTGATCACCGTTTTCGACAGGGCGAGGCGGATTTTAAAATAACTGTATCGGCCGCCGAGTCCCTCTTTAATTTGTCTGATTTTATTGGTTTGGTTCGCTATCGCATAATCGGCAATGATTTTCTGCTCCTCTTTCGACACGTACTGATCGATGGAAAAAGACGGATCATGAATCGCAATTTCCACAATGTGATCCTCGATCGTCGCCGATTTCAGCTTTCGAATTTTTGCGATCCGGTCTAATGTATACCCTTCTTTTATAAGAAAGAGCGTTTTTCTCGTCGATTGTGTCAGACCATCCTTCAAAGGTATGTCCTGAATGAGCGTTTGAAAAAGCGGACTTTCACCATTTTGGGCGGATTGAATAAAATGATGCAGAACATCCCAAAACAGTGTATATATGTACCACTCATCAAGGTCCATTTTTTCGGAAAGCTGTCTAAATGTATAGCCCGCTTTTGCTCCGGACGTCAGGGAGTGAACAAAAATAGCGGCCTGTTCATCATGATTTAAAACAGACAGCTTCTCTTTCAGCTCTTGGTGAAACTGGGCTGCTGTTTCAGCGGCATTCCGGTTTCTTAAATACTGTTTAACCCAGTTCTGAATCTGATCATCTTTGACGATCGGCAAATACACGCGTTCACGGTAAAGCTTGTTGGAGAGCACTTGAATCAAAAGCGACATCCTTGCCCACATCACTTTGGCTGCTGCCTGATAATAACCGCCGTGAAAATGGCGGGGCCACGGGTAAAGGGCAAAAAAGCCGGCAAGTTCCGCTTCCCCTTTTTCGGTGACGGTGTAGGCGCCGCTTTCCGCTTTTTCTTTGACCAAAGACTCCTGCTTCAATTGTTGAACGCTGACTGTCACCTGCTCTCTCGACAGAGCCGAACAAAAGCCGAAGTATTTTGAAACGGCAAATAAACCGGCGTCCTGTATCGTCTGTGACGACCGTTTTCCTTTTAATAAATGATAGACGGCGCTTGGAGAACGCTCACCCTTCATGGATGACAGAATGTCAAGCACAATGGCGTCAAAAAAATGAACCGGCATATCTTCACCTACAATCTTCCGGCAACATTCGATCATTTCTTCTTTTTATTTTAACAGATTTTGCGGAGAAATCGACGTTTAAACTCATATAAAAGGGGTATGTTAGCAGTAGAACCCTTGTGTGATAAGCATTCTCAATATTTTTGAGTTGAAATGTAAGATTAACACCATTACAATAAGGAATGGGAATAGGTTTCATATCGGATAGATAGAGGGTTAAACCATTTGTTCCAACGAAGAACAATCTGGGAGGTTTTTTATTCATGCCAAAATATACAATTGTAGACAAAGATACGTGCATCGCATGCGGAGCTTGTGGTGCTGCGGCTCCTGATATTTATGATTACGACGATGAGGGAATCGCATTTGTGACCCTTGACGATAATCAGGGTGTCGTCGAAGTCCCTGACGTCTTAGAAGAAGACATGATGGACGCGTTTGAAGGCTGTCCTACAGATTCGATCAAAGTTGCGGATGAGCCGTTCGAAGGCGACCCGCTTAAACACGAATAAAGCCAAAAAAACATCCGGTGCATAAGGTGCCGGATGTTTTTTTATCAGATAAGGCACAGCTTCATCAACAAGCAAAAAGAAGCCGGCTAAAGAGATCCGGCTTCTTCTGCAGCTGAAAATATCCGGGCACATGTGCCTGTTATTTTCATGTCTATTTATTTGGCCATGCGGACGGTTTCCTTCAGCCGCGGCTTCAGCGAAAGGAAAATCGGCGTGGACACGAGAGCCACGGCGATGCCTTTGATGAAATTAAACGGCAGGATTCCAGCCAGAACTGTGGTCTTGAGCGCTTCTCCTGATAGCACTGGAGCATTCAAAAACCAAGTGTAGGCAGGCAGAAACAATAGATAATTTAAAATGCTCATCGAAACGGCCATCACAACCGTCCCTGCGAAAAGAGCTGTGACAAACCCTTTGGCAGAACTTGATTTTTTAAGCAGTACAGCTGCCGGCAGGATAAACAATGTTCCGGCAATGAAGTTAGCCGTCTGATCAATCGGCACACCTGAGGCGCTTCCTGCAATAAAGTAATTTAGCACGTTTTTGATCGCTTCAACGGCAATTCCGGCTCCCGGACCATACAAAATCACAGCGAGCAGTGCCGGGATATCACTGAAATCGATTTTTAAATACGGGAATGCCCCCAAGATCGGAAAGCTCAGCATCATTAAAATAAATGCGATGCTGCTCAGCATGCTGATTGAGACGAGACGTCTCACCTTGTTGTGTTTCATTTTGTCACTCTCTCCTTTTCGATCACATCTCACGAAAAGAGGAATGGTTCTTTCCCCTGCCCTAAACAAAAAACCCGCTTTATTGAAAAAGCGGGGCTGTTTTACAGACAGGTCAAATAAACGTTTGAAAATTTCTTTCAAAACGCACGGAACCTCCATCTTCTCCCATCCAGACTATACTGTCGGCTTCGGAATCGCACCGAATCCTGCCCCTAAAGAGGCTCGCGGGCTTAGAGCGCTTGCTCATCACCGCCGGTAGGGAATTTCACCCTGCCCCGAAGATTGATCTTATTTATTTTTAATACTGATATTATTATAAATTAATTGTGAAAAAATGTACAGATTCAAAGCTTATTGCGCTGTTTTGGGACGTCCGCCAGGATATTTCGGCAAACTCACTTTTTCCACATGCTAAAAACCGCACATTCACAGTTATTTCATTTTTAATTTTCGTCTTTCCGCGCGAAACTCATTGACACCCTTTATGGAATATGGTAAATTATCAGATATTTATGACGCTTATTTAGGAGGAAATCTTACATGTTTCGAGTATTGGTCTCAGATAAAATGTCCAGCGACGGCCTTAAACCATTAATGGAAGCAGATTTTATTGAAATTGTAGAAAAGAATGTTGCGGAAGCGGAAGACGAGCTTCATACGTTTGACGCTCTCTTGGTGCGGAGCGCCACGAAGGTGACCGAAGAACTGTTTAAAAAGATGACTTCGTTGAAAATCGTCGCCAGAGCAGGTGTCGGCGTCGACAATATCGATATTGATGAGGCGACAAAACACGGTGTCATCGTCGTAAACGCGCCAAACGGAAATACAATTTCAACTGCTGAACATACTTTTGCAATGTTTTCAGCGTTAATGAGACATATTCCGCAGGCAAACATCTCCGTTAAATCAAGGGAGTGGAATCGTTCGGCTTACGTCGGTTCAGAGCTTTACGGAAAAACGCTCGGCATCATCGGAATGGGCCGCATTGGAAGCGAAATCGCGAGCCGCGCAAAAGCGTTCGGCATGACCGTTCATGTATTTGACCCGTTCCTGACTCAAGAAAGAGCAAGCAAGCTCGGCGTTAATGCGAACAGCTTTGAAGAAGTTCTGGCATGCGCCGACATCATTACGGTTCATACCCCACTCACAAAAGAAACGAAGGGACTTTTGAACAAAGAAACCATTGCAAAGACGAAAAAAGGCGTTCGTCTCGTTAACTGCGCAAGAGGCGGCATCATCGATGAAGCGGCGCTTTTGGAAGCTCTGGAAAGCGGACATGTCGCAGGCGCTGCCCTGGACGTATTTGAAGTCGAGCCTCCGGTCGATTCAAAACTGATCGATCATCCGCTTGTGGTCACGACTCCTCACTTAGGCGCTTCAACAAAAGAAGCCCAGCTGAATGTTGCTGCACAAGTTTCCGAAGAAGTCCTTCAGTATGCACAAGGAAATCCCGTGATGTCCGCGATCAACCTTCCGGCCATGACAAAGGATTCATTCGAAAAAATCCAGCCTTATCATCAGTTTGCCAATACAATCGGAAACCTTGTGTCCCAGTGCATGAATGAGCCTGTTCAAGATGTGGCCATTCAATATGAAGGCTCTATCGCCAAGCTTGAAACGTCATTTATTACGAAAAGCCTTTTGGCCGGATTCCTGAAGCCGAGGGTCGCGGCTACCGTTAACGAAGTGAATGCCGGCACCGTTGCGAAAGAGCGCGGCATCAGCTTCAGCGAAAAAATTTCTTCCAATGAGTCAGGCTATGAAAACTGCATTTCTGTGACTGTCACCGGAGATGTGACGACATTCTCTTTAAGAGCGACGTACATTCCGCACTTTGGC
This sequence comes from Bacillus haynesii, assembly GCF_001969855.1. GTDB lineage: Bacteria > Bacillota > Bacilli > Bacillales > Bacillaceae > Bacillus > Bacillus haynesii. The sequence goes on from NZ_MRBL01000016.1 coordinate 306,615, forward strand.
GGACGTATCGTTGCCTTAAACGGCTTTGATATCGATTTTTATCCGGCTGGACACCTTGTGTATATTCACCATCAGGATAAACCAGGGGCTATCGGCCATGTCGGACGAATTTTAGGAGACCATGATATCAACATCGCCACTATGCAGGTGGGCCGAAAAGAAAAAGGCGGAGAAGCGATCATGATGCTTTCATTTGACCGCCACCTTGAGGACGCCATTTTAGATGAGCTGAAAAACATCCCGGATATCGTGTCTGTTAAAGTCATCGACCTTCCTTAATAAGAAACCCCAGAACCTGAAAGGAATTCCTTTCGGGTTCCGTTTTTTTAGGAATTCTCCCTGATCTCAAGCAGCTGGCGGGGATAAATCTGCTTTCCTTTCAAATCGTTCCATTCGATGAGGTGCTGTACAGTAACGCCCATTTTTTCGGCGATACGATGAAGCGTATCCCCTTTCTGCACTACATATGTGCCGGTCTTCGATTCATCGGCATGAAGGCGGAGTGTTTGACCGGCTTTAAGATTCGAATGTTTCAACCCGTTTATTCTCATGATCTCCTCGATTGATATACCGCTATCCCTGCTGATTTTCCAGAGCGTGTCCCCTTTTTGAACGGTTACTGCACCGCTCATTGTCCCGGCGTTTTGATGAACGTGGACAGAATTTTGCCGGAACGCCTCTTCACGAAACACTGTCAGCGGATTGATTGCATATCTTTTATCTTCAGTCCATGAACCGTAATGCATTTCAAAATGCAGGTGGGTTCCGGTCGATATTCCCGTATTGCCGATGATTCCGATTTGCTCGCCTTTTTTCACCCGTTCTTTTTCCTTTTTCAGGCGTTTGCTTAAGTGGGCATAAACGGTTTCATACCCGTTGTCATGTTTAATAAATATCACTTGGCCGTAGGAGTCGGATTGATACGATTTGCTTACCGTTCCGTCTGCGGCTGCCGCTACAGCCTCCCCTTCGGGAGCAGCGATGTCAAGCCCCTTATGCTTTCCGCCTCTCGTCCCGAATTGATCTGTGATCTCCCCTTTAATCGGTTCAATCCACTCTGAGGCTGCCGCTCCCGGCGCGGTGACGAAAAGCGCAAGTCCCGAAAGCCATGCGATCGCGAACAGGAAGTTTTGATGTCTGAGTTTCTTCAAAGTTTTCCATATCCTCCTATTACATGCATCTTCGGTAAAATTCCCCCCATTCGGAGACAGCTTAGTATACTTCCAAATCAATACATTTTATACATAAAAAAAAGACTCCGTACGTGGAGTCTTTAGCTTTCTATCGTCATCGGATTCGGTGCGTACGGAACCTGTACAGATTTCGACAAGTCATAGGCGCCGACCTTGGTTGTAGATGCATTTTTAAATTTCACTTTTGTGAACCCGAAATCTTTGGCGGTCAATAGAAGGCCTTCCACCATCAAGACGTCTTCAGGTTTATTTTCAATATTCGCGGAGGAAGAAAATTGAATGATCAGTTCTTTTCCATTCTTTTGTATATCTTCAATCTGCGTATCATCGGATAGAATGGGTTTTAAATGAGTGCCGCTTTCTTCATTTTTCATCATCTTTATCGCTTCCTGCACCGTTTCGTAAGGTTCGCTTGAAGGTGCAAGGAACCGGCGTCCATCAGAGCTTTCATATAAATAATAGCCTTTTTGCGTTTGATGCATAATCGCCATATCGGCGAGCATTCCGAATGTTTCAAACTCAACACCTGATTCATCATTGGAAATAAACAGAACAGAATCATACGAACCCCATTTAAAGGTTTCATTGATCACATTTTTCAGCCGTTCGAAATCTTCGACTGAAAGCCCCGGTATTTTCTCATTCACTTGAATCGTCAGTTTTTTACTGTTTTTCTGTTCTTTGAACTTCACCTGATCAAGATAAGATGTATCAAACGATGTAAATTGGTCCACTCCAAGCCGGCTGTACGCGTGAAGCGCGTCTTCAAGGTTCGTCATGCTTATGCTTTTCTCAAGGCTTATCGGGACAACGACAGACTTGGACTCGTCAAGGAAGGCGAAGGTGATATAGTCGTCTCTTTGATTCTGGGGGACGACAAACGTATTTGCCGGTTCAGACTTGGCAGCATCAGCCTCCGTCTGCACCAATTTTCCGTCAGAAGAAATGCCGGCGTCGGCGCTGTTTTGAGATCTGATCTGTTCGATTAATTGGGGAGTGATCAGCATCAGAAGAAAGAGAACCAAAACTGTAGCAGCAAATGCGCCGACCCGTTTTTTCGGTGATTTACGCTTTGGTGCGAAAATCAGCTTTTGATAGATCTGATTTGCCGAACGATTATCCTTAACCGTTGGAAGTTGGCTTAGTAACGCCTTCAGCCGTTCTTCGTTCCATTCTGACTTCTTCATTCTTTGGATCCTCCTTCAAAAGCTCCATCTGTTTACGAAGCACTTTCAGACCGCGGTGCTGAGTGGTTTTTACCTTGCTTTCGGAAAAATTCAAGGCTTTTGCTGTTTCACTGATCGAATACCCTTGGATAAACCGCAATACGATGACGGATCTTTGGTCAAGCGTACACTTGTCAAGGGCCTCGAAAATTTCCTTAAGGTTTTCATTTTGCATCACGATGTCCTCAGGCAGAGGCTTGCGGTCTTTTACATCTTGTTTCTCCCAGTCAAACGTCCCCAAAATCCGCTGGCGGATCGTCTGCTGCTTTCTGAACCAGTCGATCGCAACGTGCCGCGCAATCGAAAGAAGCCAGGTTTTTTCGCTGCTCCTGCCTTCAAATGTTTCATAAGAATGCAGAACGCGGATGTATACTTCCTGAACTAAGTCTTCCGCCTGGTTTTTGTCTTTTACCATATAAAATAAAAACTGAAATAAATCCTGATGATACTGATCATATATTTTCTGAAAGGTTTCTTCCACCTGAAAACCCTCCGTTCAATTTATTGTCGTTTGTCAATCTTAAAAGGTTACATTACAACTATTACAACTATATTACGAACATATGAAAATGGAAAGGGGGTTTAACTAAAGTTAAGCTTAATTTTAACTTAACAAGCATAAAAGCACCCGTTCGAAATGAACAGGTGCCAAGCTTATAGGAGCCCACATGTTCACTAAGCAGGCTTTCGTACTCCTGATCGGAGCGTTCAGGCAAATAAGGCGGATCCGTTGAAATGGACTGATGTCCATCTGTTTATGACTTTAAGTCCAATTGTTGGCGAAGCTTTTTGGAAATCTCCTTTCTCTTTTCGTCAGTCACGAGGTGATACCATAAGCCGTCAACTTTTTTATCTTCACCTTCAATTTCTATCTGTTTAATATCCTTAGCAGCTTCTTTATAAGAATTTTGAATATCGATCATATTGTCCAGTGTTAAGTTTGTTTTGATGTTTTTTTCTAATGCTGACAAAATCTCTTGATAGTTTGTTAATGATTTTAATTGTGCACCTTCATGAATAACTTCGTTGATGATCTCACGCTGACGCTCTTGACGTCCAAAATCACCGCGGGGGTCGTCTTTTCTCATCCGGGCATATGTCAAAGCAGTTTTGCCATCAAGATGCTGCTTCCCTTTAGACAGATGCACGCCTTCAAGAGTGAAATCAATCTGATTATCCACCGTAACGCCGCCAATTGCATCTACAATATCTTTAAACCCCTCCATATTGATTTTGATATAATAATTGATTGGAATGTTCAAAAATTGTTCTACAGTTTCAACGGTCCCTTCAATTCCGCCATAGGTGTAGGCCGAATTCATTTTCGAAAAGGTATTCTTTGATTTGATAAACACCCTTGTATCACGCGGAATACTTGTCATGGTCGTTTTCTTTGTCTCCGGGTTAACAGTCATCACAATCATAGAATCCGGGCGCCCTTTATCACCAGGGCGCTCATCTATCCCTAATAAAAGAATGGATATAGGGCCGTGCTGAGCAGCATCCTTCTGCTCAGCATCCCGATGAAGAGGCTCGTACATTCCATTGATTGATTTTGCGACGGTACGGTAAATCCCGTATGACACCACACTGCCAATCGTTATCACTAGCGCGAGGACAAACAATATCAAATTTTTCATCTTTAGTTTTCTTTTTCTCATTTTCACTATACTATCCCTTCCTTGTTGATGCATCTCATATTTTTAATTCCATCTGAAATGAACCGGTTTGATCGAATCATGCATTGGTTTCATTTCATATCCGTTTTCTTGGAAGTATTTCAACAGTTTTTCCAAATGGGCGGCAGTCGTCGGTTTTTCATGCATTAATACGACAAGCGGCTCAACACCGGCAAGGTTATTGACTTGCTGAATCACATTATTCACAAATTGACCGTTCGTATTTGCAGATTTCCAGTCCTCTGAATCAACAGTCCAATCCCAAAGGTTAAAGTGGTCCCGCTTAATGACTTCTTGAAATGGACCGGTAATATAAGGCTTTGATCCGTAAGGCGATCTGATCAAATGTGTGTCAACGCTGGTCGTTTCTTTGATCGTTTTCAGCGTATCGTTCATTTCTGCTGCAAAGCTTTCAGGAGATTTATAGATTTTCGATACTTGATGCGTCACTCCGTGAGAGCCGACAGAATGGCCGTTTTCAACCATTTTCTTCACAATATCGGGATTTTGTTCAATATTCGGTTTTAACATGAAAAATGTAGCTTTTGCATGATACTTATCGAGCAAACGTAAGATTTTATCTGAAGCTGCAGGATTCGGCCCATCGTCAAATGACAAGTAGACGACCTTTCCGATTTCCGGCGCTGTTTGCTTGTTTTCTTTTTTCTCTGCTTTATGCTTGCCTCCCGACACCGGCGCTGACGCGGCGGAATTTTCTTTTATTGGTTCCTGCTTTGGGCCGGCAAGTGCATTCCAAGACATGCATAACAAAGTGATACCCAGTACAATCAACATACCCAACACTAATTTTCCTAGTGCGCTCAATTTATGATCTTCTTTTGGTGAATTTGACACTTTTTCCAACTCCTTAGGCTATCATTATCAATCACTAGGTTTCTTTTAAACTCGTCACATACAAATGACATTTTTTAAGCTGTATTTTGAAGACAAAGTTCTATAAGAAGGATGCTCTTTAAATATAAGGAGAAGATATCGCAGAAGTTCGACCAACTTGTAAACAAAATGTCACAAAAAGAAGAAAAACATCATTTTTTGAGGAGTAAATATTCGGACTTATTACCCTGCAGAAAATAGTGAGAAGGGAATAAACGGGTGAAAAACATGAGGTCTTTACAAAAGAAAAACCTTATTTCGGTATTTAACTGAAATAAGGTTTATTTGTCTGATCTTAAAGTGGACAATGATCGGTTATTTAAATGTGATGATATATGCTTGTTCTTCTAAAAATCGCGCGGATGCACTCTCTACGGAAGGATACTGGTATTGTGCGTTAACGAGCAGGCTGTTGCCGTCCGGGCTCCAATATATTTCCGAAGGGATGGTGCCGTGGTATACCGGTTCTTCATACAGGATATTTTTCCCTTGAAGCTTGCCTGCATAGATATTGTCTTCATCCTTCAAAGAGTAAGCGATTTTCTTTCGGTCATTTGAGAATGTGAACGCGGCTACTTTTTCGAGCAGAGCAGAAAGCTCGCCGTTTCGGCGATCGTATTCGTACAGGGTTTCCCCGGTACCGAGGAATACAAATTGATCATTGTTTAACCAAACAGGCTCGCCAAGGCTGTTTTGACGCTTGTCCTGAATATCGATGCGATTGCCGTTAACAGTTCCCATCATGATGCTTTCTTTCTGCCCCATCTGTAACACAGTAAGCAGCAAGCCGCGTCCATTATCAGAGATGCGAACTCCCGTAAGCGAATCTTTCTCGGCAAAACCCTTCAATGAATACGTTTTGTGCGTTCCGGAATCTGTATCGAAAACATGAAGGCTAGTCTGACCATCTTGCCCGGCATCTATGACTAGATAACAAACGTATTTGCTGTTATTTGACCATGAAACATCTTGGACATAAACCTCACTGCTTGAGGGAAAACTTACGATTTCCGTTTTTTTCCCGTTTACCAACGAGATCAGATTCATTGATGCCTTATTTGATGACACGGTTACCCCAGCGATACTCTTTCCATCCGGAGACACCTTTAGGTTGGACGTATTGCTTTCAATTCCTTGCAGATTTTCAGCTTTTTCATAAGGGGAGGATAGACGCTGAAGACGGTGTGTTGCACGTTCAGGTGTCTCATCTCCCTTGAAAAAACCAACGATGGAGTCCGATGAAGACCATCCAAGCAACTGATCTGCTTTGGGAAGGCGATATATTGTTTTTACTTGAAAGGGGCGGTTCTTCTGAACATTCTCTTCCTTGCTTGGTATAATAATGGTTTCCGAGCGTTTTCCCACATTATAACTGGACACGATTATCACGAGACACAACAGCACCCCTGCCCATATGATAAATGGTTTGTTCTTCATCATTTCTCAACCTTTGCGTAAGCTAATTCAACATGAATCACTGTATCGTTTTCCTTGTAGAACATCTCAATTGTTCCTCCGTGTTCGTCAACAATTGTTTTCACAATGCTTAATCCCAAACCTACACTTCCCTCTTCCGTGATCTTTTGGTTTACCGAATAAAAGGGCTGAAACATTTTAGAGTGTTGGTTATGTTCAAATGGAGCACTCGGATTCTTGAACGTAAAAAGAACTTTTTCTCCAACGATCCCGGCTTTAATGATGATTTCCGAATGGGATAAGCTGTATTTGATCGCATTGTCCAGCAAATTGATAAAAAGCTGGCGCAGCCTATTCACCTGACCGTGAACGTACAGATCTTCTTCAATGTCACAGGAGATCGTTTTCTTATACCGTCCCGCCCGAAACTTCATCGATTCGCATACATCTTTTAAAATGTCCCCTGCGTCGATTCTGGTAAAATGATCATCCTTGGACGTTTCCCGGGATACTTCAAGAAGCTTGATCACCAAATTGTGCAGGCGGCGGCTTTCTTCAACAATGTGGTTCATTCCTTTATCAAAAAATGCCCGATCCGATTCCCCTTTATCTTTTATGATCTCTGCATATCCTTGGATGGAAGTCAGAGGTGTTTTCAGCTCATGCGTCATATTGTCAAAAAAGCGTTTCTCTTGCTCGTTCAGTTCCTTTAAGCGATCCCGATCCCTTTCAATGGTTGAAATCTGTTCTCTAATCCTGTTGATCATATCATTGAAATTGACGGCAAGCTGGCCAATCTCATCTTTTCTCTGAAAGTGGATATCCACATCCAACTTGCCCTTTTTGACTTGTGATGAAGCCTCTGTCAGCTTCACGAGCGGAATCGTGATATGTCTGGAGAGGATATAGGAGAAAAGAAACGCCGCCACAAATATGGCAAGGGCGATGTAAAAAACAATATCGAGAATCTCTCCGCTTTGCTTATAGAGCAGGTCAAAATCTTTCGAAAAACGCAATATGCCTACTTTTGTTCCGTCAATGACAACTGGATATGAGAAAAACACCTCCGCTTTATTTCGATCATAGGTGATATGATAGGCGGACTTTCCTTTGATAGCCTGTATAAGATCATCATCACTCCCTTCGGAAAACACCTTCTTATCGGAAGAAGACAGCAAAGTGCCATCCACGGTATAAACACCGACATTGCTTCCTGTAGAGTGATTTAAATTATCCACCATTTCATCGGCCATATCGCCGAAATAAAGTTCATTGTTTTTATAATGATTGATTAAAAATGCTTGGTTTACATACACGGTACTGTTTTTTTTCAATTCGACTAAATCCGATGTCACAATGTTTTCATTACTCGACCAAATGACGTTCTTGACCGTGTGATTGAGCACAAGGAAGGAGAGAGAAAAAATCAGAAAAAAGCCAACAATAAACTTGCCCTTGATGGTCCGTAACACGCTCTACTCCTCCTGCTTCTCGAATTTATATCCGATGCCGAACACTGTTTTAATCAAGTCGCTTGCATCAAGCTTTTTGCGGAGTCTTTGAATATGGGTATCGACTGTACGGGTGTCACCGAAAAAATCGTATCCCCAGATGAATTCCAAAAGCTCTGAACGCGTAAAAACTTTTCCCCGATGGTCAACCAAAGTCATCAGCAGATCATATTCTTTAGGAGTTAATTCAACGGCTGCCCCGTCTTTTTTCACCAGTCTTTCACCCGGAACGATCACAATATTTTTAAACCGGATCTCATCCTCTTTTTCCGTTTCCCGTCCGTTCACATGATGGGCTTGCTCCAGACGCCGAAGGATCGTGCGGATTCTCGCGACAACTTCGCGCAGATCAAATGGCTTTGTAATATAGTCATCGGCCCCGAATTCCAACCCAAGTATTTTATCCGTGATATCTGATTTGGCGGTGATCATCAGTATCGGAATATTATAGCTTTCGGTCACTTTTTTGCAAAGATCCAAGCCGCTGCAGTCCGGCAGCATCCAATCGAGCAGCAGAAGATCAGGTTTGAACTGATCTAATTTCCTCATTCCTGAAGAACCGTTATTGACCGTACACGTTTCAAAGCCTTCGGACGTCAGCCCGTATGAAAGCAAATCAGCAATTGCTTCATCATCTTCAATAATCAATATTTTGGTTTTATCCATCAAGTCATCACTCATTCCTTGTTTCATCCTTATTTTATCTAAAGAATCTCTTTTGTTTCTCGCATCCTTCTATAGAGATTATACATAAATCCAAACCAAAATCTTCATTTGACAGTCCGCAATTCGATCGCTGGCGGACTTTAAGGCACAGAAAAATATGAACTGCCTTTTACAGATTATCAGAACGGGAGCGATCATTTCCATATGCGGTTTTCTATGATAAAGTTTCCGGCTGTCCCAAATGCTTCATCCATTTCCTCTTAGACGTTCATCTGTCTTTTGAAATGCTCACTTTTTTAACGGCAACAAAGGCATAAACGTTTCAGGATCAGCAGAAATTTTACAAATTGGATACATTTTGCCCTCAAATAACTAAGCACCTGTTCTGCATGAACAGGTGCTCTTTGTTTCTTATGGAACAAGATTCTTCGTCAAATTTGGCCATCATCCTGCTTATTTCTTGGAATGTAAAACGTGAAGGAAGTACCTTCGTTCAACATGCTGTGGACGGTGATCGATCCGTTGTGTGCATCGACGATGTTTTTGACGATCGCAAGTCCTAGGCCCGTCCCGCCTTTTCCTCGCGTCCTTGCTTTATCCGCCTTGTAAAAGCGCTCAAAAATAAACGGCAGGTCCTCTTCGGGAATGCCGCTGCCCGAGTCTTTCACGGCGATCTTCAGCCCGCTTTGCGCTGACTGCACATCGACATGTACGGTGCCGCCGGCATTTGTATGGCGGATCGCGTTGTCAATCAGGTTTGTTAATACCTGCTCCATTTTGTCCGGATCAAACACAAATTTGGCTTCGTCCAGATCAAGATTGTGAGAAAGCGTAATATCTTTGTCCCCGGCCACTCCGTAAAACTTTCTGAACACCCTCTCAAAAAATTCACGGATTTCCACCGGTTCAACGTTTAAGGAAATATGCCCCGCCTCCATTCTGGCAAGGTCCAGCAAATCATTGACAAGCCTTCCCATTCTTAAAGACTCGTCATAGATGACCTGTGCGATTTCCTTTTTTTCTTCCTCAGAGCTTGCGATGTCGTCAACGATCGCTTCACTGTACCCTTGAAGCATCGAAATCGGTGTTCTCAGCTCATGGCTGACATTGGCGATAAAGTCTTTTCTCAGCTTATCAAGCCGTCTTTCCTCCGTCATATCCCTCAACACGGCGACCGCTCCGCGTACATGGGACTGATTGTACAGCGGACTCATGAGCAGCACCCATGTTCTGCCTTGCAGGGTCATTTCAATCATCTGCTCTTTCTCCGTGCTGACCGTGTTTTGAAAAAGCTCGCGCGCTTCAGGAGGCAGTTCATGGCCTTCTTTTACATTCATGTTCTGCTCATAATACCAAGCCTGTAAAAAGCGTTCAGCCGGAGGGTTTGTCACAAGGATCGTCCCGTCGATATTGATGGTGATCACGCCGTCGGCCATACTGCTTAAGATATTCGACAAATGCTCCTTTTCCTGATTGAGTGCTGTAATATGAAACTTCAGCTGGCGCCCCATTTGGTTAAAGGCAATTGCCAGCTCACCGATTTCATCCTGGGTCAGGATCGGAATCTTCGTATCAAACTTCCCTTTTGCCAAGTCCTGGGCACCCTGCCGCATTTTTCTGAGCGGGTAAGTAATCCGGCTTGAGAGGAAGAAAGCGAAAATCGTCGTTAACACAATCGCAATGGCAGCGGCAAAGAGGATGTACCTCGTCGTATGCTGTGTCGTATCCTTCACGGCGAGAAGCGATTGAGAAAGAAACACCATGCCTTCATCTTCGCCTTTCCCGTACGGTACGCCGACAATCAGCTGATCGTTCTTTTGATTGGAGATAACCGTCCTTTTCTGCACTTTTTGATGTTTGCGAAGGGCTTCGTTCAGATCGGGATCGGCTTTAATATCTTTTAATGTGATGGAAGCCACTTTTTGATGTTCCCGCGGCGAATACCAATATTCATTCTCATTTTTGATGACTGCGATGCTCGTCAGTTCATCGGCAAGCTCCCATGTGATCGACCTTGCTGTCTCCTGGTCTTTATGGTTTTCCATGATGACGGCCACCTTGCTGGCAAGCTTTGTCAAATCAGCTTCCGCTTCATCAACATGGTAGTTTTCAATAAACTCAAGCAGAAAGACCGTAAGGATAAATAAGACAAATGAAACCAAAAGCAGTATGGTAAACCACAGTTTACCGACTACGCTCTTCCAAAACTTCATTCGGTTCCGACCTCAAATTTATACCCGACACCCCATACTGTTACGATTTTTTTCGCAGCTTTCGGAGAGACTTTGTTCAGTTTTTCACGTAAACGTTTAACATGGGTATCGACCGTTCTCAAATCGCCGAAAAACTCGTATTGCCATACTTCCTTCAGCAGCTTTTCACGATCGTATACTTTATCAGGGGTTTTAGCCAGGAAGTAAAGCAGTTCGTATTCTTTCGGCGTCAGGCTGACTTCGGTTCCGTCCGCCATGACTCTGTGAGCATCGTGATCAATGGATAAGTGAGAAAAAACAAGCACATTTTTTGCCGTTGTATCTGTATTCAGGTAAGAGGTTTGCGATGATCTTCTCAAGAGCGCTTTGACTCTCAGCACCACTTCCCTCGGACTGAAAGGTTTTACAATGTAATCATCGGTTCCGACTTCAAAGCCCTGCACCCGGTTCGCTTCTTCGCCTTTCGCCGTCAGCATGATGATCGGAGTGGCTTTTTTATCGCGTACTTGGCGGCATACTTCAATGCCGTCGGTTCCGGGCATCATCAAATCGAGCAGGATTAAATCGTAATCGTTGCCGAGGGCTTTATCGATGGCTTCATCGCCATTCTCGGCTTCTTCGATCTTATAGTTTTCCCTTTCCAGGTACATTTTTAAAAGTCGTCTGATTCTTGCCTCATCATCTACTACCAATATTTTTGTCTCTTTCGTCTGTTCCATCGTAAACCTCCTGATTTGAATCTTCTTACATTCATTTTATTAGAAAAGCGATCGTAAGCCAAGCTAAGAATGGCCATTCCGCAATTTAAAACGAAAAGCTGTGGAAGGCCCGTGAAAAGCCCGGACCTTCCTGCTCCGCACGGATCATGCATAAGAGTGAAGTCCGGCGATGACAAGGTTTACAAAAATAAGATTAAACATAATAATGGCAAAACCAATGACGGCGAGCCACGCCGATTTTTCGCCGTGCCAGCCTCTTGAAAGCCTGAGATGCAGATAAGCTGCATAAAACAAAAATGTAATCAGCGCCCAGACTTCTTTCGGGTCCCAGCCCCAGAATCTGCTCCATGCCAGCTGTGCCCATATCATCGCGAAAATTAGCGCGCCAAGCGTAAAAACCGGAAAGCCGATCGAAACGGAGCGATAGCCGATTTCATCGACAAGGTCAAGGTTCACATTTTTCACGAGCGGCTGAAGAAGCTGACTGATGCGTTTTCTGATGATCAGCCTGATGACACCGTAAAGCAAGGCGCCGGTTCCAAACGACCAGAGAACGGTATTCAGCTTCCGGCCTGAAAAAATAGGCGGCACATTGACAAGCGGCTCCATCCTCTCCTCCGTTAAAAGTTCGCCCTTGTTCGGGCCGATAAGAGCGGGAAGCTCATAAATCATGACGTCTTCCTGATTGTCTTTATCAATCCACTTAAACTGCGCCTCATAACCCCCGATGCGGAATGAGGTCGTCACAAGGATAAACGCGAGCGTTGTCACAAGCATAAACATGACAAATTCGAGCCAGAACGTTTTTTTGCCCGGCTTTGACTGATCCACATGCTTGAGCAGAAAGATCACGCCGGCGACAAAGCTGATGGCGAGAATCGCCTGCCCGAGAGCTGCAGTCGTGACATGAATATAAAGCCAGTTGCTTTGAAGCGACGGTATCAGCGGTGTGATATCGGTCGGAAACATGCTGGCATATGCGATTAAAAGCAGAACAACGGGCAGTGTAAACAGTCCCAGAGCAGACAGCTTGTAAATAAAGTAGATGATGATGAACGCAAGGACGAGCATCATGCTGAAAGCAGTTGTAAATTCAAAGAGATTGCTGACCGGTGCGTGTCCGGAAACGCTCCATCTCGCAATAAAATATCCAAACTGGCATACAAATCCGATGATCGTGATCAACACTGCGATCGATGCCCAGCGGTTCTTCTTCTTCCGTTCTGAAGCCTTGCTCCTGATGGAGCCGCCAAAAAAGAAGACCGCTGAGAGATACAAGAGAAATGCCGCGTACAGTAAATTGCCGCTTAACTCTGCCATAAAAACCCCTCCCTATGCTGGCCGTTTATTTTTTTCCTTTGACAGTTCTTTTTGATCGGCCGGTTCGGATATCCCCGTATCCTCAAGTACGGCCTTCAAGTCCTGCTTCAGCCCGTACCAGTTTTTGTTCGTATGTCCGGCGACGAGCACTTGCCCGTCCAGCGTTCTGAGCCAGATCCTTCTGTGGTGCCAGTACATCCCCTGGATGACGCCGATCATAAAGATGGCGCCGCCGACCATGAGCACCCACAAAGTCAAATCTTTTCTGATTGTGAGGCCTGAGAGATTCTTCGTTTCGACATGGTCAAACTTCATTTTGTATTTATTGTCGTCAGAACCTTCGATTGTTTCCTGAATCGCCACGAAACTCTTTTCTCCTTTAGGCTTATCCGGTGCGGTGATCTGGAATACAAAAGCCGGATTGTTCGGATTCCTCGTTTTCGTGCTCGGCTCCCCGTCTTTGTTAAAATAAAAGTCCGGCAGGTAGCTTGCAATATGAACTTTGTAACCGTTACCAAGATCATATTCCGGTTTCGGCTCCAAGAGGTCGATTGCCACTTTGCCGAAAGATTTCCCGCTGTCTTTTTCAATCAGCTGAAACACCATTTTGTCGAGCTCGCCTTCCTTGTACGTCAGCTGATAGAGTGCATATGAACCGAATTTCAGGGGATCATTGACCCTGATCTGGCCGTTTTTCACTTTCTTCAATTCAGGCGCTTCACCTGGCAGGCTGTCATTTTTTCTTTCATACAGTTCAACATCGGTTTGGTATGTTTTTGCAACAGTCCCGTCACCGGCTTTGGTGATCGCCTCTGAAAATACTTCTTTTTCTTTTTCACTGTCGTACATTTCTTTTGTAAACCGGTTGTTTTTCAAGTAGTAATGGCCGTCAGTTCCCGGGATGGGCACAGTCTCCCCTTCCCTGATCCAAAGGGTTTCGTCGACATACATGCCCGGAACAAATCTGAGCATGACCCCGATGAGAAATATAATCAGCCCGATATGGTTAACATAAGGCCCCCACCTTGAAAAACGGCCTTTTTCTGCAAACAGGTTGCCGTTTTCTTCCTTGACGCGGTACCGTTTTTTCTTCAGTTTACCGACGATTTGCGCTCTTGTGTCATCGGACAAATCCGCTTCCGTCCGGCTGAAAAGGCGCTGCCTCTCCATAAAGTTTGGATTTCGCGTGACGCCCTGATTTTTCAGCGCCCTGTACAAAGGAACGACCCGGTCAAGGCTGCAGATGACAAGCGATATGCCGATTGAGGCAACCAGAATGATAAACCACCATGAACCGTAAAGGTTGTGAAAACCAAGAGCGTAATAGATTTGTCCGAGAAGCCCGTATTGTTCGCTATAGTATGTATCAGCCTGCGCACCCGGCGGCAGGAACATTTCCTGCGGGAAAATCGTTCCAAAAGCAGATGCTGTCAGCGTAATGACGATCAGCCAGACGCCGACCTTTACAGACGAAAAGAAATTCCATATTTTATCTACGATTGTTTTGTTATAGGTTTGAGAGCGTCTCGCACTTCCGTCATACCGCATGTCAAGGAGTTTGGCATCCTGTTTGACAAGCGGCTTTCCGCACGATTCACACAAAACGGTACCCGCCGGATTCACATGGCCGCATTCGCATTTGATTTCTTTCATGATGACGATCCCTCTGGTTTGATCATATTCATATAATCATGGATCATCCGTTCTGTCATCGTGCCCGACACGACCTTGACAATCTCTCCGTCAGGGTTGATGAGAAACGTGGTCGGCAGCGGTGTGACATCGTAGGCGTTCAGGACCTGCCTGTCTTTATCAAGCACAACCGGAAAATTGACACCGTGGTCTTTCATAAAGTTTCGGACGGCAAGGTTTGATTCGCCGACATTGACGGCGACGATTTCGACCCCTTTATCCTTAAACACCTTGTATTGATTCGCCATATAAGGAAATTCTCTTTTGCATGGTTCACACCATGTTCCCCAAAAGTTTAAAAATACCCCTTTGCCTTTTAGTTCGTCCAGCTTGAGACGGTTGCCGTCAACATCCTCCAGCGAAAAATTGGGAGCTTTTTCCCCCACCGCCACACTCTCCGTATTTTGAAACACGGCGCTGTACAGCGTGTAGCCAAGCGCTGCTAGCAGCACAAGGAGGATGCCTGTCCGAATGTAAAAACGCTTTTTTTTCATAATCCGCCCCCTCATTTAGACATTCAGTATCATTATATCATCTCAAGACTGACTGCCATTTACCTTTTTTGAAGGTTGTGTGAAAATTTAGAAAGCCGCTTTACCGTGTTCGGCTAATGCCCTGAGCCTTTTGACTTCATGAGGCGTGAGTTCTCTTTTTTCCCCTGTTTTCAAGCCCCCAAGATTTAAAAAAGCGTACTCTTCCCTTTTCAGCTTGAGCACCTCGTGTCCGATGGCTTCAAACATTCTCCTGACCTGGCGGTTTCGTCCCTCATGGATCGTGATTTGGACGATGCTTGTCTGCTTTTTCTTATCGAGTGACAAAAGCTTCACTTTTGCCGGAGCTGTCTTTCCTTCCTCTAGACGTACGCCCCGCTCAAGTTTTTTTAAATTCTCCTTTAAAGGAATGCCTTTCAGCTTTGCTACATACGTTTTATTAATTTCGTATTTCGGGTGCATCAATTTATTGGCGAAGTCCCCGTCATTCGTTAACAATAAGAGGCCGCTCGTATCATAATCAAGCCTTCCGATCGGATAAATCCGCTCCTCCACCTCGGTGAAAAAGTCGGTCACAACTTTCCTGCCTTTGTCGTCTTTGACTGCTGATATAACCCCTCTCGGTTTATACAGGAGAAAATAAACGGGTTCTTCGCTTTCAAGCTGGACGCCGTTTACCTCAATCCGGTCTGAGCTTGACACTTTAACGCCGAGCTCTCTGACGGTTTTCCCGTTGACCGTGACTCTCCCTTCTTTTATAAGTTCCTCCGCCTTCCGCCTCGATGCAATACCGGCGTGGGCGATTACTTTTTGAAGTCGTTCCATATCTTTCACCTCATGTATTATCTTACTTTTTTCCAGACCAACAAACAAGTTTGCGAGGCGCCTTCTTCCTTAGGAAAGAAGCACTCCGCCCTTAAATGTATCCTTTCTCACGTCAAAAGTAAAACAGTTTTGGCTAAAAAAGCAAAAAAGCGCCTGTTGATCAGGCGCTTCCAAACAGCAATGTTACAATGATCACAGACGCGATAATCCCCGCTAAATCAGCAAGCAGTCCCACCTTCAAAGCATCCCCCATTTTCTTAATTCCGACCGCTCCGAAATAGACGGTCAAAACATACAGGGTCGTGTCTGTCGATCCCTGCATGACAGAGGCCAGCCGGCCGATGAACGAATCGGGCCCGTAAACAGCGATCAAATCGGTCGTCATGCCGAGCGCTGCCGTTCCTGAAATCGGCCGGATCAGACCCAGCGGAACCACTTCCGTCGGAATTCCCACGGCGGAAAACACGGGTTTTAAAAGATTCATAAAAAAATCGAGCGCCCCTGAAGCACGGAAAACGGTGATCGCTACAAGCATACCGACCAAATAAGGGATAATGGAAAACGCAATTTGGATTCCTTCCTTCCCTCCCTCAACAAATGCCTCATAAGTCGGAACTTTTTTGAATGTACCGTATAACAGAATCGTGACGATGATAAACGGGATAAGGGCCAGAGAAAGCCAATTGATGAATTCCAAATGCTCACCCCTTCTTTTTTCTTCTATAATAAAAATATCGGTCGATGAAGATCGCAAAGATCCCCGATATTAAAGTCGCCAAAATGGTCGGCCCGACGATGTCTGTCGGCGCCTTTGCATCATATGTCATCCTGACCGCGATGACGGTCGTCGGAATCAAGGTAATGCTTGACGTATTGACCGCCAGAAAGGTGATCATTGAGCGGCTCGCTTCCCTGCGGTTCCGGTTGAGCGCCTTCATTTGTTCCATCGCTTTAATGCCGAGCGGTGTCGCCGCATTGCCCAATCCGAAAAAGTTGGCCATTAAATTGGATAAAATGTACCCCATCGCCGGATGCTCCGGAGGGATCTCGGGAAACAGCTTTGAAATGAACGGCCGGCACAACCTGCTGAATTTTTCGAGAAGCCCGGATTGTTCAGCGATTTTCATCAGCCCCAGCCAAAAAACAAGGACGCTCATCAGTCCGATCGCAATCGTGACGGCTTCCTTCGAACCTTTAAATACGGCTTCATTGACTTCCTGAACCGTTCCGTTGAAAAGTGCAAAAACCAAACCGATCACCGTTAAGCCGACCCAGATTATATTGACCATGATGAACCGCCTGCCGCTCTTTGGAATACGGATTGAAAGGTCTCAAAAAACGATTTTTTCGGCTTTTTGTTGCGTTCGTTTTCATAGTAGATCGGTACGCTTGCAATCGTTTTTCCGTTGAACATGACGTTCATTTCCCCGATGATGTCCGGGATTTCTTGTTTGTTTTTGCGCCATGATTTTTTCGGTTCAAGAAGCTCGATGTCAACCTTCACATCTTCTTTTTCATCTTCGTTTAACAGATATGTGACATCCCGTTTAATAAAAGCTTTATTTCCGTAAAAAGAGTCTTTTAATTTCGGAATCTCGCCTTTTTTTGCGATGATATATGTTTTGTAGTGGCCGTATACATAGTTGAACATGTTCATATGATCATTCCAGTCGTCGGGGGCATTGATTGTGACAGCGATCAAATCGGTTCCGTCTTTCGATGAAGTGGAGACGAGTGTACGCTTTGCCAGCTTTGTATATCCCGTCTTCCCGCCTGTACTGTATTTGTAAAGCCCTGTTAAAAGCTTGTTTTTATTTCTCCAGATGCCTTGCATCGTTTCAGCCTTATAGTGCTTTGTTCCGGCGATTTTTCGGTACGTTTCATTTGTCATCGCATATTTTGTCAAAAGCGCCATATCATAGGCCGAAGAATAGTGATCAGGGTGGTCATCGAGTCCGTGCGGATTGCGGAACAGGGTGTTTTCCATGCCAAGGTCGGCCGCTTTTTGATTCATCATGTAGACAAAGCCCTCCAGGCTTCCGCCCACATGCTCGGCAATCGCAACGGCTGCGTCATTTCCCGACCTCAGCATCAAACCGTAAACAAGGTCCTTCAGCTTCACCTTTTGTCCGCTTGTCAAATAGATCGATGATCCCTCCGTCCTGACCGCTCTGTCACTGACCGTGACCGTTTCATCCAATTTACCCGATTCCACGGCCAAAATGGCTGTCATAATCTTCGTTATGCTTGCAATGCGCCGTTTTTCATGCTCATCCTTCGCAAACAAAACCCGTCCCGATTGCCCGTCCATGACAATCGCGCTTCTTGCGCTGACATGAAGGGAAGGCTGTGCTTCAGCGGTTTGGAATGAAGAGCATAAAAGAGAGCATATGATGATGACTGCTGCAGCTTGTTTTAGAAAAAAGCGCATTTTTTCTCACGTCCTTGTGGTTGTTTGTACAAGTTTATGCGCTTGTCTTTCCGTTATGAACACCAATTGGATGATTCCCCGAGAAAAATCTCAAGCAACATCAAAACTCCCCCTTTCATGAAAGGGGGAGTTCCGGCTCACAGTTCATTTAAGCTATGATCTCGGCTGAACCATCTTCATCCGATAGTCAGTCGCATAGTATTCCAATTCTTCTCTCATCGATTGATATTCTGTTTCAAGCGAAGCCATCAAATTTTTTAATGAGGCCGGCGCTGGTTCGTGAAAGCAAATGGCGTTTTTTCCCGTGTAGGCCGCTCTGCTGTCTTCGTACCAAGTGTCTTTTTTCGGTGTAAAAAATTCTTCTATGCATCGATGATAGATCTGATAGAGCGTCCTTTCGGCGGCAGCGTCCTGAAAAGGAGCCTGCTGCAGCCTGATTCGGCAGGCCGCAAGCCCTTCTTCACAGTAAACCGCCAGTTTTCTCAAGTTGCTGAGGACATCGCGATAATAATCTCTCCTCCCGGGCTCTTCGGCTTCAAGGGATGAGAGCGTCGTTTCGTTTAAATAATCGCTCAGCGTCTGAACGGTCTGTGCTAAAAATTCGCCTGCCTGCTCGGTTTGGGCTCTTGCCATAGATTTTCCCATTGGTGTCGGCACCCTCTCCTCATCGCTTTGTTACAATCGTATTCTTTCATGAATGAAATTAAACATAAAAAATACGATAATACATATTATCATACTTCGGTCCTTAAGGTGAATCTATTTTAAATCTTCAAACGTCTGGTTAAAGTTTTCAAAGAACAGATCGGCTTCCTCCTGAACCCCGTCTTCTTCTACATTTTCGGGCAGCGGCGGAAGCTCTTCAAGCGTTTTCAAGCCGAATTGTTCAAGAAATGTTTCTGTTGTACCGTACAAGATCGCCCTGCCCGGTCCGTCCGCCCGGCCTACTTCGCACAACAGCGCTTTTGCGATAAGGCTCTGGAGAATCCGTTCAGATTTGACCCCTCTGACCTCCTCGACTTCTGCTCTCGTAATCGGCTGCTTATATGAGACGATGGCTAAAACCTCGAGGGCAGCCTGAGAAAGCCCTTTTGAAGGGGCTTCAATCAGCTTTTTCAAATAGACGGCGAATTCTTTTTTGGTCGAAAGCATGTACGTATCCGCGTACTCGACAAGCTCGATGCCCCTGTCTTCTTTTTCATAGGTTTCTTTGACATCAAGCATAATATCCTGCAGCTCAGCTTCATCGACCTCTAAGACCGATAATAGCTGTTTTTTTGTCAGGCCCTCGTCGCCGGCGGCATACAAAAGCGCTTCGACAATGGCTTTCCAATTCACGATATCATGCGTCATGAATCGCTTCACTCCCTGTTATGTAAATGTCTGAAAAGTTATGTTCCTGTTCAATAATGATCAGCTGGTTTTTCATCAGCTCCAAAATCGCCAAAAACGTCACAACGAGATGCTCTTTCTGTTCGTACGGGAACAGTTCCATAAAATGCATCCTTTTGCGGGACGTTTTCAAACAGTCGACGATTTGTGTCATTCGTTCTTCTATCGGTATTTCCTGCCTTGAAATTCTTGTTTCAGACGGCCGGTTGATTTTTTTGCGGTTCAGCACCTTTTGAAACGCCCCGAGCATGTCGTAAACGGTGACGGACAGCTTTTGCTCGCTGAGTTTTATTTCCTTGGCGTAGTCGCTTAAGTCGCTCGGCGGCTTTGCGAATGCTTTTTGCCGCTCTTCCTCGCGCTCCTTTAAATTTTGCGCAGCACTTTTGTATTTTCTGTACTCTATTAATTTTTCAATCAATTCTTCTCTCGGGTCCTCTTCCTCCTCGAGAAGCTCTTCGTCAAACAGCTCTTCTTCCTGCTTTGGAAGGAGCATTCGGCTTTTGATGCTGAGAAGGGTCGCAGCCATCACCAAATACTCGCTGGCCACGTCGAGCTCAAGTTCGCGCATCGTGTGCACATATAATAAATACTGCTCGGTTATCTTCGCAACAGGTATGTCATAAATGTCTATTTCAAGGCGGTTGATTAAGTGCAGCAGCAGATCCAGGGGTCCTTCAAACGCCTCGATTTTCACCTGATATTCCATGTCATTTCTCACCATTTTCAAAATCGCTTCTAAGCCGGCTAAAACTGGCTACCCTTTAGTATAAATTACGCGTCTGCATGAAGTCCAATATAATTTAAGAAGCTTTGGCATCCGCCTATACGGCTTGAGCGTATCCTGCATAGAATACTGTGTAAAATCTTAAATCTGAGGAGGGAACAACATGGGAGGTAAAGGCTTCGGCTACGGCGGAGGATTTGCTTTGATTGTCGTTCTGTTTATTTTGTTGATTATTGTAGGAGCGGCATGGATCTATTAACATAAAAGATGAGAAGCGTCCGTTACCGGGCGCTTTTTCACTGCCTGGATATATCAGCCGTTTTTCCTCCGTTCCGTTCTTATGATACACTTTAACGGAAACTTAAAGGAGGATGTCAGATGTATCCCCAAGCTTATATTGATTACCTGGCCGAATTTCACGGGGCAAGGGATTATTTTGAGTGCCACGAAATTCTAGAAGACCATTGGAAAAAGGACCCTCCCGGCGAGCGGAAATTATACTGGGTCGGGTTGATTCAGCTGGCTGTCGCGCTCTACCATCAGCGGAGAAACAATTTTGCCGGCGCAGAGAGATTAATGGCGAACAGCATCCGCATCCTGACGTCCGAAAAAGACGCAGTCGAATCGCTCGGATTGGATTACAGCCGCTTCATCGAGCTGTTAAGGCAGACTTATCAAAAAATCAAAGCCCATTCTCCTTATGTAAGCATCATGCTTCCGATCGCAGATGAAGCATTGATCAAAGCATGCCGGAAACAATGCGAAAAAAAGGCGTATGAGTGGGGAGCAAACGCTGCACCAAACGCCTTCATTATCGATAAACACCGGCTGAGGGACAGAACTGAAGTAGTTGCCGAGAGGGAAAAACAAATCGAACGGCGAAAAAAGAGCAGAGGCTAAAAGCCTCTGCTCATTGGTTATATGTGATGTCTTCATTTTCGTGATCCTGACAGCGCTCAAAGAATCCTTTAGTTAATTCATTCGGAACCAGCGGTTTAGGTGCAAACATTTGCGAAATGGCCGACACCATTTTTTTGCCGATTCCCTGATGACGGTGAGACGGGTTTACACTGATATGCTTGATCTCGACTTCTTCTTCTCTTTTCTCTACTCCTACACAGCCGACAATATCTTCGCCTTCTTTCCATAGGAACAGTTGCCTTTCAGTGTCCGTTTCATAGTCTTTAATTGTCTGCTGAAGCTGCTTGACGTCCTTCTCATTCGGCATAAACGAAAGGAGCCCCATCGCAATCTTTTCGAATGACTTTTTATAACGAATTAACATAAATACCCCTCAATATATCAAAATGTGGATCTAACGAAGGCTAGTCGCTTCACATCACATTATAAACATTTTTATAACCTTTTTAAACTCTTTTTCGGTAATTATTGAAGCGACCGGGTCAGGTTCGCCATTTCAATCGCTGCCGCGGCAGCTTCTGCACCTTTATTTCCGGCTTTTGTTCCGGCGCGTTCTACCGCCTGCTCGATCGTGTCTGTCGTCAATACGCCGAAGATCACCGGAACACCTGTTGACATGCTGCTCGCTGCAATCCCCTTTGCCGCTTCATTGCAGACATAGTCATAGTGGCTTGTCGCTCCTTTGATGACCGTGCCCAGTGTAATCACGGCGTCGTATTTTTTCGTTTCAGCCATTTTTTTGGCGATCAGCGGAATCTCGAATGCGCCGGGAACCCAGGCGACATCAATATCATCAGCTTTGACCCCATGTCTCAACAGCGTATCTTCTGCACCGCTTAGAAGTTTGCTTGTAATAAAATCGTTGAATCTTGACACAACGATCCCAATTTTCAAATCTGTTCCAATTACATGACCTTCTATTTTATTCATATGAATCCCGTCCTTTTTTGTGATTGATTTTAGTTTAAAAATGAAGCATATGCCCCAATTTTGATTTTTTCGTTTTTAGATACTGTTCATTATCTTTTTTTGTCTCCATCTGCAGCGGCACCCTGTCTGCGATCGTCAGACCGTAGCCTTCGAGACCGGCAATTTTTCGCGGGTTGTTCGTTAGCAGCTTCATTTGCTTCACACCGAGGTCTCTTAAAATCTGGGCGCCGATCCCGTAGTTGCGAAGGTCTGGGAGAAAACCGAGCTTTTCGTTAGCCTGCACGGTGTCATATCCTTCTTCCTGCAGCTTATAAGCTTTCAGTTTATTGATTAAGCCGATTCCTCTTCCTTCCTGTCTTAAATACAGGAGCACACCCCGGCCCGCTTGTTCGATTTGTGCGAGCGCAGCAGCAAGCTGCGGGCCGCAGTCGCAGCGGTAAGAGCCGAAAACATCGCCCGTCAGGCATTCTGAGTGTACGCGGACAAGCACAGGCTCGTCCCCGAAAGGTATGTCGCCTTTGACGAGTGCTATATGTTCTTTGTCATCGATTTCGTTTGTATAGCCGTAAACCTTGAATGTACCGAATTCGGAAGGCAGCGTAATCTTCACTTCTCGGTTGATCAGCGTTCCCTTGCTGTAGCGGTATTCGATCAAATCTTTAATCGTAATCATTTTCAAGCCGTGCTGATCGGCTATTTTTTTAAGTTCAGGCACCCTTGCCATCGTGCCGTCTTCATTCATGATTTCGCAGATGACGCCGGCCGGCGCGGAACCGCACGCTTCTGCAAGGTCAACGGCCGCCTCCGTATGTCCGGCTCTTTTTAAAACGCCGCCTTGTTTCGCAATCAGAGGAAAAATGTGCCCCGGCCTTTTAAAATCGCCCGGAAGCGCATGATCATCGATCAGGGACATGACGGTCAACGACCGCTCCTGAGCGCTGATCCCCGTCTTTGTATCGCGGTGATCCACGCTGACCGTAAATGCCGTGTTATGAGAATCTGTATTTTCGTCCACCATCGGATGGAGGTCAAGCCGTGAAGCGATCTCTTCATTGAGCGGCGTGCAGATCAACCCCCTTCCGTGCGAAGCCATAAAGTTGATCACTTCAGGTGTTGCGTATTCTGCGAGTGCAACGAAATCACCTTCGTTTTCCCTGTCCTCATCATCGACCACGATGATGACTTTCCCTTGCTTCAAATCGCGTATCGCTTCTTCAATTGTGTGAAACATAGACGCACAGCCTCCTTTCATTTAAAACCCGTTGTCTTTAAAAAATGCTTCGGTCAATGGTTTTGTCTGTTTTTCTTGTTTTCCTTGGTGGAGAAACCGGTAAATGTATTTGCCGATCATATCGCACTCGATGTTGACGATGCTTCCGGCCTTTTTTTCCGGAAAAATTGTTTCATCCAATGTGTGCGGGATAAGCGAGACTGTTACTTGATCCTCCGTCAGTCCAAAAATGGTGAGGCTGACGCCGTCTACGGCGATCGAACCTTTTAACACAAGCATTTTGGCCAGTGAAGGGTCAAGTTTTAAATCATAGTATACGGCGTTAGCCGCTTTTTCTATGCGTACGATAGATGCGGTGCCGTCGACATGCCCTGACACCATATGCCCGCCGAAGCGGCCGTTTGCTGCCATCGCCCGTTCAAGGTTGACGCGGCTTCCTTTTTTTAATGTGCCGAGTGATGTTGCTTTCAGCGTTTCAAGCATGACATCCGCCGTGAAACTGCCGGAACCGAACTCATTTACGGTCAGGCAGACTCCGTTGACAGCAATGCTGTCGCCGAGCTTCACATCTTCGATCACTTTGTTGGATTGAATGACTAAAGACATGGCGCTTCCCGCCTTTTTCATGTCCAAAATCGTTCCGACTTCTTCAATGATGCCTGTAAACATATGCCACCGCCTTATTCTTTTATCGGTTTTGCCGCCAGCTTTATATCCTGGCCGATCTTGGTAATGGTTGTGAAATGCAGTAAGGGGACATCTTTCATCGATTGAAAGCCTTCACCGGAGAGGATGCTGGGAGATTGCAGCCCTCCGATTAATTTAGGGGCAAGATAGAAGATCATTTGCTGATAGAGTCCTTCTTTGACGAAGCTTGCGTGAACCGTTGCGCCTCCCTCGACAAAGACTGAAGCGATGCCGCACTCTGCAAGGTGCTGAAGCACGTCGCGCACCGGAAGTTCATCCGCATCCAGCACGGTTACCTGTACACCTTCTTTTTCCAGGTTCCGAACCTTTTCGGGATCTGCCTTGGACGTCGTGTAAATCCAAGTTGGCGCTGCTTTGTCCTGAACCACTTTTGACTGGAGCGGGATGGACAGCGTCGTATCAAGAACGACACGCACCGGCTGATTCACCGCACCGGGGAGACGGCATGTCAAACTCGGGTCGTCTGCTTTTATTGTGCCCGAACCGACTAAAATACTCTGGTGATTTTTTCGGTATTGGTGAGCGTCCATCCGCGCTTCTTCAGAAGTAATCCATTTGCTGTCGCCTGTTGCGGTGGCGGTTTTGCCGTCAAGGCTTGCAGCGGCTTTTAATGTCACATACGGAAGGCCTGTCCGCATATAATGCATGAACTTTTCGTTCAGCTCTTCCGCCTGTTCTTTGAGAACACCCGTTTCCACCTCGATCCCGGCGCTTCTCAGCATCTCGATTCCTCTTCCGGAAACGAGCGGATTCGGATCTTCAGCTGCCACGACCACCCGCTTCAAACCGGAACGAATAATCAGTTCTGCGCAAGGAGGCGTTTTGCCGTAATGGCTGCACGGTTCAAGCGTCACATAGATGTCGGCTCCTTCCGCATGGCGGCCTGCCATTTGAATGGCGTGCACTTCTGCATGCGCTTCGCCGTATTTTAAATGGGCTCCCATTCCGACCACTTCGCCGTCTTTGACGACAACCGCTCCGACAAGCGGATTGGCCCCGGTCTGACCTTCGCCCTGCCTCGCCAGCTCCAATGCAAGATTCATATAATGCGCATCCGTCATGAATTTCCCTCCTTTCTTTCAAAAAAATAACCCCGGATGTTGATCCGGGGGTTGTTTTTGTGCATGAGAAATAAAACTATGCTTATTCATTATTTTTTACATAGTCTCTTCATCCTTCTCCCATCCAGACTTTCACTGTCGGCTTCAGCTTTTCACTGAATCCACCGCTTTGCACGAAGCACAGCGGGTCACGGGCTCTAAAGCTGTCTCTCGCTTTATTACCGCCGGTCGGGATTTTCACCCAGCCCCGAAGGATACAATCGATATTTACTTGTCCTTATGCGTAATTATAGCGGCCGCATATTAAAATTGCAATGAAAACTGCTTGCACAGAAAAACCCTCTGAAAAACAGAGGGTTTTTATTCTGCCACTTTGACGACTTTGATTAATCCGTCGATTCTGTTGGCATTAGAGAAGTAGGCCTTTACTTTATCTCCTTCTTTAATGTCGGACAGATCCTGGTTGAGATTTTTCGCATTAAAAATGATCTTCGTTCCGTTATCTGATACCCCGTGGTATTCAGTGCCGTCAATTTTGGTGATCTTATATTGATAAATGGTATAGTTCTTTTCCTCAGATGAGACGGTTTGGCTGAGCGCCGTTGAGACATCCTGAACGCTTCCGTTTTTTAAATAATAAAAGCCTCCGGCCAGTACGGCAGCCAAAACGAGCAGAACCGTGAGCTTGAATTTTATTTTCCCCATGATCAAAACCTCCAGAACACGTTCTGAACTATCCTATGTTTATTTCCTGTAAATGATGAAATAAAACATATTCGATTCAGACGGAAAATATGTGGTTTTTAAGTATAACGCAAAATGAAGGGAAATCGTTTCATATTCAGACGAAATACTACTTATAACCTACGAATATACATTCTGATTTAGGGGTGTGTATGAAAAACAAGGTTGGAAATTGAGTCTAAATAACTATTTTTCAAAAAACCGTTTGTTGTGTTTTCTTCGCTTTAGGTTTCGCTGTAAAAGTCGTTTCGGATGGCGATAACGGACTGATTTTTAAAATACTCGCTGTCTTTCGTTTTTGCCCAGGCGAGAAACTTTACATGCTCGGAATGGAACAAGGCATCGTGTTGGGACGAGCGAGCAGCAGCCGCGCCCAGTCTGTGTTTGATTCCGCGGATGAACTTCCAATATTGATAGAAAGGCAGTTTCAATTTTGTCATAAATCCTGCCGAGTCTTCAATCACATATCCTTCCTCTTCAATCGACGGGTTATTTGACATAGACAGGTACCATTTATAAAAATCGGTCCACTGGTGAAAAGCAATGACTTTTTGCTTACATTCTACGCGATATGTCTCGGCAAAACGGACGATGTCTTCATACGGCAGCTTTTCATATTTCATTTGCCTTTTGACAATGTCGAGAAGGACAAGCTTGTCCGATTTGTACTCGATAATGTGCGGATCTTTTTCTGGCAGCACGACTTCAAACACTAACGAAACATTGCGTGTTTTTACATATTCTTTTATATCCTCTGTCTGAGATGCGTCAAACGTTTTGTGAAACAGTTCTTCCACCCATTTTGCATGCCCATCTTTTTGTCCGCTTGCCGATGTGTAGGATTTTGAGGTGAAGACGAGCCCATCGGTTTCAGAATTGTAGCCGACCGTTCCCAAAAATCCATTCGCCTTATCATAAACGGTGACCGGAAAGCGCAGCGTGTTAACGAGAACATGCATTTTCGTCGTCAGGCGCTCATCGATGTTGAAAAATTTATTGTAGCTCCTGCTGACGATTTCATTGGTGTTTCTGTTGATAAACAGCCCTCTTGCCTTCATGCTGACGCTGTCCCATTTTCTCTCCTGAAAAGCCTTCCTCGTAAAGTTAAAAGAGGAAATGCCGCCGGCTAATTTTTGCTCAGATACATAATCGTGTTCGTCCAAATGCTTTAGAAAATGTTCGACCGTCAGCTCCTCGTGTTCGTGATGAGAAGTAAGCGGAGGAGCTGACGTTTTAAACACATCATTTTTGATTTCATATGTTTGAATTCCCGACCGGTCAATGGTGACAACTCTTAAATGCCCGCCGTGCTCCACCTGCCCTTCCAGGTTATATGATGTTGCGGCTGCATGCACTGGAAGCCGGAACATGTTTCTGTGCCCGTGGATTTGAATGATATTCCGCCCTTTCATATTTTTCGTAAAGACATGGTCGATATCTGTCTCATATCCGCCGACACCGTTGATCAGCTGGCTGGTTGCCGTAAACAGAAGGTTGTCAGGGAGCGCGGAAATGCCGCCGTGCGTGATGATGTAAGTGTCTTGTCCATACGTGAAGTAGACAATTTGGTGGAAGCGCCTGGCCAGTTCCCTGATATTTTTTTTATCAAAGCCCGCTTCGTCTAATTCCGGTTTGGTCTTCTTGTTGAATACGCTGCTTCTTGTCTCTTCATCATGCCCGTATTGCTTTAAGTATTTATCATGATTTCCTTCGAGCAAAATCACATTTTTGCGGTCTTTGATACTGAGCAGAAATTGAACGACTTTTGCGTTTTCTATTCCTCTATCAAGCATATCGCCTGTAAAAATATATAACTCGTCATCTTCGAGTCTGCCTTTCAAATAGGAATCAAGCACCGTAAAACAGCCGTGCACATCCCCGATGACATGTATTTTTTTGTAGCTGTCAAGCCGCCTCGGCTTATACTGCATCACATCGTCAAATTCTTCCGGCTTGATGACCGTTGTCCAGGAAGGCGCCGGTTCAGATAAAATCCGCTCGTGCATGGCGTGAACCACGCTGTCGGGCACCTGCTTATGCTCAGCCCTCTCCCGGTTTCTCAACAGAGCGGTCTCAAGCGGAATATCGGAGAAATCAACCACATACGCTCTGTAGCGATACTTTAAAACGAGAGCTTTATAGCCTGAAATCATGCTTTGCTTCGCATGTGTGGCATCAATAATGGTGAATTCCCCCCTTTCCATCCTTTCTTCAAGCAGGCTGAACAAAAGCTTCCATACCTTGCCGTCATTTTTTTGGGAGACGTCGTATTTCCCTTCCAAATTTAACACGGGTGACTGATGGATCAGCCTCAGCTGATCGGCAGACAGCGTATATTGATTCAATTGATGATCCCTGATCCACGTTGATTTTCCGGTGCCAGGGCAGCCTCTAAGCAGTACCAAAGTCCTCATTGTTGATCTCCTTATTTAGTTCTGATGAGTTTTATTATAAAAAATGTTAGCATTCCTTCCAAGAATATACGTACTTTTTTGCTATTTGTTTCAAAAAACAAATAAAAAAATCCCCTAAAGGGGACTTTTTTCGTGTCCTTAATGAAATTCCACATCTATCCTCTTTTTATCGTCCGGCTTGTCTTTCGGCATTCTCACTTCAAGCACGCCGTTCTTATAAGAAGCTTTTATCCCTTCATGGCTGACGGGAGCCGGAAGCGCGACTGATCTGTGAAACCGTCCTGTAAATCGTTCTTTCCGGTGCATGTTTTCATCTTTTACTTCGTTTGATCTGTTGATGGATCCGCTGATATGAAGCATATTGTTTTCAACCTCGATATGAACATCTTCTTTGCTCTCAAGGCCGGGGATATCACAGGACGCGACGATTTCATTCCCGGCTTCATGCACATCAACCCTAATATCGCCAAAGCCGTGCTCTCCTCCAAAGTTCGCCGGAAAATCAGCAAACACCCGATCAAACTCTCTTCTGATCGTATTCAAATGTTTAAATGGTTCATAAGGTACTAACGGCATTTTCTTTCCTCCTTCATGTTTTCATAACCTTATGATTTCTTGTACGCTTTGATTTATGCATGCCTGTATGAGACCAAGCTCAGGGAGGAGGCGGCTTTTTATCGGATATAAAAAGAGCAGTGCTGATATAGACCAAGCACTGCCCTTTTACGGAAATACTATGTTACATTTCGTTCTCCGATATGAATCGGTGACGTTTTGACAGATGTTACGTTTCTCTCAGCGATTTGCACTGGTGCGGACGTTACGTTTCTCTCGGCGATTTGCACTGGTGCGGACGTTACGTTTCTCTCGGCGATTTGCACTGGTGCGGACGTTACATTTCTCTCGGCGACCTTCATACCATCTGTTTGCGTCATCAGCACAGTACTTGCCAAAGAAAGTCCTGCTACTGAAGCAGCGGCGGTTAACAACAGTTTAGATTTCATACGACCAGTCCCCTTTTTTCATTTGTTTTCGAGCACTGAATACCGTTTGATAGAAATAAACAGAGTCGCTCAAGCGCCCAATTTCATTATAGTATTCAGCTGCTTCCAATGCCAAGTCCTCAATATCGGGATACATCTTTTTTGACCCGAGCAGCTGAAAAGTTTCCAGCATGGGAGCCCTGCCGTCATCATCAACATACAAGGCTTTTAAAAAATGAAATTTTGATAGATAGATCGAATCGTTTGATCGGCGGGCGATGTCAATTCCTTTATTTAACGCATCATCCGCCTGTTCCGGCTGCTTCAGCTTGAAATATGCAAGTGCAAGACTAAAAAACGCTTTTGGAAGAATATCTGATGACTCTTCTTGATAAATCACAGCAGCCCTGTTGAAGTATATGGCTGCCTGATCGAAATCTCCCATCTTATAATAGCAGTTTCCCAAATTATAATAGGTGTGTCCTTCCAATATGAGCTGGCCTTCTTGCTGTGAAAGCTT
Organism: Bacillus haynesii; assembly: GCF_001969855.1. Lineage (GTDB taxonomy): Bacteria > Bacillota > Bacilli > Bacillales > Bacillaceae > Bacillus > Bacillus haynesii. Next base: position 336,519 of record NZ_MRBL01000016.1, read on the forward strand.
CAGCGCCTTTTCCAGATGTGACAGCGCTTTTTCATTCGACTCCAGATCGTCATAGTTCCCCGCGATGACGAACTCGCATTGGATTCTCCGAACCGTGTAAGTTTCATGCGCCTGATAGGTTTCAATCGCTTGAAGCGCATAGTTCATCGATACATGGCTCTGTTTCATATGATAAAACACTTCAGCCATTTTAAAATGAAACTCGGCTCTCTCTATTTCGTCCTCGACGTGCAGCAGCTTTTTTTCGGCGCGCCTGTAAAAAGAGATCGCTTTAATATAATCATGGTTTTTATATTCATACATCCCTCTAAAAAAGTTAAAATAATATTCGAGCAGGCCTGTCAGTTTTCCTTGTTCATCTTCGATATCTTTTAATATTTCAGAAAAGTCAGGCGGGGTTTCGCCTTCTTCCAAAGGTTTTACGTAATCAAGCATGATTCTGTGTCTGAATTCCATTAAGGCGTAATACAATAATAAGTCTTGATCCTCTTCCATTTGAGAAATTTCGCGCTCAATTTCTGCCTTCAGCATTTCGGCGTCCGTGACATTGAATTTGCGTATCGCGTTATACCAGTCATTAATTTTTACGCCGACTGCCGTCGACGGGATTTTTACGCTCACCCCTTACGCCCCTTCCTTTTTTACAGATTGCGTTCTCTATCTAGCTCTTCACTTGAATATATTTTACATAAAGGGTCATTTTTTCACAATTATTTTATTTATTAGCATCATAATTTCCTAGCAGAATGCGGACGAAGAATCGGTCCCCGGTCCTGTTGCACCTGGAAAATGAACACCGTTTCAGACAAAAAAACAGCCCGGCTAAGCGGGCTGTTTTTGCACTTTCTGATTATGCGTCAAACACTTCGACTTTTTCCATGCCTTGTCCTTGCTCCATTGAAGTGACGGCATCAAGACCTGATGTGACCTTTCCGAAAACGGTATGAACACCGTTCAAGTGCGGCTGAGGCTCATGGACGATAAAGAATTGGCTGCCTCCGGTATCTTTTCCTGCGTGAGCCATTGAGAGTGAACCGGCTTCGTGTTTATGCGGATTCCCTTCTGTCTCGCATTTAATCGTATATCCAGGTCCGCCTGTTCCAGTGCCGTGCGGGCAGCCTCCCTGGCTGACGAAGCCCGGAATGACGCGGTGGAATTTCAGCCCGTCATAGAACCCTTCGTTTGCAAGTTTTTCAAAGTTGGCGACAGTTCCCGGCGCCGCATCCGGATATAGTTCAAACTCGATTTTTTTGCCGTTTGTCAGTTGTATGTATCCTTTTTTAGCCATCTTGATTCTCTCCTTTCATTTCACAAGGGTCATTATATCATATAGAAGAAGCACAGAGCCAATCACCTGAAATAAACGCCCGCTCTTGTATCGCTTTTGTAAAAGATTTTTAAAAATGGTTGAATCGCCTGTGAAAATCATGAATGATAAAAGAGGGTGTGCTAGGATACCGGGAGAGCATTTGACTTGAAGAGAAAATTTCTCTCTTTTTTTCTTTGAAACCTCCCTCATCTTTCATCCGTCTATATTTCGGAACGCATTATTTCCGTTCCGGCAGGCTTCTTTAAAAGTACAGCAATTCTGCCTGAAGCCTGCATTTTTAAGGAGGGCATTGAGCTTGAAAAAATCGATACTAGGAATCTTTACAGCATTATGTCTGCTCATTTTCCCGCAGGTCAGCTTTGCTGACGCCGCAGTGGGTGATGTCATCGTCACGCTGGGGAAAGACTTGTCAAGCCAGGACAGACAAAAAGTATTAAAAGAAATGAATGCGCCTGAAAATGCGACCATCATCGAGGTGACAAATGATGAAGAGCATAAATATTTAGGGGATTATATACCGAAAGCACAAATCGGATCAAGAGCGATTTCTTCTTCTTCAATTACCGTAGCGAAAAAAGGCACCGGTTTGGAAGTTCAGACACACAATATCAGCACAATTACAGATGAAATGTATTTGAACGCGCTGATGACAGCCGGTGTAAAAGACGCCAAAATTCATGTCACCGCTCCGTTTGAAGTGTCAGGCACAGCCGCTTTAACCGGATTGATGAAAGCGTATGAAACGACTTCGGGCGAAAAAATTTCTGAAGATGTGAAAAAGGTCGCGAATGAAGAGCTTGTCACCACTTCAGAGCTTGGCGAGAAAATCGGCAGTGAAAACGCGTCAGCGCTGATGGCCAAAGTCAAGGAAGAAATCTCGAAAAACGGGGTTCCCGAATCGAAAGAGGAATTGGAGAAAACGATTGATTCGGCTGCTTCCGAACTGGGCGTGACGCTCACAGAGGATCAGAAAAAATCTCTCATTTCTTTATTTAATAACATGAAAAATATTAATATCGACTGGAACCAGGTTGGAGACCAGCTTGACAAAGCAAAGGATAAAATCACGAAATTCCTGGATTCTGAAGAAGGACAAAATTTCCTTCAAAAACTGATCGACTTCTTTGTGTCTCTGTGGAATGCCATCGTTTCCGTATTCACCGGCGGCGGCACCTCAGAGTCCAACGGTTAACACAACCGCCAAACACCTCCTTTTTTAATTGAAGGAGGTGTTTTATTTTTGCAGAGGGGAAGTCCCCTCCGTCTTCTTTATAGTTTTCATGAATAAAGTCTGTCAGCAGTTTTGTAAATCGGTAAAACGTTTCGTTTTGCGTCGCCGCCCTGTCTTTTAGCGTGAACCGATCGAATAAAGATTTACGGAAACCTGTGCTCATTTCAAGCTGAATGCTCAGGCCGGATAGCGACTTGTTGGCGATGTTATTCGGATGGGTTCCGGCATACTTGTCGTCTGTCGCCAGCATTTCAGCGGCAAACCCCGAGCGGTTCAGCTCATCAACCAATATTCTGATTTTAGCGCGGTCTGTCCCGCCCACTTTAATATTGCGGTCTTCACTGTAATAGCCGTGAAGCGACATGACGTACCGGTGGCTTGCAGTGATTGCGAGCGCCGCCGGCTCGTCAAAACGCGTGCTTGTAATGTGAAGGTCCGTATTGCCTGATGATTTCAGCCCTTCAAACAAGTACAGGGAATAATTTTTGGACACTTCATTGGCAATCTCACTTGTTCCGGGTTCGATACCGCCTCCATGGATGGCCATGATGAGCATCGGCACTCTTGCGTCCTTCTCCGTCATTCGATAAGACGCCGGATCTTCATTCCGCTCCAATTCTTCAAAGCTTGAATATTTATCACCGGACTGTGTTGCACTATGGGCCGCAGCAGAATATGGGAATGAGATCACAGCAGAAATTAATAAAATATTCACAAAACTGTTTATTGCTGTAAAACACTTCACTGTGTTACAATCAACACATTGCTTCAGGCACTGGAGCATGCGGTGGAGTAGGGATACTTTGGCCGGTTTCATCTACTCCGCCTCTAAATCCACGAAATCAGTAAAACTCATCCTTTTCACCTTGATCATTGCCTTTATCATCTCCTTTGTTAAATTTTTGTTAAATTCTCAATATTATATACAATTGGCCCGGTCGCTGTTCTATGCATGTCATGATCTTTTTTACAAAAAACACCTCCCGATGGCCGGGAAGTGTTTTTCATGCTTGAATAAAAAATGGAGACCCCCTCTTCAGGGAATCTCCATTTTTTTATTGTTTTACTTTCGATTTCAGCGGCAGATCCAGTTTGACGATATCTTCATACGTCTCTCTTTGAATGACGAGCTGCGCTTCTCCATCCTCGACAAAGACGACGGCCGGGCGCGGAATGCGGTTGTAGTTGTTGGCCATGCTGTAGCCGTATGCACCGGTGCAGAAAACGGCGAGCACGTCTCCGTCACGGACTTCAGGGATTTCCAAATCCCAAATCAGCATATCTCCGCTTTCGCAGCATTTTCCTGCGATCGATGCGGTATCATGACAAGCATCGTTCATCCTGTTGGCGACGGCCGCTTCATATTTTGCCTCATAAAGCGCCGGCCTGATATTATCGCTCATGCCGCCGTCAATGGCTACATATTTGCGAATGCCCGGCACCTCTTTTTGAGAACCGATTGTGTATAGCGTAGTCCCCGCGTCTCCGACGAGAGACCTGCCTGGTTCGATCCAAATCTCAGGGATGTCAAAGCCAAAATGCTCGGCGTTTGCTTTGACCGCTTCGATGATTTTTTCAACATAAACATCAGCTGCGAGCGGCTCGTCGTCTTTTGTATAGCGGATGCCGAAGCCCCCGCCAAGATTGAGCACTTCCGGAATGAATGAGTAATTCTCCCTCCATTCCGCCAGCTTTTCAAAAATCTTGTCTGCTGCAAGGACAAATCCTGCCGTATCAAAAATTTGCGAACCGATGTGACAGTGCACGCCGAGGAGCTTAAACGCAGATGAGTGGAGGACTTGTTCGATGGCTTGTTCGACCTGTCCATTGTGCAGATCAAAACCGAATTTCGAATCTTCCTGTCCCGTCGTAATATAATCGTGCGTGTGCGCTTCAACTCCCGGCGTGATTCTGAGCAAAACGTCTACAGTTTGTCCTGATCGCTTGCAAAGCTCTTCTGTAATAGCGATCTCGTGAAAGTTATCGAGCACGATGCAGCCGATTTGATGCTCCAGAGCCATAGCAAGTTCTTCAGCGCTCTTATTGTTTCCGTGAAAATGAATCCGCTCAGCTGGAAACCCTGCTTTGGTCGCAGTGAAAAGCTCTCCTCCCGATACCACATCCAAAGACAGTCCCTCTTGTTCGGCAAGCTGAATCATGGCAACCGATGAAAACGCCTTGCTTGCATACGCTACCTGCGCTTTTAAACCGGCTTCCCTGAATGCCTTCTGGAATTTTCGGGCGCGCTCTCTAATCAGCGCGACATCGTATACATAAAGAGGTGTTCCGTATCTTTCTGCCAATGATAGAACATCGACACCGCCGATTTCGAGGTGTCCTCTTTCATTTTGTCTGCTAGTACCATGTAAATACAATTGTCATTCCCTCTTTCTCTATCTACAAAGGTGCAAGGGGCGGTCCGGTTGCTGCCCGATGCATCTTCCGGCTTCATGATAGTGCGATTCTTATGTTGTATTATAACATTTCATTTTAAAAACTAAACCACCATTTGTCCAAATTTTCTTGATTTATAAAGGGAATAATCCCCTAAAAAACCAATCAATTCTATTGATTCTAGCATAACAGAAAACAGCACTTGATAGAAATAGGCATACACAACGTCCATTCAATTAAAAAAAGAGCCGAAAACCGAGATTTTCGCCCATGCAAATAGGCATTTACCTGAATATAATCTTAAAGATGAAACCCAAAAAACGAAGTGGGAAAGAGGTTATCATATGTATCCAAACCGTTACCCCTACACCCCGGCTCCCGGCTATACACCTGAAGATATATACGGCCCTTATCAGCCGGCTGTGCATGATGAACAAAGAATTTATGAGCCTTATGAAGGGCAGATTATTACAGCTCCGGCGAATACGAGATTTTGGCGGAGAGGAACTGAGGTTTTCCTTCATTCGTCAACGATCGACCCGTCCGGCCGCGAAATGCTGTATGTCGTCTATCCGATCAGAAGACAGAACAACATCTGCAGCCTCCGGGCAGTCGCGATTTCTGCCAACGAATACAGAGGCATCGGGACTCGAAGACCGGAATTCGATTACTGAAAAAGAGGTTTTTCCTCGGGGAAAAACCTCTTGGAATGCCGGCTTCACGGCTGTCTGGAGCGGTTTCTCGGATGAACGATGCTCGGCCTGACTTTTCCCCCGGGAACAGAAGTTCGCACGAGAACATGCCAAAACGCTTTTCCATTGAACGGGAGGAGCGGCCATAAGTAAGGCGTCCGCAATGACCTGATCGAAGTCATCACTATAGTTAAGATCGTTAATCCGATGACAAATCCCTCTACTTTAAAGAGCGCTACCAATATCAGCATAAACAGCTTCACCATTTTATTCGCCAGACTCAGCTCGTAGCTTGGTGTCGTGTAAGCTCCGATTGCCGAGAGGGAAACGTATAAAATAACTTCAGGAGAAAACAAGCCGACATTGATCGCAATATCGCCGATCAATACGGCAGCGATCAGGCCCATTGCAGTCGAAAGCGCCGTCGGCGTATGAATGGCGGCCATTCTTAAAAATTCAACGCCGAGATCCGCCAGGAAAATCTGCATGATAATCGGAATATGAGTGTCTTTGTTTAAACCGATAAACGATAAATTATCAGGCAAGAGCGACGGCTGAATGACAAACAGCAGCCAAAGCGGCAGCAAAAAGGTGGAGGCCAAAATACCGAAAAACCGCACCCACCTTAAAAACGTCCCAACAGCCGGCGTCTGTCTGTATTCCTCAGCATGCTGAACATGGTGAAACAAAGTGGTCGGCGTGATGATGACGCTTGGCGACGTATCGACAATCACGATGACATGCCCCTCTAAAATATGGCTCGCGGCTACATCCGCCCTTTCCGTAAACCTGACGAGCGGAAACGGGTTGAAGCCTTGGCCGACAAGGAATTCCTCTACCGATTTATCCGACATCGGCAGCCCGTCGATCTTCACATTTTCAATCTCTTTTTTTAATACTTCAACAAGATCGGGATCTGCGACATCTTCCAAATAGCAGAGACAGATGTCTGTTTTGGAGCGTTCACCGATATGAAGCATTTTATAGCGCAGGCGCTCATCTCTGATCCGGCGTCTGATCAGGGCTGTGTTGACGATGATGTTCTCGACGAATCCGTCCCTTGCACCGCGTACGACTTTTTCTGTATCAGGCTCTTCCGGCGTTCTGCCCGGATAGCTTCTGACATCGATGATAAAAGCAAAGCCCGCATCTTCGACGATGATGGCAACCAGTCCTGACAACACTTGGTCGACCGCTTCATCAAGCGTTTCTGTTTTTGAAACCTGCTGGTTCAAAAGCCTGTTTTCGACGATGTCTTCGACCTCGCCCGACTCTTTTTCTTTATCATTTAGATGCACCAGTTCCCTTAACAGGTGAATGATGTATTGTGTGTCGCACAATCCGTTGACATAATAAAGCTGAACCTCATGTCCGAGAATAAAGACCTTGCGTACGCCAAGGTCAAAGCTTTCTCCCATGCCGACCCGCTTCTTGAAATACGCTTCATTCTTAGAAGGATCAAGGAATATGTTCGTCTTCTCTTGCTTTTGAGCACTCATGATACCCGCTCCTTTCTAAAATGAGCTCGACCGCTTTCATTGTAATCGGCGAACCTTTTTCCACATCGTCTTTTCTGTTCATTTTACCGATATCACCGATTCCGACAATGATCGGAACATCCAGCTGGTCAAGGCAATAGACCGTATCACCGTTCATTCGTTTGACATCGAGCTCTTTGACCCCGTGTTTATCGACGCCGTACTCTGTCAGTTCGCCTTCTGCATCGATTGATACATTGACCCTCGTCCACTCTGCATAATGAGTTTTTGAAGCGACGGCGATGACCCCGAGCACCTCGATATCGGGATGCACCGCTACATATTTCATAGCTGTCTCTCCCGGCCCTTCGCCTTGAAGTCCGGAATCATCAAACATGACGAACACAGGATCATGAGGGGTTTGCAGGATCATGGATACAAGCTCCGGTCCTGTTTTAACGCTCGGATTCCCCGCCGATTGGGAAATGCAGCGGCCACCCGTTTTTCTTGCTGCATATTCGATTGCTTTTGCAGCGTAAATATCGCCGTCTGTGACCAAAATGACCTTGCGTTTTGCTGGCATTATCTTTTATCCTTTCGGTTTAAAAATCACGGCAACAAGAAAAGCAAACAAAATAGCGGAGGATATACCGGCAGACGTCAGTTCGAATATCCCCATGGCAATCCCGATAAAGCCGTGTTCCTCGGCTTGGTGCATCGCACCGTGCAAAAGGGAGTGGCCGAAACTGACAATCGGAACCGTAGCCCCGGCACCGGCAAATTCGATAAAACGGTCGTAAATGCCGAATCCGTCAAGGATGGCTCCTGATACGACAAAAGATGTCATGACATGGGCCGGCGTCATTTTAAAGACATCAAGCAGCAGCTGGCCGATTACGCAAATCAGCCCGCCTGCAATAAAAGCAATGACATACTCCATCTTAGGCGTTCCCCCTTTCGGCCCGTTCAAATACGACGCCATGGGCAATACAAGGAATCGATTCTTTTTGCTGAATGATCGTCGGGCTCAAAAGGGCGCCCGTCGCTACGACAAACACTCTGCCGAGCCTTCCTGCTTCAATTTCTTTAAAGATGTGGGCAAAAGTGACGACCGCCGAACAAGCACATCCGCTTCCGCCTGCAAAAACCTGCTGGTCAGGCGTATAGATCATCAACCCGCAGTCATTGTGTTTGGTCCCGACATTGATCCCTTCCTCTTTTAACAAATCCTTCAAAATCGGACTGCCGACACCTGAAAGGTCGCCGGTTAAAATCAGATCGTAATCATCAGGAGTGCGTCCCAGATCCTCCAAATGCTGCTTGATCGTATCCGCCGCAGCGGGCGCCATCGCTGAGCCCATGTCTTGGGAATCGGTAATCCCCAAGTCGATGACCTTTCCGACGGTTGCACTGGTAATTTTAATTGTGCCGGGCTGCTGGCTGAGGACGACTGCTCCGCTTCCAGTCACTGTGGATGTCGCGGTTCCCGGCTTTTGGCCCCCGTATTCCGTCGGATAGCGAAACTGCCTTTCAGCCGTCGCATTATGGCTGCTGGTTGCCGCTAAGGCACGCTTGGCGAAACCTCCGTCAATCAATGCCGAACTGATCGCAATCGATTCCATTGATGTCGAGCAAGCTCCAAACAAGCAAAGAAAAGGTATTTTCAAATGCCTCGCCACATAGTTGGCTGTCACGTTTTGGTTGAGCAGGTCACCCGCCAAAAAGATATCGATGTCTTCCTTTTTAAGATTTTGTTTTGATAGCGCGGACTGAACCGCATCCTCCATCAGCTTGCGCTCTGCCATCTCCCAGTTTTTCTGGTTGCAGTGCATTTCATCATAAGTTTTGTCAAATAAGTGTCCTAGAGGCCCTTCTTTTTCCTTGGGACCGACCGCTGTTCCGCTCGAGTTAACAAACAGCGGGTTCTCGAACTCCCATGTTTGTTTTCCTGTTAATTTCATGTTGTTTTCCTCCTAAAACAGCTTATCAAAAGCAAAGCGAATCATTCCCACAATATAAGCGGCCGCAACGCCGAAGACGATGACATTTCCCGCCAGCTTAAACATATTGGTTCCCACGCCGAGGACGTATCCTTCGCTTTTGTGCTCAAGCGCGGCGCTCGTCATACTGTTGGCAAACCCTGTAATCGGAACAGCAGAACCCGCACCGGCAAACTGGCCGATTCTGTCGTAGACGCCAAGACCCGTTAACAGAGCAGAGATTAAGATTAGCGTGGCAACCGTCGGATTCCCCGCCGTTTTTTCATCAAAATTGAACACGGCCATATAAAAATTCTGGAACGCTTGGCCGATCGCACAGATCAGACCACCGACGAGAAAAGCCTTAATACAGTTTAGGACATAAGGCGGCGAAGGCTGATACGCTTTGACTTTCGATTGATAATTATCTTTCAAACTTGACATCATAATCCTCCTTTTATGACAAATGTACAAAAATGAGCCATTGGAACATCGATCCGAGAATCTTCCCGAAAACAATGGCCATTAAAAGAATCAAAATCCTGTTCCCCATGCCGATACGTTTCGCCAGTATCGGCAGCACGTTCAACACTTCTGTAAGCGCCGCTGCAAGCATTCCGATGAAAACACCCGCAAAAAGGCCGATCGGAACAAGCAGCCATTTGGATAAAAAAAAGCGGGACATGTTCAGCGATTCCCATCCTCCGAAAACCGCGCCCAGAATGACAGCCCATTCATACGCCTGGATAAACCGTTTCGTCTTCGTCAGCTGAGTCAGCCTCGGGATAATGCCAAGCACGGTGAGAAAAGCGACAAAGCCGGACCCAACCGCGACCCCTCCTGCAAGTCCGAGAAAGATGATCAATATCACGCTAATGATCATGAATATCCTTTGTCGTTTCTTTGTTTTCGTGCAAGGCCACATAATGGTCCAAATCAAGCTGATATTTAAACATCTCGACCTCCAGAGGGCTGGGCTCCTCGTTAAACCGTTTTTTAAATAAATGATTAAAAAACAAGATCATGCCGAGCCCGAGACCGATGCTGTACGGAACCTGCAAAAGGTATGGATAGCGGTTCACCTTGCCCGTCACCATTTCGTAAAGCAGGATGTGCACTTCCCTCATACTGACATCTTCATGAAAGTTCATTACGGTAAGGCCGGCACCGACGAACAGGAGCAGCCAGACGGCGATGAACAACACGGGCGACAGACCCCTTTTCGGATATTGGATCTCCACGATGGTTTCAGAACCGCCGACGGTTTGGACATCAAGGTCAGGAAACGATTTATGTACAGCTTCAATCACCTTCATCACGTCCAACACCACCATGCTTTGATCCGCTTTGCTGACCTGATAAATAGGCAGCCGTTCAAGCTTTTCTTTGTATCGGCGGTCACCCGCTACCTGTGCGATATGGCGGAGCAGAATCAATTCATCGGGATCTGCCTCAAGCCGGTGGCGGAGTCTGATAAAAACTTGACGTTCCATCTGGGTCACTTCCTATATGATGGTTATAGTTGTAGTATGAAGTACATCCCATTTATCATTCAGCAAGCCGCAAAAGACCATAAATTACCATAAAAAAACCGGAACGCTCTTTTTTGGAGCGTTCCGGTTTTTCATCAGACATCCGAGGTTGCCTGTAATGCGAGCAGCCTCAGCTTTCAAATTGATCCATCTGGTTTTTGATTTGCTTTAAAATCTTTTTTTCAAGCCTCGACACTTGCACCTGGGATATGCCGAGGCGGTCGGCAACTTCAGATTGCGTCTTGTCTTTGTAATACCTTAAATAAACAATCAGCTTTTCCCGTTCATCCAAATCCTTGATAGCTTCCTTTAAAGCGATTTTATCGAACCACTTCTCTTCCGACTGATCGGCGATTTGATCCAGAAGTGTAATCGGGTCTCCGTCGTTTTCGTAAACCGTTTCATGAATGGACGAGGGAGAGCGGACCGCTTCCTGGGCCATCACGACCTCTTCTGAACTGATTTCGAGATAATCGGCGATTTCCTGAACGGTCGGAATCCGGCCGTTTGACTTGGAAAGCTCGTCTTTCGCCCGCCGGATTTTGTTGCCGAGTTCTTTCAGCGAGCGGCTCACTTTGACGGTTCCGTCATCTCTGATAAACCGCTGAATCTCGCCGATAATCATCGGGACGGCGTAGGTGGAAAACCGAACGTCATAGGAAAGATCGAATTTGTCCACCGACTTCAAGAGGCCGATGCAGCCGATTTGAAAGAGGTCGTCAGGCTCATAGCCTCTGTTCAAAAAACGCTGAACGACAGACCAAACAAGACGCATGTTTTTTTCTATGAGGAGGTCCCTTGCTTTTTGATCGCCGTTCTGGCTGTTTTTAATCAGTTCTTTCACTTCATGGTCTTTAAGCTGAGTGTTCTGGTTTTCTTTTTTAACCTCCACATCCATAACAAATCTCCCTTAATTGCAAAGCGCTTTGCTTTTTGATAAGTGCTTTGTTAAGTGTATTGTGGTTCCCATCTCAGGTGAGGAGTCGATCGAAATATCATCCATGAAATTTTCCATGATCGTAAAGCCCATTCCCGACCGTTCGAGTTCGGGCTTTGTCGTGAACAGGGGCTGGCGCGCTTCTTCAAGATCAGGGATGCCGACTCCTTCGTCACGGATCGTTAAATAGACGATATGGTCATGCAGGGTGACGGAAATGTATACGTTTCCCTGCCCTGAGTTTTCATAACCGTGTATGATCGCGTTTGTGACCGCTTCAGATACGACCGTTTTAATTTCGGTCAGTTCATCCATCGTCGGGTCAAGCTGAGCGATAAAAGCAGCGACTGTCACCCGTGCAAACGATTCGTTTTGGCTGAGTGCCGTAAACTGGATATTCATTTCATTTTTCATGACGCCACCCCCAACGTTTCAAGTGCACGCTGCTCTGATTGCTCAAGGCGAATGATTTTAAACAGCCCGGACATATCAAATAAACGTTTGACAGCAGGGGAAATGGCGCAGACGATCATTTCTCCGCCGAGCTGCTTAATCTCCTTATATCTGCCGAGCACGACGCCAAGCCCTGAACTGTCCATAAACGAAAGGTCTGCAAGATTCATGACAATATGGCGAATGTCGGATTGTTCCAGCTGGTCACTGACTTGTTTTCTCAAGGTTTCTGCTGTATGGTGATCGAGTTCACCTGTCAACCGAATGCATAGTACGGATTCTTTGACGTAAATATCGATTCCGAGGCTCATCCTCATTCCTCCTTGGTTTAAATCGGATAATGAGTGTTTCGCTTCAGACTTTATAAATTCCTTCACCGTGACAAAACTAGTGACCGTTCGGCATTATTCACTCCACTTCGTCCAGTGGGTCATCGTCCGCTTGAACATCGTCCACATCCCCGCTTTATCCATGTCTTTTTCTGCCACAAGAGGGCTTTCAGCGAGAACCTTTCCGTCCTTTTTCAAAACGAGCGTCCCGAGCTCTGTGCCTTTTTTGACAGGAGCCTGGATATCTTTCTTCTGTTTGATTTCTTTTTTAACAGATTCGATATTTTCGCCTTTTTTCGTCAAAAGGGAAATCGGTTCTGAAGTGACAAGGTTTATTTTTTGCTCACGGCCTTTATTGACCTTCAAATCGGAAATGATTTCATTGCGTTTATACATCGGATGCGTTTCATATTGGCTGAACGCGAAGTCAAGCATTTTTGTAATTTGGGCATTTCGTTCTTTCGGCGTGCTGGCTCCAAAAACGACAGCGATGACGCGCATGTTTCCTTTTTTCGCTGAAGCTGTCAGGCAGTACTTTGCTTCATTTGTAAAGCCGGTCTTAACTCCGTCAACGCCGGGATAAAATTTGATGAGGCGGTTTGTGTTGACGAGCCAGAATTTTTTATCAGTGTTTTCTCTCAGATAGTCTTCATACGTTCCCGTAAATTTCGTGATGTTTTCATATTTTAAAAGCTCTTTCGCCATGAGCGCCATGTCGTAGGCTGTACTGTAATGGCCTTCTTCAGGCAGACCTGTCGTATTTTGAAAAGACGTATCCTTGAGGCCGAGCTCAGCAGCTTTTTCATTCATTCTTTTGACAAATTCCTCTTCAGACCCGGCAATATGCTCTGCCATTGCAACAGAGGCATCATTACCCGATCCGATGGCGATCCCTTTCAGCATATCTTCAACCGTCATTTCTTCACCGGGCTCAAGAAAAATTTGCGAACCCCCCATTGAAGCGGCATACTCGCTTGTTCTGACTTTGTCTTTCATTTTGATCTTGCCTTCATCAAGAGCTTCCATGATCAGCAGCATGGTCATCACTTTTGTCATGCTGGCCGGGGGAAGCTTTTCACGGCTGTTCTTGTCATACATCACCTTACCGGTATCCCGCTCGATTAAAACGGCAGATTTTGCGTCATCAGCAAGCTCCGACGGTTTCTTTGCGCTCTCTTTTGCAAACGCCGACGGCGCAGTCATCAGGATTATCGTAAAAATCAGCAATTTGGATAAATGACGTTTCATCACCCAGACCTCCATTTCGTAATCCTCTCTATTTTTTCCAATCCGGTTGGATTTATACGGATCGGTTGGAAAAAATTTCTCGGCGCTCAAAAAGAAAGAGCCAATGCAGGTTCTCATTTGAACTTGCATTGGCTCACATTTCAACTTCGCTGTAGTTTTAGCCGATTTTGGCGACGGCCGCTTTAACAAACCGCAAAAAGTCGGCTTTTACTTTTTCGGTGACTTCGATCACTTCATCATGGGAGAGCGGCTGATCGAGGATTCCGGCTGCCGCGTTTGATATACACGAAATGCCGAGCACGCGAAGGCCCGCATGTTTTGCCACGATGACCTCCGGAACCGTCGACATGCCGACGGCATCCGATCCGATCGTTCTGAGGAAGCGCACTTCGGCAGGCGTTTCGTATGTAGGCCCTGTAACGGCTGTATAAACCCCTTCTTGTACACTGATGTTCAATTCTTCGGCTGTTTTTTTCGCTAAGAGGCGCAGTTCCTTATCATATGCGGACGACATATCAGGGAATCTGACGCCCAGCGAGGAATCGTTTGGACCGATCAGCGGGTTCGTTCCCATATAATTGATATGATCGGATATGATCATCAAATCACCGGGACGGAACGATTCATTGACGCCACCTGCGGCATTGGTCACAATTAAAGTCTCGATCCCGAGCTCTTTCATGACCCTTACCGGGAAGGTTACCTTGTCCATTGAATACCCTTCGTAAAAATGAAAACGCCCTTGCATCGCGACGACTTGCACATTTTCAAGTCTGCCGATGACAAGCTGTCCGGCATGCCCTTCAACAGTGGAAACAGGAAAGTCCGGGATGTCTTCATATTTGATGCGGACGGCGTCTTCTATCTCATCAGCAAGCACGCCAAGGCCGGATCCCAAAATCAGGCCGACCGCCGGTTTGATTTCCGTTTTGCTTTTAATATAGTCTGCGGCATTTGCAATCATCTGTTTCACGTCGTTTCCTCCTATTTCAGCAGGGATAAAAAGCTTTTTCCGTACTTTGGCATATTCGTTTTAAAGTTGTCGGCGATCGTCGCGCCGATGTCCGCGAATGTATCTGCGAGCGGAAGCGCCCCAGGCTTTTCGTGTTTTTTGCTGTATACAAGAAGCGGCACGTACTCCCTTGTATGATCCGTGCCATGGTGAACCGGATCATTGCCGTGGTCGGCGGTAATGATGAGCAGATCGTCTTCGCGCATCTTTTCAAATACTTCAGGAAGGCGTGCGTCGAACTCTTCGAGCGCTTTTCCGTATCCTTCCGGATCGCGGCGGTGTCCGAACAGCGCATCAAAGTCCACGAGGTTTACAAAGCTGATCCCTGTAAAATCTTTGTCAAGCGTTTGCACCAGCTTGTCCATTCCGTCCATATTCGATTTCGTTCTAAGCGATTCCGTAATGCCTTCGCCGTCATAGATATCGGAGATTTTGCCGATCGCAATCACATCAAAGCTGTCATCTTTCAATTCATTCATCACGGTTCTGTCGAACGGCTTCAGCGCATAATCGTGGCGGTTCGGCGTCCGTTTAAATTCGCCCGGCTTACCGACAAACGGTCTCGCAATGACGCGCCCGACCATATATTTCTCGTCAAGCGTCAGCTCGCGCGCGATCTCGCAGATCTTGTACAATTCCTCAAGAGGCACGACTTCTTCGTGTGCGGCAATCTGCAGAACGGAGTCTGCTGAGGTGTAGACGATCAGCGCGCCGGTTTCCATATGCTCCGCACCGAGTTCATCCAAAATCGCAGTGCCTGATGCAGGCTTGTTTCCAATCACTTTTCTTCCGGATTTCTGTTCAAGTTCATGGATCAATTCGTCCGGAAAACCTTCGGGAAACACCCGGAAAGGTTTGTCTATGTAAAGTCCCATAATCTCCCAATGTCCAGTCATCGTATCTTTTCCGTTTGAGGCTTCTTTCATTTTGCCGTAATAGGCAAGCGGCTCTTCCGCCTTTTCGACACCTTTGATTTCACGGATGTTGCTGAGCCCGAGCTTCGCCATGTTCGGCAGGCTGATGCCTCCCATGTGTTCGGCAATGTGGCCCAATGTGTCTGCGCCTTTGTCATTAAATGTTTCGGCATCAGGCGCCTCGCCGATTCCAACGGAATCCATCACAATTAAAAATACGCGGTTATAATCAAATGCAGGCATTTGTCGGCCTCCTTTTTTTCTTTCTGTCAGCTATAGGCTGTCACACTTGGCATAAAAAAACCAAAATACCGCTATTAGCCAAGTATAAACCGTTTACACAACAGTTGACAATACGAACGGAAATAGTGAGAAACTTCCCGCAATTTGCTACTCACTCAACATGAAAAACCGTGCTTTCGCCTGTCCTTTCAGGCTATGCACGGGGATGATATTGCTTATACACGTCTTTCAGCCTTGTTTTCGTCACGTGCGTATAAATTTGCGTCGTCGAAATGTCGGCGTGTCCGAGCATTTCCTGAACGGCCCGGAGATCGGCTCCGTTTTCGAGCAGGTGTGTGGCGAATGAGTGCCTCAGCGTGTGCGGCGTCAGCTCTTTATTAATTCCCGCTTCCAAGGCGATTTTCTTTAAATTTTTCCAAAATCCCTGGCGGCTCATTTGTCTGCCGTGGTGATTCAGAAACAGGGCGTCTTCGGTATTTTTTTTCAAAAGCTTTCCCCTCGCTTTTGACAGATATTCGCCGACCGCATGTGACGCCGCTTCGCCGAGCGGAACGATCCGCTCCTTTCTTCCTTTACCGAAGCAGCGGATAAAGCCCATCGATAAATGGACATCGGACAGCTTTAATGCGATCATCTCGCTGACGCGGATCCCTGTCGCATACAATAACTCCAGCATCGCTTTATCGCGGTAGCCGAACGGCCCCGTCAGCTTCGGCGTATCCAAAAGCGTTTCGACTTCCTGTAATGACAGCACCTTCGGGAGCGTCCGTTCCGTTTTTTGCGATTCAATATGGACGGACGGGTCCTGGGCCGTCACTTTTTCCCTCAGCAGAAACTGGTGAAAGCTGCGGATGGAAGCGAGATGCCTCGCAACCGTCTTTCCGGATTTTCCGGCGTCTTTTAAATGCTTCAAAAACTGGATGATGTGCAGCCTTGTCACCTGGTCAAAAGAGCTCAGCTGCTCCTGTTCCTCTAAATAGGCGGCGTAGCTGTTCAAATCCCGTTCATAGCTCACAACCGTGTTGTGGGAAAGCCCCCGTTCAACAACGGCGTAGTGGATAAAGTCTTTAATATGAACTTTCACGCTATCCTACTCCCCGTTCAAATAAAAAAAGATTAACCGGTTAAACCAGCTGCCCTGCTCGTCCCCTTCCATCGAGACGACCTTGAGGGCTGCTCCTTCAGGTTTATCATACCGATGATAGTTTTCATACTCTGAATTTATCCATATCATAGCATAATAAAACAAGACGGTAAAACCGGTAAACAGCACAAACACCTTGATCATATCGGCAGCCGTTTTCAGCATTTTCATACGGTTTCAGGTCCCTTCTTTTGATTCGATTACTAAAACTTATGCCAAATGAGACAAGTTTTATACGTCTGAATCAAAAAAGAACCCGCTCATGGCTGAAAGGGTTCTCTCCGGTTTATAGACTATTCCGATTCCTTTTGCTGACAGTCATGACAGATGCCGTGGAACGTCAGCCTGTGGTCTTTTATTTTAAATTTCCAATCCTTTTCAATGATTTCTTCCACGTCTTCAAGCAAATCTTCTTCAATTTCAACAACCGAACCGCATTCCATGCAAACCAGGTGGTGATGGAAATGGGCGGCACCTTCTTTGCGGAGGTCATATCTTGACACACCGTCGCCAAAATTGATTTTATCCACTACTTTTAATTCAGTTAACAATTCAAGAGTCCGATATACTGTCGCAAGACCAATCTCAGGAGATTTCTCTTTTACGAGGAGGTATACATCTTCTGCGCTTAAATGGTCTTCCTCATTCTCAAGCAGCACCCTTACAGTTGCCTCGCGCTGAGGGGTGAGTTTATAGCTGGAAGAATGCAGTTGCTTTTTAATCCGATCAATACGTGTTTCCATTGACTTTCCCTCCTACGCCGCATTACCTAGCTTATTATAACAAAACAAGCGCAGGGAGCCAACTATAATCATTATAAATTGAGAAACAAAATGAATATTTTTTAATAATCATTATAAATTAATGCTGTTTCGGCAAGACGTACTCCGTCAGTTTTTCCATCAACACTGGCGATAGATATGCTTCAAAGGAAGAGGATATAAGAGACATTGCGAGAATCAGGACGAGCACAAAAGCGTACCGGCCAAACCAATGGACAGGCGCTTCTGCAAGGCTGCGTTTGACAAAAAGCTGGCGGATGAGCCTCATCGAAAAGGCGATGGCACAGGTGCCCATGATCAAGTAAGCCGGGATCAGCAGAATATTTTGCGGGAGCACGGAGACAAAAGACAGGAAAAAACCGTTGATTCCCATTTGATTGACCAAAAAGCCGACTGTAAATCCGACGACGATCCCTTTTAAGAAGACCATGATAAAAATGACGGGCAGGCCGATGATGGAAATCCCGAGAATCCACATTAAGCCTAAATATTTCATATTATGAAGAAAGCTCTGCAAAAACATTTCCTTTGAGCTGGCTGCTTTTCCTTCGGAAAGCTGTCCAAAAAATTGATTCAGATAGTAGAACAAATCTTCCTTTTGACCGATCGTCATGCTGTTGACGATGACGGCGCCGAAAATCACACCCATTAAAAACAGCACAGAAACAAATAAATAGATCGAAAGATGATCCTTCATATGTTGAAAGATGAGCTCTTTGATTGTGGGCTTCCGCATGTATCTTCCTCCCAGACGTGCTTTTGATTTTAATAGATTGTATGAGAGAAAAGAGAGCCGCATGACTTTTTTTGAAAAAAGACAGGCGCCCGTAAAAGGCGCCCCGATAAAGTTATGATTCCTCCCTGTTTTCCGCGGAATGCTCCCTGTCCGTATTCACAGTCTTGTTGGCAGCCATCACAAACGGCAGATAAATCACCGTTGAAATGGCGAGGCAGAGAAAGCCGACGCCGAGCGCAAGCCAGTTTCCTCCGGTCCCGAGAAACGGAATCAATGGCCCGGGCGTTGTCCACGGAACAGCGTATGCGATTGGCGGGATCAGCTGAAACTTGATGAACAAATAGCCGATGACAGTATTGACTGCCGGAACGATGATAAAGGGAATCATGAAGATCGGATTGAGCACGACCGGAAGTCCGAAAATGACAGGTTCATTAATATTAAATATTCCCGGCCCAATCGAGAGCTTGCCGATATCTTTATAATCCCGCCGCTTTGAAGCGATGAATATTGCGATTAAAAGCCCCAGCGTCATACCCGATCCGCCGTAGTTTGCAAAGGCGTCATTCAGCGCCCATGTTTCAGGAAACGGAGCGTTCCAGGCAGAGCCTGTTTTGGCGGCAAAAGCGAGGTTTTCAAGGTTTGCTTCTGCAAAGATCGTTTCTCTGATCGCCGCGATCGTATTCGGACCGTGAATGCCGAACAGCCATAAAAAGTTGGCGACGATTCCAAGAAAAACAACGGTGAAAATATTCGTTCCCATCTCTCTCAACGGCGCCTGCAGCACGGTATACACCAATTCATGCAGACCGTTTTTCGACAGGGACATCAGCGCAAAGCTTAATATCGCAAAACCAATCGTAATGAAGATGATCGGAAACAGCACTTTAAATGTCCGGGCGACCGCAGGCGGCACCTGTGGAGGCATATGAATTTGCAGGCGCTTGGCATTTGATAGCCTGCTGAACACTTCACCGACGATGATCCCGATGATTAAGGCGACGAACAGTCCTTGGGCGCCGAGCCACTTCGTCGTTAAAAAGCTCTCATTTTCGATCAGGCGGTAAGGTGAATAAATGATAAAATAGCAGGATACGGCCGTTAATCCGGCAAGCAGTTCATCCGCTTTCATTGAGATGGCTAAGTTGCGGGCGACGAGAAACACGACAAATATGGACATAATATCGAGCGACCCCCGCAGTACGGGCGTAAAGACCGACTGATAATCAGCTAAGTTCGGAAACACCTTTTCAAGGAATAAAATTTTGGCGATAAACCCGTCCGGAGATAAAATGGCAAAATTCAATAAAATGATAATCGATCCTGCCATAATAATCGGAAATGATAGAATAAAAGCATCTCTGATCGCACATATATGGCGCTGTGAATTCAGTTTTGCAGCAACGGGAACCAAAAACCGCTCCACGTTCCGCTCAAACTTCTCCATAAACCCGCTCATCCCTGTCTCCCCTCCTTTTTTATTTCATCAGCTGCAGCGCTTTTTGCAGCACAGCTTCGCCGTTCATGGTGCCGTAGTCTCGCATGTCGATCACCTGGACCGGCGTGTCTCCTGCGCTCGCCTCAACCTGTGACTTTTGGTACCTGACTTGCGGCCCCAACAATACGACGTCCGCGCTTGACGCGGCAGTTCCGGCTTCGGATACAGGCAGAGCGATGATGTCAATTTCTTCGTTCAGCGCTTCTGCATGCTTTTTCATTCTGCTGACAAGCAGGCTCGTTGACATGCCGGCCGCACAAACCAATAAAATTTTCTTCATTATTTGTTGACCCCCTTCGGATTCACCTTTTCCTCCGCTGTATAGAAAACGCTTTCATTATGATGCGGAGTAATATTTCAACCTGGTCTTTTATCCTATGATCGCGATAGACAACTGTTTCATAAAAATCAATATTTTTATAGACGTTCCAAACGGCTCGTTTAGTCAACCTCAACAAACGCCTTGAAATATTTGTTTAGTTTATCTAATGAATTTTTCAGGATAATAAGTTATATTTTCCCTTAAAAATAACGGAGGGATTATATGAAACCTGTCCATCAAGAAAAAATTCAAACAGACCGCACGCTCTCAAACAGCGACCTGCAGCCACTGAAGCCAGAGGAACGCACATGGAAAGCGGTTAATTTCGCATCGATCTGGATGGGCTGCATCCATAACATCCCGACTTACGCAACGGTTGGCGGACTGATTGCGATCGGACTTTCTCCGTGGCAAGTGCTTGGGATTATCGCTGTCGCTTCGATCGTTCTCTATGCGGCTCTCGCGTTGAATGGACATGCCGGCGCAAAATACGGCGTGCCTTTTCCAGTATTAATCAGATCTTCTTTCGGGATATACGGGGCTAATATTCCGGCGCTCCTCAGGGGTTTTGTAGCAATTATGTGGTTCGGCATTCAAGCGTTTGCGGGAAGCACGGCGATCAACATCCTGATCTTAAATGTGTGGAGCGGCTGGAAAGACATCGGCGGCGATTGGAACTTGTTTGGATTGCATTTATCGGGTCTTTTGTCATTTGTTTTCTTTTGGGGAATTCATCTTCTCGTCCTCCACCACGGGATGGAGTCGATTAGAAAGTTTGAAGTCTGGGCCGGCCCGCTCGTTTATCTCGTCTTTGGCGGGATGGTGTGGTGGGCGGTCGATATTGCGGGGGGACTCGGTCCGATTTATTCGCAGCCGGGAAAATTTCAAACATTCGGCGAAATGATTTGGCCATTTCTTACCGGTGTGACGGGGATTATCGGCATATGGGCGACACTCATTTTGAACATTCCCGATTTTACGAGGTTTGCAGCCTCCCAAAAAGAACAAATCAGAGGACAGTTTTACGGTTTGCCGGGCACATTCGTTCTATTTGCATTTGCAAGCATCACCGTCACCTCCGGCTCACAGGCTGCCTTCGGGGAGCCGATTTGGGACGTTGTCGATATTCTCGCCCATTTTGACAATCCTTACGTGATCGCTCTTTCGGTTATTACGCTTTGCATCGCTGCCATTTCGGTAAACGTTGCGGCAAATATTGTCTCGCCGGCCTATGACCTGGCCAATTTTTTGCCGAAATACATCAATTTTAAGCGAGGCAGCTATTTGACAGCTGTTTTGGCCCTGTTCACTTTCCCATGGAAGCTGATGGAGAATGAAGCGAGTGTGTTTTCATTTCTCGGCACAATCGGCGGAATATTGGGCCCGGTCGCAGGCGTTATGCTTGCCGATTATTTTATCATCCGGAAGCGCACCCTCTGCCTGGAAGATCTCTATTCCGCAAGAGGACAGTATATGTATGATAAAGGCTATAATTACAGGGCTTTTGCTGCGGTAGCTCTCGGAGCGCTGATGTCTCTCATCGGCTCTTACATCCCCGCCATGAAGCCGCTTTATGACATCTCCTGGTTTTCGGGCGTGCTGATCGCTTCCTTCGCCTATATCTTTTTGATGCGCGTCCATCCGCCGGATTCCATTTTAAATGAAACGGCTCAATATGAAGCCGGAAGAAAAATAAGCGGGTAATATGGAAACTAGTGAAAATCGTCTTTTCTTCTGTCCGTTTTTTTTCAGAGGCAGCTTATGATAGACTTATATTATCAAAAAATTCCCATAAATTGATAGAGAACGACGATGCAAACGGGGCAGATAGACCGTTTCAGCGTTGCGATGGCAACATTCGATGAATAACGTCTGCAGGAGGAATACTCTATGAATCCGATACTGCTCGATTTTCCGGACAGCTTTGAAACAGAGCGTCTGCTGATCAGAGCGCCGCGCGCCGGCGACGGCAAAGCTGTATATGACGCTATTACAGCTTCGTTTTCAGAACTAAAGCCGTGGATGCCGTTTGCAAGGGAAATGCCCGAAAAGAACATGTAGAAATCAATGTCAGGCAGGCACAGGCCGATTTTATTTTGCGCAACGATTTACGGATGCATATTTTCCATAAAGAAACGGGGAAATTCGTCGGCAGCACCGGTCTTCACCGCATGAACTGGAAAGCGAAACGGTTTGAAATCGGCTATTGGCGCAGTTCCGAATTTTCCGGACAAGGGTACATGACAGAAGCGCTTCACGGACTGATTGATTTCGCGAGAAGACACGTCAGAGCCAAGCGGCTTGAGATATGCTGTGACAGCATGAACACGAAGAGCAGAAAAATGGCGGAGCGCCTCGGTTTTCAGCTAGAAGCCGTTTTACAGAGCGATGACCTTTCGAATGATTTGAGCGAGTATCGGGACACATGCATGTATTCGCGCATCTTCTAAAAAAGAACCCTTATGATCTTCATGAAGCAAATCATAAGGGTTCTTTCGTTTATGTTTCATATGCAGCTTTGCAAGCTCTTCCCGCCTGCTTTTCGTTTTTCTGACGTGCGTGCTGAAGTCAGGCGCCTCGCCTCTTGATGCGGCGGCATCTCTGCCTGTGTTTCTCAACATGTGCTCGCGCTTTTTCCTTGCCTTGCTTTTGGCCATGTTCCCCACTCTCCTGTCAAATTTTTACCTTACTATTATAGAAAGTCGGGGTTCTGAACGCAAGTCATACGGTTTCTGCCGTTCTGATCATCTCCACATGCGGAATGCCGTCCTCCATATAGACGTCTGATATTGCATTAAATCCGAAGGAACCGTAAAAGGAACGCAAATGATTCTGGGCGCTGATCTTGACCTTTGTCTCTCCCCACTCGCCTTCCAAAAAGCGGAGCGCTTTATCAAGAAGCGTCTGCGCATATCCCTTTCCCCTGTCTTCTTTGCGGACGATCACCCGGCCGATTGATGCCGCCGGGTATGCCGTGCCGCTCGGAAACAGCCTGCAATACGCAGCGATCTCTCCTTCTTTGCTCAGAAATAAATGGTGTGCCTGTTCATCCAAGTGATCAAGCTCGTGATACGGACAGTTTTGTTCAACGATAAAGACGTCTATTCTGAGCTTGATGATGCGATACAGCTCTTCCTTCGACAATTCCTCATACGATTTTAGTTTCCACTCCATCCCTTTTTTCTAAAGCCCCCTTTAGCTCTGCACTTTTCCATAGGTTCCGCCGCCTCCGGCTTTCAGCTCTAAATCCCCGTTCCTTGCTTTGATCACGAGCTCTGCCGTCTGCGGACGAATGGTTTCTTTTAGATCGCCTTCTTTTACACGGTGAAGTATATTCATCTCAGTACCGAAAGCCTCTTTCAGCTTCTGAATCGTTTTCGGGCCGATGCCGGGGATCAGCTGCAGTGGAACCTGGTGGACGTACGGCGGGCGCTTGACCGGGCTTTCATCCTGATCGTAAAGCTCCATTAGACGCGTGCTGACGCCTTTTGTAAACTTTCGGCTTCTGCACGCTTTACACACCGTTTCATCTGCCTCCTGCAGACGGCCGCATCTTTCACAAGCGGTTTGAAAATATTTGCCCAACTGCGGATTCATCCCGTAATTCGCGGCAATGCAACGACCCTCTTGTCCTTTTAAAGCAAGCGAAAACTCTTGAAAGCTGGCATGTTTGATGTGCAGCTTATTATACTCCCTGCCGATTTTCCCAAGTGAATGGGCGTCCGAATTGGTCAAAAATGTATAAGGATTCAGTTCGGATACGTGTGAAGCCATATCGGTGTCGCTGCTCAGCCCGAGTTCAACCGCATCAATCATCTTCGGGTCAAACACCTCTTGCAGCGAAAATTTGACTCCTTTTCCATACAGGCTCTTATGCGGTGTAAAAATGTGCGCAGGAATGAACAAACCGCCGAGCTCTTTCACCTTCCGTTGAAGGCCGATGCCCGTCTCATAGATGCGCTGGGAGCTCAGATGGATATTTGTCACCCTTTCTGAGAGCCAGCCGGAAAACTGCTTCATTGCGGAGATTGACGGCATAAAGGCCAGCACATGAATCGGGCCGCGGCATCTGTCATCATTGATTTCCAATTCAGACCCGCACAGAAGCACGGTATCTTTATATTTGATTCCGCCGTCTTCAAGCTCTGTATAACGGCCTGAAGACACCCCTTTTTCAATTTCGGCCAGCACCTCGGGTGAATGACAATCTATAATGCCGATCAGTTCAATGCCTTTATGTTCGCTTGCTTCAATCAAAATTTCGTCGAGCGTAAGCGTTCTGGCAGCCGTTATCTTAACGGGGCGGCCTGATTCCGTCCGCCCGATATGGATATGCATGTCTGCGAATATTTCTTTCATTTTTTTGCTTGCAGGGCCTTTTTCAGCTCCAGATACTGCACGGCATAAGCCGTTTTCGCATCATAGATGTCCTGAGTTTCCATCAGTTTCAGCGCGCCTGTAAGCGGCACCTCCATTACTTCTACAAATTCGTCTTCATCAAGTTCGCGTTTTTCTTCAAGCGGTGTCAGCTCTTCAGCTAGATACAGATGCACCAATTCGTCCGCAAAGCCCGGCGATGTGTAAAAAGCGGTGATTTTCTCCAGCTTCGCCGCCGTGTATCCCGTCTCTTCCTCAAGCTCCCGCAGCGCGGTATATTCAGGTTTCTCCCCTTTTTCAAGCTTGCCCGCCGGTATTTCAACGATCGTCCGTTCAAGCGCTTTTCTGTACTGCTTAACTAAGATGATATTTTCTTCATCAGTCAAAGCAAGCACCGCTACAGCGCCCGGATGCTTCACGATTTCGCGCTTTCCCGTTTTACCGTTCGGCAGTTCGACGTCTTCAAGATAAAGATCGATCACCTTGCCTGAAAAAAGTTTTTCTTTTGATATGGTTTTCTCCTCTAAATGCTTCAGTTTGATCATCTCCTAAGTTCTGCTCTGGCTTTTGATCCCATACATTTTATCATACACCATGGAAGGGGGACGCGCCATGAAGGTCTACCGGCTGAATAACCGCATCGTCATGTCGGGGAAAGCATGGGAAATCCGCGCCAAGCTGAAGGAATACGGACAAATGTATCACTATGTGAAAGACTGGCTTTCTGAAAAAGAAAATCGCCTGCCCAAAGCTTGATTTTCATTGACATCAAGAAGGACTGCATGAAATAATACTCGTGAGTAACATTATTCACGAGTATTATTGTTTGGAGGCGGATGGATGTGGGAAATGAAAAGGGCCGTAAAGGCAAAGAAAGCCGGAAGCGGCTGCTCGCAGTCGCTGCAAACGAATTTGCAAACCGGGGATTCCATGAGACGAAAGTGAGTACGATTGTCAAAAGAGCGGGGCTGACTCAGCCGTCTTTCTACTTATACTTTCCAAGCAAAGACGCCATCTATGACGAGCTGATCAATGACTTTCATGCGAACTTAAAAAATCTGATCAAATCGTTTCGTTTAGAAAACGGAATCGAGAAAAAACACGTATCAAAACGGGTAACGGCCGCTGTAGAGGCTGTATTTCGGTTTTTGGCAGAGGATCCGGATTTGACCCGCATCGGTTTTTTTCTCAGCCCGGAAGCATGCGAAATGAAAAAAGATTTAACGCTGGCCTTGAAAGAAAACTTGAAAGCAGAGCAGGAGCTTGGCTACTTCCGGTCCGGCCTGCAAATGGAGACTGTTGCTGAATGCCTGACAGGCATGATTGAGCACCTTGCCGATATCTATTTGCTTGACGGATCAATGGACCCTTCAAGTCTAGCAAAACAAATCACGGATCTTTTGATCCACGGAATGCTCGTTAATCCGCAGCATCCAGAAACGGAGTGAACGATGTCTCGAAATCGCCGGAGCGCTTGGCATGATCGGCGGAATTTGGAATGTGCATCTGGCTGTCGGCTCAGGGCTGTTGTTCTCCCTGCTTATGACAGGCGCCATTCATGCCCACCTATTGCGGGCGCGGCAGCCTTTTTTCACGGCCATCCCTGCCGCGGTTTGTTTGATTTGCGCTCTAAGCGTTATCATCTTCGAGCTGCACTTCTGATCCCGATGCCGATGGGTTGAAAACTTCGCTCCTTTGTATTACGTTCAAAGTAAGAAAAAAAGGAGTGAAGCTTATGAAAAAAAGGACGCTCGGACATTCCGATTTACAGGTGAGTGAAGTCGGCCTCGGCTGCATGTCTCTCGGAACAGACAAAAAGCACGCACTGTCAATTTTAGATGAAGCTTTGGAGCTTGGCATCAATTATTTGGATACTGCCGACCTGTACGATTTTGGACGCAACGAAGAAATTGTCGGTGAAGCGATCAAATCAAGGCGCCAAGATGTCATTCTCGCGACAAAAGCGGGAAACCGCTGGGAGGAAGGAAAACCGGGCTGGTTCTGGGATCCACGGAAAGCGTACATAAAAGAAGCCGTCAAGCGCAGCTTAAAGCGGCTGCAGACCGATTATATCGATCTTTATCAGCTGCACGGCGGAACGATTGAAGACAATATCGACGAAACGATCGAAGCCTTTGAAGAATTAAAACAGGAAGGCATCATCCGCCATTACGGCATTTCTTCGATTCGGCCGAACGTCATTAAGGAATACGTCAAAAAATCAAACATCGTCACCGTCATGATGCAATACAGCTTGTTGGACAGACGGCCTGAGGAATGGCTTTCTCTCCTTGAAGAACATGGAATCAGTGTGATTGCAAGAGGACCTTTGGCAAAAGGGATTTTGACAGAAAAACCCCTGTCAGATGCAAACGCCGCGATCAAGAAAAACGGCTATTTATCATATTCCTACGATGAACTTGTCAAAACAAAGGCGGACATTGAAAAAACAGCGCCGGATTTATCCGCGACCGAAACCGCGATGAAGTATATTCTCGCCCAGCCGGCTGTCGGCGCGGTCATCCCCGGGGCGAGCAAAATCTCCCAGCTTCGGGAAAACGTTGAATCTGTCGGCGGACGCGGTCTGACAGAACAGGAAATCAAAGCGCTCCGCTTTTATACAAAACGCGGCGTGTACACTGCACATCGCGAATAAAGCAATAAGAAAGCCCCGTCTCTTGGTCAGACGGGGCTTTCTTACTTATACTTCCTCCAGTCGTCAAGTCCGTTTTCGTTGAGGAGTTCTTCAAAGCTTTTATTTTTTTCCCTTTCCTGTCTTTCCTTGATGAGCCGCTCTTTCTCACGCTCTTTTCTTTTTTCGTCCTCCTCTTTCAATTCGCTCTTCATTTCCTGAAGTTTATGTTTCAAGTCGTCGGCGAGTGCATCTTTCAGCAGCTGCCGGGCATTTGCCTCTTGTTTTTTCTTTCCCATATCCTGTCCTCCGTTTCTCCCTGTTCGTGATGATAGTTTATCAGGAATCTAAAAGTTCAGGCAAGCCGCCCCTCTCGGCAAATGTCAATCGTTGTGTGGTATGATAAAGAGAGAAGCATTTAAGAAAGGAAGAATACAACAGATGTTGATTTGGCTGGCTGCTACCGGAGCGGTTTTGCTGTTCATTGCTGCGCTCGGAATCTATTTTACGAATCAAATCATGTACATTAAAAAACGGACCGACCAATACATTATTGAGCGGGAAACGGCCGACGGCCACTATGATGAAAAGGCTTTTGCCGCTCTCCCGAAAGAAGAAATCACCCTCTCTTCTTCTTACGGATACAATATTAAAGGGTATTACGTCCACCCGCACAAAACGAAAAACACCGTGATTATCTGCCACGGAGTGACGGTGAATCTGCTGAATTCAATCAAATATATGAATCTGTTTCTGGATCTCGGCTGGAACGCCGTCATATATGACCACCGGAGGCACGGCACAAGCGGCGGAAAAACGACGAGCTACGGATATTATGAAAAAAACGATTTGAAAACAGTTGTCAATTGGCTGAGGGAAAAACACGGCGAACACGCGCTGATCGGGATTCACGGCGAATCGATGGGCGCTGTCACGACGCTTCTTTACGCGGGAATGGATGATGCCGACGCTGATTTTTATGTGGCCGACTGTCCGTTTGCCACATTTGAGGATCAGCTCATTTACCGGCTGAAAGAAGATTTTCATCTTCCAGGAGCTTTCATTTTGCCGCTTGCCAGCCTCTTTTTGAGATGGCGGGACGGCTATCGCATCCGTGATGTCTCTCCTTTATCCGTCGTCGGGGAGATCAAAAAACCGGTGCTGTTCATTCACAGCAAACACGACGACTATATCCCGGCTGAATCGAGCGAAATGCTTTACGAGAAAAAACCGGGGAAGAAAAGGCTTTATATCGCTGAAAAAGGAGCGCACGCAATGAGCTACACCCAAAACAGAAACAGCTACAAAAACACGGTGCGGGACTTTCTTCAAGAGATCACAAACCGGCACAAAGAAGGCGAACGAGCATAAGTCTCGTCCGCCTTCTTTTGATGCTACAGAATATCCGTAATGTCGCTCATATGATCGCCGATCCAGGAGATGGCCGTCTCAATTGTATCAAATTCCTTTGTTTCAAAAGTCATTTCATCCTGAAGAAGCCAGACATCCTTTTTGACGGACTCTGTCCCTCCGATTGACCAATGAAGGAGTGTATACGGATGATTTTGATGTAAAAAGGACGCCCATGTTTTATTTTGAGCGGTTTGCTTTAAAGATTTTACCTTTTGATTCAAATCGAACGCCACCCTATTTCACTAAAATACTCATTCTGGGAGAAAGCACCTGTGCCGGACTCTTCAGCATCAACGCACCCGCTTTCTCATAATAATCGATGGTCATCGCTTCATCAAAAAAGACTTTTTGCGATGACTGAATATAAATCGGAAGCCCGTTTGTCTCAAGAGGCTCGCAACTTCCCGATAATTCGTCCGTCAGCCACAAGACCGGTACGCCGCTGACCGCGCATCCGCAGCCCTCGGAATCATAGCGGAGCTGGATCTTTTTATCAGGGTAAGGCTCTGTTGCCCGTTGAATGGCTTGTTTTGCCTGAGCAGTGATTTCAAGCTGCATGATATCATCCTTCTTTGTTACGTTTACGGACATTGTACCACGGGTCGGGAAAAAGCGCATCGTTTCCGGCTGTCAGGCATAAATATGAAGGGATTCGGAGGTGGAATGATGCCCAAAAAAGTGCAGATTAAAGTGATGGACAACGGCGGTTTCCGGGTTTCGGGAGACGTCGAACTGATCGACATGGAAGGAAACCCGTTTCCTGAAAAACCCGCTTTTTCGCTCTGCAGATGCGGAAAATCGCTGAAAATGCCTTACTGTGACGGAAGCCATAAAGGAACGTTTAACTCTTGTGTCAGAGCCTGAAGCAGGAGGGGGCTTTACCTGTCCTCCCCTGCCCTTTCCCATTGTTCAGCCAAGCGCTCAGTCTCTTTTATCCAGCCGTTTTTGCATTCAACATAGCCCGCCATGTTAAACGGAAACATCTCCGCCAGCTTCATCTTCAGAGCAGCATATTCTTCTGCCCGCTCCGGATGGGAAATTAAATAATCCCGAAACGCGAGATGGCGTCTGATATCGGGATGCCCGCTTTCATACAGATGGACATGGTGTGTACGGTTCCGTCCCCCTTTTTGAAAAAACCTTCTCCCTGGAATTCCGTTTTCCCCCTTCGGTTCATAGCCGAGCATTTTCATCCCCTTTTCGAAGCCGGCGGCGGAGCCGAGATCGTTCACTTCGATCAATATGTCAATGATAGGCTTGGCGCTCATCCCCGGAATGGACGTGCTTCCGATGTGGTGAATATGCAAGACTTCATTCTGAAAAAGCGCTTCAAGCTGCTTTTTTTCTTTGGAAAATTCGCCCTTCCACTCCTCTTGATAGGAGACGACTTTGACCTTTCTCGGCGCCTGCAGCATAAGCCTTGAAAGAACAATTCCTTTTTCAGGTTCATACTGCTTAACCTCGGAAAATCCCAATTTCCGATACAGCGCTTTTGCCGGCTCATTCCCCGCTCCCGTCGTCACTTCAAACGATTCGGCTTCCTTCTCCATCAATATATAACGAAGCAGTGCCATTGCAATCCCTTTTCGAAAATGGACCGGATGAACGGCCAGCCTGCAGATCGTCAGCTTTTCGGCTGTATGTATAAAGGAAGCGATTCCGGCTAATTCTTCCCCCTCAAACCAGCCGATGAAAGTTTCACAGGAATCCATTACATCAAAAGCCGTTTCATTCAGCTGCGGAATGCCTTGAAATTGAATGATCTCCGCTTCTCTTTCATAAGCCGGCCTTTGAACATTTACAATGCAGCGGGCCGTGTGCGGGTCTTTTTGATTTAACAATTGAATCATTGCATCTCCTTCCCGTTGGTGCCATCTGACGGGAGCCGGCCAGGCCGCTCCGAAATCCTGGCGTCTTCAACTTTTGCAATCCGCACAGCAAAGTCAGAATACCATTCTGTTCGGCCTTTTTCCTTCGCCTGCCGGTGTTCGCTGTGAAACTTCCATTTTTCAATCGCTTCAAGGCTTTCCCAATAGGAAACCGTTATTCCCTTTCCGTTCATGTCCCTTGCGCTTTCTGCTCCTAAAAAGCCGGGCTGTGCTGCGGCAAGCTTTAGCATGTTTGCAGCCGTCTCGTTGTAGCCATTATCCCCGTTCGTTCTGACCGATGTGAAAATCACCGCGTAATACGGCGGCTCCGGCGTTTTTGAAATCATATTCATCCCCCTTGATTTACAGCTCTTTGATAAACAGGACTTGATCCTGTCTGTCATCATTCGAAACGTCTGATGTTTTTGCTTCTTTATTCAATTGAAAATCCATTACCCGCTGATAAGCAATCAACACTTTGTTGACATGCAGCGGACCGTTTTGCAGTCGGAAAAACGCTGCACATGAGAGCACAAGCGCATTTTTTCAATGCCTACGTTTTCATCAAGATCTAACCTCTCCTTTTCAACATTGTACCTGATCATCGGCACAAACGTTCTGCAACTCAGCAATAGATATGCTTCTTTATTATACCGTTTCCCGCTCCTAATTTACCATTTTAATACGTCAGTAGATTAATAGGAGAAAGTTCTTAGTTCTAATTCAACTGCACAAATCGATTTGCCACCTCCCTAGAAAGCTTCACTCTCCTAGCCCCGTAGGAAATCGGCACGCCCAGCGCCAAAAAATCGTTTCATATACGGCTCTATTTTCGGGTGTGAAAAATAGATAAATTTACACTTCGTTTTCATATGTTCGTTTTATAGAATTGTCGTTGTTGTGAACTTATTACTTTTTTAGGAGGAGAAACAATGCGTCGTCATTCATTTTTATCAATTCTATTGATTTGCATGCTGTCTGTTGTATCCGTTTTTTCGTTCCGGCCTTCAACAGCTTCCGCCGCTTCCCACAATCCGGTCGTTATGGTCCACGGCATCGGCGGAGCCGATTATAACTTCATCGGCATTAAATCGTATTTACAATCTCAAGGCTGGACAAGCAGTGAGCTTTACGCCATCAACTTTATCGATAAAACAGGAAATAATAGAATCAATGCGCCGAGATTATCCGAATTCATCAAGCGTGTGCTGAATCAAACAGGAGCATCAAAAGTCGATATTGTCGCCCACAGCATGGGTGGGGCCAATACGCTCTATTATATTAAAAATCTGGATGGCGCAGATAAAGTCGGACATGTCGTTACCCTTGGGGGCGCTAATCGTCTCGTTACAAACACGGCACCTCAGAATGACAAAATCTCATACACTTCGGTTTACAGCACAAGCGACTATATCGTCTTAAACAGCCTTTCCAAACTTGATGGTGCAAACAATGTGCAAATCTCAGGCGTAAGCCATGTCGGCCTTTTGTTCAGCAGCAAAGTGAATGCCTTGATTAAAGACGGGCTGACCGCCAACGGGAAGTAAAAGTGAAGGAACCTTGAAGGGCTATACCTCTTCAAGGTTCCTCATTTATCGGGACTGTCTTCCCGCCCGGCAAAAATAAAAAGGACTCTAAATAAACGCCATTTCCGACCGTTCATTCAGTGTCCGTCAACCCCGTCATATGATTATTCCACAATGATTTCAAAAACTCTTTGTTCGAGATTGTATTTAGCATCCTGGAATGTAAATTTATAATCATCTGCGTCGGCATCAGGCGTAAGCCAAGCTCCGTATTTTCTGATCGTCTGGACGATGCTTTCGAGTTCAGCAGGAGTGAAGTCACCTATGTCTGTGCCTTCGGTTTCAGCGGTATGGCGTATTTTTACTGTAATCATCATCACTTTTGGCTCCTTTCACTTGCTGTTTGAACATCTTATTAACAGCATATTTTTTCCCCCTGTAAATCGTTCCATTAACTCCCTTGTTTCAAATTATTCGGGCTTTCTTTTTTGCAGACCTATTTTATATGGAAAAGCTGGCCGGGCTCCGAAAAAATTGTCCCCGAACTTTCAGCAAACGCGAGCAAAAATTCCTGTTTACAATAAAGGGAATATCCCCTATGATAATGAAAGAATAAAATCGTAATCATTACTTTTTGGAGGTATAACCTATGGCATACATAGCAAAACGCATGATCATACCGATTGTTTTTCTCTTCATTCTCGCTTCCTGCTCCGCCGGAGGCGCTGACTCAGCGAAAGGTGATGAGAAGAAACTCACCTTTCTTTTCAATATTCCAAGTCAAACCCTTGACCCGAATCTTGATGTCAATTATACGGCTGTCCGCGCCGGCATCAGTGAAACACTCGTCAAAATCAGCGCTGACCTTTCCATCGAACCTTGGCTTGCCAAGGATTGGAAAAGTAAAGACGGACAAACTTGGGTCTTCACCCTTAAAGACAATCTGACGTTTCAAAATGGCAAAAAAGCGGATGCCAAAGCGGTAAAAGCGTCTTTAGAACGGACGATACGCGAGAGCAAAGCCATGAAGAACGCCTTAAAAATCAAAGAAATAAAAGCTGCAGGCCAAACCTTGACGATTACAACGAAGGTGCCGTTTCCCGAATTCCCTTCAGAATTGGTTCATCCGAACACATCGATCATTGACGTCAGCGCAGCAAACATTTCTCAACAGCCCGTCGGAACCGGCCCTTTCCAAGTTTCCTCTTTTGAGGCCGGCCATAAAATAGAGTTAGAACGATATGACGATTATTGGGACGGCAAACCGAAGCTGAAGCACGTCACATTCTCGTTTAATGAAGACGCAAACGCCCGCGTTATGGCTCTCCAATCAAAAGATGCCGACATCATTTACAGACCGAGCGTGGAGGATATTGACCAAATTCAAAAAGATTCGTCAATTACCGTTGATTCGGTGCCGAGCATGCGCGTTCACCAGATTCTTTACAATACAAAGAAGGATCATCTTGCTGACCGTCACCTGCGCCGCGCCTTCGACGCATTACTGGACCGCAAAGAAATCGCTGAAAGCATTTTGAACGGACATGCTCAGCCGGCAGACGGCCCCTTCTTAACGGATTTCCCATTTTCCGCCGATACGGTTCAAAAGCCGAGCGGACTGCAAGCGGCAAAAGCTGAGCTGAAAAAAGCCGGCTACGAGCTTGAAAACGGCAAAGCCGTAAAGGACGGAAAAGCCTTATCTTTTACACTGCTAACCTATCAGTCTCGTCCGGAATTGCCTTTAATCGCACAAATTCTTGAATCAAATGCGAAGGAATTGGGCATTTCGATTAAGATTCAGCAAGTCGAAAATATCGATGAGTATTTGGCGAAGAACGATGATTGGGATTTGGCGACATACAGCTCGATGACCGCGCCCAGAGGTGATGCCGGCTATTTGCTGAACACCGCCTATATGCCGAATGGCGCTTTAAACTACAGCGGCATCGAAAATCAAACCCTGATCAAATGGATTGAGGAATTCAACCGCACGATCGGCGAAGAGAAGCGGAACCGACTTGCCAAAAAAGCAGCTGAATTGATCGAGAAGGAGACATTGAACTCTTTTATCGTCACTCCGGAAAACATCACAGCATACCGAGACGGTGTATTAAATTGGGAAACGAGCAAAAGTGAGTATTATATGCTGACGAAAGATTTGGATGTGAAAACGAAATGAAGCAGATCGCCAAGCGGCTGTTTGAACTGGTCCTGTTCCTATTCCTGCTTTCATTTATCAGCTTTGTGTTTATGAAAGCGGCTCCCGGTGATCCGGTGAAACAGATGCTTCGCGTAGATGATGTTGCGGTAACGGACGAGCAGATCGAGGCATTCAGAGAGGAACTCGGTTTGGACAAACCGGTTTATATTCAATATTGGAACTGGTTCAAGCGCTTTTTCCAATTTGATTTGGGAAAATCCTATACAACACACGAGCCCGTCATCGACGAGCTCAGCCGGAAATTCCCGGCGACATTGCTTCTGACCGGCGCATCGCTTCTCGTTATGCTGCTGATTGCCGTGCCGGTCGGAACGCTTTCCGCTTTATACCGGGATCGGTGGATCGATCATCTCGGCCGCTTGCTCGCTTTAGTGGGAGCCGCGCTCCCAAGCTTTTGGCTCGGCTTGATACTGATCGATCTCTTTTCCGTCAGGCTGAATTGGCTGCCGTCGATGGGAGCCGGAACGTTTAAACATTTGATTCTCCCCTCTCTCACGCTGGGGATCGCGATGTCGGGCGTTTATGTCCGCCTTGTACGGTCGAGCCTGATCGAAAGCCTTGGTCAGGATTTCATCAGATCAGCCAGAGCACGCGGCATCAGCGAGGCGAGAATTTTCTTCTTTCACGCGTTTCGCCACAGCCTTGTCCCTGTCATCACGATATTCGGGGTCAGCCTCGGCAGCCTGCTCGGCGGCACGGTGATTATTGAAGTCCTGTTTGCATATCCCGGCGTCGGCAAGCTTGTCGTTGATGCCATCGTTCAGCGTGATTATCCGATCATTCAGGGGTACATTCTTTTCATGGGGATCGCGGTTGTCCTGATCAATCTTTTAGTCGACCTTTCCTATCGGTACCTCAATCCGGAAATTCGCTTAAAGGAGGCTGGACGCCGATGAGAAAAAACGGAAAAAACGTCAAACATATATTCCGATCCAAAACAGGACTGTGGTTTGTGCTGCTGTTTTCCGCGGCGCTGTTCACCGTCCCCTTCTTTTTGCCGTTCGATCCGCTCCGCACAGATATGGCCAACCGCCTTCAGCCGATCAGCATGCAGCATTGGCTCGGGACCGACCATTTGGGCAGAGATATATTTTCCCGGATGCTCGCCGGTGCGAAAGCGACGGTCGGCACCGCCTTGGCCGCGATTCTGATCTCCGTTTTCATAGGCGTTCCTGTCGGGCTTGTCTCCGGCTTTTTCGGCGGACGGCTGGACCGGATGATCATGAGAATTGTTGATGCGGTGATGGCGTTTCCGGACTATATTGTCGCGATTGTTTTAAGCGGTTTGCTTGGTCCGGGGCTGATGAACTTAATATTGGCCGTCGTCGCTGTCAAATGGGTCGGCTATGCAAGACTGGTTCGCAGCACGGTTTTTTCGGAAAAACAAAAAGATTACATCGCCTTGGCCGAGCTGACGGGTTTAAGCTCCGGGGCGATTTTAAAAAAACACTTGCTGCCCCATGTTCTCGGCAACGTTTCCGTACTTGCGACACTTGATATCGGAAAAACGGTGTTAATGATTGCTGCCCTGTCCTATATCGGACTGGGTGCTCAGCCTCCATACCCGGAATGGGGCGCCATGCTGAACGACGGAAAACATTACTTTTTGCATGCGCCTCAGCTTATGGTGATTCCCGGTCTTGCGATCATGTTCATCGTTCTGTTGTCCAACCTGTACGGTGATCGTTTAAGGGACAGGTTTGACGTTAAACACAAGAAAGGAGTTTCTTAGCATGCCGATGTTATCCATTGAGGGCTTATCAATCAGCTCCCGACAGCACACCATTGTCAAAAATGCCTCCTTCTCGATCCATGAGGGTGAATGGTTCGCGCTGCTCGGGGAAAGCGGCAGCGGAAAGAGTCTGACCGCTTCGGCCATAGCCGGGCTGCTTCCGGACGGGCTAACGGTGACCGGCGGAGACGTGATATTTGAGGGTCAACAGATGCTTCAAGCCGGCCGCAAAGCACTCCGACGCATGCGCGGAAAGGATATCGCCTGTATTTTTCAGGACTGTCACGGAGCATTCACCCCTTTTATACGGATCGGCAGACAAATTGACGAAATGGTCAAAACGCATACAGATTGGTCTAAGAACAAGCGAAGAGAAGCGATTCTCCGCGCTTTTCGGGAGGTTTCTCTGCCGGAAAACAGAGTATATGAAAGCTACCCGTTTCAATTGAGCGGAGGGCAGCTGCAAAGGGCCGCGATCGCTCAAGCGATGGTGCTCCGCCCGAAGCTTCTCATCGCAGACGAACCGACGACGGCTTTAGACAGCATCACGGCCGCAGACGTCTTGCAACAGCTTGCCGTGATGCGCGCCAAAACAAACTGCGCCATCCTTTTTATCACTCATGACCTGCGGCTTGTCAAAAGATACGCCGATCATACCGCCGTCATGCAAAACGGAGTAATCGTCGAAAGCGGCTTAACCGCTGATTTAATCAGACAGCCGGCACATGAATATACGAGGTGTTTATTCGCGGCCATCCCGCCGCTGAAAAATCCTCCACCGAGGCTGACGTCAGCCGCGCCTGAAACAAAGGAAACGGCGCTGGCGGGAACAGGAGGTGCGTGATGACCCATTCAGCAGAGACCGTTCTTTTTGTCAGCAATCTGACAAAACATTACGCTTGCGGCCACAAAGCGGTTGACAATGTATCATTCTCCATTCGAAAAGGCGAATGCCTCGGGCTCGCCGGCGAGAGCGGCAGCGGGAAAAGCACCCTCGCACGCTGCCTTCTGCTGCTCGAAAAAGTCGATCACGGAGAGATTAGGCTTCATCAACATCCGCTTACCGGCATAAACAAAAAAGAGACCCGAAGACTGCGCCGAAAGCTGCAGGCTGTTTTCCAAAATCCGGCCGCATCATTTAATCCAAAGCTCAATATTATCGATTCAGTTATGGAGCCGCTTGATGTTTCCAAACAAGACATGCCGTCATTTTTAAGAGATTGCGGAGGCAGCCGTCGTCTGACGGCTGAGCGTCTGTTCTCAATGGTCGGTCTTCCCTCGCGCCTCCTTGACCGCTATCCGCACGAATTAAGCGGCGGGCAGCGCCAGCGGGCCTTAATCGCCAGAGCCATCAGCACTCAGCCGTCTTTAATCATCTTTGATGAGCCTACGGCAAGCCTGGATGTCACCAGTCAGGCGAAGATCCTGGACCTCCTCAAAGATTTGCAGGAGGATATGGGCCTTTCCTATTTGTTTATTTCCCACGATCTGGCCGCTGTCCACTTCATGAGCCATCGCATCATGGTCATGAAAGACGGGCAGATTGCCGATCAATTTGAAAAAGAAGAGCTTTTTTCTTCCGAAAGGCACCCATATGCCAAAAAGCTGCTTCAAGTGTTTGAATCCTAAGGGAGGTCTTAACAGATGAATCACAAGCAGTATCTAGCACTCGCCGTTCCGCTGATCATTTCAACGATTACCACTCCTTTATTGGGTGCGGTCGATACGGCGGTCGCCGGCCAGCTTTCCTCCCCTGCTTACATCGGCGGTGTTGCAGTCGGAACGATGATTTTTAATACGATGTATTGGCTCCTCGGTTTTTTGCGGGTAAGCACATCGGGATTCGCCGCTCAGTCGCTTGGCTCCCAAAACAGAGCAGAGAGCGTTTTGGCCCTTGCCCGGCCCGTTTGCATCGCGTTTTTTGCCGGACTGATGTTCATCATCTTGCAAAAACCGCTTGAATACGCAGCGCTGACGCTCATACAGCCCGACCGCCATACCGCTGAATTTGCCTCGCAGTATTTTTCACTGAGGATTTGGGGAGCTCCATTTGCCTTAATCAGCTATTGCATTCTCGGCTGGCTGATGGGAATGTCTCTTATCAAAGTGACATTGCTTTTGCAGATTTCGATGAACGTCTTGAATATCGTGCTTGACATCGTTTTTGTCTACGTCTTTCACATGGAAGTATACGGCATCGCTCTGGCCACTTTGATTTCGGAAGTGACGGGGTGCCTGATCGGCTGCTGGCTTGTGAAAACGAATGCCGCCATGCCGTTTAAGCTGCCGTCCGTCAAGCTTTTATTCGACCCGAAACCATTTAAAAAAATGATGGTTGTCAACCGCGATCTATTGATTCGGACATTGTGCCTTTTGACGGTTTTCAATTTATTTACGGCTAAAGGAGCCGGCTTCGGCGCTGAAATTTTAGCCGCAAATGCGATCTTGATTCAAATTCATTATTTGATGGCTTATGTTTTTGACGGGTTTGCCAATGCATCGAGCATTTTTGCCGGAAAAGCCGTTGGAAGAATGGACCGGGATCTCTATTCCCGTACGCTTTCTCTTTCGGTCCAATGGTCGTTGATCTCAGCCGCCTTGCTTTCAGTCGGCTACTTTCTTTTGAAAGATGCAATTCTTTCATTGTTTACACCGCTTGAAAGCGTTCTGGAAGCAGCGAAAACTTACGATGTTTGGATCGCTCTCTTTCCTTTGGCCGCAAGTTTCGGACTTGTTTTTTACGGGATTTTCACAGGTGCCACCGAAATAGGCCCGGTCAGAAATTCAATGTTTTTGGCTGTTCTCGTCTTCCTCGCCGCCTTTTTTACCGCTGTGCCCGCTTTCGGAAACCATGGCCTGTGGCTCGCTTTTCTTTTATTCAGCCTTGGACGTTCCGTATTCTTATGTATGGCTGTTCCCGGGCTAACCACCCGTCTTTTCGGAGAGCGGAGCGCCGCGAGAGAGGCAGGCTAAAGGTCAAATCATAAAACACCCCGGCTAAAGCTTAGCCGGGGTTGTTCACGTTTATTCTTTCGTTAATTGTGCGACGAAATGGTTCAGATGATCCAGCGTCATCAAATTTTGATTGCATTTTTCACTGTCACAGCAAATGTAATTGCCTCTGTCCGTATAGGTTTCTTTCCCGCTTTTCACCCGGGCCATGAACAGTCCGATCTCTTCGGTCCTGTTGCATATCGAGCAGATTCCTTTTTTATTGCTGGATTTGATGGTGCCGTGTATTCCGGTCAGCTTTCCGTCGACGTCCACAATCATGTATTTCCTGCCTGATCCTGCATCATTCCATCCCAGGTAGGAATATCCGCTGAAATCCATCTGCTCAAATTCGGGCGTCTTTAACTTTTTCACTTTAGAGAACAGCTTTTTAGCAGTCTTTACCGTTACACGCTGAAATGGAATCACATGAAGTTTCAATTCAGCTAAAAAGCGCATCGCTTCACTGCTGTCTTCCACTTCTGTCATCTTCTGCAGCAAAGACTTTTGATCGCTGCTGAGATCAGGAAACAGATTGAACACTTGATCCAGCGCATTGCACTTCACAGCGTCAAGTACGTTTTCGTCATTGATGTTCGCATGTCCCTGGACGAGGCTGTCCGTTTGAAACTTAATAAAATTATATTGGTCATTTCTGATAAAAGGTGTCTTCATTTCTGCCAGCTCCTTATTTATAGATCTATATTTAAAAATAAGGTGCAAAGCCGGATGATCAGAAATGATACCTTGCTTTTTTAGGCGATTTGTTTATAACCCCGCCTCATGCAAAGTATCGCCTTTCAAGATAACAGGCTTTGCATGAGACGCTGCAATCGGCAAATGAATGTCATTTACCATTT
This sequence comes from Bacillus haynesii, assembly GCF_001969855.1. Classification (GTDB taxonomy): domain Bacteria; phylum Bacillota; class Bacilli; order Bacillales; family Bacillaceae; genus Bacillus; species Bacillus haynesii. Next base: position 376,393 of record NZ_MRBL01000016.1, read on the forward strand.
TATCCACCTCCGAATACTGATTCTATTATAAACGACAATCGTATTCAATCTCAATGATATCCTCCATCTTTAAAATGCATATTTCATCCGCTCGGTTTACGATCCGCAGCTCCCTTTTCAAGGCGTCAGCATAGTGAATCCGGCCGGCGAGCGTTTTCACTTCCCCCTGCCGGTAATAGGCAAATTGCAAAAACCTGTTTTCTGCCATCGCTTCACAAATGATTTCATTGAATTCTTCATATTTTTGTTCATCCAGGATCGGTTTTTTGAGTTTTTGAAAGCTTTCATGATATTCCCTGAGCAATTCCACGTGCTCAGGCAGCATCATGGAAACCCATTTGATACTGCCTCTGTCGCGAAGCATAAATGATTCTCCTTTCTATGCCTGATGGCCTCCGACCAATTTTGACCGCAGCCGGGCCGTCCCGGCGTTTGTATAGGAAACGGCCCGCAAAAGCGCTGTTGAGCCGTGCCGTTCTCTGATGCCGTCCATCACATACCCGAGCTGCCGCTTCTTTTCCTGATCAGGGCGAAAAAGATTAAGCTGCATATTGGTGTCATCTTGAATATTGGACAAAGAGACGGAAATTTTCCGAACCGTTTTGCCGGCATAAAACCGCTCGAACAGTGCCAGACATGTGTGGTAGAGATCAAGCGTGACATTTGAAGGGCTTTCCATTGTTTTTGAACGGTAAAATCCGCCGCCTAGCTCATCGCGGCTGTATTCGACGCCGAGACTGACGGTCCGGCCCGCCTGGCGGTGGGCGCGCGCCCTTTTGGCCACTTCCTCACACATTTCAAGAATGACATGCTTGACTTCATCCGGATTCGGATAATCACGAAGCAGAATCTGGCTTTTTCCATAGCTGACCTGCCCCTCCATGATCGGCGCTCCGATCGCTGAAAGGTCGATGCCCCAGGCGTGATAATAGAGCTGGTTTCCCATCACCCCGAATGTTTTCTCGAGCCGCCTGAGATCATAGTGCGCCAGCTGGCCGACTGTAAAAATCCCCATCCGGTTTAACGTCTTTTCCAGCCTGGAGCCGATTCCCCACATGCGGCGCAGCGGAGACAGAGGCCACAGCTTCGTTTTCACGTCTTCGTAGCCCCAGACGGCCACCCCGTCTGCTGATTTTTTCGCTTCAAGGTCAAGGCACAGCTTTGCCATCAGCAGATTCGGTCCGATTCCGACAGCACAGGGAAGGCCAAACTCCCTTTCCATATCATCTTGAATTTTCATCGCAATCGTTCGGGCGTCTCCCCATATGCTCTCAACACCGTCCACCTGAATAAAGCTTTCATCCACGCTGTACGTATGAATGGCATCAGGCGGCACATAGCGGCAGAACAGCCGGGTGAGCTCAGTAGAAACGCGGACAAACAGCCCCATCTTCGGATTGACCAGCTTGATGCGCGGATCATCCGGCAGCTGATAAAGCCTTGTTCCCGTTTGAACGCCGAACTCTCTTTTCAGAGCCGGAGAAGCAGCGAGAACGATGCTCCCCTGCCGCTCCGTGTTTCCGACAACCGCCAGCAAGCAGGTCATCGGATCAAGTCCGAGCAGGACTGCGGCACAGCTTGCATAAAAGCTCCGCATATCAACGCACAAAACCGAACGCGACGGATATTGACTGTAATCCATATCTCTCCCTCCAGCAAGAACTGATGTTCGTACAATTAGTGTATGAATACTATACTCCGAATATACGTTCGATTTCCAGGCGTAATTTTATCCAAAGAAAATCCTGGCTGAAAGCAATAAAAAACACCTTCTTTGGAAAGAAGGTGACATGGTTGATCATTCCAATTCGGAATGTTGCCGCATTCAGTTTGATGGTTCAATTTGAAAGTTCCCTTGAGAACATCTGTTTTTCTTAGTAAGATAAAAGAAAAAGCGCTCCTAAAGGAGAAGACAAATGGATGAGAAACTGATTGAAAAAATGCTCGGACAGGCGCTGAAGCAGTACGGACGCAATGTTGCAACCGATCCGCTCAGCCCCGGTGAAAAAGAAATCCTGAAGCTGGCTTTACAGGAAAGGCGGATCGAGGAGCCGAATGAAGGGCTGCATGCCCATATCGAGGATGTCATCTATGATTATGTCACAAATCAAGGCTTATTCTCATCATAAATCGATTTTTCCTTTCGGCTTCCTTTATACGGAAGCCTTTTATCACCCAGCATTTAGAAATTCCTCTATTCACCGCCATCTGTTTCATGTATGATAAACAAATAAAAACGTAACGGAGAGTTTATCATGAAACAAAAATGGCAGAACATCCACCCGCTCAGCTGGACCATTATTGTCGGAACCATTTTTGGACGTATGGGCACAGCCATGAGCATCCCTTTTTTAGCAATTTATTTGACACAAGTGAAAGGCGCCTCTTCCGGCTTTGCCGGCGCCGTCATTGCAGCGAGCTCTCTGATCGGAATTGCGGCAAGCTTTTACGGCGGATATTTATCAGACAGGTTCGGCCGGAAAACCATCATGCTCGTTTCGATTTTCGGCTGGACATTCGTGTTCGCCGGTTTTGCACTCGCCGATCATGTCTGGACATTCTTTGTCATGAATGCCTTAAACGGATTATGCCGCGCTTTGTTTGAACCGACTTCAAGAGCGCTGCTTTCAGACGTATCCAAACCCGAAACGCGCCTTTTCGTCTTTAATCTCCGCTATACCGCGATCAACCTCGGCGTCGTCTTCGGTCCGCTTTTAGGACTGTATCTCGGATCTTCCAAAACGACGCTGCCGTTTTTCATTGCGGCTTTCATTTATTTTATTTATGCAGCGGTGCTGGTCATTCAATTTAAACACCACACCGTACCGGCAACTGAGCGTAATAAGCGTATAAAAGTACGGGACGCGCTGGAGGTGACAAAAGCAGACCGGGTATTTACGATTACGCTAATCGGTTCGATTCTTTGTTTGTTCGGTTATTCCCACTTCACATCGACGCTTGCACAATACATGGCGGCCAGCCCTTTCATCGAAGACGGGACGAAAGTGTTCGGCATGATGCTGACGCTGAATGCCTTGGCCGTGCTTGCCGTACAGTACCCGATCGTACATATCGCCAAACGGTTTTCCCCGATTTTATCGCTGATTGCAGGAAATGTGCTGATTAGTGGAAGCCTGTTCAGCCTCTCGTTTTTCCATGATCTATGGTCTATCGTCTTCATCATTATCGTGTTTACGATCGGGGAAGTGCTTCTCTTTTCGATGATGGATTTACTGGTCGACCGGATTGCCCGGCCTGAGCTGAAAGGCACTTACTTCGGGGCTATGGGCTTCACCCAGCTGGGAAGCGTGATCGGACCTTGGGCGGGGGGAATGCTGCTGGACGCTTTTGGAGCGGAAAAGCCGTTTTTTACTTTTGCAATTCTGTCTGCTGTCACCATTTGCGGCATTCCTTTCTTGATAGCAGCCTTCCGGAAACTCAAAATAGATGAAACAAAAGTCAAATTCAGTTCGAAAAAAACGATGCAGCATTAATTGAAAACAGGCCGGCTCAATCAAAGGCCGGCCTTCCGGCTGACGCCGGCCTCAAGGCGCAGCAAGTTCAACTTTGATGCGATCCGGATCTTCGGTATACAAGGCATAATGCCCGCTTCCGCCGGCAAACGGATGTCTGTCTTCATATAAAATGCGGCATCCCCGCTCTCTCAGTATCATTGTCATTTCGTCGACCTGTTCTTTGGATGCCGCATAAAAAGCAAGATGGTTTAAGCCGACGCGGCACCTGTGATAACCCGCTTTGATAAACTGTTCTTTCGCCTGCACAAGCACGAGATAGGCGCCGTTCGCTTTCCAGCTGATCCCGTCTTCCCATTGTTGAAAAACCTCATAGCCGAGCTCGCCGAGAAACCAGCCCCAAAAGCGCTTCGACGCTTCCAAATCTGAAACATACAGTTCAATATGATGGATCATGCAAGCCTCCTCATCTATACCCGTCTGACCAGAATCTCTTCCACCTTGTGGCCTTCGCCTTTTCTCAAGATTAAATCAGACCGGAATTTTGTAGGCAGAATGTTCTCATACAAATTCGGACGGTTGACGGTCTCCCATATTGACTTTGCCATATGGTCCGCTTCTTCGTCCGCAAGGTCTTTAAATTTATGGAAATAAGAAGTCGGATCTTGAAAAGCCGTCTCCCTGAGCATGCGAAAGCGTTCAAGATACCATTTGATAATGAGGTCTTCTTCGGCATCCACATAAATCGAGAAGTCAAAAAAATCGGAAACGAAAACCCGCGGTTTTGTCCGGTCGTCTTCGATCGTCGGTGTCTGCAGTACATTGACGCCTTCGATGATCACGATATCCGCTTGTTCAACCGTTTCGTAAACCCCTTCCAATCTGTCGTACGTTAAATGGGAATAAACGGGTGCGCGAACGATTTCCTTGCCGGATTTTAAATCGTTTAAAAACTCAAGCAATGCTTTGACATCATAGCTTTCCGGAAACCCTTTTCTCGACATCATCTGTTTTTCTGTCAGAACCGCATTGGGATAAAGAAAACCGTCGGTTGTGATCAGACTGACTTTCAGCCGTTCCTGCAAACGGGCGAGCACAGTCTGAATGATGCGGGCCGTCGTGCTTTTTCCAACCGCGACGCTTCCGGCAATCCCGATGATGAACGGAATCTTAGCCGCGTGAGGATGGTTCAAAAAACCGTTCACCCGGGTGTTCCGTTCATATTGAGTTGTCCGGTGTAAATAAAGCAGCCTCGCCAGCGGAACATAAACGGTTTCGACTTCTTCCAAAGACAGATAGTCATTTAAACCTTCAAGCTTCTTTACTTCCTCTTCGGTCATCTCTACCGACATATGCCCGCCGAGATTTGCCCAGGCATCACGGGTATGACTCGTATATAACGTGTGCAAATTCAAATCCTGATTCGCCATTATTCTCACCTGCCCTCTGTTCAAACGCTGTTTACTAAAAAAGTGCATGAATTCCTGAGACCGCTTTATTATTATATAGAATTTTTCGAATATTTACGAGGAACAAGGTTGCAATCAAAAAAGCCGCCTCATTCAGAGACGGCAGGTTTCATTTGCGGTCATGCTGTTCCAATGGTTTGACACTCGACTGTCAAACCTGAGCCACCAGGTATCCTTCGCTTGTAAAAGAAAAAAGAGCGCAGGTGCCTGCACTCTTTTTTCAAACGACATATTTGCTTTGCCTGTGCGCCATGTAATAAGTGACCGCAGACAGCAAGCCGACGGATGCCGCTAAAATGATGATGACCGGAATCATGTCCACCTTCACCGGTGTAAACAGTTTAAAGCCGCCGCTGAAACTGAAAACCGCATGCCCGAGATTAGACAGCAGGTTTTTCAAATCGAACCTGCCCAAAGCAGGGATAAGCAGGCTGTAAACGATATAAAGCAAAGCAGGCGTAATAAAGCTTCTGAAGAGGACGCCCAAATAAAATCCGATCGTCGAAAAGATGAAGCTGACCGCCAGAACGACAACGAGCTGAAGCGGGATATTGCTTTTTGAAACAGCGGGTATTGTGAACTCGCCGACCGGTATGGCCCTTGAAGCCAGGGAATAAAAGACGAGGCTTGATACATATGCCATACATACAACAGCAATCACGGCGGCAGCCATCACCATGTAAACCGAACACTGTTTGGCAAACAGAACGGATTTCCAATCATGGCTGACCGCTTTCACTTTCACCGTCTTGAATCTGATGTCGTAAGAGGAGATATAGATGGCATACAGCGTAAAAGCCAAGGGAAAAATGATGAAGCCCATCAGCTCAAGCGTCATGATGACCGACTGCTTCGGCTCCAGGTGATGGAGGGACAAGACGAAATTCTCATAGTCAAACCTTAAAATATTTTCGACGATCTCTCCGTCGCCATCCTCGCTTTTCAGCTCACCTTCCTTCACATTGACTGGCGACTCCAGCGCCTGCTTAATATCGATGCCGAGTTCTTTATATTCGCCTTCAGTCTTTTTAAACTGCTGATAGCTGTCAATTGTATTTTTATAATGAACATATATGTATCCGGATGAAATGAATAGTAGAGGAAGCAATAAAATGATGAGCATTTTAGAATACGATTGAAATGCAAGCTCTTTCTTAAAAAGATTATAAATATTCTTTATAGACATCGCCCAATTCTGCTCCATTCGTTTTAAAATTGTCAATGTGGATAGCTGAACCGTCTTTCAAGACGTATAATTGATCGACGATTGAGGAATAAAACTCAAACTGATGGCCGGCGGCAACAATCGTCATCCTGCTTGACCAGTCATTGATCAGCTCCTGAAGCTCCATCATGGACCGGTAGTCAAGGCCGTTTGATATCTCATCCAAAAACAAGTATGACGGTTTGTTTAATGCAGCGATCATTAAAGCCAGCTTTTTCTTTTGTCCGTATGAATAGGTCTTAACCTTTTTTTTCAGCAGCGCCCGGCTGAGAAACTTTTGCGACAATTGTTCAAGCTCTTCTTTGCCAGCAGGTTTATTGATCAGCAGTTTGATATTTTGATAGCCGCTCAGATGATCATAAAACGGGGAATCGTCATAGATGACGTGCACTTTGCTCCTGACGGCTTCAAGCGGCTCGCCGTCGTACAGAATGCCGCCTTCGAAAGGTTCCAGCTTGAGCAGGCATTTCAAGAGCGTCGTTTTCCCGGCGCCGTTTTCCCCCATCAGGAAGGTGACTTTGTTTTTTTCGATATTCATGTTGAGACGGCTGAATACCGTTTTGTTTCCATAAGATTTCGTCAGGTCATCAATTTTGATCAATTTAAAAAACCCTTTCTCGCATCAGGATGGTGTTGCAACATTCTCCATTATACAACGCTGCCATTAATTTCAAAATAGTCTTTTAGCAGCGTTGTATGAAATGGCTTATGGTAAATTAATCATTTCCGTATTTTCCTTTTTTATTGACCCACCTTCTGTCTGTAAAGGTTGTGCTGGCGAATTCAACATCTCCCCACGGTGTAACGGTACCGAAGCTCAGCGTTTTTTTCGCTCTCCATTTGTGAAGCCCTGAAGACTTATAATACCTTTTAATCCCCTTTGCCCTCACGACATTCGGAAAGACGTAGCCGACATCCTGCGATCCGCTGCTTTTCGATACTTTTTTGCCGTTGTAGTACCAGTCGATATAATCTTTTGACCAAGCGAGGAAGCTTCCTCTTTTAATTGTGAGCCTTTTTCCTGCATATGCCGTCACACCGCTTTGGACGGATGCCTGTTCAGGAAGTGATTGAACGTATTCTGTTTTGGCTTCAAGCAATTCCTTTTGCTCGCTTGTCAGCTGCCCGTCCCCAGCAGCCGCAGCGAATGAGGATGGAACCAGGAGCGCCGCAGACAAAGAAAACCCTAAAATCGCTTTTTTCATTTCGTTTCCCTCCGTATTTTTGAAATATTTGTATGTACGTCTTCAGCTGCCATCCATAAGCTACTGCCACATCCAAAACGATTTAAGTCCGAGTTCTCTTATTTTAATGGATGAAAAAATAGATTCCTAGCAGAATGGACCATTTTATCGTTGCCTATTGGAAATTATCACCTCCTACTTATTTAATACTATACCATATTTTTACTTATTATCAATTCCTATTATTTGGAATTATTTTCATAAATCACTCGCATCTTTTATAACGGAACTGAAAAAAGGAAGCGTGAGGAAAGGCGAAAAAAGAGGAACCTATATACCTGGAAAGCGATTCAACAGCTGAAAATTCCTAATCGTTCAAAAGAATTCATCACTACAAAGCACTCGACAGACCGTCCTCCTTCATGGAAACGGTCATATGCTCTTGCTGCCGGGAACCGCCTTCGATTTTGGGGGATGAAGCGGGTTTCAGATCAGCCGATCGTTTATTTGTGAGTGCACATAGCAAAGGCTGCCCAAAACCAAGGCAGCCTCACCCTTTAAAAGTTCTTCGATTTATCGTTCGATTTGCTTTTGGAAGGAAAAATCCGCTGTTCCACCTTTTCATAAAGGGTCAGCATTTGATGAATAAATGACAGCTTCGGTGCTGTCCAGAATACAAACAGAGCTGACAACACGCCAAGAAGAGCTCCCGCTGCAACATCGAGTGGATAGTGAACGCCCGACCAAATGCGGGAAATCCCCACGGTAAACGCAAGTACAAGCCACAGCCAGCCCGTCTTTTTGTGAAACAGGAAGATTAAAAAACCAATTGAAAAAAACAAAATCGTATGGTCGCTTGGAAACGAATTGTCAATTTCGTGTTCAAGCAGCTTGTTGACGTTCGCAAGCACGGCAAAGGGCTGGTAGTTGGAATAAAGAGAGCCCGCAATTTTTCCGAGAACTTCGGCAATCCCAAATGCGATGACTGCATAAATGACCATCAATCTGTTTTTGGTCGTCCGGGTCAGCCAATAAACGACAAGACCCAGTGCGAGGAAATAGATCATATATTCGGCCATAAAGTAAACGACCGGATTCAGCATCGAATACTCTTTTCCCAAATCATTAATGAAACGAAAAACATCAATATTCAACTCCGAAAAAGACATGTTTCAATCTCCTTTTTTATACTTTTATTTAAAATATTTACATTTCAATCGCACAAAAAGCCCTTAGTAGTATTAGGAATGTGCAAACATTCGTTGCACATTCCCCTTTTGCATCAATGAATATCAATTTTCTTAAAGTAAACGATTGTCGCGGCTAATCCGAGAACGGTTGTGGCGGCAACACTGATAAAAGAATATTCGGGCGGATATTCCGGAAAGAACGTACCCGAAGCGATCACCCATACCGCCGACCAAGGGAATAAAGCGCTGTACTCTGTGCCGTATACCATAATGCTGATCATTGTGATAACGATCGTAAAGATAATGGTCGGCACGTAATTTTTAAACAGCAGCGTCACAAATATGATCGGACTCAGCAGGAAAAAGAGAAGCGCTCCGCCTATCATAAATTGTTTAAACCCTTCTATTATAACCGCCGAGCTGAGCCCTTCAAACTGTCCGATCAGCCCAAACAGAAGCGTCAGCACCCAGGCGATTAACGTCAGCATCATGATCCAGATGAAGAGCAGGACCAATTTGCTGACAATCAGGCTGATTCTTGAAACAGGAATCGTCAATAGATTCTTTAGCGTGCTTTCAGCGTATTCCCGATTGAATAAATATGATGTAATCACGCCGTACAACGGGACTCCGATCAAAAGCACAATATACAGGTTGGTGTCGGAAAAGGTCTCGCTGAAACGAATCGGTACATCAGGGTACTTGGCTTTCTTAGCCAAAGACGATATAAAACAGATGAAAGGGGCTGCCGCCGCTCCCAAGATGCTGACCAGAAACATCTGTGAGCGCTTAAGCTTCAGCAGTTCGGTAAACAGCAAATTAGCCAATCGTCCCGCCCCCTATCAATTTTACAAAGTAGTCTTCAAGACTGTCTTCGCTCATCGTAATCTTCAATACGTCAATTCCGTTTTCGACAAACATTTTATTGAGCTTTCCCTGCTGGCCCAAATGGGAGTATACCCGGATGATTCCGTCCTGGTGAACTTCGTAGTCATGAATATTAAGATGCTGTTCCATCAGCACGGCCGCTTTATTTTGATCAGATAATTGAAATTCCAGATATTTGCGGTTTCTTTTTTTGAGATGGTCAAACGGAATTTCCTCAAGCAGTTTTCCTTCATGAATGATCCCGACATGATCGACGAGCTGTTCGATTTCAGACAAAATGTGGCTTGATATAAAAATGGTGATGTTTCTTTCTTTGGCGAGAGAATGGATGAGTCTTCTCATTTCCTTGATGCCGATCGGGTCCAGACCGTTTGTCGGTTCGTCCAGTATCAACAGCTCCGGATAGTGAAGCAAGGCTCTTGCAATTCCCAGCCTTTGTTTCATTCCCAAGGAATACTTGCCGACGAGCTTTTTCGTTTCATGATGGAGTCCCACGATCTCCAATACTTCATCGATCGCATTTTTTTTATGGATACCTATGATTTTCGCGTTGATCAAAAGGTTTTCCCTTGCCGTCAAGTTCGCGTAAAAGCCGGGCACTTCCACGATAGATCCGATTCTTCTTAAAATCTCTTTTTTATTCTTGAAAAAATTCTCTCCGAAAATTTCTATCTGCCCACTGGTCGGTTTGATCAGACCCAGCAGCATTCTGATTGTCGTCGTCTTGCCGGCGCCGTTCCGCCCCAGAAAGCCATATATATCTCCTTGTTTTACGTTGATATTGAGATGGTCTACAGACTTTTGCGGCCCGTACATTTTCGTGAGATCCGTCGTTTTAATAATTGTGCTCAAAGTTGATCCACTCTCCTTATAACTACATCATAAACAGAAGGATTTAACTTCTTCTTAACCAATTCTTAATTAATTCTTAAATGATTGGAGATGGTTTTGTTTAGGCAGCGAAAAACCAAACGTCGTTTTTTCCCACGGGACGCTCTGTGCCCATATACGTCCGCGGTTTTTTTCGACGAGCGATTTGGCGATGGCAAGCCCCAGGCCGCTCCCGTCATCAAGGCTTCTCGACCGGTCTCTGCGGTACATTCTATCAAACACATTTTCAATATCGTTTTCCGGAATCCCCGGACCTTGATCCCAGATGAGAAGCTGATATTCATGTTCTGATTCTGTCAGTTCGATTCCAAGTACTTTTCCTTCTTTTCCATAGTGAATGCCGTTTCTCACGATGTTTTCGATCACGCGGATCAGGCTGAGCCGATCTGCGATAACAAAGCATTTCTTTTCCGGAAGCTGCACATTCAAATCAATATCATGTTTTTTCAGTTCCGGCAAAAAGTCGATCAGCGTTTCCCTAGCGACTTCGGCAAGGTCAAAAAACTCTGTTTTCAACTGGACTTCATTCGCATCCAATTTCGCCATGTTGAATATTTCATCGATCAATTGCTTGAGGCTGTTTGATTTTTTAGAAAGGATGTTGAGATATTCCTGTTTCTCTTCTTCCGAAGACGCGACCCCGTCTTTTAATGCATCAACATAGCCAATAATTGATGTGAGCGGCGTTCGGATATCGTGGGAAATATTAGACAGCAGCCGTTTTCTAGCCGCTTCCGATTTTGCGGCGTCGATTTGAATTTTTTCAAGCTGCTCTATCAATTCGTTAATGGAAAAAATGATTTCATTAAATAGCTGATCGCCTTTCGCCAGCAATCTTCTTCTTAAATTTCCATCCGCCACGCGCTTCAGCTCGGTTTCAATCAGCTTTAAGCGATCGATGAAGCGAAGCCTCAACGTAAACAGCACCGCGGTAACGGCAAACAGAAAAATAAACAACGTTGTGCTGAAAACCCCAAAGGAAGCCGTTTTCATATAGATGAACAGAAGTGCTGTAATCGCCGCACATTGCAGAATGAGAAGCAGCAGCTTTTTATCGGTCAGCATCTTTCTCACCTACAAACTTATAGCCAATTCCCCAAACGGTTTGAACAAATTGTGGATCGGAAGGATCCGGCTCTATTTTTTTTCTCAGCCTTCTGATATGCACCATGACCGTATTATCATCTTCTATGTATTGGTCGCTCCAAGCGTTTCGAAACAGTTGCGTTTTCGTAAATACCTGCCCCGGATTTGAGGCGAAAAACTTCAGCAGTTCAAACTCCTTCGCCGTCAGGGAGATCTCCTGTCCGCCTGCGGTGACCGTATATGTTTTCAAATCGATGGTCAATCCTTTAAATTGAATCAGTGATTGTTCATCGGAGCGGCTTTCGCTGCCGAGGACCAAAAAGCGTCTCAGCATGGCTTTGATCCGCGCAAGCACTTCGTTCACGCTGAATGGCTTTGTTATATAATCATCGGCACCGATGGACAGTCCTAAAATTTTATCGCCTTCAAGGTCTTTGGCGGTCAGCATCAGGATCGGAACATTCGTATGATTCCTCATCCTTCTGCAGACCTCAATGCCGTCGATTTTCGGCATCATCACATCCAATATCACGAGGTGGTAATGGTTTTGTTCAAACAGCCTTAACGCATCTTCACCGTCAACTGCCACGTCAACCTCATAACACTCTCTTTTTAAATAGGTTTTCAATAAATCTCTGATTTCTTTTTCATCATCCGCTATGAGCACTCGAATGGCTTCCACTTGGTTCACCCGCTTTTATTTTGTCTTGATAGATGTTAACACCGCAGCACCCGCTGCTGCTTGTTTTTTGAAATATTTCCTCTCTTTTCTTTGCCTATCATTATAACAGAGAGTTGATGGGGCAAACAAAAGGCATCCCGAGAAGGATGCCTTTTTGCTCATATTTTGACAGTCTTATTGACGATATCATGGATCAATCTTGCATTTCTTTCGAGAATGTCGGGATGGGATTTGGAGATCATTTGCATATGTGTTCCGGCTCCTTGAACGACTGTAAAGGTTTTGGACGCCGCTTTTTCCCACATCATCATATTTTCATCCCGCTGATTGTCGCTTGACTTGATATAGCTGATATGTCCGTCAATTGCGCCGGTTGTGAGTGTGTTTTGTATATATACATAAGATTTCATCACCAAGTCCACTAAATAGTCGCTCAATAATTTCTCTGCATCGTGGTATTTCTCAAGTTCAAATGTTTTGGATATCTCTTCTCTGTATTCCTCCTCTGTGAACTGATGTTTCTCGGCTTTTGTCCGATATTTTGAATCGATGATGATCAAATCCTCGACTTCATATCCTTGCCGGTTCAATTCTTTCGCCACATCAAATGCCAGGATTCCGCCGGATGAATAGCCGATTAATGTGTACGGCCCTTCACCTTGAATGTTTTTGATGATATCCGCGTATTTTCGAATCCTGTTTGCGGATGGAATGAAGTTGAAGCTGTACACCGAATGCTGCTTTAGATGCTTGGCCAAGCCCATGTAGGCAATACCCATCGACGCGGCCGGCGGGAAGCAGAACAGGTTTTTGCCGCCTTCTTCCGCCCTGGTCAGCTGCATGCAATCATCTGTGTAGTCTTTCAGCACGTCTTGTGCATGCTTCAGAAAATCAGACAGCTCTTTAATTGTCGGCTTGGAGAAAATGTCCTTAAACGGAACTCTGAAGCCAAGCTCTGCATATAGCCTAGAGACAAATGACATGACGTTTAAAGAATTCGCCCCGATATCGAATATGTTGGCGTTGATGCCAATCTGTTCGATATTCAGGATGTCTTCCCAAATGGCGGCCATTTTTTCTTCCAGCTCATGTCTTGGAGGCTCGTATTCCAGTATAGCGCCCGCGCTTCGATCTGGCTCCGGAAGGGCCTTCAAGTCGACTTTTCCGTTTGGTGTCAGCGGCAACTCATCAAGCTTCAGCAAATAAGACGGCACCATATATTCCGGAAGCTCCTTCGCCAAAAACGCTTTGATGTCTTCCTGTGTGATGTCTCTTTCGGAAACGACGTATGCGCAAAGAACTTGATTGTTGCTTTGATCTGTTTTGGCGGCAACCGCCGCTTCTTTTATATCACAGTACCTTAATAATTGATGTTCGATTTCGCCAAGCTCGATGCGGTAGCCCCGAATCTTGACTTGATGATCGATCCGGCCCAGATACTCAATATGTCCGTCAGGCCTCATTCTCGCAAGATCTCCTGTTCGATACATTCTTTCACCCGGTAAAAACGGATTTGGCAGGAATTTTTCAGACGTCAGCTCCGGTTTGTTCAAATAGCCTTTTGCGACTCCGTCTCCGCTGATATACAGCTCTCCGGCAATTCCGACCGGCTGCACTTCCTGACGCTCATCCAAAATATATAGCTGCACATTGGAAGCCGGCTTGCCGATTGGGACAGAAACTTGGCGGTCCCGATCGGCATCATATTGATAGATCATGCAGCCGACAACCGTTTCAGTCGGTCCGTATTCATTATAGATTTCAATGTTGTGATCAAATCTTTCCGTGATATCTTTGGCCAGTTCCGTTTTTAAATCTTCCCCGCCGACGATCAGGCGTTTGATGCTTGATCCGCTGACATCCATGTCTTTGACAAGGCTTAAATGAGACGGGGTTAATTTGACAATCCCGGCTTTTTTGTCTCTGAACACTTTTCGAATCAGCGGTTCCCCGTCTCCGCTATGCTGATAAACAATCACCTGATTTCCCGAGATTAATGGCGTAAATATCGATGTCACCGTTAAATCAAAGGCAATGGATGAGTAGAGGGCAAAATCGAGCTGTTCGCCTTGGACATATACATGCTCAGCCCATGTGATATAGTTCACCAGCCCGCTTTGTCTGATCATCACCCCTTTCGGTTTGCCTGTTGAGCCTGACGTGTAAATGATATAAGCGAGGCTGTCGCCGTCACTGGCCGGTTCCGGATTGTCAGCCGGATAGCTGCTGAAATCTCCGGTTAATTCGACGGCTTCTTGATGAAGTGTGCCCAAGTCCTGCCTGTGATCCACAAGGATGATGGCCGCGCCGCTGTCTTCAAGCATATACTTGATCCTTTCTTCCGGATAATCGGGATCAATCGGCAAATAGGCTCCTCCGGCTTTCAAAATCCCCATGATTCCGATCACCATCTCCGGCGAGCGCTCTGCCATGATGGCGACAATCGTGTCCGCTTTGACTCCTTTGTTCCTGAGATATCTTGCGAGCTGATTTGATTTTTCATTGAGCTCACGGTACGTCAGTTTGTCATTGCCGCAGACAACCGCAGCAAGATCAGGGGTTTTTTCGGCTTGTTCCTCAAACAGCCGGTAAATCGTCTGATTCGGATATTCCGCTTTCGTGTCATTCCATTCGTACAACAGCCTGTTTCTTTCAGCTTCCGAAAGGACTGTGATATCGTTTAATGACTGATCTTCATTTTGGACCACCTGTTCCATCACTTGTTGAAGGTGTCCTTTGATACCGGCGATGATCTGGTCATGATAGATATTTCCGTCATAAGTCAATTTGATGACCAAACGTTCGCCCGGGACGGCCACAATATTAAACCCGTAATTTGTTTGTTCTTCGGCGTGAATTTCTTCAAAGACAAAACCGGCACCGCGTTTGCCGCTTGTCTCAAATGCACTCTGATCAACCGCGTAATTTTCGAAAATCAGGATATGATCCAGCAGCTCTCTTTTTAATTCACTGAGCGACTGCACTTCCGACAAATTCATGTCATGATATGTCCTGCCTTCCAAAGCCTGTTCCTGAACGCTTTTGATGAGCTCCTTAAAGCTTTGGCTTTTTTCCAGTCTGATTCTCGTCGGTACAGTGTTGAGGAATAGTCCGACCATTTTTTCAATTCCGGCTACTTGTGCATCCCTTCCGGAAATGACTGTACCGAATACGACATCATCCGTTTGATTGTACCTTGCCAAAAGCATTCCCCAAATGCATTGTAAAACAGTATGGAAGGTGACATTGTTACGGCTGGCAAGCTCTGTGATCCGGCCGGTCAATTGTTCCGGGAATTCTATGACGGCCTCTTTTCTCTTATATTTTGCATGTCCGGAAGAGCTCGCCAAAACCGAAATCGGCGATTTTTCGGTAAAGCCTGATAAATAGTTTCTCCAGTACGCTTTTGCAGCTTCTTTATCCTGTTGCTTTAGCCACCCGATATAATCGCTGTACGGTCTTGCCTCTTCAAGCCGGTGTTTTTGCCCGGCTTCTTTCATATGATACATTTGGAACAGCTCTCCCAGAATGATTCCCCGGGACCAGCCGTCAAGCAGAATATGATGGTTTGTCCATATGAACGTATAACTGTCATCCCCGGTTCTCATCAGCGCGGCTCTGATCAATGGTTCGCTGTTTAAGCGAAAACCTTTCTCCCGATCTGCTTTACGGTACGCTTGAATCA
Source organism: Bacillus haynesii (assembly GCF_001969855.1). Classification (GTDB taxonomy): domain Bacteria; phylum Bacillota; class Bacilli; order Bacillales; family Bacillaceae; genus Bacillus; species Bacillus haynesii. The sequence goes on from NZ_MRBL01000016.1 coordinate 392,166, forward strand.
CTTGCTCCTGTTCCGCCGGACTCTGCTTTCGCAAGTCATGATAGTCAAGATTGATCTTTCTGTCCTTGATGATCACATTTCTTGGTTCATCCGTTATTTCATACTCAATAGAGGCCCTTAGAATCTCGTGTCTTTCCATGATGTCATTGAACGTTTCTGCAAACAGGTGCTCATCGATCAATCCTTTCATATTGATGGTCATTTGTTCAAAGTACGCCTGTGATTCCTTGTCTTCGAGCGCGTGGAACAGCATGCCCCTTTGCATGTTGGCAAGCGGATAGATTTTTTCGATTTCCATCCCTTTATATTTCAGTTTGATTTCCTCAAGTTGATCTAAGCTGATGCCTTTGTCTCCGTAATCGGACGGCGTTTTTTCCGTCTCTTCTCGTTCCGCACAATGGTGAATGACCGCTTTAAGGGCTTCTTTATACTTTTGAGCAAAAGCTCTAACGACGTCTTCACTGTATGCTCTTGTGTTATAGGTTGTTTGAAGCGCCAGTCTTCCGTTAAAGACAATCGCATTGATTTCGAGCGGATGTTCTCTTGTGATGCCCTTTCCGGCCGCTTCTCCCGGCGGGAGATGTGATGAAGAAAATTCGCCGCTGTTGATGTCTTCATCAAGCTGTCCCAAGTAATTCAACAGGATTGGAGATGCGGCTCCTTTTCCGATGTCACTGTCCCGAGTGAGATACTTTAAAATTCCGTAGCCAATGCCTTTGTTCGGCACATTTCGTAAGTGCTCTTTCACCATTTTAATCGTTCTGGACATGTCTGTTTCTTGTCCCAAATCGATGAATACCGGGTATTTCGAGGTAAACCATCCGACCGTTCTGCTGATGTCGATGCCGTCTGTCACCCGCTCTCTTCCATGTCCTTCCAGTGTGATTCTTAATTTATTTTGCCCGGTCATATTCCTTGCCGCCATCAGAAGCGCAGTGATCAGAAGATCGTTGATTTCGGTACGGTAAGCTTGGTTTGTTTCTCTTAAAAGCCGCGCTGTCTCCTCTTTTTCGAGTTCCGTGCTGAATGTTTTGCTGTCCTCAACTTTGAAGACACCTGCATCTTCATTCATTTCCAGGAATTCGACGTCATCGCAAATGGCCTTCAGCCAATACTGTTTTTCACCAAGCAGTTTTTCAGTTTTTGAATATTCCGTGATGTGCCGCGCATATTCCTGGTAGGAAGCCGTTTTTGGATAAAACTCGACTTTTTCCCCATTCGATAACTGACTGTACCCCAGCGCCAAATCTTCAAATAATATTCTCCAGGAGATACCGTCGACCACAAGGTGATGGATGATGATCAGCAGATGATCTCCATTATTCGTTTTGAAGAGCGCAAGTTTGACCAAAGGACCGGTTTTAATATCGATGCTTTGCTGAAGCTCCGTCGCCAATTGGTACACTTTCTGAGGCTGGTCGTTTTCGCTTGAGACATCATAGACAAATAGGTCAAACAGCTTTTTGTCCGGTCCCCGGTTGTACTGAATGATCTTTCCGTCTTCTTCTTTAAACACCGTCCGGAGTGCATCGTGATGTTTGATGATTTCTCTAAATACTCGTTTGACGATGCTCTCGTCGAATCCGTTTTTTCTATACAGCATAACCGCATGGTTGTAATGGTTCCTGTCCGTTTTGTTCAATGAGAAATACTCTTGTTGAATCGGGGTCAAGAGAATCTCGCCCTCTACCGTTTCATAGGATGCTGATTTGTCGGTTTCGGCCTTGACATATCGGCTCAAAGACTTGATTTGCGGGTTTGCAAACAGATTTTTCATTTCTAGCGACAGGCCTTCTCTTGATAATCTTGAGATCATTTGCAGCGCTTTGATGGAATCGCCGCCTGCTGCAAAAAAGTGATGAGTGATCCCGATCTTGTCCATGCCAAGCACTTCTTCCCATATTTGAACAAGCTTTTCTTCCGTCTCGTTCCGCGGCGGTTCGTATTCCGTCTCTTTTCCCGGCTGCGGTTCAGGCAATGCGGCCGTATCGATCTTTCCGTTGGCTGAAAGCGGCATCTTCTCAATTTGGACAAACGAAGACGGAATCATATATTCTGGAAGCTCATGCATCAGATACGTCCTGATGTCCTCGAACGGCAATTCGGCGTCTGCTGTGAAATAAGCGCACAGCTGTTTTGCACCTTTATGGTCTTCCCTTGCCACAATAAAGGCTTCCTTGATATCATCATGAGCCAACAGCCTGCTTTTGATTTCGTCCGGTTCTATTCTGTAGCCCCTTACCTTCACTTGGGTATCTATCCGGCCTGCAAGTTCGATATTTCCATTGCTCAGCCTTCTGGCGAGATCCCCTGTCCTGTACATTTTTGTATGCGGTGCAAACGGGTTTTCGATAAATTTTTCTTTCGTTTCATCCGGCCTGTTGACATAACCGCCTGTCACTCCGGCTCCTGCGATGCAGAGCTCTCCGTACACACCTTCCGGAAGCAGCTTCATGTTTTCATCCAGCACATACGCATTCGTATTATGGATCGGAGTGCCGATAACCGGATATTCTTTGAAAGAATGGAGGTGTTCCGGGTCGATCACTTTAAAGACTGAGCCGATTGTCGTTTCCGTCGGGCCATAATGATTCATGACCACATGGTCCGGATATTGGTTGTAAAATGTCTCAACATCCCTTGTATTGATCATCTCTCCGCCTAAGACGACCAGCCTGAGAGTGGCGCAAGATTTTTCGGCGGAAAAGCCCGGATCATTGACAAAAATGTTAAACAGAGATGGCGTCAGTTTGATATAGGTGATGCCGTTTTCTTTGATATACTGTAAAGCCCGGTGTGCATTTGTATAACATTCTTTTCGTGCGATATGCAGTTCGCTTCCGCTTAAAAGAGCCGAAAAGATGCTCGTATAGCCCAAATCGAACGCATATGAGGACACAAGCATGGCTTTGTCGTCTTCTGTCAGACCCGCTTCCTTCATAAACCATGTTGTATAGTTCACCACATTCCCGTGTCTGACAAATACGCCTTTCGGCTTTCCGGTGGAGCCTGATGTGTATATAATATATGCATTCTGATCGGCTGAACCAGATGCAGGCAGGTTTGACGCGGCCTTCGCATCTATCAAACGGTCGGCAATATTGACGATTTCTCCAGCGAACGCGACGTTTTCTTTGACAGAGCCTTTGACAAGCAATATTGCAGCTTTGCTGTCACTTAAAATCTCATTCGTCCGTTTGGCCAATTGCTCCGGCTCGATCGGCACGTAAGCCGCTCCGGCTTTCAGTACCGCCAGCATGGAAATGATCATCTCAAGCGATGGTTCAATCATGATCGCCACAGGTGCACCGGCTTTTGCTCCTTTGTCTCGCAAAAGCCTTGCCAATTGGTTTGCTCTTTCGTTCAGTTCCCTGTACGTCAGCTTTTCATCCGCAAAGACCACCGCTGTTTGCTCCGGCGTTTTGCCAGCCTGATGCTCAAACAACTGATGAACCGTTTGATCTTCAGGGTAATCGGCTTGTTGTCCTTGATTTTGATTCCGAAGCACTCGCATTTCTTCATCTGACAGCATGTTAACGTCGCTCAACGGCTTTTGTGGATCGTTTGCCGCTTCCTTTAGAATATTGATCAAATGGCCCGCCATTCTTTCAATCGTGGACCGCTTAAACAATTTTGCACAGTAGTTGAAAACACATTGAATGCCTTCATTTGTCTCAGCGGCTGTCAGCGTCAAATCAAATTTTGAGATGTTCACCTCGGTTTGAAGCGGCTGGAATGTCAAGCCGTCGATGTCCGCTTCATCGCCGTCGAAGTTTTGCAGAACAAACATGGTATCAAATAGCGGGTGTCTGCTCATATCCCGTTTGACATCAAGTTTTTCAACCAGTTCATCAAATGGATAGTCTTGATTTTCATAAGCTTTCAGCGCTGTTTCTTTGACCTCTTTTAAATAGTCGGCAAAAGGCTTGTCTCCTTTTGGATCGTTCCTCATCGCCAGCGTGTTGATAAACAGTCCGATGACATGTTTCAAATCGCTGTGATGCCTTCCCGCGATCGGTGAACCGACAACGATATCCTCCTGGCCTGTATACTTGGCCAAGAGCGTTGTGTATCCCGCCAAAAGCAGCATATACATCGTCGCGCCGTTCTCTTTCGCCAGTTTGTTCAGCATGGCGGACGTTTCGCCGTCTATTTCAAACTGAACGATATCTCCTTCAATCGAACGCTTTTGCGGACGTTTTTCATCCGTCGGTAAATTCAGCACCGGCACTTCGCCTTGAAACACGTTGAGCCAGTAGTCTTCCTGCCGTTTGATCTCTTCCTTTTGATAAAAAAGTTTTTGCCATTCTGAAAAGTCTTTGTACTGAATCGTTAACGGCGGTAATGTTTTTCCCTCGTACAGCTCGGCCAGCTCTTTTGTGAAAATGGCCATGGACACCCCGTCTGAAATAATATGGTGCATATCGAGCATCAGTACATGTTCATCGCCACTCGCTTTTAATACTTCCGCTCTTAAAAGCGGCGCTTTTTCCAAAGCAAACGGCTTGATGAACGCTTTGATTTTTTCTTCTAACCGGTCCTGCCCGAGTCGCCCGTACTTCACTTTAAAATCGACTTCTTTTTCGATTTTCTGTACAGGTTCGCCGTCATCCATCATAAAGGCCGTCCTCAAGGCTTCATGCCTTTCTATCAACTGCCGAAAAGCATCCTCAAACCGGTCGACATCAAAATCTCCTGCAATTTTCATGGCGAACGGCATGTTATAAGAAAGGCCGCCAGGTTCGATTTGGTTGAGAATATACAGCCTTCTTTGCGCGGATGACAATGCGTAATATTCTTTCTCTTCCGCTTGTGTGATGGACGCATAAGAGCTTTCTTTCATGGATTCGATAAAATCGGCGATGTCTTTGATTGTCGGTGTTTCGAATAGTTGTCTTAAAGGGACTTCAACTTTCATTTCTTTATGCAGTTTTGCCGCCAATGCCGCAGCTTTTAAGGAATGGCCGCCAAGCTCAAAGAAATTGTGGCTGATGCCGATGTTTTCGATCCCTAAAACGTCCTCCCAGATGGAGACAAGCTTTTCCTCTGTACGGTTCCGCGGTACTTCGTACGTCGCCTCGCTGATCGCGCCGCTTGGTTCAGGGAGCGCTTTTCTGTCGATTTTGCCGTTTGCCGTGAGCGGCAATTGATCAAGCTTGACAAAGTATGACGGCACCATGTAATCAGGCAGTTCTTTTAACAAACATTTTCTGACGTCTGCTATACCAGCCGTTTTGTCCGCAACGATATATGCGCAAAGATATTTGCTGCCGTCTTGATCTTCCCGTGCCATGACTGCCGCCGCCTGAATGCTTTCGATTTTAAGCAATTGGTTTTCGATTTCGCCCAGTTCGATTCTGAATCCGCGGATTTTGACTTGATGATCGATTCTTCCTAAATATTCGATATTACCGTCAGGCAGAAATCTTGCGAGATCCCCCGTCCGGTACATGCTTTCCCCTGGAGCAAACGGGTTTGGAACAAATTTTTCAAGCGTGAGGTCAGGTCTGTTTAAGTATCCGCGGGCAAGGCCTTCCCCGCCGATGTACAGCTCACCGGGCGCGCCGATCGGCACCGGTTTCCGCCGGCTGTCTAAAACATAGCAGGTCAGCGTCGGAATTGGCGACCCGATATTGCTCACACTTGTTTCAATATCTTGTTTTGTAATTTCTTTATATGTGGCGTGCACGGTCGTCTCTGTAATGCCATACATATTGATCAACTTTGTCTGCGGATACTTTTTGCGCCACTGTTTCAGCATCGAAGGATTCAGGGCTTCTCCCCCAAAAATGACGTAGCGGAGGTTTAAGTGCGCCTCAGAATGTTTACATTCTTCGTTCATCAGCTTAGAAAAAGCGGTCGGCGTCTGGTTAAGCACCGTCACCGATCTGTCCCGCAAAAGCTTCAAGAATGCCCTGCTGTCTTTTGCAGTATATTTCGGCACAATGACAACTTTTCCGCCATAAAGCAATGCGCCGTACATTTCCCATACTGAGAAATCGAAACAGTACGAATGGAACATTGTCCATACATCATGATCATTGAAATCAAATTTCTGTTTTTCGTTCACCATCAAGCGCACCACGTTCCGGTGCTTGATCATACAGCCTTTCGGTTTGCCCGTCGTTCCCGATGTATAAATGATATACGCAAGATCGTCCGGATGGTTGATCAGTTTTGGATTCACCGCTTTCTCTGCATTGTCCTTGTATAAATCATCCGTGTTTAAGATAAGGCCGGTGAATGATTTCGGGCAGGACGTTTCCGAATCAATTAGCAAAATACCCGTCCCGCTGTCTTCAAGCATATACTTGATTCGTTCTTGCGGGTAATCCGGATCGATCGGAAGGTACGCGCCTCCTGCTTTTAAAATTCCGAGCATAGCAACGATCATGCCGGCAGACCGCTCCATCATCACTCCCACAATAGTATCCGGGCGGACGCCTTTTTCCCGCAGAACATGTGCCAGCTGATTGGCTCTGGCATTCAACTCACTGTACGAGAGCTGCTCTTCTTCGAACACAACCGCAATATGTCCTGGCGTCCGTTCCGCCTGTTCTTCAAATAATTGATGGATCGTTTTATTCCTTGGATAATCGGCGTTCGTCCGGTTGAACTCATATAGAAGCGTCTTTCTTTCTTCCTCCGCCAGCATGTCAATCTCTGCGATTGTCCGGTTTTCATTTGCCGCCACTTGCTCAGCGACCTTTTTGATATGACCTTCAATATTATTGATGATATCCCTGTCATAGACATTGCCGTCATATGTCAAAACAAGGGTGAGCTCTTCGCCTGGAGTCACCGACATACTAAAACTGTAATTGCTTTGTTCCGCGGCACTGATCTCATTCACCTTAAAGCCTGTCTTCATTTGACTCTCTTCAAAGTCCTGTTCATCAGCTTCATAGTTCTCAAATACGAGAATATGATCGATCAGATCTTTCTTTAAGCTGCTCAAAGCCTGGACTTCAGCGAGATTCATATAGTTGTAGCGGTTGCTTTGAATCGCATCTTCCTGAACCTTTTGCAAACAATCGTTAAAACGCGCCTGCTCATTGAATCTGATTCTTGTCGGGATGGTGTTGATAAACAGACCGATCATGTCTTCGATTCCGTCTACGTTTGCTTCCCTGCCCGATACGACCGTTCCAAACACGACATCATCGATCTTATTATATCTCGTTAGCATCAGGCCCCAAATCGTTTGAATCACCGTATGAAGCGTGATACTGTTTTTGGCAGCGAGCTCCTTCAATTGTTTTGTCAGCTGTTTTGACAAATGGATGACCTTCTCCTGGCGGTCATACCGGCTGCTATTTTTGCGTTTTGTTAATGTAGGCAGCTGCGCCTGTTCCTCATACCCTTTCAAATATTCGCGCCAATATTGACGGCCCTCTTCTTGATCCTGTCTTTCAAGCCACCTGATATAATCGCTGTACGGCTTCGTCTCCTTTAATGGACTGGCTTTGCCGTTCATCCGGTTTTCATAGATGACAAACAGCTCGCGCATGATGATGCCAAGGCACCAGCCATCGAGTAAAATATGGTGATGGCTCCAGACAAGCCGGTACGAGCGCTCGGCCGTTTTCAGCAAATAAGCCCTCATCAGTACATCTCTGCTTAAATCAAAGCCTTTTTTTCGATCTTCATTGATCAATCTTTCAATGAACATTTCCTGTTGCTGGGCGGAGCTTTTCGCAATATTGAAATAGGTGAAGTCGATGCTTCGGTTTTCGATGATGATCTGCCTCGGTTCTTCAATGATTTCATATTCATAAGAGGCCCTTAAGATTTCATGCCGTTTCATGATGTCATTAAAGCTTGCCTCAAGGATCGCCGGATCGACATCTCCTTCAATATCCATGACCGCCTGCTGAAAATATGCATCTGAGGTATGATCCTCGATGGCATGAAACAGCATACCTTTTTGCATGTTGGCGAGCGGATAGATTTTTTCAATTGCGCTTCTGTATTTTCCTTTGATTTCCTCAAGTTCGGCAAAACTGATATTTATATCTCCATAGTCGGACGGCGTTCTTTCGCTTTCCGTCTTTTGCGTGCAGTGCTTAATGATTTGTTCCAGACTTTGTTTCAATTGATTATTCAGCCGGCTGATCGTCTCTTTTTCGTATTCCAATTGATTAAAGGTGGTATGAATCACCAGCTCATGATTGATCACGATGGCGTTGATTTCGATAGAATGACTTCTCGCAATTTTCCCGCCGATGCTTTCCCCTTCGGAGAAGCTGGACCCGGAAAATTCGCCGCGGTTCATGTCGGCATCGATCTCGCCTAAATAGTTAAATGAAATCCGGGCTTTTTCTTCGTTAATGAAATCCGGGTCTTCGGCCATATACTTTAATATCCCGTAGCCGATTCCTTTATTCGGTATTTTTCTCAACGTTTCTTTGACCATTTTGATCTGTTGGGAGAGGTCTTTTTCTTCTCCTGCATCAAGAAGCACCGGATACATCGTCGTAAACCAGCCGATTGTTCTCGCGATGTCAACGCCTTCTAAAATATCTTCCCTGCCGTGGCCTTCCATCATGACCTTCAGTTTGTTTTCCCCTGTGATGTCCCTTGCTCCGGTCAGTAATGCCGTTAACAAAATATCGTTGATTTCAGTGTTGTAGGCTCTGTTCGTGTTTCGCAAAAGGTCCGCTGTTGCCTCTTTAGCGAGCTTGATGCTCAAAGTGGTGCTGTTTTCGTATACATCTTCCTTTAATATGTTCTTTGGCGGAATAAACCGAACACGAGCCATGGCAATGTTCCGCCAATAGTCGGCTTCCTTCGATAATGTGCGGCTCTGGGCGTGTGCTTTTAACCTGCGGGCGAATTCTTGATAGGAATGCGTTTTGTAGCCGATCTCGAGCGTTTGCCCCTTTAATGCCTGACTGTACATTGTTTCGAAGTCCTCAAACAGAATTCTCCACGATACACCGTCTACGACAAGATGATGGATCACAATGAGCAGGTGGTCCCCCTCATCAGCCCGAAAGATGCCGAGATGAACGAGTTTTCCTTTTCTAATCGATGATTTTTTTTGAATGCCTGTCGCCAGCTCAAACACCTTTTCCGCTTGACGATCAAGCCCTCTTACATCATAAACATCCAGGTCGAACAGATCTTCCCGAAAGCTTCTGTTGTACTGAATGAAGTCCCCGCCTTTTTCTTCATAGGTCATCCTTAACGCGTCGTGCTGCTCCATTATTTTATTGAAAGCCTTTCTGACACAGCTTTCGTCAAATCCGCCCTTTCTGAAGAGCACAAATGACTGGTTAAAGTGATCTAGCTCTTCTTTGTTATTAGCAAAATACCATTTTTGGATCGGAGTGAGTTCTGCATGTCCTGTGACGATTGTATTGGCATTTTGCCTCTGTGATTGTTTTTTAACATACTTGGCAAGATCCTTGATTCTCGGATTGGCGAACAAATCCTTCATTTCAAGCTTCAGACCAAGCCTAGACAGCCTTGAGACGATTTGCAATGCCTTGATCGAATCTCCTCCTGCTGCAAAGAAGTGATGGCTGATACCGATGTCTTCGGCACCGAGAACATCCCTCCAGATGTCAACGAGCTTAGCTTCTGTGTCATTCCGCGGCGCTTCGTATTCCGCTCCTGTGGCGACATGTCTGTCAGGTGCAGGAAGTGCTTTTCGATCGACTTTATCGTTTGATGTGAGCGGCAGCTTATCAAGTCTGACAAAATAAGCCGGAATCATATAGTGAGGGAGCTCTTTTTCGAGCCATTCACTGATCTCGGTTGACGTCCAATCTTCTTTGGAGACGATATAAGCGCACAAATAATGGCTGTTGTCGTCGTCCTTCCTGGCTATAACCGCCGCTTCATCGATTTTGTCAAGCTTGAGCAATTGATTCTCGATTTCCCCCGGTTCAATCCGGTATCCGCGAATTTTCACCTGGTGGTCGATTCTTCCTAAAAACTCGAGATGTCCATCAGGCAGCCATCTGGCTAGATCACCCGTCCGGTACAATCTTTCCCCTAATACAAACGGATGTGAAATAAACTTTTCGGCTGTCAGTTCCGGCCTGTTTAAATATCCGCGTGCAAGGCTGATTCCGCCGACGCACAGCTCTCCAACAACGCCTGTCGGCACAGGCTTCTGGTCTTGATCCAATACATATACGTTTGTATTGGCAATCGGACTGCCGATATGAGGACGCCCGGATCCTCCGTAAACCCCCGCCGTTGCGCAGACCGTCGTTTCCGTCGGTCCGTAGGCATTGATAAACAGCCGATTTCCGAACCACCTTTTTGCCAGTTCTTCACTGCAGGCAGAGCCCGCGGAAACGATTACTTTGAGGTTTTCCAATCTGGATTCATCCAACACATTCAGAACGGTCGGCGGCAAAGTCGCATGAGTGATGTCATGATGCTTTAAAAAGCTTGTTAACGGCTGCCCCGGCATCATTTCCTCCTGCCGGCCCAAAACCAAAGCCGCCCCGGCTGCAAGCGCTGAAAAGATTTCAAATGCCGACGCATCAAACGAAAGCGAAGCAAATTGAATCACTCTGCTGTCCGTATTTAAGTGCATGAATTTCATAACGGCTGAAACGAGATTGCACAGCCCTTTTTGTTCAATTAAGACGCCCTTCGGTTTTCCCGTGGACCCTGAAGTATAGATGATATAAGCCAGATCCCCGCTGTGGCTGACAGGCTCCAATCGGCCCGCATCCTGTGCGGCAATTTGTTTGTCGTGAATATCAATGTTGATCATGCCGGCCTCTTTGATAATGGCCCGTTTTTTGATGAGCGCCTCTTCCGACAAGAGAAACTTTGTTTGGCTGTCGCCCAGGATGTATTTGATCCTGTCTTCAGGATATGCCGGATCAAGCGGCAGATACGCGCCTCCGGCCTTCAAAATTCCCAGAAGGCCGATGATCATCTCGGGAGAGCGGTCCACCATGATGCCGACGGCTGTGTCCGGTTTAACCCCTTTGTCTCTTAAAAACCGGGCCAGCTGATTTGACCTCTCATGCAATTGTCGATATGTCAGCTTTTGATCTTCAAACACGACCGCGGTTTGGTCAGGCGATGTCTCCGCCCGCTCCGCAAACAGCCGGCAAATGGTTTTGTCTGTTGGAGCACCAGTTTTCGTATCATTAAACCGATATAACAATGTGTTTTTTTCGTCTTCTGACATGACCTCTATTTGATCCAGCCGCTTGTCCGGGCGATTGGAAATATCTTCTAAAATACGGACGAAATGTGCCGCCATCCTTTCAACCGTTTCTCTTTTAAACAGCTTCGTACAGTATTCCAAATCAAATTCTACCTTCGAGTCTTTTTCGATTGCCGATAAAGTGAGGTCAAATTTTGAAATATGGACGTCGCTTTCAAACGGTTCAAATGTCAGCCCTTCTATTTCAGCATCCGCTTGTTCCAGGTTTTGCAGGACAAACATCGTATCAAACAGCGGATTTCTGCTCATATCGCGATCAAGGTTAAGCTGTTCGACAAGGTCGTCAAATTGATAATCTTGGTTTTCATACGCCTTCAGTGCCGTCTCTTTTACATCTTGCAAATATTCAGCGAATGTCTTGTCGCCTTTCGGATAATTTCTCATCGCCAGCGTATTGACAAACATCCCGATCACATGTTTCAGCTCGTGATGCTTTCTTCCTTGAATCGGCGTTCCGATAATCACATCTTCCTGTCCGCTATATGTTCGAAGCAAAACCGTATACGCCGCCAGAAGAAGCATATACATGGTAGCTCCGTTGTCTTTAGCGATCCGCTCGAGCTTCTTCGTCAATTCGCCGTCGATTACAAAACCGATTCTATCGCCTTCAACACTGTGCATTTGCGGCCTTGGGAAATCTGTCGGCATGTTGAGGACTGGAAGCTCGCCTTTGAAAATATTGAGCCAGTAGTCTTTTTGTCTTTTAATCTCATCTTTTTGATAACAATCCCTTTGCCATTCTGAATAATCTTTATATTGGAGGCTGAGCGGCGCCAGTTCTTTTCCGCCGTACAAATCGCAAATTTCTTTTGTCAAAACCCCCATCGATGCGCCGTCTGAAATGATATGGTGCATATCAAACAGAATGATATGTTCCTCGTCATCAACCTTGACCACCTCTGTTCTAAAAAGCGGGGCCTTTTTTAAATCAAACGGTCTGACAAATTGTTTGATGATCTCCTGAATGGATAGAGACTCTATTTCGCTGCATTTGATGCTGAAATCTACTTCTTTTTCAATCTTTTGAACAGGCTCTCCATCCGCCATCAAGAAGGATGTTCTAAGCGCTTCATGTCTTTGAATGACAATTTGCAATGCGTTCTCAAACCGGCGTATATCGAAGGAGCCCTTGACTTTCATGGTAAAAGGGATATTGTAGGACAATCCGCTCCCTTCGATTTGACCTAGAATGTATAGTCTTTTTTGCGCGGATGAAAGACGATAGTATTCTTTTTCTTCCACTTTTTTAATAGATGAATCAACACTATCTTTTGTCGATCTGATATATTCTCCCAATCCTTTGATTGTCGGCGTTTTAAAGATTTGCCCAAGAGGGATTTCCGCTTTGAGCTCCTTTCGGATTCTTGCCGCCATCGCGGCCGCTTTGAGAGAATGTCCCCCCATCTCGAAAAAATGATCGTTGATACCATATTTTCCCTCATTTAAAATATCCCGCCAAATTGCCGCCAGCTTTTCTTCCGTTTCATTTCGCGGGGCTTCATACTCGCTTTCCGCCCCCATCGTTCTGTCCGGCTCAGGCAGAGCTTTTCTGTCGACTTTCCCGTTTTTGGTGAGCGGCAGCTTGTCCATGTTCATGAAATAGGCGGGAATCATGTATTCCGGAAGCTTTTCACCTAAAAATCCTTTCAGCTCATCAAGAGAAATATCGCGATTTGCCGTGATATAGGCGCAAATGTACGGGCGGCTCTCTTTGTCTTCCCTGACGGTGACGATCGTCTCATTGATGTCTTCATGCAGCTCCAGCCGGCTTTCGATTTCGCCGAGTTCGATCCTGAAGCCGCGGATTTTCACCTGGTGGTCGATTCGGCCGATGAATTCGATGTTGCCGTCAGGCAGCCATTTCGCTAAATCGCCCGTCTTGTACAGCCTTTCTCCCGGAATGAACGGATGCGGGATGAATTTTTCCGCTGTCAGTTTCTCGCGGTTTAAATATCCTTTGCTTAAGCCGTCGCCCGCGATGCACAGCTCTCCGGGAACACCGACCG
>NZ_MRBL01000017.1 GCF_001969855.1 Bacillus haynesii
GCCGCCAAGCTGTTTATATATCTTTACCCTGCATGAAATGAAGCTTATCTTATTCCGCAGTAGCTCAGTGGTAGAGCTATCGGCTGTTAACCGATCGGTCGCAGGTTCGAATCCTGCCTGCGGAGCCAATGCTTCCATAGCTCAGCAGGTAGAGCACTTCCATGGTAAGGAAGAGGTCAGCGGTTCGAGCCCGCTTGGAAGCTTAGATGAATACGTTGATATGACAAGGTTTCTCCTATGGTGGGGAAAGCTTTTTTGTTTTATGATATTTTGCTTTCGACTTTATTGAATGTATAAAAGCAGGCTAATGCCTGCTTTTAACTTTATACCCACTCATATAAAACATTTATTGTGACTTCTAAGACAAGAAGGAACAACATATAACTTGCATACTTTATCGTATCAGGTTCATGCTGTTTCGAGTCTTTAAAAGTCCATATAAATAGTGCTGCACGCCAATAACAGTCACGATTTTGCTAATCGTTAATAATGACATGACGACCTTCCTTTATATTAAAAATTCATTTATCATCTAACTTCTACATTTATCATTAAAATCCCTTTTAGCTGTAAAAACTGTCTCTGCTATTCAAACAAGCTCCCTGTCATCTGAGCCAGAGAGCTTGTTTAAGCATGTTTAAAATCCATTTAAAATAGAGAAGATCCGATTATTCACACTGCCAAAAGACTTGATGTTGTTTTGGATGTTGGAAAATAGGATGACGTATCTGCTCCCTGTCAGACTGAAGCTGTTTAATATGTTGTAGCCGGGCATGACGCCGTGACTTGAATAGCTTCCAGGAGACACATAAAAGCCCATGCCGTATGTTGCTTTGTTCGGTGTAAACATTTTCGTAAAGCTGTCATTGGAAATGATTTTTCTTTCATAAAGTGCTTTATCAAACAAATACATATCATAAGCGGTCATATAAATATCACCGGCTCCGTAAAGCTGGGATAGATCCGGCATGTCAGGTGTATAAAGTTTTTTTTGCAGGTTTAATTTATACCCTGTCGATGGATTTGACTCTTTAGTAAATGTTTTATAAAAGCCTGCATGTTCCATACCGGCAGGTTTAAAAATATGCTTTTTGATGTATTGGTCGACTGGTTCACCGCTTACCATTGAAACAATGTATGCGAGAACCGAGTAATTGGAGTCTCTATAATCCCATTTTCCAGTTGGGTATTTTACGCCCCGTTTTTCGATATCTTTAATTAAATCTTCCGGTGAAATATATCCGCGGCCTTCTTTGTGACCTCTAATCCCTGATGTGTGCGTCAGGAAATGATAAAGGGTGATCTTTGAGCCGTTTGGAAAATCAGGAAGATACTTAGAAACAGGGTCATTTACAGATAGTAATCCTTTTTCCTCAAGCTGTAGAATTGCCGTTGCAATAATCGCTTTTTGTGATGACCCTATATAAAAGACGGTATCCGGTGTATTGGGGACCATTTCTTCGCGGTTTGCATATAAATACCCTTTGCTTGTCACCACTTTTCCATCTTCTACGATCAATGCTGTGCCGCTGAATCCAATGCTTTTTAAATATTGATCCAATTGAGCGTTATCATTTTTTGTAACGATCGGGCTCTTTTTTGTTTCATTTTGACTTGTCTTCTTCTTTGCTTCAGGCTGTGCCTTTTTTTCAGTTGCCTGCAATTGGTTTTCCTGGTGATCTCGCATACCGCTTGGAAGTGCAAGATAAATTAATCCACAAACAAGCAGAAAGGAAAATATGATAAGCCTTCTTTTTGTTTTCTGCTTTTTTCTTTTCTTTATTCGCGTTCTGTATGTTCTTGCCATGACGGGTACTCCTTCTTTTATATGTGACGTATTTACTGACGCAATAACCCCTTAAAAAGTTTCTTCAAAATGCTAATATTTTCATACATGAACTTGAATAATGCCAAAATTTACATTTTGTTTACACTTGATCAAGAACAAGAGTTCGTATAAAATAAAGATGTGAGGTGAGAAGATGAGAAAGCTGTTGTATCGTTCCATTGAAGACCGTTTTCCGGTAGAAATCATTTACATGAAAAAAAGCGGTTTTTCTAAGCGGGCGATTCTTGTGAAAGAAATAAAAAACGGTTATGTGAAAGCATTTTGCTTCCAAAAACAACAGATCAGAATGTTTAAGATGGAGTCCATTTTATCCGTGTTCCCATATAAAAAAAGAAATTCAGCCCATTATGCTTAAAAGCTGTTCCTCCATCTTGCTGTCTTCTTTCTGTATTCCCTTCCTGTTTTGATATTCCATCTTTTGTTATAATGAATGTAAATTCGATTTAAAGAGAGCGGGCGTTTTTCATCTATGCTTCAGACGATCAATAAAACACTTGGTAAGATTATGCCTTTACTGACGCCTCTAAGTGTTGTCAGCGGGGTATTGCTTGCGGATTACTTAAATGGGCTGGCGGGTCTTGTGCCATGGATTTTTGCGTTCATGACGTTTGCCGGCAGCCTTGGGGCAAATTTTCAGTCGCTGAAAACAGCGATGGTTCATCCCTTGCCGATGCTTCTCGCTTTATTTGTTTTGCACATATTTATGCCTGTTTTGGCATGGAGCACGGGGCATCTTGTGTTTAGCGGGGATTCATTGACGATTACAGGGCTTACCCTTGGTGTTGTCATTCCGACGGGGATTACGAGTATGATTTGGGCTGCCATGTATAAAGGAAACATCGGCTTAACCTTATCGATTATTTTAGTGGACACCATTCTTTCTCCTTTTATTGTTCCGTTCAGTCTTTCCATTTTGGCCGGTGCGCATGTTGAAATGGATGTTATCGGTATGATGAAAGGTTTAGTCGGAATGATTGTGATTCCTTCTTTATTAGGAATGCTCGTCAATCAATTTTCAATACCGGAGCGGACAGCGCGTTTAAGCGCGAATTGTGCTCCATTTTCGAAAGTCGGGTTAGCCGCCGTGGTGGCGATTAACAGCTCAGTGGTCGCTCCTTACCTGAAAAACGTCGATTTAAAGTTTTTGACGATAGCCGTTACGGTTTTTTTGGTGGCATTTACAGGCTACCTGACAGCTTGGCTGATAGGCCGGCTGATGAAGCGGCCCCAGGAGGAAATCGTGGCTTTGATTTTTACTGGAGGAATGCGGAATATTAGCGCGGGAGCTGTGTTGGCCACCGGGTTTTTTCCGCCGCAAGTGGCGGTGCCCGTTGTCATCGGCATGCTGTTCCAACAGGTCCTGGCCGCGCTATTTGGGCATTTGCTTGCAAGAAGCGAGCTTAAAAAAGCGTATCATTTGGACAAAAAGACGAGTCTGCCCTCATAGTTGGCAGACTCAAACCTTACAGGAGTGAAAAACAATGAAAACTAAAGTAATTGTGATGATCTGGTCTTTGATCTCCGCATTTTTGTTTTGTTCTATGATAGTGACAGCTTCACTTTCTCCGCTCGCTCATTCAGGCCCTCATGCTAATGAGTTTGGCACTTTGGGGATGTGGGCGGCAATCGGAATCGTTTTGCTCTTTTATATGCTGCCCCTCGCTGTTTTTATGGCCGGGTTTGATGCAATGAAGTTTGTGATGGCTGTTCTTTGCGGAATTGGATTAATCATCGCGCTGACCATGATTCCAATCGTTTTGTTGATTGGCGCTATTGGCGGATATGCTTCTGCATTATTGGGCGTCGCAGGCCTTTGCATTTTGTTAGCAATCGTAAATGTGATTTGGTTTATCGTCGCCTTTCGCCGGCCGTCAGCAAGTGCCTCTTTCTGATATTCAAAAACCGCTTTCCCGCGTTCTGTTCAAGTTCGCCAGGTTCCTTTTGCGATCAGGTGGACGTTTCCCCCGATGTGAATCTCTGTGCTGTTTTCCGTTGTTTGCGCTTCAATATAAAGCAGGGAAGGGCGGTTTATTTCAAAACCTTGTTCAGCCCTTATGCTGAGATCATTTTGATTAAAATAACCGTGATGCAGTAAATATCCTGCGAGATCCCCGATTGCACTTCCTGTTGCCGGATCTTCGGGAACGCTGAGACAGTCGCAAAATACTCGTGCATTGATGTGGTTTTGTTCATGATAGGTTTCCGTAGAAAAAACGAGCAGACTGGCTTCTGTTTCTTTTATAAAAGCTTCAAACCGATCCTTGTTGATTTTGCATTTTTTAACTGCATTTAGCGAATTTAACGGTACGATAACTGCCGGAAGGCCTGTAGAAACCTCTTGTATCGGGAAGTTCGAATCTATATCACATGTGTCGATTCCTAGTACCTCTGCCATCATTTCTTTATCAAAAGTTTGGTTAAACACGGGCGGATTTTGCTTCATCCAAATGACCTGATCATCACCTTTGTCAAACGTCACTGGTATTGTGCCTGCCGTTACATTTAAAATGACATTTGAAGGAGGTTCAGGTTCGATTTCATTTTTAATGATAAACGCTGTGCCCAGCGTCGGATGTCCTGCAAACGGAATTTCTTTTTCCGGGGTGAAAATTCGGACATCGTACCCGCCATTTCCCTGTTTCCCTAATATAAATGTTGTCTCGGAAAAATTGATTTCCCTGGCTATTTTTTGCATTTCATCACTTGATAGGTTTTTTTCTGCTTTAAAAACAGCGAGCTGGTTTCCTGTATACTTTGTTTCTGCAAACACATCCACAAGGTAAAATTCCATTTGATGTTTCTCCCCTTTTAAATGACACTTCTCGCCCTAAAGGCAGTTTTACATATCTTACATGAGATGAGAATCATTGAACAGTCCAAAAATAAAGAAGAGCGGCTCCCGCTCTTCCTAATAAAGCAAATATTTCTTTCTGATATTCATAAACCGTTTTTGCTCTGCTTCGTATTTTTTGACGATTTCATCAATTGAAGCACCTTGCTCAATCATTGTTTTCACCCATCCGTTCCCGATCAGACGGTTGAAATTGCCTGAAGGGAGGAACTCAAAGTCGTCCGGGTAGAGGTCATGGACGGTTTTGATGATCGCGATACCGGTATTTACAGGCTTAAAAGCGGACCGGTTTGTCACGTAAAGCTCGACCCCGTGGCACAGTTTATTTTGATGCTTTGAAAATGTCGGAGTAAACGAGGCGGCTCTGAATCGAACCCCAGGGAGCTTCAGACCGTTTAACTTTTCGGCGAGCTCCGTACTTTTCATATAGGGCGCACCAATTAATTCAAATGGTTTTGTCGTGCCCCTTCCTTCTGACATGTTGGTTCCTTCAATTAAACCTGTGCCCGGGTAGACGATACTCGTATCCGGAGTCGGCATGTTCGGGGAAGGCAGGACGAAAGGAAGACCAGTATCTTCAAAGAACATCTGCCGCTTCCAGCCTTTCATTTTGATGACGGTTAAATCGGCGCCGATGTTAAATTCATCATTAAACAGCTTTGCCAGTTCTCCTGCCGTCATTCCGTGCCTTAAAGGGATGGGATACATTCCGACAAATGAAGAATAATCCGAATCAAGGACAGGTCCTTCAACTTTTAAGCCGCTTTGCGGGTTTGGGCGGTCAAGAACGATGAATGGAATACCGTTTTCTTTTGCCGCTTCCATCGCATATGCCATTGTGTAAATGTAAGTGTAAAACCGTGTTCCGACATCCTGGATGTCAAATAGCAGGACGTCAACGTTTTTCAACATCTCTGGTGTCGGTTTTCTTGTATCTCCGTAGAGGCTGTAGACGGGGAGGCCGGTTTTTTCATCAATATAAGAGTCAACCTTATCTCCGGCTTGAGCGTCTCCCCTTACACCGTGCTCTGGACCATAGAGGGCGGTCAGCTCAATACCGGGGGCTTGGTGAAGCAAATCGATACTGCTTGTTAATGTCGAATTGACACCGGTTGGATTTGTGATGAGACCGACCCTTTTTCCTTTTAACATGCTTTTCTTGTTCATGAGCACTTCAATACCCGGTGAGACTTTTGCTTTCTTTTCTTTGTCCGGAAAGGCAGCTGCTGCGGTTAGTGTACTGAAGACAAACATTCCCGCAAGCAGCCAGATCGCTTTTTTTCTCATCATGACCCTCCTTTGTGAAGCGGCTTGCCGTTTTTAATATTCAATCCGTAGCCATACGGGTAAAGGATTTCTCCGGGGCTTGTGACTGAAGGAATGTCTACGGGCAATGTTCCTTTAGGTTTTGCCTTTCCGAAGATAACTTCCACTCCGGCCGGGATATTCGGCTGCCTGAAGCGCCCGTTTGCATAGCCTTTAAAGCCGTATACTGCGATCACGGCTTTGGCTTCTTCAAAATTTGCCGTATCATAAGGGTTTCGCAGGCTCATTAAGACAAATTTTTTCCCGTTGGCCTGTGCGTATTTCATGGCGGCACGCGGAAAAGCGGTTGCCCACTTGCTTGAGTCTTGAATGCTGTCATCAATGACACCGTCGTTCACAACAGGATCGTTTTTGACTACGTATGATCCTGCGATGACATAATCAGCTTCGTCAATTTTCTTTTGAATCTCTTCATCAAACGTTTTTTCTGCAAATCGGGATTCGACCACCTTGATGTTTTTCTTTATTTTGCTGATGGTCTTTGCGATTGCTGCTGTTTGCTCCTCATATGGGGCGAGAATGAGGACGGTGTCCCCTTTTTTCGGTTTAAACGGCAGGGCGCTTTTGTCGTTTTTAAGGATGGTGACGCTTTCCCTTGCCATTTTCTTTTCGAATTTCAAGTGTTTGTTGCTGCCGACCGTTTTCAAGGCGTATTTGATTTTTTTCTGAAGCGGTTCGGAGCCGGTGTGATTGATGATGCCCCGGTCTATTTTTAATTGAAGGATTCGCTCCACCGACTGATCGATTTGTTCCATGGGGATATCCCCTTTTTTAACGGCTGTCAGAAGAGCTTCGAATACACGCGCCAGATTTTTTTCGGTCTCAAGCGATGTGACTTGCGCGGGCATGAGGGCGATGTCGACTCCTGCTTTGACAGCCATGACGACGGCTTCCTCCTGTCCGAAATTATCAGAAATGGCTTTCATATTTAAAGCGTCTGTTACAACAACGCCCTTAAAGCCGAGGTCTTTGCGGAGAAGGTCTGTCATGACTTTTTTGGAAAGCGTTGCAGGCACCATGATGTCCTCGCCGTCTTTTTTGCTTTTATAGGTTGTATCGTCAAAGGCGGGGAACTGGACATGCGCTGTCATGATCATGTCAATCCCTGCAGCGATCGCTTTTTGAAATGGCGCAAGTTCAACGCTTCTCAGCCTTTTTTCATCATGTGGAACAAGTGGCAACCCGTAATGGCTGTCAACCGCTGTATCGCCGTGTCCGGGAAAATGTTTTGCTGTGGCGATCATTTGCTCGTCCTGAAGGCCCTTCATCATCTGGATGCCGAGCTTTGAAGTCAGCTTAGGCTTGGAGCTGAAAGAACGGACGCCGATTACAGGGTTGTCGGGATTGTTGTTGACATCAAGGACAGGACTGAAATTCACATTGATGCCCAGTGATGCTAATTCTTTTCCGATGATTTTTCCTGATCTGAAGGCATTTTTGCTGCTTCTCGATGCGCCGACTGCCATATTGCCGGGCAGATTTGTGCCTGATTCGAGTCTGGTGACAATTCCGCCTTCCTGATCGATTGTGATAAAGAGCGGAATGTCATGACTCGCTTTTTGCAGGCCGTGCGTTAAGCGTACAGTCTGCTCTGTGCCTGTGACGTTTTCAGCAAAAAGAATGACGCCGCCGAGCCGGTATTTTTGAATGATTCCCGCGACTTCGTCATTCATTTCTGTTAATCCTTTGGCGCTCGATTCCCCTTTTTTCTTCCAGTTTCTAAAATCAGGCATCAGCATTTGTCCGATTTTCTCTTCAAGCGACATGCCGCTGACCATTTGTTTCATGTTTTGTTCCGGGTGCTGTTTTGCTTCTGCTTCGCGAGCGGCCGGCTGCAAAGCGAGAGACGATAACAGCAATGCAATCAACGCGCATTGGAGAAATCTTTTCATGTAAAGGGTCGCCTCCTATTGGTGATGTAACGCCTCGTAAACAACTGTAATGACGCTGCCGTACTTTCCGGTTGCAAATTCATCACCTTCGAATTGATTCGGGTTTTCTTTAGGGGTGAGGACGGGAGAGTGCTTTTTATTGGTTAACAACACAATGCCGATTTGATACACGGGATCAATGATGGTGACGGTTCCCGTCCATCCGGTGTGGCCGTATGCCTTGCTGCTGGCGTGCTTGCCGAACATCCACTCCATATCGGTATTGCCGTTGAGCCGCCATCCTAGTCCGTATGTGGGATTTGTTTTTGACGGCTCTGTAAATTGTGAAATGACCGAACTGCTGAATAGATGCTTTCTTCCGTAACCGCCGCCGTTCAGCATGACTTGAAGGAGCACTGCTGTGTCGTCAACGGTGGAAAACAGTCCGGCATGCCCAGAGATGCCTTCCATTGAATAGAACGCTTTTTCATCGTGGACTTCCCCCTGAAGCGTGTAAGTTCTAATGTTTGGAAACGAAATGGCACCGTCTCTGGTGTTTCCCATTCGTTCCGTAGCTGCAAAACGCGACGGTTTAAAGCCCTTTTGGAGCGGATTAAACAAAGTATGCCGCAACCCGAGAGGCCGGTAAAATTGGTTTTCAACAAAGGTATCTAAACGCTCGTTTGTGATTTTTTCAATGATCAGCCCGAGGAGCATATAGTCGATGTCACTGTAAATTTGCTTTGTGCCGGGTTCATATGCCAAGGGGGTTTTCACAAGATATTCAAGCGTTTTGCTCCGTGATTGAGAGTAGAGGTGTCCGGCTGATTTCGGGTCGTAATAATTCCAGCTTGCAGGGAAGCCTGCGTTATGATGGAGCAAATCAATGACGCGGAGCCGGTTTTTTCCCTTTACATCGTCTTCCGGGTGATCTTTGAAATCAGGGAGATAATGAGAAATGTTTTTGTTCAAGTCAAGCTTTCCGTTGCTCACTAAATGCTGCAAGGCAAAATTGACGGCATACATTTTTGTATTGGAGGCGAGGTCGAACATCGTGTTTGCTTTCATTTTTTTCGGATGTTTAAGCGCCGTGAGGCCATTGTATTTCTGCTTGTAGCCGTATGCTTCTTTTTTGACGATTTTTCCGTCTTTTATCAAAATAAGGGCAGCGCCGGGAAAGCCCGCTTTGACATCCTGTTCGATCAGACGATCCACAGCTTTAAGCTTTTCCGAAGAAAAACCGGCTTCTTCAGGCGTTTTCGCCTTCGTTAAAACAGGATATGTCAGCCGCTGTTTTGTTTCGTTCCCAATGGCAGTCTGTGCTAATGACGGAAGCGGAAAAAAGCATGTCAGCAACAATAGGGAAGACGCGGCTGTGCTGATCATAAACTTTTTCAGCTTGCTTCACTCCTTTCTGTTAAAAAATGTATAGTGGGAATTTTAAACAAACGTTTAATCAAATTCAACCGCCATATCGTCCTTGAAACCAAAGGAGTATGTTAAGACAAAGCCGGCAGCGTAGGAAATAAACAACCCGAGAATATACAAAAGAACTTGGTGGGTATGGACCAAAAATGACAAAGGAAGACCTGATACGCCTATCGATACGGTCGCGATTTTGAAATACGCTTGAAAGGCTCCGCCTACTCCGGCGCCGAGGCACGCGGTTAAAAACGGACGTCCGAGCGGAAGGGTCACACCGAATATGAGCGGTTCACCGATGCCGAGCAGGCCTGACGGCAGTCCGCCGGCAATGGCTCTTTTCAGCTTTGCTTTTTTCGTTTTGAAATAGATTGCAAAAGCAGCGCCTACTTGCCCTGCGCCCCCCATGGCCAAAATCGGCAGCAGCGGATCATCGCCGATTGAATTGATTAATTCCATATGAACGGGTGTCAGTCCTTGGTGAAGTCCGGTTACGACGAGCGGAAGGAAGGTGGCGCCCAGTACAAAGCCGGCGATAATGCCGCCAAGATCTAAAATGGCGAGAAGTCCTGAGGTAATGGCATCGGAAATCAAGCCGCCGACAGGCATGAAGACAACGTAAGTGACGATTCCTGTGATGAGAAGGGAAACTGTAGGTGTGATGATGATGTCGAGTGAATGAGGTACAAGGCGCCTGACCCGTTTTTCGAGAAAAGCGATAAATGCAGCTGCGAATAAAATGCCGATTAAACCGCCGCGTCCCGGCAAAAGCGCTTCACCGAAAAGCGAAATATCACCAACGGCCGGGTTAAGGATTAAAATACCGGCTAATCCGCCGAGTGCGGGGGAGCCGCCGAATTCTTTCGCCGTATTGACCCCGACCAGGATGCCCAAATACGTAAATAAACCTGAACCTATTACCGTTAAAATAATGGCCGTTTGTGATGTTTCCGCAAGCCAGCCTGCTTGGATAACGGCTTTGGTGATTCCGGTAATCAAGCCTGAGGCGACCAAAGCGGGGATCAACGGTATAAAAATGCTTGCGATCCGCCGGAGAAACAGCTTAAAAGGCGTCGCGTTTTTCTTGGAAAGCTCCGCTTTATGTTTGGCTGCGGATTCTTTTAAGTCAATGTGTTCTGCGGATTTAAGCAGCTTCCCGAACTCGTCTGATACGTGCTGTACGACGCCTGTGCCGAGGATAATCTGCAGCGTTTCCTCCTCAACTACGCCAATCACGCCTTCAAGCGCTTTGATTGAGTCGATGTCGGTTTTTTGACTGTTGACAGGCGTGATGCGCAGGCGCGTCATACAATGGGTATAATCCGCGACATTAGACGGGCCGCCGATGTGTTGTAAAATCAGTTTTGCCAGGCCGGCATATTTTTTCTCATCGCTCATTTTATATCCCCCTTTTTTACAATTCGCTCATTCCCATCATGCGGATGGCCGCTTTTGTTTGATCAATATACTGAATGATATCCTCGTAGCGCTCCGCGGCCATGCCTAAAAACAGAACGTCAATCATGTAAAGCTGAGTTAAACGAGAGGAGGTGGCAGCGCTGCGAAACGGCGCTTCATTTGAGCATGACGTATACAGGGCGACATCGCTTAATGAAGAGACAGCAGACTGTCCAAACCGCGTCAGTCCAATGGTTTTAATCCCATGTTTTTTGGCGAGTCTGACTGCATTGGCGATTTCGTGCGTTTCTCCTGAATAGGATATGGCAAACAGAACATCATGCTCGCCGGCATTGGCGATTAATGTCGCGACAAGATGCATATCACTAAAAGCGGTGGCCTTTTTATTGATGCGCAAAAATTTCTGCTGGGCATCTTGTGCGACGATTCCTGAAGCCCCGATCCCGCAAAAATGAACCGTTTCTGCGTTGATCAATATTTGAATCGCTTTTTGAAGATCTTCGTGGTCAATGTTTTCAAAGGTATCGCGAATCGCCTGAATCGAATTGCTGGTTGTTTTTTGAACGATTGAATGGAGCGGCTCCTGCGGTTCGATATCCCGGTATCCCTGATCAGACGGCTTCATTAAATCACCGGCGACCCTCATTTTTAAATCTTGAAAGCCTTTCAGACCCAGAGATTTGCAGAGCCGTATCGCCGCCGCCCCGCTTGTCTTTGCCGAAGAGCTCACCTCTTGAATGGTGCCGTTTACGACCTCGTGAGGGTTTTTCAAAATGTATTCGGCAAGCTTTCGTTCAGATTGCGGCAATTTGTGAAGCATATTCTGAATGATTTCCAATCCTCCTGCAGCCATTGTTTCTTCCTTTCTTATTTAAGATTTTTCATAAATGGATAGGGCCTTTTCGATATCGCCTTCTGATTTCTCCAGCAGTTTTTCAGCAGCGGCCGCATCTTCGTTTATTTTCAGCATGATGATGGCGGTTTTGACTTGGTTATTGGACTTTTCCAGTGCTTGCGCCGCCATTTCTTTTGGGACACCTGTGACCGTTTGGATGATGTGAATCGCCCGCTCCTTTAATTTGTTGTTGCTTACTTTTACGTCTACCATGAGGTTTTCATAGACTTTTCCCATATTGATCATGGCCGCCGTTGAGATCATGTTTAAAATCATTTTATGAGCGGTTGCGGCTTTCATTCTTGTCGACCCGGCAATGACTTCAGGGCCGACGACCACTTCTATGCTGTGATCTGCCGCCTGGCTGATCGCTGAGTTTTCGTTGCATGTCAGTGCGACGGTCTTGGCGCCTGTTTCCTTGGCATACTTCAGGGCGCCGAGGACGTACGGAGTCCGGCCGCTGGCAGCGATTCCGATGACGGTATCATTGTTTGAGAGGTTAACGGCTTCTAAATCCCGTCTGCCGAATGCCTCATGATCTTCAGCGCCTTCGACGGCTTTGAACAAAGCTTGTTCTCCCCCTGCCATGATGCCTATGACCGACTCGGGAGATATGCTGAATGTCGGCGGGCATTCCGCTGCATCAAGTACGCCGAGCCTCCCGCTTGTACCGGCACCGATGTAAATGATCCGTCCCCCTTTCTTTAACGACCCAACGGCGTAGTCAACGGCGGTCTTAACATCGGGCAAGACTTCTTGGACAGCTTCGGCCACCGTTTTGTCTTCATCATTCATGATTTTCAACATATCGATCGTTTCTACCTGGTGAATGCGCTTGGATCTTTCATTCCGGCGTTCGGTCGTTAAGGAACTTAAATGGCTGTTTTCCATCGACAAATCCTCCTGATCACGAAGTATATATTTCTTAATTTTCAGTATATTAAGGGTGTAATATTATTTCAATAATAAAAGATGAATAATAAAATTTTTTTTCAATGAGGTTCTAAACATCGGATCGCCGAAATAAAATAAAGCGCAGATGAACTGCGCTTATGTCCAGGTATTACAGCTCGTCTATTTGATGTTCGGAAATTACGCGGAAGCCTTCTTTTTTCAGAAGTGCCGCCGTAACGCCGTTGCCGGCTATTTTTTGGCTTGAGAAACTTCCATCGTATATATGACCGCTGCCGCAAGACGGGCTGTTTTCCTTCAGCACGATCGTATCAGCCTTGATTTGCCTTGCCATCTCCAATGTTTGATAGGCCCCTTTTACATACAGGTCGGTTACGTCATTCCCCGATTGTGTCTTGATCACCGCCTTGCCGTCTAAAACGTCTTCTCCCGTCCCGCCTATAATTTCGGCCGGTTCCCTTGGCGTTTGAAATCCGCCGAGCAGTTCGGGACAAGCAATCACCGCTTTTTTATCTTCAACAAGCTTATTGATTTTCCCAACATAGCTGTGTGATCCGTTATAGCGGCATTCTACCCCGGCCAGACATGAGCTCACCAGTATCATTTTTCGTATCCCCTCTCTTGCATATCAGATAGCCCTATTTTAAACAAAATTTCCGCGCTTTTCTCAATCTCTATGAATAAAAAATTTGAAAATAAAAAATTTAATTTACCCCTTTACAAATGGGTAGGAACCTGTATATAATAACTTTTGTCAGCTTTACGAGAGCTGCTTGAAATGCGCTGATGGCCCGTTGGTCAAGTGGTTAAGACACCGCCCTTTCACGGCGGTAACACGGGTTCGAATCCCGTACGGGTCACCATTCTTTTTTGGACAGCACGTTAAAAAGCATAAAGCGATTGCCTGAGTTTTTTAAAGGAAGGCATGCTAAAGGCGCAACATCCTGTTGCAACGCGCACTTGTACGTCCTGTACTTCGGAGGATTAGCTCAGCTGGGAGAGCATCTGCCTTACAAGCAGAGGGTCGGCGGTTCGATCCCGTCATCCTCCACCATTTTTCGAAGCGGTTTTAGACACAACCGCGCCGGTAATTGCATAAGATACCATATCATGCCGGTCTAGCTCAATTGGTAGAGCAACTGACTTGTAATCAGTAGGTTGGGGGTTCAAGTCCTCTGGCCGGCACTGTTTTTGGAGGGGTAGCGAAGTGGCTAAACGCGGCGGACTGTAAATCCGCTCCCTCAGGGTTCGGCGGTTCGAATCCGTCCCCCTCCACCATTATTGGGCTATAGCCAAGCGGTAAGGCAACGGACTTTGACTCCGTCATGCGCTGGTTCGAATCCAGCTAGCCCAGTTTTTGGACATCCTGTTCGGATGTCCTTTTTATTTTGTCTTTTTTGTATAACTATTCAAAAAAATGTCTTGTTGAGTCAATTCTGAATTGGAAGGTACAATGAAGATCTGAAAGGGGGATATCATATGTTAAAACAGCAGATTTCAATGATCGGCGTACCGATGGATCTCGGTCAGCTGAGGCGGGGAGTCGATATGGGACCGAGCGCGATTCGCTGTGCCGGTGTGAATGAACGGTTGGAAAGCCTTTGTCAGGATATTGAAGACCTCGGCGATATGACGATCGGGCAAAGAGAGGATGAGAAAGAAGGCGGGGAGCCGGCATCTGAAGAGCTGAGAAATTTGAAAGCGATTACAAAAGCGAGTGCAAAACTGGCTGAGACTGTCGATAAGATCGTGGCTTCGGGTGCTTTTCCGCTCGTGCTAGGCGGTGACCACAGCATTGCGATCGGAACGCTTGCCGGCCTTGTGAAGCATTATCAAAACCTGGGTGTGATCTGGTATGATGCCCATGCCGATTTAAATACGAAAGAAACGTCTCCCTCAGGCAATATTCACGGCATGCCGCTCGCCATCAGCCTGGGGATCGGCCATGAAGGGCTGACAGGCATCTATGGAAAAGAAACGAAAATTAAAGCTGAGAACATCGTCATCATCGGTGCGAGGTCACTTGATGACGGGGAAAAAGAATTGATTCGCGACAAAGGGATCAAAGTATATACGATGCATGAAATCGACCGCCTCGGCATGACGAGGGTGATGGAAGAAACGATAGACTATTTGCACGACAGGACGGACGGTGTCCATCTGTCACTCGATTTAGATGCGCTTGATCCGAACGATGCGCCTGGTGTCGGAACTCCGGTGGCGGGAGGCATCAGCTACAGGGAAAGTCATCTGGCTATGGAAATGCTGGAGGAATCGAAGTTGATTACGTCCGCTGAGTTTGTCGAAGTCAACCCGATATTGGATGAGAAAAACAGGACGGCGGAAGCGGCTGTAGCCTTAATGGGATCGCTGTTTGGCGAAAAGCTGCTTTAGGTACGGTTGAAGAGCGGCCTCTGGCTGCTCTTTTTTATGATAGAAGTCTCAATTTCATAATGTTTATGATGTATAATAATTTTAAGCTAATATTAAGCGCATGATCCCTGTCAAAGCATCTACACCCTGCCAAAAATTTGATAAACTATTTTTATGAATTTAATGAAACCTTATAAAAATCAATTCGTATACATAAAGACCGGTGAAGGCAGAGGTTAGATAAATATGGAAACAATGATTAAAAAAAGAATCAAACAGGTGAAAAAAGGCGATCGTAACGCATTTGCAGACATCGTGGATATTTACAAAGACAAAATTTATCAGCTTTGCTACCGTATGCTCGGCAATGCGCATGAGGCGGAAGATATTGCGCAGGAAGCGTTTATCAGAGCATACGTGAATATCGACAGTTTTGATATCAACCGGAAATTTTCCACATGGCTTTATCGAATCGCAACCAATTTGACCATCGATCGTATCCGTAAAAAAAAGCCGGACTATTACTTGGATGCAGAGGTGGCAGGGACTGAAGGACTGACGATGTATTCCCAGGTTGCGGCGGATGTTGCGCTTCCAGAGGATGAAGTGGTTTCTTTGGAGCTGCACAGCACCATCCAGGAAAAAATCTTAAGGCTTCCCGATAAATACAGGACGGTCATCGTATTAAAGTACATTGATGAGCTCTCACTCATTGAGATCAGTGAAATCTTGAATATTCCCGTAGGTACGGTAAAAACAAGAATACACAGGGGCAGAGAGGCTCTCAGAAAACAATTAAGGGATCTTTAAGTGGGGTGATGAAATGAGCTGTCCGGAGCATATTGTTCAGCTTATGCATAAATACCTTGACGGAGACATACTTCCGGAAGATGAAACGCGATTAAAAGAGCACCTCCAATCATGCGAAGGCTGCAGAAAGCACCTTCATGAAATGGAAAAATCCATCGCTCTTGTTCAGAGCACATCGCATCTTACAGCTCCGGCGAACTTTACAGCCAATGTGCTGGCGAATCTGCCGAAGGAAAAGAAGACGGTATCGATCAACAGATGGCTTAAAGCCCATCCGTTTTTAGTGGCGGCAGCTTTATTTGCAATTTTGATGGGCGGCAGCTTCTTCTCCAGCTGGAAAAACGATCAGGATTTCAGCGTATCCAGCCAGCCCAATCTCGTGGTGAAAAACAACACGGTCATCGTACCTGAAGGCAAAATTGTCAAAGGCGATGTGACCGTGAAAAACGGAAAGCTGATTATAGAAGGTAAAGTCGACGGCGATGTCACGATTGTCAATGGTGAAAAATATACGGCTTCAGCAGGACAAGTCACCGGTCAGATCCATGAGATCAACGAGGTGTTTGACTGGATCTGGTATAAGATCAAATCGACCGGAAAATCGGTTTTTGACGTGAAGGAGTCTAAAGAGTAGAGCAAAGCGGGCGAATGGGCTTTGCTCTTTTTTTATGAGGGGCCGCCATTTCACTTGGAAAATCAATTTGTGCTATAATAGCCTCTGTATATGTAAAAATAATAGATCATACCATTTTGAAACATATTAACCTTACTAATGACTGAATTCTTGGAGGACGAGGAAATGGCTTTTGAGGATATCCCTTTCTTGCAGTACCTCGGCGATGCCGTTGATATTCTCCTTGTTTGGTACGTAATATATAAATTAATGATGGTCATCCGCGGGACAAAGGCGGTTCAGCTTTTAAAGGGAATCGTGGTCATTGTTCTCGTCAGGCTGGCCAGTCAATATTTAGGATTAAGCACCCTGCAGTGGCTGGTTGACCAGGCGATCACATGGGGGTTCCTGGCGATCATTATCATCTTCCAGCCCGAATTGAGGAGAGCGCTGGAACAGCTGGGGCGGGGGCGCTTTTTTTCGAGGAGCGGAACACCTGAGGAAGAGCAGCAGCAGAAAACGATTGATGCGATTACAAAAGCGATTAAATATATGGCGAAACGCCGGATTGGCGCGCTTCTGACGATTGAACGGGAGACGGGAATGGGCGATTACATAGAAACGGGGATCCCTTTAAATGCAAAGGTCAGCTCTGAGCTATTGATCAATATCTTTATTCCGAATACACCGCTTCATGACGGCGCCGTGATTATGAAAAATGATGAGGTTGCTGCAGCCGCCTGCTACCTTCCGCTTTCTGAAAGCCCTTTTATTTCAAAAGAGCTTGGGACGAGACACAGAGCAGCAGTGGGGATCAGTGAAGTGACCGACAGTCTGACGGTTGTCGTATCCGAAGAAACGGGCGGCATCAGCGTCGCCAAAAACGGAGACCTTCACCGTGATTTATCGGAAGAGGCATTGAAAAACATGCTTGAAGCGGAATTCAAGAAAAATTCGCGAGAAACTTCCTCAAATCGCTGGTATTGGAGGGCGAAGAAAAATGGATAAGTTCTTAAACAATCCCTGGGCTGTCAAAGTAGTCGCGTTATTGTTCGCGTTTCTTCTTTACTTTGCGGTCCACAGCGCTCAAGCGCCGACTCCGAAGAAACCAGGTGAATCGTTTTTCCCGACATCGACAACAGACGAAGCGACGCTCACCGATATACCCGTCAAATCGTTTTATGATGATGAAAACTACGTCGTAACAGGCGTGCCGCAGACGGTAAATGTCACGATCAAAGGCCCGACAGGAACCGTCAAGAAGGTCAGACAAGTGAAGGATTTTGAGATTTATGCCGATATGCAACACCTGAAAACAGGCAGGCATAAAGTTGAGCTGAAGGCCAGAAATGTTGCCGACGGTCTCAGCCTGACCATCAACCCATCGGTGACAACCGTGACCATCGAAGAAAAAACGACGAAGGAATTCCCGGTCGAGGTTGATTTTTATAATAAAAACAAAATGAAAGACGGCTACACGCCGGAGCTGCCGATCATCAACCCGAAAAACGTCAGCGTCACCGGCTCAAAAGCCGTGATCGACAGAATCCAGAACATCAAGGCGACGATTAATTTAGAGGGCGTCGATCAGACGGTTGAAAAAGAAGCCAAGCTAACAGTATACGACAAGGACGGAAATGTCCTGCCGGTTGAAGTCAGTCCTTCCGTCGTTAAAATTACCGTTCCGGTGACGAGCCCGAGCAAAAAGATTCCGGTCAAAGTTGACCGGAAAGGAAGCCTTCCGGACGGTATCAGCATTTCCAGTCTCGATATAAGTCCGGGAGAGGTGACCGTCTACGGGCCGCAAAATGTTCTGGATTCGTTAGAATTTGTCGAGGCTGATGAGGTTGACTTAAGTAAAATGAAAGATGACACTGAGTTGGAAGCAAATATTAAAGTGCCGGACGGCGCTAAAAAAGTGTCACCCGAAAAAGTGAAAATCAAGGTGAAAGTTGACAAGGAAGAAGAGAAAAAACTGAAAAACGTTTCAATTAAAACCGCGGGGCTGAATGACAGCCGGGATCTTGAATTTCTCGATCCGAAGTCAGGCAAGTTGGATATCACGGCAAAGGGCTCGACAGCCGCGATTGAAAAACTTCAGCCTTCCGACATCGAGCTCTATGTCAATGTGGCGGATCTCGATGACGGCGAGCACAATGTGAAGCTGGAAGTAAACGGACCGCAGAACATGACATGGTCGCTGCCGCGGCAAAGCATTCGAGTGAAAATCTCATCTCAAACAACCCAAAACGAAAAAAATAATGGTCAGGATGAAGAAGAAGAGAATCATTCTGAAAAGGATTCACAACCTTCATGAATCAAAAAGGAGCGATATTAATGGGCAAGTATTTTGGTACAGACGGTGTAAGAGGCGTGGCAAACAGTGAACTTACACCCGAGCTGGCCTTTAAAGTCGGACGCTTTGGCGGATATGTCCTAACAAAAGATAAAGAGCGTCCCAAGGTGCTGATCGGCCGTGACACGCGCATTTCCGGGCATATGCTTGAAGGGGCCCTTGTTGCAGGCCTTCTTTCGATAGGAGCAGAAGTCATGCGCCTCGGCGTGATTTCGACGCCCGGCGTCGCATATTTGACGAAGGCTATGGATGCGGAAGCGGGTGTGATGATTTCCGCTTCCCACAACCCTGTTCAGGACAACGGAATTAAGTTTTTCGGCGGCGACGGCTTTAAGCTTTCCGATGAACAGGAGCTTGAAATCGAGCGTCTGATGGATCAGCCGGAAGATCACCTGCCAAGGCCTGTAGGTGCTGATCTGGGTATGGTGAACGACTACTTTGAAGGCGGACAGAAATATTTGCAGTTTCTCAAGCAGTCTGCTGATGAGGACTTCACAGGCATTCATGTCGCGCTTGACTGTGCGCACGGGGCGACATCTTCGCTGGCGACCCACCTGTTTGCCGATCTTGACGCAGATGTATCGACGATGGGGACTTCTCCGAACGGATTAAACATCAATGACGGAGTCGGCTCAACCCACCCTGAAGCCCTGGCCAAATTCGTGAAAGAAAAGGGAGCTGACGTCGGTATGGCGTTTGACGGGGATGGCGACCGCTTAATCGCTGTTGACGAAAAGGGGAATATCGTAGACGGCGATCAAATCATGTACATATGCGCGAAGTACTTGAAGAGCGAGGGGCGTCTGGCGGACAATACCGTTGTCTCCACGGTAATGAGCAACCTTGGCTTTTACAAAGCGCTTGAAGCAGAAGGTATTAAAAGCGTTCAGACAGCGGTCGGCGACCGCTATGTAGTGGAAGCGATGAAAAAGGACGGGTTTACCTTCGGCGGAGAACAGTCGGGACACCTGATTTTCCTTGATTACAATACGACAGGCGACGGACTGCTTTCTGCGATTATGCTGATGAACACGATCAAAATGACAGGCAAGCCGCTGTCAGAGCTGGCGGCAGAGATGCAGAAGTTTCCGCAGCTCCTCATGAACGTGAAAGTAACCGATAAACATAGAGTGACGGAAAACGAAAAGGTAAAAGCGGTCATCGAAGAAGTTGAGAAGGAAATGAACGGTGACGGCCGCATCCTTGTGCGCCCATCCGGCACAGAGCCGCTTGTCCGTGTTATGGCTGAAGCGAAAACGAAGGAGCTTTGCGAGAAGTACGTAGGCCGCATTGTTGATGTCGTGAAAGCTGAAATGGGAGCGGAGTAATTTTCCGCAGAAGACTGACGAACGAGACTTGCTGATTTGACATAAGATAAAGGGAACCGTTCAATCTTGGAAAAAATGTGAACCATTTTGAAAAATGTTTGACGGTTCCTTTAGCGTATAGTAAAATCAGCTTGTCTTGTTTTAATTTAAAAGGAAAGGCAGGGCAGAAACATTTTTTATAGTTATAGCGCCCGGACTAAGCGTACGGATGAAACAGCTTAGTTGACGAGGATGGAGGTTTATCGAATTTTCGGCGGATGCCTCCCGGCTGACCACAAAGATCACAGCCGCAAGGATTTCCTCAAACCAAAGAGGCGACTCTTTGAACAAAGGGAAATCGCATGATCTTCCATAAAAACATGTAGGAGGGGACGATGAAAGTCCCCGCCTGACAAGCAGACTTTCTTCGTCTCCTGCCTGCGACTTTAGGAGGAAGAAAATTATGTGTGGTATTGTAGGTTATATTGGCCAGCTTGATGCAAAGGAAATTTTACTTAAAGGTTTGGAAAAGCTGGAGTATCGCGGCTACGATTCAGCTGGAATCGCTGTAGCGAACGAAGACGGCGTACACGTGTTTAAAGAAAAAGGACGGATTGCCGATCTTCGCGAAGCCGTTGATGCAAACGTGAAGTCACAAGCGGGAATCGGACACACACGCTGGGCGACTCACGGGGAACCGAGCCGTCTAAACGCTCACCCGCATCAAAGCGCATCAGGTCGTTTTACACTTGTTCATAACGGCGTCATCGAAAACTATGTTCAGCTGACGCGCGAATATTTACAAGATGTAACCCTTAAAAGCGATACGGATACAGAGGTTGTCGTTCAAGTGATCGAGCAATTCGTCAATAACGGTCTTGACACGGAAGAAGCGTTCCGCCAAACGCTCATGCTGCTCAAAGGCTCTTATGCGATTGCATTATTCGATCATAAAAACAAAGAAACAATCTATGTTGCGAAAAATAAAAGCCCGCTTCTTGTCGGCCTTGGAGACAATTTCAATGTTATCGCGTCTGACGCGATGGCGATGCTTCAAGTGACTAACGAATACGTGGAGCTTATGGATAAAGAAATGGTGATTGTCACAGACAAAAAAGTCGTGATCAAAAACCTTGACGGAGAATTGATGTCACGTGCCTCATATATTGCAGAGCTTGATGCGAGCGATATCGAAAAAGGCACATACCCTCACTACATGTTAAAAGAAATCGATGAACAGCCGCTTGTCATGCGGAAAATCATTCAGACGTACCAAGATGAAAACGGCAAGCTCTCCATTCCTGGAGACATTGCAAATGCTGTTGCTGAAGCCGACCGCGTCTATATCATCGCCTGCGGAACGAGCTATCATGCCGGTCTTGTCGGCAAGCAATTTATCGAAACATGGGCGAAAGTTCCGGCTGAAGTCCATGTCGCAAGCGAATTCTCTTACAATATGCCACTGCTTTCTGAGAAGCCGCTGTTTATCTTTATTTCTCAAAGCGGAGAAACGGCTGACAGCCGCGCTGTTCTCGTACAGGTGAAAAAGCTCGGACACAAAGCGCTGACATTGACCAACGTACCGGGATCCACGCTTTCCCGTGAAGCGGACTACACGCTTTTACTGAATGCCGGCCCTGAAATCGCGGTAGCATCAACAAAAGCATATACGGCGCAAATTGCAGTTCTCGCTATTTTGGCAGCCGTGACTGCGGAAAGCCGCGGCAAAGAACTCGGCTTTGATCTTGTCAAAGAGCTCGGCATCATCGGAAACGCAATGGAAGCCCTTTGCGACCAAAAAGACGAAATGGAAATGATCGCACGTGAATACTTGACCGTAACACGCAATGCCTTCTTCATCGGCCGCGGCCTCGACTATTTCGTCTGCCTCGAAGGATCCCTGAAGCTGAAAGAGATTTCTTACATTCAAGCTGAAGGTTTCGCCGGCGGCGAATTGAAGCACGGTACGATCGCGTTGATCGAAGACGGCACACCGGTCATTGCCCTTGCGACACAGGAGCACGTCAACTTAAGCATCCGCGGAAACGTCAAAGAAGTGACAGCCCGCGGCGCCAACCCTTGCGTGATCTCCCTGAAAGGCCTGGAAGAAGCAGACGACCGCTTCGTCTTGCCTGAAGTGCATCCGGAGCTCGCACCGCTCGTCTCTGTCATCCCGCTGCAGCTGATCGCATACTACGCTGCGCTGCACCGCGGTTGTGACGTTGATAAGCCAAGAAACCTGGCGAAGAGTGTGACGGTGGAGTAAGGAGTCGTTTGAAATAAAAGTTTGTACCCCTCTTGGATTGGATGATCTGGAGGGGTATTTTTATGTTTACTAAGCCTGATCAAGAAGAAAACAAAAAAGGCGCGGTGTTTAAGCGAAGCCCGTTCGCCAGCGAGCTCGCGGATGCTCGTACATAATAATTTTACGACTATGAGGATGTGTAACCATGAACAAGGAGACATACATAGAAATTAGAAGAACATCGCAGTTTATGAATAAAATGAGAAAATTTTCAGTGCTGATTGATGGTGTTGAGGCCGGGAAAATCAAAGATGGCGGGAGGCTGCGAATTGATTTGGAGCCTGGCGAACATGAGATCCAAGTGAAAATTGATTGGTGTGTAAGCCAAGCTTTGAGGTTTACTTTAGATGAAGGAGAAGTGTTAAAGTTTAGATGCGGAAGTCCGGTTCGTGGATGGAAGGTGTTCTTCGTCCTTTTTTATGTATTGGCAGATCCGGAGAAATACTCGTTTATTGAGCTGGAATAGGCGGTTAAAGGTGGCCTTGGTCTGCATCATCGCCATCATAAGCTGCACCGTAACAACCTGATGAAGAGTGTGACGGTGCAGCTTTTTTATCCGATATACTCCGAATAAAAACATGCTGGCCATGATTATAAGCCCGATCCTTTTTTAAAACACTTTATTTCTATAAATCCGAATCGACAGAAGCCATGAACACCCGTATAGCGTAATAATTGATATGGCAACGATCAGATACAGAGAAGTATTTTGTAAGGTTAGAAGCATGTGAATGAACTCTCTAATTTGATCGTTCAAGTTTTGGACAATAAAATTAACCGTTAGCATATACAAGCCAAATGCAACAATAGATGCATTCAACAGATAGTTGCTTTTGAATTTATAACAAAATGGCAGCATGAATGAAGCAGCTGTCATCACAATGGCGACCATTAGCAAAATGTCTTTCCAGATCGTAAGTTCCCGGTGAATGATAAAGTTTGCGATAAATATGGCCGCAGCCACCATACATGTAAAGAGAACGACGACAATATACTTTGAACTGACAATCTCCTTCCGTGTATAAGGCAAAGAATTGAGAAGCATATGTATAGAGGACTTTTCATCTATTGAAATGGCATTCATAAAAATAGCAATACTAAATGCAATTCCAACCCAGATGGGGGAAACATCCAATGTTAAATAAACACATAACCCTAAAAACAAAACCGCCAATGTTTTTTTCTGCAAGACAATGTCCTTACGTATTAAGTTGAACATGCTCTTTAGCTCCTTTCTTCGTATAAAACATAATATCTTCAAGGGTCGGTTTTTCAATTAACACCATATCCCCAAAAATGTCTTCTGTTCGTGATTTATTCGCAGTTAATGCTTCAAATCCATGAGTTGATTTTTGAACCGCTATAAATTCCTGTTCGGTCTCCCGATCTAATAATTCCATGCCGCCTTTTACAATTGCATATTGTTCCTCAATCTCGTACAAGTCCTTTGTAAAGATATGCTCTCCTTTATGAATGAACGTGATGTAATCTGCAATTTTATCTAAATCAGTTGTAATATGAGTCGAAAAAAAGACCGTCTTATCCCCATCTTGCATGAGCTGATGCAAGATTTCCAACAGCTCCCGGCGGAAAATCGGGTCGAGTCCGGACGTCGGTTCATCCATAATAATTAATTCAGCATGATGGGACAAAGCGACGGCTAATGATGCTTTCATCATCATTCCTTTTGAGAACGTCTTAATTTTTTTCGTGAGCGGCAAGTTAAATGTGTTCACATAATCATTAAATACTTGCTCATCCCAATTGATATAAGACCTTTTCACAATATTCTTCATTTCAGCCAATGTTAAATGTTCATAGAATATGTTGGAATCAAATACAAAGCCAATTCGTTGTTTGATTTCTTTCTCATGCTCCTTGTAATTCATGCCAAATACCGTAATTGTTCCGCTGTCAGGCTGCAATAAGTTCATGATCAGTTTAATCGTTGTTGATTTCCCCACGCCATTTCCGCCGATAAATCCGGTGACAAACCCTTTTTTTACATTCATTGAAAAGTCCTTGAGTTGAAAACCATCGAACGATTTATGAACATGCCGGAGTTCAATTACATTGTCCATCATTCTTCCTCCTGATATAAAATGGTAAGCAAATCTTTTAACTCTGTAAGGGGAACGCCTATGTCTTTGCTATTTTTTATCGCTGCCGATAATTGCTCTTCAATTGCTTTCATTTTTCCTTCTTTCATCATTTCGTCATTCTGATCTGATACAAAAGAGCCTTTCCCGACTACGGAATAAATGAAGCCATTCTTCTCCAGTTCTTCATAGGCGCGTTTTGACGTAATAAGACTGACATTCATGTCCTTCGCCAATTGGCGCATAGAAGGTAGCGGCTGTCCCGGCTTCAATTCATCGGCAAGAATATGATCCTTAATTTGGGTGTAAATTTGTTCATAAATGGGTTGCTTTGAACGATTCGAAATTATAATTTTCATTTCAAAACCCCTTTAATTATACATAATATATACAATATGTACAATATACACAAAGATGAACTGAATGGCAACGATTTTTTATGTCCTCTTTGAATAACAGGAATAGATTGTCAGATAGGATAAAAGGGCACTATACACATTGACAATTTGCGATATGAAGATATAATGATTGGTATGGAACCTATTGAAATTTTCAAAGCTTTATCAAATGAATCAAGGCTGCAAATTTTGCAATGGCTGAAGGAGCCTGATCGTCATTTTGAACCCCATGAAGGGATTGATATGAACACAATCGGGGTGTGTGTCAGCCAGATCACAGACAAATTGAAAATGACGCAATCGACGGCTTCACAATATCTCGCGATCCTTTTAAGAGCCGGCTTGATTAAGGCGGAGCGAATCGGAAAGTATACGTACTACAAAAGAGATGAAGAGGCCATTAGAAAGCTTGCTGACTTTCTTAAAACAGAGATATGAGCATTCAAAAAATAAACATCTTTTGATGATGTTTATTTTTACACCATACATATCGACATATTCCGATGTGTTTATTTTTTGATTTACATATCGTTATTTCGTGATATGTAAATGTATAAAACGAAGAAGGAGCGAACGATTATGTTTAGTGCTTGGAAAATTTATATTTTAGCGATCATCAGTTTTTTGGTAGGGACCTCAGAGTACATTATTTCCGGGATTTTGGATCAGATCGCCCAAACACTCGGAATAACTTTAGCTGCCGCGGGCCAGCTGATTACGATCTTTTCCCTTGTGTATGCAGTTTTCACACCGGTTCTCATGGCGTTGACGGCAAGTATGGATAGGCGCAAGTTAATGATGTATGCTCTCGCTTTGTTTGTGATCGGAAATATTCTGGCCTTTACCCTGCCTGGCTATGGCTGGTTTGTTGCAGCGCGGGTCATTATGGCATTGGGGGCAGGCATGGTTGTGGTCACGGCATTAACGATTGCCGCCAAAATCGCTCCGGCGGGTAAGCAGGGCAGTGCAATTGCTACAGTGGTCATGGGGTTTACCGCTTCTCTGATCATAGGTGTTCCACTCGGAAGAATGACGGCAGAAGCATTAGGCTGGAAGTCTGTATTTGGAGGAATTGCTTTACTGGGATTCATCGCAATGATTGTTATATTCTTAATCTTGCCGCATACCGAAGGCGATAAGCCTGTTCCTTTGCTTCAACAGCTTTCTCTTTTAAAGAACCGGAAAGTAGCAATGGGGTTATCAATCACTTTTTTCTGGCTCGGAGGGTATTCCGTTGCATATACTTATCTGTCTCCTTACCTTCTGACCGTTTCAGGGATAAGCGGCAATTTGCTTAGCGGCTTTTTGCTTATATTTGGAATCGCCAGCTTGGTTGGATCGAAGTTTGGCGGATATAGCACCGATAAATGGGGCGTTCCTTTTACACTCGTTGGCGGGATGGCGCTGCATATCATCGCACTGATTTTACTGTCGCTTGTCACCCATTCCTATGTCGGAGTACTGTTGATTCTCATATTATGGTCGTTTGCCGCATGGTCTACCGGCCCGACGCAGCAATATCACTTAGCGACGCTTGAACCGGAATTGTCAGGTGTATTGCTCGGCATCAATCAATCGATGATGCAATTCGCCATGGCCGCAGGTGCAGGAATCGGAGGGATTTTTGTGGAAAAAGTGTCGCTGGCTTCCATTACATGGTTTGGGGCATTGGAGGTTATGATTGCGATTGTTGTTGTTTTGCTGACTTTCAGTTCGCATTACAAACGGAAAGCAGGATCTGTAAGAGAAATCAGCTCATAATACGTTGCCTTGATTGGTGTTGAAAATTCAATGGTTTCATTCCTCATATCTTACTTGCTTTTTTCGAAGTCTGACAGGTAGTGTTGAGCCGAAAAATCCAACATCCGCCCGCTGTAAAACGAGCGGATGTTTTAATTTAGTCCGCTAAAATCCGCAAATAAGCCTTCCAAGGTCCGACATCATCCTGATACCGCTTCGCCAGCACCCTTGCGATTTGCGAGATGTGAGTGAGGTCGTGGGCAACCCATGTCGAGATTTGTTCTCTCAGTTTGACGATTCCAAACTCAGGGTGCATCCCCGTTTGTTCGAAGTCGGTTTCAGAATTAATGATCTGCCGCAATGTTTCCAGATTCGCCCGTCTGCTGTCCGCAAATTCGTTAAGCAGCTGTTCCATCGTTTTTCCGTCGTTTTGATTCAACTGGCTGAAGCGGTCGAACGGCGGAAAAGGTTCCGTTGCTCCTTTTGTCAGGATCATTTTGATCCGCGGCAACCAATTGTTTTTTTCTCCTTCAATCAGATGGCCGACTACATCAAAGGCATTCCAGGTGTTCTCGCCTTCATTGCAATTGAACCACTCAATCGATAATCCGGTCAGCAGCTGACTCAATGTTTGTGGTGTGCGCTCCAGAATTTCTATGGCTTCCTCGGGTTTAAAGTTCATGTGAATACCTCCTTTCATAAAAAATCACGTCAACTGCCGCTCAGCAAACTCACGATACAGCGCATGCGAAGCAATCAGCTCGTGGTGCCGCCCCCGCCCTGTGATCTCGCCTTTTTCGATAAATATAATTTGGTCCGCGTTCACGATTGTCGATAGCCGGTGGGCGATGACGAAGGTGGTGCGGCCTTCCATGAGGCGGGCAAGCGCCTGCTGGACGATGGCTTCTGATTGGCTGTCGAGGCTGGCTGTCGCTTCGTCCATCATTAAAATTTTCGGGTCACGCAGAAAGGCGCGGGCGATGGCGATCCGCTGTCTTTGTCCGCCGGACAGCTTGACGCCGCGTTCGCCGACTTCCGTATCAAGCTGCTCTGGAAATTGTTTAATAAATGTATCGGCATACGCCATTTCTGCGACTTTCCAAAGTTCTTGATCGTCAATGCTGTCGGCGTAGTCCAAGCCATAGCATAAGTTCTCACGGATGGTGCCGGACATCATCGGGCTGTCTTGAGATACGTAGCCGATCTGGCTGCGCCACGATTTCATCGACAGCTTGTTGATCGGTGTTTCCCCGATATTAATGACCCCTGAGTCCGGTTCGTAAAATCGTTCCAAGAGGCCGAACATCGTTGTTTTTCCGCCGCCGCTCGGACCGACAAATGCAATCATCTGCCCGGGATCGACGTCGAAAGATACCTCCCGCAAGACAGGCTCGTCATCGCCATAAGAGAAAGATACATTCTCGACACGTATCGGCAGATTGGAGATATCTATCTCAAGCCCTTTCTGGCCCTCTTCCTCTTCAGTATGCAAAATCTCGATGATCCGCTCTGTTGCCCCTTTTGCTTTTTGCAGCTGAGTGAAAAACATTGTGAACGATGTGATCGGGAAAATGATTTGAAACAGATAAAGCAAAAAGGCGATCAGCGAGCCTGCCGACATCGTCCCGTCAGAGACGCGGATGCCGCCGTAGCCGATGATGGCGACGATTACAATCATGATGACAAGGTGCATAAACGGGGAGACGAGCGCAAATATACGGGCTTCCTTGAGGCCGTATTGAAAGAGCTTCGAAATGCCTGATAACCCTTTCATTTTTTCTGTATGTTCGGCGTTTGATGCTTTCATCAATCTGATTTCGCTTAATGTCTGCTGGACATGTCCGGTGAAGGAAGCTGTTTCATCCTGCAACGTTTTGGAGATGCGCTGCATTTTCATGCCGAGCGGGATCATGATGAAGGTCGTGATCGGAACGGAGATCAGCATGAGGAGTGTCATTTTCCAATCCATAATCAGCAAAATGATCACTGCTCCGACAATGGTGATGATTCCGGAAACAAACTGCGGAAAATGGTCGGAAATCAAGCTTTCAACAATGCCGGTGTCATTGACAACGCGGCTGACGGTTTCACCGCTCGTCTTTTCGTCAAAGTAGCGGACAGGAAGGCGCAGCAGCTTGAACCACATGCGCTCGCGCAGGGAAGCGACCACTTTTTGCCCGGCGTAGGAAAGAAAATAGGTCGAAAACCCGTCGCAGACCGCTTGAACGATAAAAACGAGCGCAAGGATTCCCGCTAAGGCCAGATTGATCGAATTGGCGGAAAAGCCGTCAACCATTTCCCTTGTCAACAGCGGAATGGACAAGCCAACCAATGTAGTGACGAGGCTTGCGGTCAAACCGACGGTTAAAGCCAGCCTGGGTACGCCGGATGTGAGAATCATTGATAAAAACGGTTTCATGCTACTGTTGTTTTCTGTTTTCATTTGATAAACTCCTTATCGATATAATGTCAAAGAAGTTGATGGCGCAAGCTGTAACGCATCATAATACGATATAAACAGCAGAAAGTTCCCGATTATTGCGGATTTAAAAGATTGACAGATGACATGATTGTAACTATTATTGTTACATATAGTTGATTGACGATAAGAAAGGAAGAAAAACATGACAATAAATATTAAAGTATATTCCGATTATGTCTGTCCATTCTGTTTTCTCGGAAAAGACCAGTTCGAAAAAGCGATCGAAGGCAAAGATGTGGAAGTCGAGTGGCTGCCATTCGAACTGAGGCCGCGCCCATCGGAGCAACTTGATCCGTTAAACGACCCGTCCAAATTGGCGATGTGGGACGGCGCCATTAAGCCGCGAATCGAGGCTTGGGGCGTCAATATGAAGCTGCCGAACGTCTCTCCGCATCCTTATACAGATCTGGCTCATGAAGGCTATCACTTTGCGAAAGAACACGGTAAAGCGAAAGCGTACAATGATCGGGTTTACAAAGCGTTTTTCCAGGAAGAGCAAAATATCGGCGACATCGATGTGTTAACAGCGCTGGCCAAAGAAGCCGGACTGGATGAACGGGCTTTTAAGGAAACTTTAAACTCCAGAACATATCAGGACGTGCAGCGGAAGGCGCTCCAACACGCTTACGAAGAAGCCGGTATCACGGCCGTTCCGACTTTTATCATTGGCAATGAGCGGATCGCCGGGGCGGCGGCGAGGGAAGTGTTTGAACAGGTGATCGAAAAAGAAAGCAAACAAAAGCCTGTTGACGGCTTGCAGTGCGACCTTGACGGAAACAATTGTTAAGCAGGAAAACTGAGCGATTTGAAGAACCCTTTAATAGGGTTTTTTTTATACAGGAAAGAAGAGGGAAGACAGTTGACACTCCATCATTTCATTGCAGCCGATCAGGAGCTTCCGTTGGGGAGCTTCCAGGACCAAACAAAAGAAGGTTTGATTAACATCGCTGGGCTTGATCAAGGGTACGAAATGGTCAAAACAAAATTCAGCAAGCCGTTTGTATATGAGGCGACCGGCTGTTTACATAGACCGGGAAATGACATAAGGGCGCTATTCAGCTATATCAATTCAAATATGCCTAAAGGTGAAGATATAGAAGTTTACTCTTGCTGGGACGGTGAGGAAGACAGAGAAAAAGACGACCGCTTAGACTTTTTCATTGATATAAACGCCCTTCAGCTGGGCAAGCATGTCAAGCTGGATAAAAAGAAATACATGGATGAAATTGCCGGCATGTTTTATTTTGAGGAGCGGCAGCTGGTCAAGATTCGTAAATAAACACGTGTTGGCACAGGGTTTTCACGGCTCTTTCGCCGTTTCATTTAGATATCCAAGCAAGGAGGAATCAAGATGTCCGATCACAAAGCGGCACACAGCGTTCAAGCGAAAGCAGAGGGAAAAACCCTGGTCATGGAGCGGAGTTTCGAGGCGCCGCGGGAGCTGGTGTTTAAGGCTTTTTCTGAGTCAGTGCATTTGGAAAGCTGGTGGGGGC
Organism: Bacillus haynesii; assembly: GCF_001969855.1. Taxonomy (GTDB): domain Bacteria; phylum Bacillota; class Bacilli; order Bacillales; family Bacillaceae; genus Bacillus; species Bacillus haynesii. The sequence goes on from NZ_MRBL01000017.1 coordinate 30,522, forward strand.
CGAAAGGATGGCAGACTGCCAACAGCAGGTTCGAGTTTCAGCCGGATGGCGTATGGCTTTACTGTATGGAATGCAGAGATGAAAACCAAGGCGAATTCTATGGCCGGAAATCTTGCGGCAAGGCTGTTTTTCAAGAGATTGCGGCACCGGAAAGAATCGTGTACACGGATATGTTTACAGACGAGGAAGGGAATGTTGTTCCCGGCATGCCGGAGATTTTAATTGAGGTTTATTTCAAAGAGCACGGGGAACAGACAAATCTGATCACACGCTCTCATTTCTCTTCTCCGGAAGAGCTTCAACAGTTGCTGGATAAAGGAATGGTCGAAGGCTTTTCTTCACAGCTTGATCGCCTTGAAGACTATCTGAAAGCTATTCGCTAAAAGAGGGAGGACATGTCGATGACGTTTTTAGAGCACTTTATATAACCATGTATTCGCGGACCTCCTCATCAAAATTTACTACAACAATCAAAAAGAGGAGGTTTAAAAATATGCGTACAGAGCAGGAAATCATTGATTTGGTGCTGGAGATCGCACGGGAGGACAGCCGCGTCAGAGCGGTCGGCATGAACGGTTCGCGGACGAATCCGAACGTTCCGAAAGACCCTTTTCGCGATTATGATATGGTCTATGTTGTAACAGATATGCAGTCTTTTCTTGATGAGCCGGGCTGGGTGGACGTTTTTGGAGAGCGGATCATCATGCAGACGCCGGAAGCGATGGAGCTGTTTCCGAATGAGCTTGGCAACCGCTTTTCGTATTTGATGTTATTTAAAGATAGCAGCCGCATTGATTTGATTCTTGTGCCGCTTGAAGAAAAGCTGGAATACTGCCGGGAAGACGGCTTGACCGTGATCTTGCTCGATAAGGATCAGGATCTGCCCGTTATTCCGGCGCCGACGGATCGGGAATATTGGGTGCAAAAACCGTCCCCGCAATGCTTCGCCGACTGCTGCAATGAATTTTGGTGGACATCGACGTATGTGGCCAAAGGCTTGTGGCGGCAGGAAATTCTTTATGCACTCGATCACTTAAATCTCGTCAGGGCCATGCTGCTGAAAATGCTCGAATGGAAGGTCGGTTTTGAAACGGGCTTTTCGCTGAGCATAGGCAAGAATGCGAAGTTTCTTGATCGCTATGTTGATCGAAATACGTGGGAAAGGCTTTTGGAGACGTATCCGCCAGCTGATTATGAGCGGGTATGGGACAGTTTGTTTAAGATGGGGGATCTGTTTGAAGAGACAGCCGCAGCAGTTGCTGAACATCTGAATGAACAGTACCATTTCGCAGAAGCCGAGAAAGTCAGACAGTACCTGAGGCGCGTTCAGCAGCTGAAACCTGATGCAAAGGAAATTGACTAATCAGATGATAGCCGCACTCCCGGCAGGTGAGCCGGGAGTGCGTTTTTTGCGGAGGTGAACGGAATGTTCAGTCTTAAAAACATGTTGAAGGACCATTATGGAATCGACAGTGTGAACATTTCTCCCGAGCAAGGCGGGTGGACAGCACTTGCTTATCAAGTAACCGATGGAGAAGCAGCTTTCTTTCTAAAGGTGTATGATAAAAATAGGGCATCGACAGCGAAATGGACGGCTCTGATTGATGATTACATGCCTGTTCTCAGGTGGCTGAGGGATCACACTGCTCTCAACGGGAAGCTGCCTGTGCCGTTTTTAACAACAGCTGGAGAATACAAGTGTGAAGATGAAGATGCCGTTTATGTGCTTTATGAATACATCGGCGGTGAAACCATTGGAGGTCAGCCGCTGGGCAAAGGCAGCATGGAGAAGCTCGCCAGCATCATAGCGGAGCTGCACCGGTATGATGAGACGATCCCGGTGAAGACAGAAGGAATAAAAGAAGACTATGATATTTCGTTTTTAGGTGAGATGAAACAATGGCTTGATCACCTCCCTTGTGAGTTGGCGGCACTCATTCAACCCTATAGCGGATCAATCCGCGAGATGATGGAGGCAGCTTTATCCCTGGCGGATGATTTGAAATGCAGCGGCAGAAGATTGGCTTTGTGCCATACAGATATTCATGGATGGAATTTGATGAAAACGGGCGGGGAATTGATTCTGATCGATTGGGAGGGCTTGAAACTGGCTCCTGTTGAAGCGGATCTGATGTTCTTGGCTAACCAGCCGTATGTTCAAGAGTTTTTACGCGTTTACTGCGAGACTCATAAAGGGTTTGAGATCGATCAGAACGCTTTGCGGTTTTATCAGATCAGGCGAAGACTGGAGGACATATGGGAGTTTACAGAGCAGCTGGCGTTTGACATTCAGACAGAGAAAGAAAAGGCAGAGACGATGAGCTTGCTGAAAAACGAGCTTGAGGCCATAGAGGACAGCAAGATCGACTACTAAAAAGCTAAACGGAGGAACTCCTGTGAAAAATTATCGTACTTTATTTTTTGATGTGGATGATACACTATTAGACTTCGGTGCGGCAGAAAAGTCAGCACTGCGTAAGCTTTTTGAGGAGCAGCAAATTCCTTTAACAGCTGAAATAGAAGCGAATTATAAACGTATCAATCAAGGTTTATGGAGGGCGTTTGAAAAAGGGGAGATGGACCGCGACCAAGTGGTGAACACACGCTTCTCCCTTTTATTCAAGGAATATGGTCTTGAGGCTGACGGCGTTTTGCTTGAGAAGAAGTATCGCAGCTTTCTTGAAGAAGGGCATCAGCTGATAGACGGTGCTTTTGAATTAATCGAAAGTTTGCGGGATCAATATGATTTATATATCGTGACAAACGGTATTTCAAAAACGCAGTATAAGCGCCTGCATGCTTCAGGTTTATACCCGATGTTTAAAGGGATTTTTGTTTCAGAGGATACCGGTTTTCAAAAGCCGATGAAAGAATACTTTGATTACGTTTTTGAACGGATTCCTCATTTTTCTGTCGATCAAGGGCTGATCATCGGGGATTCATTGACAGCAGATATAAAAGGGGGACGGCTGGCCGGATTGGATACATGCTGGATGAATCCCGGCATGATAGCAAATGATACGGATATTGTGCCGACTTATCAAATTCAAAAGCTTAATGAACTGCAGCACATTTTAAATCATGGAAGAATACCTTCGGCCTGATCGCTGTTGATACGTGTAAATCGGTTTTCCATTACCTTTGTATGCAAGCTGTAACAGGGAGGATGCGGAAGCTGAACTTCCGACGGCCGAGTTGCTGAGGATTTTCCGAAAGCTAAATTAAAACCAAGCAGAGGAAGAATGTGAAACATGCAGCGAAGAAAGGTTTTGAAAAATGCGGCTTTTTCATTAATAGCGGTTTTTGTTTTGTTATTCAGCGTGTTTTTTGTGTGGAGCCGTTTCACATATGAACCATCAAGCAAACTCAGAAAGATGATCAACCTTGATCGAATCGAAAGTAAAAACGGTGTTTACACATTTCAAGCGGATGGGGCAAATACCGGGATTATTTTATATCCCGGGGCAAAAGTTGAACCGCTTGCTTATGCTTACATTGGCGAAAAGCTGAAACAAAATGGTTACAGTGTCTTTATCCCACGCATGCCTTTTTCTTTGGCCATATTCAATCCGAATCAAGCAGAAAGAATGATAAAAGATAACAGTAATATTGATCATTGGTATCTCGGGGGTCATTCTTTAGGAGGAGCGGCAGCAGCCATGTACGCTAAAAAGCATCCAAATAAGATTGACGGACTTTATTTTCTCGCCTCCTACCCTTCTGATTCGCAATCGATAAAAAGTGCGCCGTACCGTGTTCTTTCTATATCAGGTGAACGCGATGGCCTTTCAACACAAGAAAAAACAGCAACCTCCAGAAAGAACCTGCCTGGTACAACAGTGTTTGAGGAAATCAAAGGGGGAAACCACGCGCAATTTGGTATGTACGGCGAACAAAGGGGGGATCGTCCCGCGAAGATCCCAGCTGTTAAACAGCAGGATGAGATCGTGAACGCGATGCTTGACTGGATCAAATCATAAAGAAAGCTCTCGCTTTTTGCGAGAGCTTTTTTGAAGTATTTATGATCTTTTGACCTTGAAAACGCATTAACCCCTGCCCAGTCACACCTGCCGGCTAAGGCCTATACGGAGCCGTTTTGATCATTTGAATAAAGTTGCGGGCTGAAGGAGCAAGGTGATCTTCTCTTCTGATACATAATGAGATAGGATTTTTTAAGTCGACTTGTTCGACGTGAACCCGCGCCATATCTCCCCGGGCAATATATTCGTTTACTTCAAGAGAGGATGTGAAAGCGACTCCATACCCTTCCATAACGGTTCTGATCGTTTCATTCAATCCGTTTATTTGTATACCTATTCTGGGTTTGTCCACATGATGCAATGTACATAAAGAAATTAATTTCTCCCGGGATAAACTCCCTTCTTCACGAAAGATAAACGGTTCCTTCACCACTTCCTCCAATGTCGTGTACTGTGATGCAAGCCTATGGTTTTTATTAACGACAAACAGCATGTCATCTTCCAAAAGCAGTGTCCCTTTTATGAAAGGGCCGAATTCCGTTGTCCCGCCGATCAGGCCAATGTCCGCTTCGTAGTTAATCAGCTGTTCACAAGCTTTTTGAAAATTCGTGGTCGTGATTTCAACTTCCGTTTTGGGAAATTGCTGTTTAAAGCGGCTGAGCCATCTTGGCAGCAAATAATTGGCAGGGAGAAAGGTGGCGGCAATTCGCAGTTTTCCAATTGACCCTTCCCTTAACTGTTCCACGTACGATTCAATTTCTTTTTCAAGTGAAAACAGCCGCTTTGCCTGTTTTGCAAGCTCTGCGCCGGACTGTGTCAGCAGGATCCCTCTGCCTTTAGGAACGAATAAGGTGCAGTCGATCTCGCGTTCTAATTTCTTAATTTGCGAGGTGACGGCGGGCTGGCTGATGTTTAACTGTTTGGCGGCTTGGGTGACGCTGCCTGTTTCAGCGACCGAGTAGAACAATCGCAGTGCATGAAGATTCATATTTCACACCTCTATTTATAAACAAAAGTTATCAATACCAAATAAAGATATATTAGAGTTATCTAAATGCTTTTACTATTATAAAGTTGAAAAACATGTTTTACAAGAAAGGAGAAACGGTTATGAGTACGCTTATCCTAAATAAAACAGCTTATTGCAAGTCTCCGTATGATGTATGGCTGGAGGGACTGGACGAACCGGTGGCAATGCTGACTTCAACCGATCGTGCCGATGAATGCAGAAATTATGATGTAATCGAAGCGTTTGACGATTATCCGGTTAATGGATGCATCGAAATGCGCGCTTTGGAGCTGAATGAAACGTATCACTTTAAAACGATTATTGCATCATCAGAATTTGACATGCTGAGGGCTGGGAAGCTGAGATCGCTTTTGGGGATAAAAGGGCAGTCCTACGAAAGCGCTCTGCTGTTCCGCAACAAAATATTAATGAAAGAGCATGTCAGAAAAGCCGGTGTAAAGGTTCCAGGTTTTAAGAAAATCGACTCGGCAGCCGACTTATGTACGTTTGTTCAAACTTTCGGTTTTCCTGTTGTCGTTAAGCCTATTTACGGATCCGGGTCTGTTGATACAACCGTTTTAAGGGATCGGCAGGACGTATGGAATTTTCTTTCGAAAGGTCTCCCCGATCATCTGGAGGTTGAGTCGTTCATCGAAGGGGATATGTATCATGTAGACGGCCTCATCCTTGATGGAGAGACCATCCTCAGCTGGCCGTCGCGTTATATCAACGGGTGTCTGGCGTTTCAAGATCAGCAGTTTTTAGGCAGCCTCCAGCTTGAACGGAAAAATCCGCTCACCCGGCGGTTGACTGATTTTGTTCAAAAAGCGCTTGCTGCCCTTCCTGTTCCGGATATCACAACATTCCATGCTGAAGTGTTTCATACACCGGATGATGAATTGGTGTTTTGTGAAGTGGCCAGCAGAACCGGCGGCGCTATGGTTCGCGAAGCAACTGCGCAGACTTTCGGCTTTGATATCAATGAAGCGTGGGTTAAAGCGCAATGCGGCCTGGACTTTCATATTCCGGAGGTGAACAACAATCCGCACCGCCTAAGCGGCTGGCTGTTGATTCCACCAAAAGACGGCGTGCTGAAAGAAATCATGCCGGCACCAGCCGCAGACTGGATAGCGAAACAAAATATTTCCGCTCAAGCCGGAGACAGGTTCCACGGCTCGTCTTCCAGTGTAGATGCAATTGCAGGCTGTTTAATTACAGGGCGTACAGAAGCCGAATTGAGCGGCCGCATCAGCCGCCTTGCAACGTGGTTTCATGATCATACCGAATGGGAAAAGACTTCAGATGTTTGCGCAATTTAAAGCATTCAGCCGCCTTCATCCGTTGATCCGATTTTTGCTGATAGGCACGCTTGTTACGAAGGCGGCTAAGTCGATGACAACGCCGTTTTTGGCACTCTATCTCCATATGAAAACGGGAGCCGATTTTGGAACCGTCGGGCTTGTGATCGGTTTAGGCTATTTTTCAAGCACTGTAGGAGGGGTAGTCGGAGGAGCGCTTTCAGATAAAATCGGCAGAAAAAAGGTGATGCTTTCGTCCATTTTCATCTGGAGCTTTGTATTCATTCTTTTCGGACTTGTTCATGATTTCATGTGGTTTTTATTATTAAACATTTTAAGCGGGCTTTGCCATTCGTGTTTTGAACCTGTGTCAAAGGCTTTGATGGCTGAGTTATCGGAACGGGAGATGAGATTCCGCATTTTCTCTTTACGGTATTTGGCCATCAATGTTGGAGCTGCTGTCGGCCCTTTATTGGGCACTTATTTCGGTCTTGCCAAAACCGGAACGCCGTTTATCATCACAGGGCTTGTCTATTTTGGCTATGCTGCACTTTTAAGCTTGATGATGATTCGACTGATCACGGTGAAAGAGACAAACATCGCTCCTGAAAAAGTTCAGGCAGGTTCCGTTTTGAAAACGATAAAGCAAGACAAGGCTCTTCGATTTTACATAGGCGGCGGCATCCTTTTTTTGTTCAGCTATTCGCAAATGGAAAGCACTTTGCTGCAGTATTTAAATAACGACTTTGCAAACGGAGTTAAAATATTTTCGACTTTAATCACATTAAACGCGGTGACAGTCATCCTTTTACAAGTGCCGCTCACCCGTTTATTTGAGAAGTATAAATCGTTAACAACAATATCAATTGGAACCGTTTTTTGTATTTTGGGGAATACCGGTTTTTCTCTGGCAAATGGCTGGATTGTTTTTATGCTTTCAATGTTTGTTCTGACAATCGGCGAAATTTTATGTTTTCCTTCAATGAATGTCCTTTTGGACGAGCTGGCTCCGGATCATATGAAGGGCGCGTATTACGGCATGCAAAACTTGTACAATATCGGTGAGTTTTTAGGGCCTTGGCTGGGGGGAATGATGCTTGCCTTGTACGGGGGAAAAGCCGTCTTTCTCATTGCTGCGTGTTCAGTCTTTTTGGCTTTAGGTGCTTACCATGTGGGGAGGAGAAAGTTTTTATCTGCACAGCATCATGATGTATCGCCTTTTTCTTATTGAATATTTGGGCCGCTCATGTATGAATCATCAAGAATTCACCCAACCTATAAGGTAAAAAAGGAGATTGAATCATGGACACAACATTGGGCTACCTCCGCGAATCACTGTCGAATCACCTTGAACACGGCATAGGACAAAACATTTACAGAAAAATTGTTTCCGGGCGATATGCGAATGAGAAAGAGTTTGTCGAGCACTTGGAGGAGCGGGAAATGGAATTTCTGAATCAAGTGCTTGAACATGAGATGAAATATGCACTGAATGAACAGGACCATAAACGAACAAGAGAATTAAACGAAGTGTATGAACTGTTGTTTTGAAAGGCGGCATGATCAATGGGTGCAATAGAGCGGAACGGATACACGTTTGAACCGGAATACAGTGTGACCAGACAAAACGGTGCCATCCATGTATACCGGCGCGGCCGGTTTGTCGAGGAGATTCAATTTGAGTTTCACGGGGAGTTTCCAGAGCATGATTTAATTGAAGAGCTTGTCAATCATTATTGTTATGAAAATAAAATATAAGACTTGAAGAGGCTGCCGACCGGGCGGCTTTTATTTTGGATTTTTATATCTATAATCCGCTTGCAGTTTAGAGCGGCAGCAAAAAAGCTGCCATAAATATGACAGCTCATGCATCGTTATTTTTTCTTTTCATCATAGTATTGAACAGGGTACATGGATCCTTCCGATACCATTTTGTTATCTTCGATATCATGCGGAGACGGATGGCCTGCTTTTTCAACCGGGAATGAATCTACATTGTGTTTTTCCGAAAAGTAAGGGATCTTTTCTTTCACGCTTTGTAAGTACGATTTCAGTTTTTGTCTGTTTGTTTCGTCTTTTAGCATATATGCAGTGACTCCGGCGACAACGACGAGACCTGAGATCATATTCTTTTGCTTCATGGTCATAACCCCTTTCGATTAGGTGTTTGCAAATGTTATTCCCATGATGGCCGCCGTTTAAACCAGCTGATCGAGCGCTTCGTCTATATTTGTCGTCGGCTGCCTGCAGGCGAAGTTTTCACAAATATAGACGGTTGTTTTGTCATCGACTGTTTTGTATTCGGCTGCGAAGTCGGCAATCTCTTTGAAATCGTCAGGCGATTCCGCGGCGAGGACGGCATAGTTCGGCTGGAAGGCCTGCTGCAAAGCGCTTACGATCTTCTGTCTGTCCGGGTCATTCCGTTTTCCGAGCACAACGATTTCTTTTTGCGGCATGACATGGCTCAGCAGACCTTGGAGAAAGTTTGCATGGCCGCTCGGATAAGCGGAAACGTCTCCATGGAATGCAGAAAACATTTTTGCTGCTTGATCATGGAGCGATAAATCGCCAGTCAGCCTGCCCAACCGGGACAGCTGCACGGCCAGGACGCCGTTTCCGGATGGGAGGGCGCCGTCGTATACTTCTTTATCCCGAACAATCAAAGTCTCGGCATCGCTTCCCGTAAAATAAAATCCGCCGTGCTCTTCATCCCAGAACAGCCCGGTCATGTCCGCTGCTAGTTTTTTGGCTTTTCGCAAATCGGTTAAATCAAGTGAGGCTTCATACAATTCGATATAGGCCCATAGCAGGAAGGCGTAGTCATCGATAAACCCTTTATTTTTTACCTCGCCGTCACGGTAGCGAACCATGACGCGTCCGCCTTGAATCAATTTATTCTCGATGAACTCGACTGCAGCCCGCGCCATCTCCAGATATTCGGGCGCATTGTAGACTTTCGCCGCTTTGGCAAGGCCCGCGATCATCAGAGCGTTCCAAGATGTCAGCACTTTATCGTCGACATGGGGATACGTTCTTTCCTGCCGTTTTTCAAAAAGTTTTATTCTCGCTTCTTCAAGCTTGTTCTGAAGCTGTTCATCTGTCAGCGCGAATTCATCCTTGATGTCTTCCAGCCTGGTGTAGATCAAGTTTGGTATATTGTGGCCTTCAAAATTCCCTTCTTGCGTGATGTTGTAAACGGCGCAATACAATTCGCCGAGTTCATCTCCAAGCGTTTCAAGGACCTCGTCTTTTGACCACACATAATATTTGCCTTCTACCCCTTCCGTGTCAGCATCAAGCGCTGAATAAAAAGCGCCCTTGTCATCGGTCATTTCGCGGCGGACAAATGTGATGATCTGCTCGGAAATCTGTTTATACCGTTCATTTTTCGTGATTTGATAGGCTTCAGTGTATGCGATCAGCAATAAAGCATTATCGTAAAGCATTTTTTCAAAGTGGGGAACAAGCCATTCGTCATCTGTCGAATAGCGGGCGAACCCGTAGCCGATATGGTCGTAAATCCCGCCATTCGCCATGCTGTCCAACGTTTTCGTCACGCTGTACAGCGCGTTCTCCTCGCCGCTGTATTGATGATACCGAAGCAGAAATGTCAGCATATGGGGGATCGGAAATTTCGGCGCGCTGCCGAAACCGCCGTACGCCGCATCAAAGCTGTTGATCAGCTGCTGATACGTCCGCCTCAACATGTCTTCACCGAGCGAATCGCCGGCATCGCTTTTCGCTTTAATTCTCAGGTTGTTGGCCGCTTTTTCGGCAATATCTTCAACATGTTCCCGGTTTTTCGCAAAGGTATCGGAAAGCTGCTTCACCACCTCAACAAACCCCGGACGGTTAAAACGGCTCGTCTTCGGAAAATATGTACCCGCATAAAACGGCTTCTGATCAGGCGTTAAAAACACATTCAGCGGCCAGCCGCCCTGCCCCGTCATCATCTGGCAGATCGTCATATAAATTGAATCCACATCAGGCCGCTCCTCGCGGTCCACTTTAATAGAGACGAATTTCTCATTCAGAAGCTTCGCAACTTCTTCGTCTTCGAAGCTTTCGTGGGCCATGACGTGGCACCAATGACATGTGCGTATAGCTACCCAAGCTAGCTATACCCAATAGATACAAGAACAGGTTTGTTCTCGCGTTTCGCTTTTTCGAATGCTTCTTCTCCCCAAGGGAGCCAATTCACAGGATTGTAAGCATGTTGAAGTAAGTAAGGAGACTTCTCAGCGATTAATCTATTGGGTTTATTGTTAGTGGGCATGGAATCACCTTCTTTCTTAGAATGGATTTTTTGGCACTCTATATAGCATACCAAAAAAATAGCCGAATAATTCCTTGGAAGTTTTAGGCGAACCTAGCTATTTTTCTTTGTTCTGTTAGTGATGTCGAATTTTGATGAAAAAGGGTTATTTGAGAGATTTTCTGTTCAATAACGAATAATGGGACTTTGAAAAATGACGCTATTTGTTTATATGTCCAATTTTTTATTCTTGGCATTTCATCTATTAACATTTTGTCGGTGATTAGAATTTCGGAGGCGAAAATGTTTGCTTGGTGTTCAAGTTTAGCTCCTAAGACGAGGGAGCATTTTTCCATTTGGAATGTGTTTAAATTTTTATGGAGAAAATAGTGTCCTAATTCATGTGCAATAATGATATGAGGGAGTTTTGACTTTTTGTTCACATGGATAATGTATTCATTCTCTTCCTTGTAATATTGGAGAAATCCGTGAACACATCCCAAATTCTCTTTTAATATGATTATTTTTAGGTTTTCGCAGATTTCGAAAACGTCATTTGTTCCATTATCTTGGATAACCTTTTCGGCCTTGTGCTTAATGTTTTTTGAGGTATAGATAAGGATCACTCTTTCTATATGGTGTTATTTGATATATGGATATGAACTACTCTTTCTTTTTCATTGCATCCACATATTTTATGCCATTAATTAATGCTTGTTTGATTAATCGAGCGGTTTCTTCATCAATATCCTCATCATTTTTCATAAATAATAAAGTTTCTTCGTTTCTTAATTCCTCTAGTGCCTCATTTACAGTCTCATCTAATTTTGAAGGTGTATGTGGTTTACGGCCTAATAAATAATCAGTTGACACATCATAAACTTCGCTTAACTTTCTTAATGTTTCTGGATCAGGCGTTCTGTAATTTCTTTCATAATTAGAAATTGTTTTTTCAGTGGAGTTAACTTTTTCTGCTGCTTCTTTTTGATTCAATCCGGTTCTAATTCGAGCTTTTTTCAATCTTTCTCCTAGTGTCATTTTAATCATCCATTCCACAAAAAGTTGAGTTACTTATATAATATCAGCAATTGCTGGCTTTTTCTCATATATGAAAAGAAAAGAACGAAAAGTGTATAAATACTCATTGACTCTCCGTATTGGGTGGGTTAGTATTGTTCTGAAATTTTCTATGGGCAGTTTAATTTTGCATTTTTTATAAAAAAGTCTCCGAAATGTTCATTTTTTTGTTTACATCTCCGAATCGTGGAGTTATAATAAAGATAACCACAAAGGGTTGAGCATTTTTCAAAGAAAGGAGGATTATATGAAGGAGTTCTATACCGTGGGTGATGTACAAATTATTCTGGGTGTTTCACGAGCGAAAGCTTATAAGATTATCCGCGGCTTGAATGAAGAAATGGAGGAGGAAGGTTATAAGACTTTAAAAGGGCGTGTTAATAAATCCAAATTTGATGATCGGTACATGTATAAAGGTAAACAAAGAAATGGGGTGGTCTGAAAGGTGAATAGAAAGGATACTCATTTGTTTATGAAAAGTGCAGTTTCTTTAGCAAGGGAAATGGAAGGTAATTGGACAGTGAGAATGAAAATGGCTTTAAACACTGTAATTGTAAAACATTATTTTAACAAGCCTTTATCTCTTGAAAATGTAAATGCTCTTCTTAGAAAGGGGGTATCTTATCGAAGGATTTGTAAACATTACGGTGTTGGCAGAAAAGACATTGCTTCATTAAAGGGCTAGTCATAGTGTGAATTTATACCACTATAACGGCTCGACAAAAAATAAAGGTGGTGGTGATTTGACGTTAATCGAAGAGTTTAATTATCATTTAAAAAAATTTGAAGACCATAGAGAACCTGTTACTTTAGCTTTAGCGCAAGTGATTCAAAGGGCTATGGATGAAAAGTTAGTCGAAGAATATCAAGAATTTTATGACTGGTTTATGCGGTGTTTCTACGATGAAGGAAAACCGAAGGAAGTTTTTAGGTTTCCGGTAATTGATGAGGGGCCAATCTTACATGGTGGAAAACCACGAGTGATCATTTTTAGAGATTCGCATATTTCAAGTGTTCCGGTAATTCATTAATGGAGTGTTGCTCTTTGAAAATTACATATAGACAAAGAAAGCGCCTTGACGATTAAATCATCAAGAACGCCATGAAGACCTAGACACCTTCATTATACGGCATTTTTGATGAAAAGTCATGTGTGAGTATTTGGTGATGTACAGTAATCACTTTAAATACTGTAGCAGGCTAGAACAAGCGTGCGAGATAGCTGTAAACAGCTTGATGGCTATAAATAGCCTACTAGGTTGCCATGACGGGCTTATGAGCCAATAGCGACTGAGAAGCGCCACGATGGAATCAGAACCGGAGCGAATTTTAAAATTGATCTTATAAATCAAATCAAAAAAATAAAACTAAATGAAATGGGGAAATGAAAATGAATTTAAAATTTATTGTACCTGATGCGAAAATGACTTTTGGTGAATTGAAATTTGCTGGACTAAATCGTGAACGTTATGCATATGTAAATGGACAAAGAAGTGATAAATTGGAATCTAGGGTATATAACTTGATGTCAAGTGTTCAAGGCGGGCAGATCGAAGTGACTATTCCAGAATATGTTGGATTAAAAGACATAAATTTTTCTGCTGACGTTGAATTGAAAAACCCACAAATAAAGGCTATGGCTCAATCAAGTGGGAACTTCGCGAATGTTAGGTGGACTGTCGAAGCAGAAGATATCATTGTGAAAGGTTCTAGCGTTTCTAAACCTACGGCTACTACTGCCACAAGTGATAAAAAGTAAACCGCAAAGGATAACGGGTGATCCGTATGAAAAAATTTCTTGAAAAAAGATTGTGGAAGTATCGTGGAAAACGTATTCGGCCATTTATGAGGAATAACGTTAAATTGGCAGGCGCATTAATATTTGTGCCTGCTTTTTTAATATCCATGTTTTTCTTTTGGAAAGATCATCTTCTTCACTTTAATGTATCTCAAGTGATTAATCACTTTGAATGGAATGTACCTTTGATCGTTAAAAGTTTGGTTTGTTCGTTGTCTATTGGTATTGGAAGTGTGTATGTTGCCTATTTAACTTTTAATGGACTTTTTAAAAGGTTAAAGCACAGGCAGATGCTTGCAAGAATGATTTTCTCTAACAAGTTTTATGAAAAAGATCATGTGAAGGTAAAAAAGCTATTCTCAAATGATACAGGGGCAAAGGAAAAAATCACGTACTTTCCTAAGGTGTATTACCGAGTTAAAAACAATCACATTTATATACGCATTGCTATGGATATGAGCCGTTTTCAGAATCGCTTCCTGGACTTAGGAAAGGATTTGGAAAACGGCTTATTTTGTGACTTGGTTGATAAGCAAATGGAAGAAGGTTTTGTGTGCTTTAAGCTTCTTTACGATATCAAAAAGAATCGTATTTCCATTGATGATGCAATAGCTGAGAATGGAGTCCTTCCGTTAATGAAGCATATTTCATGGCGATTTGATAAGTTGCCGCACATGCTCATATCCGGTAGCACAGGCGGAGGAAAAACCTATTTCATGTTGACCATCATAAAAGCGTGTGTAGGACTTGGGGCAGATGTAAAAATCTTAGACCCGAAAAATGCTGATTTAGCCGACTTGGAAGAGGTACTTCCCAAAAGAGTATATTCACAGAAAAACGGTATCCTTATGTGTTTGAGGAAGTCCGTTGATGGCATGATGCAACGAATGGATGAAATGAAGAAAATGCCTAATTACAAGACAGGTGAAAACTATGCCTATTTAGGCTTGAAACCTGTTTTTATATTCTTTGATGAATACGTTGCGTTTATGGATTTGTTGGATATGAAGGAGAGAAATGAAGCGTTATCTTACATGAAACAATTGGTTATGCTGGGTCGTCAGGCTGGTTATTTTCTTGTTTTAGGGGCACAGCGACCGGATGCAAAATATCTAGCCGATGGGATACGAGATCAATTTAGTTTTCGTGTTGCGCTCGGCAATATGTCTGATACTGGTTACGGGATGATGTTCGGTGATGTTGATAAAACATTTATGGAAAAAGACGTGAAAGGTCGAGGATATGCCTATGTTGGAACAGGTTCAATATTAGAGTTTTACAGTCCAATTGTGCCGAAAGGATATGATTTTATGTCATCTATTAAAAATGCGCTGGTTGGAGTCGAGGGAGCGCAGGCGACGGCAGTCGCCAGCGGCAGCGAAAGCGACCAGACGGCCAGCGGTGAAGGAGTGAGCGAAGCGAATGACTGAACTAAAAAACCCCCCTCACGCTAACAGGGGGGTAGTAATCGTAAAAGAAAAAAATGAAACCGTTGAAAAGCCTTTAATATCAATGGTTGACTACATCCGAGTATCTTTTAAAACACATGATGTTGACCACATTATCGAGAATGTCCTTCACATCAGTAAGGATTTCATGGCAGAAAAATCGTCCGGCTTTTACGGCTATGTTGGAACATACGAATTAGATTACATCAAGGTCATGTATTCAGCGCCAGGTGATAACAGAGGTGTTTTGATTGAATTGTCTGGACAGGGATGCCGTCAGTTCGAATCATTTTTAAAATGCCGCAAGAAAACATGGTTCGACTTCTTTCAAGACTGTTTGCATAATGGTGGCTCGTTTACTCGTCTCGATTTAGCGATTGACGATAAGAAGACGTATTTTTCAATTCCTGAATTGCTGAAAAAAGCCCAGAAGGGCGAATGTATTTCTCGTTTCCGAAAGTCTGATTTCAATGGATCATTCAGCTTGGCAGATGGAGAAACCGGAGGGACAACAATTTATTTTGGGTCGAAACAGTCGGACGCTTACCTCTGCTTTTATGAAAAGAATTATGAACAGGCTGAAAAATATGATATTCCATTAGAGGATTTAGGTGACTGGAATCGCTATGAATTGCGTTTAAAAAACGATCGGTCACAATCTGCTGTAAAAGCCTTAATGAAAACGAAGGATTTAACGCTTATTGCTATGCAGATCATAAATAATTATGTAAGGTTCGTTGATGCTGACGAGAACGTCACAAGAGAGCATTGGAAAACGAGCCTTTTTTGGTCTGAATTTATAGGCGATGTCGGGAAGCTTCATCTTTTCATGAAGCCGCAAAAAGACCTGTATCAAAAATCAAGAAACTGGCTGAAAAATTCCTGTTCACCCACCATGAAAATGGTTCTAGAAGCTGATAAACACCTTGGTAGAAGTGACTTATCAGACATGATTTTAGAAGCTGAATTATCCGATAAACAACAAAAGATGCTGGAAGTATTTACGGCGGATATCTCTGATATGGTGGTTTGAAGCCTTTTAAAATAGGGTGTTACCACTCTTAAAAACAGGTGATGCGATTAAACGTATATGTCAACGGTACCGGAACGAAGTGAGGATAAGGAGTTGACATGTTCAGCGCCACCCAAACCCTCTTGGCATTGAACAAACATTTCGTTTGTTCCTGCCTACCGGCGAGGGAGCCCCCCGAAGAATCGGGGGGATGGGGGGAATGATTATTTGCAATCCAACGTGCTTACGTTGGTGGGTTTGGGCAAAGCCCAAGAAATATATAAGGAGTTGAAATGTTTTGATGTTTGATGAAATGGTTGAAGAAGTCGTTTCTTACCATCGTTCTATTATTGAAAAAAATTTTCCGTCTGCTAATCCTGATAAGATTCAGGAAGCTTTAAGCGAGTTACGTTGGAGACTTCGGAGCGAAGAGGGACAATGTTCAGATGCTGGTGGGTTTCCTGATAGAGTTGCTACGATGGCAGAAGCAGAGTATTTGATGGATGATATTCTATCTACTGGAATATTAGAGTGATATAAGGAGAAGTGATTGTGAAACAATTAAAAAATAATGATGATGATATTACGATATTGGAAATATTGTTTGGTTTGTTTTGTCTGTTGGCTTATGTCTTTCTGTGTTTGTATGTTTCAGTTATCTTTTATGCGACATTAATTAATCATAATTATGTTTGGCCTGTTGTGAGTGTTATCTTATTTGCGCTATTAACTGTAGGTATACGTTGGGCATTGCCTAAAGCGTCAAAAGATTTTAAGGAGTGGTTAAATGTTGATCGTAAATCTACTTAACAAGGCATATTTAGAAAGCGAACTAGAGAAAGTTGGTTTATTGGAATTGGCTGAGGGATTCATTGAAAGACTGAAAGAAACAGTCCCTTATTATGAGAAGGGTCAAAGGATTTTGCTTGAATTTGATACCTTCATTAAAGAAGATCTTAAGCGTTTTGTATCTGCTGTCTTTTTCATTCTTGAAAATGAAGATGAAGAAACAGAGGAAGTTAATATTGAGTTTGAAATTTTGAGGTCGTATGATACTTTCTCAAAATGAGGTGGTTGGATGTCTGCTGTTGACAATCGATTTAGGAGATTGGGATTTAATGTAGGTATTCCGTCTTTAGTCTTTGTTAGGAGCTTAAGCAGAGATTGCATGCTAGTTGTGGAAGGTGAAAACCGGAAAGGGTTTTCTGAATACAGGTACACATTTTATAAAACACGCTATCTGCCTGACGGTCGGATGACAAGCGTAAAAGTTTATATGGAGAATGAAAGCATAAAAAGGGTGTTACCACGTGTAGCATCCTTTTTGTCATTCATGGAAAGTATTAAGCAAATTGAAAAGACACAGAAGAAAACCACTAATAGAAAGTGAGGTCTGAAATGAAAGAAACAGTAAAGGTGTGTAATGTTGGCGGCAAAAAAATGAAGATTATCGTTACTGAAATGAATGAACCGAATTATGGAAAGATTGCCAGGTCAATAATGCGGCTTACTAAAAATATGAAGTTAGAAAACAATGAAAAAAGCACAGCTTGATTAAAAGGAGGGTGAAAAGGTTGCCTGAAAAAGAAAATTTGCCTGAAAAAAAAGAAGAATCCTTTTTCCGTTCGATTGCTCAAAAAATTAAACGGGTTCAAAGACCGGAAAAAGCCAAGAAAAAAGTTCCTCGTGATAGATCGAAAATTGTTGCTGTTACGCTTTGGTCCTGTTTATCTGTTTTGCTGTTGTTTTCTCTGCTGTCAGCTGTACTTTCTGTTAATACTCGATCTGTGGTGAATGATATTCGGATTGATTCGACTAAGCCTTCTAAAGAGAACGATCAAAAAATCTCTATTCCTGCTGCGGAAAATTTTCTGACGGGTTTTATTAATGAATATGTCAATGTGAAAAATGATCATGAATCAATTGAAAAACGACAACAGAATCTTGAAAATTACATGATTAAACAAACAGAAAGTGATTATGAAGAAAGTGAAAGGTTTCAGCTAGACGGAATAAAGGGCGATCGAGTGTTGAATGATTATAGCTTATATAACGTGAAAGAGGGTGATAAATATAGCCTTTTCCAGTATAAGGTGACATATACGAATCTATTTCCTGTAGAAAAAGAAGTTGAAAAAACAGTGAAAGATGGAAAAAAGAAAAAGAAGGTGAAAGAAAAAGTCACTGAAAATGAAAAGGCTGAAAAACAAATGTTACTGAATATTCCTGTCATAAGTAAGGGTGATTCGTTTGCTGTCTCTGCTGTCCCGTATTTCACACAGGTTTATGATTTGAGAGGTGAAATCACAGTAAAGGATACAGACGACACGAGGGATGAATATACCGGAGAGAGAAAGGATTCAATCGAAAAATTTCTCAATACCTTCTTTGAGAAATACGTTTCAGAAAAGAAGGAAGATATGGTCTATATGATGAAAGAGCCGGAGGCGTTAGCTGGTAGCCTTGTATTCGGTGAAATAACAGATATGAAAATCTTCGAGACGAAAAACGGTTTCGAAGTTTTTTGTGTTGTCCAATTTAAAGAAAAAGAAAATGAAATACCAGTAGTTGAGAATTTTTCTTTAAAACTGACTGAAAACAGCGGTCAATATTATGTTCAAAATTTTAAACATCAATAGAAAGGAGATTTTTTTAAATATGGATTTCTTTAATCATTTAATTCTAGGTGCAGACCTTCCTACTCTTGGAGGACTAAAAGGGTGGACAGCGGATGTTGTCTCACAGTTTGCGTTCATTGTTGGTGCGTTTCTTGCTTCTAAGCATTTATTGAAGCTAAGAATTGGCGGAATCGTATTTGCTTGCTGTGTTGCAAGTGCTGTGGGTTGGGCTGTCAATCACTGGTCTACTCTTTCAGGTTGGGTCGGAAGTTTTATTGATAAGCTCTAGGAGGTTGAATGATGGGGCGTTTAGTGTTTAACTATCGTAAGGCAATGAGAGAGCCTAAGAAGATTCAGCAACTAACGGAAAATTATTCACTGCCTTTTGCAGTGGAGCTGATACCAGCAATCAATTATTTCTTATTTGTTGCTCTCTGCTTCGGCTTTTGGTACGGCGTGAGGAAGGTTTTCCCTCACGCTTTTGAAAATTCATCAATCTTTGTGATTTTTGGTATTCCGATCTTCTTAACAATGCTCGTGACAAAAATTAAGCCAGAAGGAAAAAACATATACTTGTATTTTCTTGATTTGATTAAGTATTACTTGATGATTAAACTTCCTAAGAAAAAATATTGTAATGATCGAAAGGTTGATCTTTGTAATGAGAAAAATATTGAATTTCGTAAACTTGTAAAGGTGGTGGGTAATTCAAATGAAATTGAAAACGCCTATGAAGGCAATAAACAAGAATCTGTTATTGACAAGAACGGGAGACGTGTGGGCGTACTACCGCATAAAAAGCAACTCGATTCCTATGCAGAATAAAGAAAAGGTAAATGCTTATAAAAAGAAGTGGCAACATTTGCTTGAGGAAATTACCTCTTATGAGGACTTCCATTTGATGATGTATCCAAGTGAATATGAATTAGATAAACGCTTCAAAGAGTTGGAATCAGATATTGCGGAAGATGCTCTTGACGTAGCTCGATATTACAATGAAGAAACAGTAAGGCTGTTGGAACAACGTTTAGAAAGACTGACAAAGTATGATTTTATATTTGGTGTTAAGTTGAAAAATAGCTTGGTAAATATGAGCATGGAAGTTAAGGATAATATTCTTTCGCTTTTTAATACGGCTACTGATACAGTTGTGAAAATGTTGGGGTGGGAACAAAGCGTTTCCACTTCTTTTTTTAAACAATATGAAGAAGTAGAAGACAACCTCGCCAATATTATGACATCTGTTCGCGGGGAAAGGCTTTCAGAAAATGAGATGGTGTATATTAATCGTTATCATTTTGTCCGTGGCTTAAATCATCATACAAAAGAAGAAAGTGAAATGAGAAAATTTGATTCTATTACAAATACACTGATTGATCCTACAAACCCATCTGTTTTAAACCTTCACAGTGATCGAGATGAAGGCTTTGTATCTTTCGTAGTCATTGACGAGTTTCTTCATAACATGGCGGAAAGTGATTTGTTTTATGAAACTCAGTCATTGCCTTTTCCTGTAGAGGTGCAAATGAAGGTGCAAGCAGAATCGAAGTCTATCACAAAGCCGGCTTTAAATATCAAAAAACAACAATTAAAAGAAGAGCAGCTTGAACAGCAAAGTACGGGAGACAGAAGTGATGTTTCTACAGTTACAAGCGCAACTCTCGTCAGACATTTACAAGATGAAATAAAAAAAGAAGAAGTTTATTTAATGAATTGGTTGGCGGTTATTGTGGTTCATGGAGACACGAAAAAAGAGTGTGTTAGAAAGGCTACGATTGTAAGACGGCATTTAAAAGGTGCAGGAATTACGTGTAGGCTTCCTGTTGCTGACCAATTAAATTTATTTTATAAAATGCTGCCTGGTGAAAAGTTAGATATTACAGATAAGAACTGGATACAGAAA
Organism: Bacillus haynesii; assembly: GCF_001969855.1. Lineage (GTDB taxonomy): Bacteria > Bacillota > Bacilli > Bacillales > Bacillaceae > Bacillus > Bacillus haynesii. The sequence continues at coordinate 50,920 of NZ_MRBL01000017.1, forward strand.
ACCACTCAAGACGGATTAGCCGAATGTTTATTTGCAATTAACTCGGATATTGGTTCCAAGATTGGATTTTTTCTTGGTTGGATTGATCGATTTATGGAGCACACCGATTTAGAGAATGCTATTTATTCAAGTCGAGATTTCGTTCTATACCATCCTTTCTTGGCGAATCAGTATTTGAAAGGCTCGAAAACTCGTTCACCTCATTGCTTGATCACAGGTGATACAGGAAATGGGAAATCTTATCTGGCAAAGTTGATTTTTATTTACGTTACTTTTCTAAAAATAAAATCGCTTTATATTGATCCGAAAAAAGAAATGCGAAAATGGATTCAGCGTGTCTTAAATGATCAATACATCATAGAAAATTTTCCTTTGTATGTTGCTCATTTAGAAAAGTTTCACTATATCACATTAGATCATGAAAACGAAAATAACTGGGGTGCTCTTGACCCAATTTGTTTTTTGCCACCGATGAAAGCGAAAGAACTAGTTCAAGTTATCTTTGAACAAGTATACGACTTCAAGGGGAAAGACGATGTTAATACGGCTTTCCTAAGAGCGACATCAAATGTGATTGAGCGAAAACAACGGGGCGAACAAGTTGGCTCTCTCCACATCATTAAAGAAATGCAGGGAGAGAATCAAGAGCCGGCAGTCCGGAAAGCTGGAGATTATTTAAATGAAGTTGTTTCGGATTCAATTTTAAAACTGTGTATTCATGATGGCTCCAATCCTGCACTTTCATTAGATGAGCGTATCACCATCTTAGAAGTTGAAAATTTGGATTTGCCGGAGCATTCGGAACGTATCGAGAATTATACGATTTCTCAGTTAAAATCAAGTGCTGTTATGTTTGCCCTTGGCAAGTTCTGCGAACTGTTTGGCATGAATCCTGATGAGCAGACGGTTGAGTTTATTGATGAAGCGTGGATATTTACTACGTCCCAGCAAGGAAAAAAAGTAGAAAGGCAGATGCGCCGTATTGGTCGATCATATAACAATGCGGAATTTTTTATTTCTCAATCGACAAAAGATGCATTAAAAGAAGAAGATTCCGGAAACTTCGGTGTTGCCTTTGCTTTTGATGAACCAAACGAACGTGAAGAGGTTTTAAAGTGGATGAACATGGAGGTCACAAAAGAAAATGAAAAAATGCTAGGCTCTATGTTTCAAGGTCAATGTTTATTTAAAGATTACTATGGGCGCACCTCCAAAATTTCAATTGAGTGTTTATTTGAGGAGTGGCAAGGTGCTTTAAAAACAGTTGAGAAGAAAGCTGTGGCATATGCGGAAGAAAAATATTTGTAACTGGATGGAGGGATTTAATTATGTTCATGTTATGGGCAATTGTAGGGATTGTCCTTTTTCTTATTATTAAAAAAAGATTGCAAGAATTTATTGATTGTCGAAAGATGTCAATGTCTGATGTGATCGAGTGCTTATACTTTTCATGTCTCGGATTTGGTATACTCTTTTTTTTCATCTGTTGGATTGTAGCAGTTTTTTTCCCTAATTATATCCTTGGGGCAATCGGAGCTTATTTACTTGCGTACGGGGGATTTCTATTTGCCGCCTTTTATGGTTTGAGAGGATATGAAGAAAAGAAAAAATAATAGAGGGGATGAAAATATGGAAGTTGCTTTTTTGAATTCTATGATAATGACATGGCCGGGCATTTACAAAGCAGAGAAAATTTCCTTGGAAGACGTTCATGAATGTTTGGCATCATGTAATGGTTCTTATAAAAGCTTTATTGGTCATAAGTCTACAGCGCTATTTTTACAAGAGCTGCTAGGAATCAAGATTGAACAAAATCGAAAGTGTTTTAGGCAAAGGAGATATCAAAAGGCTATCTGTTTCAGTTTGAAAGAGCGATATCCAGAAAATAAAGTATTGAAAAAAGCTGACTTGAAAAATGCAGAATATGAATTTTATTTAATCACAAGGTTAGATTAAGGAGGGCGACATGAAAAGAAAAAGGATTTTAATAGTGTCAGCTGTTTTCTTGCTGTTTTTAACCTTTGCCATGGCATTGTCTGTTTTCTCTGCTGATGGTGATGTGACGACACAGCCCAAAGTTGAAAAAGCTGGCGGGGTTGAGTTGGAAATAAAACGGTTTCCGATTTCCCGTTATCAAGCGAATAATGAAGATTCTGATGACTGGTTAAAAGGTCCGTTCATAGGATTTACAAACGTGTTATTCTCTACTGCTGGAAATGTTGTGCGTGTGGTTGATATGGGAATGGAGGTTTTGAATAATTTACAGCCTATTGATGCATTTGCAGACTCAATTACAAATGTTTCAAAAAGGGTTTATACAACCTTGAAAGATAACTTTGGAGAAGCGCTTTTTATATTCGCCGTAGGTTATATATTATATCTGTTTGCAGTAAGGGGAAGTGCAAAAGAAGCCATGAGAAGAAGTATCCTTTTTCTTGTGGTTTTGATCATTGGCGGGTGGTATATGTCTAATGCTGGCTATGTCATGAAGGCGTTGAACGCTTTGTCTGTCGAAGCCCAAGGAAAGTTATTGAATGCTGGTAATGGACTACTAGGAATTGCAAAAGATGAAGGAAGATTTGTAGAAGCTTCAAACATTGAAAAGGGAAAGGAAATGGAAGGTACAATTGCGGTTATGCGTAATTTGTATTTTGATCTTGCTTTAAAAAAGCCCTATATGATTGTCAATTTTGGTGAGGCGAACGAAAAGAAGATCAATGAAAAAGGCAGCGATGATAAAGGGGGGATGAATCGTGTAGATAAACTACTATCTTATAAATTGTCTTCTGATGGAGAAAAGGCAAGGCTTGAATATATAAAAAGTACAGAAATAGATAAATATAATAATGAAGCTCTTACATCTGGCAATGCGTATAATCAGTTTGGTGAATCAATAATTGGGCTATTTGCTTCAATTGCATTAGGAATTCCTTTTCTAGGATTGTCTTTTCTAAACTTTTTGCTTCAAATCATTGCGCTTGTGATTGTGTTTTTTGTTCCATTTGCCTTTGTTGTTGCTTATATTCCCCAATTCGCATATTCTGGATTTGTTTCATTGGGGCGTTTGGGCAGCGTTTATATATTAAAGGCAATGTTAGGAATAGTGTTTTTGTTTGTGTATGTAATTTGTTTTATCATAGACACTTTATTGCCTCCTAACAATTTTGGAATGTATCTTCTGAATGTCATAGTGCTTTTCTTGACACTTTTTCTGGGATTTAAGCACAGAAATAAAATTGTGAAGTTTGTAACTGCCGGAAAGGTGGTTTCCGTAGATAATAATATGATGGAGAACATGAGAAGAAATGTTGTTCAACCTTCATGGGAATCAGCTAAAGATGTTTGGAATAAAACCTTTGGCCGTAATGGCCATAACAAAACCCCTGAAGATTTAAAACAATCATCAGACCCTAGTGTATCTAATAATGCTACAGCTTTAGGAACAGAGAGTTTTTCAGTTGAAAGAACTCCACAAAAAGATCAAAATATTAACCTTCTTGATAATAAGAAGGCTTTGGATAGAAAACCTCAACATTCAATGAAGAGTGAACAGCATAATAATCTCTTAAAGAAACAGGACAATGAAAGAGGAATAGTGCCTGGGCAAAATAATGGTTCTGATAATGATGGACTTCGAAAAGAAGAGGAACAATTTAAGCGTGCTCCAGCAATAAGGAATACTGAAATTGAAGCTGAGCGAACAGATCAAAAAGACTTTGTGAAAAGAAATCGGTTTAATGATTCTCAAAATCAATATAACTCTACTGTTGATATTCAGCAGGAACAAAAAGGTGACAACCCTAGAAAAGCACCGATAGTGCAGGAAAACATAAGAGAAACTGAAAGAACAAAACAGAGTCAATTTGCTGAAATACAAGAGGAAAAGGGTATTAATCAACCAACAAATGTTGAAAACATTCGTACGTTGAATAAAGAAAATGTTAATAGTAATGACGTGAAAATTGTCCGTTCGAACTCACCTTCTTCTAGTGTTCAAACAGGCAATTTTTTTAGTGGGGAAAAACAAAATAATCCTTCCAGCGAGACGCATGTAAATAGGGAAGCAGCTGTAAAAAAAGTTGCTCCAAAGGATTCAGGTTTTAAAAGAAGTGATCAAACAGTTGCCTTAAACGATATTGCTAGCCGAACTTCTTCTAAAGCAGAGAATAGGTTAAGAAGCGATAAAAGATCATGATTAAAAAGGGGAGGTTGTCTTGAAAAAGATTTTTATAGGGTTCTTGTTTTCCTCACCTATTCTATTATTCCTAATCATGTTTATTGTCATTGCCGCAATTATAGCAGGCAATAAAAATAATACTAATAATGATAGTATAGGTGGGAATGATAGTGAATATGTTTCTAATGGGATTAGTCCAGAAGTTGAACGCTTTAGGGCAGTGTTTGAAAAATACGCCCGTAAAGAAGGGATTTTTGATCAGGTAGATGTTATTATGGCGCTCACCATGCAAGAAAGTGGTGGGCGCTATTTAGATATTATGCAAAGTTCTGAGAGTATTGGGCTACCGCCAAACACAATAACCGACCCTGAAGAATCGATAAGGGTCGGTATTAAACATTTTAAAAAGGTTTATATAAAAGCTGGAAAAGACATTAAACTTACTTTACAAGCTTATAATTTTGGTTCGGGGTTCATTGATTATGTTAAAAAAAATGGTGGCAAATATACAAAAAAACTAGCCATAGAATTTAGCCGTATACAGGCACTTAAAATGGGATGGAGAAGTTATGGTGATCCTGACTATGTAGATCATGTTATGCGCTATCTGAAAGGATCGGGAGATGTTAAACCTGTAGACGGTTCTATAGATGGTTATGAGGCGATTATGAAGGAAGCGTTGAAATATGAAGGGCGGCCTTATGTTTGGGGCGGCTCGAATCCTAAAACCGGTTTTGATTGTTCTGGCTTGGTTCAGTGGTCATATTCTAAAGCTGGAATATCTCTGCCGCGAACAGCCCAAGAGCAATATTCAGCAACTAAAAGAATTAGTGAAAAACAGGCAAAACCCGGCGATCTAGTCTTCTTTGGTGGTACTTATGCAGGCAAAGCCATTACACATGTAGGAATCTATGTGGGGGATGGGAAAATGTTTAATTCAAATGACAGCGGGGTTGAATATTCAGACTTGAAAGCTGGTTATTGGCGAAAGCACCTAGTTTCTTTTGGGAGAATTAAATTTTAAGGAGTGAAAAAATGAAAACACATGTGTTGTGGGCTTCGGTTTGTGTTTTGGTGCTTATAATAACTTCTTTTTTTGTTCAGAGACAACAGGATTTGAAGGTTGAAAATTTGACTGAGAAAAATCAAATTTTAGAAGAGAATATTAAAAAAATGAATCAGAAAGAGATAGAAGGCAGCGCTTCTAAAAATAAGACATTTTTTGAAGCGTTTTTTAATTATTCTGATGCAGATAAGCGCTTTGATGATGTGAAGAAGCTGACAACTAAAAAGGGATTAGATTATGCTTTTCCTTCTCGTACAAATGAAAATCATACAGTCAGTATACAAAGTGAATTGCTTTCTTTAGAAAGTTATTCAAAGAATATTGATGAATCGAGTGAATTGTTTTTAAATGTTGTAGAGTTGGCTACTACAGCAAATTCTGTTACGACAAATCAAACGTTGATTGTTCAGACGACAATGAAAAAAGTAAATAATGAATGGTTGGTTGATGATGTTCAAATTAAAGGGAATGGATGAAATGTGGAAAAACGAGAAAAAATTATATATAATTGAAAAAGGAGGGGAAAGCTATTTTGAGACACGTTTTTATTTTCCTTAGTCTAATCATGATGTTTGCATTAACTGCTTGTGGTGGAAATAAATATGATGAAGCAATTGATAAAGTGATAAGTCAAGAAAAGAAATCTTTAAAAGAAATGAATGCTGGTAATGAGGACTTTACTAGGGATAATGCTGTAATTCGGGTTTATGATGGAGGAAAGTATATACAGTTTGCTTTCTATATGAAAAACCATAGTCGTGAATTATCAACATTTAAATATTATGAAAAAAGCGGTGAATCTTATCAAAAACTAGATCATATGCCAGGTGATGGGAAGGGCGACCGTTTAGGGTTAGATAAGAAAACGCCAGATTATGAAGAAAATAAAGGTGAAGAAACAAAATTAGAAAACTAGAATAAACCATTAAAGCAGGTATATACTTGTTTTTTTCTGAGGACATTTGAAGTTATTAAATATATTGTCATATCTCACTAAAATTAAGGAAAAATTTAATAAAAACATTACAAAAAACAGAATTATATGATATAATTTCCTCTGGATCTATTACATTAGGAGGAAAAAAATTTGAAAAAATTATCAGTATCTTTATTAACATTTACTTTACTTTTTGCAGGTCTATTTGTAGCAACTGAATCAGCTTCAGCTGCAACTGCGACTTTTACCCTTGGTGGTAAGAAACATTATGTGAAACTTCCCACTGTAGATCAAATGGGTCTTAAAATAAAACCTCATAAAGTAATTAAGGCTGAAATGCCTTGGGGTGCTGGAGCTGCAAGTGCTAAACAAGTAATTAAATTTTTGAAATCAAAAGGGTTTAAAGTTGTAAGTCAAAAAGGTAGTCATGTTAAATTAAAAAATTCCAAAGGAAAGACAACAATAGTTCCATCTCACGGGAATAAAAGCTTGGCTAAAGGGACATTGAATAGTATTCTTAAACAAGCTGGTATAAAATAATAAAGGAAGTGGATATTTTGAAGCAATCCGGTGTAAAGATAGAAGGTGTTATATACTCGCTTGAAGGGGATTTAGGACACAATAAATTTTTGGATGATTTTTTGGAATTTATAGAGAGTAAAGGTTGGCAATTTGGAGGAGGAAGTTTCCAAGTTGATGAAGAAGGAAAGCAAATTGATGATATAGATGATTAATATTTTGAAGGCATTGAGTTCTATCTCAATGTCTTTTTTTTGTTAAGGCTAATAATGAGGAGAGCATTCACAGAAAACGAAATTCATAGATTATCAGTAGTTAATGAAAAAAGTCGGTGATTCATATTAAAACTTGTTCATGTGTCTAGAAATAGGGGGGTGTGAAGAAAAGTTTAAGGAATTAAATTTGAAAGCAGGCATATGCCTGCTTTTTTAAGTTAATGTGCTTTCATCTATGTTCACTGATGATGTAATCATTCTGCCTGCAATCTGATGTGATTCGGACGTATGAGCAAAATTGCTTGAGATTGTTACAAAAGCAGCTAGACATAATACAGTAATCATTCCTAATGAAAACTTCTTCATCATTAAACAACTCCCTTTTTCATCAATTTTCATTACTTTAATTGCTTTTCGGTAAAAAATGGCCGATTCCTCCCTTTTTATTGATATTCATTGCCTTAATTGCTTTTCGATAAAGTTCGACCGACTCTTCTAATTTTCCAATCTTATTATAATGTTCAGCCGCATCTATGGCCATTTCTTCAATATCAGGATACAATCCCTTACTTTCAAGATATTTAAATTCTTCCTCTGTAGAACCATGATCAATGTAAATTTTTTTCAAGATGTTAAGCTGTATTTCATGGGGTTTGTCATTTATAACACGAGAAGACTTTATACCTTGTTCATAGAGGTTTAATGCTTCGACGAAATCTTCTTGTTTTAAACAAACGTACATTAATTGGAATAAAGCTTTTGCTTCATATGCTGACTTTTCTTCTTTAAAAATAGCTAGAGACTTTTGTATATGTTCATATGATTCTGAAAATTTGTTCAAATAAAAATAACAGTTCCCTAAATTGAAGTGAGCAGATGCCAATAAGTGAATGTTGTTAGTTGTTTTTGTTTTATTTAAAGCTGCCTTTAGAGTTTCCAAGGCTTCTTTATATTTCATTGTGTCAACTTGATTTCCTGCTATTACAAAGTAACAATAAATTTCTTTTTCTGTTAGAGTTTCATGGGCTTTAAAAGTGTCAAGAGCCATCGTTGCATAATTCATGGAGATGTAGTTTTGTTTTAAATGATAGTAAATTTCAGATAATTTATAATAAAATTCAGCCTTTTCTTCCTCGCAGTTAACAAAGGCTAATTTCTTTTCGGCGATTTTATAGCAGGTTATTGCTGTGTTGAAGTTCTGTTGTTTAAATTCATACATCCCTTTAAAGAACCAATAATAATAATTAATCAATTCATCGATTTGAGAGTTTTGTAGGTCTTCCTTCTTTGCTTCGATTTTAGATAATGATTCCGATATGTCTGCTGCTTTGTTTGGTTTCAAGTCTTTCAACATCAGATTATGGCGGAATTCAAGCAAAGAATAATATAACAAAACGTTTTGGTCTTCTTCCATTTGTTCAAGTTCATGTGTTATTTCGGATTTAATAAACTCCGCATCTGTCACTTGATTTTTGCGTATTGTGGAATACCATTCATTAAGCTTAACGGCAACATTCTCTGACGGAATTTTCTGTTTCATAATTTTGCCCCTTCCATGTCCTCACTCTCTGTATCCATTTATTGTATATGATAGCATATTTCCTTAAATCTGAAAGTTTTAAACCAAACTTTTTCGGTATCCCGCAAATAAATAAAGAGTAGAGAAAAGAAAAAGGGGACTGTTTCCTCTTTTGAAATTCCAACAAAAAACTAATGTTAATACTTTTATACCTTATGTAATGAAATCCCTATTACTTTATGCCCTTTCGTGGGTTTGAGTCATCTGTCATAATACATTTTATCTAAAGGCGTGCAACTTTTCCGGAATGAGGTGAATTTTTTCTTGAGAGGAAGTGTGTCCTATGAGAATCAAACTTCATATAGCGTGATTACTAAGAAACTTAATGAATGGTATATAGCAATAAAAAATAACTTTGATGAAAAAGCTGAGAGATTAAAAAAAGAGGTTGAATATTTAATAGGGAGCATTAATGGCAATTTGGAGTTTATTTATTACCACCAGCTTTTAGATTTTAGGCATGAATTGATGGTGAGTCATACTCAAGCAAAAAATGAAGATGATTTAAGAAATGCCTATGAATCATTAAAAGAGCATGAGGGACATTTAAATGGTATGTTGGACTACTATTATTTTTTCTTCATGGGTATGTATGATTTTAGGAAAAAAGAGTTAGTCGCGGCTATAAGCTCGTATAGGAGAGCTGAAAAATCCCTTGAATTTGTAGATGATGAAATTGAACATGCTGAATTTTATTACAAAATGGCAGAAGTCTATTACTATATGAAACAAACTTATTATTCTATTGATTATATTGAGCGAGCCATTTTGATTTACAATAAATATGAAACACATTTAGATAAGACAATTTATTGCAACTTTGTTATTGCTGGTAATTTAATTGATTTGTTGGATCATGAAAAGGCCATGTTGAAGTTTGAGGAATCACTGAATATTGCGCGAAATATTAACAGAAGTGATCTTATAGCTGTTTCGCATTTAAACATAGGTATTTGTTGTAATGCTGAGGGCTTGTACGAGAGAGCAGAAGAAAATTTATTAATTGCTCTAAAGTTTTTTGAGAAGGAGTATCACCCTTATCTTCTCAAAACGATATTTAATCTTTCACATGTGATGTGTAAAGCAGGCGATTTTAATGCTGGGGACTCGTATTATGAAAAAGGGTTTAACCTCGCTCTGAAGACTGATAATTCGGAATATATAGCTAAATTTAATTTATTGAGAGGTCTATATTTGAGTGAAGAGTGTTATGATTTAATAGATGAGGCTTTTGATTTTTTTGAATCACATGAAATGTTTGGAGATATTGATGAATTTGCTTTTGAAGTCGGTGAGGTGTTGTTGAAGAGAGGAGACATTGCTCGATCTTCGAAATATTATAAAAGAGTTGTCGCAGCTAGAAAAGAAATTCAAAAAGGAGAGTTGATCAGTGAAGCACAAATTGATAATCTTCTTGTCAGTCATCCTAATAGGGTGGGGTATTTTAGTGTATGATGGTTTCGTTTCTGGTAAATATTCAAATGACAGTTTACAACTAGCCGATAGGGTGGCTACCTGAACAAAAAAAGTAAGCCAAATGAAAAGGCTCACTTTGTACTTATTCTAACCAGTAAATTTTCATGGTTGGAGGGGATTCGCTATCTCTTGGGCTGTGCCAAATGATTTGATCTATAAAAGACATTAATTCTTTATTCAAGTCGGTGTCATCTAATTCCCTCCAATTTTGAAGGAATGAATCAATTTTTTTGAGAAAGGACTGTTTGGACTTTACCTCGTCCTTCGGGCTGGATTCTGTTAAACGGTTAAGTTCTAATTTAAGATTGAGAAGTTGGTTATTTCGTTCTTCTCTTCTGTTTCTAAATTGTTTTAGATCAATAAGCCCTTCCTCGAGCTGTATCTGGATAATTTCCAGTGCTTTTTCTATTTTCCTTATTTGTTCCTTGGTCCGTTTTATTTTAAATTCTTGCATTTCTATGTCGGGCTTATCATTTTTGAGATTCATAATCTCATCTGCTATTTGTTTTCTTTTTTCTCTAATGTTGTCAATTATAAGTTCCATCATTACGTCATACATTATCCCGCTGTTGTTACACTTTTTTCCGAGCGGGTCGACTTTTCGACATGATTGAATAACTCTTATTCCGCCTCTGTCGCTTCTTCGTGAAATAGTATGAGCTTTGCCACATATACCGCATTTTATTAAAGTGGATAATCCGTGCTTTTGCATTCTTGCTCTTGGACTCAAAAGTTTTCTGCTGTCTAAAGCTTTATTTGCTTTGTCCCAAGTATCTTCATCAATTATGATGGGAGAAGCGTTTTCAGCAATAATCCATTGGTCTTCGGGTCTTATTTTGCCGTAGTATTCATTTCTTCCTTTTAGACGATTAGAAACAATCCGACCTTTGTATATAGGTGAACGAATCATTCTCGTGATACTTTGGCCGTGAAAAAATTTTCCTCTATTGGTGCGATAACCAAGTTGATTTAGAGCGACAGCAATATTATCGGCTCCAATTCCACCTATGGCCATTTGGAATACCAATTTCACTGCTTCGGCTTTTTCTTCATCTATTTCTAACTTTCTTTCTAGCCGGTTATATATGTATCCGTAATTAGGTGTACCGTTCGACCATCTTCCCATTTTGGCGCTGTCTTTCTTTCCTTTTCTTAGCTGCGCTTTGATGTTTTCATATTCCCAGTTGTTAACGAATCCCGTAAATTTTAATGCTTGCCAGTCCTCTTGAACTTCTAAATCGTAAATCCTTTCACTATCAGTAACAAAAAGAATGTCTTCTTGTCGAAGTAAACTCATAAATTTAGGTGTTTCTGCGTCATCCCTTGTAACCCTAGCAAGGTTAACAGATAAAACGGCATCAAAAATTCCATCGTTAAGTTTATGAATCATTTTCTTATATTCGTCTCGGTTGTTATCCATTGAGCTTCCGACTTCTTGAAAAATTTCATAATTCCAATTGTTTTTCTTGGCAATGTCTAAAAGGCGCTTTCTGTGTTTTGCGAGTGTTTCTTCTGATTCTTCCCCTTCATTATTTCGAGATTTTCTGAGGTAAATTGCTACACGTTTGATTCTCTCTTTTAAATCCAATGGCATCACCTTTTGAGTAATAGAGTATATTGATAGAGTAGCATATTTTTATACGGGTAGCTATATGAACATGCCATCAATGACAAGTCGAATAGCCGATGCTGACAAGTACCGGTTTGTTTTCGCGTTTCGCTTTTTTGAAGGCTTCTTCGCCCCAAGGGAACCAATTCACGGGGTTATGAGCATGTTGAAGTAAATATGGAGACTTCTCAGCGATTAATCTATTGGGTTTATTGTTAGTGGGCATGGGATCACCTTCTTTCAGTTTTTTTATTTACATTTAGGTTACCACAATAATTATAAATAAATACAAAACTTAGCCGATTTACTTAAAAGAGGGAGAAGGAAATAGAGTATAATGTTTAATTATGTTAATGGAGGGAGAACGTGAAGAAGTTTTTGTTTAATTTCTTAGTTGGATTACTAAATAAGTTTGCTATATCAATAATATTAAACTTAGCGAGTCCTTTGATTGTACTGATTAGTTCAAAAATTAGAACTGGAGATTGGTTCAGTCTATTTTTCCATCCTGTTATAGATTGTCTTTTAGGTTTACTTTTTGTTTGGCTTGTTACCTGCATTATTTACAAGATTATAACTCTAAGGAAAAATAATATGTCAACTCCTATAGTGTTTGAGTACGGAGGGGAAGAAATTGCTTTATACATATACAATGACGTATTGTGGCTCATTAGAGGAAATAGAGATTATATGGGGAATGTTAAAGTTGGGTCACTTTATGCGGATACACCACCGAGGTGTCCAAAGTGTGAAATGGAGTTGGAAGAAAATAAGAAACTTTTGGGTTCATATAAATGGCTATGTATTGATTGTGGATATAAAAAAATAAGTAAGAATAACTTCATTTTTGAAGCAACAAGAGCCGCAAAATTTGCTAGAAGAGATGCTGAAAGAGAGCTTAAAAACAATGAGAGAGAAGGATAACAAAAATAGTTATCCTTTTTTGTTTTTAACTTTTTATAATCATCCACTGTCAAGTCACAAAAGTATTGCTATTACCGCAATCATATAGCTAAGGAGTAGCTAAAATGTACCTTTTTACATTAGAAATTGTAAATGTTTTTTTGATCTGACATAATACAATTAATGTAAATGTTCAAATAATTTTGTGAATACTGGGGTGAGATTTGCTTGGATCATACATCTATAAAAAAAGAAAGGATTCCATATGAAGATTTAATATCTAAGCTGAATTCATGGTATACAACACAACCATAAAGAAAAATATGATTGAAGAAATTAGAAATTGAATCGCCTTTAGAAGAAGTCGAAATGAAGCAAGATGTCCATAAACGATCGCAGAGAAATGCCTAAAAGGATTAAAGGATCAATTTTGATAAAGAAATTCAAGATTGATCCTTTTTTGTAAGAAGAAAGACATGAATCCAATGACAGTAACTGTATCCGATACTTACCAATACAGGTTTATTTTCTTTTTTTGCTTGTCAAATGCTTCTTTTCCCCACGAGTACCAGTCAACTGGGTTATGGGTATGCTGGAGTAAGTATGGGGATTTCTCAGTGATTAATCTATTTGGCATTGGATCACCTTCTTTCTTTAGTTATTCTTTTACTATACTTTACCACATTTTTTTAAAAAAAATTCATAGGCACTTGTTGTTCAGGAGCGCTTAATATAAAATATGGGACAATAAAAAAGAGACTTCATAAGAAGCCCAATTCAAAAGAGTATTTATATATTTTGTTGTTTTTTATAGGGATAAATTGTTTTATACAGAAAAGTTACTATTCAAGACTTAATTCAATTTGTTTACCCCCTTTTTTATCCCCACTTTCATTTTCACATTTATTATTCGAGCTAAAATCCTCATCCGTCCATAAACCATTTTTCTTGCGTAATTTCTTAATTTTATCGGGAAAAAGTTTATTCTTTTCTTCATAAACTTTTTCAAGTGTCTCTCTATCTGTTTCTTTATTTTCAAGCCTCTCTTTAATAATTTCACAATTCCCCAATTCAAAGCCTACCCACTTACGACCCAACAATTCACTAACAGCAAATGTTGTACCACTGCCTCCAAAAGGATCTAAAACTATATCACCTTCATTTGTACTCATGCTAATCACTCGGTCAAGTAATTTAACAGATAGCTCATTAAATTTTCTATGTTTAACCCTGCTGTGTCTAACAGGATAAATATCTGTCCAAACATCAGAAAGAGTTACCCCATTAGGATTCATTTTATTTTTGTAACCACCATAGTCTTTAATTTCTCTTGTACAATGAGGGCAAGTTTGTAACGGTATTCTTTGTATATTAAATGTTTTTGGTTTGTTACCTTTAATGTAATATAAAAGGCTATAATTTGCAGGATATAACCGATTTTGAATAGGAAGTCCAAATTTCATATCAACTGTTATCAAGTTTCTAAAGTTCATTTTTCGATTTAGATATTCAGAAAGGTATGTATTCCATTTAGGAATATTATATATGAACAAAGATCCGCCAGGTTTTAAAACTCTAATGCATTCTTCTATCCAATTATAATACCAATTCAAATATCCACTGAATGAATTTTTATCAGTCACGCCCTCGTCATACTCTTTATCAAGGTTAAACGGTGGGTCTGCAAAGACAGTATCTACGCTTTCGTTAGGGATTAGTTTAAACAATTTTAAACAATCACCATGATACAGTTTTCCAAGATTGGTAGAAAAGTATGGCTTAATAGCGGTGTTGTGGTTCTGTTCTTCGTGCTTCACACTTTTTTTCTCTTCCAGCATTTTTGCAATTTCTTTAGTGTTATTTAAGAAAACGTCCTCAAATCCCGAAGGAATTCTTCCTAATTTAAGCTCCAATTCTACTTTAGTCATTTCAAGATAACTAAGTATTCCATTCAAAACTTTTTTATCTGTTGGAATTATTCCACTTTCTTTAAAGGGAAGTAAATCCTTCTTATTTAGTTTTAGTTTTCTTAATGAAGCATACATTTCACTATCTGTATGTCCTAGTTGTGTAGCCTTATCCTTAACTATATCGAAAATAGTAAAAAAACGCATTTTAATACACCTCGCGTCACTTATAGTCTGTAGACCTATAGACTACATAATTCTATCATCAAATATAAAGAAGCGTCAATATAGGGAGGTCTTATGAATAACAATTTAAGAATTTTATTCGGAAGAATGGTTCGCCACAAAAGAATGAACTTGGGTATTTCCCAAGAAGAATTGGCTTTTTCTTCTGGTCTCCATAGAACTTACATTTCAGATGTCGAGCGAGGAACAAGAAATGTCTCTATAGACAGTATTGAAAAAATAGCAAATGCGCTTTCCATACCACCTAAGGACCTATTTGATTTTAATGAATAAAGAATAGAGTATTTAAAAAGAAAATCAGTAAGGAGACAGTAATGAAGGTTGAAAAAGTTTATATGACTAAGGAAGCAAAAGAATTAGTTAATAAAGATAATCTCTTTAAACAATCTTATGATGAAGTAGTTGCTTCAATCTGTTCGGCTGTTTGGCCAATGAAATCTAAAACTTTTAAAATCAATAACTCTCAAAAGAATGGGAATGGTGTTGTACCAGTTAAGGAGCTTTGTTATGCCATGCTTGAAGATACATATAACTGGTATAGAGAAAAACCGCTTAATGTTTTAAAATTAGAAAAAAAGAAGGGCGGACCAATTGATGTTTACAAAGAATTTACAGAAAACTTTGATATTAAACGGGTTGGACTAGAATTTGAAACAGGAAACATAAGTTCAGCCCATCGGTCAATGAATAAGCTATTATTAGGTTTGAAAAGGAATGAAATTGATCTAGCCGTTATTTTGATGCCAGTATATGAATTATCCTATTTCCTTACTGACAGAGTTTCAAATTATGAAGAACTGGAACCTTACTTTGAAATAACAGAAGGTAAACCTTTTATTTATATTGGTTTTAATGCTGATTCTTTTGATTCTTCTGTTCCTTTAATTCCTAAAGGGAAAGATGGAATGTCAAAGCGATCAATAAAAAAATGGAAAGATAGAATAGAAAACAAATAAGATTGAGTGTGAATTTCCATTTTGGATGCTTTTTTATTTTTAAAAATAAAGCTACCTCAAGTTTTATGATATTTCACGTAGATATAAGAACTGTATCTGTGGTAGGTTAATATATAACATCTCTATTTCATTAGCCCGAAGGCAGGGATAGACCATATTTATGAATATCCCTTCCCTCTTTGTTTTTTGGAATTCGGAATATCTTATGGAAAAAATAACTATATTTATTTTCTGCTATTAGAAGTATAGGCAATTCTTATACATTGACCATTATACTTCTTACTTCGCTCTTTTTATTTGGAATTCATATTTTTTAATGGTTATTACCATCTCTTTTTAACTCTTTTATATATTTAGGTATAACAAGAAACCGATTTTTACCTAAATTTCCATCAAGGAAAAGAAGTAATTCTTGACCTCCTATTAATTCCACACTTGGATTTTCCTTTGCGAAATTTATAGTCCCTTTAGTAAAACCCTTGGCACCAAAACGCCCTATCCCTTCAACTACTTACGGTTAATTTCTTCTCTCTAATTCTATCTTTGAAAAAATCGCAGGGATTTGTCCTCAACGATCCTTGGTTGTCTATTTTGGTTACTTTAATAGACATGGCACAGTGACAATAGTTGCACTCACATTTACCAAAAATGGTTTATTTTCTTGTTTTGTTTTTTCGAAGGCTTCTTTGCCCCAAGGGAACCAGTCGACGGGGTTGTGGGCGTGTTGGAGTAAGTATGGTGACTCATTGATTAATCTGTTCGTTGGCATGGGATCGCCTGCTTTATAAACGAATTTTTATTCATTATTGTCTTTACATGATTTAATATACCAAATATTAAAAGAAGAGTTTTTTTAAGTCATCCTCTTCTTGTTTTCACTGATAACTAAGTTATTTTTTGATGCTTAGAACATTGTATTTGAATAATAGAGTGATTCCTATGTTCATTAAAAAATGTACAATAAATGGCACTAAAATATTGTTCGTTTCAAAGTATATCCAACCAAAAGTCAAACTTGGAACGCTTATATTTATTAGCATTACAGGCTTTTTGAAGTAATGTGTGTGAAACCCTAAGAAACATAAAGTCGTTATTATAATTGCGATCCATTGATTCTCTATAAATACGAAAAGCAAAGTTTGAATAATACCTCTAAACAAAAGTTCTTCAAATAATGCCCCTAAAAACATAAAGGAAAAAATACTTAACAGTGAAAATTGTTGATAACTGTTGTTTGTATCTTCAATGTATTTGGAGGGAATGTAAAGTGACAAAGCGATACCAAACAAAAGTAGAGCAAATGAAGCGACAATTATATTCAGTATCATTTTGATTGGTTTATCGAAGGATAGGATATTTTGCAGTGTGAGTATATCATACACATTGAGAATGAACATGATAGCTATGCAAATGAACGTAAAAGATGAAAATACTAAAACAGCGTCTTTTGGATTGAAGTCTTTTTTTGTTTTCTTGGTTATGTCTTTTTCACTTTGCATATTTTACCTTCTTTTCTATGATTTTTAATATAAACACCTTTTATGTCATTTTATCAGAAGGTATAGGATCTTGAAATCTTGGGGGAGGATTGAAACTCGGGTATATGTATTTGGCTTCTTTTTTTTGATTACTCTAGCTGGCTGCCACCAATGGTAAGTCGAATAGCCGATGCTCACGAGAACCGGCTTGTTTTCGCTTTTCTAATGCTTATATAAAATAGAAAGAACTTTCAAAAAGTAGTTGATTTTAAGTTCTTTCGAACGTATAATTTATAACCATAACGTTATGGTTTGGAGGGATTGGATGGGGCTGGAAAGCTAAAAATCGGCGAGTTGGCTGAAAGGGCTAAGGTAACAAAGCGAAAAATTGACTATTATACAAAGCTGGGTTTGTTAAATGCAGAACGCTCCAATTCTAATTATCGCTTTTATGACCATTCTTCAATAAAGCGTATTAAATTTATTGAAAACCGCCAAAAAGCAGGATTAACATTAAACGAAATTAAAAATGAACTGGCGGAAAAATACTCCGAGGAAATAGATTTATTAGAACTTAGACTGAAAATGAATGAATTGAACCGAGACGTATCTGTATTTCTTGCAAGTCTTGAGAATGCAGAGGTAAAGAAGTGCGGAGAAATCAAAAAGAAAATATCACAGGAAAGTTTATCTTTGATTCAAAAACTTCTTTTGTTGTTTACTTAACCCCTTTTTAAGGAACGATAAAAGTAACTCTTTTATGGGAGGTGTAAGTCTTACTTTAAAGTAAGACGACTTATTGACAGCCATTAATTTAATTATTTTTGCGGTATTGATTGCTTTAACAGCGTTTTTTGTTGCAACGGAATTTGCGATTGTAAAAGTGCGGGCAACTAAAATTGACCAGCTTATACTTGAAGGGAAAAAAGGAGCGGTATCCGCCAAAAAAGTAGTCACCCATTTAGATGAATATTTATCGGCTTGCCAACTGGGGATAACCGTTACAGCGCTGGGTATTGGATGGGTTGGAGAGTCGACCTTCGAAGTGATCCTCCATCCGATCTTTGCTTATTTCAATGTGAGCGAGCAAGTCACACATATCTTAATCTTAGTCATTGCGTTTATTCTCGCAACATTTTTACACGTTGTCGTTGGAGAACTGGCGCCTAAAACCCTTGCCATCCAAAAAGCAGAGGCAATCACACTTTTAACTGCTAAGCCGATTAGGCTGTTTTACCGAATACTGTACCCGTTCATTTGGTTTTTAAATGGTTCTGCTCGTGTATTAGTGGGGCTTTTTGGTTTAAAACCTGCCGCAGAACATGAAATGGCTCATTCAGAAGAAGAGCTGCGGATTTTATTGTCTGAAAGCTATAAGAGCGGAGAAATCAATAAGAATGAGTTGAAATATGTCAATAACATATTCGAATTCGACGAGAGAATTGCAAAAGAGATTATGGTTCCCCGTACAGAAATAGTGACGATTTCCCTTGACGATCCTTATGAAGATATTATCAAAACCATTAAAACCGAGGGTTATACTCGATACCCTGTTGTAAATGGAGATAAGGATACCGTTCGCGGCTTTATTAACGCTAGAGAGTTATTGTCTGCGTATATTGATGCAGACACTAAAGCAAAAGATGAATTTAAAATTGAAAAACACATCAATCCTGTTATACATGTCATTGAATCTGTCCCTATTCATGATCTGCTGACGAAAATGCAAAAAGAGCGAATTCACATTGCTATCTTATTGGATGAGTACGGAGGAACGTCAGGTTTAGTAACAGTTGAAGATATCCTTGAAGAAATTGTAGGAGAAATCAGAGATGAATTTGATGATGATGAAATCCCTGATATTCGAAAGTTAAATGAAGGTCACTTTATGATAAACTCAAAGGTGTTGATTGAAGATGTCAACGATCTTTTGGAAATCGATTTATCCAATGAGGAAGTAGATACAATAGGCGGCTGGTTCATGACACAAAACATTGATGCAAAAGTTGGTTCTGAATTAGAAGCCGAGGGTTATATTTTTAAAGTGCAAAAAATTGATGGCCGGCAGATTCATTTTCTAGAAGTCAAAAGTGGAAAAAAATAAATCAATAATGATTTTTTTAAAAAAAGAGCCTGAAACTTTTCAGGTTCTTTTTATTATGTCTTAAGAGAATACAACCGTTGACCAAATACAGGTCGAATAGCCGATGCTGCCAAGTGCCGACTTGTTTTTCGCGCTTTGCTTTTTCGAAGGCTTCTTCGCCCCAAGGTAACCAATCGACGGGGTTGTGGGCGTGTTGGAGTAAGTAGGTGACTCATTGATTAATCTGTTCGTTGGCATGGGATCGCCTGCTTTCATTTATTAAATGTATTGCTTTTCGAGTTTAACTAATGCTGTGTGTTTTATACTTGTTGTTGCTATTGGTACAAAACAAATTAGTTATTTACGAGAAAGGATGGACTCGAGAGCAACTTACAAAGAGGGGTGGTATTAGTCAGTCTCCTACCCCTTTTCCTGTCTTTAAGATCGCCAATGCTTTTGGGTTATGGGGAGAAGGCCAAAAAATAAATAAACAATGTAAAACGCCTCATTCGGAGGCGAGTTAGTGAAGGACCCTCTCAAAAAATATTGTATTGAGAGGGTTTCATCTTGAAAGTTTACAGAGATTGTTATCAATAATATAAGATTCTTGTTCAACTGGATAAAAGAGTAATGGAGTTTTTATTTTACCCGTGTTTCGTTCTCGTATTGAGGTATAAATACTTCATTTATAAACGTGTCAAAAGACGTCGGGGTAGTATTTTCGGATGATCGCTGTTCCAACATTCGAATGTGCTTTGTATTCAGAGCATGTGCTGTTTCTAAAACAAGGTCTATAATATGTTCTGAAAACCCTTGACTTCTCATTTCATTTCGGGCTGCTTCTTCGGTTGTTTGTATATAGCCGAGGTTCGGTTTGCCGATCGCTTTTCCTATGAGCCTCACCGCTTCAGACATACTCAAGTCACAGCTGCCGTGCAACTCTCTTATTTGTTGATCTTGATGGTTAACTTTTAGCATCGCTTCTCCTGCAATTTGTCCAATGTCCCGTGTAGAAACCATAGGAAACTGGACATCGGGGAGAAAAGGACCTTTTGCAGCATCATGAATTAAAATGTTTTGTATTTGTGAAAGTAAATTTTCCATGAAGTATCCAGCCCGTAAGTGCAAAACGTTTAACCCTTCTATTTGATTCAGGCGTTGTTCGAGCAAGTGTAATCCTGCTACCGGTCCGGTGCCTTCTTCTTTATCTGCTCCCCAACTGCTGAGAGAAACAACATTCTTAACTTTTGTTTGTGCCAGAGCAGGGATTAATGCATTGATAATGCGAGTCTGGTAAGCGCGAAAATCAGTGCTCGTCACAATGTAATTAGGCTGAAGCATCACGTAGACAGCTTTCGCGCCGGTAAAAGCCTTCATCAGTCTTGTTGCATCTCCTGGTTCAGAGACAAACGGTTCAGCTCCTTTACGCACAAACGGCTGTAAGCGTTCCGGGTTTCTGCCAATTACTCTGATCGGCTGTCCTTTGTCTAATAAATAGTTTGCAACTGCACTGCCTGTTCGTCCGGTTGCCCCTGTAATCACGTACATAGCCTGCACCTCCGTTGTTTTGATACTATCATAGGAACTATGGTATAAAATAACAAGTAGGCACTTTTGTGACACGCAGTATCCATTTTGATACTAATCTGGGGAGGGAAGCGAATGCTGGTGAAATACAAGGATAACGAGTATAGATGTTCAATAGAATTGACATTGAAGTTAATAGGGGGTAAATGGAAAGTACTCATCTTGTGGTATTTAGGCGAAAAAAATATGCGCTTTGGCGAATTAAAAAGAGCTTTACCGCAAATTACGCAAAAAATGTTAACAAAGCAGCTGAGGGAATTGGAAGAGGACGGTATAGTCAATCGATTTGTTCATCATCAAGTACCGCCTAAGGTAGAATACTCTCTTTCTGAAATGGGCAAAAGCCTTTTGCCGATTTTAAGCACTTTGTCTGAGTGGGGGACTTTCTATGCAGAGCAGGCTGAATCTAATTATTAATCCCGCAAAAGAAATAGAGCCTCTAAGAGACTCTATTTCTATATTAATAGAAATATCCAGAATACGAATAACGATTGAGGTTCTTTTACACAACTACAAGACTGTGGTTTATTTACTGAAAAAACGTAATACACGTTCATTTACATATTGAGGCTGTTCCATTGATAAAACGTGGCCTGCCTGTTTTATGATTTCCGCTTCAATACCAGGAACGAATGTTGAGGCCCGATGTAAGGCTGATTGCGGGTCATAGATGACTTCATGTTCACCCAGCAATAATAGAATAGGGACTTTTACTGATTTTAATTCGTCATCGGTGAAAACATACGGAAATCCGTCGGCGTTAGGCTTTGGCTGTCTTAATCCATCCTGCCACATTACGCCTGCATGAAACTGCTCTGCAAAAACCGGGTGTAACACATTACGGTCCGCCATCATCCACTTTAAGAAACTCTCTACTCCATCAGGCTCTGTGAGACTAATAGCGTATTGATAGAAATTATGATGAAACGGCAAAAATGTTTCCGCTGGACTAAGGATAGCTGCGCTTTCTACCCTCTCCGGCGCACGTAAAATGAAATTCATGTTATGAAGGCCGCCAAGCGAAAGTCCAACCATATGCGACTTCTCGATCCCCAGAGCGTCAAACACATCAAGAAGCCAATCGGCGTAATCCGCTCTCGTACTGCATAAGTCTGCAGGGATGCTTTTGTTCTTATCACCTATGATATCGATTGCATATGTTCGGTATTTGCTGCTCCAATCCGCAATATTGAGATACCACATAGTGGAGCTGAATAATGCGCCATGAAGTAATACAAGCGGCGGGGCATCCTCGGGTCCGCTTGCAATAATATGCGTTTGGCCGAAACGGGTAGATACGTAAAAAGCATTGAAGTGAACGGGCCAAAGACCAAGGCTTTCATCATAAGCTTGAAAATAGCGAATGCCGCTGGCGCTTAATTTTGGAATAATAGGTGAATGGTTAGTCATAAAACTTTTCCTCCCAATCCTGCTTAATTTGTCGTTTTAAAGAAGTTTTGTAGATATAACAGATTATAATAATAATATAATACAGATTTAATAGTCAGTCGAAAAACCTATTAAATATGGTTTTTTATTATTATAACAGTTTTTAGATCTTTGTATAACAGATTGGGACCTGTATTCCTTTACCTTGTTTATTTTGAATAATATAGATATAAGCATTTCCCGTTGATTCGATGCGGAAAATATGCCGGATGATTTGACAGTTTATTTATAATAATCCATTGCTTTGTGATTATTCCAAATTGACATATTGTATACATTTGTATACAATGAGCATCAAATATACAAAGTCAGGTGATGAATCATGAAACATAAGGATTATAAGAGAGAAGGGTATCATCGGGGCGGGCGTCATAAAGGGAAAGGCGAGCTGGAGCACCGCGGGCCGAAAACGTTCCGTCGCGGGCGAGCGATCGCTTTTTTGGATATGATGAATCTGAAGCGCTCAACCATTAAGCAGCAGCTGGAACAGCCGGAGTTTCAATCGATCCAGCCGATTTTAGTCGGTGAATTAAAAGCCATTGATATGGTCATCAATGAATTTAGTCAATTATTTGAAATACACGAAAGTGAAATGACGGAAAACAATGAGGAAACGCTTGAAAGTCATAATGAGAAGGGGGATGAACCGGAATGAAACAGGTGAACCGTTATATTGATGCCGTGTTTACTCGCGATTGACGCTTTTTTGGAGGAAGTCCTATCGTCTATTCAAGAGAACGGGATGCCTTCGCTCTCGGTGTCTCCCTCGACCGGAAAGCTCCAGACGATGCTTGTATCGATTCCCGGAGCAAGACGCGTTTTGGAAATCGGCGCTCTCGGGGGGCTACAGCGGGATTTGTCTTGCAGAGGCTTTGGCAAAGAAGGAACGCTGACATCTCTTGAATTAAATGAAAGCTACGCCGAGCTGGCGCACAGCAATCTTTCTAAAGCGGGATTTGGCGGCCAGGTATCGTATATGACAGGACCGGCATTGGAAAGCCTTGAAACATTAGCCGGCAATCAAAAACGATTCGATTTTTTCTTTATCGATGCAGACAAAGGAAATTATGAACATTACCTGGCGTATTGCATCAAATTGGCGGAACCGGGCGCTTTAATCGTTGCCGATAACGTACTTGCAGGGGGAAGTGTAGCAGACGATGATGCTGCACTGAAGCGTCATACCGAATCCATGAAGACATTCAATCAAGCGGTCGCCGCCCACCCCAAATTAGAATCCCTGCTGATTCCGATCGGTGATGGGATGACCGTGTCGCAAGTCAGGAAATAAAAGAACATCATCTGGCTAGTTACTGATTCGGTGACTAGTTTTTTTAATGCCTGAAACCGAAATGCAGCCACAATCTAAAATCGGAATATCGATAGATTCAGTTCATAAAATGTTGAAGGGGACATGCCCTTAACAAATTGACAAAAGGTTCTTTTGTAGTAAAATTCAACTATTCATAAACGAAAGGAACCGCCGGGTTTGAATGCGGGGCCAAATTTTAAATAAGAAGGTGTTGAGGTGGCGGGGTATTCTGATCGTACGGTTGAGAGTTACATAGATTCTCCGGATCAATTAAAGAGATTGTACAAAAGAGTATTAATCATTGTGAGTCTGTCGCAGATTTTCGGCGGTGCGGGGCTGGCTGCCGGGATTACGGTAGGTGCCCTGTTAGCAAAGCAAATGCTTGGGACGGATGCGTTTTCAGGAGTCCCTTCTGCCTTATTTACTTTAGGATCGGCAGGAGCCGCTTTCGTCGTCGGGAGGCTTTCTCAGCGTTACGGGCGCCGTACGGGTTTAACTGCCGGCTTTATGGTCGGCGGGATCGGCGCAATCGGGGTCATTGTTGCGGCTGTGATCAACAGTATCATATTGTTGTTCGTTTCCCTGCTTATTTACGGAGCGGGCACAGCGACTAACTTGCAGGCGCGGTATGCCGGCACTGACTTGGCTGATAAGAAGCAGCGGGCAAAAGCGATTAGCGTCACAATGGTGATGACAACTTTTGGAGCGGTTGCGGGTCCCAATTTGGTGGATGTCATGGGGGAATTTGCTTCGATCATCGGCGTTCCATCACTTGCGGGACCGTTTATTTTATCGGCGGCAGCTTTTATTCTGGCAGGGCTTGTGCTTTATATTTTGCTTCGGCCGGATCCGTTGGAGATTGCTAAAAAAATCGAAACGTATAGACAAGAAAATAAATTAGCAGACGAATCGAAGTCTGTCGGTGCTTCGGACGATCAAAAGGGGATTACAATTGGTGCCGTTGTTATGGTCCTTACTCAAATTGTGATGGTTGCGATTATGACCATGACGCCCGTTCATATGCAGCACCACGGACACAGCTTAGGAGATGTCGGGATCGTGATAGGTTTTCATATCGGTTCAATGTATCTTCCATCACTTGTCACAGGGGTTCTTGTTGATAAAATTGGCCGGACAGCCATGAGCATCGCCTCAGGAGTGACCTTGCTGCTCGCTGGTGCAGTGGCGGCGCTGGCTCCCAGTGATTCGCTCGTTTTATTGATCATTGCCCTTTCGCTGCTGGGATTGGGATGGAACTTTGGATTAATCAGCGGAACTGCTCAAATTATCGATTCGACTGAGCCTTCAACACGTGCGAAAGTGCAAGGAACGCTTGATGTTTTGATCGCATTGGCGGGAGCTTCCGGCGGGGCTCTTTCTGGAATGGTTGTCGCTCATTCAAGCTATGCCGCATTATCTTTGGCGGGAGGGCTGTTATCCTTGGCTCTGATTCCAGCCGTCATTTGGTCGCGAAGAAAAACAGACACTCAAAAAGGGTAGGAAAAGGCCTCATCGATACGGGGCCTATCGGACAGAACCGCCGGCCTTTCTTAATTTAAAATGAAATCGGGGCACCTGAGATCTTCTTCAAATGAAGGATACTTTTTCAGCATCTCTTTTGACGGTCTCGGTTCCTCTAATAGAGGGAAACTTTGGTAAGGTAAAGGGAGGATAGGCTCCTCTATAAAAATAGAAATAAAGACTCCGTTAGAGGTATTTAAAACCAAATAATA
The DNA here is from genome assembly GCF_001969855.1 of Bacillus haynesii. Classification (GTDB taxonomy): domain Bacteria; phylum Bacillota; class Bacilli; order Bacillales; family Bacillaceae; genus Bacillus; species Bacillus haynesii. The sequence continues at coordinate 76,152 of NZ_MRBL01000017.1, forward strand.
ATAAAAAAGGTTCATTTTTGTTGTTTTCTTTTGAAATCCAATGGAAGCTATTTAATTTTTATGATAATTTATGCTTTGGACATTGGGAAGGAGCTTCTTTATGAGAAAATTTGTAACATTTTTAGCAGCTTTCACTCTATTATTTACTTTATCTATGAATTCAGTTTCTGTGGCTAATGCTGAAGAATCTAAAAGTTTAGGAACAATTAAAAAAATGAATAACAGTGAACTTGAATTGACATTTTATCATTCTGAAGTTGTTATGAATTCAAATGGTGATGTAACAGTGATTGATAGTATCACTGGCAAAAAAGAGACATTGCCAAGTCGTACTGTAGACAAAAATGATAATCCGGTAGATTTAGAATATGAAAAAAACGATAATGGACTATTAGTAAAGGTGATAAAAAGGAAGGCAGCAATATGTTCAGAACACAATCAGTTGCAAAATGTGTACTTGGAACATCTGGGGGAACTGTTACAGGCGCAGGTACAGGGGGATTAGCAGGAGCAGCTGTTGGTACTGTTACGATACCCATTGTTGGAACGGTTAGTGCTGGCCTTGTAGGAACTATTGTTGGTGGCGTCGGTGGAGGATTGACTGGTGCTGCTGCATCTTGTTTTGATTAACTGTTGAAAGAAAAAATAACGAGGGAAAGAGAAATCCCTCGTTATTTTAATCTAATATATAAAAAGGTGATTCCATATGAATAAGTTAATATTACCTTCTATAATCGTAATTTTTATATTGTGGATTTTATTGCAAATATCAATAAATATGAATGTTTTTAAAAATCCATTGAATTATTGTATCATAATCGTTATATTTTTCTTGTTTTTGAAGCTTGCAAAAGAAAAATGAATACTTTTTACTTATAATCGTTCTTGTTTCAAATTCTTGCTATTAGCGTTTTTTTAATTTGAAAACGATAAAATCAGGACATCTAAAACCTTCTTCAAATGACGGATATTTTTTCAGTAGCTCTTCCGTCTTTTGTTTTCTCCCAGCCGCTTTCCGGCGTAATGAAGCAGGGATGCAAAATCGAAAAAATAAAAAATCCGCGGCCTGTCAGCAGCCGATGCATTTCCTGAAACGCTTTTTCATAATCCTCAAGGTCTTGCATGATCATATTCGATATAATCAAATCAAAGCTTCTGTCTTCTAACATATTCTTCACAGTTCCCGTGCCGATACTCAATCGGCAAATCATCCGTCCTTTCCTTGGCAATGTCGATCATTCTCGGCGAGTAATCGACAGCCGTTACACTGGCTCCGGCCTTGGCCAGCAGCCTGCTGAAATACCCTTCACCGCACCCGGCATCGAGCACACGTTGATTCTTTACCATATCAATGAGAGAAAAAATAGCAGGATTTAAAAATACTTCTTTGTGGATGTCTCCAAGTTCGGGGATGGAATCCATATGACCCATATATTTGGGGTTAAAGGGTTCATGGAGTTTTTAACAACCGCCTTCACTTTTTTAAAGAGCTCTTCTAAATTGATTCCGGTCTCGGGTATATCGCCGTAATGCGATGATTCCGGAGAAGGCAAAGTACGGTGATTCCCGGCGCTGCTTGCGTGCTCAATGACGATTTTGATAATTTGATTAACAAGAAATAAGATTTCCTTAATATTCTGGCCATTCGGATCAATAATAGTGTTACTGGGCAAAAAGGATAGTTGCGTAGTTCACACGCTGCTTTCTTTCACATTTTTTCTCAATTTGATTTTGGCGTATTATGGTTGTTTGATGAGTAATATGAGGTTCGAAGAAAAAATAAAAAGAACAAGTTATCATAAAAAGTTATTATTGAGTTTGTTTGATCAGTAAAATGATTATAACCATAACATGATAGTTTAAGATAAATTCGGTAAACATCATTCAGGCTCTTTTTTTGCCTTCATGCTGAATCGAAGCGTGATGACAGAAGCTGCAATGACGCCGGAAGGCATTTGTACATGTCTATCAACAGAAGCCCGACACCACCCGGCGGTAACGCGTTCTCTTTGATTCATTCCTCTATTTTGCGAGCGTCTCTAAACAATAGGGAGCTTATCGCCGATCATATAAGTAAGGATATTTATGTAAAAGGATAGATGAATGGAGTTTTTTGAGGATGGAATTTAACGAGCTTATCGAAATGCGTCACTCTGCAAATAATTTTCTGGAAGATGTTCAAATCACGGTGAAAGATCTGGAGCCTATCTTTGAGGATATCAAGCTAGCGCCTTCGGCGTTCAATTTACAGCATGCAGAGTATAAAGTGATATTGGATAAGGATTTAAAAGAAAAAGTCAGGGAAGCTGCGAACGGCCAATATAAAGTGCATTCAGCCTCTGCTGTGATTTTAGTGACGGGAGACCGCTACGCCTACCGGCAAACGGAAAAAATCAACGAAGGCATGAGGGATTTAGGAATGATTAAGGACTTTGAGCTGCAGGAAATGATTGAAAACAATACCGATTTTTACGAGTCGCGCGGGGAGCAATTCATGAAGGAAGAGGCGATTCGCAATGCTTCTCTTTCTGCGATGATGTTTATGCTCGCCGCCAAGAACCGGGGGTGGGACACATGCCCGATGATCGGATTTGACAGCGATCAGGTCCGCGAGTTGCTAGAGATCCCGGATACACATGAAATCGTGCTCATGATTACGATCGGTAAAGAAAAAGAAAGCAGCCGACGCTTGAGAGGATATCGCAAGCCGGTTAATGAATTTGTTTCTTTCTATTAAAAAAGGAGAGGGCGCCTTAAGACAGGCAGCCCTCTTTTTCATTCTTCCCCGCGATGAGACAGTACTTCAACTAAGTGGTCAAGATCAAGCTGAAGGTGGCGAATCATCGCTTTTGATGCCTGCTCATCATCTCTTTGTTTCATATGGCGAAAAATTTCCCGATGTTGCTCCAAAATAGCTTCAGCCCGTTTTTCTCCTTCAAAATTCAAAATGCGGAAATAATAAATTAATCCTTCCAAATCGTTGAGCTGTTTCCGCAATAGACTGTTTTGTGTATATTGGATAATTAAGTCGTGAAATGTATCATTTAATTCGATAATTGTGTTTTGATCCTTGGATTGAAGGATGGCTTCCTCCGTTTTTTGCAAAACGTCTTCAATCGTTTTAAGTTCCTCTGCCGTTGCAATTCTTGCCGTCAATCCCGCAGCGAATGATTCAAGCGCCGTCCTGCAAAAATAGATTTCTTCAACGTCCTTTATTGTCGGCTGATAGACCTTCACTCTTGAGTCGATGACGATGAGCCCCTCTTTTTCCAGAACCCTGATCGCTTCTCTCAAAGGGCTTTTGCTGACGCCGAGCTCCTTGGCTAACTTCGCTTCGGCGATTCGTTCACCAGGTTTTAATTTCCCTTCAAATATCATTCGCTTAATCGCGTGGTAGGATTGTTCATAAAACGGTTTTGGTTTTTCAATCACGCTTCTCATCCTCGTATTCGTTCTCATTTCGTATTTTACCACAGGTTCCCTCGTTATCTCCCACTATAACCACTCCAAGTGCAGGATAAACAAAATGCCCGGCCGCAAGCCGGGCACTGAATTAAAATAAGAGAATGAACCCTGAAACAGCGGGAGTTAAAAATAAACCCGATTTCAAGACGGCTTTCGGCAGGACATTGGTGAATTTAGCCCCGACATATGCGCCGCACATCGTACCCGCCAAGATTTTGACCAATAGAATATAATCGACAAATCCCTCTGAAATATAGCCGGCCCCTCCGCCTAACGAGAGCGGAATAATGACGAGCATCGTCGTTCCTACGGAATGGCGAATCGACAGGTTCAGCATCATCATCAACCCGATTTGAATAAAAGGCGCAGAGCCGATTCCGAACGTTCCGGAAAGGACGCCGGCCACGATTCCCAATAAAATGGCCTTGATCCAAAAGGCAAGGTTCGTTTCCTGGGCAGCTTCTTTTTCTTTCAAAAAGAATAATCTGATTAAAATCAGGATGGCTGATAAAAATAACATTCCTGCGGTCATATAATGCAATGAACTTGAAGGTATCAGAGAAGTCAGCTTAGCCCCTACAAAGGATCCGGCTGCAGCAAAACAGCCGACGGTTAAGCCGATTTTCAGCTTGATATTTCCTTCGCGAAAGTGGCTGTACGTGCCTGATAAACTCGTAAAAGCCATGCCGGCCAGAGACGTTCCCAATGCTGTATGAATCGGAATGTGAAACAGCATCGTTAACAGCGCGATGACGAATCCGGCTCCACCGGCCCCGACAAAGCCAAGCACAAGACCTAATAAAAACATAACCAACACAATCAACATGTTGCTTCTTCTCCTTTATGAATAACTGATTTTATACAATCTTAAGGTCGACGGTATCTGGTCGACCGAAATCAATAACAACATCTTACTCTATTATTTCTATATTGACAAGACGGCCGAGAGGGCATATGTCGTCTACTTTTATTTTTTTAGCCAAGTTAAAGGACATTCCTGTTGACAAATCAGCCAATTTGTAATTATGATAGTTACATCAAGTGTAACGAAATTTGTTACAGATCGAGATTGAAACATTCAGGAGGAATTCGAATATGAAAATGTTAGTAACGGGGGCAACCGGAAAATTAGGATCGAAAATTGTGGAAAAACTGCTGGAAACTGTACCGGCGGATCAGCTGGCGGTCAGCGTGCGCAATCCGGAAAAAGCGGAAGCGCTCCGGGCGCGCGGGGTCGATGTGCGCCACGGGGATTTTGACCGCCCGGAAACATTGGAATCCGCATTTCAAGGCATTGACCGTCTGCTGATCATCTCTGCGGATGGAGATAATGAAACGAGAATCCGGCAGCACGGCAATGCGGTAGCTGCCGCAGAGCGCTCCGGAGTTCGGTTTATCGCTTATACGAGCATTGCGAATGCCCGTGAAAGCAAAAACTTCCTTGCGCCGACTCACAAAGCAACTGAAGAAGCGATTTTGAAAACGGGGATTCCTTACTCCTTCTTGCGCAATAACTGGTACTTGGAAAATGAAATGTCGAGTATTCAAGGCGTTTTGGCGGGAGCCCCTTGGGTGACATCAGCAGAGAATGGCAAGGTGGGCTGGGCGCTGCAGCAGGATTACGCGGATGCAGCGGCAGCGGTTCTGTCCGGCGAAGGCCACGAAAACACCGTCTACGAACTTTCAGGCGAATTATTAACCCAGGAAGAAATCGCTTCAGCCCTTGGAGAAGTATTGGGTAAAGAAGTACCCGTTCAGCATGTTGACGATGCTGCCTATCGCGATATCATGAAAAATGCCGGTGTACCCGATTTTCTGATTCCGATGGTTGTTGACATCCAAAAAGGAATTCGTGAAGGCACACTTGAAGTCTCAAGCGATGACTTTGAAAAAGTGCTCGGCCGTCCGGTCACTCCAATTAAAGAAGGATTGGCTCAAATCGTTGGAGGAATCTCAGAAGCGAAGTCATAATCAATAATATTCGAAAGAGTGATGAACAAGTGTACAGTGTTCATCACTCTTTTTTTAAAGATAGATAACTAAAAAACTTACCACAATCACCGCGCATACTTTATAGCCCAAGTTACCTTTATTAAATAAGTAAAATATCGACTGGATTCCGGAGCTAATGATGAAGGCATAAAAAAAGTGTTCAAATGTAAAGTGAAAACCGCGAAATATAAATTGCATGAAAAGGGCGACACCGGTCAGGTAAAACCAGCCATGATCATCTAACATTTTTTTTAATTCGGATTTAGCTTCATCAGCGGAAGATATAGAAACAGATTCAGTCGACAGCTCCCTTTTTAAAAGCCTGCCACGAGAACCGAGATCCCTAAAATAAATAGAATAATTGCTTCGAACATCATATACCTCCGTTTCATTATCAAATAAAAATCCGTCGGGGCGATACCGGTCAGGGAACGGCCATTGTTGATTATTTAAAAAACAATCTCCATAAGAGTAAAAAATATTTAAAGGCGCTTTTAGCGGGCATAAAAAGACAGGCGGGTGCGGCTGCTTGAGAAGAAAAACTGAAAGCTGATGGCAGCGCACGAATTTGCAGTGTGTATTAACTGGTAAAGAGCATTCGATAGTATCCTCTTTTCTATTAAAACTCACAAATATGCACCTGACCGTTATTTGATTTTCCTTTGCTGTATTAAACTTACGGCCACAAGCATGACAGTGCCGAGTAAGGCAACCGGAAGAAACCACCCGCCAAATCCGCTTCCCCAGTCTAAAGCGATTAACACGGATTCAATTAATATGAGAGAAAAAATGATTAAGCATGCATTTTTTAAGCGGTTGATCAACTTTCGACTGAGCAGATAGAAGTGTTCGGCGTTTGTTTCATTGAGGCGCTTTGGATGATTGTGAATCTCAGGGTGCTTTTCTAGGAACTGTATGAACAGAAGGATAAGTAATCCGATTCCCGGCAAAATGAAAAGCTCCCATTTTGACCCCCAGCGATCCACTTCACCGAGTGCGTTGTAATGTGCGGGCACTTTTTCGGGGAGCGATCCCCAGACAACGGCCAAAAAGATGATCGATCCCAGATAAAAGAAATAGCCAAATGTGTTCCAAACCCGTTCTCCTTTTGTCTTTTCAATTTTGATGTGAAAACCGTCGGCTCTGTTTGGCATATGTGATCCCTCCTTTAGTTTTAAGTACGGTTTGACCCATGAGAAAGTTCGGGGTTTTTGCCTGCTGGAAGTGGGTATATTTGCAATGAGTCAAGGCAATGTTAAGGGAATGTAAATCGTCAGCCGGCAATGTTAAGTTATTGTAAATTTTCGATTTGAATCGTTTACATAGGCTTTAATCTCCATCATAATCATAGTGTTTGGTTTGTAGATTTATGTCGAATTAGGGGGGCAACGACTTTGGAAATAGATGTGCAGAAATTGCTTTTTGAATTCATTGGAGGTCTCGGGATTTTTCTTCTTGGTATTAAGTTTATGGGAGAAGGACTCCAAAAATCAGCCGGAGATAAGCTGAGAGACATTTTAGATCGTTTTACAAGCAACCCTCTGATGGGTGTTTTGGCAGGTATAATTGTTACGGTTTTAATTCAAAGCAGTTCCGGCACGACCGTTATCACTGTCGGTCTCGTCAGCGCCGGCTTTATGACCCTCCGCCAGGCGATCGGCGTCATTATGGGTGCGAACATCGGAACAACGGTCACGGCATTTATTATCGGTTTTGACGTTGGTGCATATGCGCTTCCGATCCTCGCCATTGGTTCGTTTTTGCTGTTTTTCTTAAAGAGCAAAAAATTTCAGAACCTCGGACAGGTTCTGTTTGGATTTGGTGCGCTTTTCTATGGTTTGGAATTAATGAGCAGCGGAATGAAGCCGCTTCGGACGGTTGAAGCTTTTCATGATTTAACAGTCAGCATGAGTACGAACCCTGTTCTCGGTGTGCTTGTCGGTACGCTTTTCACCGTTCTCGTCCAAAGTTCAAGTGCAACCATCGGGATCCTGCAAGGGCTGTTTGCCGATTCATTAATAGATCTAAACGGCGCTCTGCCTGTATTATTCGGAGACAATATCGGTACGACAATTACCGCCGTACTGGCATCTCTTGGCGCCTCCGTCGCAGCGAGACGGGCTGCGGCCGTTCACGTATTGTTTAACCTGATTGGAACGGCAATCTTCCTGATTTTGCTGAAGCCGTTCACAGCTTTGATTTTAATGCTTCAATCCTCTATAGGACTGGACCCTAAGATGGTGATTGCGTTTGCCCACGGGATTTTTAATACGTCGAATACGCTGATTCAGCTTCCGTTTGTCGGCATATTGGCTTTGATCGTTACGAAGCTTATTCCGGGCAAAGATTCGGTTGTGGACTATAAAGCAACACATCTGGACCCGCTGTTCATTCAGCAGTCTCCTTCAATTGCGCTGGGACAGGCGAAAGAAGAAGTATTGCGCATGGGTGAATTTGCGGTAAAGGGACTTGAGGAAACAAAAGAGTTTTTTAATACAAAACAGGCAAAACATGCGCAAAGCGCTTTTCAAATAGAAGATGCGATTAACAATTTGGACAGGAAGATAACCGATTACTTGATCGAGCTGTCAGCCACTACGCTTTCAGAACAAGAATCTGAAGAACATCATATGTTAATGGACACAGTCAGAGACATTGAAAGAATCGGCGATCACTTTGAAAACTTGGTTGAGCTTGGTGAGTACCAGCAATCCAACAGGGTGAAAATTTCCGAAGCGGCAATGGCTGATTTAACGGAAATGCTTGACCTGACCATTTCCACTGTTAAGGAGTCCATCACTGCTCTTGGGGAAAATAACGAAGATGCCGCAAGACGTGTAGTCGAAAAAGAAAATCAAATTGATAAAATGGAACGCAAGCTTCGCAAAAAGCACATTCTTCGCTTAAACGACGGATTATGCAGCGGACAAGCCGGCGTGATCTTCGTCGATATCACCAGCAACCTGGAAAGGATCGGCGACCATGCCGTCAATATTGCAGAAGCTGTTTTAGGAGAAGAAAAGCATTAAAAACCGGGAGTCATTCCGGTTTTTTGTTTTGTAGGCCTTTGTTATCACAGTGTGACATTTTTACTAAATTGTGCGCGAAAAGGAAGAACATTCTTCTTCTGGAGACCTAAATCAAGTATAATAGTTTTATTCTTTAGGAGGTATTAAGATGCAGAAATACAGAAGAAGAAACACTACGGCCTTTACGGTTATGTCATATTTCACATTTTTCGCGGGGGTCTTTTTGTTCGGTATCGGCCTATACAATGCGGACAATTTGCAGCTCAATGAAAAAGGCTATTACATAGCCGTGATGATTTTAGTGGCGGTCGGCGCGATTTTAACCCAGAAAGTGACGAGAGATAACGCCGAGGACAATGAAATCATTGCGGAGCAGGAGAGAAGACAGAATTTGTCTAGTGGTGAGTGATTGTGGAGGAAGGCATCAGAGGATGCCTTCTTTATTTTTTGGTGTTTAAAATATTTTTGTATTTACTTTCTAGTAAGACATCAATCATTCCAATAATTTTTGTATGGTTCGATTTTTTTCTAAAGTGTAAAAAGTTTTGATCTTTGTTTCTTTGCGATTTAGTGATCGTGCCGAACACCCAGATGGAGCTGGCTAAAAGTAATATTGTTAATACCAAAGGAAAAATAGTATGCTCGATGTCATATATGGAAACGATTTGACCAGAAAATATAGCAGTTATAATGCTGGCGGTGAAGGAGCTGTAAAGCGAAGCTTTTATCACGTGGCTGATTTTTAGTGTTGGACCCGAAAAATAAACTTTCAACCTGTTTAGCGTGGATAAATCTTGTTTTTCGAGATATGCCATCAGCTCTTTATCGTTTTCAGCTTTTGATATCAATAGAGTTTCAGCGGTTTGTTTTGTTTCTTCGAATAATTGTTTGTCTGTTTGCATGTCTTTTGCCCTTCTTTTTTGTTTAATTGATAGAGAATCAAAGCAGAGGTGAGTGTTCCTCTGCTTTCTAATTGAATTCTTTTTTAAAACGTTCATCTAAAATAAAATCAATCATACCCGTGATTCTGGAATATTCCGCTCTTTTTTGGAAGTGCAGGATTGTTTGCATTGGTCCTTTTCGCGAGGAAATCAGCATCTTGGCGATCCAAAGAAAAGAGAAGATCAGATAGAACATGAAGAAGTATGAAAATAGCCTTGAAAGACCATGGTTGAGGGAGGAGACTTGACCAGATAAAAAGGCCGCCATAATGACAGCAGTCATACTGCTAAAAAAAATGCCTTTAATAAAATATGTTAATGTAAAACTGGGGTTTGAAAAATAGATTTTTAGCTGATTTAATGTAACAGAACTTTGATTTGCAAGGTATGTAAGCAGCTCTTCGTCACTTTTGTGAGACTCAAGGAGTTTGGCTGTATGTTCAGCTTTTTGAAATAATTGTTTTTCGTTTCTCATTGGATGGTCACTCCTATTCATAAAAAACATGAGATTTTATTGGTTCGGTATATTTTTTAATGCCTTTTTGTATTTTTGTTGTAAAACATAATCAATCATTTTTACGATACGTGCAAACTCGGCTTTCTTGGAAAAGTATGTAATGAATTGAATCGGCTTTTTTTTCAGGATGACAAGCTGTTTAAGCACCCAGAATAAACACCCCGTAAATATGATAGCTAATATTATAATGGAGATGCCGGAAACGAAAGGGAATATCGAATCTGCTTGACCAGAAAGAATTGCAGTTATGAAGGAAGCCAATATTATACTGAAAAATGCTGCACTGATGAAATAATGAAGCGCAAATGAAGGATCTGAGTAATAGATTTTCAGTTGATTTAAGGTTAATGAATCTTGTTTAGCGAGAAAGTCTAATAACTCTTCGTCGCTCTTATCACGGTAAGTTTTAAGGGTTTTGGCTGTATTTTGCGTTTCAATGAATACTTGTTTGTCTGTGTTCAATGTTAATACCTCCATGATACTTTATATATTAAAGATTTGGAAAAACTGCATAAATACATTATATTATGTATTTATGCAGTTTTCATTAAATAAGGAAATGAATGAGATATTAGTTCACCAAATATCGCAAATAACATAGCAGACACTGCCGTGCCGATAGCGATTTCAGATGCTACAGTTCCCGCTATTACAACAGCTGCTACACCCACAGTAGCTGTTATGATAATTCCTCCAACTGTAACCCCAATTGTACCTCTTTTCTTTCATTATGCTTTCACTATTAGGTGGCAAACGTATGACATAAAAATACGGAAATTGACTCCTTCACTAAATGAAGTGAAGTCAATTTCCGTATCTTGTTTATCTCAACAGCCCCAAGCTTCCTGTCAGCCGCGTAATTTTCTTCTTATCACCGCAAACGCCAATTCCAAAATAGCGGTAATCGGAAGCTGCGGTGCTTTGAAATGCCTCAATATATGCTTCATATGTATGAATGCTTTGCGCAACATCGGTGAAATCAACCGTCAGAATATCGCTGAATTCGTCGGTCAACAGCTTTTGACTTAATTCATAAAGCAGCTCGGCGTTGCCTTTTAAAATGGGGATTGGGAGTTTGACGATACCTAAATGGTCGATGCCCGAGCCGTCTGTTACATTTTCTCCGATCAGATCGGGTTTGTTTTTGCCGAGTGCGGCTCCCAGAATGGCAGCGGTATTGGCGATTAGCCCGAGCGGCAGGCTTTCATCGATGATCAGTGCGCATTTTGTCTCTTCCATCAAATTTGTTCCTCCTTCAGCTGGGGTTTTGGTTTTGTTTCAGAAATATAAAGCCCGGCCAATGTGAGCGCTCCTCCGCAAAAAGCAACCCATGTCAGTTTTTCTTGCAGAATGACGACGGATGCCGCAATGGTGATGACGGGCACCATATAGATATAAGCGCTCGTTTTTACCGCCCCAAGCACACCGACCGACCAGTTCCATGTCACAAAGCAAAGCGCAGATGCACCCGCGCCTAAGAACAGGATGTTCAACCAATTGACGGGGGAGGCAAAAGGGCTTGCGTCGAAGCGAAAATCGAACAGGAACAGAGCCGGAACCATGAAAAGCAAGCCGTACAGAAAAATCCGCTGTGTGTATTGGATTGTATGGTACCCGAATGTGCTGATTTTTTTCATTAAAATGGCATATGCCGCCCAGACGAATGCGGAGGCAGCAGCAAGAATGTCGCCGAGCGGATTCAACTTGAGCATCATTTGTCCGTTAAAGAAAATGAGCGCCAGACCTGTGAAAGCGGCGGCGAATCCAATGAAGAAGCGAGGCTCCAGCTTTTCGCCCGAAAGGAGAAAATGCGCCAATACCGCGGTGATCATCGGAATAACCGCGACGATCATGCCGGCGTTTGAGGCGTAGGTAAGGGTAAGCGCGATGTTTTCCAACAGAAAATAAAGCGTCACCCCGCATAAACCTGCTCCCGCAAACAGGGCTTCCTGTCTCCAGCTCCGGAATGTCAGCATATGCGGATGCACCATGATCAGCACAATCAACCCGATGAGAAACCGGTAAAATAATATATCTACGGGCGGGAAATCCTCGAGCAGCACCTTTGTCGAGACAAAAGTGGTACCCCAGATGATGATCGTGATAACAGCTGCGAGGTGTCCGGCGGTTTCGCGTCTTGTCTTCATCCTTCGATCTCCTGCCTGTCATATTCAAAGATTTTCATATATTGTTTTGGCGTCAGCCCGACCTGCCGCTTGAAAAATTTTGTCATATGGCTCTGATCACTGAAGCCTGTTTGGAAAGCAGCATCGATTGGTTTTACGCCTTTTTCCAACAGCTTTTTCGCATGGTTGATACGAACGGTTTCCAAGTAACTATAGGGGGAAATCCCTTTCTGCTTCGTAAACGACCGCAGGAGGTGATACTTGCTCCAGCCTGTCAGCTTGCTTAAATGTTCAAGCGTAATGTTTTCCTGGTAATGGGATTCCAAAAAACCGCACACCGCTTTGACTTCGTCGGACGGTTCAGGCGCATTTTCGAGAAATGTGATATCAGAATACGTCCGAATCAACTCTTCGAGAAGGTTGAGAAAAAGCTCCTCTTTTTTCAAGGCTTTTTCTTTTTGCAATATTTGAATGTGTAGCTCCTTCAAGCTGGCGTTCAGCTCATGACGGAACAAGACATTTTCCGTGAAATATGGGAGGCTGTCGGTCCCGGTGATCTCCTTCACAAATCTTCTCATAACGTCAGGCATCACGTTAATGCAGCGATAATCGAGCGCCTTTCCGTCAATCTGCTCACAACTGTGCGTGTCATAAGGATTGAAAAGTACGAGATCGCCTTGATTAATAATGTATTCTTCTCCCTTGCAAAGCAAATATCGCTGCCCCTTCTCAATAAAGCCAATCACAAAATACTCGTGAAAGTGATTTGGAAACTTCTGCATAATGCCTTTAAAGCGGTAGGCTTCAACATTTAGATCAGGGTCGAGGAAAAGCGTGCGGGTTTCATTTCGCATGGCGGGCCTCCTTGGTGTGATGATGTTTAAGTTTATCATGTTTATGGGAGAATTCTTGTATGATGTTGCTTAATGAAAAAAAGGATACAATGGAAGAAAAAAAGAGGTACTCAAAGTGAAAAAGAAATGGATTGCATTCATTTCCTTCACGATGGTGCTGGGCATCGGCATCACGATTTACTGTCTGTTTTTTGAACATAACAGGCTGAGCGGAGTGACTTCAAATGGGGAATGGGAGGTCTCGTATTCTAAAGAAAGGAAAGATCAATACTGGAATGGCTATGTTTCGAAGAAAACGAGTGAAGATGCGGAGTTAAAGAGAGTCGTATTTTTTGTGAATAGAAAAGAGATGGTTCATTACGAACAGGATGAACAAGAGGAAAGCGCTGCCCATTCTGATACAGTCAATATTGTCTGGTTGGGTGATGCCCCAGAAAAAAATGAGCAATTTGAAGCTGTCGTGGAATGGAATCAGAATGGTGAACATCATAAGGAGAGGATTAAACTGACAGCAACGAAAGGGTCGTAAAAATTGAACCATTGTAACTTTCGGTGTAATATTACACTAAAAAACAACATCGGAGGTCCTCCATGGATAAAGAATACATAACCGAACTCATCTCATCTAAATTAAAATTAATCCGTGCGGAAAGCGGCTATACACAGGAGAAAATGGCGAACGTGCTCGGGATGTCGAAGAAAACGCTCGTCCAAATTGAAAAGGGCAGGTCGGTTGCGGGCTGGGCGAATGTTGTCGCGGTATGCGCGCTTTTTCGGAACAGTGAAGTGCTGCAGGCCGTGCTCGGGGATGAGCCCCTCGAGGTGGTAGAGACTGTCGCTCACCGAAGCATCGACAGACCAAAAGGGAAGACGCTTGGCGGAAAGGTGTGGTGGCGGGACATTGAGAAAAAAGGAGAGTTTCGCCTTCAGCAAAACTTGATTTCTCACCATTACCGCATTTTGGATTCGTATGACGACCTTTGGTTCAGCACGTTTGAAAAACAGGATGCTGTTGCGCGTTTGGACGAGCTGTTAAGTGAACAGGACGGGGTGGAATGATGAAAAAGATAACGGCGTCATCAAAATCATCTGAATTGGCTGGTCTGGATTCCTGCAAGACAAGACACAGGGAAAAACACTGCGTGTCTCGTCTGCGGAATCGAACGTAAGAACAGTTTTTCTGCCTCTTCTCACTCCAGTACATCATCAAGCAGTTTCCACATCAACTCCCGCCGATTTCCCGACGCGGTCTTTAAAAAAACCGATTTCAAGTGGTCTTGAACGGTGTAAGCCGAAATATGCAATTCGTCTCCGATGGCTTTTGTTGATAGTCCGCGGATGACCCGGTAAGCGATGTCTTTTTCCCGGTCGGACAGGCTGTAGGCTTCCGCTACCAGCGGAATGGTTTCTGCGGGTGAAGCAGGCTCGAATGAAACGGCGATCTGGCCTGACGGGCCAAAGCCGTCTAAACGGCTCGCTCTAATGGATAGACAGGAATGGCCTGGAATCGAGATGACCGTTTTTGCTGAAGCAGCAGTTTCAGACGCTGCGCGCGTGCAGACGGCCCGGACGGGTCTCGGCACGGCTTCGCTGCCGATTCTTTCCCAGCCGCGCAAGATGTTCAGCCAATGGAGGGCCGCTCGGTTGCTTGACAAGGGCTGCAGGTCTTCCGACAAAATCAGAATGCCTCCGACATGTTTCATGTGAAACACGTCTTTTTTTGGCAGATGGTGTCTGAAATGCTGAAGGTGCCGGCCGATAAGCGGTGCGAGAGAAGCGAGCAAGCTCTGATCCTTTTCTGTAAAAAACGGCTGTCCACTTTTCCTCAACAGTGTGAGGTATCCCCAGCATTCCCCCTTGCTGAGCAGAACGACGCGCAATTCATCTCCAAAGCCTGCCGGCTCCAGAATATCGCGGTAGCGTTTGCTTTGCCGGAGGTCTCCTTTGACCGTTTCGCTTAATATAGCCGCTGTCTGCCGTGTCTGAATTAAGGCTTCGAATCGATTCACATCCTCATCCATGTACTCAAGTTCGAATAATTGCGGATGGATCGCTTCAATTTGATCGTCTGTGACGGCTCCGATGGACAGTAGGGTCTTGGGGTCTACCGCTGTACAGCATGATGCATCAAACGGAATCGCCTGTTTTAATGCAGACAGCATGGCTTCGATATATTGGGGTGAAGAACGGGATGTGCGCTGCAGTTCGTGTAATATGTCTTTTAACGGCCGGTTCATGTCGATCCTCCTCTTTAAAAATCCCAGGTTTAAGGGATGGTGCTTTGATGAAACTCCTTTATAATTGAGAACAATTCTTAATTAATTTTACTAAAAGGAGAACGGCTTGTCATGAACATGGACTGGAATCATCCTGATGTCTATCAATACGAAAAAAAGATCCCTTTAAAAATCCCATGCTATAACATGATGTACGAGATGATGGATCGCTTGCTGACGGTCGGGCTTGATAAAGAAACAGCCAATGTGATGGTCGTCGGGGCCGGAGGCGGGCAGGAGCTCGTGACGCTTGCAAAAGGGCACCCGAATTGGTCATTTACAGGAGTCGACCCGTCTGCCAACATGCTTCGTTTGGCGAGAAAAAGGCTGGAGCTCGCCGGAATTCAGCTTCAAGCCGATCTGGTTGAAGGAGAAGTACAGCAGCTTGAGAGCGGATTTCAATATGATGCTGCGACATGCATGCTTGTGCTTCACTTTGTCCGTCATAAGCTTGAATTTTTGCAGCAGACCGCCTCAAGATTGGCGGATGGCGCTCCGTTTTTCGTCGCGGCCATTCAAGGCGATATGACCTCAGAGACATTCAAGTGGCAGATGTGTGCCTGGAAGGAGCATATGCTGGCAGGCGGGATTTCTGAACAGGAATGGGAGAGCTTTTCCGCTTCAATCGGCAGCCGCTCTCATCCGGTGCCGGCTTCAGAGGTGGAGGATCTGCTCGGCAAAGCAGGCTTTACAAACGTAACGAGATTTTTCAGCGCTTATGTAATCGACGGCTGGTTTGCTGTGAAAGGAGGCGGCAAACAATGAAGAAACATATTGTCGTGATCGGCGGGTACGGTCATGTCGGCGCCCAAATCTGCCGGAGGCTCGGGGAAAAATATCCGGGCCGTGTGTATGCTGCCGGAAGAAATCTGGATCGCGCCGAACGTTTTAGTCAGAAAACGGGCGGCCAAGTGAAGCCGATGCGTTTCAACAGAGATGTACCGGCTGACTGGGATTGGCTCAAAACGACAAAGCTCGTGATCGTGTGCATCGATCAGGAAAACACTGAATTGGCAGAGGCTTGCCTGGCGAACGGCACGGATTATATCGACATTACGGCGAACGGTTCATTTTTGGCTCAGCTTGAACAGCTGAATGACGAAGCGTGTCGCGGCACGGGATTATTAAGCGTCGGTCTGGCTCCGGGGCTTACCAATTTACTTGCACAAAAAGCCGCTCAGGCACTCGATGAAACGAGCCGGATTGATATTGCGATCATGCTCGGTTTAGGAGACAGCCACGGAAAAGCGGCGATCGAGTGGACAGTTGACCATCTGAATACGGTGTATGATGTGAAAGAAAATGGACGCTTGATGGAAGTCGGCAGTTTTACAGACGGCCGGCGGACAAACTTCGGCGGACGATTGGGGAGCCGGACAGCCTACCGGTTTCCTTTTTCTGACCAGGTTACATTGCCAGGCACATTAGCCGTCCCTTCTGTATCTACCCGGCTTTGCTTTGATTCAAGGCCTGCCACAGCACTGATTGCTGCCATGCAAAAAATCGGCGCAGTCAAGCTCTTAAACAATAAGGGAATTCGAGATCTGGCGGTCCGTATGCTCGGGACGTTCAACATCGGGTCGCCGCAATACGCGGTAAAGGTGGATGCTGAAGGATTGAAAAACGGCCGGAGCGCCGGGACGGGCATCGCGCTGTTCGGCGAAAATGAATCATTCATTACCGCACAGACAGCCGCTGCAGCCGCTTCCGCTTTGTATACCGGAAGCTTTCCGCACGGAATATTTCATTTGGAACAGCTGTTTGAGCTTGAATGGGAAGGAAGAGAGTCTTGCTTAAAGCAGAAAGAAACCGGTGAGCGGTTTGTGATATCATTTGACATCTTGTTAGAAAGTGAGATGATAAATATTAGAAAATAATAGAAGGAGTGGGGAAATATGCAGCCTGAAGATATTGTCAGAAGCGGGCCGAACCAATACGTTTGCAGAGAGGGGATCGCGAAAGAACTGCCGTCATTTACGAATGCATTCGAACGTCCCGTCATCATTACGGGGAACAAATCGTTTAAAGCTTTTACACGTTATACGACACCTCCAGCCGGTTGGAAAGTTGTTCAGCATACGGGTTGCAGTTCCCTAAGTAAGATTAAAAAAGCAGCAGAGGAAGCAGAATCGGCAGACATTATCATCGGGATAGGCGGGGGAACCGTCTTAGATACGGCGAAGGCAGCCGCCGATTTGTTGAACATTGAAGTCATGACGATTCCGACGATCCCGGGAACATGCGCGGCAAGCACGCCGTTAAGTGTCATCTATGATGATGAAGGCAACTTTTCGGGCGTCCAATATCATAAGCGCTCCAGCTATTTGACCCTGGTCGATCCGCTGCTGCTTCTCTCTTCACCGGTCGCTTATGTGAAAAGCGGAATCGGCGATACGCTTGCGAAATGGTATGAGGCCGAAGCGATCATCAGAAATACGGCCGATTCGCTTTCCATCATGGTTCAGACAGGGCTGAGGCAGTCTGTCTATATTCGGGATATTTTGTTGACAGAAAGCCTGAAAGCCATAGAAAGCCTTGAAAAAGGCGAATCTTCCTCGTCTTTTACAAATGTCCTCGAAGCGGTCATTGCGCTGGCCGGCACAGTAGGCGGATATGCGGGCCGCTACGGCAGAATGGCCGGGGCCCATGCAATCCACAACGGCTTAACGTTCATCCCCGAAACCCATCGTGTGCTGCACGGCCAAAAGGTAGCCTATGGGATACTTGTGCAGCTTGCTTTAGAAGGGCGGACAGATGAAATCGCCGAACTGATTCCCTTTTATGAAGGGCTCGGTTTTCCGAGAAGACTTAGCGATTTAGGCATTTTAGAAAACGTTGAAGAGGCAAAACGGACCATCGCCGCTCATGCCGCGCGTCCGGATGAATCTTTATGTTTGATGGGATCTTTTCATGAAGCCGATGTGATTGCGGCGATTGAGTCGCTCGAATAAACCTGGGTTTATACGCCTTTGAACTATTCAAAGGCGTATTTTGTTTTTTGTGGCTTTTTAAACAGGGTCTTTATCACTATATTTTTGTAAAAAAATTTCATCTCTCGCCGATATAAATAAAAACTACTTTGTTTGAAAGAAGGGGGAGCAATGTGAAAAGCCCGAGATGGAACAATATCACAATCGGCGGCAAATACGGCATGATTTTCTTTGTGATGTTAACAGCGTTTTTAACATCCGTTTTGATTACATATAGTCTGTTAAATGATACGAGCCAGACGGTTCAGGATACGAAATCGAAAAATGAAACGGCCGTTCAGTCGGCAAAGCTGATGTCCCTATATCAAAATAAATATTTGCACATTCCGGAGTACATCATAAACGCCCAGGATGAAAAATTGACCGATTATATGAAGTACAGCCAAGAATTTGCCGATACGGCCAAAAAGCTGAAAAAAGAGCTGCGTTCGGATGAGCAGCTTGACATGTTCGATCAAATCATTGAAAACAATCATTCACTTGATGAGTACTTTTTCAGCGAAATTGTCCCAAATGTGCAGCAAATCAACACTGAGAAATTTTTAACCCTTCAGAAAAAAGCGAACAAGCTCAAAGAGGAGACGATGACGTTAGGTGAAAACTTGAAAGAAAACGCTATCAAATCCAATGTTGAGTCGATCGGACAAGCCCAATCCAATATGACGAAAACCATTTATATTTTAGGCGTCTCAATCTTGATTTCGGCGGTTGTGTCAGCAGGACTTCTGATCATTGTCAGCCGGCAGATCAAGAAAAATTTGAAGCGAGTTGTGGCAGCAAGCGAAGAAATTGCAAAGGGCCATTTAAATTTTGAACCTCTTGATTACAAAGGAAAAGATGAAATCGGACAGCTTTCGCAAGCTGTGAATCATATGGGCGGAAGCCTGCGTGAGATGATTGTCGAAGTATCCGGGATCGCAGCCGAAGTCGACAAGCAATGCCTCACATTTACAAGCGTCTCGGCTGATGTCAAAGAAGGAAGCGAACAGGTCGCTGTCACTGTTGAAGAATTGGCAAACGGAGCCACGAATCAGGCAAATGAAGCTGCCAATATTTCTGAGCAGACACAGGAGCTCACCGGGCAAATTCAGCATGCCCATGAAAGCGGCGAAACGCTGGCCCGGTTTTCAAAAGAAGTGCTTCACGTGTCTGTCGACGGTGACAAACAGATGGCTCAGTCATTGCAGCAAATGAATGTCATCAATCATGTAATGGAGGCATCCGTAGAAAAAGTCAGTGTGCTTGAGGAACAGACACAGTCAATCCACAAGCTTGTCGAAATGATAACGGGTATGGCCGAACAAACGAATTTGCTCGCCTTAAACGCGTCCATAGAAGCGGCAAGGGCCGGCGATGCCGGAAAAGGGTTTGCCGTTGTAGCCGGCGAGGTGAAAAGACTGGCCGAAGAAGTGAAAAGCTCTGTCGGCAGCATCACCGAAATCGTCACGGCGATTCAAACCGAAACATCTTCCATGGCCGGCGATTTAAAAACCGGTTTTTCTGAAGTTCATAAAGGCAAAACCCAGATTGAGACTTCAGGCCGGTATTTTTCAGAGATTAAAAATAAAGTGACGGATATGGCAGATCGTGTGTCGGACATTTCGGAGGCATTATCGCATTTCAGACGTTCCAGTGAGGAGATTAACGGCTCGGTCGAGCATATCGCGGCGATTTCCGAAGAAAGCGCGGCCGGTTCTGAAGAAATTTCAGCGTCCGTGCATGAGCAAAGCGGTTCAATTGAAAAGATGGATGAAAGCGCAAGACTTCTGGGAGAGATGGTTGAACGGATGAATGTGATGATCAAGCGGTTTAAACTCTGATGTCTAAACAGAATGGGGGGGTTTTAATGTTGTCGATATATGTGAAAAGAGGGCTGTTGGCACTTGCGCTGTTCAGTCTCCTCGCAGCTGTTGCCGGGTGCTCATTCAATTCTGCCGAAAAAAGCGCCGATCGGGAGAAAAAGGTAAAGCTGATTGCCGACTCCGACAAATTGTACGTCGGTTTTGCTATCGATACGCTGAAGGAAGAGCGCTGGTACAAAGATAAAGAGGCGTTCGAGAAAGAAGTCAAAAACCTCGGCGGGGAAGTCAAGACGCTTGCCGCTAACGGAAATAAAGAAGTTCAGATTCAGCAGGCCGAGCTCTTGATCAGTGAAGGCGTCGACGTGCTTGTCGTTGTACCGGCAGATGCGGATGCCGCGGCGGAAATCGTGAAAAAGGCGCACAGCGCCGGTGTAAAAGTGATTTCGTATGACCGGCTGATCCGAAACGCGGATGTTGATTATTACGTTTCATTTGATAACGAAAAGGTCGGGGAATTGCAGGCGGAAGCGATCGTAAAAAAAGCGAAGCAAGGGAACTTCGTATATATCGGCGGGTCGTCTCTTGACAACAATGCGGTCTTATTCCGGAACGGCGCAATGAAAGTGCTCGAACCGTTGAAACAGCAGGGGAAAGTCAAGGTCGTGCTTGACGAATATACGAAAGACTGGCTTCCTGAAGAAGCGAAAAAGAACATGAAAAAAGCATTGAACAAGACGAAAGATATCGACGCCGTCATCGCCGCTAATGACGGTACGGCGGGCGGGGTGATCGAGGCGCTGCAAGAGGCGGGCCTGGCTGGAAAAATTCCGGTGTCCGGACAGGACGCGGAACTTCAAGGCGTCCAACGAATTGTGAACGGTACGCAGACGATGACCGTTTATAAACCGATTCACACGCTCGCCAAAAAAGGCGCTGAAATGGCTGTTCAAGCGGCAAAAGGCGAAGCGATTCAAACCGATACAACCGTAGAAAACGGCAAAGCCAAAGTACCGGCAATTTTACTTGAGCCGTATGCTGTTACAAAAGGCAATATCAATGAGACTGTGATCAAAGACGGCCATCTGTCCAAAAAAGATATTGATAAATAAAACGAAGTCAGCCATCCGCTAGAGGATGGCTGGCTTTGTTTAAATTTCCACTTTCACATCGGCGCTTTTCTTCAGTTTTTCGACCTGCTGTCCGAGTTTTTCCTGTCTTTTTTGCTGTTTGAGCATGTCTTGGATTTGCTTCTTAACATCGTCAAACGCAGGTGTGTTTTTCTGTCCGCTGTCTTTTTGCTGCGTGGCAAATTGATCATAGTAGTCTTTGATTTCTTTGTCTGTGACCTGATCTGTCGGCAGTTCTTTGTCAATATATTTTTCCGTTTTGATGCTGTCGGCAATGTCGCTTTTCAGCGTGTTCATGTTTAAACCTGCTTTTTTGACCGCTTCCTCAAAATCTTGATCGTTTTTATACTGCTTTTTGCTTTCGTCCAGCTGTTTTTCAATTTCTTTCTCAGATGCTTTGTAGCCTTTTTTGTCCGCTTCCTGGGTAATTAAAGCCTGTCCGATCAGGCTGTCGATCGCCTGCTTTTTGATTTGCTGTGCCGCATCTTTTGAAGTCGGATCCTGTCCTGTCTGCTGGTACTGCATTTGGGCGGTCGATAATACGCTGTTATAGTCCTTGCCTGTGATCTTTTCATCGTTTACGACAGCCACGGTTTTTGTTTCATCCACTTTTTGCTGATCAAGCTTTTTCTGCATGGCTTTCATTTGCTTTTCTTGATCCTGCTGCCCGCTTTGGGCTGTTTTCGCTTGATCGTTTGTCTGGGATTGCTGATCATCATGATTTGAAGAGCAGGCGCCCAACACGACAGCCAATAATCCGATCATGAGAGATGATATGCCTTTTTTCATAATATATCTCCTTTCTTCAAACAGAAGTGAATCTTAAAATGACCTTTAGTGGGCATTCTAAACGATCGTCTCTGAAAAAGAAACCATTTGGAATCAATTTTCCAAAATGTAATCGAATTGAAAGGAGATCGTAATGTGATCGCCGATTTCCGGTTTACTTGATATGCTTCGGATCAAAGCCGTAGACTGCGAAGTCCTTTGCAAAAATGTCCTGCACCAATTCCTTTGTTTCGTCATTGTAAAAGCTCTCAAAAGTCGGTAACACCCAGTCGAAGGATGACATGGTCAAAACGGTGTCCGCGAACTTTCCTTTTTTAAGCATAGTATCGGAGAGATGGTGCGGTGATTTTGACAGTTGTGATACCGGAGATTTTAATAATTTGTATTTGTTTTCCATCTCTCTGATTTGCGCGTTGAATTGCTCGAGGTAAATATAATTGGTGACAAACTCTTCTTCCCCCTCGATATACTGCGGACCAAGGTGACGGTCAATGGCATTGATATCCGGCCCGAGATCTTTTAAATGATGCAAGAATTGCGTGAAAGACAGCCCTGTGTTCATATCACTGTTGAACAGACAGATGAAATTCGGGGAGCAAATCGCCGCCAGAAAGGAACTGACTGCTCTCCGGAAAGGGTTGCGTACAAGCTTGTAAGTGTCCTTTTTCCCCTCTCTTAAATCTGCCAGAAGATCCTTCACATAATTCGGCTGTTGCGTATAGATCGTATTTCTGTAGTGATGAACTTCCCCGGCGCATCTTCGGCCAACATCCTCAAGCAGCCCGTTTTGGAAAAAGAACCAGCGATTCAGCGTCGTGCAGCCGCTTTTCGGAATCCAGAACAGAATGATCGGAAAATCTTTGGCAAAAAGAGGGGTATAAAGGTAGATCAAGTGATTCAGTCTCTCATCTTCAAACATACAGAACACATCCACTTCTTTCTTGTTTTTGGGCCCGCCTCAGACAGCGGTTGCCTTTATACACAAAGTATGTCGCCTGTAATGATTTGATAGGGCGATAATATGAAAATATTTTAAAATGATAAGACTGGCAGATGAATCCTCATTAAACCATATATAGAAAAATAAGTTATCCTTTAAAACCATCTTATGATACTAGAGCAGGCCTGTACAGATCATATTGATGGAATTTTCTGTTTCACTGCATGCTCGCCTGAGGTAACATGAAATTGAGAAACGCTTGGGAGTATTCTGAAAGATCAGATGCTCAAGAAAATGGAATAAAGGGAGGATCACCCATGCAGATTCGCATGACTGAATATCAGGTTCCCGACCCAGAATCGGGTCCGTACGGGATCGCCGTATGTGCAAACGGGCGCATTTGGTTTACTGAACAAAAGGGGAACCGGATCGGTATGCTCACAGAGTCCGGGGATATCACCGAATATACGATTCCGACGGAGAGCGCAGGTCCCTCGATTATTACTTCCGGGATTGGCGGTGAGCTATGGTTTACAGAGTATAAAGCGGGGAAAATCGGCAAAATTACGTCTCAAGGGAAAATAACCGAGTATGCTCTTCCCACGGGTACTGCCCCGTTTGGGATCGCTGAAGGCTGTGACAATGCCATGTGGTATACGGATATGGCCGGACATCAAATCGGCAGGCTGTCATCTTCAGGCGAAATAACAGAATATAAACTGCCCAAACCCGGAGCCTTCCCGTCATTTATTACAAGGGGAGCAGACGGTGCCCTCTGGTTTACACAAAATCAAAGCGACTCCATCGGGCGAATAACGGCAGATGGAGACATCAGCGAGTATCCGCTCCCTCGAGTACAATCAGGCCCGGTCGGGATCACTGCCGGCCCGGACGGAGCTTTGTGGTTTACAGAAATAAACGGAAATCAAATTGGGAGAATTACGGTCTCAGGAGAGATCAGCGAATACCCGCTTCCGACAGCCAATGCACGTCCGCACGCGATTGCCGCCGGCGATGACGGAGCCCTGTGGTTTACGGAATGGGGTGCGGGTCAAATCGGCCGCATTACAGTCGACGGGGATATTACGGAATATCCAATCCCGACAGCAGATTCTGAACCGCACGGGATAGCGGCCGGACCAGCCCATTCGATCTGGTTTGCAGAAGAGTGCGGCCGTATTGGAAAAATCTCTATCTGAAATTAAAAAACGTCCAGCAGCCTGGACGTTTTCTTTATATGTTATTCCGTTCTTGTTTCCATTCTGCGGTTGGGCGAGCCAAGGCCTTTATTCATCAAGTAAAAATGGAAAATGTATTCACCGATCGCCATAGCGACTGCTGCAAAAAACGCGGCCAATGCAGCGGTGTTTGCAGCCGTTCCCATCGCAAGAGCCATCAGCCAAACGAGAAGAAAAGCGACGCCTAAATCGGCTAAAGTGGCCGTGATGTTATTGGTCTTCGGCAGAATAAACAAATCACCCAGCAAATAGGATACTGCACCAAGAACAATCGTGATGAAAAGGGTGTTTTCAAAACTGAAACTAAACCCGAGCCCGAGAACAAGGTACAGAATCACAATCGTCATGATGCCTTTGATGGCAAGGGCTTTCACATGTTCCATAACCAATCGCTCCTTTATACGAGATTTTAGTTTTTCTTTTCCTCGTATTCAGAAAACGAAACATGCAAACTTGCATTTTTAATCGGCTCAGACGGATTCTTGCTATTTTTTCGGTTTCTTGCATAGTAGATGATATAGCATATCGCCATAAATGGCACGCCGCAAAAAAGGGCGATCCTTTGGTTCGGATCAAAGGCAATGCCGATGCAGGATGCCAGACATAATAGAAAAGCGGCAATCGGTACAGCCGGATAAAACGGTGTCCGGTATTTTAAGTCGTCTGCGGTGTTTCCTTCAGCCAAAAAGCGTCTGCGGAACATAAACTGTGAGGCTGCAATGCTCATCCAGACGGCAACAACGGCAAAGCCTGAAATCGACACAAGAACGATATAGACGAAATCAGGCGCAAAAACGCCGGAGAGCAGCGACAGAATGCCGCCGATCATACTGAAAATCAACGCGTTTAACGGGATTCCCCGTGAAGTCAACTTTTGAAAAACGGGGTGCAAAGTTTTTTCTTTTGACAGTGACCAGAGCATTCGGGAGCATGCATACAAGCCTGAGTTGGCCGCGGAAAGCAGAGCCGTCAGAATCACAAAATTCATGATGTCGGCCGCATATGGAACACCGATGCGGTCAAAGACGACGACGAACGGACTTTTGATCACACCGGCTTCTTTGACCGGAATGAGGCATGAAAGCACGAAAATTGTTCCAATGAAGAAAAGCACCAGTCTCCAGAGTGTTGTCTTGATCGCTTTTGGAATGTTCTTTTCCGGTTCGGCACTTTCTCCGGCGGCAATCCCGATCAGCTCCGTACCCGAAAACGCAAAATTCACGGAGAGCATCGCCATAAAAATTGGAAGGAAGCCGTTCGGAAAGAGTCCGCCTTCTCCTGCAAAATTTGAAAGAAGCGGTGCAGAGTCTGCATTTTGTATCGGGATGATGCCGAATATCGCCGCTCCTCCTAAAATAATAAACAATATAATGGCAAGCACTTTAATGCTCGAAAACCAAAATTCGGATTCGGCGAAAAATCTCACTGAGACAGCATTGAACACGAAAATTAGTGCAGCGAAAACCGCGCTCCACAGCCAGACCGAAGTATCGGGGAACCAGCGCTGCATTAATAACCCGGCAGCGGTAAATTCCGAACCGAGCGCGACAGCCCAGGTCAGCCAGTAAAGCCAGGCGACGGTGAACCCGGTTCCCGGCCCGATGAATTTGGCGGCGTACATATGAAACGATCCGGTGACAGGCATGGCGACCGATAATTCGCCGAGGCAGAGCATGACAAGGTAGACGATCAGAGCCCCGACTAAGTAGGCTAAAATCGTTCCGGCAGGACCCGCCTGTGAGATCGTATAACCTGAACTTAAGAAAAGGCCCGTGCCGATAACGCCTCCTAAGGAGAGCATGATAAGGTGTCTTGTTTGCATTTTTCTTTGAAAGTTCTGACGATTGTTGTTTGACTGTTCCATCATACCTCCAGCTTTCTCGCCCAGTCGGCGACGGCTTTTATGTCTTCAGGCGTTGTTCTGCAGCAGCCGCCGATCAGCTGTGCTCCCTGGTTATACCAGTTGCGGGCACTTTCTCCGAAAGAAGCTTGGCATGCCGCGCCATGCCATGTTTTCGTCTCCGGATCATACTGTTCACCGGAATTTGGATAGACGATAATCGGTTTAGCTGTATGCTTTTTAATGTCACTGATGAGCGAAGAGACATGCTCCAGCCGCGTACAGTTTACGCCTACTGCCGCAACCTGGTCATGCTGGTCGAGCCATTTCGCGCATTCACCGGCTTTCGTACCGTCGCTGATATGGCGTCCGTCTTTAGCGCTGAAACTGATCCACGCATGTGTGTCCGGGAATTCTTTTAATAAATGAATGATTGCTTTTGCTTCTGAAAGGCACGGTATTGTCTCACAGGCCAAAATATCGGCGCCTGCATTGATTAAAGCGCCCATTCGCTGCCTGTGAAAATCGGCCAATTCATCTTCTGTGACGCCATAGTCTCCCCGATATTCGGAACCATCCGCTAAAAAAGCGCCGTAAGGGCCTATTGAAGCGGCTACAAACGGTTTAGGCCGGCTTTCGCGGTTTTCCGGAGCCGCCCAAAACTCATCGCGTGCTTCTGCAGCAAGACGGACAGACTCCCGGATGAGGTGGAGCGCTTCTTGTTCACTGAGGCCGCGTTTTGTGAAACCCTCAACCGTCGACTGATAGCTGGCTGTAATCGCGCAATCGGCGCCCGCACGGAAATAATCCAGATGAACTTGTTTGATAAGCTCGGGGTTTTCGATGAGCACTTTCGCAGACCACAGGCTGTCGTTCAGATCACAGCCGTACCGTTCAAGCTCGGTGGCCATCGCGCCGTCAAGTATTACCATAGGAAATTGTTGTAAAGAAGATCGAATTGGATTTGTCATCTAATTGTTGAGGCTCTGTCGTTCGAGGCCCCGGCTCCTTTTTTTAGAGTTTTTAAAAATATATGAAAAATAGTTTAAAAGAATCGGGCAGCTTTTGTCAATCTATCAAAAATCATTTTTGTCGTTTTCTATTTAGGGTAAAACCGTCCGCCGCCGCATATTTTTTTAAAAAAACAGATAAGGGGTAGCGGATCGATGAAAAAACTGATTATCAATGCTGATGATTTTGGATATTCAAGAGGCGTGAACTACGGAATTATTGATGCCTATAAGCTCGGGATTTTAACATCAGCGACGTTCATGGCGAACATGCCGGGCGCAGGTCATGCGGCCCGGCTGGCTCGCGAATCGCCCGGACTCGGGATCGGCGTACATTTGGTGCTGACCTGCGGAAGGCCGCTTTTGTCTGATCACCGGACGATCGTCGATGCAAAGGGGAATTTTCGCAATCTCGCTTTTTATCAAGGTGCTTTTACGATAGATGCTGATGAAGTATACCGCGAGTGGAAAGCGCAGATTGAAACAAGCGTCAACATGGGTTTGGAACCCGATCATTTGGACAGCCACCATCACATCAACGCTTATCCGGGAATCTCTAACGTATTTTTGACGCTCGCCAAAGAGTATCGCCTGCCTGTCAGACGTAATATGGAGAGCGCCATAATAACGGAAAAAGGAGTGAAAACGACAGACTCTTTTTCACCTGTCCTCGAAGCGGCTTTAAAGGATGAAGAAGCCGTCTCTGAACTGTTTGAAGAACATGATACCGTGGAGGTCATGACCCACCCGGCATACCTCGATAAGGAGCTTTTGACGAACTCTTCATATACCTATCCGAGAGTCGATGAACTTGAATGTTTAACCGATCCGGACGTTGTCATCCGCTTGAACAAACTTACGGATGTCCAGCTCGTATCATTTAGGAATTTGACATAAGGAGAATGCCGGAATGAAACATACTCTTCAGCTGCTGGGAAAGTCTTTGCTGATTCCGATTACCGTTCTTCCGATCGCCGGCCTGCTGCTGCGGCTTTCTGCGGAAGATATGCTGGATATACCGCTTTTTCAAGCGTCTGGCGTGATTTTGAACAATATGGATGTCCTGATCGCGATCGGCATCGCCATGGGTTTTGCCCGTTCAAAAGATAAAGGGATTCCTGCGCTGACAGGATATTTGGCGATAACCGTATTAAAAGAGGGACTCGGCATCTTGAATCCGGACCTTGATATGAGCGTCTTCGGCGGGGTGCTCGCCGGCTTGATGGCGGCTTTCATTTATAATCAATTCCAACATACAAAACTGCCAAGCATGTTTTCATTTTTTGGCGGAGAGAAGTTTCCAATTACAATGATCGTATTGGTGACGATTCCGGTGGCAGGTTTTTTTTCGGTCGTCTGGCCTTATGCAGAGGCGGCGATCGACGCTTTTAGCCAGTCGCTTGTGGGTCTTGGCGCTTTCGGTGTTTTTGTGTTCGGATTTCTGAATCGGTTTTTGCTGCCGTTCGGACTTCACCATGTCATGAATACGTATATATATTTTGGGCTTGGGCGCTATGACACGGCATCCGGAGAAGCGGTGACAGGGGAAATTACACGGTTTTTGAATGGAGACCCGACAGCCGGCTACTTTCTCGGCGGATTTTTTATCACGATGATGTTCGGCATTCCGGCGATCGCTTTGGCAATAGCGCATGCAGCCAGAACGAGAAAAAAGGAAACGAAAGCGCTCATGTCTTCCGGAGCAGCCACATCGCTGATCACCGGGATTACGGAACCGGTTGAATTCACGTTTTTATTTACTTCGCCTTTATTGTACTTTCTTCACTCGGTCTATACGGGACTTGCGGGAGCGGTGCTCTGTTTGCTGGGGATTCGTCACGGCTTCTCATGGGGTGCGGGCGCCATCGATTATTTGCTGAATCTTAATTTATCAGACGGCGGATTATTGATTATACCGGTCGGCCTTGCCTTTTTCGCCCTCTATTATGTTACGTTTTACTTTGTGATTACAAAGCGAAACGTTCCGGTGATCGGAAGGGAACAGGAAACGCCTGAAGGAAACCGGCTGCATCAGTCTATGGCTGCAGGTATTCTTAAGCATATCGGCGGCCGTGAGAATGTCGTGACTTGTGAAAACTGTATAACCCGTTTGCGGCTGAAATTAAAAGACACGTCATTGGCGGATGAAGCACAATTAAAGCAATTAGGAGCGCACGGTGTGGTCAAAATTGACCGGCATCATATTCAGATTGTGATCGGAACGGATGCGGGGACTGTAAAAAAAGACTTGCAGAACTTGATCGACGAATCTGCGCCGGATTAAAAACTGAAGCTGCTTTTGAAGAAAATTTGCGCAGCATCATGCGATTTTCGAACAAATAAGCTTGCACCTCCAGCAGCGTGAGGCTTTATGATGGGTATGAATTGTCAATTGGAGGTGACCTTATGAAAAAAGATGAGTATTATTCAATCGGTGTTTTCTCAGAAATGACAGAGACATCGATTCGGACGCTCCATTATTATGATGAAATCGGCCTGTTGAAACCTGAAAAACAGCCGGGAACCGGCCGCCGTTTCTACACAGACAGAGATGCGAAAGATTTGCAGAAAATCACATGTTTTAAGTTTCTGGGGTACAGTCTTGAACAAATTCGCGCTTTCATGAAAAGTGCATGCTTCGATGCAGGTCTGATTGAGGCGCTGCAGGAGCAGAAAAGGGTGCTTGAGGAGAAAAAGGAGCATATTGAAACAGGGCTGAAAGCGATCGACAGGACGATCGGTCTTCTGGAGGACGAAGGGGAAATCGACAGTTCTGTTTTCATGAGCCTGCTGAACAGCATCCAGACGGAGAAGGAGCAGCGCACATGGCTTGAACAACAGGTGTCCAAAAGTTTTGCCGATGATGTATTCGGCAAATCAGAAGAAGAGATGGCCAAATTGGATCAAGAGTATGTTCGTTTATCTAAGGAAGCCAAGCGACTCATGGGAAAACCGGTTGATGACCCTGAAGTGCAGGACATGGCAGACCGGTATATGAAGACGAGTTTGGAATTTGTAGGGGAGGGCGTGCTGTCGGCTTTAGGACAGATGGAGACAATAGAATCGCAGCAGCTGGCAGAGAAGTTTTCTTCACCATTTACAAAAGAAGAGGAAGCGTGGCTGCAGCAGGTGTTCGAATATTACATGATTCACAACGATTTCTGTCCCGAAAACGGCAGATGAAAAGGCAAATTATAAAACATGCCGGAGCTTTTTAATGCAAAAGCTCCGGCTCAATTTTCGTCGTTTCATTATCGAGCGAAACATGCAGTTCATGGTTTTGATTAACAGAAGCGAAAAAGATTTCATCCATTCGTTCAAGCCCTTTCTTCTTCAGCTGGTTTTTGAGCCAGTTTTCCGTTACATTTAATTGGTGAAGGACAGACGTGTACACTTTCCCGTCAACGATGACCGGATATGAAAATTCGCCGCCGCTTTTTTGAATCCCCATATCTTCAGCCGTGACTTCCATTTTATTTGGCTTTTTGTATACCGTTAAATTTCCGTTCGCTTCTACAAACGCCATTTCTACGTCGCTGACATTGAAAACATCTTTTTCCCGAAGCATTTGCAGAATATTATCCACCGAATATCTGATTCGTTTCAAATTACCGACGATAAACGTTCCGTTTTTGATGACGATGGTCGGTTCGAATGTAATCAGACGTCCCAGCGTTCTGTTTTTGATCATGATTTTTGAAGCGAGTCTTTGCAATAGGGCAATCGCAGTCACCGCAGCGGCGGTATGCAAATGTTCAATTCTCGGATCGGCTATATCCGCTCCGACGACGGCCCCCAATGTAATAATGATTAAAAAATCAAACACAGGCATTTCCCCGATTGAGCGTTTTCCCATAAACAATGTGACAATTAATAAAAGCGGAAGGATGGTAATGATTCGCCCGTAGACAACCAAAATTTCTTTCACAGTTTCCATTGTCTTTCTTCCTTTTTGTAGCCTTTTGCCAATTCAAGGTTGACGGCCGTCATTTTGGAGTTGAGATCATGATATGGATAAGAATCGGTTATTTCGGGAAGCCGGTTGGCATCTTCCTGGTTTGAAATCACACGACCCGCCGAGACAAATCGTTTTGGGGGGATTGTAACACCGATTACTTTTGCTCCCGGTTCGATCACCGTATCCTCTTGGATATAGGCATCAAATATAAGGCTTTGCATCCCGACAAAAACATTTTTGTCAATTCGAACGGGGCCGTGAATTTGACATTGCGGGGCGAGTGACACTTTCTCGCCTATGTAAATGGAATAAGATTCACGATCCTTAAATACGGAATGTTCCGTAACAGGGCTGTTGTATTCATAGTTTTTCAATCCGTGCAAGACAACTCCGTCCTGGATATTGCAATCATGGCTGATGTGGATTTTTAATCCCACGTCTCCTCTGATCGAAGAGAAAGGCCCGATGAACACGTTGCGCCCGATGACCACACTGCCGATGACCGAGGCGAAATGATGGATGAATGAGGACGCATCAATATCCGGAATATCTGCTTCTTGATTAAATGACGCGGTAATATTGGGGCTGACATTGTCTTGAATCAGTAACTTTTCAAGAAACTTCCCGGCGAGTGACGAAACCGTTAATCCAAGGATGAGTTTATTGCTTAATTTCATATGACCTGCCTCCTTTATTCAGGTAGTCTGTCTAAAAAACGGGATAATATTTATGAGCGGCGGTCTGAATCTAAAAAAGAGGATATAGGGGAGACAACAGCTAATAAAGCAATGGAATCTGTTTTAGGAAGTATTCAAGACGATTACCTTTTTAAGCTCTGAAGATACAGTGGAAATCATTCATGTCAGGCTTGCCCGGGCTGACTCCCTGCCAGAGCTCTATTTTAAGGGAGGTTGAAACTTTGAATCTATCTTTGGCAGTTGCATTAGTTATATCAGTGTTTTTAAATATCATTCAGCTGGCACAGCTCAAATCCAATAGCCGTAAAAACGAAAAGTGGGAAGAGAGTACAAAAAGGCCGCTCAACCCCTTCACGGCCATCCTGTGGACTTATTTCGCCATTATCATTCTTCTTATGTTGGCTGCATTAATAACCGTTATCATACAGTTTAACGAATAATATTATACGCATCTGAAATGCTTCCTCTTCATGCAGCCGGCTCTATGGCCACAGTCATAACGAAAAAGGCGAAGAAATTGCAAGGGGAAAAACTGATGAAAACGGAGTCGTCCGTTTTGACAAACAGACGGAAACGATTGC
The DNA here is from genome assembly GCF_001969855.1 of Bacillus haynesii. Taxonomy (GTDB): domain Bacteria; phylum Bacillota; class Bacilli; order Bacillales; family Bacillaceae; genus Bacillus; species Bacillus haynesii. The sequence goes on from NZ_MRBL01000017.1 coordinate 108,325, forward strand.
CCCGAAGGGATATGTTTTAAATGAGGAGACATTCGAAATTGAAATTAAAAAAGATGGGCAAATCGTAAAGCATGCGGTAGAGAATCATAAGGAAGAGACAAATACCGCAGCTCCTCCTGCCAAAAAGGATAGAGACACTGGACATGTCGAAAAAACAGGAGGCAACCCGCTGCCGAATACAGGAAATGCCGGCCTGTATCGTGCTTTACTCATTGGACCCATCTTTCTTATTATCGGACTTGCTATGTTTGTTTTAAACTGTAAAAAGACTCAAAATCCAAGTGTGTAAATATTCCCCAAAAAGACAGCGTTACAGCTGTCTTTTTCGTTTGCGAAACAGCATTTCGCCCGCGGCGCCTGCGGAAACGCCGAGCACATAAGCCAATAGATCGCTCCACAAAAATCCATAACCGAGAATGAGGCCTCCGAGCGGAGCGGCTCTGATATCGTCAATCCATGGAGCGTGATACAGCTGGCTGCATTCGATCAAAAAACAAAACACCAGCGCAATCAGCGCCACGGAAGCGGTCTTCGCATTTTTGAACAGAAAGCCTGCGCCGAAGAAAATCATCAGCGCCCACAGCGCATCCCCTAAATAGGCATTCACGATGTCCGGCAGCATTTCGGCCGTCTTCCTTGAAGCAAGCCCCGCCGCCATCGCTGCGAAAGCCAGCGCAAGCCGGCTGATACGGCTTCTTTTCATATTCATGGCTGAACCCCGTTTCTGCCAAAGCAGGTTAAGTAAATCTTCGGAGATATGACGGATACAAGAGGAAAAACGTTTTATTATGTTGGGCGTGAAACGAAAAAAAGCCGCCATACCCGGCGGCTTTTCGTGTTATATCGCATTTTTGCTGTCGGCTTTTTGTTCGGTGCCGGAGTGCTCCCAGCATTCGATACCTTCCTGGTTTTCAATGACATCTTTATAAAAGACCGGGTCTTTGCCTGCTTTGCGCTGTTTCACATAGTCTTTCAAGGCGGCAAATGCCACTTTTGACAGCAGGAAAATCGCAATCAGGTTGACGATGACCATCAATCCCATGAACAAATCGGCGAGGTCCCATACAAGCTGGACTTTTGATACCGATCCGAAGATGACCATCGCAAGCACACAGATTCTGTAAATGAAGAGCCATGCTTTGTTCGTGTGCAGGAATTCGATATTCGTCTCTCCGTAGTAGTAGTTTCCGATCAAGGTGCTGAAAGAAAACAGAAACACCATAATGGCGAGAAAGCCTGAGGCCCATGCTCCGATGTGCGTGCTGAGCGACGCTTGCGTCAACTCGATTCCGCTCAGTCCCGGCTCTTTATACGCATCGGAAAACAAAATGATAAAAGCCGTGCTTGAACAAATTACCAAAGTGCTCGTAAAAACCCCTAAAGCCTGGACAAGGCCCTGTTTGACAGGATGGCTCGTTGTCGCTGCGGCTGCGGCATTCGGCGCGCTGCCCATCCCGGCTTCATTCGAGAAGAGGCCGCGTTTGATTCCGTTCATCAGGGCCGCGCCGATGGCTCCGCCTGCCGCTTGTTCAAGGCCAAACGCATGACCGATAATTAAAGAGATGACATCCGGCAGTTTCGTAATGTTCATCAGCATGACGAAAACGGCGACGCCGATATATAAGACGGCGAGAAATACGACAATATATTCGGACAGCTTGGCGATCCGTTTGATTCCGCCGAAGGTAATGATACCGAAAGCAATCGTAATGATAATTCCCAGTGTGAGACGGTCTGTGCCGAATGAGTTTTCAAAAGCGACTGTTATCGTATTGGACTGGACCGCGTTAAACACGATTCCGAAGGACAATGTGATCAAGACGGCAAAAACCGCGCCCATCCAGCGTTTTTTCAAGCCCTTTTCCATATAGTAAGCAGGGCCGCCGCGGAATCCGCCTTTATCCTTTATTTTATAAATTTGCGCCAGCGTGCTTTCGACAAAGCTTGACGCCGAACCGATGATGGCGATGATCCACATCCAAAAGATAGCGCCGGGTCCGCCTAAGGCAATGGCGATCGCAATCCCCGTAATATTTCCTGTGCCTACTCTGGCGGCCATGCTGATGCAAAAAGCCTGAAAAGGCGAGATTCCGTTTTTGTCGGGCGTTCCTTCCTTTAAAACACGGAACATGTCTTTCAGCAAGCGAACTTGAAAGAACTTCGATTTAAAAGTAAAAAACAGTCCCGAAGCAAGAAGCATAATCATCAATAGTTTTGACCAAAGAAAATCATTTGTGACACCAATGACTTCTTGAAGGAATTGCTGCATGCTTTCACCTCTTTTTTTGATTTAAAAAATACTGAGATCCCATTCACGGGCTATATGTTTTAAAAGCATCCCGCCCGTCATGCTGTTGCCGTAATCGTCAATCGCCGGACCGTAGATGCCGATGCCGCATCCATGCTGAAAAGGCTGTTCCCTTTTCATGCTGGCAGGCACCGCGCACATGATTCCGCCGGAGACGCCGCTTTTTGCCGGAATGCCGACAAAGGCCGCGAATTTTCCTGAAGCATTGTACATTCCGCACGTCAGCATTAAAGCTTTTGTCAGCCTGGCGACATCCTTCGGGATCACCTGCTCACGGCGGAGAGGATGGTATCCGTCATTTGCGAGAATCATGCCGATCAAGGCGATGTCTTCAGTGCTGCCTTCCATAGAGCATTGTTTCAGATAGACTTCAAGCGTTTCTTCAACGTCTGCTTCAAGAAAGCCGGTTTCCTTTAAATAATGGGCCAATGCTCTGTTTCGATGGGCGGTCTGCCACTCAGACCGAAATACTTCCTCATTGATCTCAAGCCGTTTTCCAATCATTTTTTCAATGACGTCATGAAGCGACTCCATTTTTTCCAGTGCCGACTCACCGGGAAGGATCGACGCAACGGTCAGCGCTCCGGCGTTGATCATCGGGTTAAACGGCTTTCCCGGCTTGTGCATTTCAAGGCGGATGATTGAGTTGAACGCGTCTCCCGTCGGTTCTACATCAACACGGTCTAATACGTAAGAAATCCCTTTCGTCAAACACGCTGTGATAAAGCTGATCACCTTTGAGATGCTCTGGAGTGTGAATGATACGTCCCAATTTCCTGCTTTGATCATCGTTTGATCAGAACCGATCACACAGATGCCGAGCTGGTTAGAGTCAAGTTTTCCTAAAGCGGGAATGTATTCGGCGTTGCGTCCGCTTGAGGAAAAAGGACGGTAATGTTCGACCAAATCTTCAAGGCGGGATTGCCAGAAGCGGGCGTCATAGCGTTCTTCCAATACTTCATTCATCGAAATTCCTCCAATCTGACCTGTTAAAGCTTGCAGGTTTACTGAAAAAATACGAGGCTTTAAAAAGCGGTGATTTGGGCATGGCGGCAGAAGGCAAAGGGGTATAAGCCTGTGCCGCACATGTTGTTTTAAAGCCTGTTCTTCCTGGGAAAAAGGGGTTTGGATTGCACAAGGGAGTGAGTTGCGGGAAAATATAAGCGTTTTCAAATAGAGAAAATATACATTCAATTTATAATGGAACCTACATAAACCTACAAAAAGCGACAAAAATATTTAAAAAATAAGCCAATTGATTTAAAAATCAAATTGACTGTGGGTAAAATGGGAGTTGCGGATAACGTGCGATTAACGTCAAAATAAAGCAACACGTTTGTAATGGAGGATCAGCATGATGGGTGGAAATTGGGGAAGCGTGATGAAAAAGGCGGCCCGGCTTGTAAAAAAAGACGGCTATATCTTAACGGTGATGATGTTAACGGTGCCGCTGGCAGGAGAGCTGAAGTTTTATCCGCTGAACGAGACCTTCCGGGTCAGCTTCGGCGTTCCTACTTTCTTCTTTCTTTTGCTGCTGCTGCGGAATGTGCCGGCTGTGCTGTCCGGCTTTTTAACGGGGGCGGCTGTCGTCGGATTTCGGGTGCTGCTTGATGCATTCGGCCCGGGACAGATCGATTGGCTGTCATCCTTTTACCACCATTATCCGACTTTTTTCTTTTATTTCACATATGCGTTTCTATTCTATTTGGCAAAAGTGAAACGATTTCAATTTCGCCCGCTCTACATCGGGTTTCTGGGCTTCGGAATCGAACTGATGGCCGATGGAGCCGAACTGGCTGTTCAATATATGATGTTCGAGTCTACCGTCACCCCGGGAAAGATCCGCGACATGATGGCGATTGCTTTTTCCCACAGCTTTATTGTGCTGAGCTTTTTTAATGTCATGAAGCTGTATGAAACGCAATCGCGGGAAAAGCAAATCCGCGAACAAAATGAGCACATGCTGATGATCGTTTCAAACTTATATGAAGAAACCGTTCATTTGAAAAAGACGTTGAAGAATACTGAAGAGATTACAAACGAGTCCTATCAGCTGTACAGGCTCTTAAATAGACAGACCGATAACAATTCTTCCGTCCGGCAGATCAGCCAGAAAGTGCTGCGCCTTGCCGGTGAAATCCACGAGGTCAAAAAAGACAATCAGCGCATTTTCGCCGGACTTTCAAAATTAATTTCGAAAGAAAGCTTCAGAGACTATATGGCTGCAGAAGATCTGGTCCGGCTTGTGACCGGCATTAATCGAAAGTATGCCGAATCGCTCGAAAAAGACATTGACTTTTACTATTCGATAGACGGAGAACATCCGAAATACCACGTGTATACCATATTATCCGTGATTAATAATATTATGGCGAATGCGGTGGAAGCGATTCAAAAACAGGGTTCCATCCGCCTCAGCCTCTATAGGCGCGGCGATGACATGCTGGAATGCCGCGTGGAAGATGACGGACCGGGCATTCCCGAGAAAGTTGGGGATGTGGTGTTTGAGCCGGGGTACACGTCAAAATATGATGAATTCGGAACCCCCTCAACCGGAATCGGTCTGTCTTATGTAAAGGAAACTGTCGAGGAGCTCGGGGGGAGCATTCGATTTCGGAATGATGCAAGCGGTGTTGTGTTTACGATCAGACTTCCGGTCCAACAATTGATTCAGAAAGGGTGAAGGCCTGTGCGTTTTTTTATTGCAGATGATGACCGTGCTGTGCGATCGATTTTAAAACAAATCATTGAAGACGAAGACTTGGGTGAAGTAGCCGGAGAAGCGGAAGACGGCTGCGATTTGGAAGGCCACGTCCTGAATTTGCAGCAAATTGATATTTTATTTGTCGATCTATTAATGCCGCTCCGCGACGGAATTGAGACGGTTCGTCATTTGCATGGCGCTTTCTCAGGGAAGATCATCATGATTTCCCAGGTGGAATCGAAGGAAATGATCGGTGAAGCCTATTCCCTGGGGATTGAATATTATATCCATAAACCGATTAACCGCATTGAAATCTTGAACGTCATTCAAAAAGTCAAGGAGCGCATCGAGCTGGAAAGGTCGATCCATGACATACAATCTTCGCTGAACCGGCTTGTGAGTCTCGGCAGCGGACGAAAAAACGGCTTTAGGGAAAAAAGCATTCAGGAAACGGGCGAATTTCTCCTTTCTGAACTCGGAATCGTCGGGGAGAGCGGGTCCCAGGATTTAATCGCCATCCTTCAGTATTTGTTTGATGATGAACAGACCTCATTATATGAAAAGGACTTTCCACCGCTCAAACAGATTTTTCATAAGATTGCCGAGCAAAAGCTCGGGCCGGCTGCTTCACCCGCAGAGATCAACAGGGAGGTTAAAGCGTCGGAGCAGCGGATACGGCGGGCGGTCAGCCATTCGCTAAACCATTTCGCATCACTCGGATTAACAGACTTTTCAAATCCGCGGTTTGAAAGCTATGCGTCCCGGTTTTTTGACTTTACCGTCATCAGCAAAAAAATGAAAGAGTTGCAGAAAGACTCTGCCGCCGCCTTGCCGTCCGCCCGCGTCAACACGAAAAAATTCATTCAGGTTTTCTTTTTGGAAGCCAAGCGGTTGAGTGAAAGCGCCGGGAAAATGGGTTAAAAAAGAGCTTCCTCACCTTAGAGGAAGCTCTTCTGCATGCCGGTTATCCAGCGTATTCTCTTTTCAGCAGTGAAAACATGTATACGTCAATCAGTCTTCCTTTTGCTTTCTCGTATTCTCTTAACAGTCCTTCCTTTTGAAAGGATAACGAGTGGAGAAGTTTGATGGAAGGCGTGTTTTCGGGCTCTACCTTCGCTTCGATTCGGTTGAGGTTCAAGCTTGTAAAGCCGTAGTCGATCAGCTTTTTAACAGCTTCGGAAGCAAAGCCTTTTCCCCAATGATTTCTCCCTAAGTCATAGCCGATTTCAGCTCTGCCGTTTTCCTGGTCGATCATATTAAAGCCGCACGTCCCGATGACTTCATCCGTTTCTTTTACAATGATCGAAAAGCGGTTTGCCTGCCCTTCAAGGCTTAAATCATTGATCATTTGGATCATGTCCCGCGCTTGTGAGACGTCTGTAAAAGGCGTGATATTCATATGCTTTGTGACTTCCGGATCTGACCAGAATTGACAGAGGACATCTGCATCCTCCAATTCCATCTTTCTCAAAGTCAATCTTTCTGTATAAAGGGTTTCCATGATCTTGCCTCCAAGTTTCGTTTTATTTAGGAAGGTGAAAGGACCATTCATCGATCTGCGCATCATTCATGTTCATAGAATAAAATGTAAACTGTTATCGGGAAGCGGATGGATAAATCCCTTTTTTATCTAAAATGGAAAGTGCAATCTCGGCAGCAGAGCTTCCGGCAGCCTGTTTTTCACCTTGAATATGAACAGCAAAGAAAAAAGTATTATCGGCAGTTTCTACATACCCGATAAACCAGCCGGCATGGAGTTCCCCGTTGCTAACCGAGGTGCCGGTTTTACCGGATAAAACCCTGCCATTTGATTCTTCTAAACGTATCGAATCTTTCACAGTTTGAATATTAGACTGTTTAAAATCAAATTCGTTATCATAAAACTTTTTTAATATATTGACCTGTTCAAGAGGGGAAATTTGAAGAGAGCCATCCAGCCAATAATGAGCCGGGTCTGAAAAATCCTCATTTCCATAATGTATAGATTTGAGATAATGACGTAAATGATCCTCCCCAATTTGCCGGTCCAGTTTTTGAAAATACCATGTTGCGGAGCTGCTCATCGCAGAGAATAAATCATGGTCTTGATTCCATTCTTTATATGGATATTGAGTCCCGTCCCAAGTCATTTGAGAATGTTTCTTCGTGATGATCCCGGATTCCAGTGCGAGCAATGCGCTAAACACCTTGTATGTGGAAGCAGGTGCGAATCTGGCGGTGCTTTCTTTCCTATTGTATATTGTATACTTTTTCCTATTAGAATCAAACAGGACAAATCCCCCTGAGACTGAGAATCTATCAAAAAAGGTGCTGTAATCTTCGTATTCTACATTGGTGTCAGGTAAAAAGCGTGTTTCTTTTTGCATGGCCAAGATAGATACAGAAGGAGTACCGGCTAACATGATTCCAAGAACAAGGGCGAACACTACGGCACTTTTCACCTTTAGCAAAGGCGATGCCGCCTGAAAGTTGACAACTGTGACAATCCGTCTTTTGATATGTTTGTATGAGCTGCTGAATTCAGAAGCGGCTAACAAAGATGACGTTCTTTGCTTAAGTGAAGTGAATTTTAAAATCACCTCGCCATATTTGAGGTGTAATTTTTTATCAAGCGTTTTTAATACGGCAAAGTCGCAAGAAATCTCCATTTCCGTTTTTGCTTCCTTTGATAAATGCCAGACGAGAGGATTAAACCAATAGACGATTCTGGACAGGCAAAGAAAATAGTTGATGAACATATCCTTTCGTTTACAATGGTACAGTTCATGAAGCAAAACACATTTCATCTCGTCGGCAGAAAACATTGAAGTATCTTTTGGCAAGATAATATACGGACGGATGACCCCAAATGTAATGGGGGATTTTATCAATGGGGAACACCCTAAAATCACTTTTTGATGAAAGCGTATGTCCTCTTTACATGTACGAAAAAGAGTTAATAACTCTTTGCTGTTAACAATTTGCAGGCTCTTTTTTATTTTGCCGATTTTTAGATTGCTATAAAGAGTAGCGATAAGCATAACAGCAATACCCAATATCCAAACTGCGAAAAAGGCTGAATCTATCATTTTGAAAGGCGATTGTTCAATCGATATCGAAAAGTCCTGCACCCAGTTTGCATGTTGGCCAATTGCTTCTGGCGCATGATCTGTGGAATGGGTTTGAGAAATTGCTGATTGAGCTCCTCCTAAGTTCAGAATCCAGTCAAAAGGATGGCTTTTTAGAAAATGAAAGGGGATAAAAGGAGCGATCAGTGCCAAAAGAGAAATCACGCTAAGATGATAGTGGGTGCGTACAGTGATGTGAGCCTTCAGCAGTTTTTTAATGAGTATAATGATAGAAAAAAACAAAGACAATAGAATTTGACTAACCAAAAAGGGAATAAAGAAAGAACTGCTCATTTCATTCCTTCTTTCTGTTCTTATGTTCTTCTAATATTTGATACAACTCATTAATTTCTTCACCTGACAGCTGATCATTCTCCAAAAAGTTTAATACCATCGAATTAAGAGTGCCATTATAAAACCGGTTTAAAAAACTGTGACTCTTAACCTCTATATAATCACTTTCGTCTATATTTGGCGTGTAAACGAAAACCCGTCCTTCTTTATGGTGGTTTAATGCTCCTTTTTTAATGAGGCGCAGCAGCATGGTTTGAATGGTTTTAGGGCTCCATTCACTGGTTTTGGATAACTCTTTAATCACCTCATTGGTATTGATCGAAGAATGTTTCCAAATGACTTTCATCACTTCTAATTCTGCATCAGAGATTTGAGGTACTTTTTTCATTTCCATCATCCTATACTTACAAATGTAATACTCTCATTATAGGTTTGCCATTTTAAGAAGTCAATTTAACTTGAGTGACATAAAATGTTTTTTCTGCATTTTTTATTCAATTACTCGCCCAGTCATTCATTTGTCCTCGGTTCAAACAAGTTCATCATTTTGTCGGTATTTATGACCATCCCACTTATGGCCTTTTCGATTTTTATTCCTTCCAAAAAAAACGGTTGCATTTAAATCTTACATGTGTAATACTTTCAAAGACTACATTTGTAAGATTTGATGTTTGAGTTGGCCGAAGGGGAAATACGGTGACTGCTTCATCTGTCTATGTTCCAGGTGTAATGGGGTTTTAACGCCTTAATTAAAATGCCTCTTGATTAGCACCGCTGGTTACGATCAATCAAATATTCATACGGAGGGAGACGATTTTGATGAAATTATGGTTCAGTACTTTAAAACTGAAAAAAGTTGCAGCTGTGTTGCTTTTCTCATGCGTCGCGCTTGCAGGATGCGCTAACAATCAATCGAATGCCTCGCAACCTGCCGAGAAGAATGAAAAGACGGAGATGAAAGATGATTTTGCAAAACTTGAGGAACAATTTGATGCAAAACTCGGAATCTTTGCATTAGATACAGGTACAAACCAAACGGTAACGTATCGGCCGGATGAGCGTTTTGCTTTTGCATCGACAATTAAGGTTTTAACCGTAGGCGTGCTTTTACAACAGAAATCAATAGAAGATCTGAACCAGAGAATAACATATACACGTGATGATCTTGTAAACTACAACCCGATTACGGAAAAGCATGTTGATACGGGAATGACGCTTAAAGAGCTTGCGGATGCTTCGCTTCGATATAGTGACAATGCGGCACAGAATCTTATTCTTAAACAAATTGGCGGACCTGAAAGTTTGAAAAAGGAACTGAGGAAGCTTGGTGATGAAGTTACAAATCCCGAACGATACGAACCAGAGTTAAATGAAGTAAATCCGGGAGAAACTCAAGATACCAGTACAGCAAGAGCACTTGCGACAAGCCTTCAAGCTTTTGCTCTTGAAGATAAACTTCCAAGTGAAAAACGCGAGCTTTTAATCGATTGGATGAAACGAAATACCACTGGGGATGCCTTAATCCGCGCCGGTGTGCCGGAAGGTTGGGACGTGGCTGATAAAACTGGAGCGGGATCATATGGAACCCGGAATGACATTGCCATCATTTGGCCGCCAAAAGGAGATCCTGTAGTTCTCGCAGTATTATCCAGCCGGGATAAAAAGGATGCCAAGTATGATGATAAGCTTATTGCAGAAGCAACAAAGGTGGTAATCAAAGCCTTAAACAAGAACGGCAAATAAAACATTGCAATAAATTGTGTTAAAACATCATCTTACATAAAGTCACTTGCTGATCAAGCTCATATCATTGTCTGGCAATGGTGTGGGCTTTTTTTGTTTTCTCTCTTTAAAGATCATGTGAAGAAAAACGGGAGAATCGGTCTGCGGGAAACGACCGGGGTTTTGTCGAAATCATAGGCGAATAGGTTGATTTGAGACAAAATTCGACACATATATCGGCGGTGTGACTTGATGGACCATGTATCGCGTTTCTTCCCCTGTTTACAATACTTTACAGATCGTTAATAAACTCAGCCTATAATAGAACCCGATCAATCATTTGTATAGAGAGGGGTAATACGAATGACACATGAAGGACCGCTGGAGGAATGGATGAAAAAGCTGAGTGAGGAAAGCCTCAAGGACAATACGTTTGACCGCCGCCGCTTTATTCAAGGGGCCGGCAAAATAGCCGGGCTTTCGCTCGGCCTTGCGATCGCGCAATCGATGGGGGCAATGGAAGTCAATGCAGCGCCGACATTCTCGGAATATCCGTTTACACTTGGCGTTGCATCGGGAGATCCGCTTTCTGACAGCGTCGTATTGTGGACAAGGCTGGCACCCGATCCGCTAAACGGGGGCGGGATGCCGAATGAAGCTGTATCTGTGAAATGGGAGCTCGCAGAAGACGAACGTTTCCGCCGTATCGTCAAACGGGGGACCGAAAAAGCGACACCGCACCTTGCACATTCAGTACATGCCGAGGTATCCGGACTGAAACCGAATCATGTGTATTATTACCGCTTTAAATGTGGCAACCAGCTGAGCCCTGTCGGCAAGACAAAGACACTTCCGGCGCCTGGGGCAGATGTTGCTACATTCACATTCGCTTTTGCTTCATGCCAGCAGTACGAACACGGCTATTATACCGCCTATCAGCATATGGCAAAGGAAAAGCTCGATCTTGTTTTTCATCTCGGCGACTATATTTATGAGTACGGTCCGAATGAATACGTTTCGAAAACAGGCAATGTCAGAACACACAGCGGTCCTGAAATCATGTCGCTGCTTGATTACCGAAATCGCCATGCCCAATACCGTTCAGATGCAAACTTGAAAGCCGCGCATGCCGCCTTCCCGTGGGTTGTTACATGGGACGATCATGAAGTGGAGAACAACTATGCGAATGTTATCCCTGAAAAAGGCCAGTCAGTTGAAGCGTTTATTAAACGGCGCGCCGCCGCATACCAAGCTTATTACGAGCATATGCCGCTCCGCCGCAAATCCCTGCCGAACGGTCCTGATATGCAATTGTACCGGAATTTTTCCTACGGCAATTTGGCTGACATTAGCGTGCTGGATACCCGTCAGTATCGCGATGACCAAGCCAATGGAGATGGCAATAAGCCTCCTTCTGATGAATCGAATGATCCGAAGCGGACGCTGCTTGGAGCGGAACAGGAGGCTTGGCTGTTTGACAATCTGAGTCGTTCAGAAGCGCATTGGAACATCATCGCACAGCAGATTTTCTTTGCGCAATGGAACTTTGGGACAAGTGCCGCGCCGATTTACAGCATGGATTCGTGGGACGGATATCCCGCTCAGCGCAAGCGGGTGATCGACTTCATCAAATCTCAAAAACTGAACAACATCGTCGTCCTCACCGGTGATGTGCATGCCAGCTGGGCAAATAATCTGCTCGTTGATTTTGACAATCCGAAATCCGACATCTTCGGCGTGGAATTCGTCGGGACGTCGATTACATCGGGAGGAAACGGCGCTGATAAAAGAGCGGATACGGATAAGATTTTATCGAACAATCCTCATATAAAGTTTTTCAATGATTACCGCGGCTATGTGCGCTGTACGGTCACACCGGAAGAATGGCGGACAGATTACCGCGTTGTCCCATATGTGACAGAGCCGGGTGCAGCGATTTCGACAAGAGCTTCCTATGTTTATCATAAAGACTACACAGGGCTGAAACGGACCGCTTCCAACATTGTGCCTGGAGGCGTGAAGAAGTCAAACGAAGTCGAAGAAGACCGTTTCCTCGCACATACAAGAGCCCATCAGAAGCAAGTGAAGCAAAAGGAGAAAAAAGTAACCCAGTAATCAACGAAAGGATGACAGCAAATGCTTTCAAATATCGGTATTCCGGGTCTCATCCTGGTTCTGGTGATTGCGCTGATCATTTTCGGGCCTTCAAAGCTTCCGGAAATCGGCCGGGCTTTTGGAAAAACACTGACCGAATTCAAAAGTGCGACAAAGTCTTTAGTATCTGCCGATGACAATGAGATCGGACAGGAGCCTGATGCGAAAAAGCAAAGCGATCCATCGGCAAGATGATCAATAGAGCGGGCGGGTAAACCCGTCTGTTCTTTTTTCTGTTTAACATGCGAAGGGGAGGAAGGCGAAGGTGAAAAAAAGGGAAGCACATTTGATTGCCCATCTTGAAGAGCTGCGCCAGCGAATCATTAAAACGCTTCTTACGTTTATTCTGTTTCTCATCACCGGCTTTTTGTTTGTTCAGGACATCTATGACTGGCTGATCAGAGACCTTGATGAAAAGCTTGCTGTACTGGGGCCGGGAGATATTCTCTGGGTTTATATGATGATTGCGGGGGTGCTGGCGATCGCTGCCACCATACCGGTGGCTGCTTTTCAGACATGGCGGTTTGTGGCGCCTGCGCTGACCGACCACGAACGGAGGACGGCATTATTTTATATACCGGGACTGTTCATTTTTTTTATTTTGGGGATTGTATTCGGTTATTTTGTGCTCTTTCCGCTCGTTCTTCAGTTTTTGATCGGCTTATCTGCCGGCCATTTTCAAACGATGTTTACGGCGGAGCATTATTTTCGCTTTATGATGAACCTCACACTGCCATTCGGGTTTTTGTTCGAAATGCCCCTCATCGTAATGTTTTTAACGAGCCTCGGAATTTTAAATCCGGCCAAGCTCAGTAAAATGAGAAAAATTTCTTATTTTGCGCTGATCGTCGTATCAGTTGTGATCACGCCGCCCGATTTTATCTCGGATGTGTTGGTGATCGTCCCGCTGCTTGTATTATACGAATTAAGCATCTCTTTATCGGCGTTTATCTACCGAAAAAAAACGGCTGCACAACAAGGGGCTGAGGCCCAAGGCTGAAGACGGACTGTGTCTTCAGTCTCTTTTTTTGCTTGAAATGAAAAAATCAGAAAATAATGATATTGACAATTTGTTTATTTGTCTTACAATTAAACAAAAAGATGAATGGAGGGATTTTCTAAAACAGAGACATCGCATTTCAGCCGAATGACAACGCTTTCTCAGGAAATGAACGACAAGGGGATGACGGAGATGAGTCAATTACGGAAGGCGCCGGAAGGCATATTGGGTTTCCCGGTGGCACCCTTCAACAGGGAAGGAAAACTGGAGGAAGAAGCACTTTACGAAAACATCCGCTTTTTATTGGATGAAGGGCTTGAGGCAGTTTTTATCGCTTGCGGCTCAGGAGAATTTCAGTCTCTCAGCACAAAGGAATACGAGCAAATGGTCGAAATTGCCGTCTCGGCCGCGGGCGGGAAGGTGCCTGTTTACACAGGAGTGGGCGGCAACTTAAGCACCGCTTTGGAATGGGCGCGGATATCCGAGGAAAAAGGGGCCGACGGCTATCTGATTCTCCCGCCGTACTTGATACACGGAGAGCAGGAAGGCCTTTATCAGTACACGAAAACAATCATTGAAAGCACGGATTTAAATGCCATCATTTATCAGCGAGACAATGCGGTTTTGACGCTTGAACAGATTCAGCGGCTGACCGATCTCGAGCAGCTTGTCGGACTCAAAGACGGCATAGGGGATATGGCATTGAATATCAGTTTGTCATATACGATAGGAGACAGGCTGGGCTGGCTCAACGGAATGCCGATGGCTGAAGTCACGATGCCGGCCTATGCTCCGATTGGCTTTACGTCGTATTCTTCGGCGATATCCAATTATATTCCCCATATTTCCAGAATGTTTTATGAGGCATTATTAAACGGTAACGACCGGCTTGTCAAAGAGATTTATGAGCATGTCATCATGCCGATTAACGAGATCCGCAAACTTCGGAAAGGTTATGCTGTGTCGTTGATCAAAGCCGGCATGGAAATCATGGGCCTTCATGTGAAAAACACTGCGAGACCGCCAATTGTTCCGGTGGAAAAAGACCATTGCCGGCAGCTCGAAAACATTCTGAAAAACGCGATGGCGCGTTATCCAAAAACGACCGCTGCCCTATAAACAAAAGGAGGAATTTGAAGATGTCTGTTGCAGCTGAAAATAAAACGTATTTTAACTTTATCAACGGCCGCTGGGTGAAGGCCGAATCGGGCGGGATGGAACAGAGCTTGAACCCGGCAGATACACGGGATATCGTCGGGCTTGTGCAAAAATCTTCGATTGAGGATGTAGACCTGGCGGTTGAAGCGGCCAAGCAGGCCAAAAAGGCGTGGAGAATTCTGTCGGGAGCGGAGCGCGGTCAATTTCTATACAAGGCCGCTGACATCATGGAACAGCGCCTCGACGAAATTGCCGAGTGTGCAACGCGTGAAATGGGCAAAACACTGCCTGAAGCGAAAGGAGAAACAGCACGGGGAATCGCGATTCTCAGATACTATGCCGGAGAGGGGATGCGGAAAACGGGTGATGTGATTCCGTCGACCGATCCATCCGCCTTCATGTACACCGACAGGGTGCCGCTCGGCGTTGTCGGCGTCATCTCGCCGTGGAATTTTCCCGTTGCCATCCCGATTTGGAAAATGGCGCCTGCCCTCATCTATGGAAACACGGTCGTCATCAAGCCGGCTACGGAAACTGCAGTCACCTGCCTTAAGGTTATCTCGTGCTTTGAAGAAGCAGGGATTCCGTCAGGCGTGGTCAATGCGGTGACAGGACCGGGATCATCGGTCGGCCAAAGGCTTGCCGAGCACCCGGATGTGAACGGAATTACGTTCACAGGGTCGAATCAAACAGGAAAAATCATCGGCCGGACGGCATTTGAAAGAGGGGCGAAGTACCAGCTTGAGATGGGCGGCAAAAACCCGGTGATCGTCGCAGATGACGCCGACCTTGATATTGCGGTTGAAGCGGTCATCAGCGGAGCGTTCCGGTCGACAGGCCAAAAGTGTACGGCGACAAGCCGCGTCATCGTCTTAAACGGTGTTTATGACCGGTTTAAAGAAAAGCTGCTTCAACAGACAAAAGAGATTACAATCGGAGACAGCTTAAAAGAAGATGTCTGGATGGGACCGATTGCGAACAAACAGCAGCTTGATAACTGTCTGTCCTATATTGAAAAAGGAAAGCAAGAAGGCGCGGACCTCATTTTCGGCGGTGAGAGGCTGGCAGATGGGAAATACGAAAACGGCTATTTTATCAGGCCGGCCATTTTTGACAACGTCACTTCCGGCATGGCGATTGCCCAAGAAGAAATCTTCGGCCCGGTCATTGCTTTAATCAAGGCGGATACACTTGAGGAAGCGTTGGAGACGGCAAATGACGTCAAATTTGGCCTGAGTGCCTCCATTTTTACGCAAAATATCGGCCGGATGCTGTCATTCATAGATGAAATCGAAGCGGGGCTCATTCGTGTCAACGCCGAAAGCGCCGGTGTTGAACTGCAGGCGCCATTCGGAGGCGTTAAACAATCGAGCTCGCATTCACGGGAACAGGGGGAGGCAGCAAAAGAATTTTTCACAGCCGTGAAAACGGTATTTGTTAAACCGTAAATCAATCGTGTCGGTACAAATGAATAAAGGAGAAGATGCTATGAAAAAAAATCGTGCAGCCTCCCCCCATACCGCGGGGAAAAGAAGTTCTGTCCGCTGGTTTGTCGTGTCTATGCTGTTTCTCGTCACATCCATTAATTATGCCGACCGTGCGACACTCTCGATCGTTGGCGATTCTGTGCAGCATGAGCTTGGGCTGAGTTCGGTGGCGATGGGGTATGTCTTTTCCGCATTTGGCTGGGCGTATGTTGTCGGCCAAATCCCCGGAGGCTGGCTGCTCGACCGCTTTGGGTCGAAAATCGTCATCGCCGCCAGCATCTTCTTTTGGTCATTGTTTACCCTTTTGCAGGGGACGCTTGGTTTTTTCGCCGCGGGAACGGCCGTTATCCTTTTATTTGCGCTCCGGTTTCTCGTCGGTCTGTCAGAAGCGCCGTCCTTTCCGGGCAACGGCCGGGTGGTGGCTTCCTGGTTTCCAAGTTCTGAACGCGGAACAGCGTCGGCGATCTTTAACTCGGCGCAGTACTTTGCACTCGTCATTTTTTCACCGCTGATGGGGTGGCTCGCCCACTCTTTCAACTGGCATACGGTTTTTGTGATCATGGGTGCTCTAGGGATTGCGATGTCGTTTATTTGGCTGAAAACGATGTACGAACCAAAAAAACATCCGAGAATGAATGCCGCCGAACTGGCGTACATCGAAGAAGGCGGCGCGCTTGTCTCGATGGATGAGGGAAAGAACGCGGAAAAGAAAGAAAAGGAGTCGCAATGGCCTTACATTAAGCAGCTTTTAAGAAGCCGGATGCTGCTCGGGGTGTATATCGCCCAATACTGCATCACAACGTTGACCTATTTCTTTCTGACATGGTTTCCGGTCTATCTCGTTCAGGCGCGCGGCATGTCGATCCTTGAAGCGGGTTTTGTCGCATCACTCCCTGCAATCTGCGGATTTTTAGGAGGGCTGCTGGGCGGATTCGTGTCTGACTACCTTTTGAAAAAGGGCTGCTCGATAACGGTCGCCAGAAAAACACCGATCATCCTCGGCATGCTGATGTCCTGCTCGATGATTGTATGCAATTATGCAGATTCGTCTTGGCTGGTCGTCTCCATCATGTCGCTTGCCTTTTTCGGAAAAGGATTCGGCGCGCTGGGCTGGGCGGTTGTATCAGATACCTCGCCAAAGGAGTGTGCCGGCTTGAGCGGCGGCATCTTCAACACTTTTGGAAATATTGCGTCTATCACGACGCCCATTATC
Source organism: Bacillus haynesii (assembly GCF_001969855.1). Lineage (GTDB taxonomy): Bacteria > Bacillota > Bacilli > Bacillales > Bacillaceae > Bacillus > Bacillus haynesii. The sequence goes on from NZ_MRBL01000017.1 coordinate 125,472, forward strand.
ATCGGATATATTGTGAATGCGACAGGCTCATTTAACGGAGCGCTTGTGTTTGTCGGGGCCAACGCGATTGCCGCGGTATTAAGCTATCTGTTTCTGGTCGGGCCGATCAAGCGCATCGAACTGCAGAAAGAGGAAGACCCTGCAGACACCACTTTATCCATGTGAAATGTAAGCGCTTTAACGAGAGGGAGGCTAAATCGATATGAATCCAAACATCCATCAGCAGGTAAAAGAGGAGAAATCATCGCAAACACCGTCTATTGCAGACATGCGGGTCATACCCGTGGCAGGGCGCGACAGCATGCTTTTGAATTTGAGCGGAGCTCACGGCCCCTTTTTTACACGGAATATCGTGATTTTAAAAGATTCATCAGGCGCTCTCGGCGTCGGAGAGGTGCCGGGCGGCGAGCCGATCCGCCAGACGCTTGAGCAGGCGAAACCGCTCGTTATCGATCAGCCGCTCGGCGCTGTTCAATCGATTTTGCAGTCTGTCAGGCGCCGGTTTAAAGACCGGGATGCCGGAGGACGCGGGGTGCAGACCTTTGACCAGCGGACGACGATACACGCAGTGACCGCATTGGAAGCGGCTTTGCTCGATTTGCTCGGGAAATTTCTCGGCGTCCCTGTGGCGGCGCTGTTGGGGGAAGGCCAGCAGCGGGAAAAAGTGAAGATGCTCGGCTATTTGTTTTACATCGGTGACCGAAAGCGCACGACGCTGCCCTATATTAGTGAACAAGAGGCAAGTGACGACTGGTTCCGCCTCCGCCGTGAAGAAGCCTTGACACCCGGGGCGATCGTCCGTCTTGCTGAAGCAGCTCAAGAACGATACGGTTTTCACGATTTTAAATTAAAAGGCGGTGTCCTTTCGGGAGAAGAAGAAATCGAGGCGGCATCCGCTTTAGCGAAGCGGTTTCCTGAGGCGAGAATCACCCTTGATCCGAATGGCGCGTGGTCATTGGAAGAAGCGATTGCGCTTTGTAAGGGAAAGCGCGATGTGCTCGCCTACGCGGAAGACCCTTGCGGAGCGGAAGCCGGATACTCGGGGCGGGAAATCATGGCCGAATTCCGCCGTGCGACAGGCATTCCGACAGCGACGAATATGATTGCGACAGACTGGCGGCAAATGGGGCATGCGATACAACTGCACGCCGTTGATATACCGCTGGCAGATCCGCATTTCTGGACGATGCAGGGATCTGTCCGCGTTGCTCAAATGTGCCATGAATGGGGGCTGACGTGGGGCTCTCACTCCAATAACCATTTTGACGTCTCCCTGGCTATGTTCACCCACGTTGCCGCAGCAGCTCCGGGTGCCATCACGGCGATTGATACGCATTGGATTTGGCAGGATGGACAGCGTCTGACAAAACAGCCTTTTTCAATCGCTGACGGATATATCCAAGTTCCTGATGAGCCGGGGCTCGGCATTGAAATCGATATGGAACAGGTGGAAAAAGCAAATGAACTGTATGAGAAAATGACAGCAGGCGAGCGGAATGATGCTGTTGCCATGCAGTTTTTGATTGAAAATTGGCGTTTCGACCCTAAACGTCCTTGTCTTGTTCGATAATTGCGGAAACAGCGGTTTGAGAGGCCCCTAGCCGACATTGTCATACGCGATATTTTGTCTTACAATATGAACAACTGAAAGGGGGCCCACAGTCGTGGAAGAAGATATGGAAACATTGCAGGTCGAATCAGTCAATCGCAAGACATTGGCAAAACAGGTTGTTGAACGAATCGTCCATTTATTATCAAGCGGCCAGTTGAAACCGGGGGACAAACTGCCGACGGAGATCGAGCTCATGGAAAAGCTGAATGTCAGCAGACCCGTTCTCCGCGAAGCTTTAATATCACTCGAAACGCTCGGAATTATCAAAAGAAAAACCCGAGACGGCACGTATTTTAATGATAAAATCGGCATCCAGCCGTTTTCTGTCATGCTGGCTTTGGCGGTCGATAATTTGCCGGCCATTATTGAAGCGAGGATGGCACTTGAACTCGGGCTTGTCACGATCGCTGCAGAAAAGATCAATGACAGTCAGCTCGAAAGGCTGCAGGAAACGATCGATATCATTGCAAACAGCACGGATAATCATTATGGAGAAGCGGATAAGGAATTTCACCGGATTATCGCTTTGAGCGCGAACAACCCGGTGCTGGAAGGCATGATTCAATCACTCTTGATCACACACGCCAAAATCGACAGCCAGATTCCATACAGGGAAAGGGACCGGACTGTCGAATATCATACGAATATTTTGAAAGCCCTTCAACAAAGGGACCCATATCAAGCCTATCACCATATGTATGAGCATTTAAAATTTGTACGTGACAAAATACTGAATGGTCTTCGTGATGAAAAAAACACTCATTAAGTTGTTTGACAGCGCTTTCTAACATGTGCATGTGCCGCGGAAAAGCGCTGATCGAAAAGGGGAGTTGATCAATCCTTATGCTTGTCAATCAAACTGAAACCCCGTTGTACATTAAGGTGAACGAAAAAGACAATGCCGCAATCATCGCCAATGCCGGCGGACTGCCGAAAGGGACGGTGTTTCCTTGCGGGCTTAAACTGCAAGAGCGCATTCCCCAAGGTCATAAAGTGGCTTTAACGAACATTACACAGGGCGGAGCCGTTATTCGCTACGGTGAAATCATCGGCTATGCCGTCAAACCAATCGAAAAAGGCGGGTGGATTTCCGAGTCGCATATCATGCTTCCGGAAGCTCCGCCGCTCGATGAACTGCCCATCGCCAACAAAGTTCCAAAACCCGCTCCCCCTCTTGAAGGGTACACATTTGAAGGATACCGGAATGAAGACGGGAGCGTCGGCACGAGAAACGTGCTGGGCATCATGACAAGCGTGCAATGCGTCGCAGGCGTTCTCGATTACGCAGTGAAACGAATTAAAGAGGAACTGCTCCCAAAATATACGAATGTTGATGGTGTCGCTGCATTAAATCATCAATACGGCTGCGGTGTGGCGATTAATGCGCCGGAAGCCAGGATCCCGATCCGAACGATTCAAAATATCGCCAGGCATCCTAATTTCGGCGGCGAAGCGATGGTGATCGGACTCGGCTGCGAGAAGCTCCTTCCGACGAGGATAGAGCCGGAAGGAGACGCTGAAAACATTCTTTCATTACAGGAACGGCAAGGGTTTCAGCACATGATTCAATCGATTATGGAAATGGCCGAAGAGCGCTTAAAAAGGCTGAATGAACGGAAGCGGACGACATGTCCCGTTTCAGACCTGGTAATCGGCCTTCAGTGCGGCGGCAGCGACGCTTTCTCAGGGGTGACCGCAAACCCCGCGGCAGGATATGCGGCTGACTTACTCGTTCGGTCAGGGGCCACGGTTTTATTTTCGGAAGTCACCGAGGTCCGCGATGCCGTTCATCTCCTAACACCGCGCGCTGTCAATGAAGAAGTCGGCCGCGCCTTGATTCGGGAAATGGCTTGGTATGATCGCTATCTGGAAAGAGGCGAATCAGACCGAAGCGCCAATCCGTCGCCGGGAAACAAAAAGGGCGGACTGGCAAACGTGGTCGAGAAATCGCTCGGATCGATCGCAAAATCGGGAAGCAGCCCGATCAGTGCCGTACTTGCGCCTGGTGAGAGGGCTGTACAGAAGGGCCTCATTTTTGCGGCGACTCCTGCAAGCGATTTCGTATGCGGCACCCTGCAATTGGCCTCGGGCATGCATTTGCAAGTATTTACAACCGGAAGGGGAACACCGTATGGCCTTGAGATGGCTCCGGTTTTGAAAGTGGCGACCCGGCAATCGTTATCAGAAGATTGGCGCGATTTGATCGACATCAATGCCGGACGGATCGCAACAGGCGAAGCTTCAATAGAGGAAGTCGGCTGGGAAATCTTTCGGACGATACTTGACGTCGCGAGCGGAAGGAAAACATGGGCGGAACATTGGGGACTCTCCAATGACTTGTGTTTATTCAACCCGGCGCCTGTGACTTGATCCGAGTTAGTGGGAAAGTAGATTGATATCGGTCAATAGATCCGAAGATACAAGAGGATTCAACTAGAAATATAAATAATTTTTGTAAAAAACACACGTTTTTCAATTACAATGAGTGTAATTGTACGTGTGTTTTTATGTTGAAAAGGATGGGTGAACAAGATGCAGCGCATATTGCTTATTGAAGATGATCATTCGATCAGTGAAATGGTCGATCATTATTTAACAAAAGAAGGATTTGAGGTCGTGCTTGCTTTTGACGGAGAAGAGGGCGTTCGATTGTTTCAGCAGGGCAATTATGATGTGATTCTGCTCGACATCATGCTGCCTAAGCTGAACGGAATGGATTTTCTGAAAATGATCCGTGAACAGAGCAAAGTTCCGGTTTTAATGATTTCTGCAAAAGACGGGGATGTGGACAAAGCGCTGGGGCTGGGCTTTGGTGCGGATGATTATATTGCCAAGCCGTTTTCGATGATCGAACTGACTGCAAGAATAAAAGCCGCCATTCGGCGGGCAACGCAATATTCTGCCAGTGAGCCGGCAAATGAAAAAATATTACGTGTTCACGAGCTTACGGTTGATATCGAAAATGTATCCGTACAAAAAAATGGTGAACCGCTTCAGCTGACATCGACGGAATGGAAAATGCTGACTTTGTTTGTGACAAACCCTAAAAAAGTGTTTACAAAAGAACAAATCTATCGTTCGGTTTGGAATGAGGATTATTTTGGCGATCAAAATATTATTAACGTCCATATGAGGCGCCTGAGAGAAAAGATAGAGGATGATCCTTCTTCCCCGCAATATATTAAAACGCTTTGGGGCATCGGCTATAAATTAGGAGAGTTTTAGGATGACAATGTTATGGATTGGCATTCTGATGATTTTGGCGTCTCTTAATATCGTTCAATATAAAATGAAAAAACGGCGGGACCAAAACTTGAAGTACATCACGGAAAAGCTCAGTATGATGCTGAATGAGCATGCGGCTGATCAAATTTTATTAGGAACGGATGATAAAGTACTGCGGGCCCTGCTCGTGCAAATGAACCTGTTTGTTGAGGAGCACCAGCACATAACAGCCCGTTTTGCAAAAACGGAGCAGTCAATGAAACGAATGCTGACCAATATGTCCCATGATCTGAAAACTCCGCTGACCGTCGTGCTCGGATATATCGAAGCGATCCAAAATGATTCAGACATGGCGGAAGAGGAGCGTGAGAGGCTGCTGGAAAAGCTATATCAAAAAACAGGTGAAATCATTCAGCTGATGAATTCTTTTTTTGACTTGGCCAAGCTGGAATCGGAAGATAAGCAAATACTGCTCACAAAAATACATATCAACGAAATATGCAGAAGAAACATTCTCCAACACTATGATGCTGTTCAGGCAAAAGGTTTTAAAGCAGTCATCGACATCCCGGATACCCCGGTTTATGCACATGGAAATGAAGAAGCGCTTGACCGGATCCTGCAAAACCTTTTATCAAATGCGATTCAATATGGTGCGGACGGAAAGCTGATCGGATTGTCCCTTACATATGATGAGACGCGGATTGTCATTACGGTATGGGACCGTGGGAAAGGGATTAGTGAGCATGATCAGCAACGGGTGTTTGAAAGACTGTATACCCTTGAGGAATCGAGAAATAAAGCATTCCAGGGAAGCGGGCTCGGTTTAACAATTACAAAAAGGCTCATTGAGAAAATGGGAGGGGACATCTCTCTCCAAAGCAAGCCGTATGAACGGACAGCGTTTTCCGTCACGTTAAAACGAATGACCTATTAGCAATCGTAAGAATTTCTTAAGAAACAAGAAATAAAAAAGACAGCGTCCATCGCTACAATAGACACATAGCAGAGACAGGAAAGGAGAAACAGAGTTGACATACATCGTACAAACAAGCGGGCTTACCAAGACATTCAAAGGTCAAGAGGTTGTGTCAAATGTAAGCATGCATATACGAAAGGGAGAAATATACGGTTTTCTCGGCCCGAACGGAGCAGGGAAAACGACCATCATGAAGATGCTGACGAGCCTCGTAAAACCGACAAGCGGCGAAATCAATATTCTTGGACATAAGCTGACAAATCGATCTTACGAGATTCTCGGCAAAATAGGCAGCATGATCGAATACCCGATTTTTTATGAAAACCTGACAGCTAAAGAAAATTTAAATCTGCATTGTGAGTATATGGGATACCACAATAAAGCCAAGATTCAGGAAGTGCTGGACATGGTGAATTTAAAAAATATCGACAGCAAACCTGTCAAAACATTTTCGCTTGGTATGAAGCAGCGTCTTGGAATCGCGCGGGCCATTCTCACCAAACCCGACTTGCTCATCTTGGATGAGCCGATTAATGGCCTTGATCCTATCGGAATTAAAGAAATCAGAAACTTATTTCAAGTATTGAGCAAAGAGTATGGAATGACATTGCTCATCTCAAGCCACATCCTGAACGAAGTAGAGCAAATTGCAGATACAATCGGAGTGATTCGGGACGGCAGGCTTGTTGAAGAAGTATCGATGGAAAGCGTAAGGGGCCGGAACACAGAGTACATTGAACTCGTGACGCCGAATCAATTGCGTGCTTGCTTTGTGCTTGAACATGAGCTTCAGATTACTAATTTTAAAATACTAAATGATAAAACGATCCGAATTTATGATGCCGAAGCTTCTCAAACAGCCATCTCTAAAGCTCTGATTTTGAATGATGTAGAAATTGAATCCATGAATAAAAAGCATACTTCGCTTGAGGACTACTTCCTCAGCTTAATCAACGGCAACGCGGTCAACGCATAAGGAGGCGGAGAAATTTGCTGAATTTGATGAGAATCGAAATGAAAAAACTGAAGCTGGGCTGGTATGTACGCGGAGCCGTATTTGCCAATTTCATCATTCTCGGTTTTCTGTGGATGGTGACCTTTACAGAAGGCAAGGAAACGTTCCAAACGATTGATGACACATTTCTTGTGATCGGCACTTTCGTCAGAGCCGTTTTTATCGTGTTCGGCGCTGTGCTGATCTCAAAATTAGTGATTTCAGAGTTTAAAAACAAGACAATACTTGTGATGTTTACGTACCCGATCAACCGAAAAAAACTGCTGGCTGCTAAACTGCTGATCGCGGCCGGGCTGACCTTCATCACCATATTAATATCAAATGCATGCGTTGCAGCTGGTTTTTTTCTGCTGAACGCAATTTATGGAGTCATCCCCGGCGTATTAACAGCTTCTATCGTGTCTCAGCAGACTCTGAAAATAATCGTTTTTGCTTTTGGAGCCGCCGGAACAAGTTTAGTGCCCATCTTTTTCGGAATGAGAAAGTACTCTACTGCGGCAACGATCATCTCCTCTGTTGTCATCATCATGCCGATCAGTTCCACAGGCCCTGGCTTTTCTATTTCTTCAATTGTGTATATACCCTTATCTCTTGCCGCAGTCGGTCTGTTTTTTTCCTTTTTGGCTGTAAGGCGTATCGAAAAAATAGATGTATTCTAACGGAGTTGAAGTTCAATGCTGAATTTAATTAAATTGGAGTTAAAAAAAACAAAATTAGGGTGGTATTACAAAGGTGCAGTAATTGCAAATCTATGTATTCTCGGTTTATTGTGCCTGATCGGATCAGAGGAAAAAAACCTTACTCAAGGCCAAATGTCGATGGCTGACGCGGCATCCATGCTGCAGCTTATCGGGATTTTTGTAAGATCTGTGTTTATTGTTTTTGCAGGCGTGTTGATTGCCAAACTGGTCATCGGAGAGTATAAAAATAGAACCATCACGGTTATGTTCACATATCCGGTCAGCCGCAAAAAACTGATCGCCGCAAAACTTTTACTCATCGGCGGATTGACCTTTTTGACAATGATCGTGTCCGAACTGATTGTTGCATTTATTTTCTCGCAGCTCAATAATGTCTATCAATTCAGCCCGGAAAAGCTGACGATGCAAGCCATAGGAAATGAGATTGGCAGTATGCTCATTTATGCTGCTTCCTCCACAGGATTGAGTTTTATTCCATTATACTTTGGAATGCGCAAACAATCAGTTCCTGCCACCATTGTGTCATCCTGCATTTTGATTACGCTGATCAGTCAGCAAAGTCCTGGATTTTCGCTTGCTTCTATTATTTATATTCCGATTTCATTGGCTGTAGTAGGGATTGTCATCGCGTTTTGGTCGATTCGAAAAATTGACCGGGAAGATGTGTTATAAGATCTCCGTATATAGTGAAGGGAAAATTGACGGATTCCAGGCCTTTACCTATACTTGAAGAACTGAAACAACAAGGAAAACGGGTGAACATGTCATGGAATTTGAAATTCGCTATATTTCTTTTTACGTCATCCAGGTCGACGGCAAGGATGAGCAGGCCAACAAGCAATATAAACATTTTCAGACGCTGGATACAGAGGAATTTGAAAACAGCGAGCTGAAGGATTTCTTAGACGGGGAATTGAAAAAAATCGTCAAGCGGAAAGCCGAACGCCATCCGAAGTCAGAGCAGGTGCCGACGAAAATCGGCCGCTTCATCACAGAGCCGGGGCATGAGCTTGATTCTAATCCGAACTACAATCTGTTTCACAAAACAAAACTGGCAGAGACAAAGGAAGAATTCAATGAACTGAGCGAACAGTTCGTCCGCACATACCTCGACACGAGCGCCGTCAGGGGAGGCGTTTTTTTAGTGGCGACAGCCGTTCCGCGCAAATACTTCGATGATACATTTGTCTTTGTCATGAAGTGCGATTTTGAACCGAAGGTCGCTTCGATTGCCGATGAATCATCGCTGATCCGCAAGGTCGAAATGGCGATCACGACGAAAAACATGAAATCGATTCAGTATCCGTACATGCCTGAAGAAGGCATGACAGAGGAAAGCGAAGTGAAAATCCACCAGGCCTCGCACGCCCGCTACTTTGAAGACTTCTTAAAATTCGTCGAGTACGGCGAGTCGATGCCGGAAATCATGAAGTCACAAGTGATGAACATGGTGCAGGAGCACGTGTACGAAGCATTTGAAGACAAAAGCGAAGAACTCCAGCAATTTGAACACGACCTCGAAATCTGGGAAGCGAGCGAAAAGCGGGAGATTCAGGAACGTCTCGACACCCATCAGGTTATCGAAGCCTCCGCCCAGATCGTTGAGCACATGCCTGAGGCAGAGCTGAAAATGAAATTGGGAGAAACCGAGATTAAAGGACTGCTGGCTGAATTCGGAGATTCGATCCACCTTGCCAAGGTAAACGGCCGCTATGTCGCGCTGATAGAAGCCGAGACGATTTCGTTTGAAAAGGGCAGTTCTCCGGTCGAGTTTTATAAACCTGAGGGGCTGCATGAGGTGATTGAGCGGATACGGAATAAAAGTGACAGGGAAGATGAGAAATAAGAAAAGGCATCCGTTTTTTGGATGCCTTTTGATTTTTCATCCAGATAGATGAGACTGCTAAATATATTTTCATGTAAATTACTGTTTAATAAGGTGAATATAAACATAATAATGCCGATATATAATGATAGAAAGAATTTGAGGGGAGGTACCCAATGCGTCTCAATAGTCAATACATCCGTACACAGCTGATGGTCCAGAATATGTTGAAAAGGAATGCGGCTAATACAACTTTAAAAAATGTCTCTTCTGATATAACTGCCCTTGCGAAGAAGGCCAGCAGCCAAGCGGGAAGACCATCGAAGGAAAGTTTGAGCAAGCTGAACTACTCAAAGGACAGTATTGTCAATCATGCTGGAGCTTTCAGAAGGGCATACGAAGCAGCGAATGATCAAACTGTAGCAGATACAGGGAAAGAAACGAAAATTAATGCCCAAAACCCCTATGTGTCAGAAAGTGATATCAGGAAAAAAATCTTAGATGAAAAATACAGCAAAATCAATGCAATGAACAAAACGAAACCTGATCCTTTAGGCTATATTAAGGATAAATACAAAAATTCCAATTCCCCTTATTTCAGAAATGACTTGTCGGCAGCAGAAAGACAAGCCGCATATGACAATGAAACTGAGTGGCTGTTCAAAGGAAAGGCGCAAAACTATAATATGCAGGATGCCGCATTTCGAAATGAGACTTTTCATGGGGAAGTAGAGACAGAGAATGAGAAAATATATCAGCGCAGCCAAGTCAATAAACAGCTTCAAGCGTTGCTGGATCAATATCATATTGCCATTCCAGCGGATACGGTGCTCACCTTTACGATTTCACCGATTGATTATCAAGTAAAGGTGAGCGGAACAGATGATGAGCAACTCATCCATCAAATTGAACATATATTGCAATCAGGAGAAAACAGCAAACAGTTATTTCTGCACATCATGAAAAGCTTAAGCAGCGATTCAGCGCAATATTCGAAAGAAGCGCAGCAAAAATATCAGACGGTTCGCGAGATATATGAGGTGACAGGGTATCACCTGAAGGACTTGAAAGTGGTTGATGGCCGATATGTAACACCTGACGGTCGTGATTTGTTAGATGTGTATAAAGAAGAGCTGGAGAAGGATCCCGTCCAAAAGAAAACGGCTCATTTCGCAATCGCTCATTATGGAGCAGAGCTGAACAGGCTTGCGGAAGCCGGATATGATTCTGTTCCGGATTTTATCTTATCGATTGACTACAGCAACGGGTCTTTGCGGGATACAGGGCAAAAGAAGAGCTATGGAACCGGGGATACGGCTTGGCTAAGAGAACTAAAGCGCCGAACGGGTGTGAATGATTAGTTAGGCAGGAACGTATTCGATAAGCGAATTTCCTCTATCAGGTTGATTTTCTTAATAATTGAATTTTGCGTTGCGGGTCATCCCACCACCTGTTAAAATAAGGATAACTTTAAAGAACGGAGGGATTTCCCAAATGGCATACATCAGATTCCGATTGAACTTTGTCCTCGCTAACTAAATCGTGAACAAAGTCTCTGCCTGTGTGCAGAGTAATCGGGATTAGTCTGCCTGTTTTTAGGGGACCCTTATGCAATAATAGAGGGAGAGGCGCGGATTCCAGCGTCTCTTTTTGCCTTTAAGAATAGCTTATCTGAAGCTTGCCTTTAGTTTATTAGTCATATCTTTTTTCCGTTTACTTTCCAGCACAGGCAGACGACCTGTACTTTTTTATTAAAAACCTTTAGTAAAGGGGAAAATCGTATATGACAACTGTAAATGAGCAAATTGAACATATATTAAAACTTGCGGAAAAACACGGCCTTCGGCTGAAACGAATGCGTGCGGAAATCAACGAGTCCGGCATGGATTTTCAAGTCGTTTTTGCCGAAGATAAAGCAGGCAAGAGATGGGTCTTAAGAAAACCGCGGCGCGACGATGTGATTGAAAGGGCAGTGTATGAAGGAAAAGTGCTGAAGCTTCTGCAAAACCGTCTTCCCGCCGCTGTGCCGGATTGGTTCATTCATACCCCCGAACTGATTGCATATCCGGAGCTTCCGGGTGTTCCTGCCGCAGTCATTGACATGGAGATGAAGAATTACGTATGGAACATGGATCATGAGCCACCGGCTGAAGCGTTTACCCGGTCATTGGCAAAAACGCTCGCGCTATTGCACGGCATCGATCATAAGGCTGCAGAAGATGCGGGCATGCATGTGATGAATCCGGATGGTGTCAGGCAGTCAAAAGCAGAACAGATGGAGCGGATCAAAAGAGAGCTCGGGGTCAGCGGCGAGCTCTGGGAAAGGTGGCAAAAGTGGCTCACCGACGACTCGTATTGGCCTGAACATACGGTGTTTATCCATGGCGACTTGCACCCGCCGCACATTTTGATTGACCAGCATCAGAGCATAACTGGGCTGTTGGATTGGACGGAAGCAAAAATCGCCGACCCGGCAAAAGACTTTCTGTTATACCAGACGATTTTAGGAGAAGCTGAAACCGCCCGGCTCATTGCTTATTACGTAGAAGAAGGAGGACGCGTCTGGCCGCGGATGAAAGAGCATATTACAGAATTGCAGTCCGCCTACGGCATCGAAATCGGCATGTTCGCCCTTCAGACAAAACAAGAAGATCACTTGAAGATGGCGCTGGACGCGCTTGGCGTCAGACATTAAAAAAAGGGCTGTCGATATCAATCGACGGCCCGTTTTACATCATAATTTTTTCAATCACAGAAAAAAAAGCTTTTTTTTCTTCTTCCGACAATTTACCGAAGAGCTTGTCGATCAAGGCCTGTCGGTTCTCCACCATTTGTGCGGCGATCCTCGTTCCTTCTTGTGACAGTTCGATCCAGACGGTGCGCCGGTCATCGTTATTTCTCGATCGGATCACAAGACCCTCTTTCTCCAAATGGTTCAGAGCTGTTGTCGTTGCTGATGGAGACAGGGCGACCTCCTGTAAAATCTCCTTTATCGTACATGTTCCGTGTCTGTAAATGATTCGCAAAATAAACCCTTTGCCGCTCGTGATACTTTTCGGAATCGTTTCTTCGTCTAATTTCTTTGAAGACCGCAAATATTTCGTGAAAGCATGGTCCAATAGATTCGCTTCAATCCGATGGTGATTCATGAAGGTTTCCTCATTTCCGACATCGTGTAGTAGATCAGCAATTTCATGCTGACCAAACAAACATAGGTCTATTTTATCATAAGCGAACGCCCCGCAAAAAACGATTTTATGAATTTTAAAATGAGCCATTTAATTTCTTTTGTTATCAATTCATAAAGATAATAATTCTATTATGAAATAGTTTTACAATGGATATATTTTGTTTTAGAATGAATTTGTGCGTCACATAATCTCACCAGGTTTTGTGAGAAACAATGAAAATTTGGAGATGAAAATTTTGAGTACACTTCAGCAATTAATCAATCATCATATGGAAACGTCAGATGGGTTAGAAGCATTGTCCGGAGGAGATCGAACGTTTACGTTCAAAGTGTATCATCAACGGGTGAACCAGCTGGCTCATTATCTGCTGGAGGAGGGTGTTCAAAAAGGAGACCACATCGCGGTTTTATGTAAAAATAATCATCATTTTCCCGTCATTTTGCTGGCGTCTCTTAAAATCGGAGCGACAGTCGTGCCGTTAAGCTGGCAGCTGACATCATATGAATTAAAAGGAATCTTGAACAACTGCCGGCCGAAGGTGATGTTTTATGACTTGGAATTTGCCGATATACTATCGCCGCTCCGCGAACAGCTTCAGTTCTGCCTGATGATTGAAGCGGGTGCGGGAATGAACACGACTGAACAGTTTGAGAGCTTATTTAAAAACAGGCCGCTGCAGGTGGAAGCTGAGCAGGTGACAGAGCATGATCTGGCTTTAATGCTGTTCACTTCTGGCACGACCGGAAACCCGAAAGGCTGCATGGTCAACCACGGTAGTCTGGCCGCATACTTGACAGAGGTGAACGTGAAATCGAAGCAGCTGAAAGGCACGCGCTTTTTGGCGAGCCATCCGCTCTATCATATGAGCTCGCTCAACCATGTTTTTCAGGCGGCTTTTGAAGGAATTGCCCTTTATTTCTTATGGGACCCCGAACCGTTTGAAATCCTGCAGGAGATCGAGAAGAAACGCATTCATATGATGATGGCGTTTCCTTCCGTCTACACCTACATGCTGGAGGAAATGAAAAGACATCCATTCGACCTGTCATCTGTGAAAATGCTTGTTTCCGGCGGAACCAAGGTGCCGGCGCGGCTGATTAAGGAGTACAATGATCTTGGAATCCTGATGGTGCAGGGGTATGGCAGCACAGAAGCATGGACGGTCAGCGTATGGCGGCCTGATATGGGCTGGGATAAAGTCAATTCAGCCGGCAAGCCGATTCCGCAAGTCCGGATAAAAATCGAAGATCCTGATACACATGAAGAGCTGCCGAGGGGTGAAGTTGGAGAAGTCGTCGTTAAAAGCCCGTATGTTTTTGAAGGGTATTACCAAAATCCTTCCGCCACGCAAAAGGTGCTGAAAGACGGCTGGTTTTATATGGGGGACTCCGGCAAACTCGATGAAGACGGATTTTTATATATTACCGGCCGGTATAAAGATGTCATTGTCTACGGAGGCGACAACATTTATCCGGACCAAGTGGAGGAAATCATCGATCAAGTGCCCGGAGTAGTTGAATCGGCCGTCATCGGCGTCCCCGATGAAATGTACGGCGAGGTTCCGAGGGCGTATGTGGTGAAAAACGAAAGCTCCGGCCTCAAGAAGGAGGACATTATCGCGTATTGCAAAGAGCGCCTGTCCGACTATAAAATTCCTGAGATTGTCTTTACCGACAGTCTTCCGAAAAACAGGCTCGGCAAAATCGTCAAAAAAGATCTGCGTGAACTGGCTGTCAAAGGACAGTGAGCGCATTGACCGAAAGCTTATCCAGCATTGGATAAGCTTTTTTTGCGGATTCCTTGCATCAGCTGCCGTTTTTTGTAACGTTTTCCAGTGCTAAACCCACTACAACATTAGGAGGTGTTGACAATTGAAATCGAAATGGAGTGCGATAGTGGTATGGGCCGGTCTTTTATTGCTGGCCGGATGCGGGGCACAGAAGGAGGCTGATCCCCCGCGCGGCAGATCAGCGCAAAAAACGGAAGCCTCGTTTTCTGAAGCTGAACAGCGGTTTGCGCTCGCCTTGTTTCAAGACATGATAAAAGAGGAAGGGAGCCGGAAAAACATCTTCCTCTCGCCTTACAGTATTCAGCAGGCACTTGTGATGACGGCAAACGGTGCCGCGGGAGACAGCAGAAAGGAACTGCTCAGCACTTTAAATCTCAGCCAGGCGGATATGGCATCGATCAACAGGGCGTCACAATCTGTGAATCGCTCACTTGAAACGCTCCCTCACGGCGAATTTTCGTCGGCCAATTCGATATGGACCAAAAGGGAGCTGAAAGAAAGTTTTAAAGACGCGATCAAAGGCCTTGGTGACGCCTATCAGCTTCAAAATGATCCAGATCGGGCAACAGAGGAAATCAACAGCTGGGTCAAAAAGAAAACGAAAGACCGCATCGATCAGATCGTTGACAAAGTCTCGTCGAATACGATTGCCTACATCATTAATGCCGTCTATTTTAAAGAAAGCTGGAAGCACCCATTTGATCCTCATATGACAGCGGAACAGCCATTTTATTCAGCAGACGGCTCCGCAAAAAAACACCCCATGATGACGCAGACAAACCGCTTTCCTTATCTGGAAAACGAACATTTTCAAGCCGTCAAGCTTCCTTTTCAAGACGAAGGTCTGTCATTGGCTGTTTTTCTGCCGAAAAAAGCGGCAAGTTTTGAACAGCTTCTGGCTGGCATGACGTATGATCAGTGGCGCGCCTTGCATAAGGACTGGACGATGAAACAGGTGGAGCTCAAGCTGCCGCGCTTCTCATTTCAAACAGACTACATGTTAAATGAACCGCTTAAACGGCTAGGAATGAAAACCGTGTTTAGCAGCGCGGATTTTTCAAATATGTTTTCTGGACAGGGTGCCGCTCAAATTAATAAAGTCAGACATAAAACATTTATCAAAGTAGATGAAGCGGGTACCGAAGCATCCGCGGCAACGGCGGTTGAGATTGTCGAATCAGCTCCCGTTCCTGAAGTGACGATGACTGCAGACCACCCGTTTTATTTTGCGATTGTTGATGAAACATCCGGAATGATTCTTTTTGTAG
Organism: Bacillus haynesii; assembly: GCF_001969855.1. GTDB lineage: Bacteria > Bacillota > Bacilli > Bacillales > Bacillaceae > Bacillus > Bacillus haynesii. The sequence goes on from NZ_MRBL01000017.1 coordinate 141,077, forward strand.
GCAGCGTGGCAGAGCCGGAGGATGATTAAACCTGTTAAAAATTCTATAATTTTATAAAATATTCATTAAACTTCCAGCTTTATTACCGATATTAGGAAGGGAGTTCCTTTATGGTGATGAATAAACGGGAGGCAAGGACAAATGAAAAAAAGTTTGTATCTGTTCGTGTTCAGTTTGTTTTTGATGGCGATTCCAGCATTTTCGGCTTCGGCAAATGTTTACGAAGATGAGTATGAACCCAACAATTCTTTCGCTGAGGCTTATGATTTAGGATTGTGGAAATACAAGACGATTTCGGCGACGATTCACAGCGAAAGCGATAAAGATTATTACAAATTTTACGCGACAAAGGGAGAACAGCTTGCCATTCACCTAAAGAACATCCCGGCAAATACAGATTATGACCTTTACTTATTTAAAGATTCTTACGGCTATCCCGCAGTAGGATCTTCTGAAAGAACGGGAAACCAAAATGAAATCATCCGCTTGGATGTTCCGGAGACAGGCCGATACATTGCGGTCGTCATGTCTAAAGACGGTTCATATGACGGATGGGGATTTTACAGACTTGAGTTTATCGACAGAATGAAGAGCGGTGCTTATACGGCGAATTTGTCTCCGTCATCCATCTCAAGCCCGGGACAGGGAGTCTTTTCTCCGGTTGCCGCAATCAATCTTGCCAATGTCTCGGCCATTCCCGAAGGGGCGATTGTGAAAAGCGTTTCCGCCGAGGGAACAATCTCTCCGAGTCTCGGACACACCTACAGGGAAGTTCTGAACAAGGAAGAAGGCGTTTGGCACACATCAGTTTCAGGCGGCACACTGTTTCCGGATCTAAAGCCTGAACTTGCGCTTCCGGTCAAAACGACATGGAATGTGAGATACTATTCGCTCGCTTGGAGCAGTTCAACGTGGAGATCGCCGCAGCTGAAGATCAATTATCAATACGATTCAACATACGGCTGGTAAACAGATCCATATTACGGCCGATATAAAAAGTAATCGAATGTAATTGGCATGAAAGGAGCTCCCATGAATATTAGAGACAGGGTAAAACTTTCGCTTTATTCCGAGCAGCTGATGAAGCCTGCCGCCGCGGAGATGCCGGCCAAGACTAGAGGTTCCAAGAGAATGGCCGTCAGCCAAACAGACACCCTTTCCATCAGCAAACAGGCTGAAGCGGCTCAAAAAAATGCACCGTCATTACGATCACAAATGAACGGCGTTCAATTTGAGATCTATAATCTTTATGTAGACAGGCAGCGTTTGAACAGCCAGATCGAAGGGGCGCTGCGGGAGAACGGAATTTCCCTTTCCGAAAGCGAACATCTGACATTGCATGTTGACGGACATAACCGGATTACAGTTGAAGGCATGGAAGACGAACAAAAAAGAACCCGGATCGAAGCTGTTTTAAACGACAGCGATAAACGGTTCGGTGCGCGTCTGTTGAGCCATGCGGAACTGATCGGTGAACAAAATGGAACGCCGTTGGATAAAGAAGCTTATGAAAAATGGCATGTGAATGAGTTTTTGAAAACGATCACCGGGCTGTCTTTGGCTGATGTCAGTTTGGATGAAAAAGGAGAGCTTGAAGGCGGAAATGAGAAGCTCATCCAAGTGATTGAAGCAGCTAAAGACCCGAAAAGTGACATGGAGAAGAGCTTTCAAAACATGCTGAAGAAGTTGAAGAATGTCCTGGCAAAAGGGCCTGACACCATTGCGGACAGATCGGCTTCTTTCGGCTATTCCGGCGGAACGCTCATCGATCTCAATGTATCAAAAGGATTCTCCGCGGGGCAGCTGAACGAGTGGCTGGATGATCCATTTCTTAAAGAAGTCTTGCTGAACAATTTTTAAAAGACCTGGCAAAGCGATTTTGCCGGGTTTTTTGTTTGTATAAAAAAATTCGTGAAAAAAATTTCAAATTTCGCATTGACCCTCACGTTGCGGGATACTTTATAGTCGATATCGAAGGGAGGTCAGATGGATGAAAATGAAAGTAAAGGAAGTAGCCGATTTAGTCGGCATCAGTGTGCGCACACTGCATCATTATGATGAAATCGGATTATTAGCTCCGTCGGAGACAACCGAAGCCGGATATCGGCTGTATTCAGATGACGATCTGGAAACGCTGCAGCAAATCCTGTTTTTTAGAGAGCTTGACTTCCCTTTAAAAAAGATTAAAAGCATTCTTGAGAACCCTTCATTTGACAAGAATGAGGCGCTTCAGCTCCATCGGAAGGCGTTGCTGGAGAAGAGAAGCCGGCTTGATCAAATGATTGCGACAATCGATAAAACGATTCAATTTGCGAAAGGAGAAATCAACATGACAAACGAGGAAAAATTCGCGGGATTTGATTTCAGTCAAAACCCGTATGAGGAAGAAGCGCGGGAACGCTGGGGCGATGAAGCCGTCGACAGATCGAAGGCCTATATCGAATCGATGTCCGAAGGTGAACGAAAAAAGATGGAACAGCAATATGATGCCATTTACAGAAAAATTGCCGCTCTTAGAGAAGGCGCCCCAGACTCAGAGGAAGCACAGGCAGCTATAAAGGAATGGTACGACTTTCTAAACAATAACACCGGCCACAGCTATTCGCTTGAAGCTTTCAAAGGTCTAGGACAAATGTATGTGGCTGACGAGCGCTTTACGAAAAACATCGATCAATACGGCGCCGGCTTGGCAAAGTTCATGTGCGACGCCATGACGGTGTTTGCTGACAGGAATAAGGAATAATCGCTGGAAACCGCCTGATAAGGTTGTGAAATGACCTTTTAGGCGGTTTTTTTGAAGTTGCGCTTGAGTCTGCAAAAACAATTCATAATGCCATTAAAAAAACAAGCCGCTGTTTGACACCTGCTAATTTTCAGAGTAATATATTTTTTACAAATCATGTACGGTTAAACGATATTGAGGAAGAGCAAGTACGTGTCAGAGCATGGGTTTAAGAGAGTCGGTGGCTGGTGTGAACCGATGCCCTTCTGATGCCGAATGGGCTTCTGAATCGCTTCGCTGAAAGACAGTAGGCGGGGCCGGGATGTTCTCTCCGTTATCAAGAGAAGCGTATCGAAAGGGCTGACTGTTCCCTTTCCGTATGTTCCGAGCGAATCGTTTATGCGATTAATAAAGGTGGTACCGCGAGACCCTCGTCCTTTTGTGACGGGGGTTTTTTGTATTTTTAAGGAGGTGGTGGCCATGGAGGAAGGCTGGCCGGAGTGGCCGCATCATGTTAAACGGAAACGGAGGTGTGATGGTAAATGGTGATTGCAACGGACGATTTGGAAACGACATGTCCAAATTGCAATGGAAGCGGAAGAGAAGAGCCGGAGCCTTGTCCAAAATGTTCGGGAAAAGGTGTGATTTTGACGGCGCAGGGAAGCACATTGCTCCATTTTATAAAAAAACATATCAACGAATAAAAAGGACAGGTGTTGAGAGTTGAGTCGAGCAGAGAAGAGTACAACTGAGCAGAGCGGCCATATTCAAGGCGGCGTTCGAAAAGCGGCCGGGGTTGTTTTTATGGTATTTGGGACGATGTGTTTTGCTTCAAAATCCATTTTTGTCAAATGGGCTTATGAACAAGGTGCACAGCCGGAAGCGGTGCTGTTGTACCGGCAATTATTTGCGGCGCCGCTGTTTTGGCTGATTTTTATAGTGTATCGTTCAAAGCTTCCGGCTAAACCAGAAAAAACGGAGATTTTTAAAGCTTATGCGGCCGGATTGCTTTGTTTTTTTCTGTCGCCATTGCTTGATTTTATCGGCCTTCATGATGTTTCGGCCATCGTTGAACGGATGATTGTGATGAGCTATCCCATATTCGTATTGATGATAACGGCTTTTGTAAATAAAAAAATGATCTCGGGTCAAACGTTTGCCGCCATCATGCTTGTGAATGCCGGGCTGTTCTTGGCTGTCGGCGGATGGGATGTGCAAGCATTTGAAGCGAACCTGTCAGGGGCTTTTTTGATCTTATTGTCCGCTGTTGCCTATGCGGTCTATCTTGTTGTGGCGGGAGGACTTGTCCGTCAAATCGGCGGGATTCGGATGAATGCCTATGGAATGTCGGCGGCAAGTCTTGCGATGGCCGGTTATGCGCTGCTTCGCGCGACGGGAGAACAACCGGGAATCCTGCTTTCTTATCCTCCTGCAATGTATGGTTTTTTTATGATCATTGCGGCGGTGACGACGGTCATTCCTTTTTTATTTATGCTGGAAGGCATGAAGCGGATAGGAGCGGAGCGAGGGGCCGTCATTTCCATGATCGGCCCCGTCCTCACGATCTTCGGAGGTGTTTTGTTTTTAAACGAACGTTTAACTCCCGTTCAGTGGCTGGGATGCTTCTTGGTGCTTCTGACCATCAGTCTGCTGGAATACCGGAAATAGAAAAAGGGATTCATATCCCTTTTTCACTGCCTTTATGCATTTTAAATGCATAAAAGTCGTTCACTCCGTGTCGGCCGTTTTCATGACATATGTTCTAGCCGCGAAATCGTGGACAGCTTGTTTCGTTCCTGAAAAAACGACGGTTAAATAGAGCAGACTGAAGACGATATGCACCCATGAGACGATGTAGCGCACGAAAGCCTGCCAAAGCTTAATCCGCTGGCCCGTATCATCAGAAACGATGCAAATTTTAAAAATTGCTTTTCCAATCGTGCCCTGGAGCTTTGTCAGCGGCATCAAAAGCGGATACAAAACGTATACCAGCAGGGCTGCTGCAGCAACCTCAGGAGATCCGTCTCCGAATATCAGTGCGGATGAAAAGTGTAATCCGACCGCCAATACGCAATCGATCAACCATGCCCCCGCTCTAACCCAAAAACCAGCGTATTGCAATATGTATAACTTCCTCTCTATTATAAATGAATGATAAAAACACAACATTAACCATTTTATAGTCTTTTTTTCTATTTTTAAATAAACCTTTTGACCTCTTTTATAAAATTTTACTTTTCAGCTAAATCATACTGATTTTCATTATCGGATTTCCCCCTCCTGAAAGTTTTGATAAAATAAATAAGTTGTAGTATAAGATACGGAGGTTTAAACGTGGGAAAAGTAAAGAGAAATATGCCTTGCCCCTGCGGCAGCGGGCTGAAATATAAAAAATGCTGCGGCAAAGCAGAGGGAGCGTTTCCGGCTGTCGCGGTGCAGGAATTGAAACAAATCCAGAAAGACGTCATGGAATTCGCCTTTACAGAACATAAAGATACAATCGATCAATTTCTCAATCAGTATTCTTTTCTGTCAGACTTGGATCAGTCTGCACAAAAGATATGTGTTTTTAACCTGGGCGTGTGGGGAGTATTTGCCCGTCCGCTGGCAGATGGAGGATTGACGATTTTTGAAGACTTTTTGCAGAAAAAAGGATCTTCGATTCTCAGATCGCAGACAAAGGAAGCCGTTCAATCGTGGAAAGACCTCTCACCCGCATTGCTGCGTGTGAAACATATAACAGATGGCGGCATTCGCTTTGAGGATGCTGTAACAAATGAAGAGCTAACCGTGAGGATGAATGTGAAACGGGAAGGGCCTTTTGTAGGCGAGTACGTGCTCGGCTTTCCGATCAAGATCGGAAGCCATACCGAGTTCTTCTTACAATTCACCATCTATCCTGCAAAAATGGCGGATGTTCTCAAAAACAGGCTAAGCGAGGCTTTAAAACGTTTTACAGAAAAAGGCGGGACGAAAGAACAGCTGATGAGAGAGGATTTTCATCATGTGTTAATGCATCTTTGCCGGCAGGAAGAGAATGCACCGTCTGAACAAGGGTCGGAAGACATCGAATGGGCCAATGAGATGGAAAAAGAAACAGCGCTCGTTTTTGAGAAAGGTATGCTTGACGAAGGACATTCTGAATCATTTGTGTCCTGGGCGGTCGGCCTTTGGAAATCGTATTGTGCCAAAAAAGCACCGGTCATTAAAAAAACAGAAGCCTTTGCAGCTGCTTTGGAGTATTTTATCAATTCGATCTCCAAATCGGAAAAATCGATATCCCAGGCAAAGCTTGCAAAAAAATACGGCGTCAGTGCTTCGACCGTATCGAATCGTTTTAAAGATATTGAAGCCGTTCTGCAGGATGAACTTGACCATCATCTTGAGCTTATGCCTTCTTAAAAAGCTCACACAACTGCTAAACCTTCCGGGGAACCGGAGGGTTTTTTGCGTTTGATTCTGATTAAATCTTGAGAAAGATATTTTAAGATATCGGTACCGATCAGATCAAACAAGGAGAGATTATGATGAGTACAATTCTACTGGAAACAAGGCATCTTCAAAAAAAGTTTGGAAGGTCGCCAGCGGTCTCAGACGTCTCATTGTCAGTTAAAAAGAACAGTATTTACGGATTGCTTGGACCGAATGGAGCTGGAAAATCAACGACTTTAAAACTTTTAACCGGAATCTTAAATCCGACTGCCGGGGACATTTTGTTTGAGGGACGGAAATGGAAAAGGTCCGTATTAAAAGACATCGGTTCTTTAATAGAATCCCCGCCTCTGTATGATAATTTAACAGCCTACGAGAATGCCAAAGTGCATGCCACATTATTGGGTCTTCCGGATGCGAGAATTACAGAGGTGCTTAAAACTGTTGATATGCATCATGCCGGAAAGAAAAAGGCGGGGCAGTTCTCTATGGGGATGAGGCAGAGGCTGGGGATCGCCATCGCCCTTTTAAATCGCCCTAAACTACTCATACTTGATGAGCCCACTAACGGTCTTGACCCGATCGGTATACAAGAGTTGAGGGAACTGATCAGGTCATTTCCCAAGCAAGGGATGACGGTCATATTATCAAGCCACATTTTGTCGGAAGTCGAGCAGATCGCAGACCATATCGGGATTATCAGCGGAGGGTACCTCGGATATCAGGGGAGAATCAATAAGGGAGACGATCTTGAGCGGCTTTTTATGGATGTTGTCAAATCAACGCGGGAGAAAGAAGGCGGAGAACAATGATCGGATATTATGTAAAAGCGGAAAACTTGAAGTTTAAAAGAACATTTTCGAGAAAAATGATCTTCATTGTGCCTTTGATTAATATTTGCTTCGCCTTTTTAATGAATCCGGGATTTTTTGTAGCAGGTACATATAATTGGTGGTCTATCATCTTCATGCCGGTTATGATCGCATTGCTTTGTGCACTATCACACCAGAAAGAAAAGAAAGCGTCGAATTATAACGGCATTTTTTCTTCTCCTGTACAGTTACATATGGTCTGGTATGCAAAAATAAGCGTCATTGCGCTCTATTCTTTAGCATCTCAAGCTGTTTTTTTAGGATTCATGGTTGTGATGCAGTTTGTCATTCCTCAATTTTCGAGTATTCATTTGACAGTCATTGCCGCGAATCTGCTGCTTTGGCTCACGACACTATGGGAGATCCCCATCTGTTTATGGATAGCGCGAAAGTTCGGGTTTATATCTGCCGTTTTGTTCAATATGCTGGGCAGTATCGTGTTGGGCATCATGTCGGCATCAAGCCCTTTCTGGTGGCTGAATCCTTGGAGCTGGCCGATCAGGGTCATGTGCCCGACCATTGGTATCCATCCAAACGGTGTGCCTCTTGAAAACGGTGATCCTTTAACGAGCTGGGCAGTCGTTCCTCCGGCTGCGGTTCTATCTGTTGTTTTATTTGCTATTTTGGCTCGTCTCACCAGGCGGTCTTTTTCCCCTGCCGTTGATCGCAAATCGATAAAACGGGAGGCGGTTTGATTTGTTGTTATTTTTCAGATGCCTGGCGACTGATTTTCAAAAAACAAAGCGTACATCTTTTATTTGGCTTCACTTGACCGTTCCGGTTATCTGTGCGGGTGTCTTTCTGCTTTATTTCTATAACAGAGAACAGGATCCGTATCAATTATATCGCACGTATATTGAAGCAATTGCGATTGCGCTGCCGCTTCTGATTGGAATTGTGTGCGGAATGACGGCTTCATTAGAGGAGCGGGCAGGTCATTTTCAAGTGCTGTTGGGCAGTACGGCGCCTAAATTAACGGCTTATTTAAGCAAAGTCACGCTGCTTCTGATCATGAACATTTGTGCGTTATTCTTGGCTATTGGACTCTACTTATTGGGGCTCAAAGTTCTTTTTCATGTACCGAACCTGCCAAGCGCCCTTTTTTTAGAGGCTGGGGCATGGCTGGCAGCTGGAAGTGTCACACTTTATTTCATTTATTTTTTGATCAGCTGTATATTCGGAATGGGGGCTTCGGTTTTAATAGGCGGGGCAGGCCTTTTGATGACAGCCCTGATGAATACCGGATTGGGCGATGTTATTTGGAAATATAATCCTTGGGCATGGGGAATCAGGCTGGCAGGGTATAAGGGAATTGACCGATTTGTCCAAATTGATCCGTCCCTGCGTTCTGTTCTATACGGGGAAATCAAGCAGGGGGCTTTCATCTTGGTATTTGCTATAATAGCTGTATTCGCTCTAAGCATCATTTGGTTTACCCGCTGGGAAGGAAGAAAAGCTTATGAATAATGAAAAAAGGGTGGTCAGCAAGTGGCGAAAATTTTGGCAGTAGATGATGAGAAAGATATTCTTGTACTCATACAAAATATTTTGCGCCGCGATCAGCATCAAGTTCATACGCTAAGTCAAGTTAACACCGAATCTCTCGACGTGTTTTCAGGGTATGATTTAATTTTGCTTGATGTGATGATGCCGGGGGTGGACGGGTTTGAATTATGCGAGAAAATCCGGCCGCTGGTAGATTGTCCGATTCTGTTTCTCACCGCTAAGACGGAGGAAGAGGCCATCGTTAAAGGCCTCTTGACTGGAGGAGACGACTATATTTCAAAACCCTTCGGCGTTCTTGAGCTCAGTGCAAGAGTAAATGCACACTTGAGAAGGGAAAGAAGAGAGAAACACGAGACTAAACGGGTGATTTCCGGTTTTTTATTTCACTTTGACAGCAAAGAAGTATTTATTCATGATCAAAAGCTGAATTTAACAAAAAATGAATTTAAAATATGTGAGCTCTTGGCTCAGCATAAAGGACGAACCTTTACAAGAGAAGAAATTTATGATCATGTATACGGGCTGGAAGGCAATGCTTTATACTCAACGATAACCGAATTTATCCGCACGATTCGAAAAAAATGCAAAGAACACAATAGAGATCCGATCAAAACGGTATGGGGCGTAGGATACAGATGGGAATAATCCGTAAAAAAAAGACGCTGCGCAGAGAACTGATCAAATATATGCTTACTTTGAGTCTCTGCCTGATCGCGATCACAGGTTTATATGTTTTGATCAATATGATAGGAATGAATGCAGGGCTGTTTTATCCTGCCAACTACAATGAAATCGAAGCTGAAAAGCTTAAGCCCGGGCTTCAATCGGCTGAACGGATAACGGAAGACATGATACCCGATACGATGCTGTACGCCATACTGGATAAAAAATCGAAACAAAAGACAGCGGGAAACATGGAAGAAACGAATCTTTCGATTGTACGGAAAAAAATAGAAAGCAGGCCATATGTCACTTTGAGTCAAAAAGGCTATATGATCATCGAACGCAAAGACGAGTATTGTGTATTGGAGTATCCTTTGCGCGCTGAGTTTCGGTCTCCCCTGCTGAGACGGCTTCTCCCGAACTATGAGCTGACAAGCATTTGCATCATCATTCTTCTTTTAATTACGGTCGTTTTTACGGTGACAACCCGATTTGCAAACAGGTTAAAAGATCATTTTCAAACATTAAACACCATCGCTGAGCAAATAAAAAAACAGAATTTAAATTTCACTCCGGAGTTCTCGAATATTAAGGAATTTGATCATGTGATCAGTTCCCTGATGGACATGAGAAATGCCCTCCAAGCCTCCCTCCGGGCGCAGTGGCATTTAGAGAAAACGAAAAAAGAACAGATCGGCGCATTGGCTCATGACATTAAAATTCCAATGACCATTATTAAAGGTAATGCGGAGTTGCTGAGCTTATCACCGCAAAATCAAGAGCAGTCGGAATATATCAGATACATCCTTGATGCGGGGCAAAAAATCGATCAGTACATTGACCAATTAATCCATTTGTCAAAAACGGAGGAAGCATTACATACCGAATACAGAGAAGGTGCTGTGAAACCGTTAGTCGAAAGTGTTCTTAATGACACTGAAGCTTACATAGGGAACAAATCGATTGACATTGTGTTGAAAGAACAAAACCTTGAAGGGAAAAAAGCAATGTTTGACAAACAGCTGCTTCATCGAGCGTTGATGAACATCATGACGAACGCCGCAGATCATACACCAGAAGGCGGGAGAATCGATTTTGAAGCTGTGTGTACGGCGGATCAATTGATTTTCACAATCACTGACAGCGGAAAAGGGTTTTCTCAAGAAGGCCTGCAGAAAGCTGCCGAGCTTTTCTATATGGAAGATAAAAGCCGGACATCGAATGGACATTACGGTATGGGACTTACCTTTGCGCTTCGTGTTGTCAAGCTTCATCAAGGTGATTTAGCGATTAAAAACGGTGAATCAGGAGGCGGACAGGTGCAAGTGACCATCCCGCTCTGAGGCCAGATCATCATCATTCCATATCCCATCATGTCATCATCCCAAACCTTCCGACATCAGCCGGAAGGTTTTTTACGGTTCTCCCAGTTCCTGTTTCAAATATTGATACAGCTTTGCACCCGCCTGTTTCAGCGGGAACGCCGCGGTTTTGCAAAGGATGCCGAAGGTTACGCTGATCGGGTCATCGCCGATGAACCGGACAATCGTTCCCGGAGGAGGAGGGGAAACGATGCTTTTCGGAATCAGGGCCACGCCGAGTCCTGCGGCAACATAGTTTTTCAAGGCGGTCATGCTTCCGATCTCCATCGTGTTCATTTGGCTCCCCGGTAGTTCCTGAAACGCGATTTCGACTTTCTTCCGGTAGGTGCAATTGTTGGCCGTGATCAGCAGGCGGTGTTCCCTGATATCCTTCAGATGGATGCGTTCATTGTTTCCGGCGGGGTGTCCTTCAGGGAGCAGCACTACAAGCTCTTCAGCATAAAGCGGTTCAAAATAAAGATCAGTTCCCATAGCCGGAGTCGAACAGACGGCAAGATCCAGGGTGCCTTGAACCAGCCGTTCTCCCAATGCCGACGAGTTGGCGATATCTACGGAAACCCGGATCTTTGGATAATCCGCTAAAAATCTCCCCAAAATCCGCGGTAATTCACAGCTCGCGATCGGTTCGACCGCTCCCAGACGGATATTTCCCGCTTCGCCAAGCAATAAGTCGGCCATATGATGTTGAAGGTGATCCATGTCCTTAACAATATGTCTGCTTTCTTCAAAAAAGAGCCTGCCGGCTTCAGTCAGACGGAATGTTTTCCCCCGCTCAAGCAAACGAATGCCGAGGTCTTCTTCGAGCTTTTTGATTTGCATTGTGACCGTGGACTGCGCATAATTCAGTTCTTCAGCCGCACGGTTAAAGCTCCCGCAAGCCACGATTTTATGAAACGTCTTTAACGTTTTGAAATCCATCCTATCACCTCAAGTTCAATAAAATTGAATGAATCCTTCAAATGATTCAATTATACAAAATGATATAACCGTTATACACTATTAAACAATACAAAGGAGGAATGAATATATGCCATTTGTCAGGATGGATCTTTTAAAAGGAAGATCCAAAGAAGAGCTTCGCCGGATCAGCAGATCGGTTCACCAAGCGATGACGGAGACGATCGATGTTCCGGAAGACGATTATTTTCAGGTCATCACCCAGCACGATGAGGAAGAGTTCTTTTTCGATCCCGGCTATATGAACATCAAACGGACGAAGGATTTAATCTATATTCACATCACAATGAAAGAGAGACCGATCGAAAAAAAGCAGGCTTTGTATCAACGAGTTGCAGAGTGTTTACAAAAAAACGCCGGCATCCGCCAAGAGGACGTCATGATCATTGCAGCTGAAAACGTAAAAGAGAATTGGTCGTTTGGGAATGGTACAGCACAGCTTGCATCAGTTGAAAAAGGAGCGTTGGGAAATGGAAATAAAAGATAAAACAGCCCTTGTCACAGGAGGCGGCACAGGGGTCGGCAGAGCGGTATCGCTCGCTTTGGCAAACCGGGGCGCAGCGGTTGTTGTCAACTATTCGCGTTCCAAAGCGGAGGCTGAAGAGACGGTTGGGATGATTGAAAGTCAAGGCGGCCGCGCGCTCGCGGTTAAAGCCGATGTTTCTAAGATCAGTGAAGTTCAAGACATGTTTGATCGGGCGGTGCGCGAATTCGGTACCGTCGATTTGCTCGTCAACAATGCAAGCATCACCAGGCATATCGAGCTTGATGACTTGGAGGGGGCTTCTGAAGAAGTCTGGGATGAACTGTATGCGGTAAATGTCAAAGGAATGTTTTATTGTGCGAGAGCGGCGGCACCTTTTATGAAGCAAAATAAACAAGGCGCCATCGTAAATGTCGGCAGTATCGCCGGGCTTACCGGTTCAGGTTCTTCGTTACCCTATGCCGTATCAAAAGCGGCAGTCCACGGTCTGACGAAATCATTGGCGCATGCGCTTGCTCCTGATATTAGGGTAAGCTGTGTGGCACCGGGCGCGGTATCGACAAGATGGTGGGAGGGGAACGAAGAGAAAATGAAACGGCTCAGCCAAAAGCTCCCGCTTGAGCGGATAGCAGAACCGGAAGATATCGCCTTGCTCATTTGTGCGCTGCTCGAACAAGAAACAGTTACAGGCCAAATCTTAACGGCGGACTGTGGTCAAACATTATAGCGATTATAAGCCTATTATCCTATTTCTATATGAAACCATTTACCTTATGATAAATCATATCGAAATAGAAAAAAGAGGGAAGAACGTATGAGGCGTTTACAATCGTTAGAAGCCATTGAAAAAGTAAAAAGCGGGGACTATCACGTTTTGCGGGATGCCGAATGGCTCAAGTATCTCGTTTTAACTGAAGAACAAAATGTCAATCTGGAGCGGATATCTTCGCTGGAGAACATGCCTCAGAATCCCGTTTTTCTTTATGTTGAACAGACGCTCTCCATCTTGGAGAAAGCTGACATTCCTGAGCTGGAAAAAGAAATCATTGAAGAGGTTCTCATATGGAGTGAAGCGGCTAAATGCGGCCTGCCTCATAAAAGAAAGGAATGGCGTGAGAGCGGCTTTCAGCTTGCGATCCATAATATTGGGTCAGCACAGATTTATGCTGATCGAAGACAGGCGTACATGCCGGAACGGCAGGCTATTGAGGAACTCATTTATATTTTGATTTTGACGCATGGACTCGTCGGACAGTATATCCGCGGGGAAACAAGGTATCGCCAATTCACTCCTCTTATCGATTGGATTGAAGCATCCGAACTTCAGCACATCGACATCAGGCGGGTTCTGTACGTTCTGAACAAATGCATCATTGAAGGGGTTTCGCCGGCGCTTTGGGAATCAATTGAACGAGACGTAAACCGGGTAATCGGCCAAATCTGCACAGGAGAAAGAAACAAAGACTGGCCGTTTGCGGAAAGGATCAGAAAACTGCGCGGACAGGCGCTTGATTCCGGAGAAGACAGCAGCCGGTACGAGCGGTTTTTGAGGGAACATTCGGCGGAAGATACGTTGAGACGCTTCTTTCAGCGGATTGATTTATGGTATGTGGAATCCGCCTTGTCTTCGTTCAGTTTTGAAGAGTTTGTCAAAATCTTTCTGCTCGTGCTTCGTTCTGTCAACCCTTTATCAGTCAGGCACATCAGCTTTGAGCCGCTGATGAAGGACATGTACCGTGATTACCAGGGTGTGCGGCATATCAATGTTTATAAAAAACGGATTATCGAAGCGTGCTTAAAAGAGATGTCGATCAGCGATTTGCTTTACGGCGAGGTGCCTGTAAATGAACACGTTTCGCTTGCTGTTCAGCCGTTTGATCAAGCGTCCGAGATTGTCGGCGTCACGTTTTCATTTTCGCAGGCCGGACTGAAGCTGATTGAATTTTGCCAGGAAGCGGAGAAATCGCCTTTATATGAACGGGCGATCGTGCTGCTTTATGATTTTTTTGAGTTTCGCAAGGATTCGTTTGACCGGCTGCAAAATGAAGCGGCTTATCTGTCTGACATGAACGGTGCCGAAGATTATAAAAAGAAGATTGCCGATTATGCTGTTGGAGAAAGAATGCTCGACATCGGAGCCGGAGGCGGCGTCATGCTTGATTTGCTGACAGACCAGCATCCTGAAGCAGAGGTCATCGGAATCGACCTTTCCGTCAATGTCATTGATGAGCTCCAAAAAAGAAAAGTGCGCGAACATAAGCCGTGGCATGTGAAACAGGCTGATGCATTGGATCTGCCTGAGTACTTCGAACAGGAAAGCGTCGACACCATCGTTTTTTCATCGATATTGCACGAATTGTTTTCATACATTCCGTATGAAGGAAAACAATTTAATCATCTCGTTATTGCCCAAGCGTTAAAAAGCTCCTTTGATATTCTGAAGCCGGGAGGCAGAATCATCATCAGGGACGGAATCATGACCGAAAACAAAGAGGAAACGCGGCGGATTCGTTTTAAAGACCCGGATGGAATGGATTTCTTGAAACGGTATGTCCATGATTTTAAAGGGAGAAAGGTGCAAATTCTTGAGGATGAAAAGGATACGGCCGTACTGTTTGTGAATGATGCGATGGAATTCCTCTATACATATACTTGGGGAGAAGAAGCCTATCCGCACGAAGTGCAGGAGCAATTCGGCTATTTTACGCCGTCTGAATTCCGCCGCTGTATCGAGAAAGAATTAGGGGAACGTGCGAACATTCTTGTGTTTGAACACTATGTGCAGGAAGGGTATGAAGAACACCTTTACCCTAAAATCGAGCTGACAGACCGGCTCGGCCGCCGTGTGCCGCTGCCGGACAGCACTTGTTTTATTGTAATTGAAAAAAAGCACCTCTAGGGTGCTTTTTTTTAGTTGTTGCTTTTAAGGAAGCTTGAGAAGTATTGTTCGGTCTTGTAATTATCAGCATCCATTTTCCATTTGTCATTTTTTGATTTTTCAAGTTTGACTTCAACGGTTTTCTCACTTGAAGTCGCCTCTGCTTTTTTGATTTCTTCACTCATGATGTCAATCGCAGGATTGATCAATTCATCTCTGGACATGAAGTTTTTGCCGCTGTCTTTCACATAGTCTTCAAGTCTTTTCTTCACTTTCTTTTGGACATCTGTATTATCGATTGGCGTAACGGTTGCCTCAACAGTTGCTTCATCGCCTGAAATTGATTTTGTAACTGCTTTGACTTGTGATTTTTCTTGATAAGCGTTTTGGATGGCGCTGATTAGTTTATTCAATTTCTTTTTATCGACATCTTCTTCATCATAATATCCTAAAGAGCGAACGATTGATTTTTGAGCGCCTTCAAGGTAATCGGTAACGACTTCACGCTTGTTTTCGTCGACCAGTTTATCAAAGTTATCATTATCTTTGCCGAAAATCGTTACATCTGTGTAAGCCAGCAAAGCTTTTGCCGGATCTTCAAGTTTTTTGGCTGTTTTCAGCAAATCGTCGCTGCCGCCGTCGATCTCGAATTTGACAGGATCGGCTTTATTTTCACCATACATGTCAGGTGTGTATTCAAGCTGAAACTTTTTGCCCTTTTCAACGATGTAATAGATATTTCCGTCGACTTCTTTGTCAGAATTCAGCGTAGAAGAGCGAAGCCTCTTGTTTCTTTCATCATAGACGCTGACGTCCGACATTTTTGAGTCGCCTTCGTAAAGGCTGAATTGGCTTTTATCAACCATCAATGGTTCTTTTCCTGTATTTTTCACGGAAACATTGATCTTTAGTATAAGTTCATTTTCGTGCAGGTTTGTTGATGAATCATCCGGAAGCGTATATTCGGAGCTTAGGATTTTAACTTCTGCATTATCTGCTTTTTTCGTATCTTCTTTCTCTTCACTCGCACTTTTGCTGCCCCCGCAGGCTGTTGACACGACTGCTACAATCATCAAAAGCATCATTAGAAAAAACTTTTTACTTCGCATGGTCTGTCTCCTTTTTTATTGTTTTTTTCAATGTTATGTAAATGAAAAGAATGAGATGGTCAGGGTATAAAGGCCCTTCATCGGGACAAACCTTACTCAAGTCCCGGTCATTTCATTTATCTAACAGTGAAAATTTGATTATAATTCTTCCTTTTTCCTTAGTTTCTTTAAAAAAACAGAAACAACATCACTCATTTTAAGGTTTGAAGAATCATTAATAAATAGGTGTTAAATACTAATTTTGGGCAATGATTTGCAAGATTAGGCATGTTTTCAAACTTTGGATAGTATGAAGAGACTAAAACTAATGACATACACTTCGGTGCATTTAATTGAGGTTTATCCATTTTTTACTTTGGTCAAGACAAGTCGGATCAGGTTAAAAATATAAGTATTTTGTTTAGAAGCCGCTCTTTTGTTGGTGAATTTTGAAATTGGACCACAGTAGATAAAAAGTCCCGTTTTCGGGTTTCCTTAACCTAAGCTTAAAATTTAGTAGATCAATCGTCGCAGAAACGCCGGTTTTGATGGTTTAAGGCTTTTCTATGGTCAGGGAGATGGAGGCATATATGGGGAATACAGCCGGGGCTCCGGCTGCATATTGGAGCTCCGGATTTTTACTTAATACCGATTATCATGGCGATCACAATCGCGGCGGCACCGATAATGATCCAGCCTGCGACAAGCTTCCAGACAAACTTGACCCAGCGTTCATAAGAGACGCCTGCGATTGACAGCGAAGCCATCAATACACCGGAGGTCGGGATGATTGAGTTGGTGATTCCGTCTCCGTACTGATACGCGAATACGGCAATCTGGCGTTCGAATCCCAATAAATCGGCCAGCGGAGCCATAAGCGGCATCGTTGTGGCTGCCTGTCCGCTTCCGGATGGAATAAATGTGTTAATCACGATTTGCACGGCAAACATGCCGATGGCGCTGATTTCGTTCGGAAGCGAGCTGATGGCTGAAGCAAGGCTGTTGATGATCGTATCAATAATATGTCCGTTTTCCAATACGATGACGATGGCACGGGCGAAGCCGACGATCAGCGCTCCGTATACAACCTGTTTCATACCTTCGACAAATGAATGGAAGGTGTTGTTGATGCCGAGTCCTCCCGCAAGGCCGGCGGCAAAGCCGATGATGAGAAACCCGGCCGACAGCTCACTTAAAAACCACCCCCATTGAAATACACCGAACATATTGATGCCGAAGCCCAATGCTGTGATCAACAGGACGAGACCGTGTCTTCCGGTAAAGGAAAGATCAGCATGTCCTGCGGCAGTCTCTTTATTCATCTCTGTTTCGCTTCCATACATCAAACCGGTATTTGGGTGCGCTTTGACTTTTTGGGCGTACCGCATCACATAAAAAATGGAGAAACCGAGCATGGCAACATAAACGGCCAGTCTATAACCGAAGGCGCTAAACACAGGGACTTCCGCAATTGTCTGTGCGATTCCGACTGTGAACGGGTTCAACATGCCGCCGGTGAATCCTGCAGCCGCGCCTAGGGAAATCATCGCCAGCCCGGTCATAGAATCATAGCCAAGCGCTCTTGCAACAGCGATTCCGATCGGAATAAAAATAATCGTCTCTTCAGACAAACCGATTGTTGCGCCTCCGATGGAAAAGACGAACATGGTGACGGGAATCAGAAGGAAGCCGCGTTTCTTCAAACGCTGCACGAGCACATGGACACCGGCGCGAATCATGCCGGTCTGATGGATGATGCCGAAAGCTCCGCCTATTAAAAAGATGTAAAAAATAATATCCGCCGATTGAATCATGCCTTCCGGTATGGCTTTAAATATTTCGAAAAAACCGACCGGACCGGCGTCAGTCTGCTTGTAGCTCCCTTGTACGATAACCGTTCGGCCGTCTTCTTCAACCCGCTCAAATTCCCCTGATGGA
Organism: Bacillus haynesii; assembly: GCF_001969855.1. GTDB lineage: Bacteria > Bacillota > Bacilli > Bacillales > Bacillaceae > Bacillus > Bacillus haynesii. The sequence goes on from NZ_MRBL01000017.1 coordinate 158,999, forward strand.
ATGAAGTATGAAGCCAGTGCAGCTAAAATGATAATGAAAAAAATCAAAGCATAAGTATGAGGGAAATGCAGTTTTGTTTTCTGGGGGGTGCCATTGCTCATTCCGTTCGTTTCCTTTATAATGTATTAATATTCATAGAATTATATATTTAAACATTTTGAGGATATGAGCTTTACTTTGTCAACCCTGGAAAAGAACTTTCGGTAATGGAGAAGGGAGAACCGTTATGAAAAAACAAATTGAGAAGGAGATTGAAAATATCCGTGAAGAGCTGCTGCATATCAGCCAGTATATAGGCAATCATCCTGAACTGGGGCACGAAGAATTCAAAGCTTCAAAGATTCTGTCCGAGGAGCTGAAAAAACACGATTTTCAGGTGGAATTAGGAACATGCAGCCTTGCGACGGCGTTTACGGCCGAGTTTGACAGCGGCCGTCCCGGCCCTTCCATAGGGTTTATGGCTGAATACGATGCATTACCTGACCTCGGCCATGCCTGCGGGCACAATTTGATCGGCACGATGGCGGTCGGCGCCGCAATCGGCATCAGCAAAGTCATTGCATCGTGCGGAGGGAAAGTGTACGTTTACGGAACGCCTGCGGAAGAGACGAAAGGCGGAAAAGTAACCATGGCCGAACAAGGGGTTTTTGATCACTTGGACGCCGCTATGATGGTTCATCCATATTGCAGGCACGAAAAAAGCGGGACATCGCTGGCGATGGATGCGATCCAATTCGAATTCTTTGGCAAGGCCTCGCATGCAGCGGGAGCACCTCACGAAGGAATCAATGCGCTAGATGCCGTCATTCAGACATTCAACGGCATTAATGCGCTCAGACAGCACATTCTCCCGGATGCCCGGATTCACGGGATTATTCCGGAGGGAGGGAAAGCGGCAAACGTTGTGCCGGATTATGCGGTTGCCCAGTTTTATGTCAGAGGAACGGAACGTGCTTATGTCAATGAACTGCTCGATAAAGTGAAAAATTGTGCAAAAGCAGCCGCGCTTGCGACTGGAGCCCGGCTTGAGAGCTCTTTTTATGAGCTGTCTTACGATGATTTGAAGACAAATGAAACGCTGTCAGACGCTTTTACACAAAACATGATCGAGTTGGGCGTCGACCCCGAATCGATTCATGAAAAAGCGGACGGAGGGGGTTCGGTTGATATGGGGAATGTCAGCCAGATCGCACCTTCCATTCATCCTTATGTACAAATTTGCGATGAGCCGTACGCGTGCCACACACCCGAGTTTCGGGAGGCGGCCATGAGCAGCCAAGGGTTCGAAGGGTTGATGCTCGGCGCAAAATCTATGGCATTCACCGCATATGATGTACTCACCAATGAAGAGCTGCTGAAAAAAATAAAGGAAGAATTCAACCTTTTAAAACAATAGAAGGTCAGAAGAGGGGATCGTCACGCCCAACCCTGATCTTGAAAAGGAAACATATTGGCTTCCAACTCTTTGAACCCGCAAAAAGCCCGGATTTTGCTGCTGCTGGCGCTGACCAAAACAGATGATCCGAAAAAGATCCAGTCCTATTTTGATGAATATTGACGGGAAGCCGCCGGGAGCCCGGCGGTTTCAGCGTGTCCAAACCCTCGCATTCGTTGTCAGGCCTGGTGAGTCAGTGCCTACGAATAGGAGAAGGACCGGCGGCTAACCAACCAGACGTCCTGCCTGAACGCCGCCATCATCACATCCTGTGATAGTCTGCTCCGATGCTCGGCCTTCCTAGACTGCAAGGGTTGCGGGTCACGCTGAAAAGATGACAAAATCCCAAAACTAAAAGTCGTTTTGGGATTTTTACAGGTCGAGCGCTAAGCGGACCATATCGATGCAGCGCATGCCGTTTTCGTATATCGGATTCTCGTAATGTCTCAGGAAAAAGTCGCGGTCGATGCCGGTGATTCTAAATCCGCATTTTTGATAGAGCGCCAGCTGGCCGATGCTTGAATTCCCGGTTCCGATTTCAATTGTCTTAAATCCTTGAGATTTTGCCGTTTCAATCGCATGCATAACCAATTGTCTGCCGATTCCTTTTCCCTGCAGCTCCTCTTTGACGGCGATATTGACGAGCTCTGCCGTTTCAGGTCTCGTCGGCAGCAGTACATAGACACCAGCAATCCGGCGGTCGATTTCGGCTGTAAAGCACTGTCCCCGTTTGAGATAATCGTTAACCAGTTTTTCGGAAGGGTCTGCCGTCAACAGTAAATCAAGCGGTGGCTCATGTTCCGGATATAACCTCTGAATATTCATTTCACTCATCTCCTTTTGATCTAAACTGAAAACATTGAAATCCCCAAAAGGCTCATGCACAATAGTAAACACAAGCGAACAGTAAAGTGAGGTACTGATATGAATAGATCTGACTATATGAAGCATGACGCAGTTGCTTTATCTAAGCTTATCAAACATGGGGAAGTAACGGTGAATGAATTAATTGACGCTGCTTTTTCCCGTCTTGAAGAAGTTAATCCAGAACTGAATGCGGTCATTCGGACGAGAAAAGAGCAAGTCAAACATGAATGCAAACAGCTTGATATCAGACAGCAGCCGTTTGCCGGGGTGCCGATCCTTTTAAAGGATATCTCCCAAGCGTTGAAAGGGGAGCCTCTTACAGCCGGAGCCAAGCTGCTTTCAGCTTATCAACCAAAGCGCGATTCGAATTTCGTCGCTAAATTGCGCGGCGCCGGTTTTTTATTTCTCGGTCAAACGAATACGCCCGAATACGGATTGAAAAATATTTCTGAGCCTGAATTATATGGGCCGTCGCGAAATCCCTGGAACACCGATTATTCACCAGGTGGTTCAAGCGGCGGTTCTGCTGCTGCGGTGGCGGCCGGAATCGTTCCCCTTGCAGGGGCTAGCGACGGGGGAGGCTCCATCCGGATCCCCGCTTCCTTTACCGGGCTATTCGGTCTGAAGCCGACCCGGGGCAGAACGCCTGTAGGGCCGGGCGCCGGGCGGCAGTGGCAGGGGGCATCGATTGATTTTGTGCTGTCACGTACGGTCAGAGACAGCGCTGCGCTCCTAGATATTTTGCAAACCGTTCAGCCTGAAGCTGCTTTTCAAACGCCTTTATTTCCAGGCCATTATGAAGAGGATATGAACAAAGGGCTGGAGCGCCCTTTGAAAATCGCATTTTCTGTAGAATCACCCGTCGGAACGCCTGTCAGTGATGAAGCCAAACAAGCAGTCCGCCGTACCGTTCGATGGCTGGAAGCGCAGGGACACCATGTCGAAGAGCAGACAAACGGGGTTGACGGACTCCGGTTAATGGAGAACTACTACTTAATGAACAGCGGCGAAATTTCCGCGATGATCCTGGGAATGGAAAAAACGCTTGGAAGAGCGATCACTGTTCAGGACGTTGAAATTGTCACATGGGTGTTGAATGAAGCGGGCAAAAAAGTGTCGGCAGCCGAATTTACGGCAAGCCTTGCTTCCTGGGATCAAGCAGCTGCACAAATGGCGGCGTTTCATGAGACCTATGATCTGTATGTGACCCCGGCAACGGCTTACCCCGCTCCAAAGGTCGGCGAGCTTACCCATACCGAAAAAGAAGCCGAAGCGCTCCTGAAAGTGAGTGAGCTGGAAAAAAGCGAGCAGCAGTCGCTGATTTATCAAATGTTTTTGAAAAGCTTAACATATACACCATTCACACAGCTTGCCAACTTAACCGGACAGCCTGCAATGAGCGTCCCGGTCCACCTGACAAATGAAGGTTTGCCGCTCGGCGTTCAAGTGACGGCTCCGAAAGGAAAGGAACACTGGCTGCTTCGCACCGCCCATTTATTAGAGCAATCAGACTTATGGATCGGAATGAAAGGCAATCCAATGTTCGGCAGTCTATAACCGCATAAAAGAAGACCGGCCGTTAATCAGGCCGGTCTTCTTTTGTATCGTACAGTTTTTCAAGCTCGTCAACCAATGTTCCGACATACGCCACAGCCCGGCGGACCGGTTGATCCGTCGACATGTCAACACCGGTGTGTTTCAACAAGTCCAGCGGCTTCATTGTACCGCCTGCTTTTAAAACGTTCAGCCATCTGTCGACGGCAGGGCGGCCTTCTTCTTTGATTTGCTGAGAGACGATCGTCGATGCTGTCAGCCCGGCTGAATAGGTGTAAGGATATAACCCCATGTAATAGTGTGGCTGACGCATCCACGTTAAGCCTGCTCCTTCATCAAGCTTTACTCCGCTGCCCCAGAATTCGGACAGCACGGCGTTGGTTTGTTCAGACAGTACGGAGGCTGTAAGTGCGCACCCCTGTTCGGCGAGTTCGTAGACTCTCCGCTGATATTCCCCTTCAAGCAGATGGGTGACGAAATTATGGTAATACGTGCCCATCAGCTGGTTGATGACCCAGCGCTTCATTTTCGGGTCATTTGTTTTGGAAAACAAATGCTGGGCGAGAAGCATTTCGTTCATTGTAGAAGGCGCTTCAATAAAATATAGAGACGGTCTGACGTTCATGATGCGCTGCTTGCGGTTTGCGAAGTAGAAATGGCCGGCATGACCGAGTTCATGGGCAAGTGTAAAGGCATCCCGCATCGTATCCGTCCATGTCATCAAAATGAAAGGATGCACCCCGTACGGGCTTGAACAAAACGCGCCCGTAGATTTGCCGATGTTGTCAGCGAGATCAACCCACCGCTCAGTCAAGGCGGTTTCCATGACTTCCGCGTACTCCGGTCCCATCACTTGTAAAGCGTCCAGGATCATGCGGCCGGCCTGTTCGTAAGTCGTCTTTGGACTGAAGTCGTGATCGAGCGGAGCCTGCAAATCGCAGAAGCGCATCTCGTCAAGGTCTAATACGCGTTTTTTCAAGGCGGCATACTTGCGCATATGAGGTGCAAGTTCGTTTTTAATCACATCAAGCTGGTTGTGGTACATTTCGAGCGTGACGCTTTGCGGCTGAAGAAGCATATGGGTGACGGATTCATATCCGCGCAGCCTTGACATGCCGACCTGTTTTTTGACTTCTGTTTCATAGATGGCGGCGATGGTGTTTTTGTATGTTTGCAGGGTATTTGTAAAGGAGTCAAATGCGGTTCTGCGAATATGCGTATCAGGAGAGAACATGTATTTTCCTTCATATAACGCGAACGAATTAGCCAGCTCATTGCCGTTCCGGTCCTGAATCGGGGAAAATTGCATATCCGCAAGCTTCGCCATCCCGAAAATTTTGTACGGTGCATCATGTACTTCACCTAATATGGCTAACGCTTCCTCTGTTTCGGGAGCAAGTTTATACGGCTTGCGCTCCATTATCTCCATCAGCATTTTGCTGAAAGGCTCCAGTCCTTTCTCGCTTTTTATGTACGTCTCCACTTGATGTTCGGGGAATTCGAGAATTTCCGATTGGATAAATGAAAGCCCGGCGTTTAGTTTAGCTTGCAGTGCGGCCATCCTTGAAGCATCGGCTTGGTTGACGGGGTTTGTCAAATCTTCGGACTTTCTGAGGTGAGTATAGGCGACGGTCCGGATTAGACGCTCTAGCAGTTTTTCCTGGAGCATTAAACAATCGAGCAACACGTCAGCTCCTTCGTGAAGCCTTCCTTTAAAAGAGCCGATCAATACGAGATCTTCCTCAATTTTTACAAGTGCGTCTTCCCAAGCTTCATAAGAAGAAAATAAATCAGTAAGATTCCAAGTCAGTTCCTGCGGCACCTCAGAGCGCTTCGGTCTTTTTTCTGCCACTTTTTCCAATGTACAGCCTCCCCTTGAAAGTATTTCGTGTTTCTAATTAATTATATAAAAGACGGCAGCAGAATGAAATAAAAAACGACGGCTTCTGAAGAAACCGTCGCAAATCGTCCGCTTATTAAGCATTGCGGTTTCGTCCGCCCATGCTTCTCATGACGAGGCTGACGATGAAGATCAAAATGATCGCCCCGATCAGGGCCGGTATGATATTAAACCCGCCGATCGTCGGACCCCAGCGTCCCAAAATCATGGAGCCGAGCCATGAACCGATAAATCCCGCAATAATATTTCCAATGATTCCTCCGGGTACATCACGCCTGATAATGAGGCCGGCCAGCCAGCCTAAAATTCCGCCGATGATCAATGACCAAATAAATCCAAACATTGAACAAAACCTCCTTGTTTTTTAGACATTTTCAGCCTTATACCTATCTTTTGGAATTCGTGAATAAATATACAAATTTTCTCTAAATGAAACCATTCGGGCGAACAAACGTATGGAATACGGACACCTAGAACAGGCATAAGACGCTTAAATCAAGAGAGGAGAGTAAAATGAGACAGCCTATAAAGGAATTAAAAGGCTTTCGGGCATTTGCCCTGGAAAAAATGAAGGAGTGGAACGTTCCCGGAGCCGCTGTTGCAGTCATTAAGGAAGACGAGATCATCATGGCGGAAGGGTTTGGATTCAGGGATAAAGAGCGGAAATTAAAGGTAAACCCGGAAACGGTATTTGCGATCGGTTCCGCCTCCAAGTCATTTACAACGGCGGCGATGGCAGTTTTGGCTGATGAAGGGAAAATGGAATGGGACAAGCCGGTAAGAGAGTATCTTCCTGAGTTTAAGATGCATGATCCGGTGGCAACTGAACGGATGACTCCCCGTGATCTGGCGTGCCATCGTTCGGGCCTTCCAAGACACGAAATGATGTGGTACAATTCCTCTTTTTCAAGGGAAGAGCTTTTCAGACGGGTCCGCTACCTTGAGCCGAATTTGGATTTTCGATCAAAATGGCAGTATCAGAATCTGATGTATATGACGGCCGGTTATCTTGCGGGAAGAATAGCGGGGACGACATGGGAGGATCTTGTTTATGAGCGGCTTTTCAAACCTTTGCATATGACATCCAGCAGCTTTTCGGTCGAAGATATGCAAAAGCTTTCCGATTTTGCCTTTCCATATCAAGAGAAAAACGGAACGATTGAAAAAATTTCTTTTCGCAATATCGATGTGATCGGGCCGGCTGGATCGATCAATTCCAATGCTGTGGATATGGCAAATTGGGTGCTGCTTCAGCTTGGCAGCGGCAAATTCAGCGGGATTTTATCAGAGGGAAGCCTTCATGAACTGCATACGCCTTGCATTTCCTGCGACTCTATTATTAAAGCGAAGGAACTTCCGGTCTGCAGCTATGGGCTCGGCTGGTTTGTTGAACCGTACCGGGGCAGCCATATGATTCATCATGGGGGAAATATTGACGGTTTTTCATCGCTTGTCGCTTTCATGCCTTATGAAAAAATCGGGATTGTCATTTTAACAAATATGAACGGCAGCTTTCTCCCAAATGTTCTGGCGTTTAATATTTTTGACCGCTTGCTTGGATTGGAAGAGATCGATTGGAGCGGTCGGCTGAAAGGCGAAGCGGAAAAAATAATGAAAGCCGCTTTAGGAGTGGATCGAACCGCGGATCTTACCAAAATTGAAGGAACGACTCCTTCTCATGCCCTGAAGGACTACACAGGTGTATACGAGCATCCCGGCTACGGCGAAATCAAAATAGAGCTGAAAGACGGCGTGTTACAGGCGCTCTTCAATTCGTTTGTGATGCCTTTGAAGCATTATCATTACAATATATTCGAGATGAAAATGCCGCTCACGGAGATGGCGATGCTCGCATCCTTCGACACTGATATACACGGACATATCAGCCGCCTTTCCGTACCGTTTGAAATGGCGGAAGGCGCTGGAAAAATCGAATTTGTCAGGAAGCCGGATCAGCAATTGTACGACCCTGAATTTCTTGCTTCTTTAACAGGGGAATATGCATTGGAAGATGGAACAGATGTCGTTGTGTCTCTCAGAAACAACCGGACGCTCTGGGTTTCATTGCCCGGTCAGCCTGATTACGAACTTGAACCTTACCTTGAGTTGACATTTCAAATCAAAAATCTGCCGGGTTTCAGCGTCCGATTTGAAGCTGGCGATTCCGGACAGGTAACAGGTTTGCGCTTCATCCAGCCGAATGGAGAATTTCCTGCTGTCCGGAAATAGCAGCAGAAGACATATTTCGATTTATTTCCCGAGAAATATACAGGTGTGAGCCAGCCTAGTCACTCCTGGATGGCTTCCAGCAATAAATCCGCCAGATGAACGGCTCTCACTCGGTCTGTAAGCCCTGCTCGTTCAATGCCGAGCTTCATTTGCAGCAGACATCCGGGATTAGCCGTAACGATCGTAGCGGCCCGGGTCGCTGCTGCTGCTTCCATTTTAGTATCGAGAATTTTCATCGACATTTCGGATTCGACAATGTTATAAATGCCAGCTGATCCACAGCAGCTTTCGGCATTTTTCATTTCCTTGAATTCAATGCCCTTGATGCTGCGAATAAGGCGTCTCGGCTCAGCAGACGTTTTCATGACATTTCGCAAATGGCACGAATCTTGGTAGGTGACGATTTGCTGCGGCAATTCAAGGGATTGCTGATCAAAGTTCAGTTCCAACAGGACGGAAGAAAAGTCTTTTAGTTTCCGTGTGAAAGATGCTGCCCGTTCCCGCCATTCAGAGTCATCTTTCAGGAGATGATCATATTCCTTTAAAAATGCTCCGCATCCGCCTGCATTTGTCACAATAAAGTCCGCGTTTGAATCCTCGAATGCCTGAATATTTCGCTTTGCGAGCAGGATGGCCTCAGACTTTTCGCCGCTGTGTCCGTGGAGGGCGCCGCAGCAGGTCTGCTGTTCGGGAATGATGATCTCGCAGCCGGCCAGCCGCAACAGCTCGATGGTTGCCGTATTCGTATCTAAAAACAACGTATCCATGAGGCAGCCTGAGAAAAAGGCGGCCCGTTTTTTTCTCTCCCCGATCGCAGGGAGCAGGTGCGGCCGTTTTTTCAGCTGCTTCATATCGGGAACTTTCGGCAAAACCGCCTCCATTTTCGCGAGATGGTCCGGCAAAAGCCGAAGCAAGCCCGATTTGCGAATCACGTTTTGCATGCCGGAACGCTGATAAACGCCGAGCATTCCGGTCAGCGCCCTGATTCTGTTTTGGTGGGGGAAAAGCCCTTTGAATACTGCGCGGCGAAGCACTTTAACCGGAAAGGCGTGCTTTTTGTTCTGCTGAATAATATCCCTCGCTTCTTCAAGCAAACGTCCGTAGTTTACGCCTGACGGACATACAGGTTCACACGCGCGGCAGCCGAGGCAAAGCTCCAGTGACCGTTCGACATCCTCATCAGGCTCGATCGTCCCGTCGACGACCGCTTTCATGAGCGCGATGCGTCCGCGCGGTGAATGGCTTTCTTGAAAACCGGATTCGATGTAGGTGGGGCATGACGGCAGACAAAAGCCGCAGCGCATGCAATTCAGCAGCTCTTCCTCATTCATTCGTTGTTTAAACTGCTGTTCAATGACCTTTCTTTCGTTAGCTGTCGTCATTTTGTCACCACCACCCGCTTGCGGGAGTCCTTCGCAAATATCTTCCCGGGATTCATGATGCTGTTTGGATCCAGCGCCTGTTTTACCGCCTTCATGGCGGCGATTCCCGCTTTGCCCAGCTTCAGTTCCAAATAGGGGGCTTTCATTTCGCCGACCCCATGTTCTCCGGTGATTGTTCCTCCCAGTTCAACCGCTTTTTTAAAGATGTCTTCAAAAGCCTGTTCGACCCGTTTCATTTCTTCACTGTTTCTGACATCTGTCGTACATGTCGGATGAAGGTTGCCGTCGCCTGCGTGCCCGAATGTACAAATCGATATTTGGTGCTTTTCGGCGATCGTATTAATCGCTTTTACCATTTCGGCAATTTCTGAGCGCGGTACCGTGGCATCCTCCAGAATGGTCGTCGGCTTTAAACGGGCTAAAGCTGAAAGTGCGGTGCGGCGGGCTTCCCGAAGGTTTTCTGCTTCAGATTCTGTTTGTGCAGTTTGAACGGACACAGCATTTCCTTTTTTGCATATTTCTTCAATCACGGCAATGTCACGGCGGACTGCTTCTTCGGTGCCGTCCTGTTCGATCAGGAGAACCGCTTTGGCATGGACGGGAAGGCCGATTTTCGCAAAGTCCTCGATCACCTGAATTGTGGGTTGATCGAGAAATTCGAGCGTCGCCGGAATGATTTTGTGTGCGATGATATTTGAAACAGTTTGGGCTGCAGAGTCGATATCTTGAAAGAGAGCGAGGACGGTTTTTTTTGTTTCGGGTGCCGGGATGAGTTTTAATGTTGCTTCAGTGATGATGCCGAGCGTTCCTTCAGAACCGACGAACAGACGCGTCAAATCATAGCCGGCAACGTCTTTGGCGAGCTTGCCGCCGGTGCGGATGATGTCCCCGTTTGCTAGAACGATTTCCAGCGCCATGACATAATCGCGGGTCACTCCGTATTTCAAACCGCGGAGGCCGCCTGAGTTTTCGTTGATATTTCCGCCAATTGTCGAGATCTTCATTGAGCTCGGATCGGGCGGATAAAATAATCCCTTTTCTTCAGCGGCGTGAATTAAATCAAGCGTGATCACGCCAGGCTGAACGGTTATCGTTAAATTTTCTTCATCGATTTCTAAAATTTGATTCATATGCTTAAACAGGAGGACAATTCCCCCTTCAGTCGGGCATGTGCCGGCACAAAGGTTAGTACCTGAACCTCTCGGCACAATCGGAATGCGGTGCGTGTTGCAGATTTTCACGATTTGCGATACTTCTTCTTTGCTGCGCGGGGCAATGACCGCGTCAGGCATTGATTGAAACTGGGGTGTCGCATCATAGGAATAAACGAGCCGTCCGGCGTTCGAATCGTCATAATTGGCAGAGCCGACAATCTCAATCAGCTGGGATCTCACTTGTGAGGAAATCATGTATGATCACATCCTTTACCAATTATTATACAAAAACAAACGCTTTCAAAAAATCATTCTTTTAAACTTCCAAAATAAAAAAGAACCCGTTTTCAAAGAAAACGCGGTTCTTTGCAAGAGGATCAGGTTGCAAGGCTGATTGCTTGATTCAGCACTTTTGCTCCATCCATCATTCCATAGGCCATTTGGTCAATGACGGCCACGGGCGTATGATACGGCTCGGCACGCTCTGTCATTTGCCCTTTTAAATACCTGACCTGCGGACCAATCAGTATCACATCAATTTCATCCAGATGGCTTGGTAAATCTGCCTCCGCATACGCATTAATTTCGGCCTTCAATGAACGGCTTTTCGCTTCTTCCCTTATTTTTTTCACCAATATACTCGTAGACATTCCGGCTGAACATACAAGTGCGATCTTCATTCTCCTCTTCCTTTCCCAAGCTCTTGATATAAATGAATCATTTCTTTCGCCAAATCTTTTACTGTCATGGCTGTCATTAAATGGTCCTGCGCATGGATTAATAATAGATTGGGTGAAAGGCCTTCGCCTTGTGCTTCTTTTTGCAGGAGGCGGGTTTGTGCCTGATGCGCTTGGCTCAGCTCCGATTCTGCTTCTTGTATCTTTTGATACCCTTTTTCGCATTCGTGATGTTTCACAAGCTGTAACGCTTCCATTGCAGAAGAACGCGCATTTCCGGCGTGAAGGATGATTTCAAATGAGACCTGTTCCAATTGAAGTGTATCTGCCATAACATTCACTCCTTATTTATTCGTTTTCTGTCTGGTGCAAGGCGGAACGTTCTGCCGCTTTTATAAACGGGAGGTAGAGAAGGGTGGCCAACACCAGGTTGAAGATTTGCAGAAAGACCCCCCGGACTGATCCCCCGGTGACGAGATATCCGCTGACAATCGGCGGCGTCGTCCACGGAAGGATCGCCACAGTTTTTGGGACGAGACCGGAAGCCAAAGCGATATATGACGTAATCGTCAAAATTAATGGAATTAAGATAAACGGAATGAACATGATCGGATTTAATACAATAGGAAGGCCGAACAGAACGGGTTCATTGATGTTAAAAAGGCCGGGTGCGAGAGACACCTTTCCTATCGTTTTGTAGTGCTTCGATTTCACGGCAATTAAAATGCCGGCAAGCAGGGCCAATGTTGTTCCAGATCCCCCCATAAATACGTAAGAATCAAAGAAAGGCTTTGTCACAATATACGGCACTTCAAAAGCGCTCATTCCTTGCGAGAATAAGTGTTGATTTTCCTGAATGAGCGGGAGGTAGACGGATTCCATGATCGGCCCCAGGATGTTTGTTCCATGCAATCCAAAGAACCAGAGTAAATGATTCAAGAAAGTAAAAATTAAGGCTGACCCAACCGTGTTGGAAAGGCCTTGAAGCGGCTCTTGAATCGTGCTGAAAACAAGCTCATGGATGCTTTGCCCCGAAAAGTGAACGATCAGAGCATTACATAGCCCGGCAGAGGATAAGATGACGGCAGCCGGCAATAGAGCATTCAAGGATTTTGTGACGCCGTCAGGCACTCCTTCAGGCATTTTGATTTTCAATTTCTCATTTTGGGAAAACAGCCGGAAGACTTCTGTTGACAGCAAAGCCACGATTAAGCCGACGAACAGGCCTTGGGCTCCCAGCCAAGTCATTGAGAAGCCAAAGTCTTCAGTGGTCGGCGTAAGCACAGCAAATGCGCCAATCCCGATTAATGCGGCAGACAGACCATCTGTGTGATATGACTCGGCCAGCTTGAAGCTGACTGCCGCAACGGCTAAAAGGCTCAACAGAGCAAAAGAGCCATTCCATATCGCTCCGCCGACAGCCGTCCATCCCTCGCCGAAAAGACCGGTCATAAAATGTTGAAACGCCGGTATTGGAAAATTATTGACCAGGATGGCGAGGGAACCGATGATGATAAGAGGCATAATGGCGATGAATCCGTCGCGTATTGCAATCAGGTGCCTTTGGGAACCGATCCTTCCGGCGATCGGCATGATGTTTGATTCGATGAATGCCATCATTTTATTTTGTTTCATGTGCACGGACCTCCTCAAAAAATTGCGGGAGATAACGTTTATGAGCCTCGAGCATTTCGTCCAGTACCTTTTGAGCTTTGTGATCAGAAGATACCAATGGATTGGTGATCATCGCTGAGTATGCCGTATTGTAATCGCCGGTGACTGCAGCTTCAATCACTAATTGTTCAAATTTTTTCATCAGGATGATCGGCCCGCTGATGGCATCGGGCAGTTTTCCGACGGTCAGAGGAATCGGTCCGCTTTTTGTAATGACACTGTTGACTTCGATCACCGCATCATCGGGAAGGTCTGGTATGCTTCCTTTATTCAGTGTGTTCACGGTCTGAACATCCATTGAATGATGATAAAGCGAGTTCATTAATGAGCAGGCTGATTCACTATAGTAAGCCCCGCCGCGGCCTTCCAGTTCTTTAGGTTTCTCATGGATCTCGGCGTCTTTGTATTTCTCAAACAGCTGCCGTTCCACTTCCATGACGGTTTCTGCGCGCGTCCCTTTGTTATTGTACGCTTCGATATCTTTTGCGAGCGCATCTTCATGTTGATAATAGTACTGATGATACGGGTTCGGAAGCATGCGTAAAGACCGCAGAAATTGGGGATTCCACGGCAACGCCGCAATATTGGAAGGCGAGTAGCCGAAATGATCATTCAACAGATGCTCAATCGTCTCTTCCGTCCGGTCGATTCCGTCGATCCATACTCTTTTTCCGAAAACAAAATGGTTGAGGCCCGCGAATTCAATCATGACGCGGCTCACATCCACGCCGAATATTTCTGCGATGCTATTTTTCATGTTGTAAGGAATATTGCATACCCCGACGACCTTTTGATGAGGTCCGTGCTTCAGCAAAGCTTCCGTCACGATGCCGGCCGGATTGGTAAAGTTAATCAGCCATGCTTCGGGACAAATCTCTTTGATATCGCGAGCGATATCCAGCATAAAGGGAATGGTGCGCAAAGCTTTAAACATGCCGCCCGCCCCGTTTGTTTCCTGGCCGATCAAGCCGTGGCTGAGCGGGATTTTTTCGTCTAAAGCTCTCGCCTTCAGTCCGCCGACTCTGATTTGAACCGTGACGAAGTCGGCGCCCTTTAATGCTTTTGCCCGATCTATTGTATGGCTCAGTTCGATGGGAACCCCCGCATGTCTGATCATTCGCTTCGCAAGCTCTGAGACGATGCGAAGTTTTTCTTTGCCCTCCTCGATATCAACAAGTACAATCTCATTCACCGGAAATTGATGATGCCGTTTGATGATGCCTTCAATGATTTCTGGTGTGTAGCTGGATCCTCCGCCTATAACAACTACTTTCAGCGCCATAATCCCCCTCCTTAACTCTCTTTTTATGAAAGCGCTTAACACATTTGAAACTTAACATGTTATAACAAATTTGTCCATACATATTTGTTATAACAAATTGTTTTTTTGGGGAACTTTTTATGTTATTCTATAATTACGAACTCACCCCAAAGGAGAAAATGTATGGCGAAACAACCACAGCTCCACAGTCAAATTAAACAAGATATTGTAGATAAGATTGAAAGCGGTTATTATCCGCCGGGCAGCCTGTTGCCGACGGAGTCCGAGTTTTGCAAAATGTATGATGTCAGCCGGACGACGCTGCGGACCGCATTGAATCATTTGCTTATGGAAGGGGCTATTTACCGAAAGCAGGGAAAAGGGACATTTGTCGCCAAAGGAAAAGTAAAGCAGATCTTAAGCTCCAGCAGCCTCCGCTATGCAGAACAATTAAAGGCTCAAGGCTTTAAACCGAAAATCAAAGTTGTTGATTTGCAAAAAATAAAGCCGTCCGAAAAAGTCCAAACCCGCCTCGGAATCGATGCTGAACAATTGGTCTATCAAGTAAAAAGAATCCGCTATGCAGACGATGAAGAAATTCAGTTTGAAACAGCCTATATCAGAACGGATCTTGTCCCCGAAGTAACGGAAGAAATGGCGAATATCTCACTTTACCAGTGCATCAGCGGGCAAGGAAACAACATTAAAAGAACAGAAGAACAAATCAAAATTGTGATTTCTGATGAGGAGATCGCACAACATTTAAATATTACACAAGGCACACCTTGCTTCCAGATATCGACGCAAACATTTTTGGCGTCTGAAGAAGTCGTCGAGTACTCTATGGCCTATTTTCGGGGTGACCGTGTTGAGTTCTTCATTGAACGTGATTATGGACAAAGGGGGAAATGAAAGGGTGAAATCTCTAATCATAAATGCGGATGATTTTGGATTTTCAAGGGGAGTCAACCTTGGAATCATTGAAGCTTTCCAGCGCGGGGTGCTCACATCGACTACGCTTATGGTTAATATGCAAGAAGCGGAGCATGCCGTTGAACTCGCACGGCAAAATCGTGAACTCGGAGTCGGTGTCCACTTGACATTGACGGCCGGGCGTCCGATTCTTGGCGGACTGCATACGATAACAGATGAAGAAGGGAATTTTCGCAAGCTTTTGAACTACCAGGGTTTCTTTGACATTGACCTTGAGGAAGTATATCGAGAGTGGAAAGCGCAAATAGAGAAAGCTTTGTCCTGCGGTTTAAATCCGACACATATCGACAGCCATCATCATATTCATACATACGGAAATCTCCCTGAGGTGTTTGTGGAGCTTGCGAAAGAGTATGACCTGCCTTGCAGAAAGGTCAATCAAGACCAGCCTTCACTATGGAAGGGTGTAAGAGCGAACGATGCTTTTGAGCTGAAAGTCGACCGATTGAAGGATCTATCGAGCTTCTTGACTGATTATCAAGACGCAGCAGTGATTGAAGTGATGTGCCATCCGGCTTACGTCGATAAATGTCTGCTTGAAAAATCGTCCTTCCATTATCCTCGGGCATATGAACTTTCACTACTGACGGAACCTTCTCTCAAAGCGGCTTTGCAACAATGTCCGGATATTCGCCTCACGTCTTACGCCTGTCTATGAAAGAGGCGCCGCTTCTATTCCTTGGCTTTTCGCCTGCAAATAAGATTTGAAATGGGTAGAAAGCGGCGGTTGTTTAATCAATTTTTCTTTATGTTTACAGTTCAGAAAATTCTGATTAATATAGATTTGTCATTACAAATTTTATGAGCCCTTCCCTATTAAAAAGTCTTCTTTTATACGTAAATGTATAGACATCTATACGTGTTTCACCCTCTGTACAACCAGCTCTTTCAAACGAACACGCCGACATTTTCATGAAATCATGATGTCAAGCTCACTTATGTAAGCGTTTTCCCTTGTTGGCTTCAGCGTATCTGCAGCGCTATTAGATGACAAGGAAAAATATAAAACCAGCAAAAAAGGCGGTGAAGAAAAAGAGAGTTCTAGTTTCATGGCTTGCGAAAAAAATTGCATGAAAAGGAGATGAACATCGTGTTGATCAACAAAAGCAAAAAGTTTTTCGTTTTTTCTTTCATTTTTGTTATGTTGCTGAGCCTGTCATTTGTGAATGGGGAAGTTGCAAAAGCCGATTCCGGAAAAAACTATAAAATCATCGGCTACTATCCATCATGGGGTGCTTATGGAAGGGATTTTCAAGTTTGGGATATGGATGTTTCGAAAGTCAGCCACATTAATTATGCTTTTGCTGATATTTGCTGGGAGGGGAGGCATGGGAACCCCGATCCGACAGGCCCCAATCCTCAAACTTGGTCATGTCAGGATGAAAACGGAGTGATCGACGCGCCAAATGGAACAATCGTGATGGGCGATCCCTGGATTGACGCACAAAAGTCAAATCCAGGGGATGTCTGGGATGAACCGATTCGCGGCAACTTTAAACAATTGTTGAAGCTGAAAAAGAGCCATCCTCATTTGAAAACGTTCATATCGGTCGGCGGGTGGACTTGGTCTAACCGCTTTTCAGATGTCGCGGCAGATCCTGTGGCAAGGGGGAATTTCGCCGCTTCGGCCGTTGAGTTTTTAAGGAAATACGGGTTTGACGGGGTCGATCTTGACTGGGAATATCCGGTCAGCGGAGGATTGCCGGGGAACAGCACACGTCCGGAAGATAAAAGAAATTACACGCTGCTCTTGCAAGAGGTACGCAAAAAACTTGACGCTGCAGAAGCAAAAGACGGCAAGGAATACTTGCTGA
This sequence comes from Bacillus haynesii, assembly GCF_001969855.1. Lineage (GTDB taxonomy): Bacteria > Bacillota > Bacilli > Bacillales > Bacillaceae > Bacillus > Bacillus haynesii. The sequence goes on from NZ_MRBL01000017.1 coordinate 175,939, forward strand.
CGATCGCATCCGGCGCAAGTCCCGATTATGTAAGCAACACTGAGCTCGATAAAATTGCTCAAACCGTGGATTGGATTAACATTATGACCTATGACTTCAATGGGGGATGGCAAAGCATAAGTGCCCATAATGCACCGCTGTTCTATGATCCAAAAGCGAAAGAAGCAGGCGTTCCAAACGCTGAGACCTACAACATTGAAAACACTGTGAAACGCTATAAGGAAGCCGATGTCAAGGCGGACAAATTAGTGCTTGGAACACCGTTCTACGGAAGGGGCTGGAGCGGTTGTGAATCCGGCGGCCACGGAGAATATCAGAAGTGCGGACCGGCTAAAGAAGGGACATGGGAAAATGGAGTATTCGATTTTTCAGATCTTGAAAAGAACTATGTGAATCAAAACGGCTATAAAAGGTATTGGAACGATCAAGCGAAAGTACCGTTTTTGTATAATGCGGAAAATGGCAATTTCATTACGTATGATGATGAACAATCATTCGGCCACAAAACGGATTTTATTAAAGCAAACGGATTAAGCGGAGCGATGTTCTGGGATTTCAGCGGCGATTCCAATCGGACGCTTCTCAATAAATTGGCAGCCGATTTAGATTTTGCACCGGACGGAGGCAATCCTGAGCCGCCTTCATCGGCACCTGCGAATGTGCGTGTAACCGGAAAAACTGCTACAAGTGTCAGCCTGGCGTGGGATGCGCCAAGCAGCGGAGCAAACATTGCGGAATATGTCGTGTCATTTGAAAACCGGTCGATATCTGTAAAAGAAACATCAGCGGAAATAGGCGGTTTGAAGCCGGGTACGGCCTACTCATTTACTGTTTCAGCAAAGGATGCGGATGGAGAGCTCCATACCGGACCAACGGTAAAGGTCACGACAAATTCTGATCAAGCCTGTTCATATGACGAATGGAAAGAGACGAGCGCATACACAGGCGGAGAGCGGGTTGCATTTAACGGAAAAGTGTATGAAGCGAAATGGTGGACGAAAGGCGACCGGCCGGATCAATCCGGTGAATGGGGCGTATGGCGGCTGATCGGAGGCTGCGAATAAGAGAAAGCCAAATGGATAGAAAACGGTAAAGAGAGATTTGGGAAACAGCTTCTCACGTCTCTCTTTATGGACAAAGGAGTCTGAGTAAACATGAAGAAAGCCGCTTCATCTTTTTTATCCTGTATGCTGATCCTCGCGCTTTTTATCCCGAACCGGCACATTTCCGCAGAGACTTCAAGCGAAAAACCGGACTGCCGTCCGGAAGGGCTTTGGGACTCAGGTGTTGAACATGTGCCGTATTGCGATGTATACGACAAGGACGGCCGTGAAAAGCTGGCCAATCAGTTAGACCGGAGAATCATCGGTTACTTTACGAGCTGGCGTACAGGAAAAGGCAATCAAGATCGTTATTTAGTAAACGATATCCCCTGGGAGTACTTGAGCCACATTAATTATGCGTTTGCCCACATCGGTGAAGATCATCGGATTTCAGTCGGAGATGAGACAGATGAGAACAACCCGTCCATCGGGATGACCTGGCCGGAGTATCCCGATGTAAAAATGGATCAAACCTTGCCGTATAAGGGGCATTTTAACGTTATTCATCAATATAAAGAGAAATACCCCGATGTGAAGGTTTTGGCTGCTGTCGGCGGTTGGGCCGAAACCGGCGGTTATGTCGACAAGGATGGGAAGCGAATTCCAAGCGGCGGCTTTTACTCGATGACAACGAATGGAGACGGATCTGTAAACCACAAGGGTATTCACACCTTTGCGGAATCGGTCGTTGCGTTTCTCAGAAAATATGAGATCGATGGAATCGATATTGACTATGAATACCCTACATCGATGCAGGATGCAGGGAATCCGGCAGATTGGAACATCGCCAATCCGCGGCGCAAGGGGTTAAATAAAAGCTTTGAGGCATTGATGAAAATATTAAGAGAAAAGCTTGATCAAGCGTCTGCTGAAGATGGAAAGTACTACATGCTGACCATTGCAGCGCCATCCTCGGCATATTTGCTGCGGGGAATGGAGACATTTAAGCCGCTTCGATATGTCGATTATGTCAATATCATGTCCTACGATCTTCATGGAGCCTGGAATGAGTTTGTCGGACCGAACGCTTCTTTATTCGATAACGGCGAAGATGCCGAACTCAAGCAGTCCAACATTTATACTACGCCCGAATACGAAGGGATCGGATATTTAAATACCGACTGGGCTTACCATTATTTTAGAGGGGCAGTAGAATCGGGACGAATCAATATCGGTGTGCCTTATTATACGAGAGGCTGGAAAAATGTGACCGGCGGAGCAAATGGGCTGTGGGGAAGAGCAAAAAGCGCAGATTGTCCTCAGGGACTCAGGCAATGCGGTGACGGAGCAACCGGAATCGATAATATTTGGCACGATAAAGATGAGCAGGGGAATGAAATTGGAGCAGGGGCAAACCCGATGTGGCATGCCAAAAACCTTGAAAAGGGTATTGCCGGTTCTTATCTGGAAAGGTATGGATTGAGCAAGGCTGATTTGACAGGCGCTTATAAAAGGCATTATGACGCAGGGCTGGCAGCGCCATGGCTTTGGAATCCAGAAAAGAAAGTGTTTCTATCGACAGAGGATGAGGAATCGATCAAAACGAAGGCGGATTATGTCGTTGATAAAGGAATCGGGGGTGTCATGTTTTGGGATTTGAGCGGTGATTATGACTGGTATCCCGAACGAAACGGCAGTAAAGGAGAATACGGTATCGGCAATACCTTAACGAGAACGATGTATCACAAATTCGCGGATACAACACCATACGATAATCGGCTCAGCACATCACCTTTGCCTGATGAATCACTAGATGTAGAAGTAGAGTTGACGAACTTTCCGTTAGGAGATCAAAATTACCCGATCCACCCGGTGATGAAGCTGATCAATAACAGCGATGTCACGATTACGGGAGGTTCTGTTATCGAATTTGATGTGCCAACATCCACTTCCCCTCGGTTTAGAAGCTGGAGCGGCGATCAGGTTGAAGTGATTTCTAAAGGGCATACGGGACCGAACATCGGCGGACTGACAGGAGATTTCCACCGCATCGGAGTGACTCTATCAAGCTGGAAAACCATTAAACCGGGTGAGGCAGCGGAGTTTCAGCTTGTCTATTATTTGCCGATCAGCGGTCCTTCAAATTTCACGATTTCAATAGATGGCAAAAAGTACAGGCTTAAAGGAAATTAAGTATACAGCCGTTAGATGTGACAGCCCGTTCCAAAAGGAAGCGGGCTGTCTTCATGTGTTATTGGGCGCTGTTTTTCCAGTTGGTCAAATTGTCGAATACCTCTTTTGTAATCCGGGTGCCTCTGTTGTAAGAAGAGCCGCCGTATACTCCATTTGTGTGTACGGCAAGCGAGCACGGACCGCTGCAGTTCGTTCTGGAGCTGCTTTGTTCGAATACCGGTGAACCGCTTTGTCCTCCGTACGTGTCCATTGCATACTGCAATTTATACGTATCGGAGATGGCAATCGGTCCTGAATGCTGCCATTGTGTGCCTGTTGTTTTATCGCCTGGGTAGCCGCTGATGGTAACAGTTGTCCCAACAAGTGATGATGTAGTGTACGAGTATCCGAAGTATCCAACGGTATTGCCGATCGGTTCGCTTAGTTCGATTGCGCCGTAATCGTAATTGGTGTTTCCGCTTCTCCATCCTGATGGAATAAAGTAGCGCGTCGATTTAACTGAGCCGTAAGGGTAGCTTGTCCCGTTCCGTCCCGGCGAAACAGTGGCTGTACCGGCAAATGAACCGCTTGATGTGTCATAGATGCAGTGCCCGGCTGTTGCGACGGTTTTCGGACCGATCATCCACCCGGTGCACGAACCGATGCTGCTTGAAATATGAACGATCGCTCTGTACGGATATGCGGTTGTGTTGGTGACCCTTGTCCGATTATCAGAACCAATCACCGATTTAATGCTGTAAGGAGCTTTGGCGGGTGACTTTTTTTCCGTTTTTTCCTTTGTTTCATTCACTTTTCCGGTTCCTGTAAATGCTTTTGAATACGAGCCGTATTGATCGCTCTTAATATTTGGGTCATAGGTAACCAATGTATCCACTTTGTATGAAGGATCGCTTGAAACAGGAGTATGAGGCGATGGTGCGGCTTGGGCCGGGTGGATACCAAAAGAATAAATAGAAATACCAATGAGACCTGTGATCAAACCTCGTTTAACACTTCTTTTACTAACCAAATCGTATCACTTCCTTATTTTGTTGTAAGTTCAAGTTAGATATTAACAAAATAATTCTGAATTTTCCATATAATTAAAAAGATCATACTAAAGGCGCGTATTAACATTTTGTTTGATCATATTGATACCGGGTAATGTACATGAAGAAAAGAAATTGAGGGGTGTTTAGGTTGTATAGTGATTTAAAAGGAAAAACAGCAATTGTGACCGGCTCTTCAAAAGGGATAGGCAAGGCGGTTGCAGAACGGTTTGGAAAAGAAAAGATGAATGTGGTTGTCAATTATCACAACGATCTCGAAGGCGCACGGGAAGCTGTCGACAATATTCAAGCAGCGGGCGGAAACGCCCTTGCGGTAGAAGCTGACGTGTCTTCTGAAGAGGACGTGAAAAAGCTGATTCATTCAGCAGTGGAACACTTCGGTTCACTTGATGTCATGGTCAATAATTCAGGATTTAACGGCGCAGGCGCCTTCCCGCACGAACTTGAGCTTGATGAATGGCAGAAAGTGATCGACGTTAATTTAACCGGTGCGTTTCTCGGCGCACGAGAAGCCTTAAGATATATGGCGGACCGCCGCATGAAAGGAAGCATACTCAATATATCAAGCGTTCATCAGCAAATCCCGAGGCCAAGAAATGTTCATTACTCCGCTTCAAAAGGCGGAATGAAGCTGTTAACAGAAACGCTTGCTCTTGACTACGCGGACAAAGGAATTCGCATCAATGCGATCGCGCCGGGAACGATTGCGACCGAAAGCAATGAAGACTTGGAGGGAAGCCGCAAGTCGGCACAGCTGAAAAAGATACCGATGAACGAATTTGGTGAGACTGAACAAGTGGCATCCGCAGCGGCATGGCTTGTGTCGAAAGAAGCCGCCTATGTAACGGGCGCGACTTTGTTTGTTGACGGCGGCATGACGCTGTATCCATCACAGCTGGAATAGCAAAACCCGTTTTTTCAGCTCCCGTTCTGCCTTTTTTCGAATGGCGGAATGGGGGCTTTTTCATCGTGTTACCTTTTATATCCTGTTTTTGTATATAATAGTTAAAAAGACGAGTTTAATAGCTTTAAGATATACCGCTGTATCGTACATGCCTCAGGATGCTATCACAACTTTCAATAAAAGGAGATTAATTATGCAAAACAATATCGTTCACATTGCTTTCGGCGAATCTGCCGGCGGCAGTATAAACATGATGCTCAAACAGTTGGGAGGAACCCAGGAAAAGAGTCTGATCGTCCTTCCTGAATTATTTTCCATCGGGCCGCTTCAAAAGCTGGAAGTCAAAGAAGGCAGGGACAATCGTTATCAATGGCTGAAAACGCATCTGAATGACCGATTTCACGAGTTTGGAGAGAGATACAGCCGTTTTGAAGAGGCGGTTTCTGCATTATCCGGCATTCCGGAGCAAGCCTCTGTCTTTATATGGCCGGGCGATCATGCACACGAACAAACGGGTCTGAGGTTTGTACACCATATCCTCCGGCAAATGAACTTGGCTGTTTTCCATCTGAATACGTCGAAGCACTTTCCTCATACCTGGAGCTCGGGCGAATTGAATGATGAAGAAATGAGATTCATTTATGAAGAGCGTGATCAGGTGCCTTTGACAGACGCTGAAAGGCGGAGCCTTGCAGAGGAATGGACAGCGCTGTCTCAGCAGACAAGCGTGTTGCGACTATGGGAAGACGGTAGAATCAAAAACGTGAAGGAGGATTTTTATGATTCGTTCATAATCGGCAAGCTGGCAAAGCTTCAAAAAAACCGTGCAGCCAGCACCTTTATCAACTGTCCCCGCTTGATCGGCGAGGTCATTGGCCATCTGGAGGAGAACATCGGAGATGAATATATCAAGTACCGTATTTTAGAGCTGATCCGCAAAGGTATTTTTGAGATGGAAGGCGTACCAAAAGGAATGAGATACTTTAGTGTCAGGTTAAAATCGCCATGTAAGTTCACCAGTTAAATCCAATTATCTCAATTTTCATGAAACGATTAATGGTATATTTCGTATACATAAGGAGAAGAAAATGAAAGAGAGGTAGACAGGATTTGGTTCGTGAACAGTTAAAACAAAAAGCGCAATCCATCAGTAGGGTTCCCTCACATTATCAGCTCATGATCGAAGATTACGGAGAAAAGTACGAAAAAGAGAGCCGGGCTTTTTTCGCCTGGCAGGACATGGAAGAGCCGGAGCGGGACATATCGGTGGAGTTAGACCATCAAGGCCGCTTAATCAGTTTGATAAAAGAGTATGAACCGGTGGTCGAGGAGTCTCTTCCTGAGGAAAGGCTGCTGCAAATCGCCCTTCAGTTTACAGAACAGCATTACCCGAATGCGCCTCATGAATTTGTTTTCGATGAAAAGAAGGCAACAGAACAATTCGTCCGTTTTACGTATGTTCAGACTGTCCTTGATCTTCCGCTTCCGCAAACGGGCTTTTATGTCCGGGTCGCCAAGAACGGAGAGGTGATGGAGTTTCGCTATAACGGCGGGACGAGCTCTTTCTCCATTCCAAAGCAGATAGCTGATCAGCAATCGGTGACAGCCGATTATCTTAAACATATTCAATTCGAATTGGCGGTCGAAAAAATCCGCAGTGAACTTTATGAAGGGGGAGATGATCGCCCGCATCTTATTTACGAAGCAGACTTGCCGTTTTACAGCTATCCCGCCGATATCACGGAAAAACGCCATATGAAGCCTGCGGCTGATGACGAGGATGAGGAGGAGACATTGCCGCTCCCTTTGCTGCCTGAGGCTGACCGTCAAGCTGATATCGACGACATGATAGGCTTTACCCCTTCGATGCGGAAAATCCGCGAAACCGATATGGGAGAGTCAATTGGAACGGTGTGGCGCCTGGGAAACGACCCTGAGCCGAGAGACCGGAGTATAGCCGGCTACTTTGAAACATGGAACCAAAATACGTTGAAAATCTTGAAAGACAAAAAGTCGGGGAAGCTCAAAGGGATCGCTTCTTTCATCAAATCGGAAGGACCCCTTGCCTTGAGCGGGGAAGACTGCTTGAAACGGGCGCTGCAATTTTTGTACAAGCTTTATCCCGACGCTGATCAGCTTTTTCGAATGCATCGGGCGGAAAATGACGGGGACAGATCAAACGCTTTTTTTCAATTTGATCTTCAATACAAAGGGGTGCCGTTAAGGCTTGGCTCTGCCAATATCAGTATCAGCCGGACAACCGGCAGGGTCGTCGGTTATCACGGTCCGGAAATCGATCCGGAAACACTGGCCGATCTGAGTCCTTCGCCATCCATTTCAGAGGAGGAAGCGAAAGCCGTTTTTGCAGCGGCATTTGATGTAAAGCTGCAATGGGAAAGGGATTACAGTCGGGAAAAGGATGACTTCTACAGGCTTGTCTACCGGCCGGTATACCCGCACTTTATCGATGCCCATGACGGAAAGGCGTTTACGAGCAAAAACATATAATGAACGGCGGTCGGCTGAGGTGGGAAAGCCCCCGGCCGCCGCCTCTTGTAAAATCAAATGTCGTCCTCGGTTCCAGTGGAGATCGGGTGGTCGGGGTAGCTGATCCAATCGCTCCAGCTGCCGGCATACAGCTTCACATTTTCAAATCCGGCTTCTTTTAAGCCGAGCACATTCGGGCAGGCTGATACGCCCGATCCGCAATAGACGACGATTTCACGGCCCGGGTCCAAAACAGCATAGTGCTGTCTGAGCTGTTCTTTGCTTTTCCATAATCCGCTTTCGGTCAGATTGTCTTTCCAAAAAAAGTTTTTTGCGCCGGGAATATGGCCGGCCCGGTGATCGAGAGGCTCGGTTTCCCCGGTGTATCTGGAAGGGTCGCGCGCATCGATCAGGATGGAGTCTTTTCTGCCGATTCGCTTCAGCACTTCTCCGGCATCAAGCAGTTCGTTTTCTCTGAGCGCCGGCTTAAATTCGCGCTGGATAGGACGGGGAACCTCGGCGGTCAGCTCATAGCCCGCTTTGATCCAATTGGACAGCCCCCCATCCATAATATAGACGCTGTCATGTCCTAGATAGTGGAGCTGCCACCAAAAGCGCGCTGCAAACATGCCGCCGCTGTCATCATAGACAACGACATCTGTTTGCCGGTCAATGCCGATTTTTCCAAGCTTTGCGGCCAGAAGGTCGGGGTCTTGAAGCGGGTGTCTGCCGCCGTGCTCTTCCACATTGCGCGACAGATCCTCTTTTAAATCAATGTAAACGGCTCCCGGTACATGGCCTTTCGTATACGCTTTCCGGCCTTCGTCCGGTTTTGTCAAATGAAACCTTACATCGACAATAACCGTTTGATCCGGTTTTTCCATTAATCGTTTGTATACCCATTCAGGACTCTTCACTGCTGACATTTCTCGATCCCTCCGTTCCCAGTTTTTTCTCAATTCTGATAATAGAAGAATAGCTTTCTTTTATGGGGAATGTCAAAGATAAATCCCGAAATCGTCATCACCTAAATGAAACAGAATATGATAAAGGTGACGACATCATGGGGGTGACTAAAATGGCAGTGGTTCAGGCTTCTTCTAAAGATATCGCTCTTTTGGCCAGACTTTTGAGAGCGGAGGCTGAAGGCGAAGGCGTCCAAGGAATGCTTATGGTCGGAAATGTCGGAATCAACCGCATCAGGGCAAACTGTTCCGACTTTGTGGGACTTCGCACCATTCCGCAGATGATCCATCAGCCGCATGCCTTTGAAGCCGTGACGCACGGTTATTTCTATCAAAGGGCGCGGGAAAGCGAAAGGCGCTTGGCACGCAGGGCGATCAACGGGGAGCGGCTTTGGCCGGCAAAATTTAGTTTGTGGTATTTCAGACCGGCGGGGGCGTGTCCCGCACAGTGGTATAATCAGCCGCATGTCGGCCGCTTTAAAGCGCATTGTTTTTACGAGCCGACGGCGGAAGAGTGTGAGAATGTCTATAATACGTTTTAACAAAAACATCCCTTTTCAACCGATTTTGAAAAGGGATGTTTTTTGCTCAAAATAATTCCGCAAGTCTTTCGTAAGACTGCTTCTTATCTTCAAACCGGTAGACGTTAGTCAAAATCATAAACTCATCTGTTTGATATCGTTCAGAGAGCTCGAGCAGTTTTCTTTTGACTGTTTGAGGAGACCCGATCACCATACGGCTGCGGTTTTGGACAAGTTTCCTTTTATCGGCAGCTGTGTAAACAGCCGATTTCGCCTCCTCAATGCTTGGGACAAGACTGTCCAGCCCTTTTTCAACCCTGAGAAGCCATAAATCTTGGCTTAAGCAGAGCTCCTCAGCTTTTTCATCGGATTCCGCACAAACGACGAAAACAGCGGCCAAAGATTGAGGGCGTTTAAAGAAAGGAGAAGGCCGAAAGCTTTCACGGTATGATTGAAAGGCGCTACTCCCTCTTGCGGAATTGATGAAATGCCCGAATACGTATCCCGCTCCCATGTCACCGGCCAATTTCGCGCTGTTTTCTCCCAGCCCTAAAAGCCACACTTCCGGCGGCGAATCCGTCAAAGGGGCGGCTTTGATTCCGGAATAATCATGTCCGGAAGGGACGGAATCAGTCAGAAAACCCAACAAGTCTTGAAGCTGTCTCGGGAATTCGTCCAGACTTTTATGAACCCCGTCTGTCAGCGCCAGCCTCGTTTTGGTTGTGCCTCCCGGAGAGCGGCCGATCCCTAGGTCAATCCTCCTGGGATAAAGGGCTTCAAGCTGTCGAAAGTTTTCAGCCACTTTAAAGGGACTGTATTGAGGCAGCAGAACGCCGCCCGAACCGACGCGAATGTTCGCCGTCTTTGCCGCAATGTGTGCGATCATGATCTCGGGAGCGGTGCTGGCAAGTCCCCGTGTGCTGTGATGCTCGGCAAACCAATACCTTTTGTACCCCCATTGATCCGCAAGTTCCGCCAGCTCTGCAGACTGCTTCACAGCTGAATACGCATCTGAGCCTTTTGATATTGGAACCTGGTCAAGAATGCTGAGCTGCATCATTTGTCACCGGCCTTCCTTTCGTGTTCCTGTTCAGTAAGTCAAGCATATGAAAAACAGCAGAAAGGGTCAAATCGAAGAGAGTACGAGAGTCAAAACATGATGAGTCAAAACATGACACCGTTGAAACAAAAACGAAATATAAATGTAATATAAATTGGCGCCTATTGTCGAAAATAGATGGTATAATAACGTCTGTACATTAGAAACGGATATATAAATCATAGGTCATAAGATTCATTTTTTAATAATGTTCAATCGAATTTACATAATGAAAAAACAAGAATACATAAGGGAAAGAGGAGTAGAAAGTGAAGAAAAAGGTGTATACGTTTGGTTTAGCGTCGATTCTCGGAACAGCTAGTCTATTTACCCCCTTTATGAACAACACGGCATCGGCAGAAACATCTCAGCAAAAACAAGAAATTCAGCAAAAGCGTTCTGAAGTGAATTCAGGCATCGAGAGCAAGCGGAAAGAAATCGCCAAGCTGCAAGACGAACAGAAAAAGCTTGAAACCAAAATCCAAGAGCTTGATAAAAAAGCACTTGAAACAAGCAACAAAATCGAAGACAAGGAAAAAGAAAACAAAAAAACGAAAAAAGAAGTGGAAGCTCTGAAAAAAGAAATCAAAGAAACCGAAAAGCGGATTGAAGAGCGTTCAAAAGTGATTAAAAATCGCGTGCGCAGCCTGCAGGAAAACGGCGGATCCCAAAACTATCTGAATGTCCTTCTGGGCGCACAAAGCTTCGGAGATTTTATCACTCGTGCAACTGCTGTTTCAACAATTGTTGATGCGGACAAAGACCTGCTTGACGAACAGGAGAAAGATAAAAACAAGCTTGAAAAAGCAATGTCTGACTTAAATACAAAACTGGACGAAATCCAAAAAACACTTGCCGATTTAAAAACGCTTAAATCAGATCTTGATAAACAGCTGAAAGAACAGGCGAACCTTTCTAAGCAGCTGCAAACGAAGCAGGCGGCAGCAGAATCAGAGCTGAGCGATCTGAAAAAAGAAGCGGGCTCTCTGACAAAAGAAGAAGCCGCTCTTGAACAAAAGCTTAAAGAAGAAAGAGCTGCGGTAGCTGCAGCAGCAAAAGCGAAAGAAGAATCTGCGACTGCTGCTGATTCAGGGTCTTCATCAAGCTCAAAATCAGGTTCAGTCAGCAAATCTAACGGATCGTCCAACAGCGGTTCTTCAAGCAGCAAGAAAAGCAGCAGCCCGTCAAGAAACTACTCTTCCGGTTCTGTTGTAAGCAGCAATGGAAACGCGATTGAAGCTGCCATCAGCACAGGTTCAAGCATCGTCGGCAGATCTCCGTACAAATGGGGAGGCGGACGTTCTCAAGCTGATATCGACAACCGTCGTTTTGACTGCTCATCATTCGTGCGCTGGGCTTATGCTTCAGCAGGCGTAGAGCTTGGATTCGGTGCGACAACAAGCACGCTTGTCGGCAAAGGACGAGCTGTCAGCGCGTCTGAAATGAAGCGCGGAGACTTGGTCTTCTTTGACACATACAAAACGAACGGTCACGTGGGTATCTATCTTGGCAATGGAACATTCCTGAACGATAACAGCTCACGCGGGGTATCCGTCGATTCTATGAGCAACACGTACTGGAAGAAAGCTTTCAGCGGAGTTGTCAGACGGGTCGTTGAATAAAATATCATACAGAAACAAACGCCGTTCCTGATCGGAGCGGCGTTTTTATATTACAGCGGCAAGTCGCGCTTTTTAAAGATGAGAATGCTGAGCGCGAAGGCGGCAAAACCCACTGCGGCGAGAACAAGAGACACTTGAGCGATGTCGGCACTCCCGTTCACAATATCGCCCGGTCTGAATAAAGAGAAAACCGACAGGCTCCTCAGCCATTCCGTTTTTTCGCTTAATTTGCCTAGCAAGTCGAAGCTGAAGAATAAAAACGTGATCCCTCCGGAAAGTCCGAGGGCCCTTTTTTCATCATTTGAAATGGCCGAAAAGAGGAACGAAATGCCGCCGACTGCAAAGAAGAGCAGAAAGCCGAGCAGGTTCAGAACGAGAAATCTTGACACATTAAAATCGTAATCACCGCCCAGCATCAAATGGTAGCCAGCCAGTCCGGCCGTTGTCGTCACGGCCATAATAATCAAAAGACCTGTCGTTAATACGGCTGCTTGGGTGAAAGCCACTTTGCCGCGCGTTGTCGGTGCAGACAGAATATAGGCCATTGACCCTTGATCCACCAGCTTTGCCAAAAGCTTTGTCGACAGCATGACAGAGAAGATCGATAAGATCACGATAAAGATTAATCCGTAATATTCTCCGGACATAAAGTCTTCGAGATTCCCCAGTCCGTTTTCAAACCCAAAAGCATTGAGAAAGCCTTCCGGCATCGATTTGATCATTTTCTCAATATCCTCCGCATTGCCAGCGATGCTTGGATAAATGCCCAGTATCAAAAGGATATAGAATGCGGAGCCTACTCCGTAGCTCATGATTCCTTTCATGTTTGTTCTCATCATTTGTTTGTACAGGGAGAGGTTCATTGCGCTGTCCCCTTTCTGTCATAGTAGTTCATAAAAATTTCTTCCAAGCTTTGTGATGAAGCATCAATGTGCCGAATGTGATATTTGGCGGTTTCTTTAATAAATTGATCATGGTTCCCTAAAACGGCCACTTTGACGCGGTTGTCCGTCCGGGACTCGATTTGCAGACCTGAATTCATGAAGGCGGGAATGTCGCCCGTGTTTTCAAATGTAACTTCAAATACTTTGCGCTGCATCGACTGCAGTTCATGAATATCCTTGACGGCAATGATGATGCCGTCTTTTATAATGGCGGCTCTGTCACAGGTTCTTTCGATTTCCGGAAAGCTGTGGGAAGACATTAAAAACGTCGTTCCTTTCGCTTTTTCTTCGAGGACGATTTCAATAAACACTTTTTGCATCAGCGGATCGAGTCCTGATGTCGGTTCATCAAGAATGATGACTTCAGGGCTGTGCATAAAGGCGGCGACAATCCCGACCTTTTGCTTCATTCCTTTCGACATTTTTCTGATCGGAGTATGAACATCGAACTGGAGCCGTTCAATGAGTTCATTGCGTTTAGCTGTATCTTTTAAGCCGTGCATGTCTGCCATGAAATCAAGAAATTGTTTTCCCGTCATGCCTTCGATAAACGCAATTTCTCCGGGGAGATAGCCGATATGCCGCTGAATGTCGCCCTGTTGCTTCAAAACGTCCATTCCGTTTACTTTGATGTCGCCATGATCAGGCTTCATAAACCCCATGATATGTCGAATGGTCGTTGATTTGCCGGCTCCGTTCGGCCCTAAAAACCCAAAAACTTCACCTTTTTGAACATGAAATGAAACATCAAATATACCTTTACCGTTGGAAAACTTTTTCGTAAGCCGTTCAACTGTCAGCATGTGACACCTCCAGAAATGAAAATTATGAAATAATAATGATTGAAAATTACATAATTGATTTTACGTTCTTATGAACTTTTTTGTCAACGAAAATTAGTGAAATATTTTTATGTTATAATTTCATTAAGAAAGATAAGTAAGGATGGTTATATGAACGGATTTGAAAAAAGGGCTTTGCTGATTAAAGAGAAGATCAAAAAGACGGCTTTGGATATGCTCAAAACATGGGAGCCAAAGCGCATCCGGATAACCGATATCGCAAAAGAGGCAAATGTATCGCAGGTGACGATTTATAATTACTTTGGAAGCAAAGAAGCGCTCCTGAAAGAGGTTTTCAAAGATTATATTGATCAGTCCATCAGCGAGTTTGAAGAATATATGAACAAAGATATTTCTGTTAAAGAAAAGATTGAATTGATCATTTTGCAAAAAAGGGAAGCTAATAAACAGAAGTTCGCTTTAACGGTCATCAAAGAGGTGATGATCGAAGACAGTGAAATCATGGATTATGTGAAGCGGCAATACGATGAAAAAATCATTCCACTTATGCTCCAAATGATTGAAGAGGGTCATCGGACAGGTGAAATCTCTCCTAAAATCACCGCGGAAAGCTTTCTCATCTTTATGAATATGATCATTGAACATTCAAAAACATTGGGTGAAGCCTTTGAAAAAAACCGACAGTTTACAGAGGAAATGCTGCACATTTTCTTCTATGGCTTGTGCGGCAGACCGTAGATGTTTGCTTGTAATAAAATTGACATCTCTGTCATTTCTGTGAAACGCTGAAACAATTTCCTTGCTTTTCCGTATATAAGGCAGATACAAAAAACGAAAGGATTTACTAAACGATGAAGCACTCCTTTTTCTTTTTTATGTTCATTGCCTTTTTTCTCGTCACAGGTTTTTCTGAAGCAGGCAAACCCTTTTCGATCGAGCGGGCTGATATACGCGCAACAGTAAAAGAAAACGGTGATTTAAGCGTAGAGGAAGTTTACAGATACGATTTTAAAGGTTCTTTTGAAGGGGCGACAAGATCGTTCAGCGAAGAAACCGCGAGCCGCTTGAAGAATTTTAAAGCCTATCTCCTTCCCGATCACCAGAGAAAAGGCGATCAAGCCATCCCGTTAAAGACAAAGAAAGAAGACGGGACTTATTTTGCTTATTCGGCATCAAAGGATGAAACGAAACATGTGATGTTTCGCTATGTGATCGAAGATGCCGCTCAAAAGTTTGAAGATACGTCGATTTTGATCCATTCATTTTACGAAAAGGCAAATACGGATTTCGGCCGCGTAAAGATTGAAGTGCGCCTGCCCGAATCGGTAAGGGCACGGGATATTCATGCGTTTTTGCGTGAAAAAGGAAACGGAAAGATTACGAAGGTGAACGATTCATCGGTCACCTATGAGACAGGACTCTATCGCGCAGGCACGGGCTCTGAGCTGAGGATATATTTTCCGCAAAGCGCCTTGAAGGAGGCGGTCCGGCACCCTTCTTACCAGACAAAGGATGAACTGCTGAAGGAGGAGAGAGACGAGGCGAAACGCTACGCTGAGCGGGATGAACGAATTGCCGGGGCTGAAAGGATGATTTTGATATTTTCGGGGATTGTCGGGTTCATGGTCATCATGGCTGTCATGCTTTCGTTTTTGAAGAAGAGGCGCCGTGTCATGCTTTCGTTTGAAGAACTCGAGTCCTTTGATCCCGTGCTTGTCGCTTTTCTTTACAAAAAAGGCCGTTTCACAGACCGCGATCTCCTGGCCGGCATGCTTTCTCTTTATCAGCGGGGATTGGTCACTATGCGGAAGGTGCAGGCTGAAGAGAGGTTTCTCGACGATCCTAAGGCGCCTGATGATACATACCAATTTGAATTCTCCGGAAGCAAGGCAGATTTGCCAAAGTCTGATCAGCTCTTAATCGAAAAACTTTTTGAGCAAACGGCTAGCGATACCTATATGTTCAGGCTGGATTCCCTCAGCGGACCGACTGAGGAGGAATGCAAGCACAAGGAGCAGCTGGGAAAATATGAACGAAAGAGGATCATTCTTCAAAACGTGGTTCAAAAATGGACGGAAAGCGTCAGACAAACGCCTGAATTCAGGGAGCTGTTCCAAGAAAACCGCTGGCTGAGAATGCTGTCGCTTTCACTGCTTTCAGTCCATACCGGGCTTCTGCTCTTTATTCTGTATGCAGATGTGGTCCATCAGGCCGGATTCATGGCGGCTTGCGTCATATTTGGCTTTGCACTGTCGGCGGGCATTGTTCTTGCGAAGTCAAAGCTGTATACGACTCTGTTTTTGGCCGGATTGTTTTTGGCGTCTGTTTTTACCGACAGCGTTCATACCATTTTGTATTACGGCATATGCGTCGGGCTGTCTATTTTATTAATTGCCTTCATCCCGGCCGTAAAAGAAAACAGGTATGCCTCCATCTGCCGAAGATCGATTCTTTCCTGGAGAAATCATCTGAGAAAAGAAGATTTGTTCTCAGGGAGAAGCCTGTCTCAAAACGAAAAGACGATGATCTATGCAATTGTGCTTGAGGTTGAGGATGAATCAACCGTGTGGTTCAATCAAACAGCAAACAGGCTTGATTACGCTTCCCCTGTACTGGGTATGGCCGCCGCCGGCTGTTTGCATTATCCGTTTTACAGCTGGCAGCTGCCAGCTTCGCAGCAGCACGCCGATGCATATGATGCAGGCGGTCCCGGAGCGGGCGGAGGCGACGGGGCAGGAGCTTTTTAAGTTGAAAGGGGCTATCGCAAACGATAGCCCCTTCAGCGTGTCGACAAACCCTCGCATTCGTTGTCAGGCCTGTGCGTCGGTGCTCACGAATTCCAACATTCGCTGCGCTCCGATGCTCGGCCTTCCTAGACTGCAAGGGTTTTCAATCACGCTGAAAGGATGACAAAATCCCAAAACTAAAAACCGTTTTGGGATTTTGTCAACAATCTGAAGGGGCTATCGCAATCGACAGCCCCTTTTAACTTATTTCAGATCCCCGCATTCGTTGTTCAGCAGTCTTGGTTCTGCGGGTGACAGGTTGATGTCCGTAAGCTTTTGCCAAGCCGAACACCGGCATGTTATGGTAAAAAGCCTCATAGCGCCCTTTTGGAATTGTATACGTTTCATGATAGATGCCGACAGCTCCTGATGCGGCAGTTTTCTGATAAAAACGGCGCCAAGCCGCCATATGTTTATCACCCTTTGCATATGCTGTCAAATCTTCGAAAGAACGCCAATATTGAATGAGAAAAATCGTCCTGAAATTGATGAATGATTCCATTGCCAAAAAGCCGAGGTCTTTGTTTTGATGAAGCTCTTTTATCATAGGGGGCATGGCGGTAAAAACCGGCCACCATTTATGAACAGCATGCCACTTGTTTATTCTCATCCCGATCACAAATACAACGACTTCATCTCCAGGGGCGGCCGTAAAAGGCTTGTTGATGATCGTTTTACCCATTGGTCCCTTCCTTTCCATTCAGCCGGTTGATTGTGGCTTCACACCATTCAATTCCGGCCGAGGTGGTGCGTTTTCCATAATCCAAAGTGAAAAGCCAGTACTCTCTGTCCTTTGAATGAGAGCTGCATGAAAGAATTGACTGCTCGATTGCTTTATATGCCTCAAGCCGTTCTTCAAGCTTTCGTTGGTATTCCTTGACTTTCAAAGCGGTTTTCTCCCGCTCTTCTTCCTTGCTGAAAAACAGCTTCAGCAAAAATTCGTTTTTTTCTGAGGCGATGCCATTGATCGGTTCTTCAAGCCAACTCTGCAGCGCTTTTTGACCTTCATCGGTAATCAGGTACTCTTTTCTGTCCGGCTTTTTGTCCGAGAGCGTTGGAGATGCAGCAGCCCAGCCTGCTTCTGTTAATTGTCGCAGCGCGGGATAAATTTGGCCGTAGCTGATTTTCCAAAAATGATTTAAACTTTGGTCGATCATTTGTTTCATTTCGTAACCCGTTCGATAGCCGGCCGTAATCAATCCGAGCAGTGCGTAAGTCGTGTGATTTCTTTTTGTCATACATACCGCCTTTCTATATCTATTTGATATATATCTTTTAGATACACTATACCAAACACGATGACTTCGTGCAACGCTACTATTGTCGTCTAAATTTTGACCAGGATGAAAAGATGATAAAAAAATATCGAAAAACCGCGAAACTTTTCTCTGAATCTTTCCGTATATATAGTTAAGCAGGTTAAATAATGATTCATTGGTCTTGTAGTTGTGAAGATATGAATCACGCTGGCGTGATAATTGGATCTTTCAAACTCTTATTCTCATCCAGCACTGTGATCTTGAAAGTCATGATTCAACGGAGGAGTGAACAGTTTGGCTATTTCTTTAGAGAAAGGTCAGCGGATTGATTTAACAAAAGGTAAGGCGGGGCTTTCGAAGATTTTGGTCGGCCTCGGCTGGGACCCGGTAGCGTCCGGAAGCGGCGGTTTTTTTGGAAAGCTGTTTGGAGGAGGAACCCCGAATATTGACTGTGACGCATCGGTGCTGATGCTGGAAAACGGTAGAGTCACAGAGAACAAGAACGTCATTTATTTCGGAAACTTGAAGAGCAGGTGCGGCAGCATCGAACATACCGGAGATAATCTGACAGGGGAAGGCAGCGGAGATGATGAACAAATCATCGTAGATTTGCAAAAAGTCCCTTCACATATCCATAAGCTTGTCTTTGTCGTGAATATATACGATTGCGTGAAACGAAGCCAGCATTTCGGAATGATCGAAAATGCCTTCATACGCATCGTCAATATGAATGATCGCGGGGAGATGGTCAAGTACAATCTGCGGGACGATTATTCTGGACGGACAAGCCTGATTGCGGGTGAGATTTACCGTGACGGCGCCGAGTGGAAATTCACCGCTGTCGGAGAAGGCACAAACGATACGAGCATTACGGAAATCGTCAAACGCTACGCCTGACATTCATAAAAGAAATGGGGAGATCAACATGGCAATTTCATTAGCAAAAGGACAAAAGGTCGATTTAACAAAAACAAATCCCGGATTGTCGAAAGTCGTCGTCGGCCTTGGCTGGGACGTCAATCAATATGACGGCGGCGCTGATTTTGACCTGGATGCGAGCGTGTTCCTGCTCAATGCGGACGGCAAATGCGCTTCTGAAAAGGACTTTATTTTCTATAATCAGACAGAGGGCGCAGGCGGAGCTGTCATACATACAGGCGACAATCGGACAGGGGAAGGCGAAGGAGACGATGAGCAGGTAAAAATCAATTTGAATGCAGTGCCTGCCGACATTCAAAAGATTTCTTTTGTGATTACGATTCATGAAGCGGAGGCGCGCCGCCAAAATTTCGGACAGGTATCAAATGCCTACGTTCGCGTGATCAATGAAGACTCGAACGAAGAGTTAATCCGCTATGATTTGGGTGAAGATTTCTCGATTGAAACAGCGCTGATCACGGGAGAGCTGTACCGCCACGGAGGAGAATGGAAATTCTCAGCGATCGGCTCAGGCTATCAAGGCGGGCTGGCGAGGATCGCCACCGATTTCGGCCTGCAGGTCGGCTGATTTTGACGATCCGGACAGCAGGCGCTACGCGGCGTCCGTTTGTCCGGCACCTGACATTTCTTAAAGGAGGTCCTATCGATGGCGATTCAATTATCTAAAGGACAAAGGATCGATTTAACGAAAACGAACCCCGGTTTGACGAAAGCGCTGATCGGTTTAGGCTGGGATACAAACAAATATACCGGCGGCGCCGATTTTGATTTGGATGCGTCGGCTTTTCTTGTCGATCAGAACGATCGATGCATTAATGAACGCGACTTCGTCTTTTACAACAACCTCGAGCATCCGAGCGGCGCCGTAATTCATACGGGCGACAACCGGACCGGAGAGGGTGAAGGCGATGACGAGCAAATCATCGTCGATTTCTCAAAAATACCCGCCCATGTTGAAAAGATCGGCATCACGGTGACGATTCACGAGGCGGAAAGCCGCAGCCAAAACTTTGGACAAGTCTCAAATGCGTTTGTCCGGCTTGTTGATGAATCAACAAATGAAGAGCTGCTTCGCTTTGACTTGGGAGAGGATTTTTCGATTGAGACAGCGGTTGTTGTTTGCGAATTGTACCGTCACGGAGCCGATTGGAAATTCAATGCCATCGGCAGCGGATTTTCCGGCGGATTGGCATCGCTTTGCCGCAACTACGGCCTGCAAGTCTAGTTTTGCCGGCTGAATCACGTTTGCGTGATTCAGTCTTGCTTTTTCATCAATAGGAGGTAACGAAAGTGGATTTATTTCATCATATTATGTCAATTTACGCCTCATTTTTCGATTGGGAAATGTGGGTGGAAGTATTAACGGACCCCGTTTCCTGGGGGCTGATCGGTTCGCTGGTCGTGCTTGAGGGGCTTTTATCTGCGGATAATGCTCTCGTTCTCGCCGTCATGGTGAAGCACCTTCCGGAAAAACAACGCAAAAAAGCGTTGACATATGGTTTAATCGGGGCCTACTTCTTTAGATTTCTATTCATTGGACTTGGTATGATCCTGATTAAATTCTGGTGGATCAAACTGCTCGGAGCCGCATATCTGGCATGGCTCGTCATCAAGCACTTCTTCATCGGTGAGGGCGATGATGAAGCAAACGCCATCAAAAAAGACAGCTGGATGGTACGCGTTTTCGGGGTCTTCTGGGCGACTGTCATTTCGGTAGAGCTCATGGACCTCGCATTTTCGGTCGACAGCATCCTGGCGGCATTTGCCGTATCTGAAAAGGTTTGGGTGCTTCTGATCGGCGGTATGCTCGGCATCTTAATGATGAGAACCGTTGCGAAATTCTTCCTGACGCTGATTGACAAAGTGCCTGAACTTGAAACAACGGCCTTTGTTTTGATCGGGATCATCGCACTGAAAATGGCTGCGAGTGTATGGCATATTGAAATGCCGCACAGCGTCTTCTTTATCATTCTGATTATCGCTTTTGCCGCAACATTCATCATTCACTATTTGAACAAGCAAAAAGCTGTGAAAGAGCAAACGGCGGCTTCAAAGGAAGAATAACAAACTGCAAAACATAAAGGGGGGAGTCTATCTGCTCCTCCCTTTTTTACATCAAAGGGGTGTATGATTCCTATTCAAAGAAGGTGACCCATATGCAATACTTTGATTTTTTATCCGCCTCTCAAAAAGAAGATGTCTTTTTCAAACTGCCGGGCTCGGTTACAAAAGACTCTCCGAAGCACATTCTGGAGCATGCGCTTGGAGCTGCGCTTTATGTTCCTGGGAACCGAAAAGATATAGCAGATGTCATGATCAATAACAAGTATCCTGAACTGTGCTCGGTCGTTTTTTGCCTTGAAGATTCGATTGGAGATTGTGAGGTTCTCCAGGCTGAAAACAATCTTGTCAGTCAGGCCGATATGATTTACCAGGCGCAAAAACTGCAGAACATCAGCAGCGATGTGCTGCCGCTGATGTTTATCCGGGTGCGGGAACCGGAGCAAATGCTCGAATTGGGCAACAAGCTTGGCCGTGCGCTTCACCTGTTTACCGGATTCGTATTTCCGAAGTTTTCGATGTTGAATGCAGAGCACTACCTTGATACTTTAACGAAACTGTCACAAGAATCCGGCATTGTTCTATACGGAATGCCGATCTTTGAAACACCCGATCTGCTGGCAATGGAAACGAGGGCAAAGGCGCTGCAGGAATTAAAATCAACGCTGGGCTTTTATCAGGATGTCATTCTGAATATCAGGATCGGCGCGACTGATTTATGCGGTCTGTACGGGTTAAGAAGAAAACCGGAAACGCCGATTTATGACATTTTGGTCATCTCTGATTTCATCAAAGATATCGTCAATTATTTCGGCTTGCAATTCGTGATTTCTGGGCCTGTCTGGGAGTACTTTGAAGATGCTTCGCCAACGGTCCCGCCTTTCGCGTTGAATTGGGCTGAGGCGGGGGAATCTTCGCTTGTGATCAATCGGTATATGGACGGATTGATCAATGAAACGCTTCTTGACCTGGCCAACGGCATTCACGGCAAGAGCGTGATTCATCCGTCACAAATAAAAGCGGTCCAAAGCCTGCATGTCATATCAATGGAGGATTATCTGGATGCCCTGAGCATCGTCGAAAGTGCCGACGGCACCCGCGGCGTTGTAAAAAGTTCTTTCTCAAATAAAATGATCGAAATCAAGCCGTACCTTAGCTGGGCCAAAAAAATATTATTAAAGGCTGAAATCTACGGGGTGTATCATGAAAACCGCAGCTATACGGACATACTTAGAGCGTCCAAATCGCTTTCAAATCTTGGATCACTCGGTAGTTAGCCAAGGCCGGAAGATGGGAAGTGCCGCAACATCACTCTGGTCTAAGAGCAGCAGACGACATAATATATTGTGAATATTCTCAGGGAAAAACAAATGAAATTTTAGGATGAACAGCCATGATGAAAATAGTCGATCTCACGAGTAGCGAGATTCTCAGTTCTCAGCAGGCCTGTGAAGAGTGGGGGATTGATTCGTCTACGCTCCGAAAGAGAGCGCATGACTTTCCTGCAGGAACAATCAGAAAGTTCGGGACAACATATGCCGTGACAAGAGCGGGCATGTGTGCCGTATTTGGACGGAAGAGTGATACTGACTCAGAAGAAAGGGGAGACGGCTGAGCGCTATGAATCAAGAAATTAATATTCAAAACGCCCTGGTCAATGATGATGAATGGAAGCAGATCATCAAGAAACCGCTGCCGGAGAGAACCCCGGATGAAAAAAACGGACATCTGACGATAAGCCGTCTGGCGGGACGGATTCTCGGAACGCCGCACGATGAAACGGATTACTACATATATCTCCATGAGCTGTATGTGTCCGGTGATGTGCATGTGTTAAGCGAGACGCTTGATAAGACCATTTCTCCGGAAAGGTTTCAGGCCATACAGCGCATCCATATGGTCAATCAGAAAGAAAAAGGGCTTTCCGTCAATCGGTTTGCCGCATTTCTCGACGGGGAGCAGCTCATTCCTAAGCACCCTGACGCCGCTATGCACCGGCATTTAAGAAAGGCGCTTATCGAAGTGCTGCAGATGTTTCAGTCCTTTCATGAAAAAGGATTGAACGATCCGGATTTTCGCCGGGTCCTTCTCGACCTTGTCAAATGGATGGGCAACCATTTGGAGAAGTGGCTGAAAGGGGCCGACTGCGAAAATGCGATGCCGAAAGTGGTTTGGTACGGGGACACCACAAAAAGCCAGCGGTATTTTTTATACTATTTGATGCTTGTCGGATGTGATGTGCTGCTGTTTCATCCGGAGGGAAAAGACGAATTTCGCCAGCTTGATCTCGAGCAAAAACTTTCTTTCGTCTTCACATACCCGGGCACGTCTGCATTAGAGCCGTTCCCGACTGAAAAGCCCCAGCGCAAATCAACGGTGGCATACCGTTCCGCGAAGGAGCTGGATACTGTTCTGCACAATGAGGATTCGCTCATGTACAAGCCTTGGCAGTTCAGGGAGCATACACCGGTCTCTGTGACGTTGAAGACCACGTATGATGAACTGTTTTTAATTGCGAAGGAACGCGCCTTTATCAGACCCAATTTTCAGGCGTCTCAATCAACGGTCAACATTCCGAACTTATTCGCGATGGTCATGGGCGTCTCCAGCAATGAAAAAGAGTACTGGGACCGTCTGCAGACACTGACGGAGTATAAGGAGTCGCATACGATCCGGCGCTTCCCGTTTACAAAGGAAGAGACGTCGAATTATCAATTCCATTACAGCCATGCGCTTGATCAAACGGGGATGATCGATCCAGACCGTTTAATGGAGAGCAATATATGGCGCTACAAGCATTTGCCTGAGGGAGTTCAGCGCGGTATTGCCCAAGCGGTTTCCAGAATGTGCAAAAGCCCGAAACTGCTGGCCTTGAACAATGAAAATACAGCCGCTGTGCAGCTGTATTTGTTTACTCAGGCGGTACAGCTTCCGGCAGAAATTTTGAACATGATTCAGACATTTGATTATTCACAGACAGTGCCGAAGCTGATCCTGTATCACACTGAACAGACGGGGACACTCACCCGGTCGGACGCGGCCGCATTGCTTTTGTTAAATGAAATCGGCATTGACATCATCATCTATAATCCGCCGGGCCATAAGTGTATTGACCACTATATCGATGGACAGCATTTTGATACCCATTGGCTTGATGACATGTCCTTCAACCAGGAGTTTAAAGAGCCGTCAATCGTCCGAAAGTTCATCAATAAAATTTTTTAAGGAGGGGGCCATTCTGATGGCAAATCCAAATGAAACAAGCATCGTCAATATCAGCAAAGAGGAAGAGATCACGATTGAAAAAGCGGAGGACATCCGTGCCAAACTCCGCCAGGAGCCTGATGTGCAAGCTCTGGCCCGGCAAATTGACGCGAAAAACCAAGTGGAGCTTTTAGAATTCGGAAAGGAGCCCGCTCTTGAAATATCGAAGTTCTCCGACCGCATTCTTTCCATGATGAGAACGAACAGTGTGACAGATTCAGGTGCGATGTTGACGCAGCTCGGAAAAATCATGGACCGCTTTGACAAGAATGACTTTGAAGAACAGAAAGGCCTGCTCTCCAAATTATTTAAGCGCGGCAACAGCATGATCGAGAAAATATTTAAAAAATATCAAACGCTCGGCGGAGAAATCGAAAAAATCAACGTCGAAATTTCGAAATATAAAGATGAAATGACAAAATCAACCGTGACGCTTGATGAAATGTATGAAAGCAATCTCAATTACTATGTGGAGCTGGAGAAATACGTCGTAGCCGGCCAGGTGAAAATAGAAGAATTGCAGCAGCTCATCCCTGAATATGAAGCGAAAGCGGCCAGCGGTAACCAGATGGCGCAGATGGAGCTTGATACGCTTCGAAACGGCATTCAAGCGCTGGAAGAACGGGTGTATGATCTCGATATGGCGCGGATGGTCGCGATTCAAACAGCGCCGCAAATCCGCCTGCTTCAGCGCGGAAACACAAAGCTGATCGGGAAAATCAACTCGGCATTTATCATTACGATTCCGATTTTCAAAAACGGCATCATCCAGGCTGTTACCGCCAAGCGCCAAAAGCTTGTCGCCGATTCAATGAGCGAACTCGACCGCCGCACAAACGAAATGCTGAAGCGGAACGCGGAAAATATTTCAAGCCAGTCCGTCGAAATTGCGAGAATGTCCGGAAGACCGAGCATTGATATTGAAACGATCGAACAATCTTGGAATACGATTGTCAAAGGCATGCAGGAGACGAAGCAGATTGAAGATGAGAACAAACGCCTGCGCGAAGAAGGGGCAAAACGCATATTGGAACTTCAGGACAATATGAAAAAAGCCGCTTTAAACGGTTAAAAAGGATAAAAAAGAAGCCGCCCCTTGGATTAGCTGGCGGCGGCTTCAAATATACAAAAAATCGCCGCCATGATAGGCGGTTTTTTATGTTATGCTAGAGAAAGAGATTCCCATGGTAAAAAATATATAAACATGAAGGGGATGGAAGTATGACCGCTTTATGGCTGGCATTCGGCGGCGGTTTCCTGTCGTTTATTTCTCCTTGCTGTCTGCCTTTGTATCCATCATTTATTTCCTACATCACCGGGATTTCGGTCAGCGAATTGAAAAACCGAAATGCAAAGCATATCAAACAGTTGGTGATGATTCACGCGGCGGCTTTTTTGGCCGGTTTTTCTGTGATCTTTTACATATTGGGTTTCTCCGCCAGCTCGTTTGGCCTGCTGTTTTTGCAATACCATAACTTGATCCGCATGCTGGGCGGGATATTTGTCGTCGTCATGGGCCTGTTCTTACTCGGCGTTTTCAGGCCGGCTTTCATGATGAAGGAGCGGCGCTTTTCGTTTAGAAAGGGAAAAATAGGCTTGCTGAATTCGATGCTGGTTGGAATGATTTTTGCGGCGGGCTGGACGCCTTGCATCGGGCCTATATTCGGAACGATCGCATATGCAAATTTTCAGAACCCTGATTTTGGGAGCGCATTCATGATGATCACCGCATATTCTTTAGGCTTTGCCATTCCTTTTTTGCTCATGGCGTTTTTTATCGGAAACATCAGGCCGCTTATGAAATATTCGAATATGCTCATGAAAGTGGGAGGCGCGCTGATGATTGTCATCGGCATCCTGCTTTATACGGACAACATGATATGGATTAATATCTGGTATTCGAATTTGACGAATCTCTTTTGAAAAACTTCCCGCGCCGCATTATGTGAGTAAGATTGTGAAAAACAGCAAAATAGCGGAGGACATCATGTATCTGTCTGATCATTCATTTAAGGGACATGAGAATGTAGCCGATCGGTTTTGGGAGGTTCGCAAATCTGAAGAGCCAAACGGGCTTTATCCGCTCGACAGCCGGATGGTGGAATTCGCGGAGAAAGCGCTTGAATCTGCATTTCATCATTCAGGAGGATCAGGGTGACTCTTCACAAGAGCATCCAATCGTCATGATCCGGGATAGATAACCGAAAGATCTGCCGAATAAAAAACCGCCCGAAAAGAATCGGGCGGCTCCCCCTTAAATCCGGATTGATTTCTCCTCGGCTTTCCACTGTTTTTTCCATCCGGACTGAGCAAACAAAAGCAGTCCGAGTGCCAAAAATGCGATAACGGTAAAGGTGAGGAATCCGCTTGAATACGTACCTGTGATTTGCTTCAGCGTTCCGAGAATATTCGGGAGGAAGAATCCGCCGATTCCCCCCGCAGCGCCGACGATCCCTGTCACCATCCCGATCTCTTGTTGAAATCGCTGCGGCACAAGCTGGAATATCGCGCCGTTTCCCATTCCGAGGCAGCCCATGCCGATAAATAATGCGGCCGTCACAACGCCAAGAGACGGGAGCATGCTGACCGAGAACATGCACAGAGCCACTCCGATAAAGAGGAATTGCAGCAGACGCACGCCGCCGATTTTATCGGCAATCAACCCGCCGACAGGGCGGAGGCAGCTTCCGGATGCAACGACAAGCGTGACAAATTCGCCGGCTCTTACCGCCGGAACGGCATACTGGGATGCAAAAAAGTAGCTTAAAAAGTTGGACAAGCCGACAAAACCCCCGAATGTCACGCTGTAGAGGAGGCAAAAATACCAAGTGTCCCTTTCTTTGAAAACGGCAAAATAGTCTTTGAGCGGTTTAGGCGCCGGCTGATTCGGAGGTTCTTTTGCCATAAGGAAATAGCTGAATAACACGAGGGTTAAAGGAATCAGCGCCAGTCCCATGACGCCGTTCCAGCCCACTTGCTCCGCAAGGCGAGGGCCGAATAGCGTAGCAAGCAGTGTTCCGCTGTTTCCCGCCCCGGCGATCCCCATGGCAAGACCTTGCAAGTGCGGCGGATACCAGCGGCTCGCCATAGGAAGGGATGCGGAAAAGCTTGCGCCTGCCACACCGAGTAAAATTCCGATGATATACAGCTCGGCGACCGATGAACCGAACTGCCACCCCCATATCAGCGGAATCATCGTCACCAGCATTCCGCCAATGGCCGTCTTTTTCGGTCCGAAACGGTCGGTTAAAATGCCGAGTACAATCCGGAAAAACGATCCGGCCAAAGTAGGTATGGCGACGATCAATCCGACCTGAGAAGGCGATAAATCAAAATCAGCCGTAACATAAACACCAAGCGCCCCAAGCAACACCCAAATCATAAAGCTGACATCGAAATATAAAAAAGATGACAACAAGGAAGGCGCGTGTCCGCTCTTCCTCAAATCCGCCAATTTCAATTGCAACACTCCCCATCCGATAGATTCTAGAATTTATCATGACAAAATTGATTAGGGTTGGCAGTATTTTTGTAAGCTTTACTAACAAACTAAAAGAGTGAATATTTAAAATGTTAATTTGGATAGCACCATAGCCGGCGATGATTGAATTCTGCTGAAGGTTTGAGGTGTTATGACTGCTGAAAATGGGAAAGTTATATTGGTATGGGCCTGATGCACTCGCAGATAAAGCCGTCTTTTGCAACACGTTTATCAATTTTTCTTTAGCCACAGGGCATGTTTTTACCAGAAAATGTACAAATTAAAGGAAGAAATATGTGGAGACACAAAATAGACATAAATAAAAATGTATATCACTTGAAAAAGTATGTGAAGTATTGCACAATATGAATGTGAAGAGTTTCACAAACAGCTTAGATTTTAAAACAAACGGCAAAGGAATGATGAGTCATGAGAAACCAAAAAGTCAACCGTACAGTATTGATCGGCGCGGGTTTTGTTGGAAGCAGTTATGCATTTACGTTAATTAACCAAGGTATCACAGACGAACTTGTGATCATTGATTTAAATAAAGACAAAGCAATGGGCGATGTTATGGATTTAAACCACGGTAAAGCATTTGCCCCGCATCCTGTGAAAACATGGTACGGCACATATGATGACTGCAAAGACGCCGATATTGTCTGCGTATGCGCCGGAGCGAACCAAAAGCCGGGTGAAACCCGCCTGGATCTCGTCGAAAAAAACTTGAGAATTTTCAAAGGAATCATCGGAGAAGTCATGGCCAGCGGTTTTGACGGCATCTTCCTCGTCGCTACAAACCCGGTCGACATCTTGACATATGCGACTTGGAAATTCAGCGGCCTACCGAAAGAACGCGTCATCGGAAGCGGCACAACGCTTGACACTGCCCGTTTCCGCTACTTGCTCAGCGAGTATTTCGGTGTCGCTGCCCACAATGCGCACGGCTATATTATTGGTGAACACGGAGATACGGAGCTGCCTGTCTGGAGCCATGCGAATATCGGCGGAGTTCCCGTCAGCGACTTGCTGAAAAGAGATGAGAAATACAAAGCGGAAGATCTTGATGAACTGTTTGACAATGTAAAAAACGCCGCTTACCACATTATTGAGAAAAAAGGTGCGACATACTACGGAGTTGCTATGAGCCTCGCGCGTATTACGAAAGCGATTTACCGCAATGAAGAAGCGATTTTGACTGTGAGCGCTCATCTTGATGGTGAATTTGGAGAAAATGATGTTTATATCGGAGTTCCGGCGATTGTCGGCCGATGTGGAGCGAGGGAAATTGTTGAGCTCGACCTGAATGAAAAGGAAAAACAACAATTCAAGCATAGCGCAGGAGTGTTAAAAGCAATTTTAGAACCGCATTTTGAACTGCAGGCGTAACTGAACATCATGAAGATACTAACATCATGAAGATTGCGAGATGATGAAAATGTGGCAGCAAATATACGATCCGTTTGGGAATCTGTTCATCAGTGCTTTTGCCGCCATTCTGCCGATTCTTTTCTTTCTCCTTGCACTGACCGTGTTGAAGATGAAAGGAATCATCGCGTCATTTTTGACGCTGGCGGTCAGCTTTATAGCAGCGGTGTTCTTTTTTCACATGCCGGCTGCGAAAGCTGTCTCCGCCGTTTTACTTGGAATTGCAAACGGCCTTTGGCCGATCGGATATATTGTCCTGATGGCTGTATGGCTTTACAAAATTTCTGTTAAAACCGGAAAGTTTAAAGTAATCAGAGCAAGCATTGCCGGGATTTCGTCTGACCAGCGGCTTCAGTTATTGCTGATCGGGTTCAGTTTTAACGCCTTTTTGGAAGGCGCGGCAGGCTTCGGTGTGCCGATTGCGATCAGCGCCGTTCTTCTTGTCGAGCTTGGTTTTAAACCTTTGAAAGCGGCATCCCTATGTTTAATAGCGAATGCGGCATCCGGAGCCTTTGGAGCCATCGGAATTCCGGTGATCACAGGAGCGCAGATGGGAGGCTTGACACCGGTTGAGCTTTCCAGAACGCTCGCTTTGATGCTGCCGGTCATCGCTTTCTTTGTCCCATTCCTGCTCGTTTTCATATTGGACGGGTTTAAAGGAATAAGGGAAACGCTGCCGGCTCTTCTCGTATTAAGCGGAAGCTATACGGCGGTGCAGACTTTAACGATGATTGGATTGGGGCCGGAGCTTGCTGACATTTTGGCCGCTTTAATCAGCATGGGAGCGCTGGCGCTGTTTTTGAAAAAGTGGCAGCCGCGTCACATTTACAGGGAAACCGGGAATGAACATGAACCCGCTGAAAAATATCATGCAGCAGACATTATGAAAGCCTGGTCTCCGTTTTATATCTTGACCGCCGTCATTGCGGTGTGGAGCCTGCCCGGCTTCAAAGGGCTTTTTCAGGAAGGCGGATTGCTGAAGCAAACGACGATTTTATTCAACATGCCTTTTCTTCACCGGGAAGTGCTGAAAACGCCGCCGATATCCCCGGAACCGGCACCGCTTGATGCCGTGATGAAGCTTGACCTCATTTCAGCGACGGGTACGGCGATACTGATCGCCGTGATCATCACGATTGTACTGAGCCGAAACATCAGTTTCCGCGGAGGACTCTCCAGTTTGAAAGAGACGGTCAAGGAACTGTGGCTTCCCGTTCTCACCATTTGCTTTGTGATGGGTTTTGCAAACTTGGCCAATTATGCCGGATTGAGTTCAACCATCGGACTGGCGCTTGCCAAAGCAGGGGATATTTTTCCGTTCGTCAGTCCCGTATTGGGCTGGATCGGTGTCTTTATCACAGGTTCAGTCGTCAGCAACAATGCATTATTCGGCCATCTGCAAGCTGTCACCGGAGCGCAAATCGGGACAAGTTCAGCTTTGCTGCTTGCCGCCAATACTGCGGGAGGCGTGATGGCCAAGCTGATCTCACCGCAGTCGATTGCGATTGCAACAGCCGCGGTTCAAGAGACAGGGCAGGAATCAAAACTTTTCAGCCAAACCGTTAAATACAGCTTGGTCCTGCTTTTCATCATTTGCATTTGGACGTTTGCGCTTTCAAAGCTTGGCATATAAAGAAGAGCCTTTTCCCGCAATGGGAAAAGGCTTTTTAAGCTGTTTGTTCTATCATGTCCTCTTTTTGAATACATTGTACAAGTTATCCGCGGAAGGGGGACGAGATATGATAAACATCTTCCTGAGTTATGTGTTTTTGGGCTTGTCATTGGCCGCACCTGTCGGCCCTGTGAATGCGGCGCAGATCGACAGGGGCATGAAAGGCGGATTCTTTCATGCCTGGCTGTTTGGACTTGGTGCTGTGACGGCGGATGTCTTATATATGGCTTTAATCTACTTTGGAGTCGCTCAATTTTTGACAGCGCCATTCTTAAAAACGTTTTTATGGCTGTTTGGTTTTTTTGTTTTGACCTATACGGGGATCGAGAGTCTGGTCAAGGCGAAGGAAGTATCGCTGATGAGAGGTGCGGGAGAGAAAGGGTCATACCGCAAATCTTTTTTGTCGGGGCTGGTGATCTCCCTTTCAAACCCGTTAAGCATCATGTTCTGGCTCGGTATTTACGGAAGCATTTTGGCGAAAACGGTAGAGACGTACGAATCATACCAGCTGCTGATCTGCAGTTCAGGCATTTTAATCGGACTTTTTCTGTGGGACTTGGCCATGTCTTTTCTTGCAGGGACATTCAGAACATTTTTAAGCCCGCGGATGATCCAGGCAACGACTTGGCTTGCGGGCATCAGTCTGATTGTTTTCGGCTGTTACTTCGGCTATCAGGGGATGCTCGAACTGCTGACGGCGGGGCGCTGATCATGTCTGCCCGCTTTTCTCTTCTTGATGCGCCCACCTTTTTTTCATCAGCATCGTCACAGCAGCAATAACGGCAAGAAACAGAAGGCTCACAAAAAAACCGGGCCTGCTGTTTTTTTCAAATAACGTACCCGAAACGGCAAATAAAATCAGGACGAGCGCTGTGACAATCTGGACATCCCCTTTCATTTTCGGTTTTGTGAGCTTTTTGCTGGAAAACAGGATGAACATCCAGTTATAGAGCAGCATTAAGCTGGCGGCCGTCGTCATGTGTTCATAAAGCTGCTTCGGCAAAAGCAGCGACAGGACGATGGAAGCAGCGAGAACGAGCACTGTCAGGCCGAGTGCCGGCCACGATACTTTTGCCTTTTCTTTTTTCGCAAAACACGCGGGAGCATCACCGTTTTTCGCCATTGTTCCCATCAGTGTGGTGACAGCAAACAATGAAGCGGTCAGCGTCGAAAAACCGGCGATAATAAAAATGCCGTTGAAAATATCCATGATCAAATCGAGATGAAAGTCTTTTAATGACGTAATAAACGGGCTGTTCTGTTCGGTAAATGTCCCGCGGGGTACAAGGAGCATGGCCAGCCCAATCGATGCGACGTAGATCACAGCAAGGGTTATGAGCATCAGGCTGCCTGACTTTGATGAATCTTTCGGGTCTTTTAAGTGAATCGCCATCAGACCCATGACTTCGATTCCTCCATAGGCGTAAAATGTGTAAATCAACCCTGTCCACAATCCCATGAAGCCGAAAGGAAACAATTCGTGAACCCGGTCAGGGAACTGTACTTCAGGTGTTTTTCCGGGCAGCAGCCCGCACAATGCCAAGACAGCGATGATGATAAACATTAAAATGGCCGCCGTTTTCAACACGGCCAATATGTTTTCCGTTTTTTCAAAACTGCTGCGCCCTGTGAAGATGACGATCAGTCCGAGAATCGCATAAATGGAAGCGAACACCCATAGCGGAATCTGGTTAAACCAATGGCGCGTAAACAGGGAAATCGCCGTCAACTGGCTCCCGATGATCAGCATTTCCGATGACCAGTAGACCCAGCCATTGCTAAACCCCGCCCAATTGCCGAAGGCCTCTCTGGCGTAAGAACAAAAAGACCCTTCAACAGGATGATCTGCCGTTAATTTCGCCAGCTGCTGAAAGACAAGAAAAGTGCCAAGGGCAGCAAGAAGAAAGGCGGCCAATACGGAAAAGCCGCTTTTCTTAATGGCGATGCTTGAGCCGAGAAAAAAACCTGTTCCAATTGTGCAGCCGACCCCGATCATGGACAGCTGCCACCATTTTAAATCTCCTTTTTTCGCTTGCTGTTTCATCGTTTCAACCCCTCTAATCTTCTTGTTATTTTGCCAGGGGGCACTGTTTTTATTCGCGAAGGGGGGAGGTTCTTTGCGCACCTCAATATTCACTTTGAAATGAGACATATGCTATAGTTAAAGACATAATCATTACGGTTCATTCAGTCAAAAGGAGGAATGACGGATGACTTTACAAGAAAAAATCATGCAGGAACTGAATGTAAAGCCTTCTATCGAACCGAAACAGGAAATTGAAAAAAGGGTCGGTTTTTTAAAAAGCTATTTGAAAAAAACGGGTGCCAAAGGCTTTGTTTTAGGCATCAGCGGAGGACAGGACTCCACATTGGCGGGCAGGCTTGCCCAGCTGGCTGTTGAAGAATTGAGAGAAGAAGGCGTTCAGGCGGAATTTATTGCGGTCCGCTTGCCTTACGGTGTTCAGCAGGATGAAGATGACGCCCAGCTGGCGCTGAAATTTATCAAGCCGGACAAGTCTTTTGCTTTTGACATTGCTTCAACTGTAGGCTCATTTGCTGCTCAATATCAGTCAGTCACGGGAGAGGCGCTTGCCGATTTTCACAAAGGCAATGTAAAAGCAAGAGTCCGGATGATCACCCAATATGCGATCGGGGGTCAAAATCAGCTGCTGGTGATCGGCACAGATCATGCTGCAGAAGCTGTTACCGGATTTTTCACGAAATACGGAGACGGGGGCGCGGACCTTTTGCCGCTTACAGGCCTGACAAAACGCCAGGGCAGAAGCCTGCTGGAAGAGCTGGGAGCACCGGAGCGGCTTTATACGAAGTCCCCGACCGCTGATTTGCTTGATGAAAAACCTCAGCAATCCGATGAAAAAGAGCTCGGCCTGACGTATGATAACATCGACGACTACCTTGAAGGAAAAGCCGTCTCCAGCGAGGTGGCTGAGGCCATCGAAAAACGCTATAAGGCATCCGAGCACAAACGCCAAGTCCCTGCTTCAATGTTTGACGAGTGGTGGAAATAAGCAAAAAAGAGGCTGACTTCAGCCTCTTTTTTTATTAACAGGCACCCTATATCATTACAGATGGATTTGTCATATACTTAAGATATTTGATTCCTTTATGCAAGGAGGAGTAGAAGCTGGAAATGAATGCCTCAATGAGAGATAAAAATATTGTGCTGATCGGGTTTATGGGCGTCGGGAAAACAACCATCGGTCAGCTTGTGTCAAAGAAATTAGGCCGCGACTTTATCGATATTGACCACGAGATCGAAAAAGACTTTCAAATGACCATTCCGGAGATGTTTCAGCAAAAAGGGGAAGCGTTCTTCAGACAGACTGAAAAAGAATATATTTTTCAGATGTGCGAACATACAATGGGCAACATCGTATCTTTAGGGGGCGGCGCTTTTCAACAGGAGGAAATCAGAAAGAAGTGCCTCGAACACTGCTTCGTCATCTTTCTTGATTTAACATGGGAGAATTGGAAGCAGCGGATGGATCTCTTGATTGAAAACAGGCCGGTTCTTCATAACCGTACAATCGAAGAAATGAAACAGCTGTTCAATGAGAGAAAGAGCATCTATGCATTCCACCACTTAAAAGTGGAAACAGATAACCGGTCTGCCGAAGAAACGGCTGACTATATTGTGGAGATGCTAAAGCTTGGTCAATCTTAAACAAACGTTTAATTAAGCTGTTTAAATATACCGGAATAAGAAAAGAGCCAATGATCTGTCTGGTCATTGGCTCTTTTCGTGAATACCGGATTTTTCGGTCTTGTTTAACCGTTTGTCCATTTGATACAGTATAGGGGCTTAGGATGGGCATCACGTTTCGCCCCGCCGCCACTTCCCTGGATGAGATTTTTTCTTGCTCTGCGGCCGCGAAAAAGTCGCTTATTGCCAGAGCGGACACTATAATATAAATAATAGAAACGATAGACTGGCGGTGCACTTATCATGAAACAGCGAATTCAAGAAGAACTGAAAAACATTGAAGCAACATATGGTGTTAAAATCCTCTATGCGGTTGAATCGGGCAGCAGGGCATGGGGCTTTCCCTCACAGGATAGTGATTACGACGTCAGATTTATTTATATTCATCAAAAAGACTGGTATCTGTCAATTGATGCAAAGCGCGATGTGATTGAACTGCCGATTGACGATTCTCTCGATATCAGCGGCTGGGAGCTGACAAAAGCGTTAAGGCTGTTCCGGAAATCAAACCCTCCGCTTCTTGAATGGCTCTCTTCGGGAACCGTTTATTATGAGGCCTATTCGCTGGCAGAAAAAATGAGGCAGCTCAAAAGCCGAGCCTTTTCTCCCGTCTCCTGCATGTACCATTATCTCAATATGGCCTCGGGAAATTTCCGAGACTACCTGAAGCGGGAAGAAGTGAAAATCAAAAAATATTTTTATGTACTCCGCCCGATTCTGGCATGCCAGTGGATCGAAAGCCGCCGGACGGTTCCTCCGATTGAATTTCAAGTTTTGCTTGACGAACTTACGGAAGACGGACCGCTGAAAACGGAAATCCAGCAGCTGCTTGAAAGGAAAAAGAAAGGCGAGGAGTTCAATCTTGAACCTCAAAATCCCATTCTCCACGCATTTATTGAGCGTGAATTGGAGAGGCTTCAGACGGTTGCCAAAGCATATAAAACGGATCATGAAGATCTGACGCAGGAGCTTGACCGGCTGTTTAGAGAAACGCTAGACGAGGTGTGGGCATAACATGATATTCCCTTTAAGTATTCTTAAAGGGTTTTTTCTTTGCATTCATAGGGAAATAGTTGAGTATAACAGAAAGCGTTTTCAAATAAAGCGGCGCGGAACGGCAGAAAGGGCATTCGCAAAAACGGGTTCGCCGAAAACGCATCCTGTTCTTTACCGAAGTTTCTTCTGATTCTATTGTCGTATACCAACCAAGTTTTAGGAAGAAAGTTTCTGAAAAAATCCCAGCAGATGTAAAACATTGTGGGAAAACCACAAAAATCGTCAGCTTTTTTGTTTTTTCGAAATATTGTGAATCGACCCTTGGCTCTTATAAAATTAAGAATATAAAGAAATATTTCATGAGATGGCGGGGTGTGAGTAATGGAAGTGATAACAAGAGACTTTTTCCTATTCTTATCTAAGAGCAGCATCCTGAATCGCCTGGCGAGAAATTGGGGGAGTTCCGTCGCGACCGGAAAAATTATCGGAGGAAAAGATTTTGAAGCTTCAATTCCGATTATTAAGGGGCTGAACGAACAAGGATTGACTGTAACAGTTGATCATTTGGGCGAATTTGTAGACAGCAGGGAAGTCGCAAGGGAGCGCACGCAGGAATGCATTCGGGCCATTCAGCTGATTGCTCAGGAACAGCTTAATTCACATGTTTCATTAAAGATGACGTCACTGGGGCTCGATATTGACCTTGACCTTGTCAGGGATAATATGACCAGCATTCTGGAATGTGCCGAACAGCACCAAGTGATGGTCACAATCGATATGGAAGATGAAGTGCGCTGCCAAAATACGCTGGACCTCTTTAAGGAGTTCAGGCAGAAATACGAGTATGTCAGCACTGTCCTGCAAGCCTATTTGTACCGGACCGAACAGGATTTGGAGGAGCTCAATCCGTATAATCCGTTTTTCCGTCTTGTGAAGGGAGCTTATAAAGAATCGCCGCAAGTGGCGTTTCCTGACAAAAAAGATGTGGATGAGAATTACAAAAAGCTCATTAAAAAGCAGCTGCTGAGCGGCCATTACACAGCCATCGCAACTCATGACGACAAGATGATTGATTACACCAAAGAAATTGCGAAAGAGCATCAAATCGGCAAGGACCGCTTCGAGTTTCAAATGCTGTACGGGATGCGCAACAAAACTCAGCTGGAACTGGTGAAGGAAGGCTACAATATGCGCGTGTATCTTCCTTACGGAGACGACTGGTACGGTTACTTTATGAGACGGCTTGCCGAGCGGCCTGCCAACATCGCTTTTGCGTTTAAAGGCATGACGAAGAAATAAAACGATAAAAAGGGGAGATTAGCATGACAACACCTTACAAACACGAACCATTTACAAATTTCGGGATCGAAGAAAACCGGAAGGCATTCGAAAAAGCTCTGGAAACGGTAAATAACGAATGGCTGGGTCAGTCCTATCCTCTTGTTATCGATGGAGAAAGGTATGAAACGGAAGACAAGATCGTATCGATCAACCCTGCAAACAAAGAAGAAGTTGTAGGCACAGTATCGAAGGCTACTCAGGATCATGCGGAAAAGGCCATTCAGGCGGCTGCGAAAGCGTTTGAAACTTGGAGATATACAGATCCTGAAGAAAGAGCGGCTGTTTTATTCCGCGCGGCTGCCAATGTGCGCCGCAAAAAGCATGAGTTTTCTGCGCTTCTAGTCAAAGAAGCAGGGAAACCTTGGAATGAAGCGGATGCGGATACGGCAGAAGCGATTGATTTTATGGAATACTATGCGCGGCAAATGATTGAGCTTGCGAAAGGAAAGCCGGTTAACAGCCGTGAAGGAGAACGAAATCAATATGTGTACACACCGACTGGTGTAACGGTAGTGATACCGCCGTGGAACTTCCTGTTCGCGATCATGGCCGGAACGACGGTTGCGCCGATCGTGACAGGAAACACGGTTGTTCTGAAGCCTGCAAGCGCAGCGCCTGTCATTGCTGCCAAGTTCGTTGAAGTGCTTGAAGAAAGCGGACTTCCAAAAGGAGTAGTCAACTTCGTCCCTGGAAGCGGAGCTGAAGTCGGGGATTACTTGGTGGATCATCCGAAAACAAGCATCATTACGTTTACAGGTTCAAGGGAAGTCGGTACGCGCATTTTTGAGCGCGCAGCGAAGGTTCAGCCTGGTCAGACACACTTAAAACAAGTGATTGCTGAGATG
Source organism: Bacillus haynesii (assembly GCF_001969855.1). GTDB lineage: Bacteria > Bacillota > Bacilli > Bacillales > Bacillaceae > Bacillus > Bacillus haynesii. The sequence continues at coordinate 213,365 of NZ_MRBL01000017.1, forward strand.
GGCGGAAAAGATACGGTTGTCGTTGATGAAGACTGCGATATTGAATTGGCTGCACAATCAATTTTCACATCTGCTTTCGGTTTTGCAGGCCAAAAATGTTCAGCAGGTTCACGGGCTGTTGTGCATGAAAAGGTATATGACGAAGTATTGAAGCGCGTGATCGAAATTACGGAGTCCAAGAAAGTCGGAGAGCCTGACAGTGCGGACGTTTACATGGGACCTGTCATCGACCAGGCATCGTTTAATAAAATCATGGACTATATCGAAATCGGAAAAGAAGAAGGCCGCTTAGTCAGCGGAGGAAAAGGCGATGATTCAAAAGGCTACTTCATCGATCCGACGATCTTTGCCGATCTAGATCCGAAAGCCCGGTTAATGCAGGAAGAAATTTTCGGACCTGTTGTTGCTTTCTCAAAAGTCAGCAACTTTGATGAGGCGCTGGAAGTTGCCAACAACACCGAATACGGCCTGACAGGCGCGGTCATTACGAAAAACCGCGATCATATCAACAGAGCAAAACAAGAATTCCATGTCGGAAATCTGTATTTCAACCGCAACTGTACAGGGGCGATCGTCGGCTACCATCCGTTTGGCGGTTTCAAAATGTCGGGAACCGATTCTAAAGCGGGCGGACCTGATTATCTTGCGCTTCACATGCAGGCGAAAACGATCAGCGAAACGTTTTAAGGTGTAAGAAAAGGGGTTAAACAGGGGGACGAAGGCAGCCTATGAAAGGCTGCCTTCAAAAAAAGAGAAATTAGTCTAAAAATTTAGATAAACGGCATCTTGGGGGGAGATTCTTATTCAGAACGTACAATTGATCATTTCCATCGTGATTTACATGGTAGGGATGCTTTATATTGGGTATTACGCTTACAAACGGACAGCAAACCTCTCAGACTATATGCTTGGCGGACGGACGCTCGGGCCTGCTGTCACGGCGCTTAGCGCCGGCGCATCAGACATGAGCGGCTGGCTTTTGATGGGGCTGCCGGGCGCCATGTTTGCAACAGGCCTGAGCGGTTCATGGATTGTCATCGGCCTTGTACTCGGCGCATGGGCGAACTGGATTTTTGTGGCGCCGCGCTTGAGATCATACACAGAGGTAGCAGGCAATTCAATCACCATCCCTGCATTTTTAGAAAACCGCTTTCATGACAAATCAAAGATCCTGAGAATATTTTCCGGAGTCGTCATTATTACCTTTTTTACGTTTTATGTATCATCAGGAATGGTTTCCGGCGGCGTTTTATTTAACAGCATGTTTAATTTGGATTACCATACAGGGCTGTGGATCATTTCGGGTGTCGTCGTGGCTTACACGCTTTTCGGCGGGTTTTTGGCAGTCAGTTGGACGGACTTTGTCCAGGGCATCATTATGTTTGTCGCGTTAATTCTTGTTCCGATTGTGACGGTCATTCAGACGGGAGGACCTGGAGAAGCCTTCAGCGAAATCCAGTCGATCGATCCAAACCTCCTCAATATTTTTAAAGGAACGAGTGTCCTCGGCACCATCTCCTTGTTCGCATGGGGCCTCGGCTACTTTGGACAGCCTCACATTATCGTGCGTTTTATGGCGATATCCTCTGTCAAGGAAACGAAGAAAGCGCGCCGGATCGGTATGGGATGGATGATCTTTTCAAGTGCGGGCGCACTGCTGACCGGATTGCTCGGTATTGCTTATTACTCAAAGAACGGGCTTCACTTGGATGATCCGGAAACCATCTTCATTCAATTGGGGAACATCCTGTTTCACCCTCTGATCACAGGATTTTTAATCTCGGCGATTTTAGCAGCGGTTATGAGTACAATTTCCTCCCAGCTGCTTGTTACCTCAAGTTCACTAACTGAAGATTTATACAAAACACTATTTAAACGCTCTGCATCTGACAAAGAACTTGTCTTTTTCGGACGGCTTTCGGTTTTGGCGGTTTCCATTGTCGGACTCTGTCTCGCCTGGACAAAAAATAATACGATTCTCGGTCTTGTCAGCTATGCTTGGGCGGGTTTCGGCGCGTCGTTCGGCCCTGTGATCATTTTAAGTTTGTTTTGGAAGAGGATGACAAAATGGGGGGCGCTTGCCGGAATGGTTGCCGGAGCGGCTACCGTCATCATTTGGGCGGAAGCCGGGCTTTCGGATGTTCTTTATGAAATGATTCCGGGCTTTGGCGCCAGCTTGCTGTTTGTGTTTGTCGTCAGTCTATTGACGTCAAAACCGGAGCAGCAAGTGCTTGATGAATTCGAGCAATACAAACAAACACTGTAACGATGATGGAGATGGGGAACCATTCTCCGTCTCTCTTTTTATAGGCCTTCTCCCCCCCTTCTAACAGGGGATTGATCCCATTTTTTTAAAAGTCGCATATAAGTCTATACAAGAGTGTAAAGGAGAAGTATGATTAAGTTAAAAACGAGTAGGAGAAAGGATATGGAAGAGCTATTAGAACAAGTTGTTTCTCTTTCAAACATTAATGAGATCATTGACTTTATCAGCGGCGAGCTGAAAAAGCCGGTCATACTGGAAAGCGCAGATTTTTTCTTATTAGCTTACAACTCCTATTATATTAACCATTTTGATGCAGCAAACCAGCAAACGATTTTCTCCAAAAAATGTCCGCTGCCGATCTTTGAAAAATTCGTCGAAGAAGGCATTATTGATCAATTGAAAACGACTCCGACTCCTTTTCGGGTAAAACAGATTGAAGAAATCGGCTTAAACCAGCGGGTTGTCGTCAGCGCCAAGCATAAAGACGAAATAATGGGCTATATCTGGGTGCAGGAGATTGAAGACAACCTGTCTGATGAAGAACTTGATTTCTTATACAAAGCTTCCTTTCATGTCGGGAAGGTCATTTATAAGAAAAAACGCCTCAAACAAGAAAAAGAAGAACAGGCGGAAGAGCTTTACAAAAAGGCAATTAACGATCAGTTTCAAACGGAAAAAGAGCTGAAAGCCGCCGCCGATAAAGCAAGCGTTTTCCTGCCGGCCGTGTTTACGGTCATGGTGCTTCAAGTCGTTGACGGGGAGGATGAACTGCTCGAAGATCTGAAGGAAACGATCCGGTCTTATTTAAACCTGAAAGACAACATCAGTCACGTATTGGAGGATCATTCGAATATCGCCATCATTGTCGGCAGTGTGTCGCGCAAGCGTTCCGCGCTGGCCGCGGCCTCAGAACTGATCAACCGTCTGTTGACCCATCTGCGCTCACAAATGCTGCCCCTTATTTTGATCGGGGTCGGCAATGAGTACAGCAGCCTGCTGTCTCTTGGCAGAAGCTACAGAGAGGCGCTCCAAGTGACGAAAGCAGCGGAAATCACGGGAAGCCAGGAACACATTCCCTATGAATACCAAAAGCTCGGGCTTTTCAAATATCTTGACCAAATCGCCGCAAAAAACGAACATCTGCAATATGTAAACCCGGACCTTCAGCTGCTGAAAGAAAAAGATAAAGAAAGCCACACCGAATTTTTAAGAACGCTTGAAATCTATCTCGTCAACAACTGCAAGGTCAAGCCATCCGCAGAACAGCTGTTTATTCACCAAAACACGCTCAACTACCGCATTAAACAAATATTAGAAATGACATCGATCGATCTCAATGATTTTAATACAAGATGTCAATTGTTTATCGATTTAATGCTGATGAAGAAAGCAGGCTACAAATCGTAAACAGGAAAAGAAAAGCCGGCACATGAAGTGCCGGCTTCAGACCGTTGACAAAAT
>NZ_MRBL01000018.1 GCF_001969855.1 Bacillus haynesii
CTTTGATAGTAACTGGCCTATGTTCTTTTTCGAGCAGCACGTTTAAATCCCCGCTTTGCTCCAGGATGGCGAATTGAACTTCGGCAATATTAAATACATTCTTTTTTCTTAAAAGTTCCAACAGCTTATCTGTTGAATATTTTTCTTTTTTGAGTTTTCTTCCATAATTTTCCTTCTTTAATAAAAAATGTTCCGGTACCTTCAACAAAATCGCGAACCTTTTTGCTTTTCAATGAAATTAGTTCCATAAAGAAAGGAACTGCAGAAAAAAGAAGAATTCCGATGAACGCGTTAAGAATACTTCTCTCAAGTCCCATCACTACCTAGGATGTAATCCCCCCGATGGTAATCCCGGCGATGTATTCAAAAAACGAAAGCTCTGCCAGCTGTCGCTTTCCCAGCATTTTCGTCATGAGAAACAGAACGACAACAAAAATAATAGAACGTACAACAACATCCAGCCAATCAGGCACAATAATCCCTCCCCAAAAAATAAATCTATCTCAGAATCCTTTGTATTGATATTCCTCTCGTTCAAGTTCTCCGACCCTTTTTTTAATGTCAGAAATCACTTCTGCGCTCATCGACATGGTTTCATGATAAAGACGTTTCGCCCCTTCATCTGTGGACTCCAGCGCTAAAGTGGATTGACCCGCCTCGATACTCTTTAGACTGGCTAAGCATTGTTTCACCTGTGCTCCAACTGTCATAAATAAACCTCCTTATCCTTTTGGTTTAAAAAGAAGCGCCCCGATCATTCCAAAGATAATGGCAGCTGAAATACCTGAACTTGTTACCCTAAACATGCCGGTCATGACACCGATTAGACCATATTGATTTGCTTCTTCCGTAGCTCCGTGAAATAACTGATTTCCAAAGCTGACTATTGGTACAGTCGCTCCCGCTCCCGCAAAATCAATAAATGGCTCGTAAAGGTCAAGCGCATCAAGCAATGCACCTATGACAACAAGACTCGACAGCGTATGTGCCGGTGTCAGCTTAAATACATCAAACATAATTTGCCCTACAACACATATCAGCCCTCCGACAACAAATGCCCAAAAAAAGACCATTTATTCTTCATCTCCGAGCTTTGTATAGGGAAGCGACTTAGGAGATGTAACTACTTTTTAAAATATCCTTTCCTTTATGTACTAATTTTAAGTGTAAGCTTTTTCGCTCCTTCAATCAGTTAGTAATAAGCGAACGATCAAAAAAGAGCCGTTATAAATGGCTCTTTTCTTTCTGTATAGAGGTCTAGTTTATTGTAATGGTGGTTGAAACTGTTGGTTTTGCTGGTTTTGCTGGTTTTGCTGGTTTTGCTGGTTTTGCTGATTTTGTTGCCCTTGCTGTCCCTGTTGTCCTTGGTGATTTAATGATTGTTGCGCCTGCTGGATCGCTTGATTCACCTGGTTCATGGCCTGATTGGTTTGAACCCCTTGAAAAGCTTGATGAAGCAGTTGATCAGCTTGTTGAATATTTTGCAGAATTTGCTCATCAGTCTGCTGGATTTGCTGTTGAGATTGAGAACCAAATTGCTGAACTTGCTGCTTTATTTGATTCATTTGAGAACCTTGTTGAGCTTGGCCTTGGCCGCTTTGTTGTTGAAATGCTCCTGCTCCCAGTTGGGATACATTTTGGCTTAATTGAGCAAGCTGCTGCTGAAGACTTCCAAGTTCTTGGGCAAGTTCAGTATCTGTAATATTGGAACCAAGTAATTGGGAATGTTTTTGCTTTTCTTTTTTTTGCTGATTATTTTTTGTCATAAACAAAATCCTCCTTTCAGAAAATTATAATCTTCATGTTCAAAAAAAATATGAACGGCAATTCTAGGAACGGATCGGTATACTCAATGTGGAGACCCAATAATTTAATGTGTCAGTATAATTAAAACCTTTTACCATAAAATAAAAACACTCCATTCACATCTCCTTGCAAGGGTGAGGTATTGGTTAATTCTAATCGATGCTTTATTAAATCAAAGTTAAAATCACCTAGTGATTCTAAAGAATAAAATATTTAGAAATCCTTAGCACCCTACACATTTTATTAGACATTCCTTTCCATCAAAAAAGGCTTTAGAATAAAAACATCCTTCTTTTTTTGAATATGATTCAAGATAAGGACCTCTTTAAAGTGATTTTTGGTACACCGATATGAGAATGGCCAACCTGTTGATTTGCTATTTGGACATATAGACGGCACTCTAAGTCACACAATTCTGGAATAGGATTAAAGGTACAATCTAAAGAAGATAGCATTTCATGATTTACGCCACTCTGCAGCCTCTTATTTGTTAAGTCAGGAATTTAGTATGAAGGTTATCCAGGAAAGATTGGGACATAAAGATATTTTAACAACAATGAATTTATATACTCACATCACTAAAGAACTTGATCAAGGCGAGGGAAATGCATTTTTGAAAATAAGAAATTAGATGAGGGCTTATTTGGTCAGTTGGATAAACATATAAACAATAAAAGGTTTTCCCACATCGAAGAAACCTTGTCATATCAACGTAGCGGGCTCGAACCGCTGACCTCTTCTTTACCATGGAAGTGCTTTCGATAAGGGGGTTTAGGCTGATTTCGGCTAGATTCCTTTCTATTAAAGTTTTATGTCCGAACTTAGGGTGTATTAGGAGGGGTTCGAACACTTTATGGTCAGTTAATCGATCAATTATTTTAGATAGACTTAAATGAAAAAGAACCAAACTTCGTCTGTTGGGGTCGTTTTCTTGACGAAAAAAAGAACGAATGTTCTTACATAATCATCTCAGAGAGATGAACAATATGAACGATGACAAGCTGAAAGGTCGTTTGTCAATCAAATGGACAGCAATGATGCTAACAGCGCATGTCGGCCTGCTTCCGAATTAAAAGCAACCAGAACAAAGTGAAAAGGCTAGCTCTTGATCTGGCTCTAGAGGAAGCTGACCAAAAATAAGCCGCACATTTTAACAGTTTTTTTGAGGATAAAACAGCGGGCGGAAATTCGAAAATTTAAATCCGCTCCCAAAACACATTTTCAACCCCAAAACAGAACGCATGTTCCAAGTGAACAAAAAAGCCTCAAACCCTTGTATACCAAGAAGTTTGAGGCTTTTTTCAGATACGTCCCAGGAGAGATTCGAACTCCCGACCGACGGCTTAGAAGGCCGTTGCTCTATCCTGCTGAGCTACTGGGACATGATGTTGTTTTATTTCGCTTTAACTATCAGCGACAAGATTTATTATATGCGGATCGGGTCATAAAGTCAACAACTTTTTAGAATTTTTTTCTTCACGAGGAAGAAAAAAATTCTTCCTCATGAATGTGCTGGCAATTGGACATGGTTCGTCAGGCTTTCGACTTCCCGGCCGTCCAAGTCATAAAAGCAGACCGTTGCATTGTCTTTGTCAATGTTTAGTATAGCATAAGTTTTTTCTTTCCGCACCCGCGGAAGGCGGATGCTGCCGGGGTTGATGAGCAGTTTTCCGTCCATCAGTTCGCTTCCCGCGATGTGGGAATGACCGAAACAGATGATATCGGCGCCGAGTTCTTCAGCCCGGTAGTACACATTTAAAAGTGACTGTTTAATGCCGTATAAATGCCCGTGTGTGAAAAAAAGCTTTCTCGATCCGACGGGAACAACAATTTCGTCTTTAAACTCTCCGTAAAAATCGCAGTTTCCTTTTACCGTTAAGTAAGAGGAAAGCGCGGGATGGGAAGGATCCAATTCAGAGTCCCCGCAATGGATGATGAGATCTGTTTCCTTCCCGTGCCGCTCAGCGATCATTTCCAGTTCGTCTTCAAGACCGTGGCTGTCGCTGACAATCAGAACCTTCATGATCGGCCCTCCTCCTTTACGCTTGATCCAATAAAGCGGACAGTTTTTTCAGCGCTTCCGCTCTGTGGCTGATTTTGTTTTTTTCGCCGCTTGAGAGCTCGGCCATCGTTTGATCTTTGTCTTTGACGAGAAAAACCGGGTCGTAGCCGAAGCCGTTTGTACCGCGCGGCTCATCGGTAATGTACCCTTCCACAGAACCTTCGACCGTTTTCGTTTCCTGTCCGGGAATGCATAATGCGAGCGCGCATCTGAACCTCGCCGAACGGTCTTCTTTTTCCACCCCTTCGAGCTCTTTCAATAGCTTTTTCAGGTTGGCGAGATCGTTTTTCTCTTCTCCTGCATAGCGGGCCGAGTATACGCCGGGGCTGCCGCCGAGGTAGTCGACAGACAGGCCGGAGTCATCGGCAATCACGATTTTTCCGGTTTCTTTCGAAATCGTTTCCGCTTTAATCACAGCGTTTTCTTCAAACGTCTGCCCGGTTTCTTCGATTTCGGGCGTATAGCCGATGTCCAGTAAAGATTTGGCATCGTAGCCCCTCGGTTCCAGCATCGCTTTGAATTCCCTGACTTTCCCTTCGTTTTTCGTGGCAATGATGACTTCTTTCATCGTGTATCAAGCCTTTCTCATGTTATTGTTGAATGGCTGATGCAACGTCGCCGAGCACTTCTTTCTGCTTTTCGATGAGTTTGGCGACCCCTTTTTCAGCCAGTTCTAAAAGCCCGTCCAGTTCACTTCTTGAGAATGTCGCTTCCTCTCCTGTTCCCTGAAGTTCGACAAAGCGTCCTTCGCCTGTCATGACGACGTTCATATCAACCTCTGCTGCAGAATCTTCCTGATAGTTCAAATCAAGGATCAATCCTTTTTCCTTATCGATTCCCACTGAAGTGGCAGCCAAAAAGTCGGTGATCGGCATCGCCTTCAGCGTGCCTTTTTCGACAAGTCTTCCGACGGCAAGCGCCATGGCTGTAAATGCTCCGGTGATCGATGCGGTTCTCGTACCTCCGTCCGCCTGAATGACGTCGCAGTCGATCCAGATCGTCCGCTCACCGAGCTTTTCCAAATCAACGACCGCCCGCAGAGCTCGTCCGATCAGCCGTTGAATTTCCATCGTCCGCCCGGAGATTTTCCCTTTTGATGATTCCCTGATCGTCCTTTGGTTCGTGGCCCGCGGCAGCATGCTGTATTCCGCGGTGATCCAGCCCTTCCCTTCTCCTCTCAAAAAGGGCGGTACGCGGTCTTCCACAGACGCGTTACAGATCACCTTTGTCCCGCCGACTGTAATCAGGACCGATCCTTCGGGATGCGTAATAAAGTCGAGGTCCATTGTGACAGGGCGCAGTTCATTGTTTTCTCTTCCATCGTATCTCATTTTTTACCTCCGATTGTATGTACATAAACCTTTCACAATCATTCCGCTCTTCCAAAAAGCTGAATAAAGAAAGAGGCAGCTTTAATCGCTCACCTCTTTTTCTATAGTATATCAAAAATCTCTGCTTAAAAACTACCTGTGTTCACCTTACTCGGTCTTGAAACCGGCTTGGAGAGCTTTTCCCCTTTTTCATTCACGAGCTCAGCTTTTCCGTTCACAGTAACCGACACACTTTTCACATCAGGCAGCTCGGTTAATGTCAGCACAATACTGTTTAACACTTCATCCGATATCATTTTCTTCTCGCCGTCGGCACTTCCGTAGATCGCTTCGTTAAAGTCGAGGGTCACATGGCCGTCTTCAATCTTCGGCTCGTTTTCAAGCTTGACGTCGCCCTGGAAATCGGAGAGCAGGCCGCTTTTATTGTCCGGTCCTTCCGCCAGCTCTTTAATCGCCGCCGTCACCTGGTCTTTTTCTTTTGCAGACGTCCGCTTTGTTACCGGAACATAGTATGTGCCTTTGTCTGATTCAGCTAAATAATAGACGGTGACCGGCTGTGTCGCCGTTATATCAGTCACACCCGCCGCTTCGAGGTTGATGCCGTCCTCGCGGCTGAGTTCTTCAGAAATCGGCGTGCCGTTAACAGGCATTTCTTTTAAATCATGGCCGTTCATGCGGATCTTCACTTTATCAATCGAGTTAAACTGTGTTAATGTCCATGTAATCGCCTGTACGATTTTTTGCTCGTCTTCGGCTTTATAGTTTTTAAATTCATTTGAGAAATCAGCGATCGCTGTTCCGTCTTCTTTAATATCAACATTGACCGTTGTATCCGCCGGCAGCACGGCTCTGAATCCGTTTGGCAGGATGTTTGAAACAGGACCGCCTTCAACGAGGTATTCAAGCGCTTGTTTAGCGGTACCTTCCTGCTTTGGCAGCGGCAGCGTCTGCGCTGTCACATAGCCGTTCTTATCAATGAGATAAAGCTCTCTCATGACCGTATCACTCGTTTGAGCCGCTTTATCGTCGCTTGTCGTTTTGCTGCCTTTGTCTTCTGTTTTATCTTTGGTTTTGTCTGTTTTGTCTTGCTCCTTCTCCTCTTTTACATATGTGATGTCCTGCGGCGGATCTATCTCCTCTGAGGCTTGATCTGACTGAAATATTCCGCACCCGGAAAGAAGCAGCGCGGAGGCCGTAACCGAAACCGCGATTCCTTTCATTCCTTTTTTCAGCATACTTTTCCCTCCTAAGGCAGTTTGTACTATTATGTATACGAGCCCGTTTTTGAATTAGACCGGTTTTTAAAAAAATCCCTCTGAATACAAAAAACCTTTTCTTTAAAAGAAAAGGTCATGAAAAAAGCTGCCGTTTGCTTGTGCGGCAGCTTTATTTTATAGCGGTTTCCTGAAGAGAAATGCTTTCCACATTTTTCACTTCGTATCCAAACCAATCGTTTGCAATTTTGGTGAAGCGGGCGCGCTCTCCGGTTGTTAAAAACAAGTGTTCCGGCGGTTCCGCCGTTTTGCTTAATAAACCGTTGTATGACAAGATCGTGCTGACTTCCCTGGCCGTCTCATCTCCGGAGGAAATGATGTTGACACGCTCTCCCATATAGCGCTGAATAGGCTCTTTTAAAATCGGGTAATGCGTACATCCGAGAATCAGCGTATCGATTGATGAATCTCTGAGCGGGTGCAGTGACGTCCTGACGATTTCATCAGCCGTCTCATCCAAAAATTTGCCGCTTTCCACAAACGGCACAAACATTGGGCAAGCCAGATTTTCTACCGTTAAATCTCCATTCAGCGAAAGAAGCGCTTCTTCGTATGCGCCGCTTTTGATCGTGTTTTCCGTTCCGATCACGCCGATTCGCTGGTTTTCCGTCACTTTAATCGCGGTTCTGGCACCAGGCTGAACAACGCCGATGACGGGGATCGCGACTTCCCTGCTGATTTCTTCTAGCGCGATGGCCGTCGCTGTATTGCAGGCGATCACGAGCATTTTAATATGGTGGCGGGATAACAAATAATTTGTCATTTCCCATGTATATGACAGGACTTCTTTTCTGTCCCGAGGTCCGTATGGACACCTTTTCGTATCTCCAAGATATATAATTTTTTCTTTCGGCAGCTGCCTCATGATTTCTTTTGCAACGGTTAAACCGCCGACTCCCGAATCGATGACTCCTATCGGTTGATCCAACAAAATCGCCTCATTTTCTGTTCATTTCCTGCTGAAGTTTAATTAATAATTTTTCAAATGCGGCTGTTTCTTCCTCGGAAAACGCCTCTAACATGTCTTCCAAATAATCCTGCCTTTTTTGAATGACCTCCTGGATGATCCGCTCTCCTTCAGATAGAAGATGGATGCGGACGACGCGCCTGTCGGACGGATCTTTCACCCGTTCAACGAGGTTGTTTTTCTCCATTCGGTCAATTAAATCCGTTGTGGTGCTGCACGCCAAGTACATCTTTTGCGATAACTCGCCGATCGTCATATCCCCGTATTCATACAGCCATTGAAGACCGACAAACTGGGGAGGGGTAATCGTATATTGGGTGAGAATTTCTCTTCCTTTTTGTTTAATGATGCCCGCAATATGGCGGAGTGATTTTTCAATATCCGCTATGTGATTCAAAGAAGCATTCGAATTCATTTTCTCTACCTCGCTCGACTCGTTGTTTTGTTTTCAAAACACTTGAGTCTATTTTCCTTCTTTTCTACACAAATTGCAAGACTTCAACATGAATATACAACTTCCTCCTTAAAAACAAATAACCGGTTCCCTTCTTGATACAAGAAGGAACACCGGCTCAATTTAGAGCTCTAGCTCACCCATTCGAAGAAGTTCAACAACAGCTTGCGAACGGCCTTTCACTCCCAATTTTTGCATCGCATTGGAAATGTGATTACGTACAGTTTTTTCACTTATAAAGAGCTCGCTTGCGATTTCCTTTGTTGTCTTGTCTTGAACGAGCAATTCGAACACTTCTCTTTCTCTTTTTGTTAGCAGCGGCTTTGATTGAAACTCTTTCTCCTTCAAGTATTGTAACCCTCCTTGCTAAGGTGAGAGCTGATCTGAAACGAATGGGTTTCGATATAGTCGTGATATCATATGAAACATACGCAAGGTCGGTGACGTTTCTGACGGAGAAAAGGGTTCCCTCAAACACCTATTTTTCAAATCATAACACAAGCATCGTGTCAGGGCTGAACTTCTAAGGAAGACATTTTAAAATCCAGGAGATCAGCCGCCATCTCTTCGTAATATATGCGTGCGTCTTCTTTTTCTGCACAGCACTGATGATTTGTGCAGCCGCTTTTTCGGGCGAAGCCGACCAAAGGTGATCACCTTTTGCAAGCGCTGTGTCCACGAAGCCGGGCTAAATTTCAGTGACTGCAATTTCATCGCAACCGAGTTTTTTCACTTTTTGACGGAGTCCCTTTAAGTAATTAGAAACAAATGCTTTTGAGGCGGCATAGGTGACGGCCCCTCCGCTTCCCCTCAGCGCGGCGATGGATGAAATGCCGACTAAATGCCCTCTCCCGTTTTCGATAAAATGCTCCATCAACATGTTCGAGCAGGACACAAATCCCGTCACATTAACATCGATCGTTTCCTTTTCTTGGCTCCAATCCATTTCGCCTTCCAAATATCCAACACCTGAACAGATGAAGACTGCGTCTGCCCAATTCATCTCATCAAGCAGTTCTTTCAACAGTATAGACGAGCGTTCGCTGTCGGCTGTATCGACCTTTTTAATGTATGAAGGTCCAGGGAGATCGTCACGCAATTTGGCGAGCAGTTCATACCGTCTTGCAGCAAGACCGACCTCCACTCCTGCGGCTGACAGCTGCTTGGCAAGCGCTTTGCCGATTCCGAAACTCGCGCCGATGATCATCGCTTTTTTCATTTTCCTCTCCCTGTCAATTATTTCTCAGGAAATGAGACATTGCCAAGCAGTTTTGCTTTTTGTTCGTCTGTCCATTGCACGGGTTTTCCCGTATCTTTCGCAATTTGCACCATAACCGCCATTCCTGTAAAGCAAAGGGCACCTTCCCCATTTTTCGCCGCATAATGGAGTGTGAGCGAGGCATTGCCGACAGATGCTGTTTTGACGCCGATTTTCAAATGCTCATGAAGCATGACCTGCTGAAAATAATCACATTGCTGGCTCGCCACGACGGGAATTGCCGCGCTATTCCCGTCTGAAAGGCGGTCCATGACGCCCAGGTGCTTAAAATAGGAAATTCTCGCTTCCTCGAAGTAGACAAACGGTGTGACATTGTTCATATGACCGAACATGTCCGTTTCTGAAAAACGGACGGATACTTCATCAAAAAAAGAAAATGACTGACACCATGTATCAAACGGTTCTTCAATATATCCCGGCAGCTTCATTGTTTTTCATCCCCTTTGGTCATAAAAACACCTCTTCGGCTTGAAGAGGTGCGTTTTTTCGTGTTATTCCGTGTTGTCGCTTCCGAAGAAGTTTTTAAACGCCTGAACGGTCGTATCCCTGTTTAACGCAGCGATTGAGGTTGTGAGCGGGATGCCTTTCGGACATGACTGCACACAGTTTTGCGAATTTCCGCATTCGGCCAGTCCGCCGTCCCCCATAATCGCTTCAAGCCGTTCCGATTTGTTCATCGCGCCTGTCGGATGGGTGTTGAATAAGCGGACTTGCGAGAGCGGTGCAGGTCCCATAAAGTTTGTTTTATCGTTCACGTTTGGACAAGCTTCAAGACATACGCCGCAAGTCATGCATTTTGACAGCTCATAAGCCCACTGCCTTCTTCTTTCCGGCATTCTCGGTCCCGGTCCGAGGTCATATGTGCCGTCGATCGGCACCCATGCTTTGACTTTCTTTAATGAATCAAACATGCGGCTCCGGTCCACTTGAAGGTCGCGGACAACCGGGAATGTTTTCATCGGTTCAAGGCGGATCGGCTGCTCAAGCTGGTCAATCAGCGCTGTACAGGACTGTCTCGGCTTGCCGTTGATGACCATCGAGCAAGCGCCGCACACTTCCTCGAGACAGTTCATATCCCAAGCAATCGGCGACGTTTTTTCTCCTTTTGCATTAACCGGGTTCCTTCTGAGTTCCATCAAAGCGGAAATCACGTTCATATTCGGACGGTATGGAATTTCAAACTCTTCCTGGTAAGAATTAGAATCCGATGTATCCTGACGAGTGATGATAAACTTGATTGTCTTATTTTCACTCATGATTTCGCCACCTTTTTCTTCGAGTAATCCCGTTTACGCGGTGCGATTAATGAAACATCGACATCCTCATAATGGAATTTCGGGGCTTCAAAATCGCCTGCATGTTTCGCCATTGTTGTTTTCAGCCATTCCTCGTCATTACGTTCAGGGAAATCCGGTTTATAATGGGCGCCGCGGCTCTCATTCCGGTTGTATGCACCGAGTGTGATCACCCGTGCTAATTGCAGCATGTTGTGCAGCTGGCGCGTGAATACGGCTCCCTGGTTGCTCCATTTTGCCGTATCGTTGATATTGATGTTTTGGTAGCGCTCGGCAAGCTCTTGGATTTTTTCATCCGTTTTCAGCAGCTTGTCATTGTGGCGCACAACCGTCACGTTATCTGTCATCCATTCGCCGAGCTCTTTATGAAGGACATAAGCATTTTCATTGCCGTCCATTTTCATAATGTCAGCCCACTTGTCTTCTTCCTTTTTGACGTATGCATCGAAAACGGAAGAAGACAGATCTTCTGCGGATGTTTCAAGACCTTGAATGTATTCAACAGCTTTCGGACCTGCGACCATGCCGCCGTAAATGGCTGACAAGAGCGAATTCGCGCCCAGGCGGTTTCCGCCGTGCATTGAATAATCACATTCCCCTGCAGCAAACAGTCCAGGAATGTTGGTCATCTGATTGTAGTCGACCCAGAGTCCGCCCATTGAGTAGTGGACCGCAGGGAAGATCTTCATCGGCAGCTTGCGCGGATCGTCACCCATGAATTTTTCATAGATTTCAATGATTCCGCCCAGCTTGATGTCCAATTCCTTCGGATCTTTATGGGAAAGATCGAGATAAACCATGTTTTCGCCGTTGATGCCAAGCTTTTGTCTGACGCATACATCAAATATTTCACGCGTCGCAATATCACGCGGCACAAGGTTTCCGTATGCCGGATATTTCTCTTCAAGGAAATACCAAGGCTTGCCGTCTTTATACGTCCAGACTCGTCCGCCTTCACCGCGCGCCGATTCGCTCATCAGCCGCAGCTTGTCGTCTCCCGGAATGGCGGTCGGGTGGATCTGGATGAATTCTCCGTTCGCGTAGTAAGCGCCCTGCTGGTAAACGATCGAAGCGGCTGACCCGGTATTGATCATCGAGTTCGTCGATTTTCCGAAGATGATGCCCGGTCCCCCGGTCGCCATGATGACTGCGTCTGAACGGAACGACTCGATTTCCATCGTCGTTAAATTTTGGGCGACGATGCCCCGGCACGCATTGTCATCATCAAGAACGGCTCCGAGAAACTCCCAGCCTTCATATTTCGAAACAAGCCCTTCAACTTCGAAGCGGCGAACCTGCTCATCCAGCGCGTACAAGAGCTGCTGTCCGGTCGTCGCTCCCGCATATGCCGTTCTGTGATGCTGAGTTCCCCCGAAGCGCCGGAAGTCAAGCAGCCCTTCAGGTGTTCTGTTAAACATGACGCCCATGCGGTCAAGCAAATGAATGATCGACGGCGCTGCTTCACACATCGCTTTGACCGGCGGCTGGTTGGCCAGAAAGTCGCCTCCGTAAACCGTATCGTCAAAATGCTCCCAAGGGGAGTCGCCTTCACCTTTTGTATTGACCGCTCCGTTAATTCCGCCTTGCGCACATACGGAATGTGAGCGCTTAACGGGAACGATCGAAAATAGTTTTACATTTGTTCCTGCTTCCGCAGCTTTAATGGTCGCCATCAGACCTGCAAGTCCTCCGCCGACAACGATGATGCTTGAATTGCTCATGCCTGCCCCACTCCCTCTAGTAATCTAGTTCTTTTACACAAATGCCAAAATCGCTCTCAGCCCTACATAGGACAGCACAACAAAGACTCCCATTGTCACAAACGTGGCGATTCGCTGTGAGCGAGGAGAAACAGTGATTCCCCAAGTGACAGCAAACGACCATAAACCGTTTGAAAAGTGGAAGATTGTTGAGAGGACACCTACAATGTAAAAGCCGAGCATGATCGGGGAGCTCAAAATATCAGCCATCATGTCAAAGTTCACTTCTGCCCCCATTTGGGCGGCAATCCGTGTTTGCCACACGTGCCAGCTGACAAAAATCAAGGTAATGATTCCTGTAATCCGCTGCAGAACGAACATCCAGTTTCTAAAAAAGCCGAATCTGTTCGCATTATTTTTTGCTGTAAAAGCTATGTATACTCCATAAACAGCATGATAAATCAGCGGAAGGAAAATCACGAAGATTTCCAAAGCGTACCTGAACGGCAGGTTTTCCATAAAGTGAGCGGCGCTATTAAACGCCTCCTCTCCGCTTGCCGCAAAATGGTTGACAACCAAATGCTGGATTAAAAATATGCCTACCGGTATGACGCCAAGCAAAGAATGCAGTCTTCGATAAACAAACTCTCTGTTCCCGGCCATTGCTTTACCCCCTAGTTGAAAAGTGCAGTAAAAATGAAAGGTCTCCTATCCCCCGTCCTGTTTCAAATATCGCACTTTGTTAAGTTTTTATGACAATTTCATTTTACTCCTATGAGAAATAGGCGTCAAGAAAACGCGTACATAAATTGAAATTTTCTAAAATTTAATCATATTTTTGAAAATTTTATTTTATCAAAATATAAATATATCAGATTTTTTTCTTTCTAAATGCATGTCCCCGCTGTAATCTTTCACCCCATTTAAGCTATAATAAACGGAGAAAAGAGGGGAGACATTGGATATGAACAAATATGAAGCAAACTTAGCGCAATTAAAAGAGCTGGAAGTCTCCGCATATGGCTATGAGTTGATCAGGGAAGTGCTGCTTCCCGATATGCTGGGACAAGACTACGCAGATATGATGTACTGGGCGGGAAAAAAGCTCGCCCGCAAGTTCCCGCTTGAATCCAGGGAGGATCTTCCCGCTTTCTTTCTGGATGCAGGCTGGGGAACGCTTACGATCGTCCATTCAAAAAAACAGGAGCTTGAGTTTGAGCTCGAAGGCCCGCTGGTCTCAAACCGCCTCAAGTATCAAAAGGAACCCTGCTTTCAGCTTGAAGCCGGATTTATCGCTGAGCAAATCCAGCTGATGAACGAACAAATTGCCGAATCGTATGAACAAGTGAAAAAAAGAGCCGGAAAAGTTGTTTTAACGGTGAAATGGGATTTGAAAGACCCGGCATAACCATGCAAAAAAAGGCGGAGACTGAAAAGTCCCGCCTTTTTCTTTTTAAATGACTGCTGTCTGCTTCGACAGTTCAAAAGCATCATGCAGCGCTTCAACGGCTTTCACCATATCGCCTTCGTTGACGACAGTCGAAACTTTGATTTCGGACGTGCTGACCATTTTGACCTGGATGTTTTTTTCGGCAAGCACGGCGAACATTTCCGCTGCAACCCCCGGGTTGGAGATCATGCCTGAACCGACGATCGACACTTTGGCAAGCCTGTTTTCCGTTTCAATCTGTTCATAGTCGAGCGCGTCTTTGTATTCTTCGAGAACTTCGACCGTCCGTTTTAAGTCTTCCGTTTTCACGGAGAAAGAAATCGACGTTTTGCTTGTGCTTGTCACCGATTGAATGATGATGTCAACGTTGATGTTCTGTTTGGCGAGCGTTGTAAAAATCGTTGACAGCGTCGTCAGGCCGCTCGCCAGGCCGCATACGGTCACGCGTGTGATCTGATCTTCAAATGCAATGCCTCTTACGATTAAATTCTGTTCCACTGATGATTCCTCCTCGATTAATGTGCCGGCTTCTTTTTCGGTGCTTGAACGGACTTCCAAAGGCACCTGATAGTTTTTCGCAAATTCAACAGCTCTCGGATGCAGGACGCCTGCTCCAAGATTGGCAAGCTCAAGCATTTCATCGTAGGAGATTCCGGCCAGCTTCCGCGCTGTTTTCACATAGCGGGGATCGGTCGTGAAAACCCCCGGTACATCGGTGTAAATGTCGCATTTATCGGCTTTCAGGGCAGCTGCAAGGGCAACGGCTGTCGTATCTGATCCGCCTCTGCCGAGCGTTGTGATTTCACCTTCCGCTGTGACGCCCTGGAATCCGGCGACAACGGCGATTTTCCCTTCATTCAGGCGCTCTTTCAGCTTGCCTGTATCAATGTTCGTAACTCTTGCGTTACCGTGAATATCTTCGGTTTCGATGCCGGCCTGCCAGCCTGTATAAGAAACCGCATCATACCCCTTGTTCTGCAAAGCCATTGTCAACAGCGAAATTGTCACCTGTTCTCCTGTTGTCAGCAGCATATCCATTTCCCTGCTGCTCGGCTGTTCGGTGATTTCCTTAGCAAGTGCGACGAGGGAGTCCGTCGATTTGCCCATCGCCGAAACGACGACGACAACATCATGACCGCGCTGTTTTTCTTCGATGACGCGGTTTGCGACATTCAATATTTTTTCCACTGACCCTACGGAAGTTCCGCCAAATTTTTGGACGATGAGACCCATCAAATACCACCCTTTTTGTTTTCGTTCGTGCTTGTTTATGTATGAAGAGAAAAGCTTGACCAGCGGGCTGTACGGTTTTTTCGCACAAAAAAAGCAATGAGAGAATTCCCTCATTGCTTTAACCAACAAAAATGCCGATGATCTTAAACAACGAGATAGCCCTCCAAGAAATGATTTCTTGACAGCCTTACATTTATTCAATGTAAAGCCAGCAGGAAAAACGAATGGATTTTTCCCCGCTTCGGCGACGCTCCCCTTTCGGCTTTCTTCATCGGAATCCATCTTCCTCATCAAGCCTACTCTTGAAGTTCGCACCTCTATCTTCACCATATCACACGATCTTATTATGAAATTAGTACAAATTCTATCAGATTCTTTTTAAAAGTTCAACATTATTTTTTTAAAGCCTCTTCAATCAGCTGCGCCGTCTTCAGGGGAATGCCGAGCTTGCGGATATCTTCGGCGCTCGCTTCCTTCATTTTCTTAACGGAACCGAAATGTTTTAACAGCAGTTTTTTCCGCTGTTCACCGACGCCCGGTATGCCATCGAGCACCGATTGAAATGCGCTTTTTCCTCTGAGCTGCCTGTGGAAGCTGATCGCAAACCTGTGCACTTCATCCTGAATGCGCTGAAGCAGGTAAAATTCCTGGCTGTTCCGCTCAAGCTGCACGATCTCAAGGGGATCACCGATCAAAAGGTTGGATGTTCTGTGTTTATCGTCTTTCACCAGACCTGCAACAGGGACATCGAGACCCAATTCATTTTCCAGAACGTCAAGGGCAGCAGACACCTGGCCTTTTCCGCCGTCGATCAAAATTAAATCAGGCAGCGGCAGATTCTCTTTCAGCACCCTTGTATATCTTCTTCTGATGACTTCGCGCATTGATCCGTAGTCGTCAGGACCTTCAACCGTCTTGATCTTATATTTTCGGTACTCTTTTTTATGCGGTTTTCCGTCGAGAAAGACGACCATGGCTGAAACAGGGTCCGTTCCTTGAATATTTGAATTATCAAACGCTTCAATTCTGTACGGCGTGTAGATGCCCAGCGCTTTGCCGAGCTTTTCAATCGCGCCGATCGTCCGCTCTTCATCCCGTTCAATGAGCGAAAACTTCTCTTTCAAAGCGAGCTTTGCATTTTTATGGGCAAGGAGCAGCAGGTCTTTTTTCGCTCCTCTTTTCGGCTGGCGCACGTTCACGTCCAAAAGCTCCTCAATCATGTCCTTATCGACGCTGTCAGGAACCAAAATTTCCCTCGGAAGAAAATGGTTGTTTTTTGAGTAAAATTGCCCGATAAACGTCAAAAATTCCTCGTCTGCTTCCCTGTATAAAGGAAACATGCTGACATCCCTTTCAATCAATTTCCCCTGTCTGATGAAGAAGACCTGGACGCACATCCAGCCCTTGTTATACGAATAGGCAAATACATCGCGGTCAACCATGTCATTCAGCATCATTTTCTGTTTTTCCATCGTTGACTCGATATGGGCAATTTGATCGCGGAATTCTTTCGCCCGTTCAAACTGCAGGTTTTCCGAGGCTTCAAGCATTTTTGCTTCAAGTTCTTTCTTGACTTCATTGTAGCCGCCCTTTAAAAAGCGGGTAATTTCTTCTGTGAGCTGTCTGTTTGTCTCCTCAGACACATCATATACGCACGGCGCCAGACATTGCCCGAGATGATAGTACAAACAGACGCGGTCCGGCAGTTTGGCGCACTTTCTGAGCGGATAGAGGCGGTCCAGCAGCTTTTTTGTTTCCCTCGCAGCCTGGACATTGGGGTACGGTCCGAAATAGCGGCCTTTGTCTTTTTTGACCTTCCTCGTGACAATCAGCTTCGGATGCCGCTCGTTCGTGATTTTAATGAACGGGTAGCTTTTATCATCTTTCAGCATCACGTTATATTTCGGGTCGTACTTTTTGATTAAATTCATTTCAAGAATGAGCGCTTCGATGTTCGAGGATGTGACAATGTATTCGAAGTCTTCAATTTCACTGACAAGACGCTGTGTTTTGGCATCATGGGACCCGCTGAAATAAGAGCGGACCCTGTTTTTTAAGATTTTCGCTTTCCCGACGTAGATGACGGTATCCTGCCTGTCTTTCATTAAGTAGCAGCCAGGCTGATCCGGGAGAAGGGCCAGCTTTTCTTTGATTTTTTTGTTCATCAAAAATCCTTCCTTGTTTCGGCGTTTTTCCTTTATTTCAGTTTACCATGACCGACCGTACGTTCGCCACAATTGGAGAAGGAAGATGGCGGTTTGTAAGAAAAAAGCGATCCCTTTGGAATCGCCTTTTTCACAGGTTTCTATTTTACAAATGTTTGTTGACCAGTTCTTCAAGCGCTTCTTTCGGTTTAAAGCCGACAGATGTTTCGACCACTTCGCCGTCTTTTAGTACGAGGAGAGTCGGAATGCTCATCACGCCGTATTTGCCGGCAGTTTCTTGGTTTTCGTCAACATCGATTTTTACGATTTTCAGTTTGTCTCCCATTTCTTGATCAAGCTCTTCAAGTACCGGCGCGATCATTTTACAAGGTCCGCACCAAGGAGCCCAGAAGTCGGCAAGAACTACGCCTTCACTTGTTTCAGATGAGAATGTTTGATCAGTTGCTTTTACGATAGCCATTCTTTCATTCCTCCAATTGTGAAATTATGCTTTTTAGTATAGCATCTCCCTTTGGTTCACGCTAACATAATGCTTGATTATACGTTTCCCTATCTGCACAGTTTTACACATCGGGATTTTAGCCTTTCTGAAAATGTCCATATCCCATGTTATTTTGCAGAAGGCGGAAATGTGCCTATGTAAAAAGCCGGCCACTTCAGGCCGGCTTTTGATCAAGTGCTGACGCTCAGCTTTTTAAATTCCTCCGTGAGCAGCGGAACGATTTCAAATAAGTCGCCGACGATCCCGTAGTCGGCAATTTTAAAGATATCAGCTTCCGGATCTTTATTAATGGCAACGATGATTTTGCTGTTTGACATCCCTGCGAGGTGCTGAATCGCTCCTGAAATGCCGCAGGCGATATATAAGTCAGGTGTCACGACTTTGCCGGTCTGGCCGATTTGAAGCGAATAGTCGCAGTAGTCTGCGTCACAGGCTCCCCTTGAAGCGCCGACCGCGCCGCCCAGTACGTCGGCAAGCTCCTGCAGCGGTTTAAAGCCTTCCTCGCTTTTGACGCCGCGACCGCCTGCTACAATCATTTTCGCTTCAGACAAATCGACGCCTTCGGACGTTTTTTTGACAATGTCCTTGATGACCGTTCTGATGTCCCGAATATCTGCTTCGATGCTTTCGACCGCTCCTATCCGCGCCTCATCTTTGTCAAGCGGAGCGATATTATTCGGTCTGATCGTTGCAAAAATCGTTTCATCTTCGGAAATGATCCGCTCAAACGCTTTGCCTGAATAAATCGGCCTTGTAAACACGATGTTTCCGCCGGCCACTTCGACGTCGACGGCATCCGATATCAGCCCTGTTCCCATACGAGCTGCAAGCTTCGGCGACAAGTCTTTTCCCATTGACGTATGGCCAAAAATCATCACGTCCGGATTCTCTCGTTCAATGATTGGCAAAAAGGCTTGAACATAGCCGTCAGACGTATAGTTTTTCAAGAGCGGGTTTTCGGCTGTAAGCACTCTGTCAGCGCCGTAATGGATCAGTTCTGCCGCATGACTTGAAACGCTTTCACCGCAGAGAACGCCGATCACCTCTCCCCCTTGGGCAACCGTTTTTCCTGCGGCTATCGCTTCGAATGTCACATTTCTCAACGAACCGTCCCTGAACTCTCCCAATACGATAACTTTTTTGCTCATGTCCATTTCCCCCTGTATTTTAATGACCGTGTTTTTTCTCCCTTCGGCTTCAAACGACCTTTGCTTCGCTTCTCAGCAGTGATACAAGGTCTGCCGCCTGCTGCTCCGGTTCCCCTTCAAGGATTTTCCCGGCTTCTTTTTTCGGAGGCAGGAATCGTTCGATCGTTTTTGTTTTGGCGGCCACGTCTTCCTCGTCGATATCCAGATCATCAAGCTCAAGCTCCTCGAGAGGCTTTTTCTTCGCCTTCATGATTCCCGGAAGAGATGGATAACGCGGCTCGTTTAACCCCTGCTGTGCAGTCGCTACGATTGGAAGCGACGTTTGGATCACTTCAAGGTCGCCCTCGGCGTCGCGTTCCGCTTCAACATCTCCGCCGTTTACCGTCAGCTTTGTAATCGTCGTAATACAAGGGATGCCGAGCAGCTCAGCCAAACGAGGCGCCACCTGTCCTGATCCCCCGTCGATCGCCACATTCCCGCCGAGTATAATGTCGTACTCGCGGTCTTTCAAATAGTTGTAAAGGATGGCTGAAGCCGTATATTGGTCCGCTTCTTCCAGGTCGTCTTCAATGTTGATCAGAACGGCTTTGTCGCACCCCATCGCCAGAGCCGTCCTGAGTTCTTTTTCAGCTTCCTCCTCGCCGACTGTGACGACCGTAATTTCACCGCCGTGCTTCTCCTTCAGCTGAAGCGCTTCTTCAATGGCGTACTCATCGTACGGATTAATGATGAATTCCGCTCCGTCCGTGTTGATTTCCCCTTGTTCAATCTGAATTTTCTCCTCTGTATCAAACGTGCGCTTCATTAAGACATAAATGTTCATGTTCTATTCATCCCCTTTGTTTTCACGTTTGTTATTTCCCTTTAAAATGCGGCTTCCGCTTTTCAAGAAATGCCTGAATCCCTTCCTTCGCATCCTCGGATTGGAACACTTCGCCGAAGTATTTCCCTTCTAGCTTGAGGCCGCCTTCATACGAATACACTTTGCTCGAATTCAGGAGTTCAATGACATAAGCCATCGTCTGCGGACTTTTTTCAGCGAATTTTTGCGCGAGCTCTTGTGCCTTTTGCAGCACTTCTTCTTCATTCGCCGCCAAAATCGTGACAAGGCCGTATTCAAAAGCTTCCTTGCCGGATATCGGCTCTGATGTCCCGATCATTTCAAGCGCTTTGGCGGTGCCCACATACTTCGGAAGGCGCTGCGTTCCCGCAAAGCCGGGAATGATTCCGAGATTCAGTTCTGGAAGGCCGAGCTTAGCGCTTTCCTCGGCAATCCGGATGTGGCATGCCATCGCAAGCTCCAGACCGCCTCCAAGAGCAGCCCCGTGAATCGCGGCAATCACCGGTTTTGGAAAAGATTCTACTTTTTCGAAAATCTGCTGGCCTTTATCAGCCAAATTCGCATAATCAGACCCGTCCATCAATGATGTAAACTCTTTAATATCAGCGCCTGCCGAGAAAAATCTTCCTTCCCCGTGAATCACGACGCTTCTGACATCCTGGCGTTCTGAAAGTTCATCAAGGCATGCGGAAAGATCTTCGAGCACTTGCGTCGATAGCGCATTTGCCGGCGGGTGCTGAATCGTAATGGTCGCGACATGGCCGTCTACGACGTATGATAATGCTGCCATTTTTATTCCTCCTCCTTCGTCTTCTGGCTGCTGAACCCGTGGATCAGCAATTCATGAATGCTGTCTGCCAGGTTTGGCAGATCGTATTTTTGATCATTCATCACCCAGGTTGTAACCGTCTCATCCACCGTACCGAAAATCATCTGCTTCGCCAGGCGGACGTCAAGCGTGCTCTTAAATTCTCCCGCTTCTTTTCCTTCGGTGATGATGTCTTCCAGGATCGTTAAGTACCCTTTGAGAATCTCATTGATTTTCAGCCTCAGCTCAAGATTCGACTGCCTCAGCTCAAGCTGGGTGACAATCGCGAGATGGCGATCGCTGCTGAGAAGTTCAAAGTGCTTTTTGATGAACAGCGAAAGCTTTTCTGTCGCCGAATTTTTCGCTTTCATTTCTTCGTTCATCTGCTCGATAAACTGTCCCATTTTCTCTTTGAATAATGAGATGAGAATGTCTTCTTTGTTTTTAAAATAAAGATAAATGGTGCCGTCCGCCACTCCGGCCTGCTTGGCGATTTTTGAAACTTGCGCCTGATGGTATCCGTTTTCTGCAATCACAATGACAGCTGCGTCGATAATCTGCATATACTTCGGTCTCTTTTGTTTCAATTGGCTTCGTTCCTTTCAAATTAATGAATGAATACTCATTCATGAGTTAATCGTAAATAAAAATGGACGCTTTGTCAAGAAGCTAAACTCAAATCGCACCACAAAAGCATGCCGTCAAAATCGACGGCAGACTTCGCTTTTTCAGACGCCGGTTTTTTCTTCTTGAACGAGCGCTCTTCTTAAAATCTTTCCGACTGCCGTTTTCGGAAGTTCATCCCTGAACTCATATACTTTCGGCACTTTATAAGGAGCCAGACGCGATCTGGCATATTCGTCCAATTCCTTCTCCGTTATTGTAACATGATCTTTCAGCACAACAAAAGCCTTAACCGTTTCTCCCCTGTATTCATCAGGGATGCCGGCAACGACCGCCTCCTGAACGGCTTCATGCTCGTAGAGCACCTCTTCGATTTCGCGCGGGTAGATGTTGTATCCCCCGGCAATGATCACATCTTTTTTGCGGTCGACGATATAAAAGAAGCCGTCTTTATCCATGTAGCCGATATCTCCGGTAAAAAACCAGCCGTCCCTTAGACTCTGAGCAGTTTCTTCAGCATTGTTCCAGTAGCCTTTCATCACCTGCGGTCCTTTGACGGCGATTTCTCCATGCTCATAAGGCTCGAGAAAACCGCCGGTTTCTTCCGAATAGATCGCCGCGTCTGTACCAGGCCAAGGACACCCGATACTGCCCGCTTTATTCAAATCCCAAATAAAATTCGCGTGAGTGACAGGCGAGGTTTCAGACATTCCATAACCTTCGACAAGCCTTCCGCCCGTCACCTTTTCAAACTGCTGTTTGACTTCAACAGGAAGTGCCGCAGAGCCGCTCAAACAGCTCTTAATTGACGACAGATCATATTGGTGAAGGTCAGGATGGTTCAACAGGGCGATATAAATCGTCGGTGCCCCCGGAAATATCGTCGGCTTTTCTTTATCGATCGTTTTCAGCGCTGTGCGCGCGTCAAATCTCGGCAGCAGGATCATTTCATACCCCTGCTTGATCGTGAAATTCAAGACGGCCGTCATTCCGTAGACGTGAAAAAACGGAACGATCCCCAGCACTTTCTCGTCCCCTTTGTTCAATTGATAAAACCAGGCGGCGCACATCTCCATGTTGGCTAGTATGTTGCGGTGGCTGAGCATGACGCCTTTTGGCGTGCCTGTCGTGCCTCCGGTATACTGCAGGACGGCAATGTCGTGGGCCGGATCGATTTCAATACCCGGCGGACCGCTTGGAACGGGGCGTTTCATGATGGTGCGGAAAAGGTGGGTCGTCTCATTTTCATTGATCTCAACCGACATTTGGTTCTCTTTTTTTTGAACAATCGGGTACAGCAGATTTTTAGGGAAAGGCAAGTAATCTTTTATGCTTGTCGCAATGATGTGCCTAATTTTTGTTAGCGCTTTCATTTTGTATGCCGCCGGGTACAGCATGTCGAGCGTAATGATGGTGGTTGCCCCGCTGTCATGAAGCAGATGTTCAAGCTCCCTTTCCGTATACAGCGGATTTGTCTGGACGACGATGCCGCCGGAGAAAAGTACGCCGTAATACGCGATAACCGCCTGCGGGCAGTTGGGCAGCATGATCGAGACTCTGTCTCCTTTTTGAATGCCGAGTGACAGCAGGTAATCTGCCATTTTTAAAGCGTCCTCGTAAACTTGCCGGTACGAACGTTTTTTTCCGAGAAAATGAATCGCTGTTTTTTCAGAAAACTGTTGGGCGGATTGTTGCAGGATGGAATGGAGTGTTTGATCTTCAAATTGCAGCTCGTGAGGAATTTGTTCGGGATAATGACGCAGCCACGGTTTTTCAGTCGGCATAAGCTCCCCCCTTTTAAACAATATATTCTTGATTTCAGTATATCAAAACAATATTCAGAAAGTCATGATATTTTTTCATTTTTAAAAAGGCGCCCTTTTCAGGACACCTTTTTTAAGCATAAAAGATCATATAAATCAGACCGATAACCACAAATACCCCAGCTGTAAAAAACAGGACTTTCGCTAATTTCTCCATGTTGATCCCCTTTAGATACCCGAAGCCACGACAAATGACAGGCCGACTGAAATGACGAATGAAATGAAGCCGACTGCGCGGTTGTCGTTTTCAATCTCCTTGTCAATTTTAAAGCGCGGCGTCAGAAATTCAAAAATGAAGTAGCCGATCAAAAGCAGGATAAAACCGAACAGCCCCCATCCCATCATTTGCAGCAGGGAATTATGCTGGCTGATCGATTTTTGCAGCACGTTGGCGATGCCTAAAATTTTTCCGCCTGTTGCCATCGCAACCGCCATGTTTCCTTTTTGAATCTCCTCCCAATTTTTATACGTGGTGACGAGTTCAAACACAGATAAAAATATCACAAGACACAAAACGGAAACGCTGTAGTACGCGGCAATTTCCACAAGGTTGTTCTCCCAAAACTCTTTCATCCTTTTAGACTCCCTTTTTTATTTTAATTCGACAATCGTGACGCCTGATCCTCCCTCTCCCGCTTCGCCGAACCGGGAGTTTTTCACACTGCGGTGGGATTTCAATAGGTCCTGGACGCCTTTTCGGAGGGCGCCGGTACCTTTGCCGTGGATGATCGAGACTCTCGGATAGCCCGCAAGTACCGCATCATCCAAGTATTTTTCAACCCGGTGAAGCGCATTTTCATAGCGCTCCCCCCTAAGGTCGAGTTCGAGCGAGACGTGATAATCTTTCCCTTTGACGGCGGCGATCGTTTTTTGTTTTTCGGGTTCGGGTGCCGATTTCAGGAATTCCAGATCCTTTTCCTTGACCTTCATTTTCAGGATGCCGATTTGAACATTCCATTCGGCCGCACCTGTTTTTTCGAGCAGCGTCCCTTTTTGGCCAAAGGTTAAAACCTTGACTTCATCGCCCGGTTTTAATTCGCGCTTGTCCGTTTTTTTCTGAGCCGGCTTTTTCGCTTTTTCAAACGAAGGCACAGCTTCTTCAAGGCGCTTTTTCGCCTCAATTAGCTCATGGTCTTTAAATGCTTTATGGTCTTCTTTGATCATGCGGAGCGACTGGATGATTTCGTCTGCTTCTTTCATCGCTGCTTTGACTTTTTCAGCCGCTTTTTGCTCCGCTTCTTCGTAGAGCTTGTCTTTTTTCTCCTGCCATTCGCTGATCTGCTGTTGCAGGTCGCGGTGAAGGGCTTCAGCCTCCGCGCGGATGACTTCGGTCTCGTTCAGCTCCGCTTCAGCGCGCTTTTTGCTGTCTTCCAGTGATGCGATCATCGTATCAACTTCATTGTGTTCGGCCGTCATCTCCGCTTTTGCGCGGCCGATCAGATAATCAGGCAGCCCGAGGCGCTTCGAAATTTCGAACGCATTGCTTCGGCCGGGCACTCCGATTAAAAGCTTGTAAGTTGGTGATAGTGTATCGATATCAAATTCGACGCTCGCATTAATGACATTTTCACGATTGTAGCCGTATGCCTTCAGCTCCGGGTAATGGGTCGTGGCAATGACGCGTGCGCCTGTCTGGCACACCTCATCAAGGATGCTGATCGCTAGGGCCGCACCTTCCTGCGGGTCTGTTCCGGCGCCGAGCTCGTCAAAAAGCACAAGGCTGTTTTCCGTCATGTCTTTCAAAATATCGACGATGTTGACCATATGGGACGAGAACGTACTTAAGCTTTGTTCGATTGACTGTTCATCGCCGATATCGGCAAATACTTGATCAAATATGGCGGTCTCTGATCCTTCTTCCGCCGGTACGTGCAACCCTGACTGCGCCATCATGGTCAAAAGCCCGAGCGTTTTGAGCGTCACCGTTTTACCGCCCGTGTTCGGGCCCGTGATGACAATTGTCGTATACTCTCCGCCGAGTTCAATATCATTCGGAACGACCTCATCCAGGGGCAAAAGCGGGTGGCGGGCTTGAATCAGGCGGACATAGCCGTCAGCGTTGACAGCCGGTTTAACCGCTTTTGTCGCTTTTGCGTATTTTGCTTTTGCAAAAATAAAGTCCAGCGTCTGGAGCACTTTGACATCGTGAAAAAGTTCATTTGTGTGCTCTGCCGTCTTTTCTGTCAGGACGCGCAAAATCCGTTCAATCTCCTGTTTTTCGTTTACTTTTGCCTGGCGAAGCGCATTGTTCATATCAACAATCGCCTGAGGCTCGATAAACAATGTCGCACCGGAAGACGACTGATCGTGCACGATTCCTCCGTAGCTTGATCTGTACTCCTGTTTGACAGGGATGACAAAACGGTCGTTGCGTATCGTGATGATCGTATCCGAGAGCATTTTTTGCGCAGATGAAGAACGCAGCATCGATTCCAGCCGGTCCCTGATTCTTGATTCAAGCGTCCGCAGCTGCGTCCTGATTCCCCTTAACGTCTCAGATGCGTGGTCAAGCACTTCTCCATGATCATCGATGCACGAATTGATGTCTCTTTCCAATTCGGAAAGCGGAATGAGCTTTTCTGCATATTGGTGAAGACAAGGAATCTCAACCCCGTCTTCGAACAGGCCTTCGAGAAAGTGCTTCATCTGTTTTGCTGCGTATAGCAGACCCGATATTTCGGTCAATTCCGCCGGGCTTAAAATGCTGCCGATTTCTGCCCTTCTTAAAGCTTTTCTAATGTCCGTAAGGCCGCCGAAAGGGGCGCTTCCTTTTAAACGCAGGACGGTTCCTGCTTCATCGACTTCTTCCTGCAGCTTTTTGACTTCTTCGAGCGAACGGGAAGGTTTGAGTTCCAAAAGCATTTCCTTACCCAAAGAAGATGCCGCATGCTCTGTGAGCTGTTCTTTTACTTTATGAAATTCAAGTGCTGATAGCGCTTTTTGCTGCAACGTCCATTAAACCTCCTTAAGATCGATGGCGCGACAAAAATGCCTGGACTTCTTCAAAGGAGCGGGTATTTAATACATTGGCCTTTGGCGTCCATCCTTTTCTCGCTGCCGTAACGCCCGTTTTCATATCATCAAGCATCGCTGTGTTGTGGGCATCCGTATTAATAACGAGTGTCACTCCGGCAGCATTCGCTTTCATCAAGTGTTCCATCCTGAGGTCGAGCCGCGCTGGATTTGCGTTCAGCTCCAATGCTGTATTCGTTTTTTTCGCAAGCTCGATCAGCTGGTCAATATCGACTTCATAACCCGCCCTTCTTCCGATCAGACGGCCGGTCGGATGAGCGATAATGTCAACGTGCTGATTCATCAGCGCGGTTTCAAGCCGCTTCATGATCACGTGCTGCGGCTGCGAAAAGCTTGAGTGAATGGAAGCAATGACAAGATCCATTTCCGCCAGCAGCTCATCGTCATAATCAAGTGTTCCGTCAGGCAGGATGTCCATTTCTACGCCTTTAAAAATATGAAAATCGGTAAATTCCTTATTCAGTTCATCAATTTCCTTCGCCTGCATACGGAGGCGCTCAGGCGTCAAACCGCCTGCGACCTTTAAATATTGGGAATGGTCTGTGATCGCCATATAGCGGTACCCTTTTGCCATACATGCTTCCGCCATTTCCCTGATCGAAAAAGCACCGTCGCTCCAAGCCGAGTGCATATGAAGATCTCCTTGAATATCCTCGGCGGAAACGAGTCCGATGTCATCGCTGTAGTCCTCGACTTCTCTTCCCGTCTCCCGCAGTTCGGGCGGAATAAACGGAAGCCCGAAATGGGCAAAAAACTCTTTTTCGCTTGAGAAAGTTTTAATTTCTCCAGTTTCAACGGTTTCGACGCCGTATTCACTGATTCTTTCGCCTTTTTCTTTGGCAAGCTGGCGCATTTTGATATTGTGGTCTTTTGATCCGGTAAAATGATGAAGCGTCGTTGGGAACTGTTCCTCTGTCACCAGCCGGAAATCCGCACTAATTTCATATTCAAACGCAAATGTGAGAGACACTTTCGTATCTCCTGCGGCAATGACTTCCTTGATGTTCGAAAGCTTTAAGAGCCCTTCACGAACAAGTTCCGGATCAGTGACAGCCATAATGTAATCGAGGTCTTTCACCGTTTCTTTGGCGCGACGCAGGCTTCCGGCCCGCGAAAACTTGATGAGACCCTCGAGCCCTTCAAGCTGCTCTTCGATGATGTCAGCGACGGCCAAAGCGACCGCGATCGGGTACCGTTCAGGGCGTTTTCCCGCTTCACCCAAAGCCTGCAGGATTTTTTCTTCGGTTTTTTTTCCGAATCCGGCAAGCCCCTGAACCTTTTGCTGTTCGCAGGCCTCTTTTAAAGATGCCGCATCACAGACGCCGAGCTCCTGATACAGCTTGGCGATTTTTTTGCCGCCGAGACCCGGAAGCTTCAAAAGCGGGACAAGTCCTTTCGGAACCTCTTCCTTTAATCGTTCCAGCGTTCCGGATGCTCCCGTGTCCATATATTCCTTAATGACAGCGTATGTGCCTTTGCCGATCCCGGACAGGGACGTCATATCATCGATTTCCGAGAGGCTCCGGTCGTCTTGTTCAAGAGCTGCCGCAGCCTTTCTGAAAGCGGAGATTTTAAACGGGTTGTCCCCTTTTAGTTCCATATATATCGCAATCGTTTCAAGCAATTTGATGATATCTTTTTTATGCATGTTGTTCACCTCTTGTTTCCCCCTCGTTCATCCTGCTTCAATCATACAAATTTTTGGCTGATCCTACAACAAACAGGCATATCCGACAGCTTCCGGGGTTCACAAGAGCCCCGAAAAAAAACTTCCCTACAAACAGAGAAGTTTTTACAAAGATCCGTACTGATGCAGCAGATTGTTTAACATGTTTGATAAAAACGGTGTTTTATGAATGATCAAATCAGCCATGACTGAACCGGCCATCATGTTTTGCAGGACATCAATCGGCAGAAGCGTTCCGATGAACAGAACGACAAACACGAACAGATAGATTTCCGCAAAACCGAGCACGGCTCCGAGTATTTGGTTGATCTGTTTGAGAACCGGTATGCTTGCAATGGCATCCAGAAACGATGCGGCAATTCTCAAAAGGATCATCGTCAGGATAAAGAGAATCAAAAACGCAATCATATTGTAATAAGCGCCTTCAAGGCTTCCGTTTACAAACGCCAGCGCAGCCTGGCCGCCCGTAAAGTCGGGAGACGGAATCCAGCCGAGCTTAGGCGCAAGGTCGCCGTAATAGGTTGCGGCCACAGCGATCGCTGCGATAAACGTAACCAAACGGATAAACTGGCGGATAAACCCTCTTTTGAGTCCAATAAACAAACCGGACAAAAGCAAAATGATAATGATGATATCTAACATCGTGATGTTCAATCCTTTTCTTTAATTTGTCCTTTTAATCTCTCAAGCTCTTCCTTCAGCTTCAAATAATCGTGAACCACATTTACAGCCGTCAAAACGGCCAGTTTATTTATATCAAGATACGGATTTTTTTCGTTGATTTCTCTCATTTTATCATCCACAATCGAGGCAACGTGCCTCATATGGCTCTTGCTCTCATCGCCGATAATTGTGAATTGCTGACCGTAGATGTCAACTATTGTTTTCGTTTTTTGACCATCAGACAACGTTTCTCCTCCATTCCAATTATGCGAGAATCCTAGTCTATATCATAACATGTTTACAGATTGAATGGAAAGACGAGCCCTCCGCTGTTATGATACACTTATAAAAACAATGATTTAGCGTGTTTAAGCAGCTAATAAAGGAGATTAAAATGTGTCACATTCTGTTTTAAAAGTTCCCCCGTCTGTTATTGAACGGATGCAAAGCCACTACGGGCCTCACATGACTTCACTCTCGGTGCAGGGCGCAGTTTTCCAGGCCAAACCCCAAGGGTGCACCATTACAGCATACCGGTCGGGAAAGGTGCTGTTCCAAGGAAAAAACGCGGAAAAGGAAGCGGAGCGCTGGGCGGCGGATACTGAAACACCGGCTGCCAAAAAGCCCGCATCCAAAAAAAGCATCCCGTCCGTCTATCAGCCGCCTGAAGGCATCGGTTCCATGTCTGTGATCGGCTCTGATGAAGTCGGGACAGGCGATTATTTCGGCCCGATCACCGTCGCGTGCGTATACGCTGACAAAACAAAGCTGCCGCTGTTAAAGGAACTCGGTGTTAAAGATTCGAAAAACTTAAAAGATCCGCAAATCGTTCAGATCGCGCGCGACTTAATCAAGACAGTCCCTTACAGCCTGCTCGTCTTGAGAAACGAAAAGTATAATGAAATGCAGGAAAAAGGGATGAGCCAGGGAAAAATGAAGGCCCTTCTCCACAACCAGGCGATCGGCAACCTTCTCAAAAAATTGGACGGAACCCGGCCCGAAGCGATTTTAATCGATCAGTTCGCCGAACCGGCCGTTTACTTCAAGCATCTGGCAGGCAAAACCGCCGTCAAAGAACGTACATATTTCAGCACAAAAGCGGAAGGCATCCATCTTTCAGTTGCAGCGGCTTCGATCATCGCACGCTATTCATTTTTAACGGAAATGGATAAGCTGTCAAAACAAGCCGGCATTACGCTCCCGAAAGGAGCGGGCCCGCTCGTCGATGAAGCCGGCGCCAAGCTGATCAAGAAACACGGCGAAGGCGCATTGCGGGTATTCACAAAGCGGCATTTTGCCAATACGCAGAAAGCGAAGCGGATTGCGTCGAAACGGTAAGCGGTGCGGACTAGGCTGGATAAGCGGGTCCGTTGCAACTGAACCCGCATATTCCACCAGAATATTAACAATAAACGGAAAATAAGGATTGAAAATTCAAATTAATTGTAGTATATTAAACAAACTTAGAATTGAAGCCCCTTATACAGGGGCTTTAATTGTTCCAACAGAGGCAAAGCGATATCAAGCGCTAGGCTGAATTGCTTCATGATATTGTCTTTTAATATGGCCCATATTCAATTATCTCAATTTTCAGCTTACTGCACACCAGATGTCTTTTGAATGTGTACTCCTTTGTTTCTGGATACTTCTAAGATATAAGGCGGGGATTTGGATGAAGAAATCAAGTTCATTTGGCATTCTTTTAATTATTTCAGCTCTCATAATATCAATGTATTTTATGTTAAATACAAAGGCTTTGATACCTTCAGGATATGACTTAGCCATTCATGGAATCGTGATTTCAAGAACTTTAATGATTGTGTTCACTTTGTACTTACTTTCTAAATTGGGATATTTTCTTCTAAATAAAAAAGATTAGCTTAATCGAGCTAATCTTTAATATATTTTACACCTTTTTTCAAGCAAACTGAAATTCAGACACCCTGCTGAATTTTGACCGGCTGTGAAATGTTTGAACCTTCTCTTCTTTATATGGCGAAATCATAGACCTCTATGGATGACTATTGCGAATATCTCCGCATTCCTTCTCATACAAATCGACAGACTCAGAAAGGAGTCACCATGTCAAAAATAAAATGGATCATCACGCTCTCCATATGCGCAGCTCTGGCATTTTCTCTCTTTATTTTCTTCAACAAGGCGAACTTTACAGAGGCCAGCGAAAATAAAGAAACCGGGCTTTTCTTTGCCCGAAACTACATCAGCTATATGATGGAAGACGAGACGATGTCGTTTAACATTTTCGGCCTGCAAAAAGCAAACGCCGGCGTTCCGCTAAGCGGTGAGACGGTTACGTCGCTCGCTTTTGATAACAATCATATACAAATCAGCGATTACAAGGTTGAAACAGGGATTCGCCATAAAGGCTATACGCTCGTCAACATCATCGTAGATGTCCGGGTCTCAAGCGATAAACCGGAAAAAGCGGATCAGCTGCTGATATCTTTTAACGGACGTGTAGAGAAGCATTTCAAATCGGAAAGATCACCCTTCAAAACCATCACAATGTTCGAAGCGGCGATCTGTCGCCTGCCGGTCAATATACTGCAGGATATCCAAAACCGTCCTTGGACGTTCGGCTGAAAAACAATCTCGCAAAAGATATTTCCCTTGAAAAGATCACCGATCTAAACGGCGTCATGGCGTATACATTTGACAAGGGGACCGCCATTCAAGCGAAACAAAGCAAACACATCGTCGTCCCGTCTTTTCATATGACAGGCGAATATGATTTTTATACGGTCACCCCTGTTTTACGTTATACTGCAGCAGGGAAGCGGAATCAATACAGCCTGATACGTATCTTCAAGTGCCTTCAGCACTTGGTCGTGAACTTTTGTCACTTCTTCCTTGGCTAGGATTTTAATATGCGGGCTATAAATGCCTTTTTCCAGAATTCTTGAGAATTGAGTCATGAATTTCGTTCTATACAGAGGAGATATCGCCCCCCCTAACAAGACTATATTAAACTACTAACATTCTATCTAAACACAGTATATTCGATATATTCAACCAATAAAAATAAGAAAATGAGATTGTAATTCCTTTCTAAAAAGAAACTTTTGATTTATATATCAATAAAAATAGAATAGATAATTCGTTCTATTTACTAAAATAACCATAAGTGTAATAATAGCCCTACAAGAGACAAAGGGGGTGAAAATATGACAATTTCTAAAAAACAACGCATCAACGCTTCTTTAGCCTTAGGTCTACTTTTTACACTTACATTTTTCACAATGTTATACGCAACAACAGCACCAGTTTTACCGATTGCAGACCTAGCAGCAACCTATCCTCAGATTCCGGGATGGGCTCTTACTTCAATTAGTGCCATCTTAAATGCTGCTGGCACTGTTGGAGCAATTGCAGCGGTTCTAGGGACTTTTGGACTCGGAGCGATTGCATCCCTAGTTTTTTCCTATGCAAAAAAATACGGAATTAGATATGCTATCGCTTACTAATAAGTTTTAATTTAGGAAAGGGTATTATTTAAAATGCCCTTTCCTCCACATTTAAGTCAGGATGGTTTTCAATGAATAATAAATACTTAATTTATTCAAAAATTCTTTTAACCAACGACATTCGAAAATTTAATACTAAAAGCAAATGGCTTGCATTATTCGTATTGATATTGTCATTCGTTGTTTTCCCTTTAATAATTGGCAGCTTTGCTGGGTACATCATTAAAAATCTAGTCATCATTCATCTTTCTTTTTTTCTGTTTATCCTTACTGTAAATATTGATAAAAGTATTTTCAGAGTTATGTTTTCCTCTGACAAAAAACAAATGGCCATTCTGGGAATCAAATTGGATCAATTTATATTAGGAAAAGATATTAGTAAATTTTATAGTTCATTTTTATCTTTAATATCTTTTTATGTTGGTTCATCGATTGTATATTATCTCATTCATCAGTCTTTGGAAGAAATCTTCGCGATTGCTGTGATTGGTTTATTGTCCGCTATACTAGGATATTTGCTTAGACTTCATTTTATAAGGCTATTAGTATTGCCTAAATTCATAAATGTCTCAAGCATTATTGGCTTTTTCACAAATGGAATTTTAATTCTTTGGATCTTTTTTATACTCAAATATAATTTGTTATTTCTAAACATCAATAATATGCGAATTTTTTCAATATCTATACCAATAATGGTATCTTTAACAATCCTGTTAATTATAGTGTGGTATAAAAGTTTAAGAAACCTTTCCATTTTTAATGATCATTTAAATAGCAAGACTGATACAAATTTGAAGAAGTCTAGAGAGAGCAGAAGCCTTCTATATTACGAGCTGATCCTTCTATATAGGAACCCGCCTGTAAGGTGGTCGGTTTTATTATTTATTTTAAGTTTATCAGCAGGTTTACTAACAATCATTTTGTATGGTTTTAACACTGATCGATTTGCAGACACTGGAATTTCCAACGAATTCAGCTTTATGTTCAGCGTGCTGTTCCCGTTAGTCTTTATCTCTATCATGATTCAATCATTGGTTTCTTTTGATATTGATGGTCTTATTATACCTTTGAATCAGCACAAGCCAAACTTTATTAAAAACAAAATAAAAGCAAAAACCAAAATCTCTGTCTTAGCACATGTGTTATTTGTTTTAATCTATGCTGCGATTTCAAATTTTTATATAAAACCGGATCATTTTATTGCATTATCCATTATCTTATTGATGATAGCTGTTACTTTGGGGTTAAGCTGTCTCACTTCAACTATATTGTTTCCATATTTTAAATGGGATTACATTTATCAAGTTCCCAGTACTTTAAGCAAAATCTTTCTTAATTTAGTATTTGGATTACTAATAGGGTTAGCCATTGTTTCAACTTACAACAAAGTTTTGTATGTTGTTATTTTTATCACTTTGTTATGTATCATAACGCTGCTGCACTCCATAAACAAGCAAATATGGAAATCAACAATCAACAAAAATTACATATCAATAAAATCTTTATTCGAGTGAGTGATTATATGCTTAAACTGCAAAATATATCAAAAGAATATCCTCAATCCAATTTTAGCATGAAGAATTTAGAATTCGCTTGCGGGCGAAATCAGATTATTGGATTGCTCGGTAAAAACGGAGCAGGAAAAACGACCCTATTAGAAATTATTGCAGGCCTCATTCCTCCGGATAGCGGTGAGGTAGTCGTTGATGGACATCTTACCAATTATTTAGAGAAAATCGGATACCTAGAAGACGATCCAAAATTATTTGAGAATTTAACGTGTTATGAATTAATCAAGTACCAATCTTTATTAATTGAAAAACCATTATCCCAAGAACAAATCATTGAAACCTTAGACATGTTCAGTCTAAAAGAACAAAAAGACCAAATGGCATCTTCGCTATCAAGAGGAATGCGTCAAAGAATGTCTTTTATTCTTTCCACTTTGCATCAACCTGATGTTATCTTGCTTGATGAGCCTTTTACAGGACTTGATCCAAAAAACATGGCGGATATGAAAAAGATTTTAATTAATATTAGAAATCAAAATAGAATTATTATTTTATCCACGCATATCTTACAGTTTGCAGCAGATCTTTGTGATGAGATATTATTTATTAATAACGGAAATATTATCCACACTGAAAAAAAATTAGCCGGGGAGACATTTAATGAAGCCAGCCTTGAAAAAAAATTCCTTGAATACCTATGCTAAATACTCTATTTTGTTCATTATTATTTTTGGTTTCGGTTTTTCTCTTAGCTTTTTTGTATTTCAAGAAATACACGAGACTTACTATGATAGCTTTAAAATATCCAACGCTTTAGAGATTTTTACAAATAACTTAATTGTAGGACTAACTATTTTCTTTCTTGGATTAATCAGTGTTGGTTTCCTATCTAGTGTAGTAGTGTTTTTAAACGGTTATTTCTCAGGGGCAATTTTCTTTTCATATGAGAAGTCTTTAGGTTTTTGGAAATCACTACAATATCTCTTATTTCACGGCCCCTTTGAAATCCTTGCCCTTCTTGCTTTTTATGTAATATCTCTTGATATTTCTTCCCGTTTTTTAAGATTTCTAAAAAAGTCTGAAATAAACCTAATGATTAAGCCGAAAGTAAAAGAGTACACAATAATAATGATAAGTGCAGTAGGCCTTCTAATCTTAGCATCTATTGTCGAATACTACGTAATATTACTAAAATAAGGAGTTCAATATGAAGAAGACTAAATTCAACTTAATATGTATTTGTCTATTATCTGGAGCTGCAGCCTTATGTGTTTCCATTTTAAAAATGAATGAGATCGATGCTAGCTTACATGAATTAAACGAAGATGAATATGGAAATCTTATTACTATCAGTAAATGGATTGGCATTACAATAGCAGTAATTGGCGAAGCGATAAAACCCCTTCTTGAGCTTTTATTTTTCACTTTAATCATTTGGCTCGCTATTATGATTTTTGGAGCAAAGGATTCCTTTAAAAACATTTTTTCAAAAGGTGTTCTTTCCTACTATTTCAATCTTGTAGGCAGTGTCTTAGTTATTGTCTTTTATCTATTTGGCTTAAAAGATACTGAAAGTCTTTTTTCTATTCCTTTTTTAAGAAATTTAAACATTTTTTCTTTAATTTCGTTATTTTTTTGGTGCTATTTATGTCTAGAAAAGAAAGAAAACTCACTAAAAATTAAATACTCTTTTTCTTTTTTCATATTGTTTTTATTTTCTATTGCCATATCTATTTTCTCCGATATTCTTGCATAGATTACCTTCGTATAGACTCATTAAATAACATATGAGAATTCGATACAACTTAATTTAAAATATTTTACATAAATATTCTTGCCATCCTAAAATAATTAAAACTTACAATAGGCCGACAATTTTTCCAATGCAAAAAAACCGGTTCCCGAATGATCGGGGACCGGTTTTTCTTTATCCTCTCAATACAGCCTGATACGTATCCTCAAGTGCCTTCAGCACTTGGTCGTGAACTTTTGTCACTTCTTCTTCGGTCAATGTTTGTTCAGGATTTAAATATTGCAGGCTGAAGGCGACGGACTTCTTGCCTTCTTCCATGTGCTCGCCTTCGTAGACGTCAAAGACATGGACTTCTTTGAGCCATTTGCCGCCTGCTGTTTTGATGACGTCCTCAAGCTGGCCGGCCGCTATTTCTTTGTCTACAACAAGCGCGATATCCCGAGTAACAGAAGGATACTTCGGAATCGGTGTATACGTGATCTCCGGTACATCCAATCGAAGGAGCTCGTGGAGGTCCAGCTCAAACACATACGTATCGCTCAGATCCAGCTCTTTTTCAACTGACGGATGCAGCTGGCCGATGAAGCCGACTAATGAGCCGTTGTGCAAAATATTGGCCGTCCGCCCAGGATGAAGCTCTTTTCTTTCAGATTGAGCGAACTCGATGCCTTCAGTGATTCCGAGCTTTTCCAACAGACCTTCGACGATGCCTTTTACGACGAAGAAATCAACCGGCTTTTTCTCGCCCTGCCAGAGGTTTTTGTGCCACAGGCCTGTCACGGCTCCGGCGACGTGTTCTTTTTCGACCGGTTTCGTATATTCTTCGGCTTTCAAGAAAACAGAACCGATCTCATAAAAAGCAGCTGAATCGGCCTGCCTTGCCAAGTTGTATGCGACCGAATCGAGCAAATTAGGGAGCAGGCTGTGCCTCAGCATGCTTCTTTCCTCGCTCATCGGCAGCGAAAGGATCGTTTTAAACGATTTTTCCAATGCGTAAGCCGTCGCTTTTTTATCGTTTGTTAATGAGTATGTGATCGCCTGGGAAAGCCCTGCCCCTTCCAGGAAGCGTCTTACTTTTCTGCGCTTGTCCTGATAAGGTGTCAGTCCGCCCGCAAAGCCTGTCACTTCAGGCAGTGTCGACGGAATGTTATCATATCCGTACAGTCTAGCGACCTCTTCGATCAAGTCTTCTTCAATTGCAATATCGCCTCTTCTTGATGGAACCGTCACGACCAGCTCACGTTCAGCGTCTTCAACGGCAAAGCCGAGCCTTTCAAAAATGCTGACCATTTCTTCTTTGCTGATGGACATGCCGAGAACCTTCGTCACTTTATCAACGGAAAGGCGGATGACATTCTCTTTGATGTCAAGATGGTTTTCTTCAACCGTACCTTCCAAGACGGTTCCTCCGGCATACCGGCTGATCAAATCTGCCGCGCGTTCCGCAGCGAGGCGCACCCGTGCAGGATCGATGCCTTTTTCAAAGCGGACGCTTGATTCGCTGCGAAGACCGAGGTCTTTTGATGCTTTGCGAACGGTCTGGCCGTTAAAATACGCCGCCTCAAGCAGCACTGTCGCCGTATCTTCGCGGACTTCGGCTTCCGCTCCGCCCATTACGCCTGCGACAGCCTGCGGAAGAGAACCGTTTGTGATGACAAGATGCTCAAGCGTCAGCGTTCTTTCTTGTTCGTCGAGCGTCGTTATCGTTTCGTTTTCGTACGCTTTGCGGATGACGACCTCTTTTGAGCCGAAGCGGTCATAATCAAACGCGTGCAGCGG
Organism: Bacillus haynesii; assembly: GCF_001969855.1. Taxonomy (GTDB): domain Bacteria; phylum Bacillota; class Bacilli; order Bacillales; family Bacillaceae; genus Bacillus; species Bacillus haynesii. The sequence goes on from NZ_MRBL01000018.1 coordinate 36,674, forward strand.
CTGACCGTATTCGAGCAGCACAAAGTTCGTAATATCGACGACATTGTTGTGCGGTCTGATTCCGGCATTGATCAGCTTCGTCTGCATCCAAAGTGGAGACGGGCCGATTTTGACGTCTTTAATAATTTTTGCCGCGTATAAAGGATTGGCTTCTGTATCTTCAATTTTGACAGAAATATAGTCCGCCGCTTTTTCGGCGCCTGCCTGATAAGCCGTCTCAGGGAGCTTGACTTCGCGGCCGAGAATCGCAGCCACTTCATAGGCAACGCCGAGCATGTTCATGGCGTCGGCGCGGTTTGGCGTCAATCCAAGCTCGAGAACCGCATCGTCGAGCGCCAGGCTTTGAAGGGCGTCCGCACCGGTTTCAGCATCGCCCGGGAAGACGAAGATGCCTTCCGCATATTCTTTCGGCACAAGCTTGCCTTGAATGCCAAGCTCCTGCAAAGAGCAGATCATGCCGTTAGACGCTTCCCCGCGGAGCTTCGCTTTTTTGATTTTAAAATTGCCGGGTAATACCGCACCAACCGTGGCGACGGCTACTTTTTGCCCTCTGTCCACGTTCGGAGCCCCGCAGATGATCTGGACAGGCTCTTCTTCGCCGATATCGACGAGGCATTTGTTTAATTTGTCAGCGTTCGGATGCTGTTCGCGCTCCAGCACATGTCCGATGACAACGCCTTTCATTCCTTCTCCCTTATATTCGATGCCTTCCACTTCAATTCCGCTTCTCGTAATCTTTTCAGCGAGAATCTCGGGAGTCATCCCGTCTAAATCCACGTATTCTTGCAGCCATTTATATGAAACAAACATCACGCGTCCTCCTCTTTAAGCCTGTTTAAATTGAGATAAAAATCTGACATCGTTCGTATAGAAATGACGAATATCGTCAATGCCGTACTTCAGCATTGCGATCCGTTCAACACCCATCCCAAAAGCAAATCCCTGATATTGTTTGGAATCGAATCCGGCCATTTCGAGCACGTTCGGATGCACCATTCCGGCGCCGAGAATTTCGATCCAGCCCGTTTGTTTACAAACGGAACAGCCTTTGCCTCCGCATTTAAAGCAGGAAACATCGACTTCGACAGACGGCTCTGTAAACGGGAAGAAGCTTGGACGCAGTCTGATTTCGCGCTCTTCACCGAACATCTTTTTCGCGACCGTTTCAAGGGTTCCTTTTAAGTCGCTCATGCTGATATTGCGGTCAACGCAGAGCCCTTCAATCTGCATAAACTGATGGGAGTGTGTCGCATCATCGTTGTCGCGGCGGTACACTTTGCCGGGGCAGATGATTTTGACAGGGCCTTTGCCTTTATGCTTTTCCATCGTGCGCGTCTGAACAGGAGACGTCTGCGTTCTCATCAGCGTATCTTCCGTAATATAAAAGCTGTCTTGCATATCGCGGGCCGGATGCTCTTTCGGAAGGTTGAGCGCTTCGAAGTTATAATAGTCGGTTTCCACTTCAGGACCCTCTTCCACCGAATATCCCATGCTGATAAACAAGTCTTCGATTTCTTCAATAACGATCGTCAGCGGATGCCGTGCTCCTGTTTTCACAGGGCTTCCCGGAAGCGTCACGTCAATCGTCTGCTCTTTCAGCTTCCTTTTCACTTCTTCTTCCTCAAGGCGGGCATTTTTTTCAGCAATCGCCGCGGCGATTTTCTCTCTTACTTCGTTCGCCAAGGCGCCCATTTTCGGCCTTTCTTCAGCGGACAGCTTTCCCATTCCCCGAAGCACTTCTGTGATCGGTCCCTTTTTTCCCAGGTACGCAACGCGGACATCGTTGACTTCTTTTAATGAACCAGCGGCTTCCACTTTTTCAACCGCTTCTTTCTCAAGCCGTTTCAGCTCTTCCTGCATCTTAAAAACTCCTCCTTTTATGTAGCAACCTGTTTTTTTAGGCAATAAAAAAAGCCCCTTTCATATTGAAAGGGACGAATTGTGGCCGTGGTACCACCCTTTTTTAAAACAAAGCAAAAAAGCTTTGCTGCTTACTTCATTGGCATAACGGAATGAATCCGGTTCACCTTTACACATCCCTTGAGAGACGCGGTCCCGGTGACAACTCAAGAGGTGAAGCGTTTTTCCGGCCTGTCATAAAAATGCTTGCAGTCTAAGGCATTTTCTCCCTTAATGACGGCATGTGAAAAAACGGAGCCTCTATCACTGTTTTTAAACATATTACATTCATTATAGTGAAATACATGGTCCTGTGCAACCGGTTATCCGCGGAGATGATAAAGAAGGACCGCGGCTGCGGCCGCCACATTCAGCGACTCCGCTTTTCCGTAGATCGGAACGTACAGATTTTGGTCAGTCTGTGCGAGGAGTGCCGGGTCGACCCCAGATCCTTCGTTTCCGATCAATAGCGCAAATGACTGTGACGGCTCCGCTTCTCTAAATGGCACGGCATCCTGCAAGGCTGTGCCGTAAACCGGGACGCTTTTTCCCTTCAGCTCTTCAATCAGCTCTGAAAGCTCGCATTTTAAAATCGGAATGTGAAAATGCGAGCCTTGAGCTGACCTGAGCGTTTTGGCATTGTATGGGTCGACAGTCCCTTGCCCGATAACAACGGCATCGATCCCCGCCGCGTCTGCCGTCCGGATGATCGTCCCTAAATTGCCCGGATCTTGCACAGCATCCGCTAGCAGCAGCTTTTCGTATTGAAAAGGTCTGCTTTCGGGCATTCGGCATACAGCGGCGACAGCCTGAGGCGTCTCCGTTTCGGCAATCGCTAAAAAAGCATCGGCGCTCAAAATATAGCGGGCAACAGACTCATCAATCATAGCCGGGAAGTCCGCTTCGTCTGCGACCATGATTTCTTTCACAACACCCGGTGTCTTCAGCGCTTCCTCAACGAGATGCTCGCCTTCTATTAAGAAAGTATTGGTTTTTGTCCGCTCTTTTTTTGCGTGAAGTTTTTTCCAATCCTTCACTTTTTGATTTTTGGCAGATTCAATTCGTTTCAAATCGTTTTGACTCCTTTTGTCTCGCAATAGTCACATTATATCTCATCAATGATACATAATAAACCCGAAAGCGAGGCAGAATATAGAAAATCAGATGATGAAATGGAGTGAAAAATGATGGATTTGAATTTGCGCCATGCCGTTATTGCCAATGTATCAGGAAACTCGCAAGAAGAGCTTGAGCATACGATTGTCGATGCGATCCAAAGCGGTGAAGAAAAAATGCTTCCGGGGTTGGGTGTGTTGTTCGAGGTCATCTGGCAGCACGCAACTGAATCAGACAAAACCGAAATGCTCGAGACATTGGAACAAGGATTAAAAACAAAATAAACCGGCGGCCTGAAACGGCCCCGGTTTATTTGATCATCCAGGAATTGAAGGCTCCATCCGCAAAGCCGGATCGCGCCAAATCTCCGTCCATTTTTTAATGGCAGCCGCCATGATCACCAGTCCCAACAGCAACATAATGATTGATAAAATGCCGTTTAAAACGCTGAAACCGGCAGCTTCCGCATTAAAATAAACGTTTTTGATCATCCAGTATCCCGCATAGTTGACCGTTACATACAAATAAGCGAGCGGAATGAGACATGTCAGCATATAACGCCGTTTGTCCGCAATTTTTAAAATGACCGTCGCTCCGATAATTAAACCGACGGATGCCATCAGCTGGTTGGATACGCCAAACAGCGCCCAAATCGAGCTGATATCGCCTGAATATAGCAAATACCCCCACATGAAACAGGCAAGGGCGCTCGCTGCGACCGAACCCGGAAGCCAGTCCGTTTTTTTCAGCGGTTTGTACACTTCCCCGAAAAAGTCTTGAATCAAATAACGGGCCACCCTTGTACCGGCATCGATCGCCGTTAAAATAAAGACGGCTTCAAACATGATGACAAATTGAAAAAAGTAAGAGGCCAAATGGCTGAAAAACGGAATATCCGTAAAAATATACGCCATGCCGACGGCAAGGGTAACAGCTCCGCCTGTTCTTCCTTCAAGATCGAGACCGATTTCGCGGCTGAGTTCAGGCAGGTGGACGACATTCATACCAAGCGTCCGAAAGACTTCCGGTGAACTGTTGATGGCAAAATAATCGCCCGGCTGCAAGGCCGTTGCCGCGATCAAAGCCATGATGCCGACAAGACACTCAACGAGCATCGCCCCGAAGCCGACGAATTTCATGTCGCTCCACTTATCAAGCATCTTCGGCGTCGTGCCTGAACCGACAAACGCATGGAAGCCGGAAATCGCCCCGCAGGCGATCGTAATTGAAATGAACGGCCAGACCGGACCAGGCGAAACAGGTCCCCCTCCCCCCGTGAACTCGGTAAACGCCGGAAACGGAATCGCCGGATTGACGACGAAAACCCCGGCAATCAAAGCGATAAACACTCCGATTTTCATAAAGCTGCTCAAATAATCGCGCGGTGCGAGCAGCAGCCAGACAGGGAGCGCCGCTGCAAAAAATGCATAAATAGGAAGTGCGACAGCAAGCGTTTTCGTATCGAGCGTCAAAGCGTCTCCAAGCGGCGTCTCCGCGATGGACGGTCCGATGAAGACACCGGCCATCAGCAAAATAAATCCGCCGGTTGACGCTAATTTTAAGTTGCCTGTCTTTTTATAAAATAAGCCGACCCCCATCGCGATCGGAATTGTAATCGCAACGGCGAACGTCCCCCACGGATTGCGTTCAAGCGCATGAAGTACAACCATCGACAGCCCTGCCATCGTGATCGTAATAATAAACAGCATCGCAAGCCCCGTGCAAAATCCCGCAACAGGCCCGAGCTCTTCTTTCGCCACTTCTGAAAGCGACTTTCCCTTCCTCCGCATGGACGCAAACAAAACGACAATATCATGCACGGCTCCCCCGATCACCGCTCCGATCAAGAGCCACAACAGCCCCGGCAAGTAGCCGAACTGCGCCGCTAAAATCGGCCCGACAAGCGGCCCTGCGGCTGCGATGGCCGCAAAGTGGTGGCCGAAAGACACCCATTTGTTCGTCGGCACATAATCTTTGCCGTCTTTCTGGAGATGGGCAGGAGTCGGCTTGTCATCATCAACCTTCAACACTTTCACCATCATAAATGTTCCGTACAAACGATAGGCGATCGCCAAAATACAGATGGAAGCGATCACAATTGTTATTGCATTCATCCAATTCCTCCCCCCTTTGTTTCTTTTTTAACATATCTCATATTTTTTGTAAGCGCAATCATCTTTTTATGCGAAGTTTTCAATCAGCTGCTTTTCCTGCAACTAAAAACCGAGTTGACAAATAGGAATAATGAGAATAAAATAAACACAAGCTTCATCTGCTGCCTTTTTAAGGTAATTGGCGGGTATCATCGGATATCCGCCCTTTTTCTTTCAGCATAACGGAACAACATAAAAATGAACGGCCACCACGAGAATAAATGCCGCGGATCCCGCGATTCGACCGGCGGTTGTCGTGACAAACGAAGCTGAAAAATGGCGTGACAGCGAATAAAACAACACGGTGCCGATGAAAATAAAACCCGCCGCTAAAAGCGGGTGATCAAAAGACCGGACCCTATCGATGACCGCTGTGATAAACAGAAGCCAAAGGTATGCTAAAAATGCGTACATCAAAAAAACAGTATGCAGTCGAAAAAAACGTCTTCATAGATCCTCCTCCCGTTTTATCTTATTCTTCGGCATATTTGCGGAAGCCTTTTTTCATCTAAAAAAACCGGCCTCTCCGGGCCGGTTTTTCAATCATTGTTTCTTCATTCTGATCACATTCCAGGAAAGCTTCGGAAGGTGAGCCGTCAGCCTGCCGTCACATACTTTGGCGTCTCCGCCGCTGTGCGGAACGACGTTGTTGCGGTCTTTTTCATTCGTCGCTTTATGATCTTCGTGTTCCAGAACGATGTGCTCAGAGACACTGTACCCTTCAAAGCTTCTCATATCGGCTTCCATTTCAAGGCCGCCGTCTGTTGCACGGTTGACGGCAAAAACGGTTAATTCCTCGGCTTCTTCATTGAAAACAGACACGGACTCCAAGTACGGAACATCCGTAAAGTCTTTCGCATCATACTTCGGAGACGATACCGCCGTCTGCAATACCGTGCCTCTGCCGTAGACGGAAGCGTGCATAAACGGATAGAAAATTGGCTGACGCCACGCTTCTCCTCCTTTTTCTGTCATAATCGGCGCGATGACATTGACAAGTTGAGCCAGACAGGCGATTTTCACGCGGTCGGCATGCTTGAGCATCGTAATCAGCATACAGCCGACGAGAAGCGCATCCTCAAAGTTGTAGATGTCTTCAAGAAGGTGCGGTGCTTTCGCCCAGCGCTCGGCTTCTTTGTCTTTTTCATTCGAGTGATACCAGACATTCCACTCATCATATGAAAGGTGAATCGTTTTCTTGCTTTTCTTTTTCGCTTTCATATAATCGCAGACTGAGATGACCGTTTTGATAAAGTGATCCATGTCCAGCGATCTCGCCAAATAGTTTGGAAGGTCATTGTCACGGTTGCCGTAATACGAGTGAAGCGAGATGTACTCGACGTGTTCGTACGTATGGTCAAGCACGGTCGTTTCCCAGTCGATGAATGTCGGCATTCCGCTGCCCGAACTTCCGCAGGCGACGAGTTCGATCGACGGGTCCGTCCATTTCATCACCTTTGCGGCCTCAGCAGCAAGTCTTCCGTATTCGGCTGCCGTTTTATGGCCGATTTGCCATGGACCGTCCATTTCATTGCCGAGGCACCATGTCTTAATTTTATGCGGTTCCTTATATCCGTGGGATTTTCTCAAGTCGCTGTAGTACGATCCTGACGGATGATTGCAATATTCAACAAGGTTGCGTGCGGCATCAATTCCTCTCGTTCCGAGGTTGACGGCCATATTCACCTCTGCCCCGACAAGCTTTGCCCAGTCCATAAATTCGTTCGTACCGATTAAGTTCGGTTCGGTTGTCGCCCACGCCAAATCTAGTCTTGTCGGCCGCTGTTCGACAGGTCCAACCCCGTCCTCCCAGTTATAACCCGAGACAAAATTCCCGCCGGGATACCTGATAAACGGCACCTTCAGTTCTCTGACCAGTTTGATGACGTCTTTCCGAAAACCCGATTCGTCAGCTTCAGGATGATCAGCCTCATAAATGCCTTCGTAAACGGCTCTGCCGAGATGCTCGACAAAGGAGCCGTAAATTCGTTTATCAACCTCTGCCACCTTATATTCCTTGTCAATCGTCATCTTCGCTTTGTGTGCAGTCATGTTAAACCATTCCTTTCAAGATGATATATAGTGGATCAGCCTTTAATTCCGCCCGCCGTCAAACCTGATATAAAATACTTCTGGAAGAACAGGAAGATGAGAATCACAGGCAGAATCGCCAGCACAGAACCCGAAATCAACATGTCATAATTGTTCCCGTACGGACTGAGCAAAGCGGACAGCCCGATTGGTAGCGTAAACATTTCTTTCGATCGTAAAACGATCAGCGGCCATAAGAAGTTGTTCCAGCTATTTAAGGATTGAAGAATGATCATCGCTCCAAATGCCGGCTTCATCAAGGGCGCCATAATTCTGAAGTAAATGCCGAACTCTGTACAGCCGTCCATTCTCGCGGAATCAAGCAAATCTCTCGGCAAGCCAAGCGCATACTGTCTGAAGAAAAACACGGCGACAGGTGAAACGATAAACGGCAGGATCACGCCGGCGTAAGTGTCGACAATATGCAGAGAAACCGTCATTTTAAATAAAGGCAGCATAAGAATTTCGATCGGCACCATCATGATGAGGAGCACGGCTACAAACAAGAGATTTTTTCCTTTAAAGTCGTAGACGGCAAGCCCGTATCCGACCATTGAAGAAAACAAGAGCGTCAACACGGTGGAAATGACCACGAGAATCAAGCTGTTCGAAAACCATTGAAAATAAATGCTTCCTCCGTTAAACAAGTAAGTGTAATTGTCAAGGCTCAAGATTTCAGGGCTCAGTTTTAAATTCAATCCGAAGCGCAGCAATTCCGAAGATGGCTTGAGCGAGCCGAGCAATAGGCAGAAGAGCGGAAACACAAACAAAAAACTTAATATCGCAAACAGCAGAAACAGAGCGATTTTCGCAATGTTAAGGCCTCCGGCAGGACGCATTAATAGCCCTCCTTTTTAAATGATCCAGACAGCTTTAACGAAATGAGGCTGCAGATGAAAATGATGATCAAGAGCACGATGCCGAGCGCTGACCCGTAGCCCATGTTGTTGTAGGCAAGGCCCTGTTGATAAATGTATCCGACCATCGTCAGGCCGATGTTGCCCGGAGAGTTGTTCTGCCACAGCACATAGCTTTCTTCAAACATCCGGAAGCCGCCGATGATGCTGATCGTCAGCACGTAGACGCTGACGGGCTTTAAAAACGGAAGCGTAATATGGTAAAACTTCTTGAACGTGCCTGCGCCGTCGATTTCGGCAGCTTCGTACAATTCTTTCGGAACGTTCTGCAAGCCCGCCAAAAAGTACAGGACATTGATCCCCATCCATCTCCAGGATGCGAGCATCACCATTAAAAACATGCCGGTATGTTCATTGTTCAGCCAGTTGTACGGCGAAGCTCCGAGCTTAGCCAATATCGAATTCGCCAGCGATGTATCCATTTCTCCAAAAATCAGCCTGAAAATAATTCCCGCCACAATGGTTGAAGTCAGAGCCGGGATGAATAAAGCCGATTTGAACACGTTTTTAAACTTTACGAGTTTAGAATCTAAAAAGACTGCCAGAATAAGAGGAACAGGTATTAAAATCAGCAATGTCCAAAAGGTGTATTTTACGGTGTTGAGTAGTGCGGTATAGAATGTAGGATTGTTTAATGCTTTATAGTTCTCCATCCCGATGAAGCGGACTTCCCCGGGGAGAATGCTTTGAAAGCTCATGATGACAACGCTGATAAGCGGATAAAGAAAAAATATGCAAAAGGAGAGTACAAAAGGTGCTGTAAAAATGTAAGGTGCGGCTTTTGCTGAATATAATAAACGTCTGATCTTTCCTTTTCTGCTCACCGGCGGAAACGAATGCACTGTATCTGTTTTAACAGTCTTCAAGTTATCGCCTCGCTTTACAGTAATGAAAGACTATTGCCCTTTCACTTCAGCTGCTGCTTTGTCCAATGCTTCTTTCGGTGTTTTGCTCTTCGTTTTGAGCGCTTCGTACAGTACGTTTCTGTTGACGAGATCGGAAGTTTTCGCATAGTCCTCAGTGAGGTAAAGCGGATTGATCTCATCTTTTATGTCAAGAAGCACGGAAAAGATGTGTTTTCCGTTTTGGAAATATTCCGTATATTGATTTGGTTTTTTCAATTCGTCCGAGTCCCACACATCCCATCTGAGCGGATCGAACCCGAGCACGGTCCACAGCTTGATGTTGCCTTCTTTTGACGCTTTGGCAAATTTCAAGAAATCCTTGGCCAGATCGACCTCTTTCGCCTGTTTTGGAATCACGGTGGCCGTGCCGCCCATTCCCGCTGAGCGGTCTCCCCCTTCTTCCCATGCCGGCAGCGGTCTGATCGCGATTTTCCCTTTCAAGTCAGGCATATAATCCAAAAAACGGCCCATATACCAGATCGGCATTAAGACAGACGCCGCACCGCCTTGGTTCATAAACCCGTAATATTCTTCACTGTGATGATTGCCTCCGGGTGTTGTGACGGCAATTTTGTCTTTCTCAATTAAAGTCTTTAAAAATTCGAGCGTTTTCACATTTGTCTCATTGTTTAATGTCAAACGCCCCTGCTGATCAAAATAACCGGATCCCTGCTGGGAAACCAGCGGCAGAAATGAATTCGGGTCGGTCGTTTCAATCGTCGTCATCGGCTTTCCAAGAGCTTTGACGACCTTTTTGCCCGCTTCCCTGTAATCTTCCCACGTTTTGATGTCGTCCGGATCAACGCCTGCTTTATTCATCATTTCCATGTTGTAATACATCACGGTTGTTCCGACATGGGTGTCAAGTCCGTAAAGCTTGCCGTTCTTGCTGTAGAGCGTCAGCCTCGCTTCAACAAACTTGTCGCGTTCGTCTTCCACAAGCGGCGTTAAATCTGTAAGAGGAATGTCAGAGCCCTTCAAAAAGTTCGAATAGCGCCCCAACTCAACATCGGCAATATCTGGAACCCCTTTCCCGGCTAAAAGCGAGATTGATAAATTGTCATGCATCTGTCCATACGGATACACCACTGTATTTAATTTGATTTTTCGCTCGGGATACTTTTTGTTCCATTCTTTCACCATCTCAGCGTAAAACTGTTCATGAAGGCCGTTGAATGTCCAAAATGTCAGTTCGGTGCCGTCCGCTTGATCAGAGGCAGGGCTCGCCTTGCACCCCGATAAAAGCAGACATACAGCGACCGTGACCATAAAGATAGATGAAAGGAACCTTTTCACATTTTAACCCCTTTCACGCCCGGTCCTTTGCCTAAGAGCCCCGGCAAAAGTCCGTATTGATTGATGATTTTCAGTCCCGTATACCGGTCCCTGAGCTGATGGGCGTAAGTGAGCGCTTCTCTCACCAGCTCTTCTTCAACATCGAGTTCTTTGAATGATACAGGCCCGCCGATACGCCTCATCCACTCTGCCATTTTCTCACCGTCAGGGAGCTTTGCATAAATCGAGCGAGTCGCTTGCTCAGCGTGTTGATCCCCCAAGCTTGTACCGATAAGGGATCGGTAAATATCAGTCAGCATGATGGCGCTGCAGCCGACTTTAGCACCGTGGAGCACCTGCCGCTTATTGTTCTCCAACGCTTTCATTTCAAGGTAGTGGGAAAGATGGTGCTCGCCGCCGGAAGCCGGCCTTGAATGGTCGAGAACCAGCATGACAAGTCCTGAAAGAATCAGCGATTCCATCAATTTCTTAATCCCATCGCGCGTCTTGGCGGCGATGTCATCTATTCGGACAAGACATTGATCAAGCGCTTCTCTCGTGAGCCGGCTGGCGGCCGGGCAGTACGGCTCGCCGGCAAGCAAGCGGGAAATTTCCCAATCCGCAAGCGACGTCACCTTGCCGAGCATATCGCCAAAACCTGCGGCTACCATGTTCTGCGGCGCTTGACACAAGAGCTCCAAATCGGCAAAAAGTGCGATCGGCGCTGTCGTTTGAACCGTCTGTTTCTTTCCTTTTAATATCAGCGGTGCGCCGGCTGAAGTAAAACCGTCAACCGACGGAGCCGTAGGAACGGAAATAAACGAGATGCCGCGCTGATAGGCGCAAAACCTGACGATGTCGTGAATCGTGCCCGCTCCGGCCGCAATTAGTACATCCGCATCAACCGGGACACCGATCAATGCACTCACCAACGTTTGCTCATCTGCCGTCACATCGCCCGCTTCATTAGCTTCCAGCAGCACCGGAACCGTTTCAGCTGTTTCCTCAAGAAGAGCCGCAATCCGCTTGCCGGCTATCCGTCCGGTCGTTTCATCATAAATGACAGCGGCTTTTTTATAGGAAGCCGATTTCACGAAAGCGGGCAGCTCTTGCTCAACAACATTGCCGCCGATCGCGATTTTTTCGACTGTAAGCGGGTGGTGAACGGTTCCGCATTCGCATGCGCCCAAAGTGTTTTTCACATAAGAGATCAGGTCATTCATTAACAGCTTCCCTCCTCTATTGGCCGTAATACGCGTCTGCCCCGTGCTTGCGAAAATAGTGCTTATCCTGCAAAGCGCTCTTAATCGGCTCAAGAGACGGATTGAGCACCAGGGAGCGGTATGCCATCTTGGCGACTTCTTCCAGGACGACAGCATTGTGTATGGCAGTTAAAGCGTCTTTTCCCCAGCAAAACGGTCCGTGATTGTTCACGAGAACGCCGGGCATCGCCAGGGGGTCAAGATGCCGGAACGTCTCGGCAATCACTTTTCCTGTATTCAACTCGTATTGACTCCTGATCTCCTCGGGATCCATTTCCCTTGTACACGGAATGTCACCGTGGTAGTAGTCGGCGTGAGTCGTTCCGAGCGACGGGATGTCCTTCCCTGACTGCGCCCAGCTTGTCGCCCATGGGGAATGCGTATGGACGATCCCGCCGATCGATTGAAACTGCCGGTAAAGGTAAAGGTGTGTCGGCGTATCGGAAGACGGCTTCAGATCCCCTTCCACAATCTCGCCGTCCATATTCAGAACCACTAAATCTTCGGCTTTTAACTCGCTGTATTTGACACCGCTCGGCTTGATGACGACCAGCTCATTCTCCCGGTCAATGCCGCTGACATTCCCCCATGTAAAGGTGACAAGCCGGTACTCCTCAAGCTGTAAATTCGCTTTTAATACTTGTTCTTTTAAAGATTCCAGCACAGTTTTCTCCTCCCTCTAAGTCATCGCTTTACCGGTGTCGAAACTGACGGACTGGATGTTTTTCAATTTTTTAAGGCGCTTCATGACGTTGTTTTGCTTTCCGAAGTACGTGTAAAGCTCCTTATATTCCGCATAAAGCTGATCGTATAAGGCAACGTTTTCAGGAATTGGTTTGTACGTTTTATCCTTGATCTTGCCCATATGTGCGACTGCTTCTTCGACATGATCGTAACCGCCGTTCACGCTTCCGGCCGCGAGCGCTCCGAATATCGCGGAACCTAAAGCCGGCGCCTGCGGAGATCCGGAAATTTTGATTTCCATGTTGGTGACATCCGCGTAAATCTGCATGATAAACGGATTTTTTTCGGCGATTCCTCCTGCGGCAAACAGCTCCTCGATCGGCACGCCGCTTTGTCTGAACGTTTCAATGATGATCCTCGTCCCGTAAGCAGTCGCTTCAACCAATGCACGGTATATATCTTCAGGCTTTGTGGCAAGCGTCATACCGAGCATCATTCCCGTCAGATCGGCATCAACGAGTGTTGAACGGTTTCCGTTCCACCAATCCAATGCAAGCAAACCGCTTTCGCCGATTTGGAGACGGTCAGCCTTTTGAGACAGCAGTTCGAATATAGAAATCCCTTCGGCTTCAGCTTCTTTCATATACGCTTCTGGTACAAAGTGTTGAATCAGCCAATGAAAATGGTCGCCGACGCACGATTGGCCCGCTTCATAGCCAACATAGCCCGGCAGAATCCCGTCTTCAACGACGCCGCACATTCCCGGCACCATCCTGACATCCTCGCCGAGCAGCATATGACAGGTAGACGTTCCCATGATCATCAGCATCTTGCCCGGCTCTGTGATGCCCACCGCCGGAACTGACACATGAGCATCAACATTTGCGACAGCAACCGCTGTACCCGCCAGAAGCCCTGTCTTCCCGGCCATTTCTTCAGTCAGTCCGCCCGCTTTTTCGCCTACAGAATAAATATCCTCCGTTAATTTTTCCCGAACGATATTTTTCAGCTTCGGATGCAGGCTTGCGAAGAAATCGTCGGCAGGATAGCCGCTCTTATTGTTCCAAATCGCTTTATAACCCGCTGTACAATTGTTGCGCTTTCTGTTTCCGCACAGCATATAGACGATCCAGTCGGCCGCTTCCATGATCTCGGCTGCGGCATCATAAATGTCAGGCGCTTCTTCCACGATTTGCATCACTTTTGGAAAGAGCCACTCGGAAGAAATTTTTCCGCCGTATGTTTGAAGAAAAGGTTCATTTCTTTCTTCCGCGTTTTGATTTAAGCGATTCGCCTGCTCCTGTGCAGCATGGTGCTTCCAAAGCTTCACATAGCTGTGCGGTTCTGACACATACTCTTCCCTCATACAAAGAGGAGTCCCGTTCTCGTCAACAGGCAAAATCGTGCAAGCTGTGAAATCGATTCCGATGCCGATGATTTCTTTCGGATCCGCTTTTGACTGCTTCAAAAGGCTCGGAATCGTTTCCTCCAGCACTTCAATGTAATCAGCCGGGTGCTGGAGCGCCCAGTCTCTCGGAAGCTTTCGCTTTGAGACCGGAAGCTCCCGGTCTATCACACCGTGTGTGTACTCTTTGACAGCTGTCGCGATCTCCTCACCTGTCCGGACATCGACGAGAACAGCACGCCCTGACAATGTTCCAAAGTCAACTCCGATTGTGTAAGGGATAAGCCTTCACCCCCTTAAAACTTGCGAAGCCGATATGCAGCTTCACTCCATTTGAGTTCATTGCGAAGATTTAAAATCGTCGTATCGCGATTGATCAACACCGCTTCAACGCCCGACATTTCGGCCCAATCGAGCATCTGCTCGGCTGTCAGCTGATACGAAAGGCATGTATGGTGCGCACCGCCAGCCAAGATCCACGCTTCAGCCGATGTTCTCAGAGACGGCTGCGGCTTCCAAAGTACGCGCGCCACCGGAAGATTCGGCATATCATGCGGAACCTTCTCAGCTTCCACTTCATTGATGACAAGCCTGAAACGGCCGCCCAAATCGATGAGGGAGACATTGACCGCAGGCCCTGCAATTCCGTCGAACACGAGCCGTGCCGGATCATCCTTTGCACCCATTGACAGCGGATGGACTTCAATTCTCGGTTTGTGTTCGGCAATCGAAGGGCACACTTCAAGCATGTGGGAGCCGAGGATCATTTCATTGCCCGGTTCAAAATGGTACGTGTAATCCTCCATAAATGACGTTTCTTTTCCGTCGGCCATCACTTTCATCATCCTGACAAGCGCAGCCGTTTTCCAATCTCCTTCTCCTCCGAAGCCATAACCTTCAGCCATCAGCCGCTGAACGGCCAAACCTGGAAGCTGCTTCATACCGTGGAGGTCTTCAAAGGTTGTCGTAAAGGCCGTATAACCTCCGTTCGAAAGAAAGCGCTTTAATCCAAGCTCAATCCGCGCCTGCTCTTTGACGGATTCCCTTGCCCCTTCGCCTTCCGGCCACTCATAAAGTTCCTCATATTCGGAGATGAGCTCGCTTAGACTCTGTTCTGATACTGCATTGATCTCCGTGACAAGATCGCCGATTCCATATCCGTCGACAGACCAGCCAAGCTGAATCTGCGCTTCAATCTTATCTCCTTCTGTTACCGCCACATTCCGCATGTTGTCCCCAAATCGGGCGACTTTGATATGGCGGCTTTCAATATATGCGACCGCTGCGCTCATCCATTTGTCGATCGAGCGCTTTACTTCTCTGTCTTCCCAATATCCGGCGATCACTTTTCGCGGAATGCCCAATCTCGCTCCGATAAAGCCGTATTCGCGGTCGCCGTGGGCAGACTGATTAATATTCATGAAATCCATGTCGATCTTATCCCACGGAATGTCCCGGTTAAACTGGGTATGAAAATGAAGCAGCGGCTTATTCAGCTCGGAAAGGCCCGGAATCCACATTTTGGCCGGTGAAAACGTATGCATCCAAGTGATGATGCCTGCGCACTCCTCATCCCGGTTCGCCTCTTCAAACAGTTTTCTGACGCCGTCTAGCGAAGTGGCCACCGCTTTGTACCTGACTTGAAACCTTAAATGTCCGTCATTTAATCCGCTGCAGATCATTTTGGAATGCTCTTCTACCTCTTGTACGGCCTCTTCACCATATAAATGCTGGCTGCCTGTCACAAACCAAAATACATGTGTCTTAGTCTGAATCAAATAGCTTCCTCCCCCTCTTCTTTATGGTGTCTGTGTAAAGATTAGCAAACTATTAAAACGCTTACAAAAACTTAATCTCAAACTGTATCACGATTATATGTACGTACAATTGAACTCAAAAACATATTTGTACGAACAACTTCATTATATCATGATGAAAAAAACTGTCAATTTAATTTCCGGGATGTTTTTTATTTTTTTGACAGATTTCAGAACAAAAAAACCGGGCGGTTTCCGCCCGGCATCTGCAGCTGTTAATAAGTCGGCCATCCTTGGGAATCCCAGTACAAGTCGTTGATGAGCAGCTTCGATACGCCATTATCGAGCGCGTCGTAAGCGTGCCTGACAAGGATCGAGTTGTTCAGAACATCCTGATGTCCCGGCCCTTTCCAGCGGTCATTGCCGGAATCCAGGATCGTCCCTCCGCCGTTCATCATATTTTTGCCGCTTTTATCATAATAGGGTCCCGTAATGCTCGTTGAACGGCCATACGCTATTTTATATGTGCTGTTCACCCCTTTGCAGCAGCTGTCAAACGAGACAAATAAGTAATAGTAGCCGTCTTTGTAGGTAATGTTCGGCGCTTCAACCGCTCCGCCGTTATTCGGCCTTGAGGCAATCGAATACAGGCTTCCCGTCGGTTTCATCGTGTTTTTATCAAGCCTTGTCAGCTTGATGCCGCTCCAAAAGGAACCGAATGAGAGCCATGGATTTCCGTCTTTATCAATGACCAGATCAGGGTCAATGGCATTAAACTGATCACCGGATGTCGATCTGATGACCAGCCCGTCATCCCGCCATTGGCCGGATGAAATCCGGTCTATTGATGCAAGCCCTATCGCTGATGTGTTTGAACCGAAAGACGAAACCGAGTAATACAGCCAATACCGGCCGTTATAGTAGCTGATATCCGGTGCCCACTGATGCGGTTCATGATTTGGTACGTACATCTTCCACCATGACAATGGAGTTGGAAAAATACTCGGGGCAGCACTCCAGTTTCTACCGTCTGTTGACTTAATGACGCGCAGCCCTGTGCCGAGCCCGGTTCCAAATGTATACCATGTATTCCCCTCTTTAATGATAGAGGGGTCATGGATGAAATTGTCCCCCTTTGTGTCCCAAAACGCCGCCTTGCCTGATTCAGGCATCGAAAAAGACAGCAGCAGTCCGAATATCAATGCCGCCAAAGACATTCTCCGTAACACATTTTTCATTCTGTTCACACTCCTGTTCTTGTAATGAAAAAACAATGCCTCCCTTTCTTTGTCAATTTTTCGAACAATGTTTATATATGTAAGCGCTGTCTTTAACATTCCAAAAAAATGCTGACAGCTTATCTTACAAGCTGTCAGCATGATCTTTCATCAATCAAACGTAATGTTTTGAACCGTCTCTTTATCCAGTCGTTTAATGACTTCGGTAATTAATTTTACCGCATGTTCATAGTCATCCCGGTGAAGCATGGCCGCGTGCGTATGGATATACCTCGTCGCGATCGTGATCGACAGGGCAGGCACTCCGTTCGCGGTAAGGTGGATCGATCCCGAATCTGTTCCTCCGCCTGAGAGAGCGTCGAATTGATACGGAATGCCGGCTTCATCTGCAACATTCGTTACAAAGTCGCGAAGCCCTTTGTGGGACACCATTGATGCATCATAAAGGATGATCTGCGGGCCTTTTCCCATTTTGCTTGTCGACTCTTTTTCGGTAATACCCGGCGTATCACCCGCGATTCCCACGTCAACACCGAAAGCGATATCAGGCTTGATCGTATGCGCAGCGGTTTTCGCGCCTCTCAGCCCGACTTCCTCCTGTACGGTTCCGACGCCGTAGACGACATTCGGATGATCGGCTCCTTTCAGGTTTTTCAGCACGTCGATCGCGATCGCACAGCCGATACGGTTGTCCCATGCTTTGGCAAGCAGCATTTTTTCATTATTCATCACCGTAAATTCAAAGTAAGGGACGACCTGGTCTCCCGGAAGAACGCCCCACTCCATCGCTTCCTCCCTGCTCGATGCCCCGATATCGATAAACATGTCTTTAATATCGACCGATTTTTTTCTTGCTTCCTGAGACAGGACATGAGGAGGTTTTGAACCGATAATACCGGTAATGTCGCCT
Organism: Bacillus haynesii; assembly: GCF_001969855.1. Taxonomy (GTDB): domain Bacteria; phylum Bacillota; class Bacilli; order Bacillales; family Bacillaceae; genus Bacillus; species Bacillus haynesii. Next base: position 54,286 of record NZ_MRBL01000018.1, read on the forward strand.
TTCTTTGTCACGACCGTCACGCGCTGCGCCAGCATGACCTGGCTCCACCAGCCTCCAACCGTCTGAAAGCGGAGATAGCCCCTGTCATCGATCCGCGTAACCATAAAACCGACCTCATCAAGGTGGCCGGCAATCATAATCTTCGGTCCGTCAGCCTGCCCGGTCTTTTTTGCGATTAAGCTTCCCAGTCTGTCTGTCGTAACCTCGTCGGCAAACGGTTCTATGTACGATTTCATGACTTGTCTGGGCTCTTTTTCATTCGCCGGAATTCCTTTTGCATCTGTTAATTCCTTTAGCATCGTCAATGTTTTATCAAGCTTTGCCATCTCTATACAGCCTCCTTAATTAACCCTCACTTACTATTATACAGAAACATCCCTTTTCAATACGACCAATATCGTTTACAGCTTTTTTGTTAAAAAATGAAACCTTACGGGAACTGGTTCGTATATATTGGGATATACTTAAAATTACTTTCAAGGGAGGTTCTGTTTTAACATGATTGTCATCATATTGAGACTGGCTTTGCTGGCACTTTTGGTATACGTCGTGTACAGGGCCGTTCAATTTTTGGGGAACCCTGACAGAAGGCTGAAATCAGCACAGGCAAAAAAGCACTATTATTTTTTGGACGAACAAAAAAACGCACGCAAAAATCTCAAGCTGACATTTAAAGGCGTGCTTTTCGAAGGAGAAAAACACATTCCTTCAAAAGACCATCCGCTGTTCATCCATACGATTTTTGTATGGACGGAAGCGCCTGAAGAAAAGCTCAGCTTTTTCACCGAGGAAGACTTCGCGGAATTGGAAGAAAACATTAAAGCGCACTATCCCGATTGCAAAATCGACTGGGATTCGAACATTCAGAAATGGAAAAATAAAAAAGCAGAAGAGGAATAAAGCCTCGTCTGCTTTTTTAGTTCATCATATAAAAGCCGGTCAAAACGGCTTGCACGCCCAGCAAAAAAGGAATGCCGAGCCTGAAGGAAAGGTGTTTTGTCTTATGTCTGAACCGCAGCATCCCGAACCAGACGCCTGCGGAGCCGAAAGCTGCCGCAACGAGCCAGATGCGGCGCTCAGACAACCTCCATTTACCTCTGACCGCTTTTTGCTTGTCGGCTTTCATTAAGAAAAAGCCGTATCCGTTTATGAGGATCGTGTATATCCATACGAGAGTCATATTGTTCATTTCCCCTTGTTTCGCGGTTTGGGCGCTTGCGGCGGCCGGCCTCACGAACCGTTTCACATCCTGCTCTAAGTACAAAAGAAAAAGGCCGGAACCCGGCCTTTTTTCAATTATTTATTCAATTGAGCTTTAGCAGCGTCTGCAAGCTGATTGAATGCGTTCAGATCGTTTACAGCAAGGTCAGCAAGCATTTTGCGGTTTACTTCGATACCGGAAAGCTTAAGACCGTGCATCAAACGGCTGTAAGAAAGACCGTTCATGCGTGCTGCAGCATTGATACGAGTGATCCAAAGTTTGCGGAAATCGCGCTTTTTCTGACGACGGTCGCGGAAAGCGTAGTTTCCTGATTTCATAACCTGCTGGTTAGCTACTTTATATAATGTATGTTTTGAACCAAAATAACCTTTTGCTAATTTGAGAACCTTTTTACGACGTTTGCGTGTAACAGTTCCGCCTTTTACTCTTGGCATTAGATTTCCCTCCTAATTATACCTTTTCCGAATTACTTAATGTTGGCAAGCTGCTGCTTGATGCGTTTGAAATCGCCGGCGCTTACGACTGCGCTTTTGCGAAGCTTGCGCTTTTGTTTTTGAGATTTATTTGCGAACAAGTGACTTGTATATGCATGAGAACGTTTCAGTTTCCCGGAACCTGTCTTTTTAAAACGTTTCGCAGATCCGCGGTGAGTTTTCATTTTTGGCATGGATGTTTCCTCCTTAATTACTTTTCAGTTTTAGGCGCGAGCACCAGGAACATGCTGCGGCCGTCCATTTTCGGCTTCGTTTCAACAGTCGCCACTTCCGCGCAGGCTTCTGAAAAACGGTCCAGCACGCGCTGCCCGATTTCTTTATGCGTGATCGCACGGCCTTTAAAGCGGATGGACGCTTTCACTTTGTCCCCTTTTTCCAGGAACTTGATAGCGTTGCGAAGCTTTGTATTGAAGTCGTGTTCTTCAATACCAGGGCTCAGCCGAACTTCTTTTAAGTTAATGATTTTTTGATTTTTGCGTGCTTCTTTTTCCTTTTTCTGCTGCTCGAATCTGTACTTTCCGTAGTCCATGATCCGGCAGACAGGCGGTTTTGCATTCGCTGCAACCAACACAAGGTCAAGATTTGCGCGACCCGCAATTTCCAGTGCTTCCTGGCGGGATTTGATCCCAAGCTGATCGCCATTTTGTCCGATCAAACGAACTTCACGCGCACGGATACCCTCATTAACCAATTGATCTTTGCTAATAATGAGCCACCTCCATAGAATCTTTGAATTGATTTCACAACTCATTTTGACCGTTTCTTTGCATTTCACAGGCAAACAAAAAGTGTGGGCATCGAAACACCCACACTGCGAACATTGCATAGAAAAATAAGTAATGTACGTTTAACCTGCCAACTACAAGAATGTGTCAATCAGGTGAGAAGCGGGTGCTTCTGCTTGTTGATATATATTCAATTCATTATCCATCTTACATAAACAAATCCTGCAAGTCAAGATATAAAATTTATCACAACATTTGCTATTATATCAGGACACATTTGAAATAGCAATGCTATTTTTTTATTTTTCTTTCAGCCCCTCTATCCGCCGATCATTTGGACACATAACGGAACGACGAACACGGTCACGACGCCGACGACGACAACTGCAATACTCGCCATTGCCGCTTCGACTTCCCCCATTTCAATTCCGACAGCGACGCCAAGGGCATGTCCTGATGTTCCGAGCGCCAATCCTTTGGCGATCGGATGCTGCACTTTGAAGATTTTCAAAAGAAGCGCGCCGAGCGCATAGACAATCACTGCGTTAAAGATGACGGCGAAGGCCGTGATATCCTGGATGCCGCCGATTCCTTTTGATAAAGGAAGAGCAATCGCCGTCGTGGCAGCCTGGGGCAGCATGCTTTTCATGACGGCTCCGTCAAGATGGAGCGCGTTTGCGATCAGATAGACGACGGCAACCGAGCAGACAGAGCCTGCAATAATGGCGCCAAGGATTTGCAGCCAATATTTTTTCAAGCTTTTCGCCTGTTTATATAAAGGAATGGCGAACGCAATCGTGGCAGGCTCCAAAAAGAACTTAATGATGTCACCGCCGCTCTTGTAGTCCTCATATGAAAAACCGCCGATTTTTAAAAACGCGATCCCAAGAATCATCGCGACAAACAGAGGCGTGAATAAGAAAAAACCATTTGATTTTTTAAATAAAAACGTGCCGATGCCAAATGCGGCCAGTGAAACGACGATACCGAAATAAGGTGTCATAGCGTAAAGAACCTCCTATTGATTCAAGAAGCTGTTTTTTTGGCTGGTTCAACCCGTGTGTCCTGACGGTTCTTTTTGCCGACAGACAAAATGAACTGTGAAAACAATCCTGTCGCTGCAAGCAGAATGACGGTGGCCAGGAAAATCACGAGGACGATCGGCAATCCGTATTTCTCCATGACGCCGAGCGAATTTATCACTGATATTCCCGACGGAACGAATAAAAAACCGATCAGTGAAGTGAGCGCCGTGCCGAGCGATTCGACTTGTTCAAGCTTCAGCACCTTCGCACACAGCAATGTAAACAACAGCACCAAACCGATGACAGACGGAGGAATCGGGATGGGCAGAATCGCGGCGATTCCGTTTGAAACAAACATCATAACAGCAAAAATAAATGCCTGAGTTAAAAAACCATATTCTTTTTTACCCTTCATTTCGTTCACCTCTTTGGCTGTGTTGGGTTCATTATATAAAAAGAGCCTCCCTAAAAAAGCGTTTTCAAAATAACTTGCCGGATACGGCCCTTCAATTGCAGAAATGGGACGCTGAAATGCAAATCACTCTTCCGGCTTTGCAAATTCTTCACAATTATTTAAATTCCAGAATGTGCTAATGGAGCAAAACAGATCGTATAGTGGTTAATGAGAAATTGATGAGGAGGCCTGACCCATGGACCATTCAAGAGGAGGCCGCTTTGTTCCGGCTGACGAATTCGCATCTTTGGCAAGACGCGGCCTGATGCCTGAAGACGCTTCGATTGCCGCCGGCGCGCCCCGATTTGCAGATTATCCATTCAAACTTGGAGTGGCTTCGGGTGACCCGTATCCCGACGGGTTTGTCATCTGGACGAGGCTTGCCCCTGATCCGCTTGCCGAAGACGGTTTAGGGGGAATGCCCGACAGAGCCGTCCCTGTACAATGGGAAGTAGCTGAAGATGAACATTTTCACAAAGTGGTGAAACGCGGGACGGCCTCTGCGCTCGCTGAGCTCGCCCACTCCGTTCATGTTGAAGTGCACGGTTTAAAGCCGGGAAGCTATTATTGGTACAGGTTTAAAGCGGGCCGGGAAATCAGCCGGACAGGCCGTACAAAAACCGCGCCTTCCCCGCACGCCGACATCAAGGGAATGTCGTTCACCCTCGCCTCGTGCCAAGCTTGGTACCACGGATATTTTACGGCTTACCGGCATATGGCCGAAGACCATCCGGACGTTGTTTTTTTCCTCGGAGACTATATTTACGAATATGCCATTAACGCTAAAAATCTTTTCCGCGATGTGACTTTATCCGCTGCCCATAACGCAAAAACCGTCACGCTCAGCCAGTACAGACTCAGATATTCTCTTTTCAAGACAGATCCGGATCTCCAGGCCATTCATGCGCTGGCTCCCTGGGTTGTGACAATGGATGACCATGAGGTCGAAAACAATTATGCCGGTATCCATTCGCAATACAACACTTCTCCGGACGATTTTCTCCGGCAGCGCGCAGCAGCGTACCAAGCTTTCTACGAAAATATCCCGATCCGCAGCACATCGATTCCAACTGGGCCTGACATGCTGATGTACAGACGGTTCCGCTATGGAAACCTGGCAGAATTCAATGTTCTGGACACCCGGCAGTACCGCAATAATTTTCCGGCAAATGAGGCTGAACGGCTTGAGCCATCCCGTTCCATACTCGGATTTGACCAGGAGCGCTGGCTTTTTCACGGCTTGAGCCGGTCTGACACGGTGTGGAACTTTTTAGTCCAGCAAGTCGTGCTGGCTCAAATCGACCGCGACACAGGCCCTGGAGTTGAGTACAGCACAGACCAGTGGGACGGTTTCCCCGCTTGCCGCGACAGGCTTTTTTCCGCTTACAAGGCATACGGCATCCAAAACCCCGTTGTGCTGACAGGGGACATTCACAGACATGCTGCCGCCGACTTAAAGGCGGACTTCGACGATGTTGGTTCAGCGACAATCGGAACCGAGCTGATCACAACTTCGATATCTTCAGACGCTGACGGCAGTGAAACCGATTCATTGGCGCCGATCTGGCTCGGTAATCCGCATGTCAAACTGTACAATGCGCAGCGCGGCTATGTTCGCTGCCGCTTGACGCCCCGGCAGCTCGAAGCCGACTTTCAGGTTCTTCCTTATATCACACGGCCCGGCGCTCCAGTCTCAACTTATGCCAAGTTCGCCGTTGAAGCGGGACGACCCGGGCTCCAGCGCATGGTTTAGCTAAAAAACGGCGGTGAATGACGAGTCAGTCTTTCACCGCCGCTGATCATTTTTCACACCATATACAGCCGTTTTTTTAGCTCTTTCGCGTATGTACGGCTGACAGGAATCGTGGAGCCGTCTTTCATCAGGAGGTTGTATGTCGAATTGAACCAGGGTTTGACCTCTTTAATATGATCCATATTTGCGAGAAAGCTTCTGTGCACTCTGATCAATGCCGTCTGTGAAAGCTTTTGTTCGAGTACGACTAATGTATCGTGAACCGTGTAGGCCTGATCAAAGGTTTTCACTATGACGTGTCCGTCTTCTAATCCGGCGTATACGATTTCGTCCGGATCGAGCACAACGATCGATTCGTCGATGCTGAGAGCCAGCCTATGGTGAGCCGCAAGCTGCTGTCCCTCCTGATGGCCGGGACGCATCCTTTTATATTTTTGGATCGTTTGTCTGATTCGCTCCTCATCAAACGGCTTTGTCAAATAATCGATCGCATCCACTTCAAATGCTTTCAGCGCATATTCATCATAAGCGGTCGCAAAAACGACAGCCGGAGGAGCCGACATTTTTTTCAGCCGCTTCGCAATGTCAAAACCGTTCTCCCCGGACAAATCGATATCCAAGAAGAGGATATCGGGTTTGTGATCCGCCATTTTGTCAAACGCTTCTTCGATATGTTCAGCCTCATCGATCGCATCCACTTCTTCGGTCTGCTCTAATAAATATCTCAGCTCGTCTCGCGCAAACATTTCATCATCCACGATTAATACCTTGAGCATCTCTGTTCCCCTCTCTTTCTGTGTGAAAAGGAATCTTGAAGGATATCTCTGTTCCTTTATCAGGTTCGCTGGCAAGCTGCAGGGCAGCCTGGTGCCCGAACAAACCGGTGAGCCGCTGATTCACATTGTAAAGCGCCGTCCCATTCCCTTCTTTTGAAGGTGCGGGCGCCTGTCCCAGCTGTCCAAGCATCTCCGGATCAATTCCCCTGCCGTTGTCTGACACTTTCATCAAAACGCCGTCCTGCTCTTTCACAGCGCATACTTTTACCGTGCATATCTTTTGTTTTCTCGAGAATGCATGGCGAAGCGCGTTTTCAACGAGCAGCTGCAAGATAAAAGGAGGGATTTCCATGCTTTCAAGGCCGTCCTCGATATGAAAATCAATATGATACTTGCCCGGGAATCGGGCCTGCTCCAATGATAAATAGGCTTCCAGGTGGTTCAGCTCTTTTGAGAGAGGAATCATCAGCTGCCTTGCTCCCTGCAGATTGGAACGAAAATAAACGCTCAACTGTAAGAGGAGTCTCCGCGTTTTTTCCGGATCTGTCCTGCACAGAGCAGAAATCGTATGGATGGCATTAAATAAAAAGTGCGGATTGACCTGCGCCTGAAGCGCTTTGATTTCGGCATCTTTCAAGAGCTTGCTTTGCAGCTCCGCTTCACCGAGCTCAAGCTGGGTGGAAAAAAGCATGGCAAGCCCTTCGGCGAGTTCTTCCGTCACGCGGTTAAGACCGGACGGGTGCTTAAAATACAGCTTCAGCGTGCCGATCGTTTCGCGATTGGAGAAGAGCGGCAGTACGATCGCCGCCTGCAGCGGACAAGAACGGTGCGTACATTCGATTTCATCGCGCGACTTCACTTTCATGACCTTACCGGTGTGAATGACTTTTTTCGATAAACCGGTAATCAGATTTTTTGAAGGAATATGATGATCGGCTCCTTCTCCGACATGAGCGAGAATGTTCTCTCTGTCCGTAATCGATACGGCATCCGTCCCCGTCATCCGGTGAATAATGAGAGCGGCGCTTTTGCAGGAATCCTCATTCAGTCCCCGGCGGAAAAAAGGAAGCGTCTGATCCGCTATCGAAAATACCTTATGGGTCTGGACGGCCCGCGCCTGTTCCTCTTTGCGGATAATAGACTGAATGATCGATAGAAAAATAAAGCTACCCGTCCCGTTGACAATCATCATCGGAATGCCGATCATCTGAACGAGCGCCAGAGCCTCAGCGTGCGGTTTTGCAAGCACGAGAATCATAAGCATCTGCAGGCCCTCCATACAAATACCCGCAAGAGCGGCTACCCGCGGTGTCACCATCTGGTGCCGTTTCCTGAAAAAGCTGCCGATATAACCTGCGATGACGCCAGCCAGCAGTGAAGAAACCGCACAGCTCAAAGCCGTCGTCCCTCCCAGTGAAAAACGGTGAATGCCTGACAGCAGCCCGACACCTGCTCCGACAAACGGCCCTCCGATCAGTCCGCCGATTTCGACACCGAGAATTCTCGTATTGGCAATCGAGCTTGACGGGTCGATCGCAAAAATCCAATCATTGTTCAAAATCTCGTGTTCCCGGATTTCAATGCCTGTATAGTTGCTGATGATGCTGAACAAGGAAAAAATGAAGATGAGAACTCCCTTTCCCTTATACCCTTCCGGATGCTGAAGGTGCTGACGGAACACCTTCATATGGGCCAACATAAAGCCCAGAATGACGATGATCCCCACTCTCTCCAGCATCATGATCATGAGTTGGATCATGTACTTCCCCTTGCTTTCTTTCTGAATCGGAATCTGCTCTTATTCTATCATACCTCTCATTATTCACACTTTGACACATCATGGCTTTAACATCTTTTTAACAGACAAAGCCACTTCATGAACAAAATAAAAAAGGCAGCAATTGTTTGCCGCCGTTTGCTTATTTGTTACTTCCCATTTTCAAATTAACAATCAGCCACACAACTTGAATCATGAATGGCAATATAAATGCAATCAATAAAACGATAAATGCTATTAATTTAAGTTCAGGTGTTTGAGCAACACCTGCACCATCAACATCTCTCAGCCAAACAACAGCTGCCCCTATTACAAAAATAGCCATCCAAAATATGTTGCAAATCCACCAAAATACCCATCGTTTTTTCACAAAACCATTCCTTCCATTTCTACAACTATATCATTTTGTTACACTGAATCCGCTTCTTCCGCCCGCATATAGGCCAACATCATGATCATAATGGATCTTAGAAATCCCCTTGTTTTCCAAACAATAGAATTTCATTTTATCATATCCGAGAAGCTTTCACACTTTGATACTGCATTACATCACATTCTTAAATTCATTTCTTTCACATCCTTTTGATCTATTGTAAAATAAATGAGAGAATTCTATAAATTAATGGCAGAGGAGAAGATCATGAAAGCCGTATTTTTTGATTTAGACGATACATTGCTCTGGGATGAAAAAAGCGTCAGCACAGCATTTTCCAAAACGTGTCTTAAAGCTGAAGAAAAATACGGAATCCATGCGGAAGAATTTGAAGCCGCCGTCCGCGAAGCAGCGCGAAAGCTTTACACGTCTTATGAAACATATCCATACACCGTCATGATCGGCATCAACCCATTTGAAGGCCTGTGGTCAAACTTCAGCGAGCCGATCAGCGAAGGGTTTCAAAAACTGAACAAAATTGTTCCTGAATACAGAAAAAACGCATGGACAAACGGATTGAAGGCGTTTGGCATCGACGATCCCGCCTTCGGGGAAGAACTCGGCGAATATTTTGCGGCAGTGCGCCGAAAGAGTCCTTTTGTGTATGAAGAAACATTTGCCGTTTTAGATGAGCTAAAAGGAAAAGTAGAACTTCTTTTGCTGACAAACGGCGACCCGAGCCTGCAGAAAGAAAAATTGGCAGGCGTACCGGAACTTGCTCCTTATTTTAATGAAATCGTCATTTCCGGTGCATTCGGAAAAGGAAAGCCTGATCCAAGCATATTTGAACACTGCCTCAGCCTCCTCGGCATGACAAAGGATGACGTCGTGATGGTCGGAGACAACTTGAACACCGACATTCTCGGGGCTTCCAGAGCAGGCATTCAAACCGTCTGGGTCAACCGCAAAGGCAAAAAGAATGAAACTGACGTTACACCTGATCACGAAATCAGCCATTTAAGCGAACTGTTCGATATCCTCCGCGGAAAAGCAGCGGACAAGCTAAGCAAAAAAGCATGATTCCCGAGCGGGAATCATGCTTTTTTCTTGTTTATTTCTTTGCTTCAGCAACGGCTTTTTTAATGAAGTCTGCAATTGCAACCGTTTCTGATTTTTGCTCTCCGTATTTGCGGACGTTGACGGCTTCGTTTTCAACTTCCTGGTCACCGACGACAAGCATGTACGGGATTTTTTGCATCTGTGCTTCACGGATTTTATAGCCGATTTTCTCGTCGCGCGTATCGACTTCAACGCGAAGCCCTTCACGCTGCAGGCGATCTTGAACTTTTTTGGCATAGTCAAGATGCACGGACGGCGATACAGGGATGACTTGGAACTGAACAGGGGCAAGCCATGTCGGCAATGCGCCTTTATGCTCCTCAATTAAGAAAGCGACAAAGCGTTCCATTGTCGATACGACACCTCTGTGAATGACGACCGGACGATGAGGTTTTCCGTCTTCACCGACATATGTCAAGTCAAATTTTTCAGGAAGAAGGAAGTCCAGCTGTACGGTTGACAGTGTTTCCTCTTTGCCGATTGCAGTTTTGACTTGAACGTCAAGCTTCGGTCCGTAGAACGCCGCTTCCCCTTCAGCTTCGTAATAATCATGGCCGATCTCGTCCATCGCTTCCTTCAGCATCGATTGCGCTTTGTTCCACATTTCATCGTCATCGTAATATTTCTCTGTATCTTCAGGGTCGCGGTAGGACAAGCGGAATGAATACTCTTCCAGTCCGAAGTCTTCGTATACATCCTGAATCAGGCGGACAGTTCGAATGAACTCGTCTTTGATTTGATCTGGACGGACGAAAATGTGAGCATCATTCAGGGTCATTCCGCGAACACGCTGCAGACCTGAAAGAGCGCCTGACATTTCATAGCGGTGCATCGTTCCGAGCTCGGCGATCCGGATCGGCAGTTCACGGTAGCTGTGAATGTCGTTTTTATAAATCATCATATGGTGCGGACAGTTCATCGGACGAAGCACAAGTGTTTCATTGTCCATCTCCATCGGCGGGAACATACCGTCTTGATAATGATCCCAATGGCCTGATGTTTCATACAGGTCTTTGCTGCCGAGGACAGGGGTATACACGTGCTCATAGCCAAGCGCAAGCTCTTTGTCAACGATATAGCGCTCAATGACGCGTCTGATGGTCGCACCCTTTGGCAGCCAAAGCGGCAGACCCTGACCGACTTTTTGCGAATTGGCGAACAGCTTCAGTTCTTTGCCGAGCTTTCTGTGGTCGCGTTCTTTTGCTTCCTCAAGGAGGTGAAGATGCTCTTCAAGCTCCGCTTTTTTGAAGAAAGCCGTACCGTAAATGCGCTGGAGCATCTTGTTGTTGCTGTCTCCGCGCCAGTATGCCCCCGCAAGGCTCAGCAGCTTGAACTCTTTGATTTTGCCTGTCGAAGGAACGTGAACACCGCGGCATAGATCGAAGAATTCGCCTTGCTCATAAATCGATACCGTTTCGCCTTCCGGAATCGCATCAAGCAGTTCCAATTTTAAATCATCGCCGATTTCGGCAAACCGGGCTCTGGCTTCCTCACGGCTGACTTCTTTTCTTACGATCGGCAGATTTTCCCCGACGATTTTTTTCATTTCCTTCTCAATCTTCGGAAGATCTTCCGGAGTCAGCGCTTCTTCCAGATCCACATCATAGTAGAAGCCGTTTTCGATGACCGGACCCACGCCGAGCTTCACGTTTTTATACAATCGCTTGATCGCCTGGGCCATTAAGTGTGCAGTACTGTGGCGCATGATTTCAAGCGCTTCTTCGCTGCCTTCTGTAATGATTTCGATGGCGCCGTCCTCAAGGATCGGTGCACGCAGATCGATTTCTTTGCTGTTTAATTTCCCCGCCAGCGCTTTTTTCTTTAAGCCGGGACTGATTGATGCCGCGATATCTTCTGTTGTCGTCGCTTTTGCAAACTCCTTAACCGCTCCGTCAGGAAATTTGATTTTTACCATATCTGACATCCTAGTCACTCCTTTTTTTTACAAAATAAAAAATCCCCGTCCCCCTAAGAAAGGGACGAGGATTAATAAACGGAATTCGTGGTTCCACCCTTTTTCCCGAAAAGCGCAAAAAACCCGTCACGCTCTCGGCTTTCGGTTCTGTAACGGGAAGTCCCGTCAGTCATTACTAGACAAACTGCCGTTCACAACTGATGTTCAAAGGCGGTAAAAAAATGATCCTTGGCATAAGAGACTTTCAGCCCTGGTCTCCCTCTCTGTCAAACCGGTGTTCATCTTTCCATGTCCTTATCAATACATGATATCTTTAAGTTTATATCGTATTATAAATCGTTTTTCACGCAAAATCAAGAATGCTCTTCCAAAATGTTTTCCCGCGGATGAAAGGCGTCAAGCGAAAGAATCCGCACGCGCTCCTGAAAAATATTTTGAATGGTCTGAACCATGGCGTGTTCCCGGTCTTCCGTATAGAGGTCTATTTTTTCCGGCGCAATTGATACGAGCGGAGCCAGGAGATGGGAATCAATATACATTGGGTGTTCTCTTACGAACCGCCTGTCTATGTATTTTTTTTGTTCCCGTTCAGAAATATACTTTAATTCCCACAATACAAAATAACCGTCGTGCACAATGTGGACATGGTCAAGCATCGGCTCTTTCGACATGACGTAGTCTCTCAGCGATTGAATGAATGTCTGGTATTCCTGCTCCATTTTATACTCGTCGATCGCCGCCTCCACATAAGACCTGAGGCGTTCATAATACTTCCCGAGACGAAACGTCATAAAGGACCGAATGGAAAAGACGTTTTCCTCAAGACAGATCGTTTGGAGCTCCTGAATGATGTAATGTTCGCGAGGGGTGTCGTCCTTGTTGAGAGGAAGCCCTTCAAGTTCGCCCTCCATAATGCTGTGGGCCAATTGAAGAATCTGCTGCTGTTCATCCCGGTCCAAAAAGTAATAATCGCCTTCAATGACCGAAAGCATGTATTCGTCTTCTTTGCATTCTGTAAAGAATCTCGTCAGAACCGGCTCAATATAGGCCTGAATACTGACAGAGGAATGGGTCTTTTCAATTCCGATCTTCCCTGGCGCTTCGTGAATCTTGATATGCCTGTTCGCATCCGCATTGCGAAGGAGATGCAAAAACGCGGCTGTATCATAATCATCTTCAAATGTAATTTCAAGCATGTTTGTCCCCCCTAACAACATCTGATACATGTATATGGGGGTGACAAATAAAATAGACGTAAAAAAAGGATGAGCCCTTAATCGAGGAGCGCCTGCACTTTTTTTCTGAACAAAAGAGGCACGGTAATGAATATCAAGTAAATTGCGGCTGTAACCGCAATCGCTATGATGTCGCCGGTCAAGAGGCTTGACCCGAGCACATTTAAAATAATGGTGCCCGGAATGATACCCGCGGCCGTCGCCAGGGCAAACGACAGAGGCTTCACTTTGGAAACGCCTGCCGCATAGCTGACCGCGTCAAAATGTATCGGCGCCAGCCTCAAGAGCAGAATGCAGAAAAAGCCGTTTTTCCGCAAAAGCGCCCGCAGGCTGTCAAGCTTCAGCGGCATGTGCTGAAAGTTTCCGCCGAGCCTGTATGCAACAGCGAATGATAAAAACGCACCGCCTGCCGCACCGATAAAAGAATACAAAGAGCCAAACAGCGGACCGAATGCTAGGCCGCCGCTGACGGCGAAAACGGAAGCAGGAAGCAGTAAAAACGGCCGGATCATCAATAATCCGATATAGATCAGCGGGGCGAAAATCCCGAAGGATAAGACGCCTTCTCTTATATGAGCGGGGCTCAGATTCAGGTATTTCGCATTCAGCCATAGTCCGGCCGCCGCGATTACGGCGATAGCCGCCCATTTGGCCAAGGTTCTTTTTCGCATCTTCTTCATCTCCGTGATTGAAGCTCGGGGTCATGTGATTACTGACGCCGGTTTTTCCCGTCCAGCCGGACAGGCGTCGCTAAATACAGCACCCTTTCCATCAGCCTTGCCGCTTTTACTTCTTCTTTTTCGCCCCTTTGCGAATAGGTGAAATGGTGTTTCAGTTCATCAGGGTCAAAGTTTGAAGAGAAAAACGTCGGCAGCTGCTGGGACATTCTGTGCTGAAGGATGGCGCCGAGCACCTCATCCCTCACCCAGCTTGACATGGATTCCGCACCGATATCATCGAGCATCAGAATCGGCGTAGACTTGACCATATCAAGCTTCTCCTCAAGCGACTGATCATGTATCGCATTTTTCAGTTCCCTGACAAATTCAGGGACATAGACGAGAATGGATGGATGATCCTTTGCGGCAAGCTCATTGGCAATGGCGGCCAGCATAAAGGTCTTTCCGACCCCGAACTTCCCGTAGACGTAAATGCCTTTTCCCTTTCCCGTTTCGTTATAGTCATGCAAGAATCCCGTCACAAGCTGAAGGACCTTCAATCTGCTCGGGTCATCTCCGTCAATATCGGCAAACGTAGCATCCAAGAGATCCTGTTGAATATAGATGCTTTTAATCAGCGACCGCTGTCTTTCCCTCTCGTCCGCTTTCTTTTTTTCCGGACACTTATCATATTGAACATCGATCGTTTTTCCGTTCAGCACAAGCTTTGGATGATAACCTTGAATCAGGTTTTTGCATTCATTCAGACTCGGGCAGTCTTGGCATGCTTTGCTTTGCTGTGTAAATTCATAAAGCTTGTTTAGGCTCCTGTCGATCATCCCTTGATCCACTTCTGACTGACGGCTGTTTAAAAACTCCTGAACGTCCTTGTCAGAGAGCACTTTTTCTTTCATATCTTCAAGGCGTTTTTGAAAATCGGGTCTCGTCGTCACGCCTTGTAAAGCGCGTTTAATCGGCTCCATCATCTTGTCACCTCACATTAAAGAGCGGAATGGTTTTTCAGTTTTTTTACTTCTTCGAGCAGCTTCTGTTTCTGCTGGTCAAAGCCTTCTCTATTTGCAGAACCTGCCGGCTCTGTTTCCAGCGGTTTGCTGTCAGCTTCATCACTTTCCCGAAGCCAATCAGGCAGCTTTTCTTCCCTGATGACTTTCTTGTTCCGGGAAGGTTTTTTCTTCCCTTCCGCCCATTCAAGATATTGACGGTTTTCTTCTTTCGCAAGCTTCATGGCCTCTCTAACCGTGCGAACGTTTTTTCTGGCCCAGTGAGAAGCGATTTTTTGGGTGTAATTTTTCGAAAGCTTCATATCGGTTTTCAGCATGACATAATAAATCAGAACATTGATGACGCCGGGCTCTAATTTTTGGTCAAGCATCATTTCTTCTATAATTTTCAGATCGGCTTTGGATGGTTCCGCTCCGCCGCCGATATCCTGCAGCAGCTTTCTTGGCGATACCTGCTCAAGCAAAGCGATCAAATTGTCTTCCTTGGCATTTGTTGAGGCCTGTTGATTCGGCTGTTCGCGGAGATTCATCGGCTGCACTTTGTCGACGAGTTCCGGAAGCGGGCCGCTGCGCTCGATCTGATACCAGTCGCTCGCCGCTTTTCTGAGCGCTTCTGTCGTAATCGTATCGTGTTCGTCAACGGCTGACATGACGACGTTTTGCATCTGAAGCGGTTCGATACCGTAAACAAAGGCCAATTTTTTAATCGTTTCCTTCACTTGATCTGTCAGCGCTTTTCTCGGGATAAGCGTGTCAGATAAACCGGCGAGAAACAGTTGAAAGTCAAAGGCGTCGTCTGTAACTGCTGCCGGTTTGCTGGTCCCTTCTTTCATCCATTCATGATCTTCGCGAAGCTCCATCGCTTCGATCATATCGTCAGACATCTTCCATTCGCTCGGCTGGACAGATGCAAAAACTTCGTTGAAAGAACGGGTGATATCCTGTGCTTCTTCAGGGACAGACGGGTGGGAGAAGTATTCTTTCAGCTGCTGAAACCTCGCTTTTCCGACACGGTTGTACAAGAAGACATTCAGCATGCCGTCCTGAAAGAACTCGTCCGGTCTGAGCGGCGGAATCAATTCATATATAAACAAACGTTCGTGTTCCGTTTCTTTCATATAAGTTTTCAACAGTCCGATCCCCTCAAGCTTTTCCTTTTCTGAGTGAATCGTCTTCAGGTTGGTCTGCATCGCCGCCATCAGCTGTCTGTGAGTCGAGCTTTTTCCCCAGACTCTGTTTTGCTCCAGCTCTCCCCACAGCGTGAGAAACAAGCTGAACGAAAAAGAGCCGATTAAAGGCTGATACAATAGCGTGACAATTTGCCGGTCCAAGTCCTGCAGCAATCCGTAGCTTTTGACAACGTACGGATCGACAGGAAGCAAATCTTTCCAATAATTACTCATATCTTTTGTCAACCTTCCACTTTGTTTCTTGTCCTCATTTTACACCTTTTTCAGGCCTTCATGTCACACGACTGTGTTTTTATCATGAGAAAAGAGCTGGATCAATTGACAGCTCTTTACCGTTCCTTCTTTATTAAGTCTTTCAGCTCGTCGATAAATACGTTAATATCTTTAAATTGGCGGTATACTGAAGCAAACCGGACATATGCGACTTCGTCGATTTTTGCAAGCCTGTCCATCACCATTTCTCCGATCATGTCGCTTTTCACTTCAGCAACGCCTTGATTTCTAAGCTCTTTTTCAATTTCAAAGCAAATATCCTCAAGCTGCTTTAAGGCGACAGGGCGCTTTTCGCACGCTTTGATCAAGCCGCGGAGCATCTTCTCTCGGCTAAATTCTTCCCGGATCCCTTCTTTTTTTACGACGATGAGCGGAATTTCTTCCACTTTTTCAAATGTAGTAAATCGATAATTGCACGATTCGCATTCGCGTCTTCTGCGAATCGATCTGCTTTCGTCAACGGGACGGGAGTCCAAAACCCTCGTCCCGTTATGCTGACATGCTGGACATTTCATTTTTTCAGCTCCCTATTCAATTGTTTGAATGTACAGATTCCTGCAGCTTTCCGTCCAGTTCGCTGTATAGCGTCGAGACAAGCCCGCGGCTGTAGCCAAAATCGGTCGGCAAAAACGTTTCCGTTGACACATTAAAATCCACTGCTGTATCAAAAGGGCGAATCGAAACGACTGTCGCCACCACAAAAGCTTTTCTCGTTTTTTTAACCTCGGCGCTGATTTCTCCTCTTTCTTCCGACACCGATGTCACCTTGCAGCCTTCAAGCCCTTCCAGCACTTCCTTTACAGCATTGAGCGCTTCTTTTGACGCCGCTTTATAGTAGCGGCTCTTCAGCTCGTCCGAAGGATGGCGGTCAGACGTTTCGGCGTGTGTAGAAAAAAACCGTTGAATGTTTTGAAAAAGACTCATATCCCCTGTCCCCTTTGTCTTTCTTCTCTATATTTTATTAAAAAAATGGTTGATTTCCAAGGGAAAACAAATTAGGGCAAGAGAATGCCGGGGAATATGTTTCGGGGATTGTCGCGGGAGGAAAGAAAAAGGAGCGGATTTTAAAAGCGGTGTCCGCTTTTCATCCAGCTCCTCTATCGGCATTAAAGTGCCTGTGCTTTGGCTTTGGCCTGTTTCACCTGAACAGGTCCCATGCCTCTCGGTATTTCAATGTTCTCTCTTGTTTCCGCTCTTAACTCTTCTGCGATATAATCGGCAGCTACGTTCGGATCTAAATCTCCGCAAGTATAAACATCAATGCTGGCATATCCGTGTTCAGGAAAACTGTGAATGGTCAAGTGAGATTCAGAAATAATCACGACCCCGCTTACACCTTGAGGTGCAAACTTATGAAAGGCTACCTCACGTACCTCAGCACCTGACTTCAGTGCCGCATTTACAAACGTTTTTTCAATAAAATCCATGTCATTCAGCTTATCAAAATCGCATCCCCACAGTTCGGAGATAACGTGACGCCCCATTGTTTCCATAGCATGGACCCCCCTTAACAAGAATTAAAAAAGTGAATTTCCAAGCAACTGAACCGGTCAATTACCACGGGGGAAAGTTAGTCCGGAGAGGTCCTAACCCTTTAAGTAATGCCGAAGCGCTCACGAACTAGAAGTTCACGAAAAATAGTATACTTTGTTTGAATATTTTTTGCAAGGCGGTTTTATCAATTGATGGTTAAGGGGTATTTATTTTTTTATCCGTCCATGCTCTTATTTTATACAGTTGAAGGGTGTTTCATTCTTGAAGCCGCATATCTGATCAAATCGACAACCCTGCACGAATATCCCCATTCATTGTCATACCATGCGAGCACTTTCACCTTTCTGTTTTCAAGCACCATTGTTGAAAGGCTGTCGATCACCGCCGAGTATGGATTCGTATTAAAATCGGATGAGACGAGCGGTTCATCGCATACATCGATGATCCCGGACATAGAGCCTGCGGCCGCCATTCGGAACGCCTCATTAATATCCTCTGCCGTCACATCGCTTTTTAAATCAGCCACAAGGTCAACGAGTGACACATTTGAAACAGGAACGCGCAGGGCCAGGCCGTGCATTCTTCCTTTTAAATGGGGCATGACAAGTGACAGCGCTTTCGCGGCGCCTGTCGTTGTCGGAATGATCGAAGACCCGCAGGCGCGTGCCCTTCTCAAGTCTTTGTGCGGATTATCAATATTTTTTTGATCATTTGTAAAAGCGTGAACGGTTGTCACCAGGCCGTTTTCAATGCCAAATGCATCATCAAGCACTTTTGCGACAGGAGCGAGACAATTCGTCGTACAGGAAGCGTTTGAAATAATTGTATGACACTCCGCATCAAATTCGCGTTCGTTGACGCCCATCACGATTGTGATGTCTTCATTTTTGCCCGGCGCTGTCAAAATAACTTTTTTCGCGCCGGCTTCAATATGGGCTTCCGCTTTTTCCTTCGAGTTAAATTTTCCCGTCGCTTCTACGACGATGTCGATCCCATATTGTGCCCACGGAAGAAGCTTCGGGTCCCTCTGATTGGTCAGCATGACCTTTTTACCGTTAACGAACAGACAGTCGTCTCCAGCCTTTACATCAAGCTCATAACGGCCGTGATTTGTGTCATACTTTATTAAATGAGCGAGCGTTTCCGGAGGGTAGCTCGCATTGATCACCGCAATGTCAATCTGTTCATCAAGCATCGCTTTTCTAAACACCATTCTGCCGATTCGGCCGAATCCGTTTATCGCAACTTTCACTTTCATCAAATATGCACCCCTTATTTTATGTCATTCCACATCATGATTTATTCAAAATAAGTATAACACATTATTTTTAATTAGCCATACCATTTATTTCTTTTACAGCAAATTTACGCACTTTTGTGAAATCGTGAACAAAAGACTAAAAAAAATCCTCCCTGAAGCATATATTTCAAATACATCTTTAGTGCTACAATTTGCAACAGCGCTAAATTTTCACACAACAGAAGGCATGTCTTCAAGGAAGGACAACCATGAAACTGATCAAAAACGCATCTTTTATCTTTACTTTTTTGGCTGCGGCCGGCATTTATTTTTTATTAGGTACAGTCGCTGCTTCTGCGGCAAACGAAGATTATCCGAAACAGATGATCAGGCTGGAAAGCTCATCAGGCTTAAACATTACGCCCGCCGGGAATCAAGACAACGCACCGCTAACAACAAAACAGACGAGCGGGGAAAAAGAAGAAAGATGGAGGCTGGATACGTCTGACGGCAAACAATTCAAGATCAGAAATATGGATAGCGGTAAAATTATCATCCCTGCCCATTACGCACTGTCAGACAATAATCCGGCTGTGGTCTACTATGACAATTCACGGAAGGAAGAGTTGTGGAAAATCATCGGGGCTGACAAAGACGGAAACGGAGATTTTATCACGTATAAAATCGTCAGTGCACAAAACAACAGCCTTGCACTGACACTGGACGGCAGCGGAGTGAAGCTTGCCAAATATACCGGCAGCTCCCTCCAAAAGTGGAAGCTTCCAAGCGACGGGCTCGAAGGTTTCGCCGGCTATGCAAAGGAAACGAACGGCAAGCAGAAAACAGGCACAAGCGGCGGCCTGCTTGGAAAAGTCGTCTATGTCAATAACCTGAGCGAACTGAAGGCCAATATTGAAGATTCAACGCCCCGCACCATTGTTGTCTCCAGCAATATCGGCGCTTCAGCCAAAACGGTATTAACGGTTGGCGCCAATAAAACAATCATCGGCTCGTATGAAAAACATAAGCTGAACAACGTTTACTTTAAAACAAAAGCTGACTCTGGCAACGTGATTTTCAAAAATCTGGTCATTGCACATGATGCATCCATAAATGAAAACAATGACATCCCTGTTTATATTACCGATTCGAGAAACTACTGGATTGACCATGTCACATTCCAAGGCCACAGCTATTCGGCAAACGGCCACGATCTTGACAAGCTGTTATACGTCGGCGCTAAAGCTGATTACATTACACTGTCTCAGAGCACATTCACAGACCACAGGTACGGCCTGATTCTCGGCTGGCCTCAAGATGACAAGCAATACCACAGTATATATAATGGATATCCGCGGATGACGATCAGCCACAATCACTTTGAGAATCTCTACGTCAGGGCGCCAGGGTTGATGCGTTACGGCTATTTTCACGCGAAAAACAATTATATTAACAATTACCATCTTGGCTTCACGATTACGACATTGGCGAAAATATATTCTGAAGCCAATTACTTCGGCACGGGCAACGAGAAAGGCATACTGGATGATTATGGAGACGGCGCGTTTAAAGATGTCGGGTCATATCCGGCGATAAAGGGGCAGAAATCGCCTGAGACAAGCTGGAGACCTTCATCCAACTACAGCTATCGGACGATGAAGGCCGGCAATGCCAAAGCTTTCGCCGAACGGTATGCAGGTGCACAACGCACCGCTCTGTATTATGCAAATTACAGCCAGTTTAAAAATGACTAATAAAAAAAGTGAGCGCGACATTGCGCTCACTTTTCAGTATTTGACCATGTATCAAGCAGCTGATGAAGCTGCGCTTCTGTATCTTTCAAACTTCCGCTGTTATCGATGACCGCGTCTGCCCTTTTCTTTTTTTCGTCTAGAGAATGCTGGGTGTGAATTCTGTTCAGCGCCTCGTCTTCATTGAGCTGGTTTCTTTTCATCAGCCGCTCAAGCTGAAGCTCCAGCGGCACCCAGACAACGATCACTTTATCTGTCAAATGTTCAAGCCCGCTTTCGTACAAAAGCGGAATATCAAGAACAACAAACCGTTCACCGGCCCGGATGGCTTCGTCGCGCTGCTTGATCATCATTTTTCTCACTTCGGGATGGACGATCGCATTTAACTGCAGCCTCTTTTCTTCGTTAGCAAAAACAATTTCTCCAAGTTTTCTCCGGTCGATATCGCCTGTTTCAAGCAGCACGCCTTGACCAAATGTCTCAGCGATTTTCTGATAAGCGGGCATCCCTTGTTCAACCGCCTCTTTTGCGATCACGTCCGCATCGACGACCGTGATGCCGCACTGCTGGAACATTTGCGCGACAGTACTTTTGCCGCTGGCAATCCCTCCGGTTAATCCGATGACCAATGTCAAAGGCCTGCACCTCCTTCTTACAGTTTCCAGATGCCGATCATAATCAGCAATATACCGGGAAGAAAGGTTAGTTTATCCATCCAGTTCCATTTCGATAAAAATCGGCCTGCCTGTATTCCGCAAAATACGAACAATGAGCTCATGATGCCTACCGTAATGCTCATCGGTACAGGGGGAAAGCCGAGCGCGGCCGCGCCGATCCCTGCGCCGAACGCGTCAATAGAGAGGGCGAAACCGAGAAGGAAAGCTTCTATACCGGTAATGATTCCTGATTTATCAATGTCGGCGCTTGTCGGTTTTCTTAAAATGTGTATCACGATTCCGAGCGATTTCAATTCAAGGTTAATGAGCGTTTTTTCAGAGAAGACGAGATCCTGTTCTTTCTCCGGCCTGAAAAACTGATACAGCACCCATGCGCCGATCCCCATCAATATGACGGCTCCGAGCCTTTCTGTTACGACAACGGGCAGGAATTTCGCCAAAAGGGTTCCGATCATCATGGCAATATACATCACGGCACCAGAACAAAAAGCAATAATCAAAATCGCTTTAAATGGGATTTTCAGCTTTCGCAATCCGTAAGTAAATCCGACTGAAAAACTGTCCAAGCTGACGGCAAATGCCAGCAGCAAGAAAGATGCAAACATCATATCAGGCTCTTCCTTTCTGTTGATGCGAGCAGTGTAAGTCATGCAGCCTAAAGGCAGCTTTCTAGGCTTCTTATATATATGAAAGAAGAAAACCATCCGTGTGTTGTTCACCTGAAAAAGAAACATCACACCTTAAAGCTTGCTTTTAACAGCTATATGGAGCGTATGCACCGACAGCTTGAACCATGATACGGCTTGCTTTTGTCCCTTTATGCGATTGTCATTTTTTCTGGCACTTTATGCAAAAATGCGTGCCCCTTCCGCCAACGACTGTTTTTTCAATTGGAGATCCGCACTTTTTACAAGGTTCATCTTTCCGGCCGTAAACGAAAAGTTTGAGCTGGAACATGCCGATTTCACCTTGTGAATTGATGTAAGATCTGACTGTGCTTCCTCCTGCTTCAACAGCTTCCTTTAACGTTTGAACGATCTCTTCATGGAGAAGAACCGTCTGTTTTTTTGTGAGCTTGTTCGCTGTTGTCTCGGGATGGATACCGGCTCTGAACAAAGCTTCGTCGACATAAATATTGCCCAGTCCGACCACTGTCCGCTGATCGAGCAGTGCGGTTTTCACCGAGCGGTTTGTTTTCTTCAGGCGCTCTCTTAAATAACCTGCTGTAAATTCGCTGTTGAAAGGCTCGGGGCCGAGCTGCCTGAGAGGCAGCTCCGTCAGTTCCTCTCCCGGCTTAAACAAATGCATCGTGCCGAACTTTCTGACATCCCGGTAGCGCAGCTCGCTGCCGTCCGTGAACCTGAAAATGACGTGCACATGTTTATCAAGCGGTTCATCGTTTTGATGAAGCCCGTACTTTCCTTCCATTCTCAAATGGGAAACCATGACACAGTCATCAAGATGAAACAACAGGAATTTTCCCCTTCTTCCGATCGACTGAATCGTCTGACCGGTCAGGAGCCTTGCGAATTCCTCTGGCTCCGCCGGCCGTTTAATGATATTTGTCCATCTAATCTCAACCGCATCGATCGTTTTCCCTCTTACAAGTCCGGTAAGAGTGCGCCGGACCGTTTCGACTTCTGGTAATTCCGGCACATCATCACTTCCTTTTCTCTATTTTGCATCGTACCATGAAGGCCCTGAAGAGCAGTCCACTTTCAGCGGAACGTCGAGCTCCAATGCATGTTCCATTACTTCAGGAACCAGTTTTTCAAGCACTTTGATTTCGTCTTCAGGCGCTTCAAAAATCAATTCGTCATGAACCTGCAGCAGCAGTTTGGCCTGGAGATTTTTTTCTTTCAGCTTGTCCGCCATGTCGATCATCGCTTTTTTAATGATATCTGCGGCGCTTCCCTGGATCGGTGTGTTCATTGCCGTCCGTTCGGCAAAGCTGCGCAGATTGAAATTCCGGCTCGTCAATTCCGGGATATACCGCCTCCGGCTTAAAAGAGTCGTTACATAGCCCCGCTGTTTCGCTTCTTGAACGGTCTCTTCCATATATTCTTTGACTCCCTGGAAGCTGTGGAAATAGCGCTCAATAAACGCGGCCGCTTCCTTTCTTGTAATTCCCAGGTTTTGCGACAAGCCGTAGTCGCTGATTCCGTAGACAATTCCGAAATTGACGGCTTTCGCCTGCCTTCTCATCGCAGGGGTGACTTCTTCTTCTGATACATGAAAAACATCCATCGCCGTTTTCGTGTGAACGTCCATATCGTTCGTGAATGCTTCAATCAAATTTTTATCCTTTGAAATATGGGCGAGAACCCTCAGTTCAATCTGGGAGTAATCCGCCGCAAATATGAGCCAGCCTTTTTGTGAAGGGACAAACGCCTGGCGGATCTTGCGGCCTTCCTCAAGGCGGATCGGTATATTTTGCAGATTCGGATCGGTTGAGCTGAGCCTTCCCGTCTGTGTTAAAGCTTGATTAAAGCGGGTATGCACTTTATGGCTGTCTTTTTTGATCACTTTTAAAAGCCCTTCAACATATGTGGACTGGAGCTTGCCAATCTGTCTGTAGTGCAGGATATCTTCGATAATGACGTGTTTGTCGCGCAATTTTTCCAGCACATCGGCTGAAGTCGAATAGCCCGTTTTTGTTTTTTTGACGGCAGGCAGCCCGAGCTTTTCAAACAAAATCACACCGAGCTGCTTTGGTGAATTGATGTTGAAGGTTTCACCTGCTGACTCGTGGATTTTTTTCTCGTATTCCGCTAATTTGGCGGACAGTTCCTCACCCATTTTTTTCAATCTGTCGACATCGACTTGGACACCGATCGATTCCATCTCACCGAGAATGTGAGCG
Source organism: Bacillus haynesii (assembly GCF_001969855.1). Lineage (GTDB taxonomy): Bacteria > Bacillota > Bacilli > Bacillales > Bacillaceae > Bacillus > Bacillus haynesii. The sequence continues at coordinate 78,323 of NZ_MRBL01000018.1, forward strand.
AGTGGCATTTCGAGCGCTTCAAACAGATCGAGCTGCTCGTTTTTCTCCAATTCATCAAGGAGTTTTTCGCGCAGCAGCGATATCGCCTTCGCTTTTCTGGCTAAATGGTCGGCAAGCTCCTTCTCAGTCGGCACCGCCTGTTTTGCTCCTTTTCCGTAGACCGCTTCATCTGCTGCAACGATGTGTAATTGATGTTCTTTCGCAACGCTTGCCACATCATCGTAGGAGTGTCCCGGATTGATGATATAGGCCGCAAGGAGAACGTCAAATTCTGCGCCTTTCAGTTCGATGCCCCGCCAGCGCAAAGCGACCGCCGCGCGTTTTGCATCAAACACCCATTTCTTTTTCGACTCATCTTCGGCCCATTCTTTAAAACGGTCCGACTGAACAGCCGTCTCTTCCGGAATGAAAAAAGCGCCGTGTTCGTTGACGATCGAAAATCCGAGGATCGGCGCCTCGTGATAATTGTCGCCGAGCTGTTCGACAACGAGTGAAGCCGGTGACGCAAACAAGTCATCTGTGATGTCTGTCTTGATCTTGACGTTGAGCTCTTCAAACTGTTCTTCTTCTTTTTCTCCCGGCTCTTCGCCAATCCTTTCGAGCAAAGAGTTAAAGCCAAGATCTTTAAAAAGCTGGACGACCGCTTCCCTGTCAAAACCTTCGTATCCGAGGGAATCGAGAGTGACTTCAAGCGGCGCTTCTGTCGTAATCGTCGCAAGCTCTTTGCTCATTAAAGCCTGTTCTTTAAATTCTTCAAGCTTTTCTTTCAGCTTTTTCCCGCTAACTTCGTCTATTGACGACAGCAGCTCCTCTACTGTATGGAACTGTTTCAAAAGCTTGATCGCCGTCTTTTCGCCGACGCCCGGCACGCCTGGAATATTGTCTGATGAGTCTCCCATCAGCCCTTTCATATCAATGATCTGTTCAGGGGTAAGTCCGTATTTTTCCCGGACATGTTCAGGCGTATAGTATTCGACATCTGTAATGCCCTTTTTCGTGATGGCGACCGTTGTTCCTTCTGTAGCCAACTGTGTCAGGTCCTTGTCGCCGGAAAAAATCTTCACTTCAAATCCGTCTTTTTCCGCTGATTTGGCAAGGGTGCCGATAATGTCATCGGCCTCATAGTTTTCAAGCTCATACCTTGAGATTTGATAGGCATCGAGGAGCTCGCGGATAAACGGCAGCTGCTCGGACAGCTCGGGCGGCGTTTTTTGTCTGCCGCCTTTATATTCTTTAAACGTTTTATGCCTGAATGTCGTTTTCCCCGCATCAAAAGCAACGAGCATGTGGGTCGGTTTTTCTTCTTCAAGCATCTTCATTAAGATCGTGGTAAATCCGTACACAGCGTTTGTATGTATCCCTTTTTCATTGCTGAGAAGAGGCAGAGCGAAAAACGCACGGTAAGCCAGGCTGTTTCCGTCAACCAATACTAATTTTTTTCTTTCAGTCATCTTTATCCTCCTAAGGAGCCGATTCGTCAGCTTCCATTCAACTTCGTGATCATATTTGCTTATTTTATTTTAGCAAAGTTCATTTTGAAAGGAAAATGAGAGTGATTTTGCAGAAAATAAAAAAAGGGACGCGCTGTTGATCGCGTCCGTCCATATGGCTCCTTGGATGAAGGGGTTCACTAATGATCCTATCAGCCAAGTTTTAACCATGTATATAAAAGTTGTTAAGCCTTTGTAAAGTTTGCTAAATGAAGCTACTCGGATGCGCGTTTTAAGCGGACCGTGAATTCGGTGCCTTTTCCCCGCTCGCTTTCGACGTCGATTTCACCGTCGTGGGCCTCGACTAAATGCTTGACGATCGCAAGGCCGAGACCGGTTCCTCCTGAATTTCTGCTCCTGTCTTTATCGATCCGGTAGAACCGTTCGAATATCCTCGGGATTTCGGACCGCTTGATCCCGATGCCCGTATCCTTCACTTGAACTTGCACTGCATCTTCCAGAACATCAGCCGAAATCGTCACGTTTCCGTCTTCAGGCGTATATGTGAGCGCATTGTTCACCAAATTCAAAAAGATCTGCTTTAGTCTGTGCGGGTCTCCGGAAGCAACGGCCAGCTTATCCGGTTTTTCCAGGGTCAAGGTGATTCCTTTTTCCTCCGCTTTATTCTTCAAAAGCATCTCAATTTCAGCGAGGATTTCACCGATATTGCAATTTTGAATATTCAGGGTGAAGTTTTGCTGTTCGATTTTCGACAGATCCAACAAGTCCTGGATCAAGGTTTGCAGACGGCTGCTCTCTTTTAAGATGATCGATAGAAACTGCAACAGCGTCTCCCGTTCATTCATCGCTCCGTCCAAAAGCGTTTCGGTGAACCCTTTAATTGACGTAATCGGTGTTTTCAGCTCATGGGAGACATTGGCGACAAAGTCCTTCCTCATTTCTTCAAGCTGCTTTCTTTCCGTCATGTCATGGAAAACGAGAACAATGCCTTTCCACTCATCATTGATGCCGATAATCGGAACCCCGTCGACTTCAAAATACCTTCTTTCGATTTTGATCGGCAGCTTAAACATTTTACGGACCTTTGTTTCCGTCATAAAAATTTCTTCAATGAGATTAATGATCTCTTCGTGTTCGAGCACTTCGTGATAGAAATGGTAAAGAAGCTGATCGGCTTCTACGTGAAATTGCTTTTGATAAGCGCGGTTCACAAGGTGAATATAACCCTTTCCGTCGATTAAAATCAGACCGGAATCGATATTTTCAATGACGGTTTGCAGACGGTCGCGCTGCATTTCCTGGGCTCTTGTCATGTCCTGCAGGTTCTGCGCCAGCATATTGATGGACTGGCTCAGCATCGTTTCATCTTCGTTGAATGTCCTTGCTTTATAGTTTCCTTTGGCAAGCTCAATCGCCACTTGTGTCGCAGACTCAATCGGATTCGTATATTGAGAGGTAATTCTCGCCCCAAGCCCGGCGATGATTAAAAAGGCCGTTCCAAGGCTCACGCCGAGGAGAATCCAGATCTTTTGATTGATGTCTTGCAGTGAATCGGCAGGAGCGCTGATCAGAATATATCCTTTCACATTCCCGTCTTCTTTCAGGGGCTGAACGTAACGGTAAACGGACTCGTTATCAGGGTTGATTCTGAAGCCTCCTCCTTCACCGTTTAAATCCGACTCAAGCGCTTCTTTGATAACGGACTGATCTTCGGCGCGGCCCCCAAAATGAAAAAGAACCTGACCTTTTGTATCAACCAGCGATACATGACTGTCCAGTTCACGGCTTGCCTTCTCTAAAATGGCTCCTTGCTCCGAAGACTTCATGTTTTCACGATTTGCCAATGAAGCGACCAAAGCGGCCTCTTTTTCAATATGGCTGCTCAGTTTGGCATCGTAAGAGGAGTGAAACAAGTGAACGAGCAGAAAACCGAGTGAAGCAAATACGAGAATCAAAAGCGTCAGCAGGGCAGCTAAAAGCCGGGTCCGGAATTTAATCATTCAGTTTCGGCTCCTCCATTTTGTAACCAAGACCTCTGATTGTTTTAATGTATTCCGGTTTTTTTGTATTTTTTTCGATCTTATCGCGAAGGTGGCTGATATGGACATCGACGATGCGAGTATCGCCTGCAAAGTCGTAGTTCCAGACAGCATTGAGGAGAAGATCTCTCGTCAGCACCCTCCCTTTATGCCTTCCCAAATATAAAAGGAGTTCGAATTCCTTCGGCGTTAGCTCGAGGCGTTCGTTTTGAAAGTAAACCTCATAATGTTCAGGCAGTATTTTAAGTTCGCCTATAATCAGCTCGCCTGCATCCGGTTCTTCCGTTTCCTCCGGCTGAACGGACAGCGTCTGTGTTCTTCTTAAAATCGCTTTGACCCTTGCCGTCACCTCTCTCGGGCTGAACGGCTTCGTCATATAGTCATCGGCACCCAGCTCGAGACCGAGCACTTTATCGAATTCATCATCCTTTGCGGTCAGCATCAAAATCGGATACATCAGCTTCTTCTGTCTGAGTTCCTTGCATACTTCAATGCCGTCCATTTTTGGGAGCATCAGATCGAGCACGATCAGATCCGGCTTCTCTTCAATCGCCTTTAATAAGCCGGCCTCTCCGTCCATGGCCGTCACCACATGATAGCCCGACCGTTCAAGGTTATATTTTAGAAGGGTAACAATCGATTCCTCATCATCTACAACTAATATCTTTTTGCTCATGACATGCCTCCAGGCTTCAGATTTCCCCGACATCTCTTTCTCTATCTTTTGTTAAATAAACGTTTTCACTCCTATTTTAACGAAAGCCTATCCGTTCGACAATTTGATTTTTCAGTGTTTTGCATAAAATCTCTCTTTTTCGGCCATAAGCCGCTGTTTTAAGCGATGGAATGCTTCCATCAAAAAGAATGAAAATGTCCGGGCAGATGATTATGATTAGGTATATGCTGACAGCCCGTGTTTATGTCTTGATTTTCATATGGTCTTATGTAAAAAGGTTCGCATTCAAAAACAGGAAGGCTTGTCTAAAGCCTTCCTGACGTTTTCATTATGATAATACTTTCATGACGTTTTTGACTGATTCTACGGATCGATCAAGCTGACTTCTTTCGGTTTCAGTCAGTTCAAGTTCAATGATCTGTTCAAGACCGTTTCCGCCGATAATCGTCGGAACGCCGAGATAAATACCTTCATAGCCGTATTCGCCTTCAAGGTAGGCAATGGTCGGCAGCACGCGGCGCTGGTCTTTTAAGATCGCTTCAACCATTTCTGTCAGGGAAGCGGCCGGCGCATAGTACGCGCTTCCGTTTCCTAACAGATTGACAATTTCTCCCCCGCCTTTTCTCGTTCTTTCAACAATCGCATCGATCCGGTCTTTCGGAAGAAGCGTTTCAAGCGGAATGCCGCCTGCATAAGAGTAGCGAACGAGCGGAACCATATCGTCCCCGTGTCCGCCCAGTACAAAACCTGTAATGTCTTTGACGGAAAGGTTTAGCTCCTGAGCGACAAACGTTCTGAATCTTGCCGTATCCAAAACTCCCGACTGGCCGATGACCCGCTCTTTCGGGAAGCCCGATTCTTTATAGACGGCGTATGTCATCGCATCCACAGGGTTTGTCAGAACGACGATGATACAATCAGGTGAGTATTTAACAACTTCTTTCGTTACGCTCCTCATGATCTTTTCATTTGTAGCCACGAGGTCGTCCCGGCTCATTCCCGGCTTTCTCGCGATTCCCGCCGTGATGACGACGATATCTGAGCCGGCCGTATCTTCATAGTTTGCCGTTCCTGTAATATTCGCGTCAAATCCTTGGACAGGGCTCGCTTCCAGCATATCGAGCGCTTTCCCTTTTGTAGGGTTTTCAAGCTGCGGAATGTCGACTAATACGACGTCGGCCAATTCTTTTTGAGCCGTTAAAAACGCAGTTGTTGCACCTGTAAAACCCGCTCCGATGACAGATACTTTATTTCGCTTCTTTCCCATTTTTTCTACCCCTTTTAATTGTTGTTTGTTTTACCCCAAAACAGCCGTTTAAGACATGTTTTTGATAAGCTCATCACCGAATTCAGAGCATTTGACTTCAGTCGCGCCGTCCATCAAACGAGCGAAATCGTATGTGACGACTTTGGATGCAATTGTTTTCTCCATTGATTTAATCACAAGGTCGGCAGCTTCATTCCAGCCCAAATGCTCAAGAAGCAGCACGCCGGATAGAATGACTGAAGACGGATTTACTTTGTCAAGGCCGGCATATTTAGGAGCTGTACCATGTGTCGCCTCAAAGATGGCATGTCCAGTCTCATAGTTGATGTTTGCTCCAGGTGCGATGCCGATTCCGCCGACTTGGGCAGCAAGCGCATCTGAAATGTAGTCCCCATTCAGGTTCATTGTCGCCACAACGTCAAACTCGGCAGGGCGGGTCAGAATCTGCTGCAGGAAGATGTCAGCGATGCTGTCTTTGATGATGATTTTGCCGGCCGCTTCAGCTTCGCTTTGCGCTTTGTTTGCAGCGTCTTTGCCGTCTTTTTCGACGATGCGGTCGTATTCGGCCCATGTGAACACTTTATCGCCGAATTCTTTTTCAGCCACTTCATAGCCCCAGTTTTTAAAGGCGCCTTCCGTGAACTTCATAATGTTTCCTTTGTGTACGAGCGTTACAGACTTGCGGCCGTGCTCAATCGCGTACTCGATCGCCGCTCTGACAAGCCTTGATGTTCCTTCTTCAGAAACCGGTTTGATGCCGATGCCCGATGTTTCAGGGAAGCGGATTTTGTTGACGCCAAGCTCGTTTTTCAGGAATGAAATCAGCTTCTCAACTTCTTCAGAGCCTTTCGCGTACTCGATACCGGCGTAGATATCTTCAGTATTTTCACGGAAGATCACCATATCCGTATCTTCAGGGCGCTTAACCGGTGAAGGAACGCCTGTGAAATAGCGGACAGGACGCAGGCATGTAAACAAGTCAAGCTCTTGTCTGAGCGCGACGTTCAGTGAACGGATTCCGCCGCCTACAGGAGTTGTTAAAGGACCTTTAATCGCGATCAGGTATTCGCGGATCGTATCAAGCGTTTCTTCAGGAAGCCATTCGCCTGTTTTGTTGTACGCTTTTTCCCCGGCGTAGACTTCTTTCCAAGTGATTTCCTTTTCGCCGTTATACGCTTTCTCCACAGCCGCTTCAAGAACCCTGGAAGCTGCTCTCCAAATATCAGGACCTGTTCCGTCCCCTTCAATAAACGGGATAACCGGGTTGTTTGGAACGTTTAATACTCCGCCGGAGACTGTAATTTTTTCGCCTTGTGCCACAATAAAACCTCCCATAATATGTAATTCTTCAATATAGAAAAACATTTGTTTCCCCCGTTTGGCGGGGGACAAACATGTTTTTTCATAGATTCATGAATTCATTGTTTCCTTAGAAAAGCCGTTAAGAGGCCGGCCGAACGAAGCTCGAGCAGCCTCTTTTCAAACGATCAGCTTCTTTCTTCAATCGGAATGAACGTCTGCATGTCAGGGCCGGTATAGTCAGCCCGCGGACGAATCAGGCGGTTATTTTCATACTGTTCAAGAATGTGAGCAAGCCAGCCTGATACCCTGCTGATCGCAAAAATCGGTGTAAACAGATCATGGTCGATTCCTAAGCTATGATAAACCGACGCAGAATAAAAGTCTACGTTTGGCGGCAGCTTTTTCTGAGACGTGACGATTTCCTCAGTCCGCTCTGAAATCTCATACCATTTGCTTTCACCCGTTAAATTCGTCAAACGTCTGCTCATTTCCTTCAAATGTTTTGCGCGGGGATCGCCCTGACGGTATACGCGGTGGCCGAATCCCATGATCTTTTCTTTCTTTTCAAGCTTGGCGTGAATATATGAATCTACGTTTTCGACCTCGCCAATCTCTGAAAGCATTTTCATAACTGCTTCGTTTGCTCCGCCGTGAAGCGGACCTTTCAAGGCCCCGATTGCGGCCGTTATCCCTGAGTAGACGTCTGAAAGCGTCGCGACGCATACTCTGGCTGTGAAGGTAGATGCGTTCAGCTCATGATCCGCATGCAGAATTAAAGCTTTGTCAAACGCTTCCACTTCAACAGGTGAAGGTTCTTTTCCATTCAGCATGTAGAGAAAGTTGGCGGCAAAACCGAGTTCCGGATTTGGCTCAATCGGCTCGAGCCCTTTGCGGATTCTTGAAAAAGCAGCGACAAGCGCAGGCATCTTCGCTTGGAGACGCACCGCTTTTCTGTAGTTTGCTTCCGCATCCATTTGATCTGCTTCTTCGTCAAACAGTCCGAGTAAAGAAACGGCTGTCCGAAGAGCTGCCATCGGGTGGACTTTTCCATTCGAGTAGGATTTGAAATGGTCAATGACTTCTGTGGGGATACCGGCATTTTCAGAAAGCTGTTTTTTAAGCTCGGCAAGCTCCTCTTTGTTCGGCAGCTTTAAATGCCAAAGCAGATAAACAACTTCTTCAAAGCTAGCTTTTTCTGTCAAATCATCGATGTTATACCCTACATATGTAAGAGTATCATCAATAATTGAACTTACTGATGATGTAGTGGCGACTACCCCTTCAAGGCCGCGTGTTGCTGTCATACTCATCTCTCCCTTTTTTAAAAATTTCCCCTTTTAAAATTAAACCAAAACCCAGGAGCAAAAACAACGCATGATGTATACATCTTCTTTAATCCAAAAAGAAAATGCTTACATTAAATCGTTTTTCGAATAAAACAATCGTGCGTTTCTATATACCGTTCGATACTCCGATATGCTCAATAAAGATTAAGCATATTTATATTATAAACAATAATCTGATAAATTTGTAGGTTTTTGATCAAAAATGCTTTTAAAGCCTTATAAATCAAGGGTTCGTAGTTATTTATTATCAATCGACAGCTTTGTAGAATCATGTATTCTTCTGTATCTATTTGGGGGAGGTTTTGGGGAGGGATTTTTATTAAAAGTGGACAGACGTATTCCTCCAGTTCTTTCATACTAATCGGTTTATGATTTTCACCTATAATAAATTTATAAACAAAAGAAAAGGCGATAAAAATCTTTTAGCTTGTTACTTCATAGAAAATCCCCTTCGTTCGTTTTAAAACAAACGGGAGGGCTTTATTAATGAAAAGTTATTATCATTATTTTGACCGATGTGCCCTTTTAAAAGAATCAGGTATGATCGGTAAAGAAAACGCTTTTGAAGAAAGGGGAATGCCAACATGCCTTTTCGTATGAAACGAGTGTTGTTGCTTCTTGTCACTGGATTGTTTTTGAGTTTGTATGCAGTCACTTCTACTGCCTCGGCTCAAGCAGGCGGATCGTTTTATGACCCTTTTAACAGCTATAACTCCGGTTTATGGCAAAAAGCAAATGGTTATTCGAATGGAGATGTGTTCAACTGCACGTGGCGTGCAAATAACGTATCAATGACATCATTAGGTGAAATGCGTTTGGGGTTAACAAGTCCATCTCATAACAAGTTTGACTGCGGGGAAAATCGCTCTGTTCAAATATATGGATATGGACTTTATGAAGTCAGAATGAAACCAGCTAAAAACGTAGGGATCGTTTCATCGTTCTTCACTTACACAGGTCCAACGGATGGAACGCCTTGGGATGAGATTGATATCGAATTTTTAGGAAAAGATACAACAAAGGTTGAATTTAACTATTATACGAATGGTGTAGGAAACCATGAGAAGCTTGTGGATCTCGGATTTGATGCAGCCAATGCCTATCATACGTATGCGTTCGATTGGCAGCCAAAGTCGATTAAATGGTATGTCGATGGGCAATTAAAACATACCGCGACGAGCCAAATTCCGACTACGCCAGGAAAGATCATGATGAACTTGTGGAATGGTATTGGTGTTGATGACTGGCTCGGTTCCTACAATGGTGTAACACCCCTATACGCTCATTACGACTGGGTGCGTTATACAAAGAAATAATGTCAAATATGATAAGAGCCTGCTGCCTCAATATCATAACCAGGCTCTTATGATTGTAATGAGAAGTTGTTGGTATGAATAGTCTTTTATACGAATCTTATCGAGATGATGTCAGCCCTCTTTTATTCATATGACTGGGTTTGCTTTTATTTGATTCTTTAGTTCTCTTTCTTTTGTTAAAGTGACATCTTCATATCCGGCGTCTCTTGTTTAGCAGAAAAAAATAGATTCTCCGGCGCTGAACAGCACTCGCAGTCGACAGCCATCATAATAAAGGATGCAATAACTGATGCAAGCGTTTCAGCCCGAAAGAGACGATAGATCATTTTTTCTTTTTATCCAAGCTTACCTGCTGAAGTCTCCACAAATCAAAACCTACAAATTTGAAATAAATTGTCATATTTACCCACACGGATTTTCGACAAACTGAGCCCTCTTTTTATAGAGGGCCTTATTTTTTTGCACCAGCTGACTTCTATTTACAGATTTTTAGTAGCTTTAACTGCGTTATTTATGTTTATTTTTAGTTGTGAAAGTTTTTTTCAAACTAAAAACCCCCTGAAACAGGGGGGACCGCGCACATTTCTAAGATGTGAAATGCTGGACGGCTTGCATGACAAGATAGGCGATCCCGGCACCGATCAGCGGACCGACGGCAACGCCTTTGAATAAAGCGACCGCTAAAATCGTTCCAAATACAAGAGCGGTCGTGATATGCGGGTCTTCTGCAAGCAATGTGATCCCGTTTTTGGCGATCAATGCTACGAGAATGCCCGCTCCGAGTGCGATCCATGCGTAATATGATTTCATCGCTTCGCCAAGCTGTTTAAAGCCGATCTCTCCTGTCGCAATCGGCACAAGGACCGCTATTGTAATGACGGTAACACCCCAGTTGATCCCTTTGGATTGGATGGCCGGAAACAGCTTTTGATCGAGGCCGATCAGCTTGATTAAAAGCAGTACGGATACGGCGATAATCAACGACTGATTTTTCGCGATTAAAGCGATGGCCAAAAGCAGGATCAAAAATAAATTGGCTTGAGTAAACATGCTGTATTCAACTCCATTTTTTTATGACCTTTCTCATAATAACAGGACTCAAGAATAAAATGAAATAAGGACATGCTTTCTAATATCAGGAGGATGCGAATTGAACCAATCCTATCTCACAGCTGCGCTTCGGGCCGTGTATGTGTTGTTTTTGGCCGCTGCTTGCGGAGCGGTCGGCTACTACTCTTTTCCGTTAACCTATCCTTTTGTGATTGCGCTTATTCTCGCCGTCATGATCAACCCTTTTGTGGAATGGCTCGATAAGCGGACCGGGTTCCCGAGAGGCGTCAATGTCGGCATTGTGCTGTGCGGCTTTTTGATCGCCGGCGCGGGCTTTTTGACACTGGTCGTTGCCGAGATCGTCTCTGGAACGGCTTATTTAGCTAAAATACTCCCCGTCCAGTTTAATAAAGCCGCTCTTTATATCGAATCGTTTTTTACGAATCAAATCATGCCGCTGTATAATCAGCTGGCCGCTTTTTTTGACGGGCTTGAAGCCGCCCAGCAGGAATCGATCATTACACAGGTCCAAAATTTGGGCAGTGAACTCGCTTCAGGCACCGCTTTGTTTCTTTCAAAAATTCTTGAGATGGTGCCCCTTTTTTTCGCCATTCTGCCGAATACGGCAGCCGTGCTGATCTTTTCGCTCCTGGCCACTTTTTTTATCAGCAAAGATCTGCATAAAATACAAAACAAGGCGCGGTCTGTTCTTCCTGATCGGCTGATCTCGGGTACAGCGGCTGTCTATGCAGAATTGAAAAGAGCGCTGGCAGGCTTTGTGAAGGCCCAGCTTACCCTTGTGTCGATGACGATGGTGCTCGTGTTGATCGGGCTTTCCGTGTTGAAGGTCAATCATGCTGTGGCCATCGCTTTTCTCATCGGGCTGGTCGACCTGCTGCCGTATTTGGGAGCAGGATCTGTATTTGTCCCGTGGATTGTCTATCTAGCAGCGTCAAAGCAGCTGCCGCTCGCGATCGGCCTCGGAGTTCTGTACATCGTCGTGCTCGTCTTCAGGCAGCTTGCCGAACCGAAGATTTTGAGCCGGTCAATCGGACTTCACCCTTTGGGAACATTGATCGCGCTGTTTGCCGGTTTCAAATTGTTTGGCTTTCTCGGATTGATCATGGGCCCCGCCCTTCTCGTTCTCATTCAGGCTCTCTTTACAACAGGTATTTTTAAAGACATATGGCTGTTTATTAAAGGAAATGAAAAATAAGCGGCATCCTGCATTTTCCATGCGGGATGCCGCTTATCGGGTTATTTGATGATGTTGATCCGCCTGCCTTCAGACATCCTCTTCAGCTTGCGGGATATGAACGGTTTGAAACGGCTGCGCGTTGCCGGCAGCAGCAGCAGTAAACCGATGATATCCGATAAAAAACCGGGCAGCAAAAGCAGCATGCCGCCTATGAAAATACAAAGCCCGTCCAAAATCGCATCTCCCGGCATCTTTCCGTACTGAAGATCGCGCTGAACTTTGTAGTAGACTTCGATTCCTTGTTTTTTGGCGAGAGCGGCCCCGAGAAATCCCGTCAAAATGATCAGCAAAACGGTCGGCAGTACACCGATCCAATTAGCGGACAAGAGGAACAGACCGATTTCACTCGCTGGAAAAATGACGAGAAATAATAAGAAAAACTTCATTGTCTTCACCTCATAATTCTAAAATGGAAGCGAACGGCCGCCCTATTTTGCTTGTGCCGCCTGCAAAAAAAGAAGGGAAAAGCTTCCCTTCTTCCAGCGTATTGTCAAACCCTCGCATTCGTTGTCAGGCTTGCGCGTCGGTGCTCACGAATTCAAACATTCGCTCCGCTCCGATGCTCGGCCTTCCTAGACTGCAAGGGTTTTCAATCACGCTGTATTAAAGGATGACAAAATCCTAAAACTGAAAAACGTTTTAGGATTTTGTCATCAATCTGAAAGAAGGGAAAGATTCCCTTCTTCTCAATAAGCGATTAAAGTACGCTTGCACGTCCTTTGTAAACAGCTCCGCGGGCAGAGTCGACCGTAATGTCTTCTCCCTCTTTCAGAATGGAAGTCGCATTTTCCATTCCGACGATGACAGGAATGCCGAGGCTTAAGCCTACGACTGCCGCGTGGCTTGTTAAACCGCCTTCTTCCGTAATCAGTGCAGCCGCTTTTTCAAGGGATGCCATCATGTCACGATCCGTGCTTTTTGTAACCAAAACGGCGCCATCTTTCATTTTTTTGTCCGCTTCTTGTGCATTTTGAGCGATGACAACTTCACCAAACGCAGATTTGCGTCCGATTCCCTGGCCTTTTGCGACCACGTCTCCGACAACATACACTTTCATCAAGTTTGTTGTACCGGCTTCACCGACAGCTCCAGCCGTGATAACGATCAAGTCGCCGTGGCGTACGATGCCTGTATCAAGAGATTTTTGCACCGCTTTTTCAAGCATTTCGTCAGTGGAGCTGTGGTTTTGTCCGCTTGTTGCAAAAACGCCGAAGACAAGAGACAGCTTTCTTGAAACCGCATCGTTTACAGTAACTGCGACAATCGGCGCCTGCGGGCGATATTTGGAAATCATTCTCGCCGTATGGCCGCTTTCTGTCGGTGTGACGATGGCATTCACATCAAGGTTGATTGCCGTATGCGCCACAGACTGGCCGATCGCATCTGTAATTGACATGCTGACTTGCTTGCTTCGTGCGGAAAGGATCTTTTTATGGTTGAGCGCTTCTTCTGAACGGGAAGCGATATTGTGCATCGTCTGAACGGCTTCAACAGGATAATTTCCCGCAGCCGTTTCACCTGAAAGCATGATCGCGTCAGTTCCGTCAAAGATCGCATTGGCGACGTCGCTCGCTTCCGCGCGTGTCGGACGCGGATTGCGCTGCATGCTGTCAAGCATTTGGGTAGCCGTGATGACAGGCTTGCCAAGTGCATTGCATTTTTTGATCAGTTCTTTTTGAACGAGCGGCACTTCTTCGGCAGGGATTTCTACACCCAGGTCTCCACGTGCAACCATCAGACCGTCTGATACTTCAAGAATGGCATCGATGTTGTCAACGCCTTCCTGGTTTTCGATTTTTGGAATGATTTGAATATCTGCCGCATTGTGCTCTTCAAGAAGTTCGCGGATTTCAAGGACATCCGACGGACGGCGTACAAAAGATGCCGCGATGAAATCAACGCCCTGCTCGATACCGAACACGATGTCGTTTGCGTCTTTTTCCGTAATTCCCGGAAGATTGACGCTGACGCCCGGCACATTCACGCCTTTTTTGTTTTTCAGCGTTCCGCTGTTCATCACTTTCGTGACGATTTCACGCTTGTCCTTGTTTATGTCTGTGACTTCAAGTCCGATCAATCCATCGTCAAGCAAAACCGTTGAACCAATTGACACATCGTGAATCAGCCCATCATATGTAACTGAGATTTTGGCAGGCGTACCGATGACTTCGTCCATTGAAACGATCAGCTGGGAACCAGCATCCAGTTCGATTGAACCGCCTTCCATAGTGTGCGTGCGGATTTCCGGCCCTTTCGTATCAAGAAGGATACCGATATCTTTTCCCAGCTTGCCGGCTGCTTCGCGAATGTTTTTAATTCTTGCGCCGTGCTCTTCAAAATCTCCATGGGAAAAGTTCAGGCGCGCCACGTTCATTCCGGCCTCCATCAGCTGGGTGAGCTTTTCGACACTTTCGCTGGCCGGTCCAATTGTACAAACTATTTTAGTCTTTCTCATATTGCTTCCTCCTCGGGTTTTACACTAGATTGACAGTTCTTGAGACAAGCGGTACATGCTTTGATCAATTGTATGTTTTTGCTCGAGTATTTCAATGATATCATGATGCACAAGCTGGTTATTTTGAATTCCGACACAGCGTCCGCCTTTTCCTTCAAGAAGCAGTTCAACCGCAAATGCCCCTAGACGGCTTGCCAATACGCGGTCTGCTGCAGTCGGAGAACCGCCGCGCTGGATATGTCCAAGTACCGATACTCTAGTTTCGAGATTTGTGGCTTCCTCAATTCTTTTACCGAATTCAACGCCGCTTCCGACGCCTTCCGCCACAATGATGATGCTGTGTTTCTTGCCGCGCTCATGCCCTCTTTTCAGCCTCGCAATAATTTCTTCCATATCGTAGTCAGCCTCAGGAATCAAAATGGATTCCGCGCCTCCGGCCAAACCTGACCATAAAGCAATGTCCCCGGCATGGCGGCCCATTACTTCAATCACGTATGTACGTTCATGGGATGTAGCTGTATCCCTGATTTTATCGATGGCATCGATAACGGTATTTAATGCCGTATCAAATCCGATCGTCAAATCAGTTCCAGGGATGTCATTGTCGATCGTTCCCGGTACTCCCACACAAGGAAAACCGTGTTCTGTCAGCTTTTTGGCTCCCATATAAGAACCGTCGCCGCCAATGACGACTAATCCTTCTATACCATATTTTTTTAAATTCGCTATTCCTTTTTCCCGTCCTTCTACCGTTTTAAACTCAGGACACCTTGCTGTATATAGCTTCGTTCCTCCGCGGTGAATGATATCTCCGACAGAACCGATTTCAAGCTTTTCTATTTTCCCGCTGATTAAACCTGAATACCCGTTGTAAATTCCGTATACTTCTACGTCATGGTAGATCGCTTTCCTGACAACCGCGCGGACCGCCGCGTTCATTCCCGGGGAATCTCCGCCGCTCGTCAATACTCCGATACGTTTCATCTTTTTCACCTCTAAAACATATATAATTTACCTTAACACGTTCATTGCCGCTAAAACAATGAAAAAGGGATGAAAATTTTCCGAAAATCCCTATAAAACCTTACTCATTATACAATTAAACAAAAAGTTTTTAAATAAATTTTAAGCAAACTCTTTGAAAAATCGCGGGTGACAGACACAATCCTTTCACTTTTCACCTTTGCCCATAAAAAATAAACGTGAGCCAAAGGCCTCACGTTTATTTATTTTATCCCAACATATTGGTTTTCAGTCGAAATTTTTCCAATTGATTTATACTTGTTATATCTTTGTTGGATCAGCTCGTTCTTATCCAGCTTCAGCAGGGATTTGAGCTCGCCTTTCAGCGCTTCGTCGATGTAGGCAGCCTGCTGCTCCACATCGCGGTGTGCTCCGCCTCTTACTTCTTTTATAACATGATCTATAATATCCAATTCTTTAAGGTCCGGAGCGGTGATTTTCATTGTTTCTGCCGCTTTTTTCGCGAGTCCTGAATCCTTCCAGAGGATAGCAGCCGCTCCCTCGGGAGAGATCACCGAATAAGTTGAGTTTTCCAGCATCAATAAGCGGTTTGCGACGCCGAGCGCAAGCGCTCCCCCGCTGCCGCCTTCTCCGATGACGATCGAGATGACCGGCACAGAGAGTCCGGCCATTTCAAAAAGGTTTTTGGCAATTGCTTCACTTTGCCCCCGCTCTTCAGCTGCTTTTCCCGGGTATGCTCCTTTTGTATCAATAAAGCAGATGATCGGCCTGTTAAATTTATCGGCCTGCTTCATCAGCCTGAGCGCTTTGCGGTAGCCTTCCGGATGCGGCATTCCGAAGTTGCGGCGGATGTTTTCTTTTGTATCCTTGCCGCGCTGTTGACCGATCACTGTCACAGGAAGGCCCCGGAACTTGGCAATTCCGCCGACAATCGCTTCATCATCACCGAAATAACGATCTCCGTGGCACTCAAAAAAATCGGTAAAGAGATGTTCGATATAATCGAGCGTTGTCGGACGGTTCGGATGCCTTGCAATCTGGACTCTGTCCCAGGCTTTCAGATTTGTATAAATGTCTTCTTCAAGCCTTTCAAGACGAGCTTCAAGCTTCGTAATTTCAGAGCTTAAATCCATATCGGAATCCTGTGTGAACCTTTTCAATTCGGCGATCTTTTCACGCAGTTCGACCACCGGTTTTTCAAATTCTAATTCTCCAGCCACTCGAGATCACCTCCAGTTTGGTGCATTTTCAAAATGCTGCCGAGCGTTTTTTTCATGTCAGCTCTGTGAACGACGGAATCAAGCTGGCCATGCTTTAACAGAAATTCCGCAGTCTGAAAATCCTCAGGCAGTTCTTCACGGATGGTTTGTTCGATAATTCTTCTGCCGGCAAAGCCGATCAGCGCGCCCGGCTCGGCAAGGTTGTAGTCACCGAGGGATGCGAAGCTTGCGGATACACCGCCGGTTGTCGGATGCGTCATCACTGAAATGATCAAGCCCTGCTCTTCGCTGAACAGCTTCAAAGCGGAGCTTGTTTTAGCCATTTGCATCAAGCTGAGAAGGCCTTCCTGCATTCTTGCGCCGCCTGATGCGGTAAAAATGATGAAAGGCACTTTTTCTTCTCTTGCCTTTTCGATTGCAAGCGTAATTTTTTCGCCAACGACAGATCCCATGCTTCCCATTCTGAAAGATGAATCCATTACGGCCACGACTGCCGGAGATCCGTCAATCGTCCCTTTTCCGGTGACAACCGCTTCATTCAGCGACGTTTTTTCCCGGTCTTTTTGCAGTTTTTCAAGGTATCCCGGGAATTCCAGCGGGTTTTCAGACATCATATCCTGATTGAATTCTTCAAAGGAGCCATTGTCCAGCAGGCTTTTTATACGCTGCTTCGCGTTCATTTGAAGATGGTAACCACAGTTCATGCAGACCCTTAAGTTTTTATCCAGCTCTTTTGTGAGCATGATTTTTTTGCAATCCGGGCATTTTGTCATGATCCCTTCCGGTACATCTTGCTTCGCTGATTCCGCGGGAACGGAAGCGTATTTTTTTTTCTTTTTGCTGAATATATCTTTTAACAAAAGATTACCTCCCTTTTCTGAAGGGTTTTCTTCATGTATGCCTGTCCTGTTTATAGACTAGAACATCACTATACCGAAACTATTGTACTTTTTTTGTCAAACGGTGTCATCCTCAATTCGACATTTTTGACCGGCAAACAGCCGAATCGCACTTTATGCGGTTAGAGACTGACAAATTGATATATCAGCCTTGAGAGCGGATACAAAAGTCCGGAAAAGCGATTTGAAAAAAATTTTCACAACCCGCATATTCCCTTACAAGTGTCCCCAATAAGAGGAAAAACCGAACATCATATTCGATAAACAGCGCGTGACGGCTCTTTAGGCCAGAGCAATCACGCGCTGATCAAAAAATGGACTTTTATTTCCCTTCAATCACTGCAAGCTTTCTTGTTTTTTCAGCGACTTCTTCAGGATCGACATCGATTCGTGCAACGCCTGTTTCCATCGCGGCTTTGGCTACCGCTTTGGCAACGGCCGGTGCGACCCTTGGATCGAACGGAGCCGGAATGACATATTCGGGGCTCAGCTCTTCATCGGAAACGAGTGATGCGATCGCCTCAACCGCAGCGATTTTCATCTCTTCGTTGATATGTGTCGCGCGGACGTCGAGCGCCCCGCGGAAGATGCCGGGGAATGCGAGAACGTTGTTCACTTGGTTAGGGAAGTCAGAACGTCCCGTTCCAACGACGCTTGCTCCGGCTTCATGCGCTTCAGCAGGCATGATTTCGGGATTTGGATTCGCCATGGCGAAGATGATCGGTTTGTCAGCCATGCTTTCGACCATTTCTTTTGTCAGAGCGCCTTCGACGGAAACCCCGATAAAGACATCGGCGTCTTTGATCACGTCTTTGAGCGATCCGTCTATACGGTTTTTGTTCGTATATTTTGCAACTTCTTCTTTAACAGCATTCATACCGTTCGGACGGCCTTCGTAAATCGCGCCTTTCGTGTCGCACATGATGATGTCGCGCACGCCGAAATGATAAAGAAGCTTAATGATGGCAATTCCCGCTGCGCCAGCTCCGTTCGCCACAACTTTGACGGAAGACATCGTTTTGCCGGACAGCTTAAGCGCATTGACGAGACCTGCTACCGTTACGATTGCTGTACCGTGCTGGTCATCGTGAAACACCGGAATTTTCGTTTCTTTTTTGAGACGTTCTTCAATAACAAAACAGTTCGGCGCTGCAATGTCTTCAAGGTTGACGCCGCCGAATGTCGGCTCAAGCAGCTTGACCGTCTCAACAATTTTGTCGACATCAGATGTATTTAAACAGATTGGGAAAGCGTCCACACCGGCGAAACTTTTGAAAAGAACCGCTTTTCCTTCCATAACAGGGAGGGCGGCTTCAGGGCCGATATTGCCGAGGCCGAGCACAGCCGTTCCGTCCGAGACGACTGCTACCATGTTTCCCTTCATTGTATAATCATATACTTTGCTGTTATCATCGTAAATCGCTTTGCAGGGTTCAGCCACACCCGGAGAATATGCAAGGCTTAAATCGTCCGCATTGCGAACCTGCACTTTTGATTTTGATTCCAATTTGCCCTGGTTTACTTTGTGCATATGCAGCGCTTTTTCTTTCAATGACATGTTAACAAACACTCCTTCAAGGGAATTTTGCCAAAAACTTTGCTTCGTTTTCTGCTTAAGATTCTTGTAAGACGAACCCTAGAATCTTAAAAATGATAACACAGTTGACCGCTTTTTTGATCAAAAATGCTCAGGATACCTGTTATCTGAGCACGACATTTTTCTCACCTACAACGCTTTTAAGCCTGTAGAGGGCAGCGTGATCAGCCTTGATATTGTAGCTTTCCGGCAGCTGCACCGTTTGCTTCCGTTTTTCATAATAGACGCAGACCGGCGTTTCCCCTTTGTGTTCAAGCAGAATGCTGCTGATCTTCTTGAAGATATCGTGGGTGTGCTGGCTTTCCTCCACTTTAATATAGACGGACGGCTGCTTTTTTGCATGAAGCGATTCGACGAGCGATGCCGCGGCAATGATCAGCTGGCGCTTTTCATTCCTTGTCTCAAGGCGTCCTTCTGCAAAAAGCGATACGCCTTCTTCAAGGATCGGGGAAAGCTGCCTGAACTGTTCAGGAAAAACAACCGCCTCCATTTCCCCGCTTTCATCGCTCAGCTCCAGAAAAGCCATCGTCTGTCCCGTTTTTGTACGGATCGTCTTCATCTTCGTCAAAAGTCCGCCCAAAGCCGCCTTTTTACGGCTGGAGGCGAGCAGCTGAATAATCGGCAGCGCACCTGCATGGTCCAGTTTCTTGCGGTGGACGCTCAGCGGATGGTCAGAAAAGTAAATGCCGAGCGTTTCCTTCTCGTGTGCCAGCAGGTCGACGAGCGGCATTTCTTCCGTCTCGGCGTACTTCGGCTTGATCGTCAAGCCTTCATCGAGAAAGAAGCCGAGCTGATCATTGTCTCCCGCAAACAATTCGGCATGCTCCAGCGCGACATCGACAGAAGCGAGCAAAGTAGCCCGGTTTTCACCGAATTCATCCATTGCTCCGGCAAAAATTAAAGCTTCAATCGTTTTCCGATTTACGCTTTTCACAGAAGTCCTGACACAAAAGTCAAACAAATCTGCGAACGGCTTTTCTTTTCTCGCCCTGTAGACCTCTTTTACAGCCGATATCCCGACGCCTTTAACAGCCCTTAAACTGTAGCGCAGCGCCCCGTTTTCCACGACGAACGGATAGCCGCTCTTATTGATTGAAGGTCCTAAAACATTCAGCCCTTTCCCTTTTGCTTCATAGATGTACTGAGCAAGCTTTTCCTCATTTCCGATCGCACTCGTCAAGAGGCCGCACATAAAGTAGAGGGGGTAATGCGCTTTTAAATAAGCGAGCTGGTAGCCGATCATGCTGTATGCAACCGCATGGCTCCGGTTAAAACCGTAATTGGCGAATTTTACAATCAGATCGTATACCTCATTAGCCGCTTGTTCGGAATACCCTTTTTTCAAGCATCCACTAATAAAATGATTTCTCTCTGTATCGAGAATTTCCTTGTTTTTTTTGCCGACCGCCCTTCGCAAAAGGTCGGCTTCTCCAAGCCTGAAACCCGCCATCCGGGATGCGATCATCATGATCTGTTCCTGATAAACGATAACCCCGTACGTATCTTTCAGAATATCGGCCAAATCCTCGTGCGGATAAGACACAGGAACCCGTCCATGCTTTCTTTCGATATACAGCGGGATGTTTTCCATCGGGCCCGGGCGGTACAAGGCATTGACGGCGACAATGTCTTCAAGACTCGATGGCTCGAGCCTTTTTAAAACGTTTCTCATGCCGGCTGATTCGAGCTGGAAAATACCTGTCGTATCTCCTTCAGACAGCAGCTTAAACGTCTGTTCATCTTCATAGGGAATCGCCGAGAAATCGATGGTGACCCGCTCGCTTTTTTCGATCAGCGTTTTGATCGATTCAATGAGCGTTAAATTGCGCAAGCCGAGAAAATCCATTTTCAATAGTCCCAAGTCTTCAAGATAGCCCATCGAATATTGCGTTAAATATACGCCGTCATGTCCTTCCTGTATCGGTATGATATTCGTCAGCGGCTCCTCGCTCAACACGACGCCCGCCGCATGAATAGACGTATGCCGCGGCAGCCCTTCGATTTTCTGCGCCGTTTTAAATATGTCCTGAAGCTTTTTTGACCCGTTTAGGCGCTTGCCCAGTTCAGGAGAAAGAGCTCTCGCCTCTTTCAGCGTCACTCCGGGTTTGGACGGAATCAGTTTCGCCAGCTGGTCAGCTTCTTTCGGACTGATGCCCATCACCCTGCCGACGTCCCGGAGCGCAGCTTTTGCAGCCAATGTACCGAACGTGATAATTTGTGCTACGTGCAGTGCCCCGTATTTATTTTTCACATACTGGATG
This sequence comes from Bacillus haynesii, assembly GCF_001969855.1. GTDB lineage: Bacteria > Bacillota > Bacilli > Bacillales > Bacillaceae > Bacillus > Bacillus haynesii. The sequence continues at coordinate 99,444 of NZ_MRBL01000018.1, forward strand.
ACTTCATCCCTTCTCGTATCGGGAAAATCGATATCGATATCGGGCATGCTGATGCGTTCCGGATTTAAAAACCGTTCAAACAGCAATTTGTGCTTGATCGGATCAACATCGGTTATAAACAGCGTATAAGCGACGAGAGAACCGGCCGCCGACCCGCGCCCCGGCCCTGTAATAATGCCGTTATCGTGGGCGAACTTCATGAAATCCCAGACGATCAAAAAATAATCGCTGAACGCCATGTCGCGAATCACTTTCAGCTCATACTCAAGCCGTTCGACATACTCCCTTGGAGCGGCATCGAACCGTTTTTCCAATCCGAGAAAGCAAAGCTCGGCCAAATAATCGTCGGCATTCTTGCCGGAAGGCGCCGGATATTTCGGCAGGCGCGTCTGGCCAAGGCTTAGGTCCACCCGGCAGCGGTCCGCGATTTTGACTGTATTCTCCAACGCGTCCGGACGATCCCTGTAAACGTCCAGCATTTCAGCGGGCGGCTTAAGCTCAAGATGCAGATCTCCTTCGGCCTTCATGTCTTCGTTCAGCTTCTCACCCGCTTTAATCGCCTTTAAACACGTATAAGCTGCCGCGTCCTCTTTTTCGATGTAGCGTACATCGCCGGTTGCGGCAATCGGAATCCCCGTATGTTCGCTGAGCTCAAGAATGCGTTCAGAAAGAAGCGGATCGCCCTTGTACGGCTGATACGACAAATAGAAGCTGCCCTCTCCGAAGATCGAAAGGCAGCGGAGGGCGGCGTCCTTCGCCTCTTCGATCAGCCCTTCTTTCAACAGCGCTTCAACATGGCTTGTCCCGCCCGTTGTCAGCGCGATGAGACCTTCATGATAGCTTTTGAGCCATTTTTCCTTGATGCCGGTTTTGGATTTTGACTGCAACACGCTGCTGATTTTCAGCAGGTTTTGGTAGCCTTTGTTTGTTTTCGCCAAAAGAACGAGCGGATATGAAAGCTCTTCTTTTTCATCCGTTAAAACAGAAGCCGTCAGCCCGATAATCGGCTTGATGCCGCGTTTTTTGCATGATTTATAAAATTCCACCGCCCCGTACATGACCTCGTCATCCGTCAGCGCCATTGCGCTGTAGCCCAGCTCTTTGGCTTTGGCCGTGAGATCCTCTACGGAAGCGGCGCTGTTTAATAAGCTGTAACCGCTGTGTACTTGCAGGTGAACAAAAGGCATTTCTGTCACCCCTTCCTTTTTCGAGCCGTCTCTTTTCATTATATGATGGGATCGAATGAGAAACAAATGTTCTTTCTTTGATCAACAATCATACTTGTCTCTCTTTATCCATATAGTGTGATAAGGTGAGGTGATCGGAATGGATCCTGAACAGCCCTTTTTCCCAAACTTTATCAGCTGTTATTTTATTGCGCTTGGCGTGCTTCTCGGCGGTTGCTTAATCGGGGGGATCGGCGCCTATCTGTCGGGGCAGCCCCCTTTAACGATCATTACAAGCCTCGCAAACCGCCTGAAAATCTGGGCGCTGGTTGCGGCAATCGGCGGCACGTTTGATGCGGTCTACAGCTTTGAGAGGGGCATTATTGAAGGCAATACGAGAGACATCGTAAAGCAGCTTCTCCTGATTCTTTCGGCGATGGGAGGAGCGCAGACCGGTTATCTGATCATCAACTGGCTCACACAGGAGCATCTTTCCTCATGAGAATCCCTCCTTATTATAAAAAGCCGGGGTGGCAGCGTTTTTTTGCGGGAATGATGTGCGGAGCCATCATCAGCTGGTTCGTGTTCCTGTTTACATACGGCACCTTTCAGGAGAAGCAAGTCGTCTTGATAAGGGAACAGAAAGAGCGCATCAATGATTTAAATGACCAGATCACCATTTACCGGGAGGACCTTCATAAGCTGAATGAAGATAATAAAAGAAAACTGCTGATTCAAAGCGTCGATGTCAAGCTGATCAACGGCAAGCAATACAAGCTGTCACAGCCCGACATGATGAACTTTGAAGAGCATATCCGGGATAACATTTCGGATGTCATCACAAAGGATATCGAAAGCGTCCACCGGACGAAGGAGCTTTTAAAGCGGACAATTGAAAATAAAGAGTATACGATAAACGATAAAAAGTACAAGGCGAAAGTCACCGAACTGACGATTTATACGCGGCTTTCCGTTGAAATCAAAATCTCTTTTTCCGAATAAAAATTATGGATTTTTTTTTACGATTTACATGCATTCGTCGCTTTTTTCCATATTTTAATTTAAACTGACAGTAAGTGATATGTAAGTTTTTTTAAAAAGGGAGGAAAGCAGAATGTACATTTACAGTTACCATCAGCTGGCAAGAGATAAAGTCAACCGGATCAAGCTGGGCTACTCGGCTTATGCGGAAACCGAAAGTCTCGCGTCCCTTATCAAAAGAGAGTTAAAAGCCCAAAACATCCATGTTTATGAGGATGTAACAGATATCGGATCATGGTTTATACCTGAATAAACAGCAGCTGTCGTGCGTAAAATGATCCGCTTACACTTTGCTGCTGTTTACTTTTTCGCAAGATATTATGCAAACGCTTGCAGTTGAACTGCACAAAAAAAGAGGGATTTCCCCCTCTTATTTGTTTTCTTTGCATATGTGCTCCAAGTCAGCGATGACAAGATCAGCGTCTTTCCAGTCATAGATGGACGCTCCGGCTGCGAGCGGATGTCCCCCGCCGTTGTATTTTTTAGCGACTTCATTGACAATCGGCCCCTTTGAACGAAGCCTTACCCTGATTTGATCGGCTTCCTCCACAAAAAACACCCATGCTTTGATCCCTGAAATATTGCCGAGCGTGCTGACAAGCTGTGAAGCTTCAGACGGCGTAATATTGTATTGATGTAAAATGTCACGGGTGATGAAAACCGACGCAACACCGTTTTCAGACAGAGAAACATTCTGGTAAATATAGCCGTTCAGCCTCACAACATTTAATTTCGTCTCATATAATTGATCAAAAAGCGCCTGTGAAGAAAAAGGATACTCAATCAGCTCTCCGGCATATTTCAATGTCTTTTTTGTTGTGTTCGGAAATAGGAAGCGCCCTGTATCCCCCACAATGCCGGCATAGATCAGTTCGGCACCCTTTGTCGGAAGCGTCCATCCCGCTTGTTCTTTACCCGCTAAATACAGTTCGTAAATCATCTCGCTCGTCGAGCTCGCACTCGTATCCACCCATAAAAGGTCGCCGTATTGGTCTTCATTCGGATGATGGTCGATTTTGATCAGCTTGTCGCCCAGGTTGTAGCGAGAATCGGAAATTCTCGCTTGATTGGCCGTGTCACAGACGATGACAAGTGCATTTTCATACACCTGATCTTCAATTACATCGGGGGTATACAAAAAAGCGAGGGAAGGCTCAGGCGCTCCGACCGCGAAAATATTTTTTTCGGGATAGGTTGCCCTCAGGATTTCCGTAAGACCGCATTGAGATCCGTAGGCATCAGGATCCGGTCTCACATGTCTATGTATAATGATCGTGTCATATAATGATATGGTTCTGATGATTTCTTTTTTCATGACGCGCGCCCCTTCTTTACTTTGTTTTTAACCATTAAATCATAATCTGTTGTTGGTGGAAAGTGAAAGTTATGACTTTTTATTGTAGAAAGCGAACCCGATTATGTATACAATGGGTTTGTAAAACTTACAATGGAGGATGTCGATTATGCCGTTTTTTGTTTTTTTCATTGTGGTTTCAGCGATAGCTTATGTGTATTTCAAAGTAAGGTATGTGCGCACCAAAAAAGCGGTTGAACGGGAATACTATTCGGCCAAGTCAAGCATGAGTCTGGGCCTGTTTATCATGTTTTTTGGCGCCAATCAGCTGCTTTTAAACCGCGGCACACTGGCTGTCGTCATCGGCGTTATTTTTATGCTGACCGGGCTCGGGAGCATGTGGGCCGGCTACAAAGCCTATAAGCACTATGTCCCTTTGCTTGCGAAAGAAAACGAACGGGAGAACGCATAAGCAAAAAGAGGGACACTGACCGCGTCCCTTAGCTTCTTTCCATCAGCTGAACCATCATCATCGCTTTACCGACGAGAGCACCCTGGTGAAAAACTTCTATATCCATTTTTCCGAACTTTCTCCCGGCTTCGAGAATGTTCGGTTTTATTTCAATGACAGACTCCATTTGCACAGGCTTTAAAAAATAAATCGTCATGCTCTCAATCACGAGTTCGCCTTTTTTGCGCGATCGCAAAAAGCGGTTTGCCGCTTCGGTCAAAATCGTCGTAAACACGCCGTAGGAAATCGTCCCCAAGTGGTTTGTCATCTGCGGTGTTACTTCGTATTGATAGACCGGAGCCGGCTTATTTTTGTCATTGTCTGATTCTTTGAAACCGCCGGTCACGATGTCGTCGAGTTTTTCGCCGACCTGGGGCTGTTTCTGAATCATTTGAAGCGCCTTTAATACATCCTGCCTGCTGATCATGCCGATCAGCTTCTGCCGCTCGTCAACGACAGGAAGCACTTCGATCCCTTCCCAGACCATCATCTGCGCCGCTGAAGCGACAGACGTTTTGCCGATCACTGTAATCGGGTTTTTCGTCATGACTTTTTCAATCAATACAGAGCGGTCATATCCGGCAACATCTTTCGAAGTTAAAATGCCGTGAATTTTCATCTGCTCGTCAACGATGGGAAAGCGTCCGTGCCCCGTTTCAAAGTTTTTCTCATACCATCTTTCGAGCTTTTCATGAGGTGATAAGCAGACTGTTTTTTCCAAAGGGGTCAAAATATCCTCAACAAGCACAACTTCTTTTTTGATGAGCTGGTCATAAATCGCCCTGTTGATCATCGCCGCTACAGTAAACGTATCATAGCTTGTAGAAATGACCGGGAGCTCGAGCCTGTCGGCAAGCTCAATAATCTCCGGCTCCGTGTCAAAACCGCCCGTCACCAGCACGGCAGCACCCGCTTCCAGAGCCTGGCGGTGCGCATCGATCCGGTTGCCGACAATCAGCAGGTTGCCCGCTCCGGTATATCTCATCATCGCATCAAGCTTCATCGCTCCGATGACGAATTTGTTGAGCGTTTTATGAAGCCCTGCTTTTCCGCCAAGCACATGGCCGTCAATGACATTGACCACTTCAGCGTATGTCAGCTTTTCAATATTCTCTTTTTTCTTTTGCTCGATCCTGATCGTTCCGACCCTTTCGATCGTGCTGACAAATCCCTTATTCTCAGCTTCTTTTATCGCTCTGTAAGCAGTTCCTTCACTGACTTTCATTTCTTTGGCAATCCGCCTGACGGAGATTTTTTCGCCAACGGACAAAGAATCAATATATTTTAAAATCTGTTCGTGTTTTGTCGCCAATCGTTTCACCTTCATCCTCTGACTGCTAGATATGTTTATTATAAATCGTTGTGCGATTGAACCGCAATCCGCCTTCGTAACATCATGGCCGCCTAAGACTGATCATTCTCCATCAGGAGAAGCGCTTTTTCAAGCCATGAACAATAGCCGTTTTCCCTCTCAAGCGCCCGGGTCAGTACAAGGTAATGGCCGAAATGAGGCGAGCGGAAAGTTATCGATTCACCCGCTTCACGCTTCAATTCTTCGAGCTTGGTTTTTAAAAAAGCAGCTTTCTCCTGCCGCTTTTGAAGCTGATCGGCAAAAAGTCTTTTCGCTTCATCAGGTTCCATCGAAGAGATAAAATAAGCTTTCAGCATAAATTCATCTTTTACCGTATCGGGGGCCGGCTTGAATTCCGTAAGCCACCCGTGAAGTTCACGCTTTCCGGCTTCTGTGATGGAATACATTTTCTTTTCTAGCTTTGAGCCTTGGATTACCGTTTCATATTCGATAAATCCTTCATCCGTCAGCTTTTTCAGCTCGGGATAAATCTGGCTGTGTTTGGCGCTCCAAAATTGGCCCAATTCGGCTTTAAAGCGGCTTGTCATATCGTAGCCGCTTAAACTCCCGTGATCAAGGAGCCCCAAAATCGCGTATTTCAATACCCTCATAATCACCCTCCAAGATGAATCCGATTCCTACATTATATCATGGTTGACATGTATTGATAGACACATAACCGGTTCAACCGAAAAAAGGACCCGGATTCGGGCCCTCTAAAAACAAGTTTATTTAAATTCGATTGATTCACCGACCTCAAGCACTTTTCCGACTCCGCCAGGAAGGCTGTCCGCAAATGCATGCGGATCCTGTTCGATGACGGGGAACGTCGAATAGTGAACCGGGACAACCTGTTTCGCCCTGAGCCATTCTGCGGCCAGTTTGGCGTCCTCCGGGCCCATCGTAAAATTATCGCCGATCGGCAAGAAGGCGAGGTCGATATGATTTAATTCACCGATCAGCTTCATATCTGAGAAAAGCCCTGTGTCGCCGGCATGAAAAATCGTCCTTCCTTCCACAGTCAGCAGGATCCCCGCCGGCATGCCGGTATAGACGATCTTTTGGCTGTCTTCTTCCGTATAAGCCGATCCGTGGAAAGCCTGTGTCAGCTTGACTTTGCCAAAATCGAACTGATGGGAGCCGCCGATATGCATCGGATGTACATTCAGGCCTTTCCACCCTAGATAGACCGCGAGTTCATTCGGAGCTACAACGAGAGAATTGTTTCGCTTGGCGATTTCGACGGTATCGCCGACATGATCGTTATGACCGTGGGTCAGCAAGATGACATCCGCTTTGACCTCTTCCGGCTTTAAATCGGTTAAAGAATTTCCTGTAATAAACGGATCGAAGATCAACTGATGATTTCCCGTATCAACTGTTACCACTGAATGACCATGATATGTCACTTTCATCATATCCACCCCTGTTTTTTAATTTCGCACATCTAGAGAGAATGACGGTTAATCACATTCAAGCCGCCTGTCGCTTCAATGACTGTTCCCGTAATGTAGTCGGAATGTTCATCGCACAGAAAAGTGATGATCCTTGCGATATCTTCACCGGTTCCCGACCTGCCGATCGGCGTTTCCTCATCAAGTGACGCCCTCGCTTCTGAAATCGAGGCCTCTTTCATATCCCCGACGATGTTGCCTGGACAGACCATGTTGGCTGTAATGCCTGAGCCCGCTTCTTCAATGGCGATCGTTTTTGTTAAAGAAGCCAGCCCTACTTTTGCCGCTCCAAAAGCGGAACGATGCAGCCAGCCCGGCGCATGGTCTGCCCCCTGGAACCCGTATGTGATGATGCGGCCGAACCGCTGGCGCCTCATGACCGGAACAACCGCTTTAAACAGATGGAAGACAGAGCTTAAGTTGCCTTCAAGCATGTCATACCATTCATCATCAGTATAATCTGCGAGCTTTTTTCGTTCAAATATGTATGGGCCGGCATTATTGATCAGAAGATCAATTTTTCCAAACCGTTCAAGAGCGGCATTCACCATCCGGAGCAGGTCTTCTTTCCTTGTGACATCTCCCTTTACAAACTGCAAACGGTCAAGGGATGACCGCCATTTTTCTTTGAGGCGGCTGACAGCTTCTTCGTCCTGCCTGTAATTCACCGTCACTGAGTAGCCTTTTTCAAGTAGGGCTTCCGTCACTTTACGCCCTAAACCTTTTGAACCGGCAGTAATTAACGCATGGCGCACATCTTTCCCTCCCAGGCATTGGTTCTCGGTATTCGCAAATGATTGCATGAATCTACCTATACTTTACTACAAAACCCTTAGGATATCACATTTGGAGCATCGGGAAGTGTCAATCGCTGCTCGAAAACAATCGGCAGACAGAAGAAAGCTGGAGCCCGCTGTTACGGGCTCCAGCTTTCTATTGTTTATCTGCATCAGCTAACGGCTGTGCGTCATCATGCGCGACAAACCCGCTGAAATAAGCATCAGAGATTTGCTGAACGGTTTCTTTATCCCCGTCGGCATCATACATAAATGCGTGTTTTGACTGATCTTGTTTCATTGCCACACCCCTTTTCGATTCACAAATATATTTTGCGTATGAAGCCGCACAGTTATGAATCGAATCGGGAAGTGTTAAAAATTGTTCAAACAATGCTTCGCCTTTTGAATGGCTTCTTCTACTTTTTTGAATCCCGTCCCGCCTTCACTCATTCTTTTTTCGACGGCATGGTGCGGGTCGAGCACGATGTAGACGTCTTCTTCAAACAGCCCGCTTGCCTTTTTGAACTCTTCAAACGGCAGGCCGCTGAGATAAATGCCTTTTTCGATACAGGTGTAGACAAGTTTTCCGACGACTTCGTGCGCCTCTCTGAACGGCATGCCCTTTTTCGCCAGGTAGTCGGCAAGTTCAGTTGCATTTGAAAAATCCTGCTCCGTTGCTTTTTTCATCATATTTTTGTTCACTGTCATCGTTTTAATCATGCCGGCAAAAATCTCAAGGCTGCCTTCGACCGTTTTCACAGTATCAAACATACCTTCTTTGTCTTCCTGCAAATCTTTATTGTATGCTAACGGGAGCCCTTTCATCAACGTCAGGAGGCCGATCAGATCACCGTATACGCGTCCGGTTTTCCCGCGGATGAGCTCCGCCATGTCCGGGTTTTTCTTTTGCGGCATCATGCTGCTTCCCGTAGCATAGGTGTCATCAAGCTCAATGAATTTAAATTCCTGTGAGCACCAAAGAATGATTTCTTCGGAGAATCTTGACAGATGCATCATCAGAATGCTGCTCGCGCTTAAAAATTCAAGGATGAAATCCCTGTCGCTGACGCCGTCCAAGCTGTTTTCATATATCGAATCAAAGCCGAGCAAGCCTGCGGAATATTCACGGTCGATCGGAAATGTCGTTCCGGCGAGCGCCCCGCATCCGAGAGGAGACTTGTTAATCCGCTTGAATGAATCATGATAGCGTTCTTTATCGCGCTCCAGCATCCAGAAGTAAGCCAGCAAATGGTGCGCGAACGAGATCGGCTGGGCCCGCTGCAAATGGGTGTATCCCGGCAGTATCGTCTCCACGTGTTCTTCCGCTTTTTCGATAAGTACGTGTTGAAAAGCCGTAATCAGCCCGATGATGTGCTCAGTGTGCCCTTTTAAATACAGGTGCATATCCGTCGCTACCTGGTCGTTTCGGCTTCTGGCCGTATGAAGCTTTCCGCCGAGAGGTCCGATTTCGTCAATGAGCATTTTTTCAAGGTTGAGGTGAATATCTTCGTAATCGACTGAAAAATCGAGTTCGTTTTTTTCAGCTTTATGCAAAAGAGATGTCAGGCCTTCTTTTATTTTGACCGCTTCTGCTTCGGTTAAAATGCCGCATTTTTCAAGCATGGAAGCATGAGCGAGAGACCCTGCGATATCTTCTTTCACGAGCGTTTTGTCAAAGTGGATCGATGCGCCGAACTCATCGACCCATTTTTCCGGTGTTTTTTGGAACCGGCCTCCCCACAGCTTTTTCATGCTTTAATCTGCTCCTTTTTTTGGACGATGCTGTTTACTTTCGTCGGCAGTCCCCACAGCTCGATAAAACCGACGGCAGCGTGATGATCAAATGCATCGTCTTTTGTATACGTCGCCAGTTTTTCATCATACAGAGAGTATTCGGATTTACGCCCTTCAACGATCGCATGGCCTTTGAACAGTTTGACGCGGACGACGCCTGTGACATGTTTCTGCGTTTCTTTCAGGAAACCGGAAAGCGCGTCTTTAAGCGGAGAAAACCACAGGCCGTTATAGATCACTTCAGCCATTTTTTGTTCGATCAGAGGTTTGAAATGCGCCACTTCTTTTACTAATGTCAAATCTTCAAGCTCTTTGTGCGCCTTAATCAAAGTCATCGCACCCGGGCATTCGTACACTTCACGTGATTTGATGCCGACAAGGCGGTTTTCAACATGGTCGATGCGCCCCACTCCATGCGCGCCTGCCAGTTCATTCAGCTTTAAAATCAAGTCTGACAGCGGGTAGTGAGCGCCGTCAATGGATACCGGAACGCCTTCTTCAAAAGCGATTTCGATCACATCAGGGGTATCCGGTGTTTTTTCAAGCGGCTTCGTCAAATCATAAGCCCCTTCTGGAGGCGCCGCCCATGGATCTTCCAGGACTCCGCATTCATTGCTTCTGCCCCACAGGTTCTGGTCGATGGAATACGGGCTGTCAAGATTGATCGGAATCGGAATGCCGTGCTTTTCTGCATACGCGATCTCTTCGTCGCGCGACCATTTCCATTCGCGCACAGGTGCCAGCACCTCCAAATCCGGATTGAGCGATTTAATGGACACCTCGAAGCGCACTTGGTCATTTCCTTTGCCTGTGCAGCCGTGAGCCACGGCTTGCGCGTTTTCTTTCTCAGCCACTTCGACGAGCTTTTTGGCGATCAGCGGTCTGGACAGGGCTGATACGAGCGGGTACTTTCCTTCATAAAGCGTATGAGCCTGGAGGGCGGTCAGCGCAAACTCTTTCGCAAATTCTTCTTTTGCATCGATAACATATGAATTAGAGGCCCCGACTTGAAGCGCTTTTTGCTGAACAAATGCGAGGTCCTTTCCCTCCCCGACGTCAAGGCAGCAGGCCACTACATCATATCCCTGTTCCTGCAGCCACTTTATCGCGACAGAAGTATCAAGTCCTCCTGAATATGCTAAAACCACTTTTTTCTTTTGCGTCATTTTGAAAAACTCCTCTCATCTCGGTGCTCTTTTTGTATAAAAATAAGTTTTATTTAATAAAAATACATTTAATATGTATACACTTTAACAAGGAAGTCTGGTTTTTTCAACCTTTTTATAAAAAAAACTTCATTCATTTTTTATGAATGAAGTTCAGTGCATATTCAGCGTTCGGCCGGAGGGCTTTCCGCCTTACTTTTTCATATCTTTTCTCAGTTCTCTGATGACATGGGCAAGCTCAGGCACAATCAGCTTTGACATTGCAAGCTTTACGGCACCGCTTGAACCGGGTGTTGCAAACACGGCTTTGTTTTGAATAACACCTGCTGCAGCCCTTGAGAGGATCGCAGCCGCCCCGATATCCTCGGTATAACTCAGCATGCGGAATATCTCTCCGAACCCCGGAATTTCTTTCGAAAAAAGAGGAACGATCGACTCGATTGTTACATCTCTTGAGGCAATGCCCGTCCCTCCGTTTAATAGGATGGCATCGATCCGGTTATCGAGACAGCCTTCCAGCACAGCTTTTTGAATCATTTCCTTTTCGTCCTTTACAATCTCATAAGAAACGATCTCATGACCGGCTTCCGCTAAAAACTCTTTCATGAGCCGGCCGCTTTTATCTGTGTCTTCCGTTCTTGTATCGCTGACGGTAATGACTTTGCAGTTGACGCGGTCAGGCGCTTCTTTTTTATGCTCTTCAACGCTCATGGCTATACAGCCTCCTTTATACAGTCTTTTTTCATTATAAAGGGGAAGATGCATAAAAAAACAGCCCTCCTTGTAAAGAGAAGGCTGTTTTTTTATTTTTAGTGAGCCAGTCTGACGACGTCTCTTGCAATCATCACTTCTTCATTCGTCGGGATGACGATGACTTTCACAGGTGAATGCGGATAGCTGATAAACGCTTCTTGTCCGCGGACATTATTCAACGCAGGGTCCCAATAGACACCCATGAATTCCAAACCATGCAGCACGCGCTCTCTGACTTCGACGCTGTTTTCCCCGATGCCGGCAGTGAAAATGATCGCGTCTACTCCGCTCATTCTCGCTGCATAAGAACCGATGTATTTATGAATTCTACTTGCGAATACTTCAAGGGCTGTTTCTGCACGCTCATTGCCTTCTTTAGTTGCTTCAACGATATCGCGCAAATCGCTTGAGAATCCAGAAATACCTAAAAGGCCGCTCTTTTTATTGAGCGTGTTCAGGACTTCGTCAGCTGTTTGACCCGTTTTTTCCATAATGAACGGGATAAGCGCAGGATCGATGTTTCCTGAACGAGTACCCATCGCTACACCTGCAAGCGGTGTGAAGCCCATTGATGTATCGATTGATTTGCCGCCTTCAACAGCTGCGATGCTTGCTCCGTTTCCAAGGTGGCAGGAAATCAGGCGAAGTTCTTCAATCGGACGGCCAAGCAACTCTGCCGCACGTTCAGTCACATATTTATGAGATGTGCCATGGAAACCGTATTTACGGATGCCGAATTTCTCATAATATTCATATGGCAGACTGTATAGATAAGATTGTTCCGGCATCGTTTGATGGAATGCCGTATCAAAAACGGCCACGGCAGGAACATTCGGAAGAACTTCTTTAAACGCTTTAATTCCGACAATATTGGCCGGATTATGAAGCGGTGCAAGTTCTGAAATCTCTTCGATCTCATGGATCATATCATCCGTCAATAAAACAGAGTCGCTGAACTTTTCTCCGCCGTGTACGACGCGGTGTCCGATTCCGTCGATTTCATTTAAATCTTTGATAATGCCGAATTTTGTCAGTTTATCCAGCAGCATTTTTACGGCAACGGAATGATCCGGAATATCCGTTGTTTCAGTCTTTTTTTCGTCGTTGACGGAAATCGTGAAGATGCCGTTATCCAGCCCGATTCGCTCAACAAGGCCTTTTGTTAATACTTTTTCGCTGGGCATTTCGAACAGTTGAAATTTTAGTGATGAGCTTCCAGCATTGATTGCAATAATTTTGGACATAAAATGACGCTCCTTTTTACCTATAGTCCGGTGACATTATGTTCAACCCGGATCATAAAAAATATGTATAAAATCGTTCTTAGTAAATTCAAAAAATATCTGCCTTTCTCATTTAAACACTCAAAAGAGTGCATTTCAAGTCGCGATCCGACATGTTAACGCTTTCACAAAGAAATTATTATTTTCTGAATATAAAAATAGATCAGAGAATATATCTTCTCTGATCTGCTTATCTTTTTTCAGCCTTGAACCAGTTGTCAAGTTTGGCTGTCATGTTCAGCATCGCATCCTGATTGGCGAATGACGGAACTTGCGCGAGCAAGACCTGTTTAGGCGCTTTCGCCTGTTCACCATGCTTTTGTAAAACCAAAATGCTCTTTGCGTGTGCTTCATCTTTGAAAATGGACAGCGGAAGCTGAAGCACTGCATTCATATGCGCATTGTCCTTTAAAAAGGTGCGCAGCTTTTCGCTTTGGCTGCTTTCAAACAATTGGTTTGGAATCATAAAAAATAAATAGCCGCCCGGTTTTGTATAGCTCAAGCTTTGTTCAATAAACAAATGGTGTGAAAAAGAGTGGCCTTCATCTGCCTTTAATTCGAAAGCGCGCGCACTTTCGTCATCAGGATAATAGCCGACGGGAAGATCGCAGATGACCGCATCGGCAGGTTCCATAAAAATCGGCTGCAGGCTGTCCTGGTTAAAAAGCTCGATTTCCTTTTCCTGCAGGTTTGCCTGGACATAGGCGAGCTTGATCAGGACGTCATCAATCTCAGAGCCGAACGCTTTTCCCGCTTCCTCAGCCAGCTGGTTCAAGACGGCAAGCAGCAGGTTTCCAGTGCCGACCGCCGGATCAAACAGCGTCAATCCTTTTTTGGGTCCCATAAATTTGTTCACAAGATATCCGATAAATAAACCGATCGTATCGGGTGTCATCTGCCTGTTCGGATGGGGAATATCTTTCTGGCCTTTCAGTATGGCAAGCTGGAAGGCTTTCCGTATCGCCTCATGGCTGCATTCTGAAAAGCGTGCACGATCGATCAGATCTTTCACCTTCTGTTCGGCTTTTTCGGAAAGACCGCGGTCCGCAGAACCTGTAAAGAATGCCTCTCCGGCTTCCGCCAATCCTTCTATATAAGGGATCTGCCGGTCGCGAGCGATGACTTCCGCTCCTTTGTCAAGCCATTCATAAATCGTTTCGACTGGATAGTTTTGCATGATGATGTCTCTCCTTATCAAAAAATCAAAGCCATGAAAAGAGCTCCGGCAAGATGATCACCTGGAGCCCTTTTATGAGTTGAGTTGAATTTACTTAACGAGTAATTTGGCAGCTTCGATGGCTTTGTCGTAGTCCGGATGGTTTGTCGCTTCGCTGACGTATTCAGTGTAGACGACTTTTCCGTTTTCATCTAATACAAATACGGCGCGGGCAAGCAATCTCAATTCTTTAATGTAAACCCCGAATGCTTCCCCAAAAGACATCTCCCTGTGATCTGACAATGTTTCCACATTTTCAATTCCGTTTGCTCCGCACCAGCGCGCCTGTGCAAACGGCAGATCAGCGCTGATCGTATACACTTTCACTGAACCGAGGCCTGCGGCTTCTTCGTTAAAGCGGCGGGTCTGTGCATCACAAACACCTGTATCGATAGACGGAATCACCGAAATAACCGCCGGTTGGCCTTTGATGTCTTGAAGTGTGACTTCCTCAAGCGAATTGGATAAAACCGTGAAATCAGGCGCCTGGTCTCCGACTTTCACTTCTGAACCCACCAGTGTCACCGGGTTTCCTTTAAATGTAATTGAAGCCATCATCATTCCTCCTTCATTTATGTATGACTCTACTATAAAAGAGTTTAGGACAAACTGCAAAGCTTAAGTCCGGCCCTAGACAAAAAAAGTTAACTGCTGCAGGAACAGTTAACTTTTGTGGCTCTGTTACCGGAAAGCCAAAGCTTTTAAAATGGAGGCGTCTGGTTTTGACCATTCATATTTTGCTTCTGCTTATCGTTTTTCTTAAACATATGCTGAATCCGTTCGATCGTTTGCGGAGCTGAGTCTAAAATCTTATCGATGACGTGCGTGTTTTCATCCAAATGCAGGATTTTAACGCCTGATGATCCGACAATCAAAAAAGCAATCGGCGTAATCGATACGCCTCCCCCGCTTCCCCCGCCAAACGGGAGCTTCGGTTCTTTTCGTTCGCGATCTCCATCGCTCGCTTTTGATTCGGCCGGTTTATTTCCGCCGAACTCACTCCCGCCAGCTGCAAAACCGAACCCCACTCTGGAGACGGTTAGGATGACGCTGCCGTCAGGTGTTTCTACAGGATCTCCGATAATGGTATTGACATCGATCATTTCTTTTAAATTTTCCATCGCGGTTTTCATCAAACCTTGAATTGGATGTTCAGCCATATTCTATTCCTCCTATACTGATGAATCATTCTTTGTTGAACCTGACAGATTTTTTGGCAGCTTAAATAAGCCGCGCATTTTCCCTTTCCAGTTCATCACGATTCTGAAAGCTGCGGTTATAGCATGTCCAACCCGGAAATGGAATATACATGTCAGATGTGTTTTGGAGGAACGACTGTTAAAGGCTGGAATCACCTCGTATTCCGGCTGGCTGTCAAAGCAAAAAAGCTGATGTAAGAGAGCCATCGTGCCGGCTTTCAAAGACCAGGCGCCTCCCGTGACGATTCCGGTTAAAGCGGCGTCAGGAAAGCCGAGAACCGAGATCCATTCAAGCTTCGTGACGTGAATCCGCTTCATAAACCGGCGGATGATTGGCTGCATATTGATGACCTGCTCCACCAATTTTTTGATTTGCTTCGTATTATCGAACACTTCCCGATAGCCGATTTTCCTCCTCTTTTTATCTTTTTTCTGAGCCGAATTCGTCTGTTCTTTCACATCAACGGTCATATCCTCCTGGTTGATTTTAATCACAGGAATCTCTTTTTTGATGCGCAGAAGGCCAAAAGCTGTTTGAACTTTGACGGTCAGCTGGTCGTTATCGTCTGAATGAAGATATTCGATCGCTACGCGGATTTTCATCATCATCAACGCTGCTAAAAGAATGAAAACTCCCGCAATCCATATGTAAATCATGATTTCACTTCCTCTTATACTAAGCATTATAGGAAGAAAACTGGAAAAATAAACATAGCCGGAATTCCGCCGATTCACAGGCAGCAAAAAACCCGGCTGTCTTTTAGCAGCCGGGTTTGAAACACTCAGTCTTTTTTTCGATACAGTTTTTCATGGATAACCGCAGTGTCCGCAAAGAAATCGTGAATCCCTTGTTTCTTTGGCGAAAACGCAGAAACGAGATACGTAATATACAAACTGTTGATATAGCGGCCGATCAACTCCCTAAACAAGATCACATCCCATGTCAGCCCTTTTTCCGGGACAAGCGACACGACCTTCAGTCCGAATACCATCTTGCCCAACGTCTGTCCGAAATACTTCGTCATCAGGACAAAGTAAGCAAAAAATACTGCCGCCGTCACAAAAGAATAAAGCGAAAAGGTGAAAAACCCTGATTCTTTAGGGAGATTCAACAGGCTGAAAACAGGTGAAACCGCTAAGTGGTTGATGCTGCCGACAACAATCCCGTCGAGCAGAAAAGCAAACAGCCTGATCCAAAAACCGGCATAGGCATGCTCTACATGCGGGGCCGATTCTTCCCTGGAAACGCCGGCGTCCGGCGATAATTCATTATGATCCTTTCCATCATAAGTCACATCCATTTTTTCGGTCCCCTCCTATTTGGCGTATAAATACATCAGTCTCGGTGCGCCGGATTGAGAAATCGCTTCTTTAATGTTTAAGAAATCAGCTTCGCTTTTAAACATCTTATTTGCAGTCATCGAAAACAGCGACGCAAGTCCGGCTGATTCTTCATAGCTGACAACAGATGCGCCGGCAAGGTTTTTGTGGTCTTTTTTCATCGCTTTGAGCGCATCTTCATAGTAGCCGAGTTCATCAATGAGATGGTTCTGTTTCGCCTGGCGGCCGTCATAGACACGCCCGTCGGCAATTTTTTTCACGTCATTTTCGGACATGTTACGCCCTTCAGCTATGACATCGACAAATCCTTCGTACGCGTCATCGACCATTGACTGCATGATTTCTCTTTCTTTTTTCGTCATATCGCGCGTCGGTGACATGATATCCTTAAACTCACCGCTTTTAATCGTTTCCGTTTTCAATCCAAGCTTCTCTGCAAGCTTGCTGTAGTTAAGGCTTTCCATAATGACCCCGAGTGAACCCGTCAGCGTGTCCGGCGCTGCAAAGATTTTGTCGGCAGGCGTTGAAATGTAATAACCTCCAGACGCAGCCATCGAGCCCATCGATACGTAAATCGGTTTTTTCGTATCTTTTTTGATCTCTTCAAGCTTCTTATGTATTTCAGCGCTCTCGTATACTCCGCCACCCGGAGAATTGACGCGCAGAACAATGCCCTTTACCGCAGAATCGTCTTTTGCTTTTTCAAGCATTTGCAAAAACGATCTGTGGTTATAGCCTTCAGAGCTGAACAGGCCTGAAGCGCCGCCATTGTCAGAAATCGTTCCGTTCACTTCAAGAACGGCGATTTTTCTTGAGCTGTTTCCTTGTTCAAGCACCGTTTCTTCCTGGGTGTCATTGAGGCCAAACTGCATCTTTCCGTCATTCCCCATCGTGTCAAATACTGCTAGCAAAAGGCTCACCACCGCAGATAACGCAAAAACGCCCAGCGCGATGACAAGTGCGATCCATCTTTTCGCATTCATTTTGTCTGTTCTCCTCCTTTGAATAAAAAAAGCTGCATGTCTTAGTACGTATATGAAGAGAAAAAGTTCATTATGATGCCGCTTCATATACAAGAAGTTTTTGGACATGGTAAACTAAGGGTCACAGGTCATTTTAACATAGATGTTAGATGGCAGAAAAATCTAAACTTAACAGACAAAGGGGAGAATGATTGTGACAGACCGCCGAAACATTTATTTCTTTTACAAGAAAAGCGAAGAAACCGACGAGCAGTGCAAAAAACTGAAGCAGCTTGCCGAAGAACACGGATTTCGCGTCGTTCACCA
Organism: Bacillus haynesii; assembly: GCF_001969855.1. Taxonomy (GTDB): domain Bacteria; phylum Bacillota; class Bacilli; order Bacillales; family Bacillaceae; genus Bacillus; species Bacillus haynesii. The sequence continues at coordinate 117,081 of NZ_MRBL01000018.1, forward strand.
CCACAATGAAGCCAATATTATCGCAAGCATCGGCGGCGACGGGACATTTTTGCAGGCGGTTCGAAAGACGAATTTCAGGGATGACTGCCTGTACGTAGGCGTGGCAAAAAAGGGGAAAGCTCATTTGTATGCGGATTTTAATATACATGATACCGATAAAATGATTGAAGCGACAAACTCTGAGCAAATCGAGGTCAGAAAATATCCTCTGATCGATGTAACCGTTGACGGGACCAGCTTTCAATGTCTGAATGAAGTATCCATTCGTTCAAGCATTATTAAAACATTTGTGATGGACGTCTATATTGATGATCTTCATTTTGAAACATTCCGGGGGGACGGAATGATCGTGTCCACTCCGACCGGAAGCACCGCTTATAACAAATCGGTTGAAGGGGCAATCGTTGATCCGCTGCTTCCATGCATACAGGTGACAGAGCTTGCTTCATTGAACAACAACACATACAGAACGCTCGGCTCGCCATTTATTTTAAGCGCCGATCGAAAGCTGACATTAAAAATCGTCCAAGACGGGAACGACTATCCGATCATCGGCCTTGATAACGAAGCCTTCAGTACGATGCATGTGAAAGAAGTCGAAGTCAGCCTCTCCGGCAAGATGATCAAAACCATTAAATTAAAAGACAATTCATTCTGGGAAAAAGTAAGGCGCACATTTCTATAATTTTGAAAACCTTTTCATTTAAAAAGAGCAGGATGATCATCCTGCTCTTTTTTGCGGGTGCTTATAACGAAATTTTCACTTCCGCATTCATGCCGGGCAGCACTTTGGCGGACGGATTTTGAATCGAAATCTTGACTTGAACTTTCTCGGTGACTTTCGTATAGTCTCCGCTTGTCTTCATTTCCGGGAGCATTGAAAATACCGTATTTGTCACATATCCGATCTCTTCGACCTTCCCTTCAAACGTTGCATCAGGGTCCCCGTCGACTGTGATGTCCACTTTGTCGCCTTTTTCGAGATCGCGTAATTCCGTTTCTTTAATCTGAGCCGTAATATAAAGGCTATCCATATCGGCAGTTTGGCCGATGACGTCCCCCGCATTTACGATTTTATGATTGACGGCTGTATTTTTGACGAGTGTTCCGTCAGAAATGGCTTTAACAGCTACCGACTGCTGACCGTCGGATATTTTTCCGAGCCTGTCGCCGTCTGATATATGGTCGCCTTCTTTTACATCCCAGCCGCTTAATTTTCCGGAAGCAGGCGCCGTTATTTTTGTCATATTTGCGGAAACCTTTGCTTCATCTGTCGTGACATAATGTTCATTTTGATAATAGTAATATCCGCATACAGCGACAAGCGCTAAAGTTGCGATAATACCAATCATATTGATGATCATCAAACGTCCTTTACTCATGTTTATCCTATCTCCTTTTGTTGACTTGCTGAAGGGTCGGGCAGGTGAAGGCGCTTCTGAACGAGCGATCTTCCCTTTCCGGTCGCTGCCTTTCCAATTGAAGCCGCAAGCATGATCACGCTTAGCCAGAGCAGTATCGTAAACAAATCGTGATATGCGCCAAGGGCTGAAGCTTTTCTGGCATTCGCAACAATCGTATAGGCCGCCATGTTTTTCGCATCCCCAAGAGAAAGCCCGCTGCTGACAAAATCACGAATCATGTTTGACAATTCCAGCTGAATTTCAGGATCAGCTTCACTGATATGTCCCCTTATCGTCTCGTAGTGCACTGCATTCTTCATTGAAGCAAACCAGCCGATCACCGGTGCAGCCCAGGCACCGGCGAAATTGCGGATAAAATGAAGCGAAACCGAGCGTTTTGAAGCTTGGTGAATATCTCCGGCAAGCGCCGTGCCCAGCGCTCCCGATACCAATACCATGCTGACGCCGCTGCCCAGTAAAACAGCATGAAGATATAACGACTCCATCGAAACACCGGGTTGAACCGATCTCCATTCCATACCGACGATGATCATTTCCAAAGCGCCGATACAGCCGAGCAATCCGGCGCCAAAATGATCATACAAAAGCGTGCTGAGCACGGCTGTAGCTAAAATCCCTGCGAAAAAGCACATATAAAAGCGTGTCATGCTTTCAAAAGAAGCATCTGCAATGTTTTCCAAAAATCCGTTTATCCCGGCAAGAGAAACAATGAGTGCAATGTGCGAAGCAACGGCCATGACTGTCCCGGAAACAGCTTTTGCGGACCACAGCGAACGAAACGGCACAAGAGGTTCCCGGGCGCGCAAGTCTGTGATGACAAACAACGCCAAAATGATGAATCCGGCCAAAAAGAACGGCCACACATAAAAAGAGTGAACACCCGTCTTCTGCAAATTGATAAGCGGCACCGCCAACACAATCATGAGCAATGAGAGCATAAATACACCCGTCTTATCAATCGAATGATGCTCCCGTTCATCCACTGCTTGTTTCGGCAAAGAAAAGAAGCCGATCACAAGGCAAAGGACAGGCGAACAAATATTTAATATAAACACCCAGCGCCATGCATCCGCGCTCAATGACAGGGAACCAAAAACCGCCCCGACGGCAGAGGCGCCGAACAATCCGCTAATAACGAAAAACAAAAACAAATTGCTGACCTTGTTGGGAAACGAAATCAATTTAACAGGAAGAATCGTCAAAAATAACATCCCGGCGCTTAATCCCTGTGTCACCCTTCCGATAAGAAGCGAAATCAAGCCTGTTGAAAATGCATCAATCAGTGAACCGCATAAAAATAAAGTGATGAGGGTCAGGTAGCTGTTCCGAATCCCGAATCTCCTTGAAAATATACGTCCAAGCGGAACACCGAGAGCAAAAGCAAGGTTTGTCAAAATAGACGGAATTCGCATATCGTCCGGTGACAAATGAAGTCCGTTTTGAATGACGGCTTGGCTCAGCGTATAGGAAAGATTGAGAAAATATTGCGGCCCAATAGCCAGTATCGTTAAAACCGAAATGATCAAATATTTCGGAATGCCCATTTTTTTAGAGCTTTGAATCGTCACATCGGATTGACTCAAAAGTGCTCCTCCTTTCGGTTAATATATTTCATATTACAAGTTGTATTATGCAAGTTATATTATACATCCTTCTTTCAATAAATCAACTGATTCAAAAGAAAAAGGCTGATGATCGTCTGACCAACAGCCTTTAGCCAATTATTTGCTCCACTTTTTAAAATCCTGATTCAGTCTGATCAAATGAGTTTCCAACGTGTTCAGTTCTTCTTTTGTCCAATCTTGAAGAACCTCCGTGTATACATGATAGCGGGCCTTTTGCACTTTTTTCAGAGTATCAATGCCCTCCGAAGTCATTTCCACAAGGCTGATCCGGCCGTTGTTAGGGTCAGGAAAACGCCTGATGAGCTTTTTCCGTTCCAAAGCTGAAACCTGTCTGCTTGCTGTCGAAAGATTCAGCATTAAAGTTTCAGCCAGCGAGTTGATGGCAAGAGGACTTTGCTTATCAAGCTCGCTTAACAGCAGATATTCCGAGCGGTCCAGACTCCCAAACCGCGGACTGTAGGCCGTCGTCAGACGGACTAAAAGCGCGATTTCCTTCTCGATGTTTCGGAGTGAGTCATGCCCCAACGGATATTCCCCCCTCTTCTGTGGTTATTCAGCTTTCGTTTTAAGTGCGATTTCCCGTTGTCTTAGTTCAAAGCGCTTGATTTTCGCCGAAGGCGTTTTCGGCAGTTCTTCGATGAATTCTATCTCCCGGGGGTATTTATAAGGGGCCGTCATGGCTTTCACATGATTTTGTAATTCCTTTGTCAGGTGTTCATTCCCGCGAGATCGGTCCTTTAGGACAACATATGCTTTCACGATCGATCCCCTGATTTCATCAGGGCTTGCCACAACAGCACATTCTTTGACCTCAGGATGCTTGATCAGCGCATCTTCAACTTCAAACGGGCCAATTGTATACCCTGAGCTGATGATCACATCGTCATTGCGGCTTTCAAACCAGAAATAGCCGTCTTCATCCTTTCGCGCCTTATCCCCTGTTATAAAGTAATCCCCTCTTCTTTGGCGGAGGGTTCGTTCTTGATCTTTGTAATATTCTTTAAAGAGAGCCGGCGTGCTTAAGTGGACGGCGATATCGCCCGTTACGCCCGGCGGACAGCTCTTTCCATTCCCGTCTATAATATCAACCAAGTTTCCAGGCGTCGGTTTCCCCATGCTTCCAGGCTTGATTTTCATTCCTTTTAAGATCCCCACCAACAGCGTGCTTTCCGTTTGTCCGTATCCGTCCCTCACAGCAATATGAAAATGCTTTTTAAATGTATCAATGACTTCCCTGTTCAACGGCTCCCCGGCCGAAACAGCGCTGTGCAGAGAAGACAGGTCAAAGCGGGACAAATCATTGACTTTCGCCATGAACCGATACTCTGTCGGCGTACAGCACAGCACATTGACTTGATGGCGCTCAATCAGCCGCAAATACGTTTCCGGCGTGAATTTTCCATGATAGATAAAGCCTGTTGCGCCACTGCCGAGCACTGCTAAAAACGGGCTCCACACCCATTTTTGCCAGCCCGGCCCTGCTGTCGCCCAGACGAGATCCCCTTCCGAAATATCAAGCCATGCGGAAGCTGTCGTTCTTAAGTGAGCATAAGCCCAGCCGTGTGTATGTACAACTCCTTTTGGCTGACCGGTCGTGCCGGATGTGTAAGATAAAAATGCGATGTCATCGCGTGAGGTATCAGCCGCTTGAAAATCCGTCACAACGGCCTGATCCATTTCTTCGAGCAGGTTGATCCACCCTTCACTGCTTTCTCCGACGGCAAATAACGACAGTTCATCTTTTGAATGAACATCTAGAAAAGCACCAAGAAATGCTGAATATACGACGGCTCCTTTGACGCCGGCATGCTTGATCCTGTAATCCAAGTCTTTCGCCCGGAGCATTTCGGAACATGGGATGACCACCATTCCAGCTTTTAAAATGGCCATGTATACGGCATACGTCTCCGGTATCCGCGGCATCATCACAATAAGCTTGTCACCTTTTTTCAGTCCAGAACGGGTCAATATGCTGCCGATTTTGTAAGCCTTTTCAATTAGTTTTTCATAGGTCCATGACACTTGACGCCCTGATTCATCTTCCCAGATCAATGCGGTTTTATCGCGGGAAGATTTAAATTTTTCAATTTCATCAACCGCATTATACGTTTCCGGCGCAATCAAATCTTCTCTTCTCAACCCTTCCATCTCCTTGTCTTGTGCCATCTTTTTATTATACATAATCCTTTCATACAATTGTATTCCGAAATGCCTATTTTGCAGAACATAAAAAAGAGTGGGGATTAACCCCACCCATTATCCATTGCTTTTTAATTTTAATTATTGTTGTGTTCCACCCATTTGCTGTTGAGCGAAAGAAACTAAACGCTTAGTGATTTCTCCTCCAACTGAACCGTTTGCACGAGAAGTAGTTTCTGCTCCAAGGTTAACGCCAAATTCAGAAGCGATTTCGAATTTCATTTGGTCGATAGCTTGAGCAGCACCAGGAACCAATAGTTGGTTAGAACTGCTTTGTCTGTTGTTTTGAGCCATGTGTTCTCACCTCCTTGTGAGTATAGATTGTGTAAAAACACATGACTTCATACAAAGAATGTTTGGTAATTGTATGCAAAAACAGACAAAGGCATTTTAATGAATTCCTTTAGAAAAAGTCCGCAAATTGATCTTTCGTGTCCGCTTTGCTGCTCAAAACAATCGTTTCCGTGTTTTCCACAGCTTCGTTGATGAGCAGTTCGAAATCTGTGTAGCTTTCAAAGTGTTCGATTTTTTCTTTTTTCGGACGCGTTTTCGGCGCAGAAGGCGTAAAGATCGTGCAGCAGTCTTCGTACGGACGTATGCTGATATCGTACGTATCGATTTCCTTCGCTTTTTCGATGATTTCCGTCTTATCCATGCCGATTAGAGGGCGCAAAACCGGCGTGCTCGTGACCGCGTTGATGGCATACATGCTTTCAAGCGTCTGGCTTGCCACCTGGCCGAGGCTTTCCCCTGTAAAGATCGCAAGCGCGTTATGGCGTTCGCGCAGTTTGTCGGCGATCTGCAACATCAGTCTTCTCGTCGCCGTCATGGAATAGTTCTCGGGAATCTGCTTTTGAATGAGCTCTTGGGTTTTTGTAAACGGAACGATATGAAGCTTGATGTCTCCGCCAAAAGCTGTAAGCCGCTTAGTGAGATCGATCACTTTTTGCTTGGCCCGCTCGCTTGTATATGGCGGGCTGAAAAAGTGAACAGCTTCGATTTCGAGCCCGCGCTTCATGGCATAGAACCCGGCAACAGGGCTGTCGATTCCGCCGGATATCATAAGCATCGCTTTTCCTCCGCTTCCGACCGGCAGTCCGCCCGCACCTTTTTCATCCCGGAATGTCAAATACGTGGCATCTTCCCGAATTTCGATCCGCAAATGGATGTCCGGGGAATGAACGTCAACGGTAAGATCATCGGTGTTGCGCAAAATGTGTCCGCCGATTTCGGCATTCATCTCATTTGTGTTTAATTCAAACTGCTTATAAGCCCTTTTCGTCGATACTTTAAAGGTATCTCCGGGCTTGTATTGTTCTTGAACAGACGCGAGCGCTGTCTCTTTAATGCTTTCCAGATCTGTCCGGCACTTCACGGCAAGACTGAACGATTGGATGCCGAAAACGTGTTTCAGACGGGCCATTACAGCTTCCGCGTCTTCTCCGTTTAATACGAGCGTCATTCTGTCGCGTGTTGATTCATAACGGACCTTGCGGAAATCGCGCAAGACCATTTTGATATTTCTTTTCAGGCGATCGACAAAAAGCTTTCTGTTCTTTCCTTTTGTTGAAATTTCGCCAAATCTGATTAAAATGTAGTCCTCTTTCATTGTGCCTCTACCTCATAATTCCTTTTAGTTTGTGTAAACTTTCTTTTAAGGCCGTCATAAACGGGCCGACAAGCTCCTGATTATCCCGGTACGTCATGCTGATTCTGATGCTGCTTGCGGCTGCATCTTCACCTTTTCCCATTGCTAAAAGCACCTTGCTCGGCTTATGCTGTTTTGAAGAGCATGCTGATGTCGTCGATACGAAAATATCCCGCTCTTCTAGCATATGCAAAAGGACCTCAGCCTTCAATCCCGGCACGGAAAAATTGATGATATGCGGCGCGCTGTTTTCTTCCGGCGTATTTAATATAACACCTTTTAGCTCTTTTAGCTCCTTGATAAAAGCCGATTTTGCCGCCTTTATTTCTTCTATATTATGGTTATAATCCTGTTTTGACATATTGATCGCTTTTGCAAGCGTAACGGCGCCGGCGGTATTTTCAGTTCCGGCACGCCTGTTGTTCTGCTGTTCTCCTCCAGAAATCAAAGGAAAAAGCGAGATCCGTTCGTTCAGAATGAGCGCCCCTGTTCCTTTTAAGCCGTGAAACTTGTGGCCCGATATCGTACAAAGGTCAATGTCTGCACCGGAGATGTCCAGCGGAACCTTGTTAATGCCCTGAACGTGATCAACGTGAAAGTATGCCCTTGTGTTTTCTTTCACGATTTTGCCGATGTCTTCCACAGGCTGGATGACGCCTGTTTCATTGTTGACGTGCATGATGCTCACCAGAATCGTGTCTTTGCGGAACGCTTGTTTCAAGTCTTCAAGCGAAACAAATCCGCGGCCGTCGACAGGAAGATATGTAACCTCAAAGCCGAAGGCCGTCTTCAGCTGCTCCAAGGATTCCGTCACAGACGGGTGTTCAATGGAGGAAGCAATGATATGCTTTCCTTTTTGCGCATGTGCCAAAGCAATGCCTTTAAGGGCCATGTTATTGGCTTCTGAAGCGCCGGACGTAAACACGATATCATGATTTTTTAGCGAAAGCGCCGTTTTGATCTGTTTCCGCGCTTCAGAAAGCAATTGATCCGCTTCAATACCGTGGCGGTGCAGTGACGACGGATTGCCGAAGAAGCGCTGATTTACTTGTTCATAAATTTGTAATAATTCAGGATATGGTTTTGTTGTTGAACTATTATCAAGATAAATCATGATCTACTCCTTTAAAAATGAACGTTCTTTTTCATGACTGTATATGTTATCATATCAACTTGTAATTGAAAATTAAAAATAAATGTTTGACTTCTCTGATTTTTAAAATATAATAGTCTTTGGACTTTTGTCATATTATATCACGAAAATAAATTGACAGAAAATTTAAACAAAACCATCAGGAGGTTCTTTTTAATGAAAACTTCACTATCCGCTAAGGAAACGACGGCGATTGGGCTTATGCTGTTCGCCCTCTTTTTCGGAGCGGGAAATATGATTTTTCCTCCCCAGCTAGGTCAAGCTGCCGGAGAGAATGTCTGGCCGGCTATCATCGGATTCCTGCTGACAGGCGTCGGCCTTCCGTTGCTAGGCGTCATCGCAGTTGCTCTAAAAGGGAGTGCAAAAGGCCTAGCTGACAAAGCCCATCCGGTCTTCGGCACGATATTAATCGTCAGCATTTATTTAACGATCGGACCTTTGTTTGCCATTCCGAGGACAGGAAACGTTTCATACGTCATAGCGGTTGAGCCGTTTTTAGGAAAACATTCATCAAGTCTTTATCTGTTTATCTTTACCCTGATATTTTTCGGGATCACTTATTTCTTGGCTTTAAACCCAAGCAAACTTGTTGACCGTATCGGTAAAATTTTAACACCGATATTATTGACTGTAATCGCAATATTAGTCATCAAAGCGTTTATCACCCCGATGGGCAGCATCGGATCTGTGTCAGAAGCCTATCAATCCACTCCTCTGTTTGTCGGATTTTTAGAAGGGTACAAAACGATGGATGCGATCGCTTCAATCGTATTTGGAATTGTCGTCATTACGGCGATTAAAGACCGCGGCGTCACAAATCCAAAGTCAATCGCCGCTTCATGCATCAAAGCGGGAATAGTCGCTGCAGTCGGTCTCGGACTCGTTTATGTTTCTCTCGCTTATTTAGGAGCGACAAGCGTTGAAACCGTCGGTTCGCTCGACAACGGCGGCGAAATATTGTCCAAAGCTTCCGCGTATTTGTTCGGCTCGCTTGGAAATGCCGTGCTCGGCATCGCGATCTTGTTCGCCTGTCTGACGACGAGCGTCGGACTCGTTTCTTCTTGTGGAGAGTATTTTTCAAAGCTGATTCCGAAGCTCTCTTACAAAGCTGTTGTCATCATTGTGACGCTTTTCAGCCTTGTGATTGCCAATTTCGGACTGACAGAAATCATCTCGTTTTCCGTACCGATTCTGTCGGCGATTTATCCGCTTGCGATCGTCGTCGTTTTGCTCTCATTCATTGACAAGCTGTTTGATGAACGGCGCGAGGTCTATATCGGCGCCCTTATCCCGACGGGAATTCTGAGCATCATCGACGGATTAAACGCGGCGAAAATCCCGCTGGGTCCGGTTAACGATATCTTAAAAGCGAATATCCCGCTGTTCAGCATGGGTGTAGGCTGGGTCGTTCCGGCTGTTATTGGCGCAGTGATCGGTTACATTGTGACATTTTTTATCGCTTCGCCGAATGACAAATTAAAGAAAGTCAGCTGATCTTTGCAAAAACAGCCCTGTTCAGAAACAGGGCTGTTTTTTATCTTTCATTGCAGCTTTATACAAAAAACCCGGCACGTGAAAATACGTGCCGGGTTTTTGCTTTATTCAGGCTGCTTCGCGTCCGCTTCAAGCCGGGCCACTGCTCCAGGCGACGCTTTTTCGACCGCTCTGGCGGCAATGTCGTAAGCCTCTTCATACTGATATGCGTAAAAGCAGTTTTCTGCTTCTTTCAGCTGTTCGGAAAGGATCCGGTCCTGACTTCTGAAGCGGTTGCCGTATTGAATGATGCGTTCGATCAGCAAAACCATTTCAACCAGATCATCCGTCTTTGTTTTCACTTCCGTGACAAGCTGTTCCGCCTCTTGAAGACGTTCGTTCACCGCATCCATGTTCAGCGGCAGCTCATTCAGCTGTTCTGTCACTTTCTGCACCGTCGTCTGCGACTGTCGGATCTGTTCGGTTATGGTCTCCGGAATGCCTGGTACATTGCTTTTCTCCAGGCTCCGCGCCGTATCTTTGATCGTCTGCTTCAATTGCTTGAGTAGCTCTCTTGCCTGAAGCTCTTCTTTTCTCAGTGTTTGCAGCATGTCCCTGTATTCGTCATGCTCCCGTTGAGCGGCTTCCATCTGCTTTTCGATATCGGCAAGCTCTTCTTTTAACAGCGAGTAGGCGACATGTTTCTGATCAAGCCTTTCTCTCACTTGTTCGAACTGCTTTTCGACCATTTCGAGGCGCTTTTCATATGACTGCTGCTTCTCCAGTTCGCCGGTTGTCAGTCTGTAGCCTTTTTTGACGAGCTCGGTTTCAGCTTCGGTATCCTTTTTGGAGGCTTCAAGCTTTTCCAATGCAGCGGCAAGCTCAGGCACTTTACCGAAAATTTCCTGCCCCGCTTCGACTTCATGCTCCAGCTGGTTATACAGCGTCTGGATCGTTTCATCAATCATCTGCACGATGGCGGCGGCTTCTTCTAAATCAAGCTCGCCCAAAAGTGCATCTTCAGCGCGCTTCAATTCTTTCAAAAGGTTTTCGAGCTCCTTCTCCACTTGAATATGATCGAGCTTATACCCTTTATCGATCATTTCCTGATAGCCGGCTTTCAATTTGGCGAGTTCCTGCGGAACGGTCTGCTTGCAGCTTGCAAGCAGTTTCGGCACATCGTCTATGTATGATTGAAGCTCTTCAAGCAAACGGTCTTGGGCGAGCAGCACCTTCCTGGCTTCTATATAATTTCCGCCTTCTGTTTCCTCTTCAAACTGTTTAATGCCTTCCCACACGGTATCGAGGTCGGCTTCAATTTTCGCATAGAGGTCTCCGTACAGGTGGCTGTATGCCAAGAGGTTTTTCCGCACTTTTGTATACCGTTCTTTTACCTCTTCGATTTCTTTGCGGTTCTGCTCTTCGCTTGAGACAAGATCGGCGATTTCCTTTAAGATGTCTTCAATGTTGGATTCAGCCGCTGATAAAAGATTTTCAATATGCGCAAGCACCTGTTTCGATTTTTGAAAACGGTATTTGTCAGCGCAATCCTCGGCTTCAAACAGAAGCTCTTCGACCTTGGGCATATGCGAGGTGACGATTTCATCCCATTCCCGGCGCCACCTTTCAAAGAATTCCTCAGTCTGCCCCGTCATTTTCAGATGCTTGATTTTTGACATTTCTTCCACGATCGAACGGTTCATGATTTCGATTTTCCAAGCTTCTAAACGGTCGATCTCTTTATATATATTTTTTCTGAATAAGTAGCCCGTAGCGAATAAGATTAAAAATAACGCCAGTAAGCCAATGACAAACTCCATAATGAGCCCCCTTGCTGTTTATCTGTTCTGTCAGGGTATGATATTTGAAATTGTTATGTAAAAATGAAGTTAAACTATCGTTTTCATTGTTCTTATGATACCATGTAACCAACATTTTTTGAGCAGAATTTTTAATTTTTTTACATCAAAGTGACAACATCTGACTATTTTTTTACGGGGTGACATCATGCTGAAACGAGACGGTCATGTTCATTCTCCCTTTTGTCCGCACGGATCAAAAGACGAATTCAGATATTATATAGAAGAATTATGCAAAAAAGGCTTCCGATCTGTATCCTTTACTGAGCATGCGCCGCTTCCGCCTTCATTCATTGATCCGACTCCGGAGAAAGACAGCGCCATGCCGATCTGCGAGCTGGACCGCTATATTGAACAGCTGACCGAACTGAAGGAAGAATACAAAGGACAGCTCGACATTTTGATCGGTCTTGAAGTCGATTATATCCGCGCTTTTGAACACGAAACCAAAGCTTTTCTCGATCAGTACGGCACATATCTTGACGACAGCATTCTTTCCGTTCATTTTTTGCCGGCCGGATCTTCTTACATCTGTCTTGACTACGATGAAAAAGCGTTTCAGCAGCTGATCGACTGCTACGGCAGCATAGAACAGGTCTATCTCGCCTATTATGACGAAATCTATTCTTCCATTGTATCACCGCTGGGAGCATTTAAGCCAAATCGAATCGGCCACATCACGCTTGCGAAAAAATTTGTGAAGCTGTTTCCGTATAAGATGTCAGAAAGCGTCAAAAAATTGGTCTCCTCCTGTCTGGATGAAGCCGCTAAACGTGGACTCGAACTTGACTTTAATACGGCCGGCCTCCGCAAGCCTTATGCAGGCAACGTCTATATGGAAGAATGGATGATAAAAGAAGCGGAACAAAAAAACATCCCGCTTGTCTTTGGGTCTGACGCCCATCAAGCACAGGATGCCGGATTTGGTTACGAACATTTTGAGAACCGCTTTGCTAAATAACGGCGGCTTGACGACGCTCTCTGTACAACAGACTGAGAAGCCATGTTTTGACTTCCTTGTAATACGCCTGATAAAAGTACGGCTCGTGCGGCTGTACATAAAGCACTTCTGAAATATATTGGGGCTGCAGATAAGGCATCATTAAAAGCGACTTCAGCTGAATCATAAAATGAGAAAGGGGAAAACGGGAAAATTCGTTATCCTCTTTTCCCTTTTCAATGATCAGATGGAGAATATACTTTTCTTTTGTTAAATATGTCGACATCACTTCACGATTCAGTGTGGAATCAATCGTGACTTCACGATAGACAAACCGAGTTAATTGACGGTGCTCATGCTGATACGATAGAATATCAAAAACCAATTGAAGAAGGCAATCCGTTGCACCTGCATCCTGAAGGCGTTCATGACCCTTTTCAAGAATTCTTAAATAGCCTTCATAAAAACGGGATACTAAATGCTCCATTAAACCGCCTTTTCCATTAAAATAATAGGAGATGTGGGCGACATTGACATTGGCTGCTCGGGCAATTTCGCGGACGGATGTTCCTGAAAAACCTTTTTGGTTGAACAGCTCCACGGCAGATTCGATGATCCTGTCCTTTGTGGTTGAAATAGCGTTTGATCCCATCTTGTTTCACCCCTTCTTACTAAAAACAATTCCACTTCAAGCGGAGTTGTTCCTGTAAAAAGTGCTCGACAAATAGCATCACGGCAAGCACGTTTTTGCCATTTCAAAGAAAAAGCGAGGGAAATATAATGTTTCATGTCGAAAAAACAGAAGGCAGCAAAGAAAAAAAATACGAGCTTCTCCTCAAACAAATCGATGCGCTGACAGAAGGCGAACCTGATATGATCGCCAATACAGCAAACGCCTCCGCTCTTTTGTATCAATCATTGGAAGACGTCAACTGGGCAGGCTTTTATTTTGCCAAAGACGGTGAGCTTGTGCTGGGGCCGTTCCAGGGACTTCCTGCATGCGTAAGAATCCCGTTCGGGAAAGGCGTCTGCGGCACCGCTTATACAAACGGCCGGGTCGAGCGTGTTGAAGATGTGAACGCATTCCCCGGACACATTGCGTGTGATGCGGCATCCCAATCCGAAATTGTAGTTCCGCTTGAAGTTGACGGGAACATCATCGGAGTACTCGATATCGACAGCCCGATTAAAAACCGCTTCGATGAAACAGATGAGTATTATTTGAGAAAATTCACAGAGAAGCTTGGAGAGCGTTTAAGCTCAGCGTGACCCGCAACCTTTGCAGTCTAGGAAGGCCGAGCATCGGAACGGACTTTTACAGGAGGTAATGACGGCGTCGTTCAGGCGGGACGCCTGGACGGTTAGTCGCCGATCCTTCTCCTATTCGTGAACACCGACTTAGCAGGCCTGACAATTGAATGCGAGGGTTTGTCGACACGCAGAAAGAGCCGGTAAATCCGGCTCTTTCAGACCGTTGACAAA
>NZ_MRBL01000019.1 GCF_001969855.1 Bacillus haynesii
GTCTAGTATAAAGATGTATCTTAAATACATCTTTAATCAAAAGTAACAGTCCCATTTAAAAAAAGATCTTATTGCACCTTTAAAGATGTATTTTAAATACATTTTTAAAGTGACTGGGAGGAGAAAGCATTATGCTATCTGAAAAAACCATGCAAATTGTTAAATCGACTGCACCTGTTTTAAAAGAAAAGGGAACAGAGATCACCACTTGTTTTTACAAGCGGATGTTTAATGCGCACCCTGAATTGAAAAACATCTTCAACATGTCTCGCCAGCAAACCGGCGGACAGCCGAAAGCTTTGGCTTTCACTGTTTTGCAGGCGGCTGAGAACATCGACCGGCTCGGAGACCTGCTGCCGGTTGTCAAACAAATCGGACATAAACACAAAAGTTTGCATGTGAAACCAGAGCACTATCCTATTGTCGGTCAGCATCTTTTGGAAGCCATTGAAATCGTGCTCGGCGAAGCTGCGACAGAGGACATTCTCCAAGCATGGGCAGAAGCCTATGAAGAGATCGCCCGCGTATTTATTGAAGTCGAAAAACAAATGTATGAAGAAGACAAAAAGCAGGATGGAAACTGGGAAGGATTTAAACCGTTTGTCATCATGGATAAGCGGGTCGAATCCGATACGATTACTTCCTTTTATTTGAAGCCTGCCGATGGAACGGATTTGCCCGCTTTCAGCCCCGGACAGTACGTATCTGTCCGCATTAAAATTCCCGGCGAACCGTATTTCTTAACAAGGCAGTATAGCTTGTCAGATGCCTGGAATAAAGACTACTACCGCATTTCAGTTAAATTGGAAGCGGAGGAAGGTCAACCGATCGGAAGGGTATCAAGCTATCTGCATGAGAACATGGAAATCGGCGGCAGCTTGGAAGTGAGCGCTCCTGCCGGAGATTTCACACTTTCCGAAGGAACGGATCGTCCGGTTTACTTCATCAGCGCCGGGTCAGGCATCACGCCTGTCATGAGCATGGTGCAAACGTTGGCTCAAAAAGAAAGCAGCCGCGAGATCACATTCGTGCATGCAGCGAAAACTGAACGGCATCATGCTTTCAAGGAAGAAACGGAGAAGCTGCTCGGCGCGAATCCGGCGAACCGTCTCCTGTTTGTCTACAGCAGGGGCGCTGAAGCGACGGAAGATCATACTGTAAAAGGCCGGGTGAATGAAGAGCTGTTGAAATCGGTCGTGAAAGATCCAAATGGTGAATTTTATGTATGCGGCCCGCTTTCATTTATGAAAAGCGTGATTGAAGGATTGCAAAATCTTGGCGTTTCGATGGAGAACATCCGCTATGAGAGCTTTGCTTCATCCCTTGACATGCAAATAGCGAACTAACAAAAGAAGGCAGCTGTCAAACCGACAGCTGCCTTTCATCTTTTTAAAACCCGGCTCATACAATAAAGAGAAGTCCAACCGGGGGGGATTTGAGTATTGAGCATACGGGAGCAAAAAGAGCTGCAGCGGGCGATTGAAGAAATTACGGAGATCGCGGAAGGATTCGGCCTTGATTTTTACCCGATGAGATATGAGATTTGTCCTGCTGAAATTATTTATACTTTCGGTGCATACGGGATGCCGACAAGATACAGCCATTGGAGTTTCGGCAAGCAATTTCACAAAATGAAGCTTCACTATGACTTTGGTTTGAGCAAAATATATGAGCTTGTTATTAATTCAGATCCGTGTTATGCGTTTTTGCTGGACAGCAATTCATTGATTCAAAATAAGCTGATTGTCGCACACGTCCTTGCTCATTGTGATTTCTTTAAAAATAACTGCCGTTTTCAAAATACGAAGCGCGATATGGTTGAAAGCATGTCGGCGACAGCAGAGCGGATTAAACATTATGAGACGCTCCACGGTTCTAAAGAAGTCGAGGCATTTCTCGATGCGGTGCTGGCGATTGAAGAACACATTGACCCTTCGCTCGTGAGGCCGAAGCTGTCGTGGAGCATAGATGATGAAGAGGGAGAAGAAACCGGCGCCCCGACCACTCCTTATGACGACCTCTGGGAACTGGATCAAAAAGGATCGAAAGAGAAGCAGAAAAAGACGAAAAAAAAGTTTCCGCCGAAGCCGGAAAAAGACATTCTGTTATTCATTGAAGAGCATTCGCGGGAGCTGGAGCCTTGGCAGCGCGACATCTTAACGATGATGAGAGAGGAAATGCTGTATTTCTGGCCGCAGCTTGAAACGAAAATCATGAATGAAGGCTGGGCGTCCTACTGGCATCAGCGAATCATCCGCGAGCTTAATCTGACATCAAGTGAAGCAATCGAATTCGCCAAGCTGAACGCGGGAGTGGTTCAGCCGTCCAAAACGGGCATCAATCCTTATTATCTCGGATTGAAAATATTTGAGGACATAGAGGAGCGCTACAACACCCCGACAGAAGATATGAAGAAGATGGGTGTAGAGCCGAACTCGGGGAGAGAAAAAATATTTGAAGTCAGGGAGATCGAATCAGACATTTCATTTATCAGGAACTATTTAACGAAAGATCTCGTGATGCGGGAAGATCTCTACTTGTTTCAAAAACAGGGAAGGGATTATAAAATCGTCGACAAGGATTGGGAAGCTGTACGCGATCAGCTCGTCAGCATGAGAGTCAACGGAGGATTTCCTTATTTGACTGTTGAGGACGGAGATTACTTAAAGAACAATGAATTATACATCAAGCATTGGTATGAAGGGATCGAACTCGATTTGAAGTACCTTGAAAAAGTTCTGCCTTACCTCCACCAGCTATGGGGAAGAAGCGTGCATGTCGAAACCGTGCTCGAAGATAAACCCGTCATGTTTTCCTATGATGGAAAGGCTGTCCACCGCAGATATTTATAAAAAGTTTCAGGCTGCATTCGTGCAGCCTTTGTTATTTTAATGAACGTTTGTTCAGTTTTACGAGTTAATTATAAAAATGTAAAATAAAGTATTTTATACTATTTCTAAAATTGTAATTTTAGCTGCCGGAAAGTGCGAAAATGTAGCATTTAAGTTACCTTTGAAATGTAAATGAAATATAATCTACCCTTAAAAACTTTTTTTAAAAACGAATAATTAAGGAATTTGACTTAGTAAGTCAAGACTATACCTGATGGAATTCCCTCCTTATAATAGAAGCAGAGGAAGGCTGAAGCAGCCGTTCTCAAAAATAATGAAACTACTAATTTTTGCCTTTGAAAATATAAATTCTGCTAGTGGGAGGACAACATGAAAAAACAAGTAATTACAGCAGCATCAGCGGTTGTTTTAGGATCGACTTTGTTTGCGGGAGCCGCTTCCGCGCAAACCATAACGGTGAAAAAAGGGGATACGTTATGGGGGTTTTCGAAGAAGTACGGCACATCTGTCAGCAAGATTAAACAGGAAAACAAGCTGAACTCCGATATCATTTACATAGGACAGAGGCTGTCGATCAATGGAAGCAGTTCTTCATCTGCAAAAGCTTCACAAGCTTCATCAGCTACACACAAAGTGGTCAAAGGAGACAGCCTTTGGAAAATTTCACGGACATACGGCATGACTGTTAATGAACTGAAGTCTCTGAACGGCTTAAAAACAGATTTAATCCGAATCGGACAAGTATTAAAAGTGAAAGGGACGAAAAGCGTAAAAGCAGCATCAACAACCAAGCCTTCTGCATCAAGCGGGACAAGCAAAACAAGCAAGGCACCTGCGCAAACCTCTTCAGCGCTGAATACGTCAAAACTTGTTTCGGATGCAAAAGCACTTATCGGAACGCCTTATAAGTGGGGCGGAACATCTACATCAGGATTTGACTGCAGCGGGTTTGTCTGGTACATCCTCAACAAACAGACAAATGTGGCGAGAACGAATACAGTCGGATACTGGAATTCGATGAAGAGCGTATCAAGTCCGGCAGTAGGCGATTTCGTATTCTTCACGACATATCAGCCGGGACCTTCGCATATGGGGGTTTACATCGGAAACAATCAATTCGTTCATGCCGGTTCTGACGGCGTAACGATCAGCGATATGACAAACAGCTATTGGAAGCCGCGCTATCTTGGAGCAAAACGCTTCTAATGTTACAGGGACAAGCCCGTTCATCATGATGAACGGGTTTTTTCCGTTTAGAAACGGAACTCGGTTAAAAACGCCAAAAAGTGCTCGACCTTCTCATTATCTTTCAGACTGATCGCATATCCCCCTGCAACAGGAAGCTTCATGAAATCGCACGGTACCTCTATTAATCTTCCTTCCGTTAGCTCGCGGTGCACGGTCGACAGCGGCAAAAATGATATACCGAGTCCTTCTGAAATAAACCGTTTTGTAATATGCGTCTGGCTTACGAGCATCGTTCTGACAAACGGAAATTTGATCCTCAGCTGCCTGACGAGGTCGTCCCAGTATTCCGGATGATTGTGGGTCAACAGCAAATATTCTTCAAGCAAATCTTCGACATCGAGCGGCGGCGCTTGTTCTGAATCGCGGCCGTCATGAGGCGCAACCAAAATGACGGGATCGCTGTACATGGAATAACAGTTCAGGTTTGACGATTGCACGTTTAAGCAGCTTAATCCGATATCTGCATGGCCAGCTGAAATCAGGGGAGCGATTTCAGCTGATTCGGCGATCTTTACTTTGATCTCCGAATTCGGATGAAGCGCTGTGTATTTTTTTAATACAAATGGGAGAATCGTATCGGCGATAAGCGGTGAAACCGCTAGATTCAATGTCTGCGAATAGCCTTGTCTGATTCTGTGAAGCTCTGCCATGCTCGATTCATAGTCTTCCAACAGGCGAAGGGCGAAAGGAAGGTAAGCCCGGCCTTCTTTCGTTAAATGAATGCTTCTTCCTTTGCGGGTGAACAGCTGGCACCCGAGTTCTTCTTCAAGCAGTTTAATTTGGACGGTGACGGTCGGCTGAGAAATAAATAAGGTTTCCGCCGTCTTTCTGAAATTTTCGTATTTTGCGGCAGTAACAAAGGTATGAAGCCATTTAAAATCCATTGCAGTCCTCCTGATTAATTTTGTTAATCAAAGACATCAATATAATTCAATATTTTTTAAATATTATATCAACTATAATCATATTTACAAAGGAAAAAGGAGGAATTGATATGGTTTATCATGGGTTGAAAGGGATTACTTGTGTTGAAACAGCCATCAGCCGCATTGACGGTGAAGAAGGAAAGCTGATCTACAGAGGATACAATGCTGATGAACTGGCGCTTACATCCACATTTGAAGAAGTCGCTTACCTGATTCTCAACGGGGCATTTCCGACGGAAGCGGAACTCAGCCGATTCAATGAGATGCTCGCTTCATTCCGTGTGCTTCCAGAAGCATGCGAGCAATTGATCCGCAGTCTTCCGGCCGAATTAGACGATATGGCGGTTCTGCGCACGGTCGTTTCTTCATTCGGGGACAAATCGTTTGCGTTCAAGCCGACAATGGAGCAGGCCCTTAGGCTGATTGCAGCCGCCCCGTCGATTATCGCGGTCAGAAAGCGGCTGACTGACGGAGAAGAGCCTGTTCAGCCGCTGGATGAGCTTGGCTTTGTGGAACATTATTTTTACATGCTGAAAGGAAAGCGCCCGACAGAAGCTCAGAAAAAAGCGCTCGAAACGTACATGATTCTTGCGATGGAACACGGCATGAACGCTTCAACCTTTTCGGCAAGGGTTACGGTGTCTACAGAATCCGATCTTGTTTCTGCCGTCACATCTGCACTCGGCACGATGAAGGGACCTTTGCACGGCGGAGCGCCGTCTGCGGTGACGGATATGCTGGAAGGCATCGGGGAAAAACAGCACGCTGAAAGCTATATAAGAGAAAAGCTTGAAAAAGGCGAGAGGCTGATGGGATTTGGACACCGCGTCTATAAAACGCATGATCCGAGAGCGAAGGCTTTAAGGGTGAAAGCTGAAGAAATTGCCGGGGGCGACCGGGATATCGACCTTGCTCTTCATGTTGAAAATACGGCGATCCGTCTTTTGGAAGAATACAAGCCGGGCCGCAAGCTTTATACGAATGTCGAATTTTACGCAGCCGCTGTCATGAAGGCGATCGACTTTGATGCCGCATTGTTTACACCTACTTTTTCGGCAGCGAGAATGGTCGGCTGGTGCGCCCATGTGCTGGAGCAGGCTGACAACAACATGATTTTCAGGCCGTCGGCTAAATATATCGGAGAACTGGTTTCTCAGTAATGCGGACACACGCCTTCTCATCGAAGCGTGTGTTTTTTAATAGGATTTTTTGAATGTTAGTAGGGAATCATGCCGGTGTTCTTGAATGTATTCATCAAGAAAGTCCTTTAAGGAGGAGACGATGAAAAAAGGTTTGCTGATGTTGATCATGCTGTTTTTTCTAGGGGCATGCACGGAAGACCGGGATTTTGATGCTGAATATGAAGCGACGACCGCGAAAGAAGGCGGAAGCGGCGCCGAAGTCATCGCAGACCGCCTTGATGTGCCTTGGACGATCGCTCATACTGGTGAGATTTTTTACATTACCGAAAGAAACGGGGGAATCGTGTCCATTGTTGACGGCAAAAAGGAGCGCATGCAGCTTCAGTTGAAAAAGCCCGTTCATCAAGAAGGGGAAGGCGGGCTGCTCGGATTTGTACTCCATCCGGATTTTAAAAACAATCAGGAGGCATACGTTTACCATACATACAAAGACGGGAGCCATCTGAAAAACCGGATCGTCAAATTGACGCTTGACCGCCTCACTTGGACGGAAACGGAGGAGCTGCTTGCCGATTTGCCTGGAGGCGTGATTCATAACGGCGGCCGGATGGCGATCGGACCCGATCAAAAGCTGTACATCACGACAGGCGATGCGGGGGAAAGGGAATGGGCCCAGCAGCCTGAAAAGATGGCGGGTGTGATCTTAAGAATGGAGCTTGATGGTACGATACCGGCTGATCAGCCTTTTAGCTCGTCTTATGTATACAGCTTTGGACACCGGAATCCGCAAGGCCTCGCATGGATCGGCCGTCAGCTTTACAGTTCCGAACACGGGCAGTCTGGACATGATGAAGTGAACAAAATAGAACCCGGAGCCAATTATGGCTGGCCGGTGATTGAAGGAAGCGATGAGAAGCAGGGAATGAAAGCACCGCTCATCCATTCGGGAGAAAAAACGTGGGCGCCATCCGGTTTAGCGCAGAAAGGGGACGTCCTCTATATGGCCGGGCTGCGGGGAGAGGGCGTTTTCCGGGTCGATCCGGCGGAAGCCAAAGCGGTAAAATGGCTTGGCGGATACGGCAGAATCAGGGATGTGAAAGTAATCGGAGATGATCTGTATTTCATTACGAACAATGGCGACGGAAGAGGCGAAAAAAAACAGATAGACGACCGGCTCATCCGCGTACCTCTGTCTGACCAGTAAACCTGTCTCGCTGAGTTCTTGCGTTTAAGGATGCCGGAATCGTGGTAACTGAGCACTAAACAATGGTGAAGAGGTGAGACGAATGAATCCGGCAAACAGACAGACGGATGGACAGAAAGCGCAAAAACAAGAAAAACAACCCGGGGCTGAGCACAAGATGGTGCCCCTTCCGCTCTCGGAAGACCGCGACTACAAAGGAAGCGGCAAATTAAAAGGAAAAACCGCCATAATTACCGGAGGAGACAGCGGAATCGGCAGGGCGGCCGCCATTGCATACGCCAAAGAAGGTGCCGATATTGCCGTCATGTACTTGGATGAACACAAGGATGCCGAGGAAACGAAAGAACGGATCGAGCAAGAAGGTGCAGAATGCCTCTTGATTCCCGGAGATGTCGGTGATGAAGCGCATTGCAAAACATCTGTCGAAAAAGCGGTGAATCACTTTGGCGGGCTCGACATTCTCGTGAACAATGCTGCTGAACAGCATCCGCAAAAAGGGATAGAAGATATTTCGACCGAACAGCTTGAACAAACGTTCAGAACGAATATTTTCTCCATGTTTCACATGACAAAAGCCGCCCTCCCGCATTTAGAGGAAGGCAGCGCGATCATCAATACCGCATCGATCACGGCATATGAGGGAAGCCCGGCGCTGATTGACTATTCGAGCACAAAGGGTGCGATTGTCGCGTTTACCCGTTCGATGGCTGCATCCCTTGTCAAAAAAGGAATACGCGTCAACGCGATAGCGCCGGGGCCCATTTGGACGCCGCTCATTCCGGCTACTTTTTCGCCGCAAAAAACGGAAAAACACGGTACAAATACGCCGATGGGAAGGCCTGGACAGCCTTCAGAACACGCTGCAGTGTATGTTCTGCTCGCTTCAGACGATTCCTCTTATATGACAGGACAGACGATCCACATCAACGGCGGAAGATATGTGACGACATAATCTCAACCGGCTGCCTATTGTAAGGCAGCCGGTTTTTTCTGTTTATTTTTTCGGAAAAATAAGAATTTGAAAGATCACTTTCAAAAAAGCTGCCCTGTAAGAGATAATAGAAACAGAAAGAGAAAGGATGTGTATGAATGAGCGACCGCAGAATGACAGCAAAGTGGGCATCCAAACTTGGATTTATTCTCGCCGCCGCGGGGTCCGCCATCGGTCTGGGAGCGATTTGGAAGTTTCCCTATGTGGCGGGAACGAGCGGGGGAGGCGCATTTTTCCTTGTGTTTGTCCTATTTACGATACTGCTGGGGTATCCCTTGCTTTTGGGGGAATTTATATTAGGCCGAAAAAGCCAATCGGACGCTATCGGCACCTATCAAAAAATAGCGCCAGGGACGCCTTGGGTGATCACAGGCTGGATCGGAATCGCCGCCTGTTTCCTTGTCCTGTCGTTTTACAGTGTGATCGGCGGCTGGATTTTGCTTTATATCATCAAAGCAGTAACCGGTTCATTGTCGGGTCTCACGCAGGCCGGATACGGAGAGCTATTCGGTTCGATCATCAAAGATCCGCTGCAGACACTGGCAGCGCAGCTTGCGTTTATCATCATGACGATCCTCGTCGTGGCGAAAGGTGTGCAAAAAGGAATCGAGCGCGTCAGTTCGATTATGATGCCGCTATTATTTATTTTATTTATTGCGCTCGTTTTAAGGGCTCTGACGCTTGAGCATGCGATCGACGGCGTGCGTTTTCTGCTTGTGCCCGATTTTGGCAGCTTGACGCCGCAGGCGATTCTTTTTGCGCTCGGACAAGCTTTCTTTACGCTGACGCTTGGCGTATCTGTGATGGTGACGTACAGCTCTTATTTGTCAAAGTCACAAAACCTTCCGAAATCGGCGCTGTCGATTGTGATCATGAACCTTACCGTCACGCTGCTTGCCGGCTTGGCGATTTTTCCGGCCGTGTTTTCATTCGGCCTTCAGCCCGATCAGGGGCCGACTTTATTATTTGCGGTTCTGCCGGCAGTTTTTGACCGGCTTCCATTCGGGATGCTGTTTTTTATCGGATTTTTGACGGCCTTTTTATTTGCCGCGCTGACTTCGGCTTTTTCGATGATCGAGATCATTGTTGCGGCTATCACAAAAGGCGACCAAACGAAAAGGGGAAAATGGACGTGGGCGATCGGCCTTTTGATTTTTGCTGTCGGCATTCCTTCCTGCTTGTCTTACGGGGTGCTCGATGAGCCGTTCATTTTTAAGAAGACGTTTTTTGATGCGGCGGATTATGTCGTCAGCAATATTTTGATGCCGCTTGGCGCGCTCTTTATTTCTATTTTTATTCCGCTGAAATTGTCCAAACACGATCTATATGAAGAGATGAAAAGCGGATCAAAAGCGGGGAAAGGCTTTTTTATCGTGTGGTTTTATCTTCTCCGTTTCCTTGTTCCGCTCGCGATTGTACTTGTCTTTTTAAATTTAATCGGAGTGTTTTCATTTTAAAAGATCAGGAGATGGGTGAATATGGTGTTAGACTTTCAACAGATGTTTCCGAGCGAGGATGGCAATCACGAGGCGCGGTATCAGCTGCTGGCGTTGCTTGAAGCGGTATTGGCCGGAATGGACAGGCTGAAGGATCCCGGCCGGATGACGCTTGGCCGCGAATCTGAAGTTTCATCTGACTACTATCAAAGCGTCATTGGAGAGGCCGTCTTGCCGGAAAAAGGCTTCGGTGCGGAAAAAAGCGTTGAAGAGCTATTGAAATTGCTTGACGGCCACCGCTTTTTAAACAGGCATTATGTGGCCAACGCGACGCCTCTGCCGAATAACGCCAGCATCGCCGGGAATCTTTTAATGGTTCTTTTAAACGGAAACAATTTATGGGATGTCGACGGTACGGCT
Organism: Bacillus haynesii; assembly: GCF_001969855.1. Classification (GTDB taxonomy): domain Bacteria; phylum Bacillota; class Bacilli; order Bacillales; family Bacillaceae; genus Bacillus; species Bacillus haynesii. Next base: position 10,220 of record NZ_MRBL01000019.1, read on the forward strand.
GCAGCCAGGACGGAAGTGCAGATCACGGCGATGCTTTCCGATATTGTCGGCTATGACAGGCAAAAGAGCGGCGGTTTTACCACATGGGGCGGACAGGGAGCCGTTTTTCAGTCGCTCAGGCTGGCGATCGCAAGCGCGTACCCTGAAGCGAATCAGCAAGGAACGCCGCATCACTTGTACGCGTTCTGTTCAGAGCTTTCGCATTTCAGCCTTTACAAATCGATGGAAGCTTCCGGAATCGGGACGGACCATTTGATCAAGGTCAAGACGAATCACGATCATTCGATGGATCTGGCCGATTTGCGGGAAAAAATGCAAGCCGTGATTGAAAAAGGCGGACATCCGATTTATGTTTTGGCAACGCTCGGCACAACCGACTCATTTGGCATCGATGATTTGGCGGGAATCAAGAAAGTGACTGAAGAACTAGAGGACACATACGGTTTGCCACCTGTCTATATTCACGCTGATACGGCGATGGGCGGGATGTACAGCTTTTTTAACGGATACGATTTCTCCGAAAATCCGCTTCATCTTGAAGATGAGGTGCTTGAGACGCTTGCCCGCTACAAAAAATATTTTCAGCATTTGCACCTGGCGGACAGCTTGGTCTTTGATTTTCATAAACTCGGACAAACGCCTTATATCACAAGCCTTTTCTTGGTGAAAAACCGTGAGGCATTGCAAGCCGTTGATTTGGATCCGGATGAAACGCCTTATGTCGGTAACAGAGGGTTTGGCAGCTACCATACGAGCTATACGCTAGAGTGTTCGCGTATGGGAAGCAGCATACCGATTTATGCTTCTCTGCTCGCATTCGGAATCGAAGGCTACCAGGAGATCTTGGCCAATTACATCAGGGTTAACCTGGCGTTTCGAAAAAAACTGCTGCAGGCTTTTCCGAATGCAGCCGTCACCAATGATGTATCCCCTGTGACGACATTCCGCTTCTATCCGGGAAATGTCCGCTATCACGAAGAAATCAGCGGCGCCATCACGGAGGAAGAAGTGCGGAATATTAACAAATTCAATGAAAAAATCGCCGAAACATTGGGAAGGTACCGCAGTCACACCTATTTCGGCAGCACGAAAAAGCAAACATACGTTTATCCTGCTGACAGCCGTTTGCCCGTGCCGCTTTATGTCCAGAAATTCTACAGTGTCTCGCCTTACACGACGGTTGATACAATTGATCAATTTATCGCCTTTTTAAAAGCGCATGTTGAACCGTCGGATGTAGCAGCCGGATAAAAATTGAAGATGAAGTCGCATACCAGGCACATCATAAAAAATGTTCAGTTGATATGTGAGTTTCCTTAAACGGCAAAAAATCATCCTACCCGCTGCCGTCTGGCATCTATAAGGTAAAAAGCCCGCTGATGAAGGGGACACTCGTCCGGCAGGTTTGGCTGCCATCTATTTCTATCCAGACAAAGGAATAGATGGCTATTAGGGGCCGAAAACGGCGAATGCGGTCAAATGGTTCCAAGCTGATGTACGGGCTGTCTGCGGACGGTATTTACGGACCGAAGACGAAAGCGAAAATTGAATCGTTACTGAAGTAATAAAAAAGGCCCTCGCGTAAAAAAGTGGGCCTTTCAAATCTTTTAAATAGCTTCTTTTATTTGCTCTATTAAACTTTTTAACCATTGTATAGGAGTTAATCCGATAGCAGGAAAATAAATTTCGCAGTGCGATTTTATATAGTCTTCTTTCTCTTGATCAGATATGTCACTATTTAAAAACTCTTGACAAAATTGTATTGTGAAAGCCAAGCATTCTTTGCTGGATTCACTAATAAACTCATTTAGTGCTTGTTCTGGGGACCCCATATCCTGATGAAATGTGCCATCCAAAAAATCACTTAACTCTTCAAAAATATCATAATTATCTTGCATATTGAAACTCCTTTATTTTATTGGATATCCTGTTAAAATATACTCTCCATCTTTCCCCTTTTTCAAGACTATTTTTGCATTCGTAACATCTTCTGCGGTATTTGAGCCTCTTTCTATACTTCTTCCAAGAACATCTCCATTACCTTTGTATCTTAATGCAAGAGTTGGCCTGCTTTTAGGGTCTGATAACCACTTTTCTACTTTTTTAATGTTTTTGGGATCTTTCAATACTTCACTAGCGACTTTTTCTGCTGTAGCTCTATCTTTAAAAGTAGATGAACCAGTGATTTTAAGATCTTTTTTTAAACGTTGGGATAACTCCTCGTCAGTTTTCCCAACATGCCTTTTGATTAAGTGGCCTCTTTTGGATTCATGAGCTGCTAATCCACCACCTGGTGCCAGGGGGCTACTGTCCCCAGGTTTAACTGTATCTTTACTCTTCTGGGCTTTATCTACCTTAGAAACGTTCTTTGCCGCTTCTTCACCTTTAAATAACTTGAAGCCGCGCTTTCCGTACTTAAATGCTTTTCCGATAGGGGTGACACTCAATCCGGCCATCAAACGATCACCGTTATCTTTAACGATTTCGCCTGTCGCAAGGTCGTATCCAAACGCTGCTCTTACTGCATCATACACACCTGTAAATTCCATCGCCGTATCGAAATATTTAGCAAAGTCGCTTTTTTCCACATTCTCTGGAAGGGTGTAGGCGGGTTCTATCTTGACTATTGTATCACCATCTATGTATGCCCGGTAAAGCGTATCGTTAAATACTCTATAATCTTTTTTCAGTTCATTCAATTCCTCTTGGGTGTACTCTTTCTTGGAAACCTTTTGTGTCGCCAATTTTTTTAATCGATCTGGATCGGCGATAGTGTTAGTATCCGCATCTTCTTTGTCTCCGACTTTTTTCAACATGGCACCCATCGCTGTTTCTTGATTTCCACTCAGGTTATCCATCTCATCTGGCTTTAAAATCGCGCCTTTTTGATAACTGGTGATTTCAATTTTGGGGCCGGTATACATTTTTTCGAGCCTTGCGATGTATCTCTGCATCGTCTCAAGATCGTTTTCAGCCGTTTTGAGGGCGTTTGTTTGCTCGCGGTCAAACGCATGCAGCTTTTCAAGGGTCGTGTTGATTTCCTTTAATGCTTTCTGATTCTGTTCATGAAAACCGCTGTCATTCAAATCCGGTAAATCGACGATATGGCTGACTTTTGCGATCGTCGCGTTGGTCTTAGAAACCAAATGTTTCGTTGTTCGATCAGCCGCATTTAAGCCATTCTCTAGTTCGTGTTCAAGAAAGGATTGTGAAATAAATCCGTTATGGTTAGGTTCCAGGGAATTCAACGCGCTTTTCATTTTCTTCAGCGTGGAACTGTATTCCTCTATGAAAGCGTCATAGAACTGTAGAAAAGGGGTGTGACATTCCTCGTAAAAGGCACGGATCGCGTCGCCGCCTTTTCCCTTTAAAGCATCATCAAGTGATGTGATCCCCTCAACGGCTTTTTTGACTTTGGCGAATTCGTCTGATTGATGTTTTAATTGTTCAAGCGTTTGATCAATTGCATTGTGTAACGCCTGAACATCCAGAGTCTTCATGGCATTCTCCTCTAATACTTTTGGTTACAATCAGTATAGATTTTACCACTATACGGAAACCAGTTGGGGAATAAATCCTGTTCATCCATGAAAATGAATCGATTTGCATAGATCATTCAGACTAGATCTTAGCTTTTTTCCCTCTGTTCTTAATAACCTCCATGAACAAAATGTAAATTAATACAACGATGATATTATACAAAGGGTCAATTTTAAAAAAGACAGTATTATGAGTCATCACTAGAACCATGAAGAGTGTTGCAATCCACCATATAAACTCATATTTTTTATCACTCTGTTCTTGACTTCTTTTAGATAGGGATTCAAAAAATCCTAAGAGACTATACAAACGTGTGTAAAATTGTTGAGGAAGCGAACCGTCAATATGAATGCGCTTGGTTGTATCTCATATTAACGGTTCGATTTTTTATTATTATTGTCGTTTCTGGAACATTAGCCAGATGAACAGAGTAATTCCCATCCTCATTAATCTCTCTTCATCGTTTTTCAAAGTCTTGCGCTACGTTATTGTACGCCTGTGCAAATTCTTCAAGGCTGAAATTCAAATGTTATCTGGGTATTTTACGTCATTTTCTTCAATGTTATATCGTCGCTCTCAGCGTCATTGTCTCTTTTTCTTCTGAAGCGATATTTTCACTGCTGCACGCCGTGGAAAGAGTGAAGCATAAAAGAACTGATATCTTGAGCTTTTGTTTTTTTCTTTAATCCTTACATGCCGTTCTTTTTTGAACCGGTATCCATATTTCGCTTTTAAACGTCGGGGAGCTGATATCTTGATCCTGATTCCAAAGGATTTCCGGCCCTTTCGTTTGCTCATAATGTGAAGACGGGAACCATTCAGCATAAATGCGTCCCCAGACATTTTGAAGGGTATCCGGAAACGGACCGGCCGCTTCAAATACAGCCCATGTCGAGGCGGGAACTTCAAGCTGTTCATAGCGGTCCGGGCATTCCTTCGTTGTCGCTGCACCGATATAATGGTCAAGCTCTCCCTGCTCTTCCATCCGGCCTTCGGAAAAGTTCGCTGATGCTTGAATCAGTCCAAGCGGCTCCACATTTGACAGCTCCTTTAATTCATCGATGTTTTCACTCCTTAAAGCTTTCCACATCGAGGCAATTTCCGGATTGATTCCGTGAAAGACGACAGGAACCCTTTTTTTGATTCCGGCGATCCGAAATGCCTTCTTCTCAACAATTCGGTAATTCATTTCATTTCCTCCTCTAATTGTAAGCTGGAAGGTCATCGGAGGATATGCTTTCAGTGTGCTGATATCGTGTCTGGCCTCTGTCGGTGTAATGCCGTGCAGCTTTTGAAATGCGCGCGTAAAAGCATCCGGCGAGTGATAGCCGTATTTCACCGCAATATCGATCACTTTTCGATTCGTGTTCTTCAATTCAAACGCTGCAAGGGTAAGCCGCCTGCGGCGGATGTATTCGGACAGCGAAACCCCGGCAAGAAAAGAAAACATCCTTTTAAAATGATATTCAGAGCAGTAAGAAAGCTTCGCAAGCGTTTGAAAGTCGATACTGTCCGCCAAGTGTTCTTCAATATACGCCATGGCTTGATTCATGTTCTTCAGCAAATCCATTTGATGACCTCCTATGTTTACAAGAATAGCAGGAGCAGAATCCCCGCATCCGACTTTCCGTGCCCGATTGTGCAGGGTCATTCCCGAGACTGTCCACCGTTAAACCATGCTGTCTTCAGCTTTTTGATGCCGTCTGCGATGCTTTTTTCAGAAAGTCCGCCAAACCCGAGGAGGACTGCGTGTGTATCAGGGGGAGTCATATACGAGACTGAGGCTGGATATACTTTAACCCCTTTTTCCAGCGCTTTCCGGGTCAGCCACTCTTCGCTCGGGGCGTCTTTCACCTCAAGGATGATGTGAAGGCTGGCGTTCTCTCCTCTGACTGCGGCATGATCGCCAAATTCACGCTTGATGGCATCAAGGAGCGTTTTTCGCTTTTTTCGGTAGAGTGTTCTCATTCGGTTCAAGTGCCTTTGATAATCCCCGTTTTTCATAAAAAGAGCAATGGCATGCTGTACATGGCGGGAAACCGTTTGTTTAAATAAGGATGCCATGTTGAGCCCCTCTTTGACGAGCGGAAAGGGGAGAACCATATAGCTGATCCTGAGGGAGGGAATCAGCGATTTTGAAAAAGTCCCTAAATAGATGACCCGGTGGTTCCGGTCGAGTCCCTGAAGGGAAGGAATCGGCTGTCCCGCATAGCGGAATTCCCCGTCATAATCGTCTTCGATGATATAAGCTCCGGTCGATGCTGCCCAGTCAAGCAACTGCAGCCTGCGGCCGATCGGCATGATCATTCCGAGCGGAAACTGATGGGACGGGGTGGTGTATGCGAGCTGCGGCTGATATTGTTCAAGGTCTTGCACGGAAATCCCGCTCTCGTCGACTGCAATTGGCACCACATTGAAGCCGCCGGTTTTCAGGACCGTTTTCGAGCGATGAAATCCGGGATTTTCAAATCCGGCGGTTGTGCCTTTAGGAAACAGATGGCACAGCAACTGCAGTAAAACCGGTGTGCCGGCTCCGATAATGATTTGCTCGGGTGAACAGACCACGCCGCGCGATTCTCTGAGGTATACCGCAATCATTTTCCGCAGCGGAAGGTCGCCGGCCGGGGGGCCGCTTTGAAAAAGTCCGTGCCCTGATTCATCAAAGGTTTTGGCGAGCGTTTTTTTCCATAGGGAAACGGGAAATGACGCGAGGTCTACATGACCGTGGTGAAAATCGATCATGTCCGCCGCCGTCTCATGTTCTTCCATTTCTTTTTCGGCAGGAGGAGGAGGTGCAGCCTGTGCAAAGTCTCCTTCCGCTTCGGCCGCATACCAGCCCTTTCTAGGCTTGCTGAGCAGATATCCTTCTGCAGCCAGCTGTTCATACGCGTGTTCAACGGTTGTCAGGCTGATATTTAAATGTTTGGCAAGCATTCGTTTGGAGGGAAGCTTTGTTCCAGGCTTTATGTGCCCCGAATGAATGCTGCGTTTGAAAAATGCGTACAGCTGCTGATAAAGCGGCTCGCTGCCGCTGCGGCTTAAAAAGGGGGTTATATCCATTCGATCATCCCTTTCAATTCATCTGGTATGTTTTATTTTATCAAAACTGGCTATTTTAAAAAGGTCAGTTTCCGGGTTAAAGTAGTTTCATAACCAACAGAAGGGAATGACGATGTTGCTTGATTGTAGGGAATTGCATTGTGAAACAGAGCTTAAGGAAGTCTATCCAATTATGAGACAGCTCCGCCCCCATTTGGATGAAACGTCTTTTATGGAGCTCGTCAAAGAAGCGCGGGAGGCTGAAAGCTACACATTATTTGGGCTGTACGACGGCGATATTCCGGTGGCTTTGGCCGGCTTTTTACCGAGGGTCTCTTTGAACCAAGGCCGTCATGTTTGGGTAGCGGACCTGGTGACGTGTGAAAAGCATCGTTCAAAAGGCTACGGAAAGCAGCTTTTAGGCGCTGTTGAAGAGTGGGCCAAACGGAACGGATTGGCTTCAGTCGCTTTATCATCAGGCCTGCAGCGCGCAGATGCTCACCGTTTTTATGAAGATAAAATGGGGTATGAAAAAGCGAGCTACCTATTTCGCAAGGCTCTGAAATGAAAAAATCCCCGGTATAACCGGGGACTTCAGCGTGTCGACAAACCCTCGCATTCGTTGTCAGGCCTGCGCGTCGGTGCTCACGAATTCCAACATTCGCTGCGCTCCGATGTTCGGCCTTCCTAGACTGCAAGGGTTTTCAATCACATTGAGCTTAAAGGATACAAAATCCCAAAACTAAAAGCCGTTTTGGGATTTTGTCAACAATCTGAACTCCCCGGTATAACCGGGGACTTATTAAAAGCCGAGCTGCAGATTCGTATCGATGGAGACGATGGTCCATACGCAAACGAGAATGAAAATGTTCAGGACGACGCCGAGAAATCCGAGACCGGTCCGTCCTTTTTTGATGAAGAGCTCGATAATTCCGAGCGGAACGGCGGCCATTGCAAAAGGAAGCATCTTATACGAATATGCGATCGTGTCGCTTAAAATGGCCAAGTTTAAGACGAACAGGGACAGGATGGCCGTCCCGACAGATACCCATCCAAATACGTTGTGCTCCTTAAAGATTCTTACCAGTTCCATAATTCCACCTCACCTACTTTAGCTGCTTTGACAGGCCCTTTTTTGATCAGCCGTTCAACCTCTTTTGACGGTCCGGTAATGACTGCTCCATACACGTTCACACCGTTCTTTTCCACATAGTCAAGCCGTTTGGAAAGCTTTAGGTTTTTCCTGCCTGAAATGGTTTCAGCCCATTTATTGTGCTTGATCATATAGGAAAGCGCCGCTTTAAACTGCTCGTCGTCGTTTTTAGCAGGGTGCTGAATTTCAAAAATCCGGTTTGAATCTTTTCCAGGAAAACCGATCGGCTCTGCGTATGGATGGTCTTTTAAATCGGCCTCTGTCTCAATCGCATTCCACAGAACGCGAATGTCATAGCCTTTTAATTGATCATACAGCTCCTTTGTCGGATATGCTCTTTCAAAGGAAAGGAAAGCTTCAGTTACGGTTCCGTCAGGCAGCTGTTTTAAAATCGACTCGGCTTTGGACACTGATTTTTCTTTGATGCCGTCAGGGTAGACGAAATGCCGTTCTTCATTTGACAGCTCCTGGTTGTATTGATGAATCTGCGGAGACTTCAGCTGATCGAAGAACATTTCAACGTTTTCATTTCCAACTACTTTTGTGACGTTTCCAATTTGCTTCTTTAACGGGAATTGGGTTTGGATTCCAAAGAGTTTTACTTTGTTGACAAGTGCTTCGGTATCGACTTGAATATTCGGGTTTGTGACAGCAACTGTCATTGAAGCGGTTTGCACCAGTTCATTTCCTTTGCTTTCATGCCCGCCCAAGCCGTAGTATAGATAGCTGCCGAGTGTGCAAAGCGGCAGAATAATAAGCGTTGAAATAACGGCAAGGGTGGAAATCCGCATATATGATTTATTTTTTCCGTATCTTAAAATCGCTTTTTGCTTTTCAGGGCTGATCGCCAAATCCCAGTCTTCGTCTTTCATTTCCTGTTCCAGCATGTCCTGGTATTCTTCAAGCTGTTCAAGCTCTTCTTCGACCCGGAGCATTTCCGATTCGGAAAGTTCGCCGTTTTTATATTTTTCCCAACGTTTTTTAAAATCTTCATTCATCGTTAACACCTCTGTTGTAAAGTGCTTTCAGCCGCTGTCTGGCACGAAATAAAACACTTTTAAAATTAGCCTCTGAGATATTCATCAAGCTTGACGCTTCCTTGTAGTTCAATTCTTTTAAATAGTACAGCGTAAGCGCTTCCCGGTAGTTATCGGGGAGCTGGTTCATATATAAGGTTAACACTTCCCTGATTTCGACCTGGTGGGCAGGGCTTTGCACTGCGTTTTGAAACAGGCTTCCGATCATATCGTCAGAAATTGTCACTTCTTTTTTATGCTTTCTGACATAGTCGATAAACGCATTGCGCGCCACTTGAAAAAGCCATGGCTTCACCTTGCTGTGGTCGTAAGAATGGATGTGTATGTAAGCTCTCATAAAGGTTTCCTGAAGCAAATCCTCTGCTAGATGTTTATCTTTCGTCATGGAGAGCAGGAACCTGTAAACATCATTCATATACATTTGGTAAATTTCGTCGATAGTCACTGCCTTTTCTCCCCTCTATGTTATAAACGCATAAGAAAGGTTTGAAGTTGCACTAAATATGCCCACGGCTCATTTTTCCTCCAATTTCTTACCTTTAAAAATCATCTATCCTATATAATAACTGAACACGTTCAAAAAAACTAATCTTCATCGCGATTTTAACGACTGAACGGCCGAAATATAAAGCACAGCAGCAAAATAAGCCTTTAAGCATATCAGATCTTTATTATATGCTAAAAGGCTATTTGCTTAGAGGATATCCTTCATTATCAGCTGTTTTTATCGTCTGTCAAAAATATTGGCCGTGACCGCGGCGGTCTTCTGCGGCCAGCGCATCGGCTTTCGTTCGATGGACGGTGCCGAAAGGATGGTTGGGCGGAGCATAGATCGAATAGAGTTTCAGCGGAATATGGCCAGTATTGGTGAGATTGTGCCATGTTCCGGCAGGGACGATAATAGCGGTGTCATCATATACATTTCTTTTAAACTGCAAATGATGTTTGCTCGGCCCCATCTGAACAATTCCCCTGCCTTGTTCAACACGAAGGAATTGATCGACGTGAGGGTGCATTTCCAAGCCGATGTCTTCGCCGGGGTTGAGGCTCATCAAGGTAACTTGCAAATGCCTTCCTGTCCATAAAGCGGTCCGAAACGTTTTATTCTGCTTTACCGCTTCATTGATATTCGCAACAAACGGCTTTTGTCCATAATCTCTTAACGCGATGCGCTCTTCGGTGCCGGGTGTTCGAAAAGCGCCTCCATAGCCTGATCCGTCAAACCAGCCGACGCTGTAAGGCGAAGGAAGATGATAAGGAAATTGATATGGATGCATATGTCTTTAGATCCCTTCATTAGCTTTATTAACTTCATCGTATGCAATAGGCATATGGAGCGTCCCTGCTCTCAAGGATGCTTTTAATGATAAAATGCGTTTTTTTAAAGAGGCTTCAGGGAAAACGTGGTATCAGATATACAACAGGAGGGAGAGAGCCATGGAATACACTAAAATATCCGGTACATCGATCGAATCGTCGCGTATCGGTCTCGGAACATGGGCCATCGGAGGCTTCATGTGGGGAGGAAGCGATGAAAAAGAAGCGATTCAAACGATTCATGCCGCGCTTGATCAAGGAATCAACCTGATTGATACCGCTCCGGCATACGGTTTCGGACAGTCAGAAGAAATCGTCGGCAAAGCCGTACAGCAATACGGAAAGCGCGAACGAGTCATTCTCGCGACAAAAACAGGGCTTGATTGGAAACATGAACAGCTGTACCGTGACGGATCAAGGGAGCGGATCATCAAGGAAGTTGATGATTCGCTGAAAAGGCTCAATACGGATTACATCGATTTGTATCAAGTGCATTGGCCCGATCCGCTCGTCTTGATCGAAGAAACGGCGGAAGCGATGAAAGATTTGTATGATGCAGGAAAAATTAGAGCGGTCGGCGTCAGCAATTTTTCCCCGGAGCAGATGGACACATTCAGAGCCGCGGCTCCGCTTCATACTGTACAGCCGCCGTACAACATGTTTGAAAGGGAAATCGAACAAGACATTCTTCCGTATGCGAAGGATCAAGGGCTGACAACGCTATTATACGGTAGCTTGTGCAGGGGGCTCCTGTCGGGAAAAATGAATGAGGATTACACTTTCAAAGGAGACGACCTTCGAAAGCAGGACCCTAAGTTTCAAAAACCGCGATTTAAAGAGTACCTTGAGGTCGTCAGGAAGCTTGATGCGTTTGCAAACGAGCGCTTCGGCAAATCGGTTCTCCATCTGGCGGCAAGATGGGTGCTTGATCAGCCTGGCGCAAGCATTGCTTTATGGGGGGCGAGACGCCCTGAGCAGATCCGTCCCGTCGGCGAAATCACCGGCTGGAGTTTAACAGAAAGTGATCAAAAAGAAATTGACGACATATTGGACAATACGATTTCAGAACAGATCGGGCCTGAATTCATGGCTCCGCCGACAAAAGAAAAAGCCTGAAAACCGGGGAGGGAATTCCCCGGTTTTTTTGTGAAAAATCATTTTTTAGTACCAGGTAATAAAAAAAATTGTTATAATAATAAAGGGAAACCTCATTCGACTACATCAATAAAGGAAGTGCCATATGTATAAATTTACTGGTTATGCTGCAAAAGCGATTCTTTCTTTGCGCGGCGGAATTAAAGTATACAATAAAGAAAATCTTCCTAAAGACACAGGTTTCGTTATCGCGTGCACACATGCAGGATGGGTGGATGTCGTCGCACTGGGTGTCGGCATTTTGCCTATGGAAATTCATTACATGGCGAAAAAAGAGCTTTTTGAAAATAAATTAAGCGGTTCTTTTCTTTCAAGCATCAACGCTTTTCCCGTCGACAGGGAAAATCCCGGGCCAAGCAGCATCAAAACCCCGATCAAGCTGTTGAAAGACGGAAAAATCGTCGGCATTTTCCCAAGCGGAACGAGATCATCTGAAGACGTTCCATTGAAAAGAGGGGCTGTCACGATCGCCCAGATGGGAAAAGCGCCGCTTGTGCCGGCTGCATACAGCGGTCCTTCCAACGGAAAAGGGCTTTTCAAGACAGGCAAAATGAAACTGATTATCGGCGAACCGCTCAATCAGGAAGATTTCGCTCAATATTCGTCAAAAGAAAAGCTGGTCAAAATGACGGAGGCTTTGAATGACAGTATTAAAGCTTTAGAGAAAAAGCTGGAGCAGCTATAATTCAAACATACGCAAGGAAAAACAGCTTCTCATGCATAGAGGCTGTTTTTCATTTTTCTAAAATTCACCTTGCACTCCATTTTTATGCTAAAATAGCAGCGTTTTTATTTTTTGTGCAGTATTTTAGAACTGTGTTTACTGGTGGGGGGAGCTCATATATGAAATGGTATTTGAAAGCAATAAAAAATGATGCTGATCATGTTTTGTCAAGACAGTGAAAAAGAGGAAAATCAATACGGACCGAACCCGAAGACAACTATCTAAGCGAAAACCGCCTGGGGATAGGCGGTTTTTTTAGTTGCTGGTGGCAGTTGCTTTTTCTAAAAACAAAAGCAGTTCCTGCCAAAATGTTTGAGCTGCAATAGCATCGGCTTCAGTTTTTCCGCCATAGGCGATATTTCTGCTTTTTCGCCCGGATGTCGGAAAGTATGGAGGCCTGATATTATGGCCGGCATTTTCAAAATATAGATGTTTAACAGAATAGGGGAATCTATTCTTTTTCAGCCGCTTAACGATTTTCTCGTTCATAGAGGCAGAAGGCCATACCAAATCATCAGTACTTGAAGTTAACAGAATAGGACCTTTAATATGTTCCGCTTTAATGATTGCAGGATGATCATCTTTCACTTTTCGTAAAGCCTTTTGGTAAAGATCAAGAAAAGCATGAGGCCTTTTTGTGAGCTTATGTTTCATCATATTCCACAGCTGAGAGAGCGAAAACATCGGCAGCGGGGCAAAGGCGAGCGGTGCGCCGTCAAGACTCCAGGAAGATGTCTGCCGGAGTTTTTTTAATCCAACCCCTTGAAAGACGACTCCGCCGCCTACATGAGAAACAACAAAACGGATTTCAGGAAAATGGGAACCCATTAACAGCGCCAGTTCGCCGCCTTTTGACCGTCCGCATATTCCAATCTGACGATGATGAAGTCCTTCTTGGCGACCGAGCCAATCAATCGCTTTCCGAAAATATTCAAGCGGGATTTCAACCAGTTTTTTAGGAAGCTGTTTGTATTGAAAATAAGGGATTGCAAATGTTGCATATCCGTAATTTGCTAACATGCCTGCCATTGTTTCATCAAGACCGCCGTCAGATCCCCCTAATACGATGATTGCGGGAGGCCGGTTAACGGCAAGCGGACGGAAAAAAGTGCCGGACAATCCATTTTCGTTTACTTCCTGTCTCTCTACTGTTTCAGAAACCAGCACTCGTTTTATTTTTTTACTCAAGATGGTCCGTTCATTTTGTTTCACTTCAATGCGGTAAACGGAGGGATGAACCGATTTTTTATGAAACGAGCAGGAAGATTCAACAGCCTGCATTGACCAAAAAAGCCCCATCTGATCCTTAGACTGATACGTTCCTTTTATTGGAGCTGCTGCTGCAGGGTCGACTTCTCCTAATCTATTTGCTTGAAAAACAGCGTGTGATCTCCACTCTGCGTCAGCTTCATCTTTCACTGTTACGATGATTTCAATGATGTCAAACGGTTGAAGTCCGCTTATCTTCAAGTTTATTTTTTCATCCCATTCGGAAACTGCAGGTATGTGTAAAACCGGTTGCAGGGTAATCAAGACGGCACTTCCTTTTCAAGTTTTGTGTAAAATAAATCGACGCACTCCTCAACATAGTCATCAATACGATCATCGAACGACTCCTTGAATGCGGGCAAATGTTGAAACATAATGTATTGATTCAGTAAACCGAAAAACATTTGGCTTAGCATTTGAAAGTTGCCGCCTGAAATTTTTTTTTCGGCATAGAGCTCTGCAAAATAAGCCTCTAAAAAACGGTTGAGACGGCGGGGAATATCCATGATTAATTCGCAAACTTCCTTATCATGTACTGCGTCATTGAAATAAAGTAAAAAAACAGTGCCTTTTTCCAAGTTTTCTTTTAGATACGCTTTTGCAATGAATGAGAGGTCTTTTCGTAAATCGCCGGTCAGTATTCCTTTAAGTTCTCCAATAAAATCTCCGGATGCAACATGTTGAATAACACTTTCCCGAAATAAATTCTGTTTATTTCCGAAGTGTCTAAAAAGGGTTAAATGATTGACTCCTGCCTTTTGGGCAATTTCTCTGGTGGATGCGGCTTTATATCCTTTTTCTTTAAAAAGCGCAAGCGCCGCTTGGATTAATCGATCCCTTGTAGATTGTGTTGACATAAGTTCCTCCTAAAATGTAACCGATTGATTACATCATAATTGAACTTTGCCATGTAATCAAGTGGTTACATATTTTGAATGCAAAAAAAAGAGGATACAAATTCATTGTATCCTCCGGTTTATTCACAGTGTTATTCCGCTTCCTCAAGCAGCGTTTCCGCAGCTTTCTTCACCTCTACGTATGAAACGTGATGGCCGTCGATTTCGTTGATCGTGAATTCAAATCCCTGCTCGGTGATCATGTCGCCTTTTTGGACATCATATTTTTGCGTCAGGAACCATCCGCCGATCGTGTCAATTTCCTCATTGTCGAGCTGAATGCCGAGCAAATCGTTGACTTGGTTGACGAGCACTTTACCATCGAGAATGTAGTGGTTTTCGCCGATTTTGCGGATTTCATTAATTTCATCAATATCGAATTCGTCGCGGATTTCGCCGACGATTTCTTCAATGATGTCTTCGACTGTCACGAGTCCGGCCGTTCCGCCGTATTCATCAGAAAGGATCGCCATATGAACGCGTTCTTTCTGCATTTTCAGAAGCAGATCGTGGATCGGAACGGTCTCGATCACATGAATGATCGGATTGATAAACTGTTCAATCGTGTCTTCTGTGGAGCATTCTCCGCTGATGCAGGCCGTCAGTATTTCCTTGACATTGATGACGCCGACGATGTTGTCCTTATCTCCGTCTTCGACGGGATAGCGGGTATAGCCTTCGACCTTCGTGATGTCGATCATCTCGGCGATTTTCATATCATTTGGAAAGCTGACGACTTCTGTTCTCGGGATCATGATTTCCTTGGCAAGACGGTCATCGAATTCAAAAATTTTGTTGACATATTTGAACTCAGATTGATTGATTTCGCCGCTTTTGTAGCTTTCTGACAGAATAATTCGGAGCTCTTCCTCTGAGTGTGCCATTTCATTTTCAGAAACTGCTTCAAGGCCAAACGCTTTCGTCAACAGCCTTGCTGATCCGTTCAGCGCCCAGATGAATGGGTACATGATGCGGTAGAACCAGATCAAAGGTTTTGCAAAAAGGAAGGAAACGGCTTCCGCTTTTTGGATCGCAAGCGTCTTCGGAGCGAGCTCGCCGACAACCACATGCAAAAACGTAATCAAGCTGAAGGCGATCACGACTGAAACGATGTGTGATACAGAGCTCGGAATGTTCCACTTAACAAATAGCGGTTCAAGCAGCCGGGCGACCGTCGGCTCCCCGAGCCATCCAAGACCGAGGGCCGTCAAAGTGATGCCGAGCTGGCAGGCCGATAAATATTCGTCTAAGTGCGTAATGACTCTTTTCACCGATACCGCTGTTTTGTTTCCTTCAGCAATCAACTGATCAACCCGCGAGCTTCTGATTCTGATAATCGCAAACTCAGACGCTACGAAAAATGCTGTTAAAGCAATTAATACAGCAACAAAAATCAAATTAACTATTTCCAATTAGGACCTTCACTCTAGCGTGAGAATGAAGGTAACACCTCCTGTTTAGTAAAAGATTAACTAAAGCAGCAGCAAAAATGACTGGATGACCGTCATTTTTTCAGGAGAAAGCCGGCTTTTCAGAATCTTCCGTTCATCGGGATTCAGCCGTTTCAATCTGTTTATGATCACGGAGATATTGTCATTGACATGATCAATTTCCGTTGTCAGGCTTCCAATTTCATCATCATTCACAGTTGAAGAGGGAAACTGGTTTTCCAGCCTTACTTTAATGTCGGACAGGGCCAATCTCTGCTGCTTGCAGTCCATAATAAACTTCAGCCGTTTGAGAGCGGCTTCATCGTAATAACGGTAGTTTGAACATGATCTGTCAGGCGTTAACAGCCCGAGATTCGTATAATAATCGACAGTCCGTTTTGTTACGCCAGCAGCAGCTGCTAATTCGCCAATGCGATATTTCTCTGCCCCATCTGCATCCCTCCTCAACCATCACGTTATAGTTATAAAACATTTTAATATATTAGAAGCCGTTTATACAAGTTAATTGATCAAAAAAAGGCGTGAAATTGATGCAGAAACCTTTATTTATCTAAATATTCGAGAAAATATTGTTAGATTTAAAGTTTAGACATTTGACTGACTCTTTTTTAATAAAGTAAGATAATAGTATATATTTGGCTTGGAGGTGGTTAGATGGGGCCCTCTGCATAGTCATTTTTACAGAACGCACATCAGCCTTATTAAGGGAATTTGAATTCATCAGGAGGTGACTCCTTATCCTTTGTGAAGGATAAGGTTAAATGGACGATATTGTTAGTCTGATAATCATCGGGATTCTGATTGCTTTAACTGCTTTTTTCGTGGCATCGGAATTTGCGATTGTCAGAGTCAGAAGCTCCCGTATAGATCAGCTGATTGCTGAAGGAAACAAAAAGGCGGTTCGCGCAAAACAAGTGGTATCGGATTTGGATGAATACCTTTCAGCTTGCCAGCTCGGCATTACGATTACAGCACTGGGACTCGGCTGGATGGGGGAGCCGACGGTTAAAAAGGTGCTGCATCCGGTCTTTGAAAGCTTGCATGTTTCTGGTGCTGTATCACACGCTCTTTCAGTTGCCATTGCATTTTCAGTGATTACATTCCTGAACGTCGTGGTTGGAGAACTTGCCCCAAAAACCATCGCGATTCAAAAAGCCGAACAGATGACACTGTGGCTGGCGGGACCTCTGCATTTTTTCAATGTTGTCATGTTCCCGTTCATCTGGACGCTGAACGCCTCAGCCAGAGTGCTGACCGGGTTATTCGGTTTGAAGCCTGCTTCGGAAAAGGATGAATCCCATTCGGAGGAAGAGCTGCGAATCCTGTTATCAGAAAGCTACAAAAGCGGAGAAATCAATCCGTCTGAATATAGATACGTTAATAAAATCTTTGAATTCGACAATCGGATCGCCAAAGAAATTATGGTGCCGCGCACGGAAATCGCCTCTGTCCCGCTGGATATGCCGATCGATGAGGCCATTTCGGTCATGCTGCAAGAAAAGTATACGCGCTGGCCCGTCTATAAAGGCGATAAGGATCATGTCATCGGCATGATCAATACGAAACAGCTGTTTACGGATATGCTCATGATGTCAGAAGCTGAGAAAAAGCGATTGTCCCTTGAAGCCTATGTCCGCCCGGTTATTGAAGTCATTGAAACCGTGCCTGTTCAAAAGCTGCTGATCAAAATGCAGCGGGAACGGATTCACATGGCGATCTTAACGGATGAGTACGGAGGGACATCGGGCCTTGTGACAGCCGAGGATATTCTTGAAGAAATCGTCGGGGAGATCAGGGACGAATTCGATGAAGACGAAAAACCGCTCATCGAAAAAGTCTCCGATCATGAATACATCATGGATGGAAAAGTGAGAATCGATCAGGTCAATGAGCTGTTTGAAGACGATATCGAGGAAGAGGAAGTCGAAACAGTCGGCGGACTTGTGCTGAAAGAAAACATAGATATCGCGGAAGGCCAGGCGGTGCATATCGGTTCTTATACGATAACGGTTCTCGAAATGGAAGGGCGTCTGATTAAGCACGTCGAAGTTAAGCGGGAACAAACAATAGAACATGTAGAGCTGGCACCGGCAAATCCGGTCGTCGTAAACGAAGTCACCTTGAGCGAAAAATAGCTCAAGGTGATTTTTTATTTTAAGAAAAAAGTCATTTGAACAGGAATATTCGTTCGTATATAATGGGAACAAACGTTCTGTTTGAGGGGTGATTGATTTGCTGTGGTACGAAATCATTTCGGAGGAAGAGAGGAAAACGTATATTAAGCGGATCGAATTTCATTTGCGGAATTGGAAAAATTACAAAGCCGCCGTGCTCAATTTAGAAAGGAGAATGGAGAAGGAGCAAAAGAATGGGCTCGCCGTCAAAGAAAGAAACGCTGAATATCAGATCGACGCGGAAAAAAGGCTCTATCAATTTTTGCTTGATTCGATGGAAACGGCTGTCTCCGAATTGGATGAACTCGAGCGGAAGCTGGTGGAATGCCGGTATATTCATAATTGGAGCATGGGAAAATGCGCGATGGAAATCGGCTACAGCGAAAAAACGCTGTTTTTAATGAAGAAATCGCTGCTGGACAAGCTGCTTGTCAGCTTGGCGGCGATCACGAATATTTAGCGCATGGCGGGGAGGGGCTTGTTTAAGACAAGCCCTTCTTTTCTGCGCTGCTTCAGTTTTTTTTCAGGTTCTTGACGCGATGATGACACGGGAGAGAGCAGCTTTTCTTTTATGATAAAGACAAGCTTTAAACAGCGGGGAGGTTTAACACATGTGATGAAATAAATGCCGGTCATTGTTTGAGACAAACGCTTCAGGAAAGGAGAGGAAGAAGATGGATTTTTCTGAAATCGCGCTCGTTCCGCTGATTACGGGATTGGTGCATACGGTAAAGCTTGTCGGCATTCAGAAACGATTTCTCCCCATCTGTGCAATTGTCTTCGGCATCTCGATTTCTCTCTTGTTCACCGCAGGGGACTGGAAGGAAGACATGATGATCGGAACTTGGCTTGGATTGTCATCAGTTGGATTTTACTCCGGTTCAAAAAACGTCTTGAAACCATTATCAAAGGAGGAGATTGAACATGAAGATTTATTTGGACCCGGGACACGGCGGAAGTGATCCGGGAGCATCGGGAAACGGTTTGCAGGAAAAGGATGTGACGCTTGCCATTGCTCTCAAAATCAATGACATTCTATTAAAAGAGTATGATCACGCAGAGACAAGACTGAGCAGAACAACAGACAAAACGGTCACGCTTCAGGAGCGCACAGACGATGCGAATTCGTGGGGGGCCGATTTGTTTGTCTCCATTCATACAAACGCTTTTGACGGTACGGCGTACGGGTATGAAGATTACATCTACAGCGGCTTGACCGATGAATCCGTTACCGCTCTTTATCAACGGATCATTCACGGTGAAGTGATCAAACAGAACGGACTCAGGGACAGGGGAATGAAAAAGGCGAACTTTCATGTTCTTCGGGAAACAGCGATGCACGCCATTTTGACGGAGAACGGCTTTATTGATCATCCCGAAGATTCGGCAAAAATGAAAAGCGCCGCCTGGATCGAACAGACGGCGCGGGGGCATGCAGCTGGCATCGCACTCTGCCTCGGTCTGACGCAGCACGAGTTTCCCCTGTATAAAGTGACGATGGACGGGGGGCAAATCGGAGCTTATCAAGAAAAAGACGATGTTTTGAACGTTATTTCTGCGAATTGGGACAGCTTTCAAACAGCGGCTATTGAAAAAGGATAGAAAGGGAAGAATCCATTTTGAATGATTCAAAATGGATTCTTGACGTTTAATGTGTCCGTATCTTTTATCATTTGTCCGTGGTGTTCCTTTCTGAACACTGCCATCAGAATTTGGACTGGTATGGCGGGCGCAAGAAAAACGACAGCCGGACACACATACGCTTCATGCCAGTTCATAGCCAAACGAGAATAATGGTTTCATCATAACATCATTTTTTACGAAATCAGCATGCTGCCGGCCCAGAATCCCCCGAGTGAGCATGCCATTGTAAGCAGCATGTAAACCGCTGAAGCCTTTACCCGCTTTGCAGCCAAAAGCTGAACCGCTTCGACGCTGAACGTTGAAAATGTTGTGAAGCCTCCGAAAAATCCAGTTCCGACCACGATAGAGACCGTTTGATTGTCAATGCCAAGGCTGACGAATATGCCGAGGGCGAATGAGCCGAGAATATTGATTACCATCACGCTGACCGGAATGCGGGGGTGCGGAAACATCGCCATGAGCACATTGCCCAGCCAAAATCTTAAAACGGAACCGATTCCTCCCGCGATCATAAAACAAGCTGCCATCATGATTGATACCGCTCCTTTTCTTTCCCTGCCGCTCCGCTGACCCTTTTGCCGATCGCGATTCCCATAAATGCGAAGCATACCCCGCAGGCAAGTGAGGCCATCAAATACAGAACACCGATGTGCGGAGCAGCCGATTGCAGCAAAAGTACGGTTTCTTTAGAAAAAGCGGACATTGTCGTATACCCTCCGCAAAACCCCGTCCCCATACATAACTGGACGAGCGGCTTTTTTGCTTGAGCCGCAAAAAAACCTGTCAAAAGACCGAGCAGAAGGCTTCCGGACGCATTTTCAATAAAAGTCGGCCAAGGAAAACCGGCGGTGCCGCCGAGCAGATTGACTGCGTAGCGCAGCAGCGAGCCGAGGGCTCCCCCGATAAAAACGGCAACATATGATTTCATACTCTTCCTTCTTTCTCAAAAATAATCCGGGTAGTCGGTAATGATCCCATCGATTTTCCAGCTTTTGAGGCGGCGTCCCGTTTTCTGCCCGTTGACCGTCCAAGCCAGCGCCTTCAAATCACAGCTGTGAATCGATTTGATCAGAAAAGGGCTGACCATCGTAGCTTTCAGGCTGACGTATCGGGCAAACGACGCGATTTGCCGCAGCCGGCCGCGCGGCAGCATTCCGAATCTCGGCCTGATCAAAACGGCAATCGGAATCGAAGGATACATGTGATGAAGCGCCCTCATGGCGCCGGCATCAAACGACTGGACAATCGTGTTCATCGAATGGCCAAACCGGCTGATCAGTTGTCCGGTCGCTTTTTCGATTCCGGGCTGGGTTTTGGACGACTTGATTTCGATGAGAAGGCCCGTCTTGTTTTGATACTTCTCCAGAACAGCTTCAAGTGAAGGGATTTTTTCGCCTTGAAATTCCGGGCCGAACCAGCTTCCTGCATCCAGCTTTTCGAGCTCATTCATCGTATACTCGCGAACGAAACCGGTACCGTTCGTCGTTCTGTCAACCTTATCATCGTGGATGACGGCAAGCCTGCCGTCTTTTGTCAGCTGTACATCGAGTTCGATAAAATCAGCCCCGAGCTTCACCGCTTTTTCAAAAGCGGCAAACGTATTTTCGGGGGCGTAAGCCGAGGCTCCGCGATGTGCGATAATATGCAAACATGTCAGCTCCTCTTGATAAAATCTTTCCATCACAAGGATACCCGATTTTGGCGATGCAAGTAAATCATTAGACTGAAGCGGACAAAAGGCAGGGAGAAGAGATGTGCGACAAATTTCGGCAAAATGGTACAAAAGCATCATTTACTAAAAATTCTGATATTTTATAATGGACAAAAGGAGGCGAGATGATGGGGAAAGGGAGAATTAAAGTGGAAGAACGGATTAAGATCGAAACTGATGCTGAAATGTTTAAAGCGACTCTCCTTGATCAAACACAGTCTCAGAAGAAGAAATAGCAGTGTTGACCCGAATCACGTTGTCTCTGGAACAATAAAATATGATGATCATCAGGCTGCCGAAGGTGTTCGGCGGCCTTTTATGCGTGTCGACGGATATTTTTGGCGCACAATAAAGTGAGAAATTTTTTGCTCGTTTTAGTATAATAAAAGCTTGATGAGTGAAATAAGGGAGAGAAAACAATGTTCGAAAAGTATATGACAATGGATTTCGCTGCCGAAATCGGAATCAGCATCGGTATCCTTCTTTTATTTTTCACGTTTAGAAAAATATTTACGAAATACTTATTCAACCTGATACTGAAATTGACGAATAAGACGAAAACGGACTTTTTCAATCAGGTGGTGCTGGCGTTTGAAAAGCCGGCTCGGTGGTTTTTTGCGATACTCGGTATTTATCTGGCCATCATTTATTCCCCGTTTTTTGATGGGCATATGGCGGTCGTTCATAAACTGTACAGAGTATCCGTGATTTTGGTCATTGTAAGCGGCCTATACAACTTAACGGCGGCTTCGTCGGTTTTATTCGATAAAATCAATAAGCGGCTTGAGCTTGATATGGATGATATTCTTGCGCCGTTTCTGTCCAAGATTCTTCGCTTTATCATTGTAGCGCTTGGAATCAGTGTCATCGCCGGAGAGTTTAATTATGATGTCAACGGGTTTGTTGCCGGACTCGGGCTCGGCGGATTCGCTTTTGCTCTTGCGGCAAAAGACACCGTCGGCAACTTTTTCGGCGGAATTGTCATTATTATGGAGAAACCCTTTACAATCGGCGATTGGATTGAAACGAATATTGTGATCGGAACTGTTGAAGATATATCGTTCAGAAGCACGAAAGTCCGCACGGCCGGAGAGGCTCTCGTTACCGTTCCCAACTCGGTGCTGGCTAACGAAGCGATCATGAACTGGACGAAAATGCGGAAGCGTCAGGTCACCTTTACGCTCGAAATCGATCCGTCAACCCCGAGGGAGAAAGTCGAACGGTGTGTGGAGCGTTTTAAAGAAATGCTCAAAACGCACGAAGGGGTCAACCCTGATGTCATTATGGTCAATTTCGATGTCCTGAAGGATACGCATTTAAGCATCTTCTTCAACTACTATACCAATACGACGGTGTGGGCCGAAAACTTGGACGTCAGACAGGATGTGAACTACCGCATTCTTGACATCATGAAAGAAGAGCAGGTCGATTTTGTTTCTCCGGGTCACAGCCTTTTTGAGTTGAAGAAAATGAAAGATCAGCAAGGAAATGCTTAGATAACGGTTTTTGAAGGGAGACAAGCCAAATGGAGGAAGAAGCCCTGAGATTTGCGGATATGATCGAAAATGCCGAGCGCATTACCGTTTTGACAGGCGCCGGTATGAGCACGGAATCAGGCATTCCAGATTTTCGTTCAGCCGGCGGCATATGGACGGAAGATCTGTCGAGAATGGAAGCAATGAGCCGTGATTATTACGAACGATATCCAAAATTGTTTTGGACGAAGTTTAAAGAGCTTTTTCAAATGAAAATGACCGGAACTTATCAGCCGAATGACGGGCACCTTTATTTAGCCGAACTCGCGAAGAGCGGTAAGGATGTCAGGGTGTTCACACAAAATATCGACGGGCTGCATCTTAAAGCGGGAAGCCGCCATGTATATGAACTGCACGGTTCGATCCAAACTGCCACATGCCCAAAATGCGGGGCGCGCTATGGTCTTGACCACATTCTTCAAGAAGAAGTGCCAAGGTGCAATCGCGTCAATGGCAAGGGGAGAGAATGCGGATTCATATTAAAAACGGATGTCGTGCTGTTCGGCGATGCCGTTCAGCATTTCGACACGCTTTTTGAAGCCCTCAACGAATCCGACCTGCTTTTGGTGATCGGCACTTCACTCGAAGTGGCGCCTGTCAGGTTTGTTCCCGAAGAAGCGCACCTGATCCCCGGGTTGAAGAAAGCCATGATCAATCTCGATGAGACATCTTACGATCATTTATTCGATATTGTCATCCATCAAAAAATCGCCGAGTTTGTTCGGAAACTTAACCGTTAAAAAAGGAAGGCGCTCCAGACCGGAGCGCCTTTTTTGAGCTTCATCACAATTTTTTATAATAAAAAACGGATGCATCGAATCCGCCGTCTGCAGATTCCGCGTATGCGGGAATGCGGCCGGCTTCAGCAAAGCCGAGCAAAGTGTAAAGAAAGTTGGACGGGTCTCCTTCCCTTGTATCCAGCACGAGAAGGGATCTGCCTTCCTGTTTCGCTCTGTCAATCGCTTTTTGCATTAACGATCTGGCGATGCCCTGCCGCCTGAAGGCGGGATCTGTCATTAACTTACAGATTTCCGCTCTGTGGCGGCCGTTTTGTTTTGTGCATAAGTGCAATTGAACACTTCCCGCGATCCGGCCGTTTTGTTTGGCAATCCACAAAACCGAGTCCGGTGTGACGGCTTTTTTCCAATAAGCCACCGCCCGCCGCTTTTCAAGCGGAGGCAGAAAGCCGACCGATGCCCCGTCATCGACGACGCGGATGAGAAGCTCTGCCAATTGATTGGTATATTCCACAGTTGAATGCAACTCTTCAATTTTCATTTACCCACCCCATGATATAAAGATAACTGCATCATAATCAGAAAACTGTTTTTTTGACAACAAGTGTGTCAGATTTCTCATTCGAGGGAGGAAATAAAAAAATCCCCTTCATCAGGGGATCAGACATGGGATGTTATTCATGAACGGGTGTCATCGACTCATCAAGCGTTGCAAATGAATACCCCATGTTTTTTAAATTTGTCAGCAATAACGGCAATGATTGAACCGTTGAAGGAATATCGTGCATCAGGATCACGATCGGCTGTTTTGTCTGCCGCTTTTCCAGCGTATTCAGCTGGTTCATGACTTCCGGAACGAATTTTTGGCTTCTGTATTTCCAGTCCAGGCTGTCAATATTCCAGTCCCAATAAACAAATCCGTTCTTTTTCAGCACTTTTTTCTGCGCTTCGGTCAGCGAAGGTTTGCTTCCGTACGGTGTTCTGATCAAATGGGTTTCGACCCCGGTGATAGACTTCAGCGTTTTTTGAGCCTGCTTCATTTCCAGATTAGGAGAATTGGCGCCTTTATAAAATTGCTTTTGGTCATGGGTTACCCCGTGAAGTCCAAGTGCATGGCCCTGCTGCTTCATATTGAGAACGGCTTCTTTGTGAAGCTTCATGTTCGGTTCGAGCATGAAGAATGTCGCTTTAGCATCATGTTCGGATAAAATTTGCAGCAGCCTTTGGCTTACGGCTGAAGGCCCATCATCAAACGTCAAATAAACCGTTTTTTCCTTCGATTTTTCTTTCTTTTTTTCCGCAGCAGCTTTTTGCTTCTCTTTTTCCTGCTTGCGCTTTTCGATCTGCTGTTTTGTGCTCAAGTGATCGAGAAGTTCGCCTTGCGTTGCTTTTTTGAGCGGAACGCTGTCTCCTTCATGCCTCATTTGGCTGTTTTCCGACACCGTAAGCTCTCTTTTCTCAGTAGCGGCAGAGGACTGTGAAAGGTCCCACACGTACAGGAGAATCAGACACAACACGAAAAAGCACGCTGCTTTCGTCAACAGATAAGCTACAGATGGGGCAGTTTTTTTTGATACTTGGCGCATGTCACTCTCTCCGTATCATTTTTCTCGTTCCAATTCCATTATGAGATAGAATGCTAGTCTCATAAAATAATGGATCACAATGTCTAAGTATACAGGATTGGAAAGAAGATGAATACAGGATGAAGGGAAAAATATATCAAATTTTAAGAGAAAATGTTGAATGATAGGGAATGCTGTTTTTTTGATTCAGAAGGCGGAAAAAAGTTTTTGGAAATATTGCACTATTTTGAAGGGCAGGGTCGTGTTAGAATGGAATGGAGAAAATTCAGAAGTCAACAAAAAACAAGGGGATGGAGAAATGAAAGTTCTTTTGAACGGCCGGCTGATTGAACGGAGCGAGTGTGCGGTTGATATTGAGGACAGAGGCTACCAATTTGGAGACGGCGTCTATGAAGTCATCCGCATTTACAATGGAATCTTGTTCACGCTTGATGAACACATTGCCCGCTTATATAAAAGCGCAGCCGAAATCGGAATCGACCTGACTTTTTCAGAAGCCGAACTGAAAAGCCAGCTGAAAGAGATCGTCGACATCAATCAGATGCGGGACGGCGGACTGTATCTTCAAGTGACAAGGGGAAAAGCCCCGAGGAAGCATCAATACGGGGCAGGGCTTACGCCTCAGGTGACGGCTTATACATTTCCTATTCAGAAGCCTGAAAAAGAACAGCAAAACGGTGTTTCGGCTATTACTGCGGACGACTTGCGCTGGCTGAGATGCGACATTAAAAGCTTAAATCTGTTGTACAATGTTATGATCAAGCAAAAAGCGCATGAAGCTTCTTCATTTGAAGCCATCTTAATTCGCGACGGTTTGGTGACGGAAGGGACGTCCTCAAATGTTTATGTCGTCAAGCAAAACGTTATTTACACCCATCCTGTGACAACGCTCATTTTAAACGGCATCACGCGGATGAAAGTGCTTCAGCTGTGTGAAGAGAACGGCTTGAATTTTGAAGAAAAAGCGGTGACAAAGGATGAATTGCTGAATGCGGATGAAGTGTTCATCACGTCAACGACAGCCGAAGTCATTCCGGTCACATCGATTGACGGGCAAACAATCGGCTCCGGAGCGCCCGGACCGCTCACCAAAAATGTGCAGACCGCTTTGCAAAACAGCATTTTGTCAGAAACAGCCAAAACGGTTTAACAAAGAAAAACGCCGTTTCCTCCAAGGAAACGGCGTTTTTTTATTTGCGGAAACCGAACAAGATTGAAAAGATCGGCGATAAATAAAGGAAAAACACAAACGGCAAATATTCAATGACGGGAACGCCGAGCGCGCTGGACATGAACGCGCCGCTGACTCCCCAAGGGATCATCGGATTGATTAATGTTCCCCCGTCTTCAAGCGATCTCGACAAATGCTTCCGGTCGATTCCGAGCTTGTCATACAGCTTTTTAAAGGACTGTCCGGGAATCAAGATCGATAAATACTGTTCACCTGTCGCCAGGTTCATGCCGATGCTTGATGAAACGGTTGAGAACACAAGCCGGCCTTTCGTATGAATGCCTTTGATTACACCTTCAAGGAGGCTTGTAATCAGGCCGATTTTTTCCATGAGACCGCCGAGCGCGAATGCGATGATGATCAGGGAAACAGAGCCCATCATCGATTGAAGGCCGCCGCGGTTTAAAATCTTCTCAACGGCTTCATTGTCGGCTGAGAAAACCGGACCATTCTGCATCGCTGACAAAAACGATGAAATGCTGGCGTCAGGCTGAATCAACGCGGCAAGAATTCCGGCGGAAACGATCCCTGCTGCAAGCGACGGAATGACGGGCGTCCGTCTGACAGCAAGTACAATCACAAGAAGAGGCGACAGAAGCGACCAGACGCTGATGTTGACTGTGCCTTCTATTCCGTTTATGATCGCTTGAATGTTTTCGGTTGAAGCCGGCGCTGCCGTTAAAGAACGGCCCATGAAAAAGAAAAGCAAAATCGTGATCAAAAGAGCAGGGACCGTTGTTCCCGCCATATGTCTGATATGCTTGAAAATCGGAAGCTCCCCGACTCCTGCGGCAAAATTGGTCGTGTCAGACATCGGAGACATTTTGTCGCCGAAGCAGGCGCCGCAAATCACAGCTCCCGCCGCCCATGTCAGGGGTACGCCGGCCGCCGCGGCCACACCGATGAGGGCGACGCCGATCGTGCTGACCGTCGTGAAGCTTGAGCCGACTAATGAACTGATCACAAGACAGCTGAAAAGTGCGGTGAGCAGCAGGTGCTGCGGTTCAATCAGGTTCAACGCGTAAACCGTTACCGTTGGAATCGCGCCGCTGTACTCCCAGACTCCGATTAAGATGCCGATTAAGCAAAGGACAATAATCGGCTGAACGCCATTCCGGATGCCTGAGACAATGCCGCTCTCAAGATCTTTCCAAGAATGGCCTTTCACCGCGCCGACCGCGGCCAAAAAACCGACGCAAATCAACAGTGGTATGTGCGCTTCTGCTTTAAATATGAATAAGCATGTAAAAATAATGAACAATATGGCCAAAAACAATAGAGCCGATATGGAAAACGATAGTCGTTTTTCGTTTGACAAATCATACACCTCATTAGAAGAAATATCTCTCTTTAATACTTTGATGCTTTTGTGCATAAACGTATTATAACAGAAAAATAGATCATATACTTAAATTAAAATATTTCAAACATTTTTCAAAGGTTCGCCCATTCTATTTTGAAAGCGCTGACTTTTTTAAGATATAATTGATTGGAGAAAGACATGTATTTGATACACGTTTCAATGATCTTTTAGCTAAAATAGGGGGAAATGCGATGTCTTACACTGTTCAGAAAAGCCGGTTTTTACATGAGGAAGCGATCTGGTTTGAAAATGATGATTTAGAGGCCGTACTTGTACCAGGGTGGGGAAGCAATTTGATTTCATTGAAGTGGAAGCCGGGCGGGTTGAATTTGTTGAAAACGCCTGCAACAAAGGAAGAATATGACGCGAATCCGTTTTTATTCGGAATCCCTGTTCTTTTTCCTCCCAACCGGATCGATCACGGGAGATTTACATATGCGGGAAGAACGTACGAGCTGCCGATCAATGAAAAGCCGCTCGAAAATCACCTGCACGGATTTCTTTACGATAAAAAGTGGACGGTGGAAAAAATGGAGGCAACAGAAGAGCGGATCATCGTGCAGACGAAGCTGGACTCTGATGATCATCCGAGCATCCAAGCAATCTTCCCTCACTCGTTTGCCATCACCATCACCTACACATTAGAAGGACAGCATCTGAAAATCGATGCATCGGCTGTCAACCGCGGTCAAGACCCGATGCCGATCGGATTGGGGTATCACACATCTTTCCGCTATCCTTTAAACGAAGCAGGAGATAAAGAAAAGTGCCTGTTTACTCTTCCTGCCTCAAAGCAATGGACGCTGACAGACCGCATGCTGCCGACAGGCGAATATCGGATGACAGAGGAGTTCAAAGCGGGGAAAATGGCAGCGGGAGAAAGGCTTGATGATATATTGGCGGCTGAGCAAGACCGAGAAGGAAACAGCACCGCCGTCATTTCGGACAGCCTCGCCGGCATTCGCGTCCGCTACCAATGCGATGGTCATTTTAAGCACTGGGTCGTGTTTAACGGTACCTCTGATCAAGATGATCTGCTTTGTATTGAGCCATATACTTGGATGACGAATGCACCGAACGTGAACCTTCCGAAGAATGTGAGCGGATTTCGGGATTTGGGGCCGCAGGAAGAGCTGATGATGCGCAGCAAAATTGAGGTGGGCGGAATATAATCGATATTCCACCTTTTACCACGAGCATTTATCAAGCGTAAATGCTGTATGGGACGCTTGTTTGCCCTCTCTCCAATCCAATTGAACCGTCACCTTGCGGCCGGCGAATTCGGCTTCTTCAAGCCCTTCCAAAAAAGAAACAGATTGTTCTTTTGACCCTCCGCCGGGGAATTCGCCTCCCGCGTAATCTTTCATCGGCGTTTCGATTTGGGCGTTCAAAAGAATTTCATCATCAAACTTTGTTACCATTGTTTATAGTCAAGTAATCATATATACTCTCACTATTAGACAAGTATTCCGGAAGATTATTAAGAAATCTGTTGATTAAAATGAGATGGAAATATTGTAAAAACTTAACATTGGTGGTTTCTTTTATGTTACAATACATATGAAAATAAGGGGGAAAGAAGGTTTTTTAATGAAGAACATTTTTGTAAGTCTATTGGTCCTTTGTCTAGTCTCTATTAGTGCTTTCGTCGGTATTGAAGATGCTTTTGCTGCAGAGGAATTACAAGAAGCGTCTTATTCTGAACCTATTAAAAGTGCAGACGATCTACAATATGATGTTAATAAAAATTTGACTCAGGAAGAAATAACATCTAGATTTAACAAGATAAATACAAAATACGATGTTGGTCAGGCTTTTTCTGAGCAGGATGCTGAGTTTATAAAGTTTTATTCGGAATCTCAACTGGGAACTCCTGCCGAGTTAAATGATGGGATATCAATTAGTGCAATTCAATGGTATCCAGGTCAAACAGCCAGCAAATCTTTCAATACTTCAAAAAGTTCTAATGGAGTGAAAGTTAAATTCTCTGGGAAAGTCTATGGTACAATTGGTATTGTAAATCATAGTTATAGAGGTAAATTGAGTGCAAAAATAACTTCTGGAACATCTAAAGTAAAGAAAGCATTGAAAGTACGGGTAACTCACTCGGCTTATGGATTGGTAGGGAAAAAATCAATTGGCATTGTATATAACAGTGGAAAATCTTCTACGGGAACAAAATCCAAAGTTTCTATGGATAATACTGTTAAATATAGTGCTCTTGCAGTTGTTTATACCTATACGAATGCCTATGTATCAGTTACTACAAAAACAGGTTCTTTCAACAAGTATGCTTTCTAATGATATGATAGAGAAGGAGAGATTGCTTTGATCAATTTTTCAATAATAAATGCGGTCATTGTATTAGGGGTCTTACTATTAATTGTTTGGGGAATTGTCTCCTTTATTAACAGGTTAAGAAAATCAAGAAGATCATAACATGATGAGAGGCCGGACATTTGACCGGCCTCTTTTAAAATAGTTATTTTACAATCAGCAGCGGAATCTCCGATTTTGTCGATATCTTGTCGCTGACGTTGCCTGGTTATTACAATGTTTCAACGAGCTGACTTCACCCGTAACGGGCATTTTTCATCTGTGGGGAGAAAAACATTTGCCGCAGCTTCCTTTAGCACAATGCTTTGTTCAGATAACAGCTCCGCTCTCTGCCGGACCCACGGAGCTTTTCCTTGAGCTGGTTTTGATACTTGGATGACGAATGCACCGAACCTCAACCTTCCGAAGAATGTGAGCGGATTTCGGGATTTGGGGCCGCAGGAAGAGCTGATGATGCGCAGCAAAATTGAGGTGGGCGGAATATAATCGATATTCCGCCTTTTACCACGAGCATTTATCAAGCGTAAATGCTGTATGGGACGCTTGTTTGCCCTCTCTCCAATCCAATTGAACCGTCACCTTGCGGCCGGCGAATTCGGCTTCTTCAAGCCCTTCCAAAAAAGAAACAGATTGTTCTTTTGACCCTCCGCCGGGGAATTCGCCTCCCGCGTAATCTTTCATCGGCGTTTCGATTTGGGCGTTTAAAACGATTTCATCATCAAACTTTACGACCAATTTTTCCAAATATGTATCATCCAGCCGCTCCCGGCTGCCTGTCCAATACAGGTTCCCGCTGAATTCGCGGCCTTCATCGCCTTTTTTAATCACGGCCTCCCAATTTCCGTCAGCGCTTTGCCCGTTCCATTTCGGGTATTCCGCCATATACAAACCGATCAGCCTGCCGCCGAAATAAACGGCGCAAAAGGCTATGAAGAGGGAGGCGATGAATAGAACCGGCCGCTTGTATTGCTGTTTTATATTAACCACCGCCTAAAAAGTTCTGCTTTATGATCATAAAGCAGAACAATCGGAAAAAAAAAGCCATTCTCTTAAATTTTAAGGGAACGGATGCGGGTGCAGGTTCACCTGTTCTTGTGTTAGCGGTTCTTCTGCAAAGCCGAGCTTCTTCGGCACTGTGAAAATTCTCTCAAGCCCTTCCAGGCGGATGAAGCGCTGTCCGAATGTCATCGGAATCAGGCCCGGGATGAGCACTTTCACACAATAAAGTCCGTTCTGTTCGATAACAGGGGAAGTCTGATCAACGACGATCACTTCAAGGTTGAGACTCCGGAAAGCTTCAAGCAGGTCGCAGAGATCTTCGGTTAAATCAAGATGTTTCTTTCTTTTTTTAAAGGCATCGTCGAATGTTTGCAGAGGCCGGCTTTGATTCAGCAAAAACCGGAGGCGCTCTTCCGCTTCGGGCAGTCCGTACATGAAGCTGTGATCCTCCATTTCCCGCACTAAAGCAGGACTGCGGAGCATCTGGTAATATTTGCTCCTTTCAGATTCAAATTTGCGGTCGTGCTTCAACATCATGCCTGCCAGCTCATGAAGGGCGCTTTTCACCGCTTTTACGGGATCGGGGTGGGCGCCTGCGGAACAAATCAGATTCAATCCTTCCTGTTTTCTGTTTTTGGCGATCGCCCAAATGCTTGGAATGCCGTATTCCATCGTTGAATTAAAGACATGCAGATCATATCCCGCCACACTTCGCACTCTCTCTGTCATGAGGCGTAATTCCGGATCTCCTGAAGAGTCGAGATCCAGCTGCCGAAGTGGAAGCCTGGCATACCAGGCAAGCAAAAATGAATCGCGCTCAGCCGCTTCTAATATGCCGTGGAAAATCGCTTCCTCCAAACTCCCTCCGAGTGCACAGCCGTTCGATGTTTCATAGACAAAGCTGTCTTCGCGCCCCAGGCTGTAATACGCGAGCGATTCAGGAACGAGAATCGGCCGTTTCTGCAGAAATGAATAGCCCCATACCCAGCGGAGCGGGCGGGCCGGGTGAAACGGCTGAAAAGGAAAATCGGGATGCATGTATTGTTCGGCACGATGGAGCCCGACTTTTGCCGGGTCGAGCGCACGATCCTTTACATTTTCGTAGGTGTCATGTACGACCGTCCGTTTGCCGCGCGGTTCAATTCCGGAATAGCGTTCCAAACCTTCTAAAATGGCGGTTAATTCGCTGTCTTCATACGAATGGCTCCGCCCTCCGACCCCTTCATTTCCCATCCATAAAGGCATATTGACGATCATATCGGCAAACGGCAGAATCGCGTCATAAATTTTGGCGTTGAACAGCCCCGTTCTCTGGTCCAGATAGTCTTTGGAGACCGTCTGTTTTAAATCGTCCGTATTCCGCACGCGAAAGCTGTCCGGATTCGTTTTCAGGCTGGGCCGA
This sequence comes from Bacillus haynesii, assembly GCF_001969855.1. Taxonomy (GTDB): domain Bacteria; phylum Bacillota; class Bacilli; order Bacillales; family Bacillaceae; genus Bacillus; species Bacillus haynesii. The sequence continues at coordinate 42,520 of NZ_MRBL01000019.1, forward strand.
AGCGATATCCGCGCGGATTCCGGTCCGTCTTCGGGCAGACTGCCGCATACAGGGCATGTCGGTTCCGGGATGAAAGCGTGCAGCGAACATTCTAACGTTTTCAAATTGACGATGTACAGCTTTTTTTTCAATCGGCCGCGCCCGCCGTTCATGATGGTGTCGACTTCTGTGCAGATCAGGTTGACCATCTGGCGGCAGCCGGTCTTTGAAGCCCACGGATCGCGGCTTATGCCATTGCTTTTTTGTTCCAGTTCAAGCGTCTCTCTGCTGTCGGGGCCGGAGACATACCGCCTCATATCGGCGCATTCGGAACATCCTGACGCTGACGGATAAACGAGCGGCCCGATTACCCCTTCGCCAAAAGATGCAAACCCGCGAAGCCACGGAATCCCTGCCGCCCTTAGCACCTTTTCGGCCTCGCGATATAACAAAGGCCGCCATGCATCGTGCAGCACAAGAACGAACGAAGTCTCCGCCGGTATTCTGTTCTCAAAATCAGGCCTTCGGATAACGTCATATTCGGCAGATAATTGTTGTGATGCGCCTTCTGCCATCAATCCTTCGCCAACGACCAAAATACAGCGCTTCATCAAGGTTCCTCCTTTCGCAATTGCACGCAGTAGATGCCTGCCAGTTTTTCTTTTAAAAATGGTTCAGCAGGCAGCTCATAGACATACAGCTGCAAGCCGCGGTTGTTTTTCAAGGCGGAAAGCAGTGTTTGTTGCAAAGCAGCTGAAACGGGGATAGCAAGCTTCGTTTCACCAGGCTCCAGCAGAACATCCGCGCCTTTCAAAGGATCTTTGTCTGTCAGCGCCCGTTCGAGCGCTTTTCTGAGAGCCGATGTGATGTTGAGTCCAGAACTTCCGTACCAGCGGCCGCGAATTCCCGCCCATGCGACAGGGAAGCCTTCTATGTTTTTCCCTAAACCGATTTCCGGTTTGCCGTACAAGACTGTCAGCGCTTTTAAATAAAATGCAGAATGCCGGTCTTCCATTCCGTCCAGCTGAACGAGGGATATCGTTTCTTTTCCGCTCTTTATCCGTTCTCGCAACCGGTGTTCCAAGCATTTCTCCATTCCCCTTAATACGCCTTCAGCCAGCGTTTCTCCGGCGGCGATCGCGAAATCCCCGTTATTCGGATAAGAACGGGTCAACCTTGATGCATACATTTCAATACCCGTCAGCCCGGCTTCCCGCCGCGCCTCTTGATGGGTCAAACCGATCGAAACCGTCTCAGGCAAAAGCTCCGCAGGTCCGGAAGAGAGCGGATCTGCTGTCTGAACAAAGCATTGTGCTAAAGGAAGCTGCCGCAAATGTTTTTCTTCCCACAGATGAAAAATGCCCGTCACGGGTGAGGTCAGTTCGGTGAAACATTGGAATAACCGGCTTTCTGCTTCTCTTTCGGGGCGCTCCGAAAGTTTCGCTTCAAGGTCAAAGATGAGTTCAGCCGAATCCTTGCCGCAAGCGAAGTCCGGATGCGGAAGAAACGCATGCCAGCCGCCTTCGAGCGTTGCCAAATCAATCAGGTACACTTGATTCTTCTTAGATAATGGCGCAAGCTCCGCAGCTGTTTTCATCAATTCGAACACAATAACGTTTGCCAGCATGTCTTTTCCTGCCGAAGGGAAGGTTTCAAGCGTCCGTTCTTCATGGAGCGCAGACCGATGGAGGCGCCTCCAGGCAGCCTCGAAGCAGCTGTCTCCGGGTTGATGGAAGACAGGGCCTGCCAGTCCGACTTGTTTCAGACAGATGCCGGGTATGAAGCCTTTGTTCTCTTCGAGGCAAAACGTTTGAAGATCGCGGAGCTCATCTGTGAAGCCGCGGTCAGAGACATACAAAACCCAATCGGCAGATCGGACCGCTTCCCGCCAATGTTGCGTTTCGGCGAAGCCAATCTCCAGTCCGTTTTCTGTTCGCCTTGATATTTCTGCCAGTTCGTCTAAAGTGTGCCCGGATGCATCCGTCACGATCGCACGGATTCTTGAAAAACCGGAATCGATCAGCGACTGGACCAATTTCGTGAGAAAGGAGCCGGTCCCTGCAGCCAATATTTTCGTTTGGCGCGACAGCTGAAATCGGTAAGCGCCGGAATCGGCAAAGCTCTCAATAAATTCGATTTGGGCTTCATACGTTTTAAGCACTGAGCTTTCCAGTTTGTGCGGGTGATCCCGGCTTATGTCGCGAACGAACCCGTTTTTATAAAGCATTTCTCCGATTTCATATACTCTCTTTCGGTACGGAGCTTGCAGCCCTTTTGTCAAATCTTCAAGCGAATGTTCCCCGTTGAACATCGGCAGAAGTTTTTCGATCCATTGAGCAATCGATGATCCTTTTATGCGAAACGACCCGGAATTATTTCTAAAATATGCGCCGCCGTTCGGATCAGGAAGAAACCATGTATCCTGGTTTACTTTCAGGCGAGCGGAAGCAGTCAGGTGTGTCATGCTCCTCCTCCTTTCATGTATTAAAAACAAGACATACCATTATATGTAATTTTGTTCGTCCTTTATGCTATAAAAGACCCCCTGCGGCAAAAGAGGCAGGGGAAGTCTTCTTTTATAAAAAAACTACATGCCTCCGTGCCAACAGCTCCAGCAGCAATGGCCCGCACAGCTCCAGCAGCTGTGACCCGCGCAGCTCCAGCAGCTGTGACCCGCGCAGCTCCAGCAACTGTGGCCCGCGCAGCTCCAGCAACTGTGGCCCGCACAGCTCCAACAGCTGTGGCCCGCGCAGCTCCAACAGCTGTGGCCCATGCAGCTCCAACAGCTGGCACAGCTTCCGCAGCTCCAGCAGCTTGCGCAGTGTTTAATATTGGCGTGATGGCGGTTCGCATCCCAATGCGTCATATCGTCTGCCTGGAACTGATCCATCTCCAACGACTGCAGTTCATCATGGAATTGTTGCATTTTAATATCCTCCTTCATCGGTAAAATGTTAACGATCAAAAACAGCAAAAGAAGAATGAAACATAGGCAAAGTCAGATTAAGTCAAATACCCCGGGTACTCACAAGATCAAATTATGAGGTCTGTTAGGTGGTTGTTACTGATTTGAACGCCTATTTTTCCTGTTATTGGATTTCGTTGAAGAGGGGCTTTTATTTTGCATAAAGATCGTTGGAGGCCGGGAGAGGATGACAATAAGTAAAACCAAGGAATGCGGGGCAAAATGGAGAAAGAAAATCAATTGTAAGTTATGTAGCATCAAAGAATGCAGTCTATGAAAATAAGGAGAGAAAAAGATTTTCAGAAAAGTTTTTGTTAGCTTATAGGTCCTTTGTTTAGTCTCGTCAGTGCAATGGTTGGTATCTATGGAAATTTTGCTGTCGATTTCGATCTGAAAATAAGATATTAATAAAAATTTGACTAAAAAGAAATAGCTTCAATTGAATAAAAATTTAATGCGGATTCTCATTTGAGAACTCAGTGAAGGAAAATTCCAATGGAGTGATAGTCGAATTCTCAGGGGACAGTCGTAAATTGAATGCAAAAATAACTTCTGGAAACATCTAAAGTAAAGAAAGCATAGAAAGTAGGTAACCATTCAGCTTACGGATTAGCAGGAAAAAATTCAATTGGCGTTGTATATAGCAGTGGAGCAACTTCTAAGGGCACAGTGCTCTTGTAGTTTTATGCTGATGCGAATGCTTATGTATCAGTTACTACAACAAACGGGTTCTTTCAATAAGTATGCTTTCTCATGATATGATAGAGAAGGAGAGATTGCTTTGGTCAATTTTTCAATAATAAATGCGGTCATTGTTTTAGGAGTCTTACTATTCATTGTTTGGGGGATTGTCTCCTTTATTAACAGGTTTAGAAAAACAAGAAAATCATAACATGATGAGAGGCCGGACACTTGACCGGCCTCTTTTAAAATCGTTATTTCACAATCAGCACCGGGATCTCCGATTTTGTCGATATCTTGTCGCTGACGCTGCCAAACAGGAGCTTTTTCAGGCGGTTCTGGTCGCGCGTACCCGTGATGACGAGGTCAGCGCCGATGTTTTCCGCATGTTGCAGAACTGCGTTGGCCGTGTCTCCTTCCAACACCTCAATTTCCGCGTCGTACTGGTTTTCGCTTAAAATGATTTTCGCTGCCGCAATCGCTTCTTCCGCGCTGTCCTCGTAGATCATGGGTTCACCGGCCAAATCTGAATCGTGGGGGACCCGGGGCGCGGCCGGGAAGCCGCTGTAAAGGTATGGCGCGCCGGCAGCGGGTCTTTCGGCCTCAGCGTCTGTTCTCACTTGTCTCGGTTCATGGACATGGGCGACGGTCAATTGTGAGCTGAGTCTTTTCGATAGGTCGATCGCTTTTTTCAGCGCTTTTTTGCTTTCCTCTTTTCCGTCAAACGCGACTATGATCCGGTCAGCTTTAAACAAATTGATCATTCCTTTCAGAATGGATTTACTGTTATATTACCCGTTTTCCCAACAAATCTAACGAAATATGAGAATATGAATCAAAAGACTGCCATTCGTCAAAAAAACAAATTGACAATTAAAGGGCCGTACTATAAGATGGAAAATATTAATAAGATTGGAGGGTATCGTCATGATTAGAAATATCAATGCATCAGTTCAACAACAAAAGCACCTAAACGTGACATTTCCATACCTTCCTTATGATCGGAAAACCGTTTCACTCTAACACCTTCAAAGGAGGGCGCATGTCGCGTGAACAAGCGTACATGCGCCTTTTTTATATTGGAAAAGGCATGCTGGTACACAGTGTGCCTTTTTTTCTGAGAAAAAACATTCTGTTCCCGATGCGGAGCAGCATGTTTTTCTAATAAATCAACCGCACATAAGGAGGAATTTTTTATGCCGAGTATCAGAAAAAACGAAATCAAAGATTGTAAGGAAAAACTTGAAGGCGGCTAAAAAGGAGAGGATATCAGATGTTTTCAGTTTTATGGAAGCTGGGCTGGTTTTTTAAAGCCTCTTGGCGGCGCTACACGATAGCGGTCGTCCTGTTGATTATTGTAAACGTATTGGAAATGTTTCCGCCGAAGCTGCTCGGCAACGCGATTGACGACATGCAGGCGGGCACTTTTTCCAAGGCCGGCATGCTCGGCTATATCGGTTTATTTCTCGCGCTTGGCGCAGTTGTTTATATCTTATCCTATTATTGGATGTATCAGCTGTTTGGGGGAGCGAACCTGGTCGAAAAAATTCTCAGATCCAAGCTGATGGGCCATTTGCTGAAAATGACGCCGTCTTTTTACGAGAAGAACCGCACAGGGGATTTGATGGCAAGGGCGACAAATGATTTAAAAGCGATTTCCATGACGGCCGGCTTCGGCATTTTGACCCTGGTCGATTCGACGCTGTATATGCTGACGATCCTTTTAACGATGGGTTTTTTGATCAGCTGGAAGCTGACGCTTGCTTCGATCATTCCGCTTCCGCTGATGGCGGCTGCCATCAGCATCTACGGGAAAAAAATTCATGAGCGTTTTACGGAAGCGCAGGATGCGTTTGGCGCTTTAAATGATCAAGTGCTCGAGTCCGTGTCAGGGGTAAGGGTGATCCGGGCCTATGTACAGGAGAAAAACGATGTCAGCCGGTTCAACAGCATGACGGCTGATGTGTACAAGAAAAATATGAAAGTCGCTTTGATCGATTCGCTGTTTGAACCGACGGTGAAGCTTTTGGTCGGGATCAGCTATTTAATCGGTCTTGGCTACGGCGCCTATCTTGTTTTCCGCAGCCAGCTGACATTGGGTGAACTCGTCTCTTTCAACGTGTACCTCGGCATGCTGATCTGGCCGATGTTTGCGATCGGAGAGCTGATCAATGTCATGCAGAGGGGAAACGCTTCACTTGACAGAGTAAATGAAACATTGGCATATGAGCCTGATGTGAGAGAGTCCGCTGAACCCGAAGCAGCGGAGCCGGGTGATATTGTGTTTGACGGGGTCACTTTTACGTATCCGAGCTCTGCGTCGGAAAACCTGGCCGATATTTCATTTACTGTATTAGAAGGACAGACGGTCGGAATTGTCGGGAAGACGGGAAGCGGCAAAACGACATTAGTCAAGCAGCTGTTGAGGCAGTATCCGAAAGGAAAAGGAACGATCACCATTTCGGGCGTGCCGATTGAGCGCCTGCCGCTTGACCAGCTTCGCAGTTGGATCGGGTATGTGCCACAGGATCACGTGCTGTTTTCAAAATCAGTGAAAGACAATATTTTGTTCGGCGGACATCTCGCCGAAGAACGCGATTTGCACGCCGTCATCTCTGCAGCACATCTGAAAAAGGATATTGAGATGCTTTCAGACGGCTTGGAGACAATGGTCGGAGAGAAGGGAGTCGCTTTATCCGGGGGACAGAAACAGCGGATTTCAATTGCGAGAGCGATGATTGCGGAGCCCCATATTTTGATCTTGGATGATTCGCTGTCCGCTGTCGATGCGAAAACAGAAGCGGCGATTATTGAAAACATCCGCAGCAGACGGAAAGGCAAAACGACGTTTATTACATCACACCGGATGTCGGCTGTCGAACACGCCGATTTCATTCTCGTCATGGAGGATGGAAGGATCGTTGAGAGAGGGACGCATCAGGAACTGATCGGCCGGAAAGGCTGGTATTTTGAACAATATGAAGCACAGCAGCTTCCTTCGGGAGAAGAAGGGGGGACTGTAGCATGACAACAGGAAAAAGGCTTTTCCAATATGCGCTTCTTTATAAAAAAATTCTCATCTGGGCGCTTGTGATGCTGACGATCGCCGTCACTGCCGAGCTGACGGGGCCGATGATCGCCAAAAAGATGATCGACGATCATATTCTCGGAATCGAAAAAACGTGGTATGAAACGACAGAGAAAACGAAATATACTGTTTCCTACAAAGGAAAGGAATATATCAGGGAAGACAGGACAGACCCTCCAGCTGAAAAGCTGCAGGAAGTTCACATCTTTCAAGTCGGTATGAACTACTACTTTGTAGGGGAACCGGTTACCTTTGACGGGGAGCGGACGGTTTCCGGGGGAGAGCTGAGAATGACGAGCGGAGACCGGACGGAAACCTACAAGGCCGATCGCCTGTCTTTGTCCGAAGTGTATGCTTTTTACGAGCCTGAAATAGGAGGGCTGATCTCGCTCGTTTCTATTTATTTCGGCCTTCTCATTTTCTCGATCTTTTTCCATTATGGCCAATTCTACCTCTTGCAGATGAGTGCAAACCGCATCATTCAAAAGATGAGACAGGATGTATTCGCCAACATTCAAAGGCTTCCTATTCGCTATTTTGATAATTTGCCCGCAGGAAAAATCGTTGCAAGGGTGACGAATGATACCGAAGCGATCCGCGACCTGTATGTGACCGTTCTTTCGACGTTTGTCACAAATATCATTTATATGGCCGGAATATTCGCCGCGCTGTTTTTCCTTGATGTCAGGCTGGCCGGCGTCTGTCTGTTGATTTTGCCTCTGATTGTCATTTGGGCGGCCGTTTATCGAAAATTCGCTTCAGGCTACAATCATAAACTCAGGTCAATCAACAGCGAGATCAACGCCAAAATGAATGAATCGATTCAAGGGATGACGATTATTCAGGCATTTCGGCGCGGAGAGGACACAAAAGAAGAATTTGAACAGCTGAACGACAGCCACTTTCATTACCAAAATAAAATGCTGAAATTGAATTCGCTCATGTCCCACAACTTGGTCAACATTCTGAGAAATGTTATGTTCACCGCTTTAATCTGGTATTTCGGGGGAGCTGCCCTGAACGCGGAAAGCATGATTTCAATCGGCGTCCTCTATGCATTCGTCGATTACTTGAATCGATTATTTCAGCCGATTACGGGCATCGTCAACCAGTTTGCCAAGCTTGAATTGGCGCGCGTATCATCGGAGCGGGTTTTCCGCCTGCTGGATGAGCCGGGCGTCGATGTCAAAGAGCCGAGCAGCGAAAGAGCGCGGGGGCGAGTCGTGTTTGAGGATGTATCATTTCGCTATCATGACGGTGAAGATGTGCTGAAAAACATCTCATTTGAAGCGAAGCAAGGGGAGACCGTTGCATTGGTCGGCCATACAGGCTCAGGCAAAAGCTCCATTATGAATGTACTTTTCCGCTTTTACGATATTGAAAAGGGCGATGTCAAAATCGACGGCAGAAGCATATATGATATGTCAAGGCAGGAAATCAGAAAGCATATGGGCATCGTTCTCCAGGATCCTTACTTATTTTCCGGCACGATTGCTTCAAATGTCAGCCTTGACAATGCTGATATTACTAGACAGCAAATAGAAGCCGCCTTGAAACAGGTCGGGGCTCTTGAGGTGCTGGCCCGCCTGCCGAAAGGCCTTGATGAGCCGGTCATTGAAAAAGGAAGCACCCTTTCTTCAGGGGAAAGGCAGCTGATCTCGTTTGCGCGTGCGCTGGCATACGATCCGGCTATTCTTATTTTAGACGAGGCGACGGCCCATATCGATACCGAAACAGAAGCGGTCATTCAAAAAGCGCTTGACGTCGTCAAACAAGGGCGCACCACCTTTATCATCGCCCACAGGCTGTCAACCATCAAAAACGCCGACCAGATTCTCGTTCTTGAAAAAGGCCAAATTATCGAGAGGGGAAATCATGAAGAGCTGATGAAGCAAAAAGGCCAGTACTATCAAATGTATGAACTGCAAAAGGGGAAAGGAACTCTGATAGGGTAAGCCGGATCTTCACCCGGCCTTAATAAGCGAGCCCCACCCTTGCCTTGACAAACTGGTCAGACTCAAGCTGTGTGAAAAGAAAATGAGCGGTGTCGCCGGTGGATATTTCTTTTCCGCCGAGCGGCAGAACATCCCGTTCAAAACGGTATGTCTTCAATGCCGGACCGTCGGGGAGATACGTCGGGCAGACGATCGTCCAATCCAAATCAGATTCGCGGAGCCGTTCGTACACACGGGCATGTTCTTGCGCTGCACGTGTAGAGCGCCGTTTTGATTCGTTTGTTTCAAAGCGGTAAAGGGCCGGGTTCTGCCTGGCGTTTAAAATGCCGGCGGTTCCAATGGTAATCAACCGTTTGATTCGATGTACGTTCATAGCGTTTATCATATGTTCGATGGAGACGGTCAATGTATCGTCTCCATCTGTGTTTAAACAGCTGACAACGATATCGCAATCTTTTATTAAAGACTCGGCGTCATGCTGGTTCCTGGCGTTCCCTGTAAGTGCTTGGCAGCACTTATCCGGAATAAGGGCGCCTTCCGTCCTCCGGACAAGAGCGTAAACGGAATGATGATGCCCATCCTCTTCAACAAAATTGAGAAAGGCCTGTCCGACACGGCCTGTACCTCCAAAAAGCGCAATCTTCAACATGATCACTCCCATCGGATCTATCATACGTCAGATCGTCCGGAAGAAAAAGCCCCGCGATAACAAAAATGATAAGGGCGCACATTTGAAACATACTCATTCAATAGAGAAATCCCGACAAATTGAATCAATTCCCAATTGATGCTCAACATCACCTGCATGCCGACTCCTCCTTTATACCAGCATATGAAAAAAGGAGAAGCGGGTGCGGGCTTTCACAAGATATGCCGGAGGTGCGGGCCGACGCACTGGCAATGAATGTGAAAGTTTATCAACACGCTAAAGAAGGTGCAATATATGCACCTTCTGTTATCCATGAATATGAAGTTGTTTAAAATTGTTGACCGCCCATAGATGCTTGAGCTTGGGAAACTAAACGTTTTGTAATTTCTCCGCCGACAGAACCGTTTGCACGGGAAGTCGTGTCAGCGCCAAGGTTTACGCCGAACTCAGAAGCGATTTCAAATTTCATTTGTTCGATCGCTTGTGCTGCTCCTGGGACAACCAGTTGATTTGAAGAATTTTGATTAGCCATTTGTCATCAAACTCCTTTATAAAAATGGTATGGTTGGGCTGACTGGAGTTGCACCAGCTGACGGCTTTCACCGAAAGAAAACCGCTGCCTTCTCGGCTAAAGCCCAATGTTAGTTTGTACTACGTATTATGGTGGATTCGATAAAATAAATGCGTGTTTCAATCTGGTAAATGTTGAAAGGCGAAAAGGTTAGGATTGGGGCAAGCTAAGGAAAAAAGCCAGGAGGATGAAGAAGATGATGTGCCCAGTATGCAATGGCATTCTCGTCCAGACAAGGCATTGTCCGAAGTGCGGCGGGGAAATGGCGGACGCCGGGAGAGCAACCGATTTTTTCGGTCCCTACAGTCCGTATATGGAGTTCGATTCATTTAAACAAACGCAAACCGAATGCGTTCATTTATATACTTGCCAGGACTGTACTTATGAAGAAACCGTTGAAATTAAAACGACCGAAGCATAGTCGTAGCATGCTTCGGTCATGGAAGTGTTTGAATCTGGATTATCCTTCAGAGCGGATGCGAAGCTCCGTTTCTTTGTCAAAGAAGTGAGCTTTATTCATGTCAAGCGCCAATGGAATTGTATCGCCGGCCTGGACGTCGGTCCTTGAATCGACTCTGGCGATGAACGGCTGAGTGCCGGCTTGCGAATAAAGCATCGTTTCCGCGCCCATCAGCTCGGCTACCTCAATTTTCGCATCAATTTTCGAGTCTTTTGACGCATCAATGAAAACCGGTTCATCATGGATATCCTCAGGCCTGATTCCCATGATGATTTCCTTGCCGGCATAACCCTGGCTGCGCAGAACTTTCATTTTTCCTTCCGGCACGCGAATCGAAATACCGTCGAATGTAAACATGTCTTCTTTCAGAGTGCCGGTAAAAAAGTTCATTGCAGGAGACCCGATAAAGCCGCCGACAAAGACATTTTCCGGATTTTCATAGACTTCCTTCGGCGCGCCGACCTGCTGGATGATTCCGTCTTTCATGACGACAAGCCGCGTAGCCATCGTCATCGCTTCAGTCTGGTCGTGGGTGACATAGATGGTCGTCGTCTGCAGGCGCTGATGAAGCTTTGTGATTTCAGCGCGCATTTGTACGCGCAATTTGGCGTCAAGGTTTGATAACGGCTCATCCATCAGGAACACCTTTGCGTCCCGCACGATTGCCCGGCCTAAGGCGACGCGCTGGCGCTGTCCGCCGGAAAGCGCTTTAGGCTTTCTGTCCAAATATTGTTCAAGGCCCAGAATTTTGGCCGCTTCATGGACACGCCGTTTGATTTCATCCTTCGGAAACTTCCTAAGCTTTAAGCCGAAAGCCATATTGTCATAGACGTTCATGTGCGGATAAAGGGCATAGTTTTGGAATACCATCGCAATGTCGCGGTCCTTAGGAGCGACATCATTCATCCGTTTGCCGTCGATTGTGAATTCGCCATCCGTAATTTCCTCAAGGCCTGCGATCATTCTGAGCGTTGTCGACTTGCCGCAGCCTGACGGTCCGACAAAGACGATAAATTCCTTATCCTCGATATGAAGATTAAAATTATCCACAGCCGCGACTTTGTTGTCATACACTTTGTAGATCCGATCGAGCACGAGTTCCGCCATTTTTTCTCCCCCTCTTTTATGTAAGCGCTTTATCTGTTCTTAGTTTATAAAAAACGGCGGGGCGGTGTAAATGGACATGGTGCACAAATCCATTTCGTGCATGTTGCTAAAGCCGCTAAAGGAGATGCAGCATCAAATAAACAGCGGCTGCTTCTTCAAACTGTCTGATGTCAATCGCAGTCCGTTCGATGAATTTATCAATTCTGTACTGCAGGCTGTTTCGGTGGATAAACAAACGTTTCGCTGTAAGAGAGGCATTCAGGTTGCATCTCATATACGTTTTGATGGTCAGGGATGTCTCGGGATCAGACAGCGCTTCTCTTACGGCGTCCGAAAATGATGAAGCATTAACCCGCTCCGGTTTTGCCGTCAAAAAAGACGGGAGGCACTGACAAAACGTGGCGACGTTTCCGATGTCGCCAGCTTCCTGCATATAATGAAACATTTGTTTTTCAAAGCGGATTTTGTCTTGAAGCGATCCGTTGACTGGATGAAGCTGGCCGCTGAAAAACACAGGGTTTGCCATGAAGTCGCTTGTCAGTGCATCCGCAAGCTCGGACAGCTCTTTTTTTGCGAGAAACGGTGAAGGATTTTCGTGGACGATAACGGCTTCATGCCGGTCGTACCATACAACAAGCGGGTCTTTAAAAAAGCCGCTGACCGCTTCTTTGATCGCCTGTCTTTCTTCAGGGACATGCTCCATTTTAAAAAAATGGCCTTGCATCAGCTGAATGTTCCCCGGGTTTTGAAGGGGGACATCGCAAAAGAGATATTCATGCCATTCTTTCTCCCGCTTTGTCAGCTGTTGTGCGGGATGCGGTTCTGAAAAAGGCCGGAACAGACAATGGAGCAGCTCTTTTTCCCGGTCGGTAACCGCGCTTTTCAAAACGCCGAAGGTTTCGCCTTCGTCGGTTTGAAACCATAATGCATCGTGCTTTGAAACAGCCTCAGATCCAACCATCCGTTCACCGTAAAGCATCTTTAATTTCTCCAGCATACGACAACGTCCTTTTCTTTACTCGTAAATATGGAAGAGCATTAATTCATGAATCTCGCTTTTCAGGGAAGGTTCGTCATCATGCGGGGGATATGTGCTGCCCCACTCGATTTCCCCGGATTTATGATAAATTCCTTCATAATGAATCCCTTTATGATAAAACGATATTTTCCAACCGGGAAGCCTTTCTTTTTTAAACAGCGGCTTCCATTGAAAGTGAGAAATCATTAACGCCACGCTCCTTCATTGATTTCAGGTGGGCAAAATCCAGCGAGCTGACTAAACGTTGATTTGTTATCATTGTATCTCATTCACAGAAAAGATCATAGATTCTTTTCAAATGGAGATTTTCAAAAAAATACCGTGAAGAAGCAGATTCTTCACGGCTTGAGGTCATGCCACATGTCCTCCGGATTAAGGATTGACTGTTCAGTTAAATAAGAAGCATATTCGAAGCTTCTTTTCTTCGTTAAGCGGCTGACAGAAGCCAGACGGGGATGGGAGAAGATTCCCCTGCCGGGCCGGGAGTTGGCTTCAAACAGCCACACCTTTTCCGAACGGTCCAATCCTAGGTCAAAGCCGATTTCCCCGATGAAACCGTCAAGCTTTTCGTCAAGGACCCGGCTGAGGAGGACCGCCGCTTTTGTCAGCTTTTGCAGAGTATGAAGCCTTTCCTGAGGATCATCATAAATTTCTGCAAGTGTTTTAACGGCGCCGCCGCTCGACATGTGTGTTGTAATTCCGTCCTTTCCAGCGATTTTGGCCGCGATGGCTGTGACGGTCCATTGGCCTTTTCCGTTTTTGTTTGTATGAACTCTGAAATCTGCCGGGTGCTGATCCACTTCGATCCGTTCGATGCCCTGCTGGGCAAGATAAGAAGTATGTTTGTGACGCCTCTGCCATTCATTTAAACAGTCAGCAGCGGACGAAAAAGATGTGACACCTTCGGCATGTCTGGCAAGAATGCCGTTTTCTTCCCGTTTTGAAAGCTGGAATATGCCTTTGCCGAAACTGCCGCCAGCGGGCTTTACATAAATGAAGCCGTATTGGTCGATCATGTCTTCGATTTTATCGGCACCGGGCTCCAATGCCGAAAATGGAAGCAATTCCGCTGTCCTCTCGTCTTGCTGCAGACATTCATAGATCTCCCATTTATTAAAGAAGCCCGGATTGAACCAGGGAATGCGGTATTCATCCATAAGCCGGATTTTTGTTTCCCGCAAGGCGGCGGATTCTTCGGCTTTGCGGTTCGGCAGTCTGTCGTATACAACATTGGGCAGCGGGACTGTGGCCTCCTCCCAGCCGTTTTCCCTGAAAATGAGAGCCTGCACCGTGCCTTCTTCCCAATTAATCTGGTGCGCTCCGAACAGATAGCTGTAGCCTCCTGCCGGGAGATCCATCGTCAAAAGCTTCGAAAAAAATAAAGACCTCCCTCTGACAGGGTCCAGCTGCGATTTTGTGAAACCGGCCGTGAAAATTCCGATTAAAGGCCCGATGTAGACGGTATTGTCGCGAAAAAGCAGGGAGGCTTTGCCGCGGTACGGAATCCGCAGGTTTTTGTACAGATTTTCAGATAATAAAACGGTGCGCTTCAAATGGCTGTCAAATGAGACATGGCATCGTTCAACACTCGTGCCGAAAGCCGCGAATAACAAACCGTCCTGTTTGAAAGAAGCGGGCAGGAGCATCGTGTTTTCGCTCGTCTGGTGGATGCCGACCGTCAGCGGTTGAACGGTCATCTTTTCTCAGCCCCTTTCGCGCCGGCTGAAGCCGTTAAGAATAAGCAGTATTCCAAAGGACCTTTATACAAAAGCTCGCTTTTTTCAGGAGAGTGTTTGATAAAAGCGTGCTTTCCGGGCTTTGAATTGACATCCAGCAGCCAGACTCTTCCGTCTTTCGTCAGGCAGATATCGAGGCCGAGCTCGAATAATGGCCCATGATTTGATTCAAGCGCCAGGGGCACGGCCTGCGCCATTGTCTCTAAATCATCGAGAAGGACGGCCTGGCGCTTTTTCGGCACGGATAAAAGCCAGCTGTCAAAGCTGACCGCCTCTGAGCCCCCGGCCAGGTTTGCAAGCAGTCCGTGCTGATAGCTCCGCCTTACCGTTTTACCGGCTGTTTCCCATTCGCCATAGCCGTTTTTCTGAAGCAGCAGTCTGATATCACACGGAAAACCGTCTTTGTCTTGAATATCGAGGAACGATTGCAGCAGATAGCGGTGCTGAAGAACTTTTTGGCACCACGTTTCAAATGAGGCCTGTTTCGAAAATGACTTCAACTGTTTGTGTTTTCCGGTTTGGTAGGCGGCCTTCACCGTTTTTCCCGTAAGCTCGAGGTGAATGATGCCGCGGCCTCCTGTTCCGGATGCAGGCTTCAAGATGCACGATTTTTCTTTTGCAAGCTTGCGCAGGATATCCTGGGCATTTTCTGCAATCGTTGTTGCAGGAAGGTAGGACTTGATGACGGGATCGGCTTTCAAAGCTTTGTAAACCGTCCATTTGTCAGGAAGTCCAAGTCCTAAAAATGTCGTTTTAGGATACTTTTTGAGCCATTCGACAATCGGTTTTGCTTTTTTCGATTGCTGATCTCTGCCGTAAAAGCAGCGGTCATAAATCAATTCCGGGATTTCTCGTTCAATTTCATTCCACTGTCCTGACTTCGGGTGAAAGGAGAGTCCTTTCACAAGCAGGGAACCGGGGGAAATATCCAGGGGTGTGAACCGGATAAACCGGATTCCGTAGTCCGAAGCCGCTTTGGCCAGTTCTTCGGCATAGGCTTTTTCATGTTCGTGCGACAGCGACATAAATCCAAGCGTCATCATGATTATACCTCCTTCATGAAAAACAAGGCTTAACAGGCTGAGACTGTCAAACTTCGGGCAAACTTTAATATATAGACTTCTGTTTCATGATACGCTTGAGATTGCAGAAATAGGCTTTTGTAAATTGGAAATGATTAAAAATTTTAGAGCGCCCTTCATACAATTGCCATCTGACCCATTGTATTTTGAAGCGGCTTGCTCCATTCCGTTATTTGCCCGTCTTTTATTCAGCTACTATAATAACGTTAGGCAAGACGGTGAGGGCCGATCGTCAAGGCCCACGCTGTGCAGCTATGATGTCAGGTAAAAAGGAAGGCAGTTGAAAAGAACATGTATGTATTTGGGGTTTTTGCCGTTATGATTGCAGTCGGTGCACTTATCGGCGCTGTAACGAATCATTTTGCGATTAAAATGCTTTTTCGCCCATATAAAGCGATCTACATATTTGGAAAGCGGGTTCCTTTTACACCCGGATTAATTCCGAAAAGGCGCGATGAATTGGCGAGACAGATGGGACAGATGGTCACAGGCCATCTGCTGACAACAGAAGGGATCAAAACAAGGCTTGCATCCGATGCGGTCAAAAGCCAGGCAGTGCAGGTTGGAGAGCGGCTCTTGGCGCACCTCTCGCAATCAACGGCCACCGTTGAAGAAGCATTGGAAAGCATCGGAATTTCAAATCCCGCCCAAAAAGCGGATCAAGCGGTATCCAGATGGGCCGATGAGAAGCTGTCCGCATTTTTAGAGGCGTATGAAAATGAACCGCTGAAAGAGCTTATCCCTCTTGAGGCCCAAGAAAAGCTGAAAGAGAAAATTCCAATGGTGTCAGGCTATATTTTAAGCCGGGCTGTCAGCTACTTTGAAAGTGATGAAGGAAAGGAACGCCTCGGACATATGATTGACGATTTTTTGAAAGAACGGGGCATGCTCGGCAGCATGGTGCAGATGTTTTTAGGCAACAGCAGTCTGGTTGATCGCGTTCAGCCGGAGATTGTGAAGTTTTTAAAGAACGGCGAGACCGCGCGGCTCTTAACAGATCTGTTTGAAAACGAATGGGACAAGCTGAAAGAATATACGTTCAAAGAAGCGGATGACAAATGGAACCTCAAACCTCTCATTTTCGATTTGAAGGAAAAGTTTTTGAAACGATTCTCGCTTCAGCCGTTTTTCGAAAAGACGATAGGCTCCTCTATTTCCAGTTTTGAGCGGGACATCGCTTTGCGCCTGCCGCAGATGGCCGACCGCCTTCTCGAAGAGGCGGGCCGCCGCCTGGATCAAGTGCTCAAGCAGCTGGAGCTCGAGCAAATCGTCAAGGAACAGGTGGACAACTTCCCCGTTGAACGTCTTGAAGAAATGGTGTTGTCCATTTCCAAGCGGGAGTTCAAAATGATCACGTATTTAGGCGGTCTGCTTGGTGGAATCATCGGAGCCGTGCAAGCCATCTTTGTGATTTTGATCTGAGGCTGAAGACAGCCTGTTCAAACGGAATTATCGTATAACTGTGAAAAACACTCCATAGTTTGTTATAGTGGAGTGGTGCCGATTCCATAAGAAGAATCCAGGCAGGAAAGGAGCGGATCAGGATGACGGTCAATTTACATGACTCGGCTTATGAGTTGGAACAAGCCTTGCGTCAAAGCGAAGAATATTCCCGATTGAAAAATCTTTATGATGAGGTGAATGGCGACCCATCTGCTAAAAAGATGTTTGATAACTTTCGCGATATTCAATTGAACCTTCAGCAAAAACAGATGAACGGCGAAGACATCACTCAGGAAGAGGTCGAACAAGCACAAAAATCCGTGGCGCTCGTCCAGCAGCATGAGAAAATCTCGCAGCTGATGGAAGCGGAACAGCGGATGAGCATGCTGATTGCTGAATTAAACAAAATCATCATGAAGCCTTTGGAAGAGCTTTACGGAAATCCAGAGAGCTGATAAAAAATCCCCCCTTGTCAAGACAAGAGGGGATTTTTTCACTAAGTGAATAAATAACGTTCATAAAGATTTAAAAAAAGACTTGTCAATTCGTGAAATAGTTGCGATAATACTAAATGTAAGTGCTTTCATTTTTTTGCCGGGATACGATCATGAAAAACGGACTGGCGGCAAAATGATAAGGGGTACAGAGGAAATTGACAGACTGAAAGCACGTCTGCTGGTCAAATAAAGGGGTTGTCAATATAAGGTGAATTGAACGAAAGGGGCGTTGAATTCACTGTTTTGAATATGAGGGAGAATCATGATCGTATCCACACGATGCGAAGTGAAAAGTCTGTGAAAACAGGCTTTTTTTAGTATGTACATCAAGAGGGCTGTTCTAAAAAAAGGGACCGGGACATATCCTCTATAACAGATTCAGTCATCAAAGAAGGGGGACCTCCTGGTGTCAAAACAAATGCTTGCGCTGAATATAGACGGAACGCTGCTTCGGACAAACGGACGGCTTCATCCCGCAACGAAGGAAGCGATCGAATATGCAAAAAAGAAAGGTGTATATGTTACGCTTGTGACGAACAGACATTTCCGCTCCGCTCAAAAAATCGCCAAATCTTTAAAGCTGGATACGAAGCTGATTACACACAGCGGAGCGATTATAGCGGACAAAATCGATGAACCTTTATTAGAAAAAAGGATTTCCGAAGAACAAACATTTAACCTTGTTCAAATACTGGAAAGCTATGATTGCAATATCAGAATCCTCCATGAAAAATATTCGATTGGAAACCGGAAAAAAACGAATTCAAACCTGCTGGGGAAAACGATGATTCACCCGTCTGACCCGATTTTTTATCCCGTCCAGTTTGTCGATTCGCTGAGCGACATGCTGATGGATGAACCGGTCAGCGCACCGGTGATCGAGGTTTATTGCTCAACAGGACAGTCCGAAGAAATCAGGCAGACGATCACAAATGCGTTTCCTCTCGTCGACATTATTGAAGCGGGGGAAAAAATGCTGATTGTCCATAAAGGGATTTCGAAAGAATCGGGCTTGACGATGCTCGCCGCCGACCTCGGTTTAAAAATGGAAGATGTCGTTGCGATCGGCCATGATATCGACGACCTTCCGATGATCGAGCTTGCCGGGCTCGGAGTCGCAATGGGCAATGCTCCTCAGGAGGTCAAGCAAAAAGCGGATTGGGTGACGCGCTCCAATGATGAACAGGGCGTCGCTTATATGATTAAAGAATACTTCAGAATGCAGCAAAGCAAAGGGTTTCTTAAAAAATTCCATATTAAAAAAGTCTGATTCCTATAGGGTCCCCGCTTTCAACTTGAATGCGGGGATGATTCATTCATCGCTGCCTTAAAGGAATGTTTGTTTCCCGGATTGATTTTGCCCATTTATTTTTGTACACTAAAGAAAGTTTTGAAACGAAAAAGGTGATGACATTGCGCATTTATATAGAAGGGCTCCAAGACGAAAGGTTCCAGAGACCGCTTGAGCATATAGCCAACTTATTCTTTGAGGAAAGCGAAGTCGTTCTTGGCGAAGAAGCGCCGGCAGACCTTGCGATCGTTCTCGGCTATGAACGGGAAGAGAACGGTGTTAAGGCTTCGGGTGCGATAAAAGATACGGACATTACTGCAGAATATGCGAAAAACATTGACCTCAAACTGACGGAAAAGGAAGCGTTTAAACAGGTGAAGAACACC
Organism: Bacillus haynesii; assembly: GCF_001969855.1. Taxonomy (GTDB): domain Bacteria; phylum Bacillota; class Bacilli; order Bacillales; family Bacillaceae; genus Bacillus; species Bacillus haynesii. The sequence continues at coordinate 61,449 of NZ_MRBL01000019.1, forward strand.
GTTTCCTACGTTTTTTTGAGCATGCTTCAGGAGCATACCGGGATCATTCAGAAATGGGGGATTCTCACCGGTGTCCGCCCGACAAAGCTGCTTCACAAAAAGCTGGAGAGCGGCAAGCCAAAGGAAGAGGCCCATGCCGAACTGAAGCGGGATTATTTAATTCAGGACGAAAAGATCGAACTGATGCAAAACATCATTGACCGTCAGCTGAAAGCTGTACCTGATTTGTATGAGCTGGGTCAAGAGGTCAGCATTTACATCGGCATCCCGTTCTGCCCGACGAAGTGTGCCTACTGCACGTTTCCGGCGTACGCGATCAGAGGACAAGCCGGACGGGTCGGCTCATTTTTGTGGGGGCTTCACTATGAAATGCAAAAAATCGGTGAATGGCTCAAGGAGAACGATGTCAGCATCACGACCGTGTATTTCGGCGGCGGAACGCCGACAAGCATTACCGCTGAAGAAATGGATCTATTGTATGAAGAAATGTACCGTTCATTTCCCGATGTGAAAAATATCCGCGAGGTCACAGTTGAGGCTGGACGGCCTGATACGATCACAGAGGAAAAGCTCGCGGTCTTAAAAAAATGGAACATCGACCGAATCAGCATTAACCCGCAGTCTTACGAAAATGAAACGCTGAAAGCGATCGGACGCCACCATACCGTGGAAGAAACGATCGAAAAGTATCATCTGTCGCGAAATGCCGGCATGTCGAACATCAATATGGATTTGATCATCGGCCTTCCGGGCGAAGGGGCAAAAGAATTCAGAAATTCTCTTTCCGAAACCGAAAAATTAATGCCTGAATCGTTGACCGTTCATACGCTGTCATTTAAGCGCGCGTCTGAAATGACGAAGAACAAGCATAAGTATAAGGTGGCTGACCGCGAGGAGATTGTCGCGATGATGGATGACGCTGTCTCGTGGACGAAACAGCACGGCTACCATCCCTACTATTTGTACAGGCAGAAAAACATTCTCGGCAACCTGGAGAATATAGGCTATTCCCTTCCCGGCCAGGAAAGCATCTATAACATTATGATCATGGAGGAAAAACAGACGATTATCGGGATCGGCTGCGGAGCTGCGAGCAAATTTGTCGATCCGGGAACGGGAAAAATCACGCACTTCTCCAATCCGAAAGACCCGAAAACGTACAATGACAGATTTGAACACTATACAAACGAAAAAATCCGCTACTTGTCTGAGCTTTTTCAGAAGCATGCAAAAAGCGGTTCTCCACAAGAATAGAAGCTGCTGCCGGGATTACCGGCAGCTTTTTTATTGCGGAATCAAGCCGGAATCGGCAACAAAAAAAGGTTTTGGAGGACAAAGGTGGAATAGTTTAAATAGTATCAATTGTAAACGTATTCACGGAGGTGCAAGATGGAGTATATCAAATGGAAAGACGAAAACGGGATATTTGAAATTGTGCTGAATCGCTCTGAGGCGTACAATGCCCTGAATGAAAAAATGCTTGAAGAGCTGAATGAAGCTTTGAGTATTGCAGAGGAAAGCGAATCGCTGCTCCTCCTCGTGAGAGGCAGCGACAAAGAATTTTCTGCAGGCGGAGACATTAAGATGATGCTCTCTTCCGGAGATCAAGACAGCTCCGCCCGCGTCATTGACACGATTTCTGAAATTGCGGTGAAGCTTTACAGCATGCCGAAAATAACTGTAGCGGCTGTCCACGGTGCGGCCGCAGGTCTGGGATTGAGCCTCGCGCTCAGCTGCGACCATGTACTGGTCGAAAAAGAGGCGAAGCTGGCGATGAATTTTATCGGCATCGGGCTTGTTCCCGATGGAGGCGGACACTTCGTTTTAGAGCGGAGAGTCGGTGAAGCTGCGGCCAAAGAATTGATTTGGAGCGGGAAAAAATTGACGGGGGCCGAAGCGCACGAGCTTCGGATCGCAGACGCCGTATTCAGCGGAGACTCCGGCCGTTTTGCACGCATCTACCTTGAAAAGCTTCTGCATGCTCCGCTGGCAGCGATGATTGAAACGAAAAAGATCTACCAGGCGCTGAATGGCGGGCGGCTGCAAAAAACGCTCGAACTCGAGAAAACGGCCCAGATGAAAATGCGGCTGACAAGCGACCATCAGGAAGGGATCCGCGCATTTTTAGAAAAGCGCCAGCCGCAATTTAACCGTCAGCAAGTATAACAAGAGCGGCCCGGCAGGAAATTGTCTTGCAGAAGCAATTGTAAAAAAATTTAAGTTTCTATAAAATGATTCATAAGACACAGGTCTGTACGAGCTCTCGGGAGGCGGGGAAATTGAAACAAAAGATTCCATCTGAATACGTTGCTAGAAAGCTGAATGATTGGTACAACGCCATTCGGAAAAATCAGGTCGCCGCCAGTGAATCATTGAAAGCGGAAATTTTAAATGATTTTCAAGACATGGAAGAAAATCAGGACGTCCTGCTCTACTATTCGCTGCTTGAATTCAGGCATAAGCTGATGCTCAGCTATTTGAAACCGGAAAAGACTGAAAATATCGAAAAAAACCTCCGCGACTTAGAAGAAAGAGAAGACCAAATGACAGGTTTATTAAACTACTATTATTGGTTTTTTAAAGGGATGTATGAATTCAAACAAAAACGGTTCGTCAAGGCAATCGGCTGCTATAAAACGGCTGAACAAAAAGTCAGCGCATTGGAAGACGAGGTTGAAAAAGCGGAATTTTATTATAAGCTTGCGGAAATCTACTATTATATCAACCAGAGATACCTATCAATCAACTATGCGACGCTCGCTTCCGACATTTTTAACCGGTATGAAACGCTAAAAGAAAAAAAGATTTTCTGCGATTTTATCATTGCCGGCAATTGGGTTGAATCAATGACATACGGACCCGCGCTGAAAAGCCTGGCCAATGCGCTTGAAGACGCCAGGAAAATCAAAAACAGCCATTTGACGGCAGCCGCTCATTTTAATTTGGGAAATTGCTATTTCCATCAAGAATCGTACCGGGAAGCCTCAGATCATATGGAGAGCGCTCTTTCCATTTTTGAACAGGAAAGTTCATCATATATTCCAAAAGTGCTGTACAACTTGATGTACGTTCGTCTAAAGCAGGGAAACCATTTCGGAGCTGCCGCCTGTTATGAAAAAGGCATCCGAAGCGCGGCATCGCTCGGGGATGAAGAACACGCGGCAAAGCTTAACATCCTGTACGGGCTGTATTTGGACGGCGGAGATCGGAAAGCCGTGGAAAACGGATTTGATTATTTGGAGTCAAACCATTTATATGCAGCTGTTGAAGAGCTGGCTTTAGACGCAGCCCAGTATTATAATCAAATTGAGCGGCTTGAAGATTCCATTTTTTACTACGAAAAGTGCGCTCAGGCAAGACGAAAAATCAAAAGGGGAGATGCGTTGTATGAAAGCTAAACTGTTGTTCGTCGTGGTGTCGCTGGCTGTGGTGTTAACGTCTTCAAGCTTTTTGGCAGATGCGGGGAAAGCCCCTTCCTTGTATGCGGACAAAATGATCACGACTGACAAGGAGGCCCGAGTTTAAGGACATGATTTCATCTCAGAATGAGCGGGCTGACGCAGCGAAAGAATGGACGATGTATATTACAGTTTCTTGCCTTTTCATCCTGATCGTCTCTGTGATTTGTTTTTTCGCTCCGGCCTACCGCTTGCAGGATCTTTTGTTTCGAATGTTTGATGCTGTCATCGTCTGTGTGCTGGCGGTCAATGGCCTTTATTTTCTGCAAAAAAATAAAGGCGTCGCTTACGTATCGTTTTTACTCGGTTTCATCAACATGGGACTGCTCATTGTTTTGATGATCCGCTAGTGTTTTGCGGATCAAAGGGCAGGCGGCAGCAGCCAGAGAGCTTTCCCAGAAGGCCGCCTTACCCCGTATTTTAGTCAGCTGCGAAAAACAATGATTTTACCGGACGAATGTACTACCCGGTGTGTATGCTCCAAAAATTGCTTTTCCTTCAGCATTCCTCTTCCTTTCTCTTTCGCTTCTTTATCATCGGCCGCTTCAAATCGCTCATTCAAAAGCGTTTCTCCACTAGTGTCGAAAACGGTTACATAATAATTTTCCATTTCTCTTCCCCTTTCTCAAAATATGATCTATTTGTTTAAAATTATATAAAAATCAAAAAAATCCTTTTTAAAATGGTATGACTAACGTATGATTGTAAATTGGAAGGAGGAGTTATAATGCTCAAAATCGATCATGTCACGAAAAGGTTCGGTTCATTTACAGCTGTAAATGATCTGACGCTGGAGATTCCAGACAAGCAAATGTTCGGTCTTCTCGGCGCCAACGGAGCAGGGAAAACGACGACATTTCGAATGATACTCGGCCTTTTGAATGCGACAGAGGGTACTGTCACATGGAAAGGACAGCCGATTAACTACGGTGTCACAAACAGCATCGGTTATTTGCCTGAAGAGCGCGGACTGTACCCGAAGCTGAAGGTGAAAGATCAGCTCGTGTACCTCGGCCGCCTGAAAGGCATGACAAAACAAACTGCGCTCAAGGAAATGGAGAAGTGGCTCGAACGGTTCCATATTACGGAATACGCCGATAAAAAAGTTGAGGAGCTCTCCAAAGGGAACCAGCAAAAAATTCAGTTCATCACGGCTGTGCTGCACAAGCCGGAGCTTTTGATTCTTGACGAGCCGTTCAGCGGGCTCGATCCGGTGAATGTCGAGCTTTTAAAAGACGCGGTCATTTCTTTAAAAGACGACGGCACCTCGATTGTATTTTCAAGTCACAGGATGGAGCATGTCGAAGAGCTGTGCGAACACGTCTGCATTTTGCAGCGCGGGACGCCTGTCGTTCAAGGAAAATTAAAAGAAATCAAACGTTCTTTTGGCAGAAAGAATGTCACGATTCACGCAGACGGCGACTTGAGCTTCTTGAAAGAGACAGCCGGCATCGTCAAATGGCGGGATCATTCCGAAGGAGTCCGCCTGCAGGTCGAGAATGAAGAAGTCTCTCAAGAGCTGTTTACAATGCTTCAAGGACGCGGGTTTATCAGAAAGTTTGAACTTGAAGAGCCTTCTTTGCATGATATTTTCGTCGAAAAGGTAGGTGCCCGTTATGAATAAGTTTTGGATTGTTCTTTTTCATACATATCTCAGCAAGCTGAAAACGAAGTCATTCATCATTTCAACGGCCATCACGCTCGCGCTTGTCGTGCTCGTCACAAATATGGGATCGATTATTTCCATGTTTGATGACGGCGGAGAGGGTGATAAAATCGCCGTCATTGACCGCTCAAATCAGCTGTACGACACGTTTGCCCAGCAGGTGGAAGCACTCGACACTGATGAAGCGCTGGAGGTCGAAAAAGCGGATAAGCCGGAAAAAGAGCTTGAAAAAGACGTCAGAGACGAAAAGCTCGAAGGCATTTTAATCCTGGACAGAGATAAAAAAGGCGTGCTGAAAGGAACGTATAAAGCGCTCGATATCGCTGATTCCACAGCTGTCTCCACGATTGAACAGGCGCTCTCACAAGCAAAAATCGCCGTTGGAACGGCTGAATTGAACGTACCTCAGGAAAAGCTGAGTGAACTGTTTACACCGGTAAAAGTTAACAGTGTTGCCTTGAAAGAAGGCGCGAAAACCGAGGAAGAGCTTCAAAAGGCGACAGGGCTTGTGTATGTTGTGCTGTTTGTCATTTATTTTTCCGTTTTGATGTACGCTTCAATGATTGCGACAGAAGTTGCGACGGAAAAGTCTTCCCGCGTAATGGAAATTTTAATTTCCAGTGTGCCCCCTGTCCAGCAAATGTTCGCCAAACTGTTCGGCGTTGCCCTGTTAGGCCTGACACAGCTCGCCGCGCTCCTTCTTGCCGGCTATCTGTCGCTTCAGTCCAGCCAGGAAAGCGGAGGAGATGCGGCTGAGCTGATTAAAGGATTTTTTGATGTTTCCGGCGTACCTACCGCAACACTTGTGTACGCGGTCATTTTCTTGATGCTCGGCTACTTCCTCTACGCAACTCTTGCAGCATTTCTCGGAAGCGTCGTCAGCCGGATTGAAGATGTTCAGCAGATGATTTCGCCGATGATCTTGTTGGTCGTTGCCGGATTCATGATTGCCATGTTCGGACTGAATGCTCCGGATTCGACGTTTATTACTGTCACTTCATTCATTCCGTTCTTTGCGCCGATGATCATGTTCCTCAGAGTCGGCGTGCTTGATATTCCGTTTTGGGAAGCGGCTCTCGGCATCGGCATCACCGCTCTCACCATTGTGATTCTCGCCGTCATCGGGGCGAGGGTATATAAAGGCGGCGTGCTCATGTACACGAGCGGCGGCGGATTGAAAAATATCAAACAGGCGCTTCGTCTGTCAAAAGATCGATAATGAAAGAGAAAAGCAGCTTGAAAGAAAAGCTGCTTTTTTCATGCAAAGAGTAGAACGTGCATTCGCTTTCAACCCGTGATAGAATGGGAGCAGAATGATTTATGAAAAGGAGCAGAAGATTGACAAACATCACTTTCATTCATGCGGCCGATCTGCACCTGGACAGTCCGTTTCACGGCATCAGCCGGCTACCTGAAGAGGTTTACCGGCGGATCAAAAACAGCACATTTAAAAGCGCTGAAAATGTGTTTAAGCTTGCGATTGATGAACAGGCCGACTTCATTTTGCTTGCCGGCGACCTTTTCGACGAAGCAAACCGCAGTTTAAAAGCACAGATGTTTTTGAGAAAGCAATTTTTAAAGCTTAAAGAGAACAACATTCAAGTCTATGTGATTTTTGGCAATCACGATCATCTGGGCGGCGATTGGACCCCAATTGAATGGCCTGACAACGTCCACATCTTTTCAGCGGAAGACATTGAAGAAAAATCGTTTTACAAAGACGGCCGGCTTGCCGCAAGCATCTACGGCTACAGCTATCCCGAGCGCTCTGTTTTTGCCAATAAGGCAGCTGAAATCAAAAAAACGACAGACGCGCCCCTGCATATCGGGATGATTCATGGGACGCTTTCCGGGGAAAGCGGCCATGACCCGTACTGTCCTTTTTCCCTTCAAGATTTGAAAAACGGTCAGATGGATTACTGGGCGCTTGGCCATATACATAAAAGACAGGTCATTTCAGCCGCCGATCCGGCGGTGATTTATCCGGGAAACACGCAATCCCGGCACATGAAGGAAACGGGAGAGAAAGGCTGCTATCTCGTCAATGTTTGCAGCGGAGAACTGACCTTCGAATTTAAAGCCGTATCGGATGTCCTGTGGGAAACGGCCTGCATCGATATCTCCGGGACAAAGCAGATGACAGAGCTGATCAGCCTCATGCAGGATGCCTTTCAATCTTTCAGAAACAGAGGCAAGCCCGCATGCGTCAAGATGGTATTGACAGGAGAAACACCCTCTTATTTGGCGGAAGGACAGGCCGGTATTGCGGACGAGATCCTTGACATTTTCCATGAAGAAGAGCGGGAGGAAGACGCGTTCATCTGGCTTACCGCAATCGAAGATCAAACCGATGCCGCCTTGTCGGGAATCGAACGGGACGCTTTTTTCCAGGAGCTTTTGCAAGAAATGCATGAATTTCAAGATTTCAGCCTGATTCTTGACGATTTGGAGCGGCATCCGGTCTTTAGAAGGAACGGAGAGCGTTTTAATGAGGAAGACTTCCGGGACATTCGCGCACAGGCGGAAAAACTGCTGCTTCATGAACTGAAGACATTGAAAAGATAAGGGAGGATGCAGGGTGAATATACATGCGATACATATATACGGATACGGTAAATTTGCCAATCAGACATTTCGCCTGTCTCCTTCAAATCTGCATTTGATCTATGGGCTCAATGAAGCCGGGAAAACGACGCTCATGTCGTTTATTGAAAGCGTGCTGTTCGGTTTTCCGAAGACGAAACGGTACGAGCCGAAAACAGGCGTCATTTACGGGGGGATGCTTGAGATCGGGCACCCTGATTTGGGTCAGATCCGAATCGAACGGACAGCCGGAAAGCCTGAGCGGGTCGCCGTTTATCTGGAAGACGGCAGCACAAAGCCCGAAGGTTTTTTAAATGAGCTGCTGTCAGGCGTCGACAGGCAGCTGTATAAAGCGATCTACTCATTTGACGTATTCGGCCTTCAGGAAATTCATAAATTCAACCGCGACAAAATCGGCCGTTTTCTGCTGTTTTCGAGTCTGTTCGGCTCTGATGCGATTTCCAAGATGGATGCCGGCCTCGTGAAAAAACAGGAGGAGCTGTTTAAACCGAACGGACGGAAGCCTGAGCTGAATCAGGAGCTCGATCGGTTAAAAAGGCTTTCCGAAGATTTGAAAAAGGCGAAAGCGCGGGAAGGCGACTACCACCGTCTGTTAGACGAAAAAAAAGGCGCTGAGGCGTCGATAAAGGAAAGCGGACAACTGCTGAAAGATCTTGAACACCTCGTCTCACAAATCGAGCAGGCGATTGAGATTCTGCCGGCGGCCGCGGAAAAGCGCCAGCTGGAAGAGCAGCTCGCATCTTTCGGCGGCTCAGGAGAAAGCCGTTTCCCCGAAGGGGGACTTTTCGAGCTCGAAAAGCTCGAATCCCACCTGCATCCAAAAGCGGCTCAGCTGAAGGCGCTGGAAGAAAAAAAGCGCGATTTGGAACAGCGCGCCGCCGCTTTTGCAACGGCTGAAGACTTCATCGAGCACGAAGCCGAAGCTGAAGAGCTTTTAACAGCATATCCGTTTTACCAGTCGTATACCGAAAAAATCGCGTCTTTGACTGAACAGCTTCACCAGATAAACGGACGGGTTCAAGCGGGGCTTGAGCGCCTGCAAATCGAGGAATACGATATTCTCAATGCAGACACCACGTATGAATACGAGTGGAAGCTGCAGGAAACCGTTCAGGCATACATCGAGCTTCGTGAACTGAAGCGGTCGCTCGACGAGCGGTTTGAGCAGGCGAGGGCTGATTTGGAGGAAGCTGAACAGGCTCATGCCGCTCTCAACAATGAAGTGATGCCGGATGATGTCCGCAAGCAAAAGGAAGAAACCCTTAGCCGCCTTGCGTCCGCCGGCGTTCATGCCGGAAGGCGGGAAGAGCTGATCCTTCAGCTGTCTTATCTGAAGCAAGAACAAAAAGTTCGGATGAAAAGAAGAAAGACCGCTTTTGCGGTAGCGCTTTGTGCTGCTTTTGCGGCAGCTTGTGCGGCGCTCTTTTTCAAGGAGTGGTTTCCGGGCGCTTTGTTCGTGCCGATCTTGCTCATATTAGCCGCTTTTGTTTTAAAAAAGCCTGAGTCTTCCGCGGCAGCGGCTTTTATCCAAAAGCAGCTGGACGACATTGATCGCAGTGGTTCAAAAAGCGGAGTGAGTGACAACGCTTTAAGGGAAGAGCTGTGGAAGGACGACCAAACCCGGCAGCTCCTCATCGCAAAACAAGCTGAGCTCAGACAGAAAGAAACGGAATATGAAAGAGCGATTCAGAAGTTCGAAGAGTGGGAAAAGGATATCCGTCCGTATCAGGAGAAGACCGAACGCTATTTGAAAGAGCTGAACCTGTCAATCGACCCGTCATTTTTAGCTGATGCGTACGCTTTGATCAAGGAACTCCGAGAGGAAATTTTGAAAAAGCGGGATATCGAGAAGGAACTGAGCCGTCTTCAGGCCAAAAAAGCATCCTTTGAAGCGGGCTTGAGAAAGCTTGTCTCATCCCTCAGCCTCACGGGCGGAAGCGCCCAAGAGCAGGTGTTTCAGCTGAAAAGCGCGCTTGAGTCCCAAAAAGAAAAACTTCGACAAAAACAGGAAGCAGACGTGTCTTTAAAGCATACAGCCGAACAAATCAAAGAGCTGACAAAAGAGACGGAATACTTTCAATCTCAAATTGCCGAACTCTTTCAAAAAGCACGGGCGGACGGCCGTGAGATGTTTATCAGACTGGCGAAGCGCGACCAAGCCAAAAAAGAATTAACGGCAAGGCTCGGGCAGCTCAAAAGAGAACTCGGCAGGCAGGACGAGAAGGCCGTCTTGCTCGCATCAGGCCACTCTCTTGCAGAACTGAAAGGAAAGCTGGCCGAGGCAAAGGAAAAAAGAGCCCGCACAGAAAAACAGCTGGCAGAAGAAAGGCAAAAGGCGGCTAATTTCCATGCAGAGCTCGTCAGACTTGAGGAGTCAGGAGCGGTATCCGAGCTCGCCTATCAGACCGGGATGCAAAAAGAGCGGGTCGCCGAACTGGCCAAAAAGTGGGCCGCCGTCAAGCTGATCCGGCAGGCGGTCAAAAACAAGATAGATGAACATAAGAAGGTTCGGCTTCCGAAGTTATTACAGATAGCTGAAACATTACTGAACCCATTGACTGCCGGACAATACGAAAAAATTTATTTTTCTGAAACAGATGATTCCATGATGGTTATGCGAAAAGACGGGGCCGTTTTTTACGCCCACGAACTGTCTCAGGCGACTTGTGAACAGCTCTATTTAGCGATCCGATTCGCTCTGGCCCTCTCCCATCAGAAGGAAGTCAAATTGCCGTTCCAGCTGGATGACAGCTTTGTCCACTTCGACCACGAGAGGTTTAAACAAGTGCTGAACATTTTAAAAAAGCTTTCAGGCGAAGATCAGCAAATCTTGTATTTTACGTGTCATGAACATGTAAAAGAAGCTTTTCACGACGAAGATGTGATTCTGCTTCCTTCCGGTATGGAAAATGTGGAAGTAAAGGGTATAACTAACAAATAAAAGTGTGTGCTATAATGATTTTATGTAGGAAAACGGAGGGAGCTTTATCATGGCAAAAGGTATCATGCTGCACGAAGTTGGCGAGCAGGTGGATTTGTATTTGCTCATTAAATCGTCAACGAAAGGAATCGCAAGCAACGGGAAACCGTTTTTAACGCTGATGCTGCAGGATCAGTCCGGAGATATAGAAGCAAAGCTGTGGGACGCCAAGCAGCAGGACGAAGTGACCTACGGCCCGCAGACGATCGTGAAAGTGGTCGGCGACATTCATCATTACCGCGGGCGGAACCAGCTGAAGCTGCGAAACATCAGACCTGCGGGCGAGAATGAAAATGTCAAAATCGATGACTTTCTTGAGACTGCACCGATTCCCAAAAACGAAATGATGGATGCGGTCACTCAATATATTTTTGAAATGAAAAACCCGAGTATTCAGCGAATCACGAGGCACCTCGTCAAAAAATACGGCAAGGAATTCATTGATTATCCGGCTGCGACGAAAAATCACCACGAGTTCGTGTCAGGTCTCGCATATCATGTTGTCTCCATGCTGAACCTGGCCAAATCGGTCGCAGACCTGTATCCGTCGCTCGATCGCGACCTTTTGTACGCAGGCGTTATTCTGCATGACCTTGGAAAAGTAAAAGAACTATCCGGCCCGGTGTCCACGACATATACTGTCGAAGGGAACCTGCTGGGACACATTTCGATTATGGTGACAGAAATTGCAAAAGCCGCCGAAGAGCTTCAAATTGATTCAGAAGAAGTGTTGATTCTTCAGCATTTGATTTTAAGTCATCACGGTAAACCCGAATGGGGCAGCCCGAAGCCGCCGATGGTCAAGGAAGCGGAAATTCTTCACTATATCGACAACCTTGACGCGAAGATCAATATGATGGACAGAGCGCTCGAACGGGTCAAGCCGGGAGAATATACCGAACGCGTCTTTGCATTGGATAACCGTTCCTTTTACAAGCCCGTTTTTCACAAATAAGCGTCATAACTTGTCTCCCTTTTGCATAATGTCTGATATACAGTTTATTCAAAAAGGGGGAAAAGCCGTGCTGCTGTTTCCGTGGTGGGTGTACCTTTGCATCGTCGGCATTATTTTCAGCGCCTATAAGCTGATGACGACGGCAAAGGAAGAGGAAAAGATCGATCAGGCTTTTATCGAAAAAGAAGGCCGCATTTATATCGAACGGATGGAAAAAGAAAAAGCAAAGCGCATGAATCGTTCATTGGATGAAGATCAAGAACAGCATGAAAAATCGGCTGACAGCCATTCCATCGCATAAAAAAAAGCTGTCCGGCCCCGCGAGGGGAGGACAGCTTTTTTGACGTCAGCTGCTGCTGCTTGGCTGAGCTTGGCGCTGGTCGACTTGTTTTTTCAACTCTTTGTCTTTTACTTTTAAATCAGCATCTTTGACAAGTTTGTCGATGACAGATTGCAGTTCAGTTTGATCGTTTTGCTTTTGTTCTTGGACCTCTTTTTTGAGCTCTTTTTTCATGTCTTCATATTTGCCGCGCTCTTCGTCTTTTTTAATGATGTGATAGCCGAATTGCGATTTCACAGGTCCGCTGACTTCGCCGGTTTTCAAAGCAAACGCCGCTTTGACGAAATCCTTGTCCATGTTATCGTCTTTGCCGACCCAGCCGAGGTCGCCGCCTTTTTCGGCTGTTCCGTCAGTTGAATACTCTTTTGCAAGGTCTTCGAATTTTTCGCCTTTTTTCAGCTTTTTCTCAACTTCTTCAGCCGTTTTCTTTTCCTTCACAAGAATGTGGCTTAAGTGGATTTTGCCTTTCAGGCCGTCATAATATTCTTTTACGTCATCATCAGTTACTTTTATGTTATCCTTTGCGGCTTTTTGCATCAGAAGTTCGTATTTGATCTGTTCTTTGACGAAGTCTTCGCCTTTTTGGTCAATGAGCTGGTTGAGCTGGTCACCCATCGATTTTTTGTACTCGTTCAGCTTTTTGTCGATTTCTTTGTCGGAGACATCGTATTTATCGTCGAGTACTTTTTGCTGAACAAGCATGTTCAGTGCATCCGCTCCGGCATTGTCTTTTAATGTTTGATAAAGGTCTTCTTTTGTAATATTTCCAGCTTTTGTTTCTGCAACAACCTCAGAATCTCCCCCGCTGCATGCGCTGAGAGCCAGTACGCTTGTCGCTGTAATCGCCGCAATTGCAATCTTCTTCATAAATGCAAACACTCCTAATCATTACAGTTTAAACTTTCCTTTGAATTGTATCATATCATATTCTGGCATGCTGTAAAAAGATTTTCAACAGAGGGGCATCCGTCTAGTCAAATTTTCTTTCCGCTCATACAAATATATTGATCAAGAAAAGGAGGTCAATAACATGAGCGGAGGATACTCAAGCGGTTTTGCTTTATTGGTCGTGTTGTTCATTTTATTAATCATCGTTGGTGCAGCTTATCTGTACTAAAACCTTAGAAAATGAGAAAAGAACCGTCATTTTTTCAGGCGGTTCTTTTCTTTTGGACGATAGCCTAATCGTTTCATGACATTCGTGCATACACTAATGTAACGACTGGGGCAGAGGAGGTGTCAATATGGGCGACGGTTATGCAGGAGGTTTCGCTGGCGGCTTTGCGCTGCTTGTGGTACTGTTCATCTTATTAATTATTATTGGTGCTTCTTGGATATGCTAATCAACAAAAGGATAGCTGCCGGATCAATACGATCGGCAGCTATCCTTTTTTCTTTACACGGTAAAGGAAATCTCAATGAATGATGAGATCAATAGAATTAAGATCAGCACATTAATCATTCTAAATACCTTATCCTGCCGCTCTTCAGGAATCTCTCTGACAAGGCATAAAGAGTTTGTAAGCTTGTTTATGTTGAAGACAGTAAAAACCGCAAACAAGATGAAATAAAAAAGGATGATAGGAGATCCCCCTCTCTGTTTCTGCTCCATACTACATTACCAAATATTTATTAAAAAAGATAGAAAATAGACTGAAAAAAAGGATTTTCCAAGTGCCAGCGGTTGGATTATTTTTGTATTAAAATATCAAAATCATCGGCTTCCTGATCGACAAAGCAATTTTTAGGCGCTTTGATCAATTTCCAGGCAAACAGAAAATCAGGCAGACAATAGCCGAAATGAATGCTTGAAATGATGCAGAAATAATGAGCAAAGCTCGGCATCGCTGCCCCCGCGTAAAATAATACAGGCGTGATGACGAAAAAAGGGCAGAGAAGAGAGACAAGCATCGTGTTTTTCGGAATTTCTCTCCATGTTCTCATTTTCAACCAATAAATCTTTTTTTCTATTTTTTTCTTGCTGATCATCGGCAAGATATGAAGAATTTTATGGGCGATTATAGCCGCAACCAAAAGTCCTGCAAACAAAAGGGCATGATCGCCTCTCTGAACAGTTTGCGGATGAATAAGCTGCATCGCTAAATATTCGGGTATAAAAAATAAAATCATTAAACTGACGGCAGTGAGCACGATGCGCATGCCTCCATAATCTTTAACGAGATTGATGGTTTTCCAGCAACTCATAAATGACATCCTTCCGTTTCAACAAACTGTTATATGAAATCCTCAGAATAATTTACTCCTCTGGATGAGAAAAATCAATCCCTTTTCCAAAAAAAATTTCGTCATTTTCCAAAGAATTTAGAAGGGTGTAAAAGGAACAGAAATCTCCCGTGTTGAACTTTCATCAGAAGGGAATATCGGCTAAAATAAGAGAAAGGGAGAGAAGGGACAAATATGAACTCAATGGAGCAACGCCTTGAACGGCTGGAATATTACATCAAACTGTTATTGAACAATGCGGATATGGAAGGGTATCCGTATTATAAAATATTGATCGAAAAGGGCTTATCAGAGGAAGAAGCAAAGCAAACGGAAAAGCTGTGTGAAGAGCTCTCAAAGGAGCTCGAAGCACAAAAAGCGCAAGGATATGTGATGTTCGACCATCTCCTCACGCTTTTTGCGGGACAGTTAAATGAAAAACTTGAAGTGCACGAAACGATTTTCGCCCTTCACAGACAAGGTCTGTACAAACCGCTGATGAGCGAATTCATCAGCATTATCAGGCAATACGATCTGGCTTAGTTTTTAAGAGGCTCAAGCGGTTTGTCCATCTCTATCGATTCCCCGGCTTCTTTTGCTTCTTGTTTTTTCTTCATTTTGCCCTCTTCGCTCGTAAATTCACTTTCGATGTTTGAAAACGATTTTTCGAAAATTTCCATGAAATCATCGCCGTAAATATGGCGGATGATCGACATCATTTCGACGATTTCTGGAAACTTCCCGTACAGCTGATGAAGGGGCTGAGCGCCTTTTAAGACGGCATTCCGGGTTGGATCGTAAGACTCGAGGATTTTAAGGAAAACTTCTTCACCTTTCGGAGTCAGCTGAATGTAAGTGTTTCGTTTGTCATTCAATTTTTTGGAAAACTCCAGGTAACCTCTTTCCTCAAGCTTTTTTGAAAAATTAAACGCCGTGGATACGTGCATGACGCCGAACTTGGCGATTTCTGAAATGGATGCTCCGTTCAGCTGGTAGGCGATCCACAAAATATGATGCTCGTTAATGTTCAGATCATAAGGTTTAATCCACTGCTGCCAATCCTTTTCTATCGACTTCCAAAGCGCCTTGCTAAGCTGTGCCATTCTTTGACTGAATAAAAGGGCTTCTTTCACCGTATAGGGCTCTTCCGCTCGATTCATTCACTTCACCTGCTTCTCTTTATCTTATAATTTCTATTATGCCAATAAAATAAAGATTAATAAAGATGTAAATTTACGAAATTTTTAAAAAATCCAGTTTTGTGGTGTGAAATCAGGATTTTACCTAAAAAAAGAGCGTGAAAATTTTCCATTCACACCCCTTTTTTAAGGTTCATTTTTTTCGCTGAGTATATTAGTTTTGTAAGGTTTTCTCCAGCTGTTTTATCTTTTCTTCAATCTCAGCGATTTCCTTTTTTAAGTCCTGCTGGTGAGGTTTGATTTCCTCGCGCCATTCCTGGATGGACGTTTGCAGTTCGCTGCCGACGTCTTTGATGATTTCCGCGCCTTCTATGGCGGTTTTGACGAATTGCTCTTTTAATGCGATTCCGTCGTTTTTCAGCCTTTTGACGGTGTCTTCCCATTTACCGCAGTTGGCTTTAAGCTGTCCTCTCAAGTTTTTTCCTGAAGTCGGCGCGGTCAGCAATGCTGCAACACCGCCGATAACACCGCCTACAATCAGTCCAGCTGCTAAAGATCGGCCTTTTGACATGTATATCACCCCGGTTATATTTTTAAAGATCAGGCTTGGCAGGCGCCCGTCTTATAATTAAATATTGACGTCCGAGCCAGGCAATCCGTTCCTCTTCTTAGAAACTTCTGCATAGCTTGCTTTATTTTAGCATACTTTTTTAAAAAGGAGGGAGAGGGTTGTCTGTCATTATCATTGTTTTGACAATTATAAGCGCTGTGTTTACCGCCGGCTCCTTTTATTATTTAAGGCTTCTCGGATATTCTGCATCTTATCCGCCGAAACGCATTCTTAAACAAAAAGCGCTTTTTTGTACGGGAAGCGCAGGATTGGCGCTCCTGCTCCTTTTTTTTATTCAGCTTCTTATATAAAATATCGGGCGGATTCCCCTTTTTTTGACCATCAAAACGAAAAAAACCTCTTCCAAAAAAGGATGTCCCTTTTCAAGAAGAGGTTCTGGTTTATTTGACTGGTTCAATCAGCCTTGAACGCTTCATGATCGACTGCACGATCGGAAAGATGACCGCCATGGCGATCGTGTTGATCACGGCAGCCGGTAAAACGACAACAGAGAACAGGGTGATGAACCCCTGGTTTCCAGGCAGGCCGACGATGAACAGCGCAGCCGTGAGGAAAATGGTTCCGGAAAGAACCGTTCCTGCAGCAGTTAATCCGGCGGCAGCAAGCGTTTTGCTGTGCAGCTTTTTCACAAGCAGAAATGCGCCGAAAAACATCAAGGCTGTTAGCGGTTTGTCGATGATGTTGGGCAGCTGTCCCCCGGGAAAAGCAGTCGTCAACGCGGAAATGACGCCTGTCACGGCTCCGATGACGAGAACATTTTGCAATCTAGGGAACAAAAGGATTCCCATAAACATCATGATCAGCATCATATCTGGCTTCATCCCGTAGAAAAAAGGCGGAATCACAGCATGCAGCGCCGCTCCAATGGCGACAAACAGGGCCATAGCCACTAATTCTTTTGTTTTCATGTCTATTCTCTCCTCATCTAGGCTCTTTTTACGCTTTCCAATAATATGCTCGTCATTTATTGCGAAAGCTTTCTAGTAGTATATCAAACTTTCGAAGGAATGGGGAAGCCTTTTTCGCCATCTTCCATCATCAGGATAAACATCAGTTTTCTTCGCGGAATTTCTTCATAAAGGCCGCCAGCTTTTCGCAGTCTTCAACTGATACGGCATTGTAAATCGAAGCGCGGCAGCCTCCGACCGAACGGTGTCCGCCAAGCCCCGACATTTTTTCTTCCTTTGCCTTTGCGATGAATGATGCTGTCAGCTCATCGTTTTTGAGCGTAAAGGTGACGTTCATGTTTGAGCGGCTGTCTTCTCTCGCATGGCCGCGGTAGAATCCGCCGCTTTCGTCGATCGCATTGTATAAAATTCCGGCCTTTTCGCGATTGCGTTTCTCAATGGTATCAAGACCTCCTTTTTCTTTGAGCCATTCCAGCACGAGAGACAGCATATAAATCGCAAAAGTCGGAGGGGTATTATAGAGCGAATCCGCCTTAGCGTGTGTTGAGTACTTCAGGATTTTGGCAACTTGCTCGTTTTCTTTGCCGAGCCAGTCTTTTTTCATGATGACAACGGTCACCCCTGACGGTCCGAGGTTTTTCTGAGCGCCGGCATAGATGATGTCAAATTGGGAAACATTGATTTTTCTGCTTAAAATATCGCTGGACATATCTGCGACAACCGGAATCGGAGCGTCAGGAAACTTTTGCCACTGCGTTCCGAAGATCGTGTTGTTGGAAGTCAGGTGGAGGTAAGCTCCGTCTGCCGGAATCTCCGGCACTTCGGGAATATAACTGTACGTATCTTCTTTACTGGACGCGATGATCGATGTGTTTCCGAAGAGCTTTGCTTCGGCCAGCGCTTTTTCAGACCAGGCGCCTGTCATCATAAAGTGGGCCGTTTTGTCTTTGGAGAGAAAGTTCATCGGAATCATTGAAAACTGAAGGCTTGCTCCGCCTTGCAGAAACATAACTTCATAATCATCAGGTATGTCCATCAGTTCTTTTAGCAGAGCTTTCGCTTTTTGATGAACGGCGTCATACTCTTTGCTGCGATGGGACAGCTCCATCACGGACATCCCCGCACCATTGAAATCGAGAAATTCGTCTTTAGCCTTCTGCAGTACTTCTAAAGGCAGTGCTGCCGGTCCTGCGTTAAAGTTCGTTGTACGTATCATCACAATCGCTCCCTGTTCGTGTATAAAAATATAAAACAATCCTATCATAAAAGGTCCCGGTTATACATAAAAAATTTGAATTGTGTGAAATATAGAGCAAGTCTATTTAGCAGTGCCGGGCGATCTGATAAATGTGGAGTTTTTTTGAACGAAAAAAGGGCGCCGGCAGCTGCCGACGCCTTTGGACAACGTCTCGTTTACAGGTGTTTGTTGATGGAAGCTGCAATGTTCTGCAAGTCTTCCGGTGAATAGTCATCCGCATGTGTTTTCCAGACGGCTCCGAATCCGTCTCCTTTGCCGTAGCGGGGGATGATGTGCATGTGATAGTGGAAGACGGACTGCCCCGCTTTTTCGCCATTGTTATTCAGAAGGTTTAAGCCGATCGGCTCGTATTCGTCTTTAATGGCTTGCGCGATTTTCGGAACCGCTTCAAAAAATTCCCTTGAAACATCAGGTGTCATTTCGTAAATATTGGTTTTATGAACTTTTGGAATCACAAGCGTGTGCCCTTTTGTGACTTGGCTGATGTCGAGAAAAGCCAGCACATGTTCATTTTCAAATACCTTTGCACAAGGGATTTCTCCGTTTATGATGTTGCAGAAAATACAGTCGCTCATACTTTTCCTCCTTTTTCCATTAGGGAAAGGTTATGTATAAGCAACATATTACCACAATTTGCGAGAAAACACGAAAAACAGGATGAACGGCTCCAACGTTCACCCTGCCTGAAGAAGGTACGGCTTTAATGAAGAAACGTTAACTGCCTTTTGCAAGCACCCCATTTTCGTCAAAATGAAAGCTTGTAACGCCTATACATTTCCTGCGACAAACACCTCATTTGATCGTCACACCTTTTTTATATGACGGAGATGTCAAATAAAGCAGGTGCTTTCTCAATTCAGTGGATGAAAGAAATTTCTAAGCTTGACATGTTTCATACTCAGGAACTCTTGCCGATTTTGTCTTTGACAAACACCTCATTCGCCAGAGTTGATAAGCTTTCCCTTCTTCAAGAATTAGAATGTCCTGAGGCGCATTCGATTATTCGTTTTATTTTAAGCCTGAAAAGCGGGAGGGAAAACGTTTCAAATACATTCTTGTTTTTGGTACTATTAAGAAAAATGCAGGAAAGGAACGAACGTATGTCACTACTGACTGTTAAAGAGTTAACTGGAGGGTATACAAGAAACCCGGTGCTGCGCGATGTTTCATTTGCGATTGAACGGGAGCAGATCGTCGGGCTGATCGGTTTGAACGGAGCGGGGAAAAGCACGACGATCCGGCATATCATCGGCTTAATGGAACCGCACAAAGGATCTGTTGAATTGAACGGCAAAACGTTCATGGACGATCCGGAAAGCTATCGTTCCCAATTTACGTTTATTCCGGAAACACCGATTTTATATGAAGAGCTGACATTGAAGGAGCATTTGGAGCTGACGGCGATGGCGTACGGGCTTTCGAAGGAAACGTTTGAGAAAAGGCTGCAGCCGCTTTTGAAAGAATTCAGAATGGAGAAGCGTCTGAAATGGTTCCCGGCCCATTTTTCAAAAGGAATGAAGCAGAAGGTTATGATCATGTGCGCTTTCCTTGTCGAACCCGACCTGTACATTATAGACGAACCGTTTCTCGGCCTTGATCCACTGGCGATCAATGCCCTTCTCGAGCGGATGAACGAAGCGAAGAAAAACGGCTCGGCCGTCTTGATGTCGACGCATATTTTGGCAACGGCAGAGCGGTATTGCGACTCCTTCATCATTCTCCATAACGGCGAAGTGCGGGCGAAAGGAACGCTTGAAGAGCTCAGAGAACAGTTTTCGATGGAAGAAGCGAGCCTCGATGACCTGTATCTTGAACTGACGAAGGAAGAGAGCTATGAATAGCATTCTGGGGATTTGGAAGACAAGAATTGAGGAGTATGTCAAAGAAACAAGATCATATTTGAAATACATGCTGAATGACCACCTTGTCATCGTCATGATTTTTTTCCTTGCAGGAGCTGCGAGCTGGTACAGCAAATGGCTGAAAGAGATGCCCGAAGGTTTTCCCGCCTATTGGGTGATGGCCGTCATCTTTTCGTTCATTTTGACAGGCTCGTACGTCCGCACGCTGATTAAAGAAGCGGACCTCGTCTTTTTGCTGCCGCTCGAAGCAAAGATGGAGCCGTATTTTCAGCAGGCTTTCCGGTTCAGTTTTTTGACGCAGCTGTTTCCGCTGGCCGCCGCGGCTCTCGTTTTGGCGCCGCTCTATCTTGAAGTGAGCGGCAAGGCGTTTTCCGCGTACTTGATCTTGCTGATTCAACTGCTCGTCTTAAAAGGATGGAACACAGCGATGCAATGGCGGATGACGTTTTTCGGCGAAAAAAACATGAGGGTCACCGACTGGATTGTCAGACTGCTTCTCAACACGATCGTGATCTATTTCGCTTTAGCGTCTTCATACGCATTTGCAGCAGCTGTCTACCTGATTATGGCCGCCCTGTATGTATATTTTAAAATGATCGATAAGAAAAAATCGTTTAAATGGGAGCTGCATATAGAAGACGAAATCAGAAGAAAGCAGCGGTTCTACCGAATTGCGAACCTATTCACGGACGTTCCCCACCTTAGAAAGCATGCGAAAAGAAGAGCATATCTCGATTGGATGCTCCGGTTTATTCCGTATGAACAGCGCCGGACATTTACATATATGTACGGAAGGGCATTTATCAGATCAAACGACTATTTCGGTATCGTCGTCAGGCTGACCGTGATTTTTGGTATCATCATCGCTTATTTTTCGACATATGAGTGGGTATCTGCTGCGCTCATCGTCTTTACCGTATTCATTACAGGAATTCAACTGACGCCGCTGTTTGATCATTTTTCACACTTGTCACTGCAGGAGCTTTATCCAGTCAAAGCAGAAGAAAAGCGGAAGAGCTTTTTCGGCCTGCTTCACATTGTTCTGAGCGTCCAGGCGCTTGTTTTGTCTGCCGTTGCCGGAGCCATGATGCAGTGGACCGGGATGCTCGCCGGACTGGCCGGCTCCGCATTGCTTATATTTGTGATTTTGAAGCCTTATTTCAGCAGCAGATTAAAGAAAAATGCCAAGAGATAGGTGAATCCTTTTCTTTTTCCGCAAGTATGATAAAAGAAGAGGTGAGTGGCGCATGAATGAAAACCAGCTTTATTTGGAGGAAGCGATCCGCTGGAAAATGAAGTTTCTCAGAAAGCCGTCGATGGCTGAGCGGATGTCGAAAGGCGTACAGTCGAAAATCAATGCCCGCATTCCCGCCAAAGTTCACAAAGCGATAACAGAAAGCATTAAAAAGATGGTCGAGGCTACTTTGCTCGGCTCAAATTTGACGACTGTTGACAAGAAAACAGGAACGCTTTCACTAAGGGAAAAAGATGAGCTGGCTCAGAAAACGATCGCCCAGTATCAAAAGGCGGCTGCAGTTGAAGGGATCGGAACAGGTGCAGGCGGGATTTTTCTCGGACTGGCGGACTTTCCGCTCTTGCTCGGCATCAAAATGAAATGCCTGTTTGAATTGGCATCGATTTACGGGTACGATATCAAGGAGAAAGAAGAGCGGATGTTTCTTCTGTATATTTTTCAGCTCGCCTTTTCCGGGGAAGCGCACCGCAAAGAAATTTTCCGCATGATTGAACATTGGGAAACCGAAAAGCGCGAAATCGATTGGCAAGCTTTTCAGCAGGAATACCGGGACTATCTCGATCTTGTAAAGCTGCTTCAGCTTGTGCCGGGCTTCGGCGCGGTCGTAGGCGGAACGGCTAACTATAAGCTGCTTGGGCACCTTGGGGAAACAGCGAGGCACGTTTTCCATCTGAGATTGATTCATGAGACAGCCGGATATTAATGATCCGGCTGTTTTTTTGCTTTTTCGGTTATTACATTGCAGGCGTTTCGCTGATCGCCTGCTCTTTCTCCTGATAGGAGACCGCGGCATTTGCCAGTACCTTGGCTGCGATCAGCATCGCTTTTTCATCAAGATCGAATTTCGGATGGTGATGGGGAAACACCGCGTCCGGATCTTCAGGACGGGCGCCTGTAAAGAAAAATGTACCTTTGACGCGCTCTAGGTAGTAAGCGAAATCTTCCCCGCCCATTTGCATGCCGCTTTCCTCAACTTTTTCAACGCCTTCCGTCTGTTTGGCGATTTTGGCGAGAAAGGCCGTTTCTTCCGGGTGGTTGCAGACCGGCGGATAGCCCCTTTCGAAGGAATAGTCACAGTCAGCGCCATGCATGCTGCATATACCTTTTGCAACCTGTTCAATTTCGTTTTCAATCAAGGAGCGGATTTCTTCATTGAAGGAACGCGCCGTTCCGATTAAAACCGCTTGATCAGCGATGACATTAAAGGCGTTTTCGGCAACAAATGATCCTGTCGAAACGACAGCCGGCTCAGTCGGATCGAGCCTGCGGCTGACAATCTGCTGGAGGGAAGTGACGATCTGCGATCCGATCAACACGGCGTCTTTTGTTTTATGGGGCTGTGCGCCATGCCCGCCTTTGCCTTTAATCGTAATCGTAAAACGATCCGCAGCGGCCATGATCGGTCCTGTTCGGTATTGAACTGTTCCCGTCGGCTCAGTAGCCCACAAATGGGTTCCGAAAATCACGTCAACACCGTCAAGACAGCCGTCTTCAATCATCGGCCTGGCTCCGCCCGGCGAATACTCCTCGGCATGCTGATGGATGAAAACGATCTTTCCTTTTAAACGGTCCGCGTGTTCATTCAAAGTTTTCGCGAGGACGAGCAGGGTGGCCGTGTGCCCGTCGTGTCCGCAGGCATGCATGACTCCCGGCACCGTCGATCGGTAAGGTGCGTCTTTTTCA
Organism: Bacillus haynesii; assembly: GCF_001969855.1. Classification (GTDB taxonomy): domain Bacteria; phylum Bacillota; class Bacilli; order Bacillales; family Bacillaceae; genus Bacillus; species Bacillus haynesii. The sequence goes on from NZ_MRBL01000019.1 coordinate 84,411, forward strand.
TCATGAATGGGAAGCGCGTCAAAATCGGCTCGAAGGGCAATGACGGGGCCGGGCGATCCGCCTTCGATGTGCGCGAGAACTCCGCCCCCGCCGACGTTGGTGCGGATAGGAATACCGAGCGCTTCATAGTAAGAGGCGATAAATGCGGCTGTTTTCTTTTCTTGAAAAGAAAGCTCTGGGTGCTGATGAAAATGGCGCCTCAATTTAACCATTTCATCGTAGTGTGCATCAAGCTGCTCATTGATTTGTTGAACGAATGCGGACGCGCTCAAAAAAATTCCTCCTTTTAGAAATAGTAAGTTTTTATAATTTTATGACAATTGGAGCCGCTGTTCAACCTTGCCGTCACATTTTATAGAAGAAAAATGGCGGCAATCGTTGTGACGGTTAATCCGGCAGCTACAGGAATAAAGTTTTTTCTGGCAAGATCGAACGGGTCAACTTTGCAAATCGCTGCAACCGGAATGAGCGCCCATGGCACAAGCGTACCTCCGCCGACCCAAATGGCTGAGATTTGGCCGAGCGCGGTCAGAACGGCCGGGTTGCCGTCAACCGCCGCAGCAAACATCGAAGCGGCTGATCCGGCGAGAGAAATCCCTGAAAATCCGGAGCCGTCTAGACCGGTCACCGCTCCTGTGACAGTGAGCGCAACCGCGGCGATTTCTGGAGAGAGCGGAACGCTGTGGGCAAAAGCCGAGCCGAGGTCCTGCACGATCCGATTAGAGAAACCGGTCATCTCCGCTGTCAATACTTTTTCAAAACCCGCATCGCCCAAGTAAAAAAAGGCGGCGATCGGAATGACGGGGGCAAACACTTTAAAGCCGAACTGAAATCCGCGAATGAAATAGCCGGTGATTTTCTCAAGACCCCGGTGTTTGTGGACGATAAAATGAATGAGAATCATGACGAAGACAGCCGTTCCTCCGACAAGCGCCGTCGCTTCGTCTCCTTGCAGTTCCAGTATCAGCATCGCGGCGATATCCCCTAAAAAAATGACCGGAATCATCAGCGCGAGCCATTTTCTGGGGGCAGGGGGAAGAAGCCACTCAGGTTCGCTTTGCTGCTGTTCACTGTTTGCCGCTGCTCTGTTGCCTTTCTCTTTTCTGAGCATAAAAAAGGCTGCCGCTGTTGTCGAAAAGCCCATGATCAAGACGAGTGGAACGCTTGCAGACATCACTTCAGCAACGGACAGTCCGGCTGCATCTCCGGTCAATTTAGGCGCTGCCTGGATGATATAATCGCCTGAAAGAGCGAAGCCGTGGCCGAACAAATTCATGGCGCACGCGACCGCCATCGGGGAGAGGCCGGCTTTCAGCGCAGCAGGCAAGAGGACGGCGCCGATCAGTGCGACAGCCGGGGAGGGCCAAAAAAATGAAGAAATGATAAACATTAAAGCTCCGGTGATCCAGTAGGCCAAGACAGGGCCTTTCATCCATTTGGCGATCGGAGTGACCATTGCTTCATTGACGCCGGTCTTTGTCAGCAGCTCGCTCATCGAAACGGTAAAGCAGATGATGAAAATGGTCGGGAGAAGTTCTCTGGCGGCGTAGATTAAGCTGTTAAACAGGCCCATCACAGAGGCAATGACAGAATCGGTCGCCGCTAATGAAATGAAAAAAACCCCGGCAAGCGATATAAAGGTGGTATCAAGACGAAGAAGCATAAACGCGAGAATAGCTGCGATAAAGCCTAAATATAAAAAGTGAACGGACGTTAATTCAATTTCCATTCCCGATCCCCCCGTTAACATAACCTCATACAGCGTATTCCTGGGCTGTCAGAGTGTGAAGGAAGGGGCTCATTTCCTCGGAAATAAAAAACTGCCTTAAAAGGCAGTTATTCGACAGAATGATACGAAGAAATATAGGATGGGCGTGAAAAAATCGTTCCGCCTTGGTTGATTCCAGTGGAAGATTCCTTCTTTTGATGGGCTTCGCCGAACGATTTGGAGTTTTTCCAGTCCTGAAATGACTGTTCTGTGTCCCACAGCGTCAATACGATATACGTATCGCTGTCTTTCGGCCTCAGCACCCTGAGGGCTTTAAAGCCGGGCTGATTTTCGATTTTTCCGGCTCTGTTTTTAAAACGGGTTTCAAAAAGCGGTCTTCCTTCCGGTGTGACTGGGATGTTGTTGAGGACGGTGAATCCGGAATGTTCCAATGTTCCCGACTGATCGATGATTTCATAGCGGTGAGGAGAATGAAAGACGCTTTCTCCGTCGGTTTCGTGAAAGAGTATGGCGGAATCGTAGTTTTTCATAAATAACATGTTTTCAAGACCGTGCTGTTTGGCGAGCTTTTTTAAAAAATCGACAGTTCCGTATGTCATGTAAAAATTCAATTTCATCACCCCTTTTTTGATAGTATAACAAAAGGACGATTTAAAATTCTATCTATTACCCGCCATAAATGCTGCAACATAATTTGAAGAAAAAATTCCCATACTAGCTATAGAAAGGAATGAGGTGACCATATGAGAAAGAGATTTTTCATTCCAATCATCATTACAGCGGCGATATTCCTTTTATCGTTAATCGGATATATTACGATTTTGTTTCTGGGGGATTATGTGATTGATGAAAAGAAACTGATTTTCCATGCTTCTTCTAAAATCGTCGACCAAAATGGAGAAGAAGTCGCCAGCCTCTATACCGAAAACAGAAGACCTGTTTCAATTGCCGAAGTGCCGGACGGCGTAAAAAATGCCTTTATCGCGGTTGAAGATAAGCGCTTTTATGAGCACCACGGCATCGATTTGAAATCGGTGAGCCGTGCGGTCTATAAAGATATATTGGCTGGAGGAAAAGTGGAAGGCGGAAGCACGATCACCCAGCAGCTCGCAAAAAACACTTTTTTGACACACGACAAAACGTTTTTAAGAAAAACAAAAGAAGTCATTATCGCCATCAATTTGGAGCGGGATTACAGCAAAGACAAGCTTTTGGAAATGTATTTGAACCAGCTTTATTTCGGGCACGGCGTCTATGGAATCCAGGCGGCGGCAAACTACTTTTTTAACAAAGATGTGAAAGACTTGACGGTCAGTGAGGGAGCGGTGCTGGCTTCCATCCCTAAAGCGCCGTCAACGTATTCGCCTATTCTCAATCCGGAAAAAAGCCGGGAGCGGCGCAATGTCATTCTTGGCATGATGAACGAGCAGGGATATATCAGCTCAAAGGAAACCGTCAGGGCCCAAGGCAGCACATTGGGCCTCCATGTGAAAGAAAAATCAAAAAATCCGTGGCTTGACAGCTATATTGATCTTGTCATGAAAGAAGCGGAAGACAAATATTCGATATCGAGCGAACAGCTTCTCCAAGGTGGATACACGATCAGTGTTCCGCTCGACGTTTCGATTCAAAAAGCGGCCTACACGCTGATGAAGCAGGACGGCTATTTTCCCGGAACAGACAACAAAGCTGAAGGGAGCGCTGTTTTTATCGATAACCGGACAGGCGGCGTAGTGGCCGCTCTCGGAGGACGGGAATATGCTCCGAAAGGCTACAACAGGGCAACCGCCCCGCGCCAGCCGGGTTCGACGTTTAAACCGCTTGCCGTTTACGGCCCCGCTCTTGAAGAAAAGCTGTTCAAGCCGTACTCCATGCTCGAGGATAAACAGCTGTCATACGGCGGCTACTCGCCAAAAAACTATGACGGCCAATACGAGGGCAAGGTCTCAATGGTGGATGCGCTGACCTACAGCAAAAACGCGCCTGCTGTATGGACGTTAAATGAGATCGGTATCGAAACGGTGAAGCCTTATCTCAGCCGTTTGGGCATGAACGTGCCGGATGAGGGCCTGGCATTGGGACTAGGCGGCTTAGAAAAAGGAGTGTCGCCGCTCGAGCTTGCCGGGGCATACCGGACATTTGCAAATACAGGACAATACACCGAGCCGTTCTTTATTAATAAAATCACGGACGAAAACGGCGATGTCATGTTCCGCCACGAGGATAAATCAGAAAAGGTTTTCAGTAAACAAACAGCCTGGAATATGACGAGGATGCTAGAGGAGGTCGTGAAAAGCGGAACGGGAAAAGCCGGTGATTTTTCCGGAGAGATTGCAGGAAAAACGGGTTCGACCACGTATACCGGAAAAGAGGGCGGAACAAAAGATGCCTGGTTTGCAGGATACACGCCTGCAGTGACGGGAGCTGTCTGGATGGGCTACGATAAAACGGATGAATCCCATTATTTAAAAGGCGGCAGCGCCTATCCGACAAGGCTGTTTAAAGACATTTTAAAACGCTCCAACCATAAGCCTGAACGGTTTAAGGCGCCTGAAGGGGTAAAAGATCTGGACAGGCCGATCCGCCTCGAAGACCTGGAAAGTGTTAAAGCAGACTACTCCTTTACGCCGATGGGGCTGATTACGGTGTCATTAAAATGGCATGAACAAGAGGATAAAAGGGTTGAATACCGAATATATGAAAGGAAAAACGGAAAAGAAACGCTGATTGATACGGTTAAGGGAAAAGGAAGCTTTTCAATCCCTTATGCAAACATCTTTTCCAATGCTTCCTATAAAATTGTTCCATACAATCCGCAGACGAAAACAGAGGGGAAAGGAACTGATTATGTCGAACCGAAAGTGTTTCCTTCGGGTCATTAGGTACCCGAAATTCATCAATTTCTTGAACAATAAGTCTCATGAGTATACCGTTCAATAAAAAAACGGTATATTGGAAGGAGTAATTTTGCGAACGTATGGTTGCAGCTGAAAGGTGGATATCATGATGAAAAACGACAAGGCTTTTAATGACACATTCTTAAAAGCGTGCCGAGGAGAAAAGGCAGCCCATGTACCGGTATGGTACATGAGGCAGGCCGGAAGATCACAGCCTGAGTACAGAGCGCTCAAGGAAAAATACGGACTGTTTGAAATTACCCATCAGCCCGAATTGTGCGCTTACGTGACAAGGCTGCCCGTCGAACAATACGGTGTCGATGCGGCAATACTTTATAAAGACATAATGACACCGCTTCCAGGTATTGGCGTTGACGTCGAAATTAAAAATGGCATCGGTCCTGTCATCGATCAGCCGATCACATCTCTCGTAGATGTTGAAAAACTCGGCGAACTCGAGCCGGAGGAGCATATTCCATATGTGCTGGAGACGATCAGGCTCTTGACAGAAGAACAGCTGAACGTTCCGCTGATCGGTTTTACAGGAGCGCCGTTTACACTGGCCAGCTATATGATTGAAGGCGGCCCGTCCAAAAACTACAATAAAACAAAAGCGTTTATGTACAGCCAGCCTGCTGCATGGGATCTCTTGATGAAAAAGCTCGGAAAAATGGCTGCTGTATACGTCAAAGCCCAAATCCGCGCCGGCGCCAAAGCCATCCAGGTGTTCGATTCCTGGGTCGGTGCGCTGAATACCGGTGATTACTGCCGCTATATCAAACCGACGATGGACGTTCTTTTCAAAGAGTTGAAAAAAGAAGGCGTACCGCTGATTATGTTCGGGGTCGGCGCAAGCCACCTCGCGTCTGAATGGCACGATCTTGACCTCGACGTCGTCGGGCTGGACTGGCGGATGAGCGTACAGGAAGCTAGGGAGATGGGGCTGACAAAAACGCTTCAGGGAAATTTGGATCCTTCAATCCTGCTTGCTCCGTGGGAAGTCATCGAAGAAAGGACGAAAGCCATTCTCGATCAAGGCATGCAGACGGACCGGTTTATTTTTAACCTCGGACACGGGATCTTTCCCGAAGTGAGTCCCGACACACTGAAAAAATTGACGGCATTTGTTCATGAGTACTCCGCCTCAAAAAAATCGAGCCTGATCACATGAGCATTTCAGTTGGTCTTTTCAATATAAACTGTCAAAATACGTATAGATCATGATCTTTAAAGAGGTGTTCACGTTGGCTAAAAAGAAAATGGGGCTTCTTGTCATGGCGTATGGGACGCCGTACAAGGAGGAAGACATTGAACGTTATTATACACACATCAGAAGAGGCAGAAAGCCTGAGCCTGACATGCTTCAGGACTTAAAAGACCGCTATAAGGCGATCGGCGGAATTTCTCCGCTTGCAAAGATCACGCAGGAGCAGACGAAGCAGCTGGAAAAACGCTTAAACGAGCTTCAGGATGATGTGGTATTCAAGTCATATATCGGTCTCAAACATATCGAACCTTTCATTGAGGATGCCGTTCAGAAGATGCACAAAGACGGGATTACAGAAGCCGTCAGCATCGTGCTCGCGCCCCATTTCTCCACCTTCAGCGTACAGTCGTACAACAAGCGGGCGAAAGATGAGGCTGAAAAGCTCGGCGGATTGTCGATCACATCGATCAACAGCTGGTATGATGAGCCGAAATTCATCGCATATTGGGCGGATCAGGTGAGAAAAACATATGACGAAATGCCTTCGGAAGAAAGGGAAAACGCCGTCTTGATTGTATCGGCGCACAGCCTTCCCGAAAAGATCGTCGAAATGGGTGATCCATATCCTGAACAGCTTCAAGAATCAGCGAAGCTGATTGCCGAAGCGGCGGGTGTAAAAGATTACGCCGTCGGCTGGCAAAGCGAAGGAAACACCCCTGATCCGTGGCTTGGACCGGATGTTCAGGATTTGACGCGCGACTTGTCAGAGCAAAAAGGGTACAGCGCTTTTGTTTATGTTCCCGTCGGCTTCGTAGCCGACCATTTGGAAGTCCTTTATGACAATGACTATGAATGCAAAGTCGTCACTGACGATATCGGAGCAAGCTATTACAGACCTGAAATGCCTAACGCTAAACATGAGTTTATCGATGCTTTAGCGGATGTTGTATTAAAACAATTGGAGAAAGAACAGTAAAGAAGGCGATTGTAAATGAGTGGAGAACGCAGGCAGATTGTCATCATCGGCGGCGGTATTACCGGATTGGCCGCCGCCTTCTACTTGGAGAAGGAAATCAAAAAAAACGATCTCCCGGCCGAAGTCACGCTTGTTGAAGCAAGTCCGAGACTGGGCGGAAAGATACAGACGGTACACAAAGACGGCTATGTGATTGAACGGGGGCCGGATTCATTTTTGGAACGGAAACAAAGCGCACCTCAGCTTGTGAAGGATCTCGGGCTGGAGCATTTGCTCGTGAACAATGCGACAGGCCAGTCTTATGTGCTTGTCAGCGAAACGCTCTATCCGATTCCGGAAGGAGCTGTGATGGGGGTGCCGACAAAAATCGGTCCTTTTCTGACAACCGGCTTGTTTTCCTTGCCGGGGAAGTTGAGAGCCGGCATGGATTTGGTGCTTCCAGCGAGCAAGCCGCAGGAAGACCAATCGCTCGGAGAATTTTTCAGAAGGCGCGTCGGCGGTGAAGTGGTGGAGAACTTGATCGAACCGCTTTTGTCAGGCATTTATGCCGGGGACATCGACCGTCTCAGTCTGATGTCGACTTTCCCGCAGTTCTATCAGACAGAGCAGAAGTACAGAAGCTTGATCATCGGGATGAAAAAATCGCGCGGCGCCCAGAGCGCTGGAAAGCCTGCAAACAAAAAGAAAGGCCAGTTCCAGACGGTGAAAACCGGCCTGCAGACAATTGTTGAAGAATTGGAAAAGCAGCTCGGCATCACAAAGGTTTATAAAGGCACAAAGGTCGTCAGCATCGAGCGTGCGGGCTCCGCTTACAGCATGAAGCTTGACAACGGCAAGGTGCTTCACGCCGATTCAGCCGTGGTCACCGCTCCTCATAAAGCCGCTGCCGCGATGTTTCAAGAAGAGGATTGGCTGAAGGGTTTAGAGGATATGGTGTCAACATCTGTCGCCAATGTGGCCCTCGGATTTCCGGAAGAAGCCGTCCAAATGGAGCATCAAGGCACAGGCTTTGTCATTTCAAGAAACAGTGACTTTTCCATTACGGCGTGTACTTGGACAAACAAAAAATGGCCGAGCACAACGCCTGAAGGAAAAGTCCTGTTAAGGGCGTACGTAGGGAAAGCCGGCGATGAGTCCGTTGTCGAACAGTCGGATAACGAAATGGTGAAAATCGTCCTCGACGATTTAAAACGGATTATGAAGATCGACGGCGAGCCGGAAATGACCTGCATCACAAGGTGGCATGAAGCGATGCCGCAATACCATGTCGGCCACAAGAAAAGAATTAAAGAGATCAGGGAAGGTTTAGAAGCATCATATCCGGGCATTTTCATGACGGGGGCCTCTTTTGAAGGGGTCGGCATCCCGGATTGCATCGACCAAGGCAAGCAGGCCGTAGCCGATGTACTCTCGCACCTTTTCGAATAAAGAAGAGCAAATAAAGCTGTCCGAATCCATTCGGCGGCTTTTTTATTTTCACTCTTTTTATAGCTTTCATCATTTTAAAGTTTGTTTATGGAAAAGATAACATTTAAATCATTGCATTTTATTTTCAAGTGTGTTAAATTACTTTTTGTACTTACTGACCAAAATGTTCAAATAGTCAATTTCGGGGTGAGAAACCGTGAGCAAAGATCGAAAAGCACTGATTTTAGAAGCGGCGAAAAAATCGTTTACACAATTCGGCTACAAAGCGACGACGATGGATCTGGTGGCGAAGCTTGCCAATGTCGGCAAGGGTACGATTTATACTTTTTTCAAGAATAAAGAGGAACTGTTCGATGATATTTTTTCTTCGCTTCTGATTGAAATGAAGCAAACGGCTGATCAAGCGATTGATCCTGATCTGCCTTTTCACGAAAATGCCCATCGCGCGATGATGGCGATATTGGAGTACAGAAAGAAGCACCAGCTGACCATCAAAATCTTTCAGGAAGGTGCGGAGCTCGGCACACCGGCGGCCCGCGAAGTCATTGAAAAGCTGGAACGCATGGTCGTCAGCTATATTAAGAGAAAAATTAAAGAAGCGATTAAAAATGACGATATTAGACGGTGTGACCCAGAGCTGAACGCGTTTGTCATCTTCAAGCTTTACATCGCGCTCATCTTTGACTGGGAAAAAAACCATGAACCGTTGAAAGATGAAGAGTTGGCAGAGATGCTGAAAATGTATATTTTAAAAGGATTATCTCGTTAGATTATCCTTTCTTTGTTTAAAGGGGTGCTTAGCCGCATAGAAAGAGCGGCTACTAACTAGGAGGCGTATCAACATGAATGTTTTCAAAAACCAGTGGAGAGAACTGATAACCAATAAAAAGCTACTGATATCCGTGATCGGGGTTCTCTTTATACCGCTGATTTACAGCAGCATATTTTTGGCGGCGTACTGGGACCCATACGGAAACGTCGATCAGCTCCCCGTAGCGGTTGTAAATTCAGACAAGGGGACGACATATGAAGGAAAAGACCTTCACATCGGTGACGACCTTGTCAAAGAACTGAAAAAAAACGATAAATTCGACTGGCATTTTACGACGAAGGATAAAGCGATGAGAGGCTTGCAAAATGAGGAATACTACATGGTTGTAGAAATTCCTGAATACTTTTCGAAAGATGCCAGCACGGTTATGGATAAACATCCGAAAAAGCTGAATCTGATTTACCATACAAACGCCGGACGAAACTATGTCGGCGCCCAGATCAGCGATAAAGCGATTGAACAGCTTCAGCATTCAGTCGGTTCTGAAATCACGCAGCAATATGCTGAAGTCATCTTTGACAATTTCGGCAAAATCGCAAAAGGTCTCGGTGAAGCCAGCGAAGGAGCCGGAAAACTGGATAAAGGACTGAAAGATGCGAAAGAAGGAAGCGAAACGCTGAAAAAGAACCTTGAAAAGCTCGCAAAAAGCCAAATTCAGTTCAACAAAGACGGAATGGAGAAGTTCGGCACAGCATTCAATACGCTGAACGACAAAATTCATGAGCTTGATTCAGGGCTTGCGCAATTTTTGGAAAAAAGCGGCCAGCTGCACAGCGGTGCTCAACAGCTCCAACAAGGCATGCCTCAGATTGTGGCGGGATTGGAGCAGATGAATGAAAAAGCGCAGATGATAAGCAAACTCGAAGAAGCGATTTCAAATGAAAAGATTCAGCAGCTTGAAACGGCGCTTTCCAACGCCGAAAAGGCGAAAAAAGAACTCAGCCAGATCTCAAAAAATATTGATGAGCTTGAAGCAGCATTGAAAAACCAGCACAGCGAGGTCAAACAAATTATTGAATCCAGCAACATGCTGACACAAGAACAGAAAACTGCGCTTTCGAAACAAGTCGACGAAAAAATGGGAACAGTGAAGCTTCCTGAGTTTGACAAGTTGAAAGCGCAAATTCCCGATGTAAGCGAACTTCCCGATTTATCCGGGCTGAAACAGAAGCTTGAGGAATTGAAGAGAGTCCCTTCGGATGTGAATAAACTTTATAAAGGATCGCAAAAGATTCAGCAAGGGCTCGATGCGCTGACAAACGGTTTGGGTGCTTACAACGAAAAATTCGCAGAAGCGAAAAGCGGATCATCCAAAATCGCCGAAGGCAGCCAGACATTAGTCGGGAAGTTCGGCGATCTGCAAAGCGCGGCTGATAAACTGAAAGACGGTTCTTCCAAGCTTGCAGAAGGGGCCAAATCCCTTGATGAAGGTCTTGGCAAGCTGTCTGACGGAAGCGGGGAGCTGTTTGATAAGCTGTCTGATGCTGCCGATCAAACCGGCGATATTCAAGCGGGAGACGAAAACTACAATATGTTTTCAGATCCCGTCGATGTAAAAGGCGATAAAATCGATCCGGTTTCCAACTACGGAACAGGATTAACCCCGTATATTTTGTCGCTCGGCTTATTCGTCGGTGCATTAATGATCACCGTTGTCTTCGATGTGAAAGAGCCGGCTGTCCGGCCCGAATCAGCTTTTGGCTGGTTTATGAGCAAATTCAGCGTGCTTTTTGCAGTGGGAATTCTTCAAGCGGCAATTGCCTGCACGATTATTCTCTGGGGCATCGGACTTGAAGTGCAAAGCGTCTGGAGATTCTATCTGTTCAGTATGATCATGAGCATTACATGCCTTGCGATCATTCAGTTTTTGGCTGCGACAATGGGAAATCCGGGACGATTCATTGCCGTCATTCTGCTCGTGCTTCAGCTTGGAGGAAGCGGAGGAACTTTTCCCCTTGCACTTGTCCCTAAGTTCTTCCAGGTCATCCATTCCGCACTGCCGATGACCTACAGCATTGCCGGATACAGAGCGGTGATTTCAAGCGGAGACTACGCGTATATGTGGGAACAGGCTGCCGTGCTTGGCGTTGTTGCGATCGTTATGATGGCTTTGACGCTGATTTATTTTAAAGTGCTGCTGAGAAAAGGAAAAATTGAAGAGCAGCATGCATAAAAGAAAAACATCTTTTCAAGCCCGGCTAGGGCAAGAAAAGATGTTTTTTTTTGAAATCAGGAAGCTGGCGCGCCCCATTTTACAATCAGTCCCGTATATGTAAGACCTCCGCCAAAACCGAACAGAATCAAAGTGTCACCCTCTTTCAGCTTTCCGTTTTTGACGGCTTCATCAAGGGCGAGAACGATTGATGCGGATGAGGTGTTGCCAAACCATTCGACGCTCGTCAGCGCTTTTTCGGCTGGAATTCCGGTTTTTTCGCAAATCGATTCGATCATTCGCAGATTCGCGCTGTGCGGGACGAACCAATCGATATCTTTCAGCTCCATTTCAGCTTGGATAAGCAGCTTTTTGACGCCTTCGGGAACGGACCTGACCGCCCACTTATACACTTCGCGGCCGTTTTGAACCATTTTTCCTTCACCTGAGAGCGGCTCCCCTTTAAGGTCGCTTCGCAAGCCGGTTCTGTATAAATGGCGGGCTCCGTCACCTTTAGTATCCTGGGCAAAAGTAATGAAGCTTGGGGCTTTGTCGTCCCGTTCGACAAGCAGGGCGCCCGCGCCGTCTCCGAACAAAATGCAAGACGTGCGGTCTGTGTAGTCGGTTGTTTTTGATAAGGTTTCACCGCTGATTACAAGAATTTTTCTATGCAATCCGGAAGTGATGAGGCCGTTGGCCATATGCAATCCGTATGCTAATCCTGCACAAGTCGCATTTACATCGACCGCGCCGACTTCGTTCCATCCGAAGTGTTCCTGAACCTGGCATGCCGTGCTTGGAAAAGCGTAATCCGCCGTTGTGGTAGAGACGATGATCATGTCCAAATCGTCAAGCGTGCCACTGTATCTGTTTTTTAGATCTTCAACCGCTTTTATGCAAAGATCTGATGTGAATTCGTGACTCCCCGCGATACGTCTTTCTTTCATTCCTGTCCGCTGAATGATCCATTCATCAGAAGTATCGACGATCTTTTCAAAGTCTTTGTTTGTCATACGCTTTTCGGGAACATAGGTGCCAATGGCGGAAATTCGCGCTTTTGATAAAGTTTTCATGAAATTCACTCTCCTTTCTTTCATTATATCACCTAGTATTAGTATCTGGTACTAAAATGTTGATCTGAGGTATACTATAAACATCACAAGTTGGGAGGAATGAACCATGTCAGGACAGAAAACGATGGAGCTCATCAAGGAGCTCGTCTCCATCCCGAGCCCTACTGGAAATACGTATGACATCATAGACTATATCAATCGCCTTTTACAGAAAGAAGGAGTTGAAACAAGGCTTAACCGTAAAGGCGGCCTGATCGCGACGATACCGGGCCGCGACAGATCCCGGCACCGGATGCTGACCGCTCATGTCGATACCCTCGGAGCGATGGTGAAAGAGATTAAACCGGACGGGAGGCTGAAAATTGATTTAATCGGGGGCTTCAATTACAACTCGATTGAAGGCGAGTATTGCAAAATTGAAACAGCATCAGGGAAAACTTACACCGGCACCATCTTAATGCATCAGACATCAGTGCATGTATACAAAGACGCCGGAAAAGCCGAACGGAACCAGAAGAATATGGAGGTCCGCATTGACGAACCGGTCCGCAGTGAAGAAGAAACCCGGGCGCTCGGCATCAATGTCGGCGATTTTATCTCCTTCGATCCGCGCGTTGACATCACGCCGAGCGGGTTTATCAAATCGCGTCATCTTGATGATAAAGCAAGCGTTGCCCTCCTCATCGAGCTGATCAGAACGATTAACACAAAAGGGATGGCACTGCCTTACACGACACACTTTTTAATTTCCAACAATGAAGAAATCGGTTATGGCGGCAACTCCAACATCCCGCCTGAAACGGTGGAATATTTGGCTGTTGATATGGGAGCGATCGGCGATGGACAGTCAACCGATGAATATACGGTATCCATTTGTGTAAAGGATGCCAGCGGGCCTTATCATTACGGGCTTCGAAAGCGTCTGACAGCCCTTTGTGAAGCACACGGAATCGGTTATAAGCTTGATATCTACCCGTACTACGGTTCAGATGCTTCAGCGGCCATCAAAGCGGGCCATGATATCGTCCACGGGCTGATCGGCCCGGGAATTGACGCATCCCACGCGTTTGAAAGGACGCACCAATCGTCCTTGGAACAGACGGCAAAGCTGCTGTATCATTATGTCCAGTCTGACATGGCATAAAAAAGCTCCCGAGGGACCCCGGTCCCTTGGGAGTAAAAAAGAGTGGAAGTCATCCATCCGTAAAGGATGGCGTTTACTTACCAGTAATCATAGTGTTTTTTCTTTTTGCAGTGATCAAAGTGGTCAAACTTCTTGTAGTCATAGTCATAATCATACTTCTTATAGCATGGATAATAGTAGTAATAATAGTAGTAGTATTTCTTGCAGTCGTGGTCTTTCTTGTGGTAGTCATAGTCATAATCTTTCTTGCAATGGTCATGGTAAAAATACATTAAACTTCCCTCCAGTTTTCTTTTCTAATTGAACTACAGTACATCGTATGTAAACGAAAGGAAGTTGTTTGGACAGGTTTCTTGAGTAATTTGCATATTTTTGAAAAAACGTATGTTTCTCCAAAAGCGGGAAACATACGTTTTTTTGCGAGCTGTCAGCCGGATATTTTCATATCTGCCGGCTCCCTTTGATTTAAGACGGTCTGTCCTTTAATGGCGTCATATTCACCTTCCCATTTTGACATGACCACAGCGGCAAGAGCGTTTCCGGTCAGGTTGACGACCGTTCTCGCCATATCCATAATCCGGTCGACTCCGGCAATGAAGGCCAGGCCTTCAGCAGGAACGCCGATCGTGCCGAGAGTCGCAAGAAGAACGACGAATGATGTGCCGGGAACGGCAGCCATTCCTTTAGAAGTGACCATCAGAACAAGGATTAGCGTGAGCTGCTGTCCAATGGACAGATCGATGCCGTAGACCTGCGCCAGAAACAGCGCCGCGATCGCCTGATACAGGACAGAGCCGTCAAGGTTAAACGTGTAGCCGATCGGAATGACAAACGACACAATGCCTTTCGGACAGCCGATTTTCTCCATCTTTTCCATGACGCGCGGAAGCACGGTTTCAGAGCTTGATGTACTGTACGCAAGAAGCAGCTCATCTTTCAAATAGGCCAGAAATTTAAATATATTGATACCGCACAGCTTGCCGACGATCCCAAAGATGACGATCAGGAAGAAAGCAAGAGCAAGATAGACTAGTAAAACGAGCTTTCCCAATGATAAAAGCGAAGAAAAACCAAATTTTGAAACCGTCACACCAATTAAAGCAAAAACGCCGAACGGCGCGAATTTCATGACGATGTTGACGACGTGGAACATGGCTTGAGACGTTGCCTCAAAAAAGGAGAGCACAGGCTTGCCTTTTTCGCCTATGGCAGACACTCCGAGTGCGAACAGAACAGTGAAGCAAATGATTGCAAGCAGATCGCCTTCAGCGAGCGATTGGAAAAAGTTTGTCGGCACAATGTGCAGGAAAGTGTCTGCGACAGATTTGGTGCTTGCTTCTTTTTCTGTTTCTACATATTGGCTGATATCCTGTTTTTCAGCACCAGAAAAGTTTACGCCGTGTCCAGGCTGAATGATGTTTCCAAGGAGAAGTCCGAGCACAATCGCAAAAGTCGTAATAATTTCAAAGTACAGGATCGTCCGAAAGCCGAGCCTGCCGACCTTTTTGCCGCTGCCGGCCCCTGCAACCCCGACAATCAAGCTTGAAACGACAATAGGAATCACAATCATTTTGATTAATCTTAAGAACAAATCGCCGACGGGCTGCAGATATGTTGCCACCGCAGGATTTCCGAACCAAATCGCTCCTGCTGCAACCCCTAAAATAAGCCCGAGGAAAATTTGTGTGGCTAAACCGAATTTAAGTCTTTTCATAGATGCCCTCCCAACGCATGCTTAATTTTATACTAGAATATTAAACTTGAGATCGTAAATTAAGTATAGCGAAAGAAAAAGCAGCTCGTCCATCAAAAAAATAACGTCTGAATATATCGAAAATTCAAATATGAGATGATCATCCTGTCTTGAATTCAAATCGGGACGATCATCGGTGTATATTTCCCTAAGTGAAATAGTAAGATATTATTAAAATAATGAATTTTGACACGAATCTCTCTCTTTATGACTAACTTTATGACAAAAAAACACCCCGGGGAATCTGCCGGGGCGTTTTTAGTGACGTCTATATATCTTTTACATTTAAGCATTTAGAGCAAGTGTTTCCGTAGCATTCGTGCTGCTCATCAATATCGTGGCCGCATTCTGAACATTTTTTTGAAGGCAAATTTCTGAAGAACTCGGTAATTTTAGCGAGCATGTTTGATTCCCCCAATTTGTTTGTTGTTATCATTGTATTATAACAGTTGTCAGAAAATCAACGTCTGTTTTATGACAAAATATAAAACATGCAATTTTTAAGAAAAATGGGTATATTGAATAGGGGGACGATAGACACGAAAAAGAGGTGTGTATACATGAAAGTGACAGTCATCGGCTGCTGCGGAGGATTTCCGGCTGCAAATGAAGCGACTTCAGGCTATCTCTTTCAATCCGGGAATTATTCTGTTTTAATCGACTGCGGCAGTGCCGTTTTATCCAAGCTTCAGCTGTTTCTGCCCGTTGAGGAGCTAGATGCCGTTATATTATCCCATTATCATTACGACCATATTGCAGATGTCGGGCCTTTGCAATTTGCCAAACTGGTCGGCTCATTCCTCGGCAAGGGGACGAATGCCCTTCCGATATATGGACATCCTTTTGATGAAGAGCAGTTTTCAAAGCTTACATATAAAACGCATACCGCTGGATTGGCGTATGATCCGAAACAGCCTTTGACAATCGGACCGTTTACGTTCACATTTTTAAAAACGGTTCATCCTGTTGACTGCTTTGCCATGAGGGTGACGGACGGTGTTCATTCTGTCGTTTATACGGCCGATTCGAGCTTTCAGGAAGCTTTTATCCCGTTCAGCGAAGGAGCCGATCTGTTGATCTCAGAGTGCAATTTTTATGCGGATCAGGATGGGGGAAGCGCCGGTCATATGAACAGCCTCGAAGCGGGGCGCATCGCTGCGGAAGCGGGTGCGGGGCAGCTTCTCTTGACACACCTCCCGCATTTCGGGGAACATCAAAAACTAGCAGAAGAGGCCCAAACCGTTTATAAAGGCGCGGTTGATCTGGCGCGCACCGGTTATGTGTGGGGAGAATAGAAGGAGGAACTGACAAACATGCTGTTTATCGATAATCAAAATATTACAGATCCGAGGATCAACTTGGCGATAGAGGAGTACTGCTTAAAGCACCTCGATCCTGAAGAGACGTATTTGCTGTTTTATATCAACCAGCCGTCGATCATCATCGGCAAAAACCAAAATACGATCGAGGAAATCAACACAAAGTATGTGGATGAAAACGGGATCATTGTCGTCCGCAGGCTGTCAGGCGGCGGAGCTGTCTACCATGACCTCGGGAACTTGAACTTCAGTTTTATTACGAAAGACGACGGCAACAGCTTCCACAACTTTAAGAAGTTTACGGAGCCCGTTGTGGCTGCTTTAAAGAAGCTTGGCGTCGATGCGGAGCTGAGCGGGCGAAACGATTTGATGGCAAACGGCCGGAAAATTTCGGGCAACGCCCAGTTTTCAACGAAAGGGAGAATGTTCAGCCACGGCACGCTGTTGTTCGATTCTGAGATTGAACATGTCGTATCGGCTTTAAAAGTGAAAAAAGATAAAATCGAATCAAAAGGCATCAAGTCGATCAGGAGCCGTGTAGCCAATATCAGCGAGTTTCTCGATCAGAAGATGACGACAGTGGAATTCCGAAGCATGCTTCTCCGCTATATTTTTGATACCGAAGGGGACATACCGGAGTATAAGCTGACTGAAAAAGACTGGGAAATCATCAATCAAATTTCAAAGGAACGCTATCAAAACTGGGATTGGAACTATGGGAAGTCTCCGAAATTTAATCTTCAGCATTCAAAACGTTTTCAAGCGGGATCGGTCGACATCCGCCTGGAAGTGCAAAAAGGCGTGATCCGTGAGTGCAAAATATTCGGTGACTTTTTCGGAGTCGGCGATGTCAGCGATATTGAAGAGAAGCTGACAGGCGTGCAGTATGAAAGAAAAGCGATTGAAGAAGCCCTGCAAGACGTAGACATCAAGCATTACTTCGGCAATATTCAAAAAGAAGAATTTTTGGAGCTTGTCTACTAAAAATGGAGGCTGCGGGTTCCGCGGCCCCTTTTTTAACATGAGAGGAATGGAAGATATTTCCCGGCAGCCCTTGAGTGTTTTCTGTTCATTTACTATAATGGGAATAGATTTTGATTATCACAAAATGAATGGTCATTCATTCATTTTTAAGGGGTGGGAGAATGAATTTAGTTTCAAAATTAGGGGAAACAGCTCAATCAAAGCCTGACAGAACCGCTTTTATTTTTGGGGATCAAAGGGAAACATACGGGGGATTGCAGCAGAAAATTGATTGCTTTGCCGAAGGGCTGCGCGAAATCGGGGTGGAAAAGGGAGATCATGTCGCTTTGCTTCTCGGCAATACACCGCATTTTGTGATTTCGTTTTACGGTGCGCTGAAAGCCGGAGCCGTTGTCATACCGATCAATCCGGCCTATACGCCGACTGAGATCGGCTATATGCTGACAAACGGCGATGCAAAAGTAATCGTGGCTCTGGGACAGCTGCTCCCGCTTTACGAAAAGGTGCATGAATCCCTTCCGAAAGTCAGCTGCGTCGTGCTTTGCGAAACGGGGGAGCCGCTTCAAGAACCGGAAAGCACCGAGGTTAAGATGAAATTGAAATCGTTTACAAGCATCATGAGACCTCCTGTCCGGCCGTTTCCTGAAATCGATGACGAAGATACGGCCGCCATCCTCTATACGTCAGGCACCACTGGAAGACCAAAAGGGGCGATGCTCACACATCAAAATCTATTTTCGAATGCAAATGATACGGCCCGCTATCTGACAATGAATGAATCTGACCTTGTCGTCGCCGCCCTGCCGATGTTCCACGTTTTTTGTTTAACGGTCTGCATGAATGCACCGCTCATGAACGGCGCAGCGATTTTGATCGTGCCGAAATTCAGTCCCGCCGAGGTTTTCAAGCTGATTAAAAAGCATCAGGCGACGATCTTCTCAGGCGTTCCGACAATGTACAATTACCTTTATCAGTATGAAGGGGCAGATGAAGCAGGTTTTCGATCCATCAGGCTTTGTATCTCAGGCGGAGCGGCCATGCCTGTCGCTCTCCTGAAAAGTTTTGAAGAAAGGTTCGGCGTCCTCGTTTTAGAAGGCTACGGCTTGTCGGAGGCTTCTCCTGTTACATGCTTTAACCCGTTCAGCACCGGCCGCAAGCCAGGATCGATCGGCACGAACATTCTCAATGTGAAAAACAAAGTCGTCAATGAACTCGGGGAGGAGCTGCCTGCCGGCCAAGTCGGGGAGCTGATCGTTAAAGGGCCGAATGTCATGAAAGGGTACTACAAAATGCCGGAAGAAACAGC
Organism: Bacillus haynesii; assembly: GCF_001969855.1. Classification (GTDB taxonomy): domain Bacteria; phylum Bacillota; class Bacilli; order Bacillales; family Bacillaceae; genus Bacillus; species Bacillus haynesii. Next base: position 103,211 of record NZ_MRBL01000019.1, read on the forward strand.
CCATACAATTAAAGACGGATGGCTGTATACAGGTGATTTGGCAAAACGGGATGAAGACGGTTATTTTTATATCGTCGACAGAAAAAAAGACATGATTATCGTGGGCGGCTATAATGTCTATCCGAGGGAAATCGAAGAAGTGCTCTACCTCCATCCGGAGATCGCAGAAGCGGTGGTCATCGGAGTGCCTGACCCGAATACGGGAGAAGCCGTCCACTGCTATGTCGTTCCGCAGAATAAAACGCTGAGAGAGGATGATGTCTTGTCGCACTGCAAAAAGCATCTTGCCAAATACAAGCGTCCGTCGGCGATCGTTTTCATGGATGAAATTCCGAAAAACTCGACCGGCAAAATTTTAAGGCGCGCTTTAAAAGACATTCTGACAAACCAATCTTGATGTACGCTAAAAGGGACGCTTGCCGCGTCCCTTTTCTGCAGTTCTCTGAGAAGAGCATCTTTTTCCCTTTGTCGGAGAACGAAATATGTGCCCTCCTCTTCTTTCAAGATGACGGCTTCATCTTTCTTCAGCCAGACGGTGAAGTGAACGCGATGTGTGTCGGTCATGCTGATGTATCCGTGATACGCCGGAGCAGGCAGGTTATGCGCTGTCTTTTCCTTCATCCTTTTCCCTTTATTAAATGTATCAAGCAGGGCGTCTATGTTGTGCCTGTCTTTGATGCGGACCGTTTTTTCGCTGTCTTCCGCCTGCTTCAAGATGATTTCTTCAGCATTTCTTGAGTCGAAAGGCTCCGCCATCAGGTGGAATACATAAAAGACAGCGATGGATAAAATACCGAAAAAAAGTATGATCCCCATTATTTTTTTCAGAATGATCACCCCAGGCTATCTATTTTCTCCGTTTAAAGGCCTTTTCATCCTAAAAAATTATGCTATAATGTTCAATAAATTATACATATGTTCAATTTATTGTGAGGAGGCAGAAGATGAATTCGATTGAAAAACAAGTCGCAGAAAACATGAAGAGGCTGCGAAAAGTCCGTAATTACAGCCTTGATCAATTGTCATCGATGACCGGCGTCAGCAAAGGCATGCTCGCGCAAATCGAAAAAGGAGCTTCAAGTCCGACGATCACAACCTTGTGGAAGATCGCAAACGGGCTGCAAGTATCATTTACTTCCTTGGCAGAAAAGCCTGCCGGGGAGCCGACGGTCGTCAGAAAGCATGAGAAAACGCCCGTTATGGCCGGAGAAGAAAAATACGCGGCATTTCCGCATTTTCCGTTCGACCAAAAAAAGAAGTTTGAAATCTTTTATATTGAACTTGCGCCCGGCTGTGTGCACGAATCAGAGCCTCACCACGGCGGGATTGAAGAGTACGTGCTCGTCTCTAAAGGAGCGATCGCAGTGACGGCGGGTGATTACACCTGCGACTTGAACGAAGGTGATGCGATGCATTTTACCGCAAACACCGTCCATACGTACGAAAACAACACGGAACAAACGGCATCATGCTATACACTCATTTATTATCCGTAAAGAGGTGTCAAGATGGAAAAGCAGGATTCACTCAACTTCCTAGACGGGCTTCGTTCAGGGGTTTCCCTTGCCGTCGGCTATATCCCGGTCGCTTTGACATTCGGGCTTTTAGCAAAAACAACGGGGCTGTCACTTTTTGAAACGTTTTTGATGAGCGCCCTTGTTTTCGGAGGAGCGTCCCAGTATATGTCTTTAAGCATGCTCGCCGTTCAGACAGGAATGATCGAAATCGTTATGACGACGTTCATTGTGAACATCAGACATTTTTTATTTTCAGCGACTTTGAATCAATTGGTAGAAAAAGATTCGCCTTGGAAAAAAGCGTTTTACTCATTTTTCGCGGTGACAGATGAATCGTTTGCTGTCGCTGCTTTAAGAAAGGAAAAGCTGACGACAGGGTATATGATCGGCCTCGGTTCGATCGGATATGTAAGCTGGGTTTTTTGGAGTGCGGCCGGGCATTTTGCCGGGGCTGCCATGCCTGCTGTTCTCCAGGAAAGCATGAGCATCGCCCTTTATGCTATGTTTATCGGATTGTTGGTGCCGCCTTTGAAAAAACAGCGAAAAGTCCTGCTGCTGGCGGGAGCGGCCGCGCTATTCAATACGGTTTTCCAAATGAACGGAATGTTATCGGCAGGATGGTCGATCGTCTGTGCTACACTTTTATCCGCCATCCTGATCGAATGGCTGCACCAATTTAGAACAGAGGGGAAGAGAAACTATGTTTAGTCCGATCATCTGGATGATTATCGGCATGGCTGCCGTTACATATATACCGCGGATGGTGCCGCTCATTGCTTTTGAAAGCCTGAAGCTTCCCGGATTTTTGGAGCGCGTGCTGAAAAATGTGCCGTACGCCGTCTTGGGGGCTCTCATTTTCCCGGGCATTTTTTCGGTGCAAAGCGGGATGCTCTACGGACTTGCCGGCGCTCTTATCGCATTTTTATTTTCCTATTTTGGAGCAAGCGTCATAGTCGTCGTGATGGGGACGATTTTGACGCTCGCAGGAGCCGGCCTCTTGCTCTCATTGTAAGGCTTGGTTCTAACTTTCGCATGAAAAGCTTACAATAGAAGTAACTGCTATGTGAGAGGAAGTGATTCGCCATGCGGAAATGGATCGCGGGAGCCGGTCTCCTGTATGTGCTGTACGGCCTTTTTTTCTATTGGTATCTCTTTATGGCCGGTGAACCCTCCGTTCCCGAGGCGCTGAAAGGGACAAGCGCAGACCCGGCGACATTTATGAACGAAAGGGAACTCATGCTGACGGAAGAGTACTCGAAAATAAAGGACTTTCTGTTTTTTATTCGGATTCCGTTTGAGTGGTTCTTATTTTTTATATTGTTGATTGCCGGTTTATCAAAGAAAATGAAGAATTGGGCGGAGCAGACGTCAAAACGGAGAACGATTCAAATAACGGCATATGTTTTTGCTTTGTTTCTGATCGTCACGATCATTTCTTTGCCGCTTGACTGGATCAGCTATCAATATTCGCTTGACTACGGCATATCAACGCAGACAACCGCGAGCTGGATCAAAGACCAGGTGATCGACTTCTGGATCAGCTTTCCGATAACGGCTGCGGCGGTGATCGTCTTTTACTTTTTGATCAAAAAGAATGAAAAACGCTGGTGGTTTTATGCCTGGTGCCTGACGGTTCCGGTTACGCTGTTTTTATTTTTCCTTCAGCCGGTTGTCATCGATCCTTTATACAATGACTTTTATCCGCTGAAAAATAAAGAGCTCGAACAAAGCATTCTGAATCTGGCCGATCAGGCGGATATTCCTGCGAATCACGTCTATGAAGTGAACATGTCTGAAAAAACGAATGCGTTAAATGCTTATGTGACAGGGATCGGCGCCAATAAAAGGATTGTGCTCTGGGATACCACGCTGAACAAGCTGGATGAGCCGGATATTTTATTCATTATGGCGCACGAAATGGGGCACTATGTAATGAAGCATGTTTACATAGGACTCGGCGGGTACCTGCTTTTATCCCTTGCCGTCTTTTATGTGATCGACAAGCTGTACAAGCGGATCATCGGCCGCTATGGAAAAAGTCTTCACATTGCGGGAAAATCCGATCTTGCCGCACTCCCGCTTCTCCTGATGCTGATGGGGGTCATCTCTTTCGCGTCTTCTCCATTTACAAACGCAGTTTCGAGGCATCAGGAAAAAGCCGCTGACCAGTATGCGATTGAACTGACGAACAACAGCGATGCAGCGGTTTCGACTTTTCAAGAGCTCTCAAAAGCCGGGTTGAGCGAGGCGAATCCGCCGTTTCTCGTCAAGATTTTTAAATATGGCCATCCGACCATAATGGAACGGATTCAAAATATTGAACAGTCTTCAACTGAATGAAGAAAAAGCTAGTGCTAAAAACACTAGCTTTTTCTATATGCCATTTGTTAGAATATGTTATTGAGCGGCAGCTTCGACATTGATCAGACCTTTTCCATAGTAGAAGGAGCTTCCCAAATAAGTCGCCGTACTGGAGAGACGGTTGCGGACTTGTGAAGCTGAAAGGTTCGGATGTTTTGACAAGATCAAAGCTGCTGCTCCCGCTACATGAGGAGAAGCCATTGACGTTCCGTTCAATGTTGCATAAGTGCTGGTTGGGTAAGTGCTGTACACGCTTGCGCCAGGAGCCATGACTTCAAGCTCTGCTCCGACGCTGGAAAATGAAGCTCTGTTGCTGTTAGAGTCTACCGCACCAACTGCGATGACAGAATCGTATTTCGCAGGATAGCCGATTGTATTCGCGTTTCCTGAAGATCCGCTGTTCCCAGCAGCCGCCACAACGACAACCCCTTTCGCATATGCATTATCAACCGCCTGTTTCATCGCTGTTGAGCCTGACGCTCCCCCAAGACTCATGTTGATAACATCCATGCCGTTTGTCGTCGCCCACTCGATTCCGCTTACAATGCCGCTGTATGATCCGCTTCCGCTTGAATTCAGCACTTTAACCGCGTACAAAGATACGCTCGGCGCAACGCCTAATACACCGGTTGTATTGTCAAGCGCAGCTACTGTACCGGCAACATGCGTGCCGTGTCCGTTGCCGTCGGTGTTATAAGCTTCGCCGGCTACAAAGCTTGCTCCGCCGACTACGTTCAAGTCCGGATGAGAAGCTTGGATTCCTGTATCCAGGACGGCGACTTTTACGTTCGCTCCCTTGTAGCCTTGAGCCTGCACTTTGTCTGCTTTAATGAGAGGAATGCCGTAAGGAACGGTTTGCGCCATAGCATGGGCAACGTGATCCTCTTCCACATAAGCGACATCCGGATCATTCTTGACTTCCTCAAGCGCTTCTTTGTCTAGCTTCGCTTTTGCGGCGTTGATGATTCTAAACTGCTTGTCCACTTTTCCGCCGCTCTCTTTGATGATGTCCTTTTTGACGGATGTGGTTTTTACCCCTGACTTAAATCCGACAATATAATCCTTTTCAACATTTTTCGCCGGCTGAGCAGCAGAAGCCGAATCGCTGAAGGCCATCGTGAACACGAGCATTAGGGCCGTCAGCATCCCAAGCCAAAAACTCTTTTTCCTCATCATTACTCACTCTCCTCCGTTTTATTCAGAATAATTGAAATAGATGGATAATATACTCTATTCGAATTATTCTGTTAATTTATTATAGAAGAAAAATGAATTATATGGTAGACCTATTTTTTTGAAGGACCAATTTAAAATTTATTGGTTATTAATCACTGTTTTAGAAAATTATTCAGTTCGAAAGTATGAATAGACCGCTTCATCCTGGCAGGGAAAGAGGTCCCGGGGTCCGCGTATGACAGGAGATTGATTCACATGATTCATTTTATGAAAATACTATTCGTTTATTTTATAACATCATATTTTGGTGAAGGAGTTGCGGCCTTGTCGATTATCTATTAAAATATGCAATATATCGCATACAGAAACGGGTGAAAGATATGAAATCAGCTCATGTGAAAGGCGTATTGATGGTGCTGGCAGGGGCTTCGTTGTGGGGATTGTCGGGAAGCGCTGCGCAGTATGTATTCGAAAGGGGAGCGGCTGACGCCGGCTCGCTTGTCTCTGTCAGGCTTCTGGCATCGGGAGTTATTCTCTTGTTATATGTTTCAATGAAAAACGGTTTCAAACATGTGTGTCGGATATGGAAGAAAAAAACAGATATTTGTTCGATTTTGGTATTTTCCATTTTTGGGATGCTTGCCGTCCAATATACGTTTTTTGCTTCAATTGAAAAGGGAAATGCTGCAGCTGCTGCAATTCTTCAATACTTGGCGCCTTTTTTCGTATTGTTTTACCTATATGTTAAAAAAGAACTTCCGCCTAAATGGAAAGACGCCGTGCTTACTTTATTGGCGCTCTCCGGCGTGTTTCTTCTTTTGACAGGCGGAAGGCCGGACAGTTTGTATATTCCGTTTCAGGCCGCTGTTTGGGGCATTTTGTCCGGTGGTGCGCTTGCTTTCTATACGGTTTTTGCAGGAGGATTAATTCAATCGTTCGGTGCTTTGACGGTAACGGGATGGGGAATGCTGATCGGAGGGGCCGGAATTTCTTTTTTGTTTCCGCCGTTTCGGTTTGACCTTTCGCACATTGGGGCAGGGGAGGCGGCAGCCATTCTGTTTGTTGTATTGTGCGGCACAGCTTTGGCGTTTGCATTATACATCGGCAGCCTCTCTTATCTTTCTGCAAAAGAAACGAGCTGTCTGAGCTGCGCCGAACCGCTTGCGGCCGTTCTGTCGTCGGCAGTCTGGCTGGATGTGCCGTTCAATGCCTTTCAAGGTGCCGGTACGGTGATGGTGATTATCACGGTCATCATCCTTTCCCTCAGCAGAGAAAGCAAAGCGGAGGATTCCGCGAATGAACGGGTGTAGAAAGGAGGGAGAGACTCCTTTCTTTTTTTGTAATGATAATGATTATCGTTGTCATTGGTATGAAGTGTTGCTATAATAATCTCGTCTACTACCAGAAAAGGAGATACATATGAAGCTCAAATATTTTGCTATTTTATTCCTATTGATGATATCAGTGATGACAGCCTGCTCTGGAGGAAGCGAGAGTACGAAAACTTCCGGTCAGGATTCCGTGACAGTTAAGCATGATCTTGGAGAAACGAAAGTGCAGAATCATCCGAAAAAAGTTGTGGTCCTTGAATTGGGTTTTATTGATGCGCTCCTTGATGCGGGCATTAAGCCTGTCGGAATTGCGGACGACGGCAAACCTAAGTTTATTAACGAGAAGGTCAGAGAAGAAATCAAAGGGTATACTTCAGTCGGTTCCCGCGCCCAGCCAAGTTTTGAAAAAATTGCTTCGTTAAAGCCCGATTTAATTATTGCCGATTCGAGCAGGCATAGCGGCGTCTATGATAAGCTGTCGAAAATTGCGCCGACAATCGCGCTGAAAAACTTAAATGCCGATTATCAGGACACGCTTGATGCGTCTCTTACGATTGCGAAAGCCGTCGGCAAAGAAAGCGCAATGGAGAAAAAGTTGGCTGAACATAAACAAAAGCTGAATGAATTGAAACAGACATTTGGCAGCCGGAGACAGAGCATTCTTCTGCTCGGAAACACAAATGAAGAAATCACCGTGCGCGACGAAAACTTTTTCACGTCTCAGCTTCTGACAAAAATCGGCTATACGTACGGTGTCGGAGACAGCAGCAAAGGCGATGCCGAAAACGGTGAATCCGTCAATATTAAAATGACGCTCGAACAGCTGCTTGAGAAAGACCCCGACATGATTGTCCTGATGACGGGAGAAAAGGATAAAGTTGATGAAGACGGGAAAAGACCGATCGAAAAAGATCCTCTTTGGAAAAAGCTCAGCGCAGTCAAAAACGGCAAGGTTTATGAAGCCGACAGATTCGCCTGGTCGCTCCGACGCAGTATTGACGGAGCAGATGCGCTGATGGATGAAATCGGTCAGCATCTTCTGTCTGAGGATCAAAAAAAATCTTAGGAGCCTGCCGGCTTGTTGGACGGGATGACGCATGCTTTTTATAAAAGCATGCGCTTGTTTTTTTCTAAAGGAGTGACCTGTTTGATATATTATGTGAAACGTTTTGCACCGCTCATTTTTGTTTTTCTTTTGCTTGCGAGTTTTACGCTTTCTGTTTCAATCGGTTCGTCAATGATTGCGCTGTCCGACATTTGGGCGGCTGTGTTTGCGTACGACGGTTCAAAATTGCACGCGATTATTCAGTCCATCCGAATTCCGCGCGCCTTGGCCGCCGCATTAATCGGCGCAAATCTAGGTGCCGCGGGCGCACTGATGCAGGCGGTGACAAGAAATGCGCTCGCATCTCCGGGCATCTTCGGAATCAATGCAGGGGCCTCTCTTGCTGTCGTATGTTTGACGGTGATGTTTCCTGCGCTTGCTGTTCCCCAGATCGCGATGGGAGCCGCTTTTGCCGGTGGTGCCGCAGCCGCGTTGATCGTGTACGCGGTTGCCTCAGTATTCAGCGAACACGACAGGGATATTAGCTTTGCCTTGATCGGTGTCGTCATTCAGGCGATCATTGCTTCGATGACGCAAATGCTGCTCATTTTTCATGAAGAGTCGACGGAAACGTTATTGTTTTGGCTTTCCGGTTCTTTAGCGGGGAGCTCGTGGGATAAGCTTCATTTATTGATTCCGGTAAGCATTGCGGGTTTGTTGACGGCTTTGGCCTTAGGGAGGGTGGCATCCGTCATGAGTCTCGGAGATGATGTTTCTCATGGGCTGGGACAAAACGTATGGCTCAGCAGATTGTTCATCGCCTTCACTGTTGTCGCGTTGGCGGGAGCATCTGTTTCCGCTGCCGGACCGATTGGTTTCATCGGATTGATGGTTCCTCATATGATCCGGTATCTCATCGGGGCTGACTACCGTGTAGTGATTCCGTATTCGGCATTGCTTGGAGCCGTTCTTTTGCTGATTGCTGATATTCTGTCCCGCTTTGTCTATTTTCCGTACCAAACGCCGGTCGGAGTTGTCACGGCAATGATCGGGACGCCGTTTTTTATCTATTTGGCGAGAAGACGGAAAAAGGGGGCGGCATGATGAACAATACGGCAAGAAAAACGAAAAGACGGCGCGGACAATCGGCGGTAGTTCTCTGTGCGCTATTTGCCTGTTTGTTCGTGCTCATTGTGCTCAATTTGGCGATCGGAGATGAAAACATCGGACTGTGGGAGGTAATGAAATCGCTGGCAGGGCAAGGGGATGCGGGAGTCCGCTTTTTGGTGATGGAATTTCGAATGCCGCGAATCCTCCTCGCTGTGCTTGCCGGAGGTGCGCTATCGATCGCGGGTGTAGTCGCACAAGCGCTGATGAAAAATCCGCTGGCCGCCCCGGACACGCTTGGGATTACAGGAGGAGCGGGATTGGCCGCTGTGATCGTTACGGTCTTGTTTTCGCAGCAAAGTCCGCTGCTGCTGACAGGCGCCGCCTTTTCAGGAAGCGTTTTGGCTGCAGTCCTCGTCTATTTATTGGCTTATCGAAATGGGATCTCTCCTGTACGGCTGGCGCTCGTCGGGATAGCGGTCAATGCTTTTTGCCATTCGGGCATTCAGCTATTCATCTCAAGGGGGAGCCCGAATGTCAACAATGCATTAATTTGGCTGAACGGAAGTCTATGGGGGAGAGGCTGGGATGATGTGCTGTCTCTTTTCATATGGTGCTGTCTGGTGATTCCTCCGATATGGTTTGCGGCAAAACCGCTCGATATCATCAAATCAGGGGACGGGATTGCCGTCGGCCTCGGCATCCGGCTTGAAAGAACACGGTTTCTGCTGCTTGCCGGTGCGGTCCTGCTGACAGCTGCTGCTGTGACCGCCGTTGGGACAATCGGTTTTATCGGGCTGATGGCGCCCCATATCGCAAGAAAGCTGGCAGGGGCAGAAACGAGGATCTTGATTCCCGTTGGAGCTCTCGTCGGCGGTATCGTCCTCTTGATTGCCGATGCCGCCGGAAGAGGCCTTGTTCCGCCGCTTGAAATACCGGCTGGATTGATCGCAGCCGTTATCGGCGGTCCGTATTTTATTTATTTGCTGCGCCGCGAAGCGAAGCGGGGGAGAGCATAAAAAAAGACGGCATGCTTGATGCCGTCTTTTCAGCGTGTCGACAAACCGTCAGGCCTGCTAAGGCGGTGCTCACGAATAGGAGAAGGATCGGCGGCTAATCGCCAAGGCGTCCTGCCTGAACGC
>NZ_MRBL01000002.1 GCF_001969855.1 Bacillus haynesii
TTATCTAGTTTTGAGAGAATAATTTCTCTAAAAATGCTCTTGCATTTTTTCAAATACATAGTATAATGATCTTTGTCACTAAATTGTCTGGTGATGATGGCGAAGAGGTCACACCCGTTCCCATGCCGAACACGGAAGTTAAGCTCTTCAGCGCCGATGGTAGTTGGGGGCTTCCCCCTGCGAGAGTAGGACATCGCCAGGCAGGCTTTATTCCGCAGTAGCTCAGTGGTAGAGCTATCGGCTGTTAACCGATCGGTCGCAGGTTCGAATCCTGCCTGCGGAGCCATTTATTGGAGAGCTGTCCGAGTGGTCGAAGGAGCACGATTGGAAATCGTGTAGGCGGCCAACGCCGTCTCAAGGGTTCGAATCCCTTGCTCTCCGCCACTTTAAATACATCTGGCCCGTTGGTCAAGTGGTTAAGACACCGCCCTTTCACGGCGGTAACACGGGTTCGAATCCCGTACGGGTCACCATTACTCTTTGGACAGCATGTTGAAAAGCAGAAGGTGAACGCCTGAGTTTTTTAAAGGAAGGCATGCTAAATGCGCAACGCTCTGTTGCAATGTGCACTTGTACTTTTAAAGGCAAGGAAGGCATGCTAAGATCGCAACGTCCTGTTGCAACGCATGCACTTGTACGTCCTGTACTGCGGAGGATTAGCTCAGCTGGGAGAGCATCTGCCTTACAAGCAGAGGGTCGGCGGTTCGATCCCGTCATCCTCCACCATTTCTATGAAAATCATATTATCGCGGGGTGGAGCAGTTCGGTAGCTCGTCGGGCTCATAACCCGAAGGTCGCAGGTTCAAATCCTGCCCCCGCAACCAAATTACTCATTAAATGAGGAGTACCCGAAGGGTGCAACTAAAATGGTCCGGTAGTTCAGTTGGTTAGAATGCCTGCCTGTCACGCAGGAGGTCGCGGGTTCGAGTCCCGTCCGGACCGCCATTTTAAATAAAGGCTCGGTAGCTCAGTTGGTAGAGCAACGGACTGAAAATCCGTGTGTCGGCGGTTCGATTCCGTCCCGAGCCACCATTTGCCGGTCTAGCTCAATTGGTAGAGCAACTGACTTGTAATCAGTAGGTTGGGGGTTCAAGTCCTCTGGCCGGCACTGTTTCTGGAGGGGTAGCGAAGTGGCTAAACGCGGCGGACTGTAAATCCGCTCCCTCAGGGTTCGGCGGTTCGAATCCGTCCCCCTCCACCATGTTTTTAGGGGCATAGTTTAACGGTAGAACAGAGGTCTCCAAAACCTCCGGTGTGGGTTCGATTCCTACTGCCCCTGCCAATTTTAATTCACAATTTATGGCGGTTGTGGCGAAGTGGTTAACGCACCAGATTGTGGCTCTGGCACTCGTGGGTTCGATTCCCATCAATCGCCCTTAATATTGGGCTATAGCCAAGCGGTAAGGCAACGGACTTTGACTCCGTCATGCGCTGGTTCGAATCCAGCTAGCCCAGTTTTCATCTTTCTTTATCATCCTGCATATGATAAGATGAATATTAGTTAAAATGCGGAAGTAGTTCAGTGGTAGAACACCACCTTGCCAAGGTGGGGGTCGCGGGTTCGAATCCCGTCTTCCGCTCCAATTCTTAAAATGATGGCGGCATAGCCAAGTGGTAAGGCAGAGGTCTGCAAAACCTTTATCCCCGGTTCGAATCCGGGTGTCGCCTTATTTGCCTCGTGCCGGGGTGGTGGAATTGGCAGACACACAGGACTTAAAATCCTGCGGTAGGTGACTACCGTGCCGGTTCAAGTCCGGCCCTCGGCACCATTGATCACACACATGCCGGTGTGGCGGAATTGGCAGACGCGCACGACTCAAAATCGTGTTCCTTCGGGAGTGTCGGTTCGACCCCGACCACCGGTATCAATGAATGCAAAAGTGACGGTATTTCGGTGTATTAATCGCTGTTTTATCGTCGCTTTTTTGCGTTAAACGTCACGGCAAATGGTCATGTGCCTATCGCTTTCCTTTAAACAGAAGGGAGGCGATTTTTTTATGTCTAAACGAAGAAGTAATTGTTTAAATGCCCGCGAGGTCGATATCGCGGTTGAGACGATCGAATATAACACTTTAACAATCGACGGTGCGATTAAGCTTTTCTTGGCTACACAAAGCGAAAGAGTTTGCGAAAGGGTACGATCACATATCGGCCATAAAGATTTACGTATGGTATTACGATATACTCATCTGTCGTTAGAATCTCTCGCAAGACAACAATATTCGCTAATAAATCAGTAGTAGACGGGTTAAATAGGCCGTAGTAGACGGGTTAAATAGGCCAAGGAAGACAAAAAGAAAATACGGAAGGAAATATCGTGACTCAAATGAAAAAAATTTCTCGGTAGAAGGGCGACGGATCAGGAAATAAAAATCTTACTTTCGTTATTAGATTTAACCGACTTTGTACAGCTACGTGATGCAACAGCATTGCTTCTTATGTATAAAACAGGTATGTGCGTAGAGACGCTCGCAAACTTAAAAGAGGAACATATCGATTTTAATGGAGCATTGCTTCGGTTAAGTGGTGAAATCGTTAAAAATCGCGAACCTTTACTACTGCCCTATGATGAGACTCTTGTTCAGCTTCTCTCTGTACTGGTGAATAAAAACGACGAAATCCGCCGAGCCTATAAAAAGGATAATAAATTTGTGTTTATAACAAAGTACGGTGATCAAATAGCAACAGGGCCGTCGAATAACAATATTCAAAAACGGTTGAACAGGTATGCGCGTGAGTACGGATTAAAGAATATAAATCCGCACGCATTAAGAAGGGGCTTTGCGAAATCCTTGTTTGAAAAAGGCGCAAATTTAACTGACATTTCAAGAGCGCTGGGACATAGTGATCTTTCGGTAACGACTAAATATTTATATTTAGATAAGAATGAAGTGGCGGAGAATTTGTGGAGGTTTTTGTGAAGGAAGGTTGGAACTGAGACGGAAAGGTTTACGCTTAATCCTAACGTGTTTTATCGGCAGTCCAAGACGCCTGACAAGACGTTGCTTGCGATGGTTAACGTGAAGAAACCGTAGATGAACGAAAAAGCGCCCCGCATTGGGGCGCTTTTTAATTTTATTGTTGTTTTCGGTCTAAAAGATTCATAATGACTATACACATCAAAATGAGGCCAATAAATGTTCCGCTACTATCTGGTTCTATGTTAAAAAACGTTGGAAGAGCGAAATAGTTTATGACGAAAATTAGGATCGCCATTTTTAATAAAACTCTATATAACACTTAATTTCCCTCCCGCTCTATTGTCGCCAAGGCACACCGATGCCCTCGATAACCTCTCCGGTGAATGGATTCCTCGCGAAGTGGAAACCTATTCCATATTTTCCGTCCCCGGAAATCGCTCTAAAACCAGCCCCTACTGCCCAAAGCGCTCCGGAAATCGCGCTGACGTAAGGTACAAATTTAGCGACTGTGATCAGGACTGCTCCAATTCCTGCTATAGCGGATGTTGCATCTTTAGTTTCGTTTATTACATTAACTATTTTCTTGGTTATACAAGAGCTGAGATAAAGGCTGTACCTAGTGCCAGCCCAACTCACTTTAGACCCCGTTACACCATGGCAGCCAGCCAGCGCATACGCACTGCTCTCTTTGTGAGCAGAAGCGGTTGAGCTTTCTAAAAGTGTTTTCTTTCCGTCCTTAGATACAGAATATTTCTTTGCTCTGACCTTCGTATCCTTAGTATTTGCATTTAAGGTTTCTATTACGTATTCGTATGTTTTACCGCCTTCTTCTATTCTGAATGATGATGCGTTTTCGGATATTTTGGTGAATTTAATCCCTTCTAAAGGATTCGGATCTTCAATTGTTTCTTTAGCGAAAACATTTAATGGAAAAGTGGCGACTAGTAAAATAATTGAACAAAAAGCCATAGTGAATGAAAATAATTTTTTCTTTTGCATGCTTATTCCACCCTCTGTTTCACAATTCTACCAGAGGGAGGATATTCCGTTAATGACTAGTTTTAATTTGGTGAATTTATCTAGAGAGGAGGTTAAAAAACGCCCGGTCTCCGACTATTAGAATACGCTATTTCCGGCTGTTTCAACGGAAGAAAAAAGACGCCGTGGCTGGCGGTATTTAAACAGTTTGTACAGGCTTTTCCGGTCTGCTTTCCGACCGTTCCTTTCTTGACCGCGTTCACATCGCCAAGCAGTCGAGATAGTCTGTAGAGAAAGCTGCGTGTTTTATTGATCGACATTTCAACGATTTTACTACGAAATTAAATCGTAGGAGCCGCCGTGATTTCGTATGTTATTCGATAACCTTAACGCCTTAAATCCACTGCCATTTTTGTATTGATCCTTCGTAAAAGTCACGCTAATCCGATCGCCCGGCTTTGCGTCTGTGGCTTGCGGATCTCGACATCTTCGTTCAGTTTGGCGGCGTAAAGGCTGAGAGCCGCATTTCCTACGATTGAAGCCACTTTTTACGACTTCTGTTTTCGCCACACTAAAAAGACGCCGACCTATTCGTGACGTCTTCGATCTTCACCTCGAATAACTCTTCGACATTCACGCCGAGTATTCGCGAAAGAACAAACACTTGCCAATCGAGATGCCTTTCATTTTTATCGAAATTTCGGTTGACCTACACAAAAAAAGACGCAAAGGCGACTTAATCAGATATCGCTTTAGCCCATTTGTTTTCTAATCTCTTGTATTTACTCTGGTTAACGTTACTGGACTGCGAAACGAGATTGTCTAATTCAGGAGAGCCACCAAATCTATCGGCAGCTAAGTGTCCGGCATGATCCTTAAAGACCGGAAGCAGATCATCGCTACGTTCAGGCGGAAGCAACTTTTAAGCCAGCCAAATCTTAGGACATTCACAGGTATTCGAGACTATACGATGATGTTGCTTTTATTGGAGACGGGTATTCGGACGAATGAGTTCGTAAGCATAAATTTAAAAGATGTAAAAATCGAAGAATCAGTCATACACGAAAGAAATGCAAAAGGGAATCAAGAAAGAATTGTACCGATTACATCCGCAATGATGAAGCAGCTTAAAAAGTACATTTCTATCCGAGGGTATGTTGAGACAGACGCGCTGTTTATTACTCTCGATAGAAAGCCTGTCATTGAAATAAGAAACATTCGAGAAGAGGGCGGATAAGTTTTGGCCGTAACTTCTATCGGGCGGTATTCGCACAGTTAATTAGCATGGCCTTACTTTTTATTAGCCATTTATAGGGCGAAAAGTAAATTATTGATACAAATTTCTTTGCAAAGATTGGTAACTTTCTGTAAAATATTCTCATAGCGATAGAGGCAGTAAAGTGTGGGAGGTTTGACAATGAAAACAGTAGCCTCGGTGAACGTAGCCAATCTCATCAATCAGTGGTATGTTCACATAAAAAAGAGAGATGTCTCAAATGCCGTAGAACTTAGGGACAGAATAAAAGGCCTTTTAAACGTAATGGAAGAAGATCAGGACGTTTTGCTTTACTTTAATCTACTTGATTACAGGTTCAGAGTATTAATGGAAGATGTCGCGGGGGAGCCGCAGCTTCCGCCTTTTACTGAGGATAAGGCGAAGACAGACGGTTTGTTAAGATACTATTACTTTCTCTTTAAAGGAATGTATGAAAGTGCGAGGAGCAACTACTCTAAAGCGCTTAATTGTTTTAGAGTTGCCGAGCGGCAGCTCGATAATGTCGAAGATGAAATCGAAAAGGCCGAGTTTCATTATAAACTTGGAAACCTCTATTATTTTACGAAAACAACTCTACTTTCTTTTCATCATCTTTCAATCGCGAAGAGCATCTATAGGGCTTATGAAGAATATAAGACACAGTCGATAAACTGTACGGTGCTGCTCGCACTCAATTATATAGACGACGGACGTTTAACAAGAGCTGAAAATATGCTTAAGAGTTGCGCAGAAAGACTGATCAAGATGGGCGATAATCATCTGCTGGCGGCTGTCTACTATGATCTCGGCTTTTTAAAAATTCAAGAGGACAAACACGAAGAAGCACTCGAGTATTTCGACCTCTCATTTAAAACGGATGACATCGAAAAAAATGCGCCTATTATGTACATGCAGTGCATATACGAGTCAGCTAGGTCAACTTATAAGATAGGTGAGGTTGATAAGGCGCTTAAGTGGGTTCATCTTGGTTTTGAGTTTGCTCAGAAAACGAATAATATCAACTTTTCGCTCAAATTCTCGATTCTAAATATATGCTACAGCGCTCCCCTCGAAGGTGTACCGCAAGTAAAAGAGTTTATCGAAATGCTCGAGGAGAGGGAGGCTTACGTAGACATTGAGGCGCTTGCTGAGGATGTGGCCAACGTCTACAGTTCATTAAATAATTACAAATATTCCACATACTTCTTGGAAAAAGCAATAAAATCAAGTAAACTAACAGGAAAGGAGGTTCTTTAAATGAAAAAACTTATTGTAACTGCTTTCCTTACTACATCGCTTGGACTCGTTTTAACCAGCGCAGCAGACTTCCTCGCAGAAAGTATCCAACCAGCAGACTCAGTAACATTACTTGCCTCAAGAGGAGCGGGCTCATAAAACAAAAATACAACAGTAAGAGGGCGGCTATTACAGCCGTCTTTTTTATGGTTTGGGTTGCCTTCGTAACTTGAATTCGCACGTCTAAAATACGAATTAAACGCTATGCTAGACTGTAATGGCTTATTATATCGAATAAACCGCGGGAGGGCTTTTGAGAGCCGGTGGGCGTTTTCTCTTTTTAAAGAATTGGATAAAAAACGGTACGATTTGAAATGGTTTTGCACATTCTTTATACAAACGGATCTTCAACTTCTTCAGCATTTTTGACTTCCTCAACAACCATATCTTCAAAAATGTTTACTGTTTAAGTTTTATCTCTCTCGAAGCTCTTTAATTAAGTGAGCATATGTGTTTTATGTGGTTTTTATATCAGCATGTCCTAACCTTGCGCTTACATGTAAATTGAGACTTTTCTATAAAGCAGTACACTTGCATGGGGATACCTTAATCCGTGAACAGTGATCGGCTTAATATTCAATTCAGTTAATACTTTTCGGAGGTATTGCTAATGACTTTATATTTTGATGAGGGGCTATAAAAAAGAATTCCATGGATGTTATTTGGTACTTTTTCAAATAAATGGCGAACTGACTAATTCTACGAGGCTAAGTCTTGAGATTAACCCTAAAAATAAAAGATAATAGCCTAGGCCGTTGCCTAACCTTTTATATAATCTCTGGTTAATCTTTTTGAATCTGAATAATTTAAATTTTTTCTTCTTTTTACTAGACAGTCCATGTCGATTTTTAAGAGACATATTGACATCTTGGATTTAAAGATACATAATAAAATGATGAAAGCGATACCATTAAATTAGTGCTTTATTGATATTGGTGAACAGTGTACAGGTTAGAAAAAGGAGATGGCGATATTGTAATGAAAAATAAAAAAAGTAAATTAATTAATTATATAGGACTTTGTTTAATTTCTATTTTGGTGTTAATTTTAATTTTTGTGTTTGATTGGCCTAATTATTTTCTTTTTGTTTTGGGGGTTGGAATTTTAATTAATGTAATGTTTATTGAATTTAAGCACAAAAAATAGCCTCTGTAAGGCTATTTTTTTGTTTTAGTAAATTTTAACATTTGAAATATAATAATAACCATCTTCTCTCGGACCAAATCGATATCTATAAGTAATTTTCACTTTGAATGTCTTTTTGGATGACTTCTTTAGTTTTGAACTAACTAATTTCCCGTTTGTCTCTATATATGAAGAGAGCAGAGTGGCACCTAATCCTGCACCAATAGAAATATAAGGGCTTAGAGGAGCGGTTAATATTGTAGTAACAACTCCTAACTGGGCATTTCTCGATGCATCGTTATTATCCAAATAGTCGCTAATTTTATTAAGGTCTTTTCTAGAAATTGTTTTTGTTGTAGAAAAGGTATAACCAATTTTTTTTGCCTTTTTTTGAGTTGTGTAAATAACAGCCCTGGTTGCAGCCTTTGCTTCATCATTTTTTGTAATAAAACCCAAACTGCTTAATGAGCTTATTACAAGTACTGAGACTAAGATTTTCAAAATAAATTTTTTCATACTTTTTTCTCCTTTTTATAAAATCTATTTAATTGTATGTTGGAATTTATTTCTTGTCAATAGTAATATTAATATTTTACCAAGAATATAACTTCATGGTTGATCAACAATTTGTTAAGGGAAAAATATATGGGTACGAAGGGGTGTTGTAATTGCTGTTCTCTTACTATTTCCTGAACACCTGTTTAACTTGGCGGGGAGCTTCATACTTTTGCCACGATTTAATATTTATAAAACCAAATTGCTTCTAGTAAGAACTAGGTCACCTTGTCATTAGCAAGGTGCTTTTCTTTATGCAATGATATGTTCCAATCCTCCGATCCACCTTTTTACGTTTTGTTTACAAGTTGATCAAACTTTAGCGACATCCGCCCGCTATATTGAATACAGCAAGATCTCATCCAAATATAGACAAAGGAACATTTTGAGGAGGAATACAGTTGTCAATTAGCATTAAATTGCCTGACGAGTCCGTCAGAGAATTTGAGGAGGAAACGAGCATTGAAGATGTCGCTGCTTCTATTAGCTGCGGTCTGGAACATGCGGTTGCCGGTAAATTAAACGGAAAGCTTGTAGATTTATCAACTCCGCTTCAGGACGGTGCGCTCGTTGAAATTGTCACCCGGGACTCGGCTGAAGGGCAGAAGATCGCGCGTGAAAAATCGAGGGGGACAGGGCGTATTGTGGCACTTGACGCAGCACGGGGGCTGGCGGTCATCGGGATGTATTTGCAGCACTTCGCCTTGAACGAAACGAACGGTTCGATCGTTTCCGGGAATACGACGCTTCTATTTGTGCTTTGCGGCGGCATCTCCTATTCGATCATGGCCGGGCGCATGATGGATCGAGGAATGGAGCCGGCCGCATTTCGGACGCGGATGCTTGCCCGCGCGGTATTTATCGATATGATAGGATATCTGCTCATTATGCTGAACACTCCGTTCGGGGTGATATTGCCCGCCTATGCTGCACTTTTTGTGCTGGCGTTGGTGCTGATTCGTCGTTCGACCCGTGTGCTCGTTACAACAGCAGCTGTTTTGCTTGCGGTGAGCCCGCCGCTGATGATTCTTGGAGGCAGCGTCCTGTCGGAAGCATACTTGCTTGGTGATATGGCAGGCGGTCCGATGTCCGCGCTCGCACTTGCACCCGCTTTCGTCGCCGGTATGGCGATCGGGCGCTTCGATTTGACCAAGATGCGTACCGCACTTTCGCTAGTAAGCAGCGGCACAATCATGCTTATCGTCTCTAAATTATTGGGCACTTTCGTTCTTCCAGGGCTGAGCCGTTCCTTCGAAGAGTGGCTCGTAAGTGTTCAAGGCACGGCCGGCGCCGAGCCGGATCAGTATGCAATCTGGCCGCACAACGTGGCGCCGCCGCTGTGGCACAATCTTCTTTCGATAGCTCCGCACAGTGCGTCAACTTTCCAGACGATGCTGGGGCTTGGGGCTGCCTTTCTGGTGCTTGGATTGGCATGTCTCGTGCCGCAGAAGATTTCTGCCGTGCTAAAGCCGTTCGTGGGAGTCGGACGTGTAGCGTTGACGATGTATGCAGCTCAGTTTGTTGTCATATGGGCTCTTGAAATCTCAGGGGCCAAGTATGATATCGGGGCAATTCCATTCGGTGATCTGTTTGTCGCGGCCGTGGCGACGGTGACAGGGTGGCTGATTGCACGGCTTCCTACCGGTCCGCTCGAGACAGCGATGCGACGCTTTGACCGGGTATTCAGCAACTTGGGACCCGTCACGGGACCGACGATATCCAGGTAGGCGGTCTTTAATATTTGCCTGAAGGGGCTGAGCAGGAAGCCCTTTCAGGCCTTCAGCCTATCGGGAACTCCGAAATCGGTGGGATGAGTTCATGCTGAATCAGAGTACAAGGTGGAACCGGCCGTCAAGAAGTCAGCTTATCACTGAGAAAGAAACTTTTAGTCAAAGGAGCTGTTAAAAGAAACAGGACTCTTTAAACAAGCCGGAGTTTTCCGTAAGCGCCTACTTTTCATGTGCGGCCATATGCTTCCAGCCTTTCTTGAATTCTCCCCATTTTTTTATGCAGAAACTTAAGGTTAAAAAAGACGATAAGTGTTCCGGATATGGCTGATAAGATCATGGAAGGAAAACTGAATTTTTCTATCTCTGCGGCAGCAGTGAGCAGATAGCAACAAAGTGGCAGCATAAAGATCGACGTTAATATGCCGGGTACATAATGTTTAAATGTGAACCATAGAACGATGTGAACAAGGAAATGAACGGTAAAAGCAAAAAAGAAACCAAACCAGATAATATATTGATTAAAATAAATACTGAGAACAGTTACACCAACAGCTAGTATAAATTCTTCGAGCACAGCGCAAACAAAAGAAGCGGTTTTGGCATGTCCAAATGGAGCTTTTTTCAGTTGATTCAGTTTGCTTCGATATCTTTTGCCCCATGCCTCAACCATCACCATCTCTTCAAAATCATGCAGTATAAATAAGATTGGCAGCATCCAAGCAATAAATTGCATGTTTTCCATTTACATTCCCCCTCTTATGTGTCACAATTGTGGCATTTCATAGGGAACAAAGTCAATAAGACAACGAAAAGTGCTACACTTCCATAAAAAGTGCGACAGGAGCGGGAATAATGAACCAAATGTCCTCAAAAACAGCTCAGCAATCTAAAAGCTGGCTGACGCTTTCATTGTTGGAGCTAATGAAGGAAAAAAGCTTTTCAGACATTACCATTACACAAATAGCGGAAAAAGCGCAGCTAGACAGAAGAACATTTTATCGGCATTTCCATTCAAAAAAAGATATATTAGACCGCTATTTTGAGCAGCTTTGCAGTGAGTATTCCAATTACATTGTTCAGGAAAAACATATTGACTTATCCAGTCTTGGACATGCATACTTCAACTTTTGGAGCCGACATGCCGATTTTTTACAAGCCCTTCATCAGAACCATTTGTTTTATTTGATTGTTGAGAAATATAATGAACTTCTACCGGATCTTCATAAAAAATTTAAAGAAGAAACCTTTCATTTTAAAAGCAAAATCGACTTGGAGTACGGGCTTTCATTCAGCGCAGGGGGCTTTTGGAACATCCTTTCAAAATGGTTTGAGAGAGGCCGGAAGGAAACTCCTGAAGAAATGAGTCATATTCTGCAAGGAATAGTAGATTCATTTTTTAATAAACAAGCTATCGAAAGGTGATCTCGTGTTGTTATATGAGTGGTTTAAGCGCTTAGCCTTCTTTCTTAATTTCTGCTTGTGCTTACGACCAATCTTCGGTACCGTTAATGCAAAGACCCTTGTAATATAGAGAACAGGAGTGAGGCCGTTGATGAATACGGTGAAGATCAGAGGGGTGACCATCGGAGAAGGAGCCCCGAAAATTTGCGTGCCGCTCATCGGAAAAACGCTTGAACAATTGAAAGAAGAAGCGGCTCTTTTGCAATCCATTAATCCGGATCTTGCCGAATGGCGGGCGGATTTTTTTGAGGATGTCGAAGACGTTGACAAAGTGAAAGAAGTATTGGCTGACATTCGAGAAATATTAAACGATACCCCGTTGATATTTACATTTCGCAGCGCGGAGGAAGGCGGCGAAAAAGAAGTCAGCAGGGAATTTTACTTTGCCTTGAATCATGCCGTAGTCAAAACAGGGCTGGCAGATGTGATAGATGTCGAGCTGTTCAACGAAGAGCAGGATGTTGAAAAACTAGTTCAAGCGGCTCATATGCATCAAGTCTTTGTCATTATATCCAACCACGATTTTGCGAAGACGCCGAGAGCGGAAGAGATCGTTTCCCGTCTGCGAAAAGCGCAGGACCTTGGCGCCGATTTGCCCAAGATCGCTGTGATGCCTGAAACACCGGCAGATGTGCTGATGTTGCTTGAGGCGACTCATATGATGCATGAGCGGTATGCGAATCGGCCGATTATCACGATGTCGATGGCCGGAAAAGGCTTGATCAGCCGGCTGGCCGGAGAGGTATTTGGTTCGGCCGTGACGTTCGGCGCGGCTAAAAAAGCATCCGCACCTGGTCAAATTGAGGCGGCGGATTTGAAACATATACTCGATGTGCTTCATCGCAATTTATAGTAGCTGGATGCGCCGATGTACGATCCCTTTTATAGTGAAAAAGATTCATATATTTTTCCATCCTTTTCACTTGCCAAATCGGTGTGTTAGGATAAAAAATGAATTGAATAGCTTTACTAGGGGTGCCCGAATGCGGGCTGAGAGAGAGACATGCGTTTCTTAACCCTTTGGACCTGATCTGGTTCGTACCAGCGTGGGGAAGTAAAAAGAATTCGAGAGAAGATGGGGAATGGGTATGGTCCGTCTGTCTTCTGGCGATTTTACTGACTGTCAAACCAGGTTCATCATATGAGCCTGGTTTTTTGTGCTGGTGCTGTTCCGGAGTTTCGTCCTGATCAATTTTTTAGAGGGGAAGGATTTTTACATGAAACAGGAGTCAGTACAGCAAAAAAACATCTCGATCATGTCAAGTTTTTCAGGGAGTCGCAAAGTGTATATTGAAGGGTCGCGGCCTGATATTCAAGTGCCGATGAGAGAAATTTCGTTAAGTCCGACGACGGGTTCGTTTGGCGACGAAGAAAATCAGCCTGTCCGCGTCTACGACACGAGCGGTCCCTATACGGACGCCAATGCGGACGTTGATATTCTTAAGGGGCTGAAACCTTTGCGGGCGACTTGGATCAGGGAGCGCGGAGATACTGAGGAATATGAAGGCAGAGAAATAAGGCCGGAGGATAACGGCTATAAAAGCAAAGAGAAAGCGAGTCACAGCTATCCGGGGTTGAAACGAAAACCGCTGCGCGCGAGAAAAGGACAAAATGTCACGCAGCTGCATTACGCAAGAAAGGGGATCATTACGCCCGAGATGGAATTTATCGCGATCCGAGAGCACGTATCCCCCGAATTTGTTCGTGATGAAGTGGCAAGCGGACGGGCGATTATTCCGTCAAACATCAATCATCCGGAAAGCGAACCGATGATTATCGGCCGCAACTTCCACGTCAAAATTAATGCCAACATCGGTAATTCGGCTGTCACCTCTTCGATTGAAGAAGAAGTGGAAAAAATGACATGGGCCATCCGCTGGGGCGCCGATACGATGATGGACTTGTCCACAGGTAAAGATATTCATACAACGAGGGAATGGATCATCCGCAATTGTCCGGTACCTGTAGGAACCGTGCCGATTTATCAGGCGCTTGAAAAAGTAAACGGCGTCGCGGAAGATCTCACTTGGGAGATTTACCGCGATACATTGATCGAACAGGCTGAGCAAGGCGTCGATTATTTCACGATTCACGCCGGCGTCCTTCTCCGGTATGTGCCGTTAACGGCAAAGCGCGTCACCGGAATCGTATCCCGCGGCGGGGCGATCATGGCGCAATGGTGTTTGGCTCATCATGAGGAAAGCTTTCTGTACACCCATTTTGAAGAGATTTGCGAGATTATGAAAACATACGATATCGCATTTTCGCTCGGGGACGGTCTTCGTCCCGGCTCGATTGCCGATGCGAATGATGAGGCCCAATTTGCCGAATTGGAAACGCTCGGCGAGCTGACGGAAATCGCCTGGAAGCATGATGTTCAAGTGATGATCGAAGGCCCGGGACACGTGCCGATGCATAAAATCAAAGAGAATGTCGACAAGCAGATGGAGATTTGCAAAGAGGCGCCGTTTTACACGCTTGGTCCGCTGACGACCGATATTGCACCGGGGTACGACCATATTACATCGGCGATCGGAGCGGCGATGATCGGCTGGTACGGAACCGCCATGCTTTGCTATGTGACGCCGAAGGAGCATTTGGGACTGCCGAACAAAGACGATGTCCGCGAAGGCGTCATAACATACAAAATCGCTGCCCATGCGGCTGACCTTGCAAAAGGGCACCCCGGCGCGCAAATCCGCGATGACGCGCTTTCAAAGGCGCGCTTTGAATTCCGCTGGCGGGATCAATTCAACTTGTCACTTGATCCGGAAAGAGCGCGTGACTACCATGACGAAACCCTTCCGGCTGAAGGCGCCAAAACGGCACACTTTTGTTCAATGTGCGGGCCTAAATTTTGCAGCATGAGGATTTCCCAGGATATTCGCGACTACGCCAAGGAAAACAACCTTGATGAAGAAAAAGCTATCCAAAAAGGATTGGAAGAGAAGGCGAAGGAATTTAAAAAAGCAGGCGGCAACATTTACAGTTAAAAACGGGCTGTACAGCAGATGAAAGAGGAATCTTTCATCTCAGCGTGTCGACAAACCCTCGCATTCGTTGTCAGGCCTGCGCGTCGGTGCTCACGAATAGGAGAAGGATCGGCGGCTAACTGCTCAGGCGTCCTGCCTGAACGCCGCCGTCATCACATCCTGTGAAAGTCAGCTTCCGATGCTCGGCCTTCCTAGACTGCAAGGGTTTTCAATCACGCTGAAAGGATGACAAAATCCCAAAACAAAACCGTTTTGGGATTTTGTCAACAATCTGAGATGAAAGGGGAACCTTTCATCTGTTTTTTTATAATATGGGGTTGACAGGTCGGAATAATATGAATTAGTATGTTATTTAATATTTCGGAAAATTCCATCAGCGCTGATCGGTCAACCGAAGGCTCTTATCTCAACTGGGATAAGAGCTTTTTATTTTCAGTTTAGAAAAGAAAGGGGAACAAGATGTCTTTATCAATCCGTGTGAATGAAAAAGCATTTGGAAAAGGCAGCTTTAAAACAAGCGTGCTTCAAGACGTGAAGCTTACGGTCGAAAACGGTGAATTTCTGACTGTCATCGGTCCAAGCGGGTGCGGGAAAAGTACGCTCTTAAAAATCGCTGCCGGTCTTGACGGGGATTATGAAGGGCGAATCAGCATGAACGGAAGAGAAATCAAGGGCCCGGGGATTCAGCAAGGCTTCATCTTTCAGGAGCATCGGCTTTTTCCGTGGATGACGGTTGAGCAAAATATTGCCGCAGATTTAAGTCTGAAAGAACCAGCGGTGCGAAAAAAAGTCGATGAATTGATTGAAACGGTACGGCTGAAAGGTGCGGAGAAACAGTACCCGCGCGAGCTGTCCGGCGGAATGTCGCAGCGGGTCGCGATTGCCAGGGCTTTGCTCAGGGAGCCTGAGATTTTGCTGCTTGATGAACCCTTCGGCGCCTTGGACGCCTTTACGAGAAAGCATCTGCAGGATGTACTGACAGACATTTGGAAAGAAAAGAAGATGACGATGATCCTCGTGACGCACGATATTGACGAATCGGTATATTTAGCCAACCGGATCGCGATTCTTACCGCAAAACCGGGGAGAATCCACAAGCTGATTCCGGTCGATCTGCCATTTCCGCGCAGCAGAACATCGCCCGTTTTTCAATCAATCAGACAAAAAGTGCTGAAAGAATTCGAGACAACGGAAACATTCAGCTTTCAGGAAGGTTCAGGGATTTGAGCGGAAAGGAGCGAAAAAACGTGAAAAAATGG
Organism: Bacillus haynesii; assembly: GCF_001969855.1. Classification (GTDB taxonomy): domain Bacteria; phylum Bacillota; class Bacilli; order Bacillales; family Bacillaceae; genus Bacillus; species Bacillus haynesii. The sequence goes on from NZ_MRBL01000002.1 coordinate 15,574, forward strand.
CCGTTGTATGTGCTGGTTTGCCTGATGCTTCTTGCGGGCTGTTCAGCAGCCCAATCAAGCAAAGGGGGCGGAGATTTAAAAGAGATCAACATCGGAGTGCAGCAAAGCTTAAGCCCGTTGCTCCTTGCGAAAGAAAAAGGCTGGTTTGAAAAAGAGTTCGCAAAAGAAGGGATTCAAGTGAAATGGACAGAGTTTCAAAGCGGTCCGCCGCAGTTTGAAGGTCTTGCCGCAGACAAACTCGATTTTTCGCAGGTCGGAAATTCACCGGTGATCGCAGGGCAGGCGGCTGGCATTGATTTTAAAGAAATCGGCCTTTCGCAAGACGGTTTAAAGGCGAACGGTATTCTTGTGAAAAAAGGGAGCGGCATCGATGACATAAAAGATTTGAAAGGAAAGAAGGTGGCGGTGGCTAAGGGCAGCAGCGGGTTCGATTTTCTGTATAAAGTGATCGACAAAGCGGGTCTGAAGCCTTCAGACGTCAACATCATTCAGCTTCAGCCTGACGAAGCCATGCCGGCATTTGACAGCGGCGCGATTGATGCATGGTCGATTTGGGAGCCGTTTTTGTCCCTTAAAACGATCAAAGGTGACGCGGCAATATTGGTTGACGGGGAACAAATCGATAAGTATTCCCCGGGTTTTACGCTTGTACGAAGCCAATTCGCTGAACAGTATCCGGATGAGGTGATCCGTTTTCTGAAGGTGTATGACAAGGCCGTGAAATGGCAGAAAACCCATAAGAAAGAAGCGGTTGAAGCGTATGCAAAAATTAAAAACCTCGACAAAGAGGTCGTTGAAAACGTGCTGAATAACACCGAACCGTTAAATGAGCCGATCACAGACCGCATCATTCGAACGCAGCAGGAGACCGCCGATTTTCAATACAAATTAAAAGCGATTAATAAAGAGATTGATGTAAAAGAAGTGGTCGATAATTCATTTATAAAAAAAGCGCTGAAAGGGGGAGATGATAAATGAGGGCTGTTTCATCAAGCACCCCCTCGATCCAGCCGAAAACAGGCGCAAAACTGAGACCGGCCGCTTTTCAGTTGGCATGGGGGAAGGGAATTGTATTACCCGTCATGTTGATTTTATTATGGCAGCTTGTCGGATCATTTGAACTCATATCAAAAACCGTGCTTCCGGCTCCTTTAGATATATTGCTTACATGTCGGGATCTTATCGTATCAGGAGAGCTTTTCACTCATTTAGGCATCAGCATTCAGCGCGCTGCGCTCGGCTTTTTCCTGGGGGCCGGACTCGGGCTCCTGCTGGGGCTTGTGATCGGGTTTTCAAAAATCGCCGAGGATTATCTCGATCCTTCTCTGCAAATGCTGAGAACCGTTCCGCATCTCGCCGTCACGCCGCTGTTTATCTTATGGTTCGGTTTCGATGAGCTGTCAAAGGTGCTCTTGATCGCTCTTGGCGCCTTCTTCCCGGTATATATCAACACATTTTCAGGGATCAGGGGTGTCGATTCGAAACTGTTCGATGTGGCGAGAGTATTGGAGTTCCATTGGCTGAAGCAGGTGACAAAGCTCATTCTTCCTGCATCGCTCCCGAACATCCTCTTAGGAATCCGCCTGTCGCTTGGCGTATCGTGGCTGGGCCTTGTTGTTGCCGAGCTGATGGGATCAAGCGCTGGAGTCGGCTATATGATTATGGATGCCAGACAGTTTTCGCAAACCGATAAGGTGTTTGTCGGGATTTTGATTTTTGCAGCCGTCGGCAAGCTGACGGATTCATTCGTCAGAATTCTGGAAAAAAAGTGCCTTGGCTGGAGAAACAGCTATCAAGGAAACAAGAAGTAAAGGGGAGATCTTTTTGGACATTTTATGGTTTATTCCTACTCATGGCGACGGACGTTATCTCGGTACAAACACGGGAGGAAGAGCTGCAGATCACACCTATTTTCAGCAGGTAGCGCAGGCGGCTGACAGGCTTGGGTATACAGGGGTTCTTCTTCCGACGGGAAGATCGTGCGAAGACCCGTGGATTACCGCCGCCGCTCTGGCGTCAGTTACGAAAAATCTGAAGTTTTTAGTCGCTGTAAGACCCGGTTTGATGCAGCCGTCGGTTGCGGCGCGGATGGCTTCGACATTCGACCGGCTTGCAGAGGGCAGGCTCCTCATCAATGTGGTCGCCGGCGGTGATCCGTATGAATTAGCCGGAGACGGCCTGTTTGTCAGCCATGATGAACGGTATGAAGCGACAAATGAGTTTCTCGACATATGGCGGTCGCTTTTAAAGGGCGAGACTGTCACCTATTCAGGGAAACACTTGAAGACCGAAAACGGCCGCTTGCTTTTCCCGCCCGCCCAACAGCCTCATCCGCCAATTTATTTTGGCGGCTCGTCAAAGGCCGGGCAGGAGACCGCCGCCAAACACGCAGATGTCTATTTGACATGGGGAGAGCCGCCCCATCTCGTCAAAGAAAAAATCCAATCTGTCAAAAAGCAGGCTGAAAAAGAAGGGAGAACCGTCCATTTTGGAATCAGGCTGCACGTCATCGTCAGGGAAACGGAAAAAGAGGCGTGGCAGGCGGCAAATAGACTGATCAGCCACTTGGATGATGAGACGATTGCCGCAGCCCAAAACGCGCTGAAACGGACGGATTCATCAGGGCAAAAGAGGATGGTTCAGCTTCATCAGGGAAACAGAAGCAACCTCGAGATCAGCCCGAATCTTTGGGCGGGCATCGGACTAGTCAGAGGCGGAGCGGGGACAGCGCTCGTCGGTGATCCGGAAACGGTGGCCAGCCGGATAAAAGAATACGCCGACCTCGGCATCGAATCCTTTATCTTCTCAGGTTATCCTCATCTTGAAGAAGCGTACCATTTTGCCGAAAAGGTCTTTCCGCTCCTTCCGTTTCCTACAAAACTTCAAAGAAAAGCGTCAGGCGAAGTCATCGGAAATGATCATTTTCCGTCGAGGCAAAAGGAAAAAACGATTTAAATAAAAAACTCCAGACATTCTGGAGTTTTTTATCTGTTTTTATAAAATGAAAACATATACGAAAGATGCTGAATAATGATCAGCACAAAGATGACGATGATCGGAAAATACGGGATCCTGACTTGGAAAAACGGATAAAAGATCAATAAAAGCGCTGCGACTGGCATCGCCACATACAGCACGATATAAGATGTTCTGCATGCTTTTGCGGTAATCATCTGTTCTCTTTCATCCTGTTCTTTAAATTCGTCAGGGACGAGCATAAAGCGCTGCTTGCGTGAACCGCTTTTTTTCTCCAAGTATGTGTAAATCGAAAGGACGAGCCCAAAGAGAAGGATGGGAATCAGATTAAAAACAAAATGGAGCTCTGAAGCGTTTGGTTTCAGGCTTTTGGCGATTTGTTCCGATGTGTGAAAAAAGGTTATAAACGTCCAGCATGCGAGTCCGAACAGAAGGATGTGAAAGAAAGTCCGTGTTATCATATTCATTCGTGTTTGCCTCCCTCTAACCAAAATACGTCTTCCATCTTTAATTGAAATTCCTCGCAAATTTTCAAAGCCAAAAGAAGCGACGGGATGTAATTGCCTTTTTCAATGGCTGCAACTGTCTGCCTTGTAACCCCGATCGCCTTTGCAAGGGTTTCCTGTGAATACCCGTATCTTGCTCTCAATTCTCTAACTCTGTTGTTCATCCTACCACCTGCAATTCTTCGTTTATATAGTATATTTGACATATTGTTAAATGGGTTTGACATAATGTTAACTTGATTTTACAATATAATCAACATCTTTTGATCTAGGATCGGCAGGTTTTTAACTGTAACATTTAAATTTATACATAAAATTAACAGAAATGGAATAGAGAAAATAGAATTATCTCACTTTTTGAAAAATGGGACTTTGAAGGTATTTTGGGGTTCGGATTTCAGAAGAAGGAGGGTCTTATTAGCCGGTTCTTTTTTCTTAATATCCTTGAAAGACACGAGATTTATAAGAAGAAAAAATGAGAGAGAAAGAAGGAGGAGAAATAAGACAAAAAGATTATAAAGACATCATAGAGTGGAAACGGGGCTTTCATCTTCTCTTCCAAGCCGAAAAGCGTAGGCCATTAGATTGAAAAACCGAAAGATCCTTAAATAAATAGTTGGAACGTAGTGTTTATGAAATAGGAAATTTCATAGATTTCAGTATGAATTTGGATGTGTTACTCTTTGGTTACTTGATAGAAAGGAGGGGGAAAAATGACATACGCAGCACCTCAGGTTGACTATTCTGTCAATCCGTCGATCGAAGATCAGGCTTGGTTCTTGGTGTTTGTTGCAGTGCTTTTGGCACTTGGAGCAACTGTTGTTCTTGGCGCCGCTGTATGGTGTGTGGTGAACGGAAACGGCAGCTTCACGGGATCCGTCAAATGGGCCAGCGGTTTGCAGGTCAGCATCGAATGTAGGAAATAGCCATACTTAAGTATCTGTTCACAACAAGAGACATATTTAATGAGGCTTAACCGTCTGTGGGGGGCGGTTAGGCTCTTCCTGACATTAATCATACCCTGGAGGCATTATGTTTATAATAGATCATCTGTCTAAAACATATAAAAACAATGTGACTGCCGTTAGCGGGTTTCATATAAAAATCGAAAAAAACCAGATCGTCGCGATTGCGGGTCCGAACGGTTCAGGGAAGACGACGATCATTAATTCCATTTTAGGAATCATTACACCTACTGAAGGAACCATTCTGTTGGATGACCTGCAGAACACGACGGCGGAATTTAAGCAGAAATTCGCCTACGTTCCCGATGAACTCCTTTTGCCGGACGCCCTTTCAGCCGCAGAGTATTTGGATTTTGTATCCTCTATGTATCATTGTACATCAAATGAAAAACGGAAACAATTAATCGAGCTTTTCGATATGAAAGAGGCTTTACAGGAGCCGATTGAAACGTACTCACACGGAATGAAAAAAAAGACGCAGCTGATCGCCGCTTTTATGCTGGAGAGCGAATTTGTCATTATGGATGAGCCGTTTCGCGGGCTCGATATTGAAGCGGTCATCAATACGAAAAAGCTGATGAAGCGCTATACGGCCACGCAAGGGTCGATACTGCTGGCCACCCATGACATGCTTTCTGCGGAAGAATTGTGCGATAAGATTGCGATTATTTCCAAAGGCGTCAAAATGGATGAAGGAAAAGTCAAAGAATTAAAGGTTAAATACAGCTGTAATTCGCTTGAAGAAGTGTTCTTGAAAGCTTCGATGCTGAGTGATAGGGGTGCTCATTTTGATCAAATCATTCGAAATTTCTAAAATGATGCTGAAAATGTGGCAGAAGGAAATGGGCAAGCTCTTAAATACCGGCACCAAAAAAATGATCGCCGCCCTTTTTTTAATTTTGGCGGTTGCGATGGGAAGCATCATTGGCTACAGCTTTACGGGGATGTTTTTAAGCGCTTTTCTGAATGGAGAAATTCGCTCTCTCGGGTTGTTCGTGATTTCAATGTTCATGAACGTCTCGATTTTTACGTTTGTTTTCTTCATTTTATTTAAAGTAAGGACGCCGGAACAGAACAGCTTCTCTATGCAGCTAAGCTGGTTCCCGCTGACGGCTTTCGAGAGGAGTCTCGGATATTTTATTCCGTTTGCCGGTGCGGTTTCATTCCTTGTCCTGTTTATCATGTCTATTCTGCTGATTCCGAATTTTGTCGCCAGCGGTGTAGGCTTTTGGTTTTCCTTTACGTTTTTTGCCCTGCTTTTTGTACAGATCATTTTTTTCTTTTCGCTTCTCAACCTTGTTTATAACCTGGTGTATATGGTGATCTTGAAATTCGGTTTTCCGCTGCAAAAATTTTTTTCAATGTTTGTTCTTGTCGTATTAGCTGTTATTTACGGATTCACCTCTTTTGATCTGGGGAAGATTCAGAACGCTTATTCAACCTTTGATTATAATCTGACGTATTTTGCAGCGCCGCTGTTTCTCGTGCTGAACGGTCAGGCGGCAGGCGCCGGAATCATACTGGTGGTGCTGATCTTGGCAGCCGCAGTAACCGCTTCGTTTATGTCGCTGAATGTTGTGCCGATCCTCACTGAAAAAAAATCATCCAAACTGTTTTCATTTATTAAAATCCCATCGTCAAAACCGCTGTCTTTGGCGGTGAAAGAAATAAAATCACAGGCCAGAAATGAAGAAAATATTTTAAACTTCATTTTTTTGCTTTTGGCTCTATGCTTTTTAAAATACAAATTTCAGTTCGGATTTATCGGGGAGAGCTATTTGGTGCTTGGGGGCGTGACAGGGATCATCGCCTTCAATTCGTTCGGCAACGATCTGCGGATGATGCAGATGTATAAGGCGCTTCATTTAAAAACGGCAACGGTTTTATGGTCCAAATATCTCGGGCTCTGTGTGCTCGGCCTCATTCAGCTCTTTTTGTTTTCCGTGCTGACGTGGACTTTTCCTGAGAGCTTTGCGGTCTTTGTAAAGACGATTGCCGTGCTGTTAAACTCGATTGCGATGTTCTATTTAGCGGGCATTATTTTTCCGCTTGACCGAAACAACCCTTATATGGGGATCTTCTCTTTCGGAATGCTCCTAATCTTTATGATTCCGCTGTTTTTCATCGTGAATTATGCGGTCGATAAAGTCACGGGCGAAGCGCTGCTGTTTTTCATACCGTGCCTTGAATTACTGCTGATCCTGCTTTTATACGGAGGGTTTAAATGGAGGTACCATTATGATCATTAATATGTTGAAATCGCTGGCCGGAATCAAAAAAATTCCCTATTTCCCAGAGCATGTGACACTGAACCGGAAGCATATTTCAGATCATGATCTTGATGCTGATTTTCCCATTAATCCGACTGCTTATCAAATGCTGAAGGAAGTCGACGGGAAAAAAGACGAGCTGGAGATTGCCGAAGCTCTCACAGGCGTGTTTAACGTCAGGGAAGAGGTGCTGCTAAAAGATTTGCACGAACTGCTGACAGGGCTCAACCGCCGTTATTTGATCAATTGGAGGTACGGAGAGGGCCCGTCTTTTGTGGGATTGCTTTATCAATTCTTCAGCCAGTATCATATCCGCTACAAGGAAAGGTTTTCAAGCCATTCTGATTCGTTTCTGCTGTTGTACATAAAGTTTCTGCAAGTGATTTCTAAGAAAATCATTGTTTTCTGGCTCGTCTTTTTGATGTTGTCACTTGCGGCGTACATCGTTGTTCCGGATGGATCGATCGTCGGCATCGCGGCTTATTTTTCCGTCATCTATTTCGGGTTGATCACCGGCACGGCGCTTCATGAAGTGGTGCACGGCATCGCGCACCGGAAAGCTGTCCGCAGGAACGGGCCGCAGGGGTTTTTAGCGGCTGATATGATGTCCGTCAAATTTGTCCGCCCTGTCATGTCGCTGCATGATAGAAGGTCGATTTGGATTACGGCGTTGGGACCGCTTGTTCCAGGTGTGCTCGGTATAGCCGGCGTGCTGTTTACGATCTTTTTTCTTCAGGAAAACGCGGTTTCCGTCGGGGTGCTTCTGTTCTTTTCCACCTATGCTTTGCATATGATGTATCTGCTTCCGTTTATGGGTGATGGAAAGTCGATTATGAAACAGCTGATGATTAGAGGAATTGGAGGTAAATCATCATGAATACAAACTCTTTCAAGCAGGGACTAATCTTTGCCAGTTTCTCAAGCTTTCTCGCATTTCCGATGCTTGCGGCTGCGCTTTTGTTTTATCACCTTTTTTCAAATCAAACGAGCAACGATATCTTGTTTAACAGTTTGTCGTTTGTCATGGAGAGCGAATCGGCTTTTTCATTCCAGGTGAAGCCAAACTTTTTCTTCATTATGATCGGGCTGTTTATCGGCATTTTTATTGTAACGGCCGCGATTTCATCAATTTATCAGAAAAAAAAGGGTGAATCTTAACAGAGCTTGCTTTTTGAGGCAGGCTTTTTTTATTTGCATCGGCAGTCAGGTTGTGATAAATTTAAATCGTAATAATTACGCTTTGGAATGAAGGAGGATACTCAGAGTGGCCAAGAAATCAAAAATTGCTAAAGAAAAAAAGCGCCAAAAGCTTGTTGAACAATATGCGGAACTCAGAAAAGAGCTAAAGGAAAAAGGCGATTACAGAGCTTTGAGCAAGCTTCCGCGAGACTCGGCGCCATCAAGGCTGCATAACCGCTGCGAAGTGACCGGAAGGCCGAGAGGATATATGAGAAAGTTTAAAATGTCGCGGATCGCGTTCAGAGAGTTAGCATATAAAGGCCAGGTTCCAGGTGTAAAGAAATCCAGCTGGTAATCTGTCAATGTCCGGAAAAAAGCCGCCGATGTTTATATCGGCGTTTTTTTTCGACAAATTTTTAATATACCCTTGACGAAATTTTAATAAACGTGTAACATAATAAAAGTCAAAACGATGATGTTGTTTTTAGAGATCATATGCGGGTGTAGTTTAGTGGTAAAACCTCAGCCTTCCAAGCTGATGTCGTGGGTTCGATTCCCATCACCCGCTCCATACATACTGTTTATAACGCAGTGTTTCGTTTCTCAGATTAAACGAAGCATTGCGTTTTTTCATGTATGAAATCATCGTAAAAACCTGCTCTTTTCAAGAACAGGTTTTTACGGAAAGACAGCTGAGATGTGTTCGCCGCCGTGAATTTGTGCAAACATTTTTGTCAAAGACTCGAGCAGCCGGCGGGCTTCTTCTTTAGATAATGACGGCCTGAAAAAGACGAGCTGCAAGGCATCTTTTGTTTCCGTTCCTACATGATGAAGGCTGAGGTTTTCGGTGATCGTACCGAATGTTCCCGCATCATCGGAGAACGCGATGATCTCGTCCGGGCCTCCTGGTTCGATTTTGATCGGACCCTTCAATTTCCGGGCATCATATATATGAACCGGAATCAAATATTTGAGAGTGAAAAAACGGCTCAGGTCAACCGCTGAATTTTTCGGCTCGACAAAGCGCTGCTCTTTGATGTCTTCCAACATCCGTTCGAGTCCGCTTTCCCGGCCTGAAAAAGACGGGTTCAGCTCCCTGAAGGCATCATGCCATTCTTTTACGGCTGATTCATCTTCGAGACTGCGATCGGCATAGTCAAAAAACAGCGATTCCTGAAAAAGGCGGAGCCGGCCTTTGAGCATTTGCGGGGAGCCGGTGATCTCAATACCTTGATATAACACAGCGCCAACCTTAAATGAAGGAATGCGATTTAAAATAGCAGGCGCAATTTGCAAACGAACTTCCAATTTAAATTCAACTCCCGTGTCATGGTACACTCTATTATACAGAGAGCGAAAACGAAAACAAAGAAAGGAGGCTCTGCACGATGGATGTGAAAAAACTGAAACAGGATGTTATCGAATTCGCACAGCAAATCGGCATTGATAAAATCCGGTTCGCCAGTGCAGATACATTTGAAACATTAAAAGAACGATTGATTGAGAACCGGACCCTTGGCTATGAATCAGGCTTTGAAGAACCCGATCTTGAAAAACGGACGAACCCGGATCTGCTTTTGCCGAAGGCGAAGTCGATTATCGCCATCGCCCTTGCATACCCTTCAAAAATGAAAGACGCACCGAGAAGCAAGAAAGGCGAACGAAGGGGCATCTTTTGCAGAGCTTCCTGGGGAAAGGATTATCATCATGTCCTGCGTGAAAAGCTTGATCAGCTTGAGGAATTTTTGAAAGCACAGCGCAGCGATATCAGAACGAAATCGATGGTTGACACCGGTGAGCTTTCAGACAGAGCTGTCGCAGAGCGCGCCGGCATCGGCTGGAGCGGAAAGAACTGCATGATCATTACGCCTGAATTCGGATCTTACGTTTACTTGGCGGAAATGATTACGAATATTCCGTTTGAGCCTGATGAGAGAATCGAAGACCAATGCGGCTCATGTAACAAGTGTATCGAGGCATGCCCGACCGGCGCGCTCGTCAACCCCGGGCAGCTTAACTCCCAGCGCTGCATCGCATTTCAGACGCAGACAAAAGGTTTTCTGCCTGACGAGTTCCGTACGAAAATCGGGAACAGGATCTACGGCTGTGATACGTGCCAGATGGTATGCCCGAAAAATAAAGGGGTCGATTTTCATCTGCATCCTGAAATGGAGCCGGACCCTGAGATTGCCAAGCCGCTTTTAAAACCGCTTCTGACGATGTCGAATCGCGAATTTAAAGAAAAATTCGGCCACGTGGCCGGCTCATGGAGAGGCAAAAAGCCGATTCAGAGAAATGCGATTATCGCACTAGCCCATTTTAAAGAAGCGGACGCTCTCCCTGAACTGATTGAGCTGATGCACAAAGATCCGCGGCCGGTCATCAGGGGAACCGCCGCATGGGCGGTCGGAAAGATCGGCGGAGCGGATGTGATGGGTGAATTGGAGCGCGCGCTCGCGCACGAGCAGGATGAAGAAGCGAAAGCTGAAATCCAAAAAGGCATCGGTCTTTTAAAAGAAACGAGTGCGACTAATTGAGGGCTGTCCTGACATATGTTTAATGATGAGAAATGAATTAACAAACATATGGTGGTGTAGCCCTTGAAACAGATCATCGAGCAGCTCCTGAAAGCCAGACTTCATTACTTAATCAACGGAAATGATGAAACAAACTGGCGGGATGCCGGAGGTTTTGAAGTCATTGAACGGAAGCGGAGGCTTTTTCAAAAACGCGGCGTGCAGATCGTGAAGGCCAATATAAAAGCAGCTGTAAAAGAGCTTTGGCTTGATGAAGACGGCGCGTCACATGTGAACTATCAAACCCATACCGCATACTTGTGCAAAGACGGGGATGATATGTATATGGAAGAACATATGGAAGACAGAAACGCCCTTTTGTATGATCAAATGGTCATCAAAGACTCCGAGACCCCGCGTCCGGCCGCACAGTCTTATCCTGAGCCTGAAAGAAGCGATGATGAGATGCGCGAATTGCTGGGAAGGGCGTTCCGCTATGACCGGCTGGCCGCGGTGCGCTATGCGGAAACGTACTGGAATAAACGAAATCCGGCTTACAAAAACTTTGAAGACAATTGCACTAATTTTATTTCCCAGTGCATCAGGGCCGGAGATGCGCCGATGCGCGGCTATCCGAACAGAGGCAAGGGCTGGTGGATGCAAAACCATTCCTGGAGCTACAGCTGGACTGTCGCTCATTCGCTCAGAACCTTTTTGAAGCAATCAAAAGCCGGTCTCCGAGCAGTTCAAAAGCCGGCTGCGAAAGAGCTGATCGAAGGTGATGTCATCTGCTATGATTTTAACGGAGACGGCAGATTTGACCACGTGGCCCTTGTGACGGCGAAGGATAAAAGCAATATGCCGCTGGTGAACGCGCAAACGCACGACTGCCGGATGAGGTACTGGTCTTACGAGGATTCGCCTGCTTATACTTCATCGATTCGATATGCGTTTTTTCATATATCAGATGATACGACAAAATCGTAATGAGTGGTATAATAAACAGCGGATCAGAAAAACAGAGGTGAATACTTTGGCATTGCATGTCGTACTATATCAACCAGAAATTCCTGCAAACACAGGAAATATCGCACGGACTTGTGCAGCAACAGATACAACGCTTCATTTAATCAGACCGCTCGGCTTTTCAACTGATGATAAAATGCTCAAGCGGGCAGGTCTTGATTATTGGGAATTCGTCAATGTCGTCTACCACGACTCATTGGATGAATTGTTTAATGCTCATCCTGACGGCCGTTTTTTCTTCATTACAAAATTCGGTCAAAAACCGCACACTTCATTTGATTATTCAGATCAAAACGAAGATTACTTCTTTGTCTTCGGCAGAGAGACGAACGGCTTGCCGAAAGAGCTGATCGAGCAAAACATGGATCGCTGTCTGCGCCTGCCGATGACAGAGCATGTCAGATCACTGAACTTATCAAACACTGCAGCAATCCTCGTGTATGAGGCGCTTCGCCAGCAGAATTACAGAGATTTGACTTAAGCTTCACCAGGTAAAGAGCCCTTTTTAACAAGGGGCTTTTTTTTCGCTTTCTAATGTAACAGTGTTATGTTACAATGTGTGTAAAGGAGCTGAATTTGATGGTTCAGGATGATTTAATTTCAAAAAAAGAGCTGCTCGATTTGACTTCGATCTCGTACGGGCAGCTTTACAGATGGAAACGGAAAAATTTAATACCGGAAGAGTGGTTTATCCGGAAGTCGACGTTCACCGGACAAGAAACCTTTTTTCCGAGGGAAGACATTTTGAAAAGAATTGAAACCATTCAAAGCATGAAAGAAAACCTGTCCCTTGATGAGATGGCGGAAATGTTCTCGCCCGGTCTGACCGAACTAAACACGAGCCGCGGGGAGCTGCTTGAAAAAGGCATCGTTTCACAAGCGGTCATGACGTTTTTTGAAGAATGCACCGGAAAGCGCGATGATCCATTTGTTCTGACAGAAGCGCTTGCGGCTTACGTGCTGGAAGGCCTGCTTCAATCCGGCGATATCAGCCTGGATGAAGGAAAAATGGTGCTGGATGTCATCATGTCGAACGAGGCGGAAAACAAGGGGAGGCTGATTGTGCTTCGGAAGCTCGGCGTTGCAACATGTCTGATCACCGAGGGCAGCATTGTGTTGGAAAAGGGAGTTAAGGTAGCCGCTGACATCAATCTGGCGGCGAGCAGCGAAGAATTAAAAACAAAATTTATGTAAATGGAGGATCTAAGATGGAGAATTTATTGATAAACGGATTTGGCAGTTCAGGCGGAGGCACGTATCAAACGGTTGAATTAAACGGCAAAGGAACGATTAACGGCGATATTGACTGCGAAAGGTTCAGCTGCAGCGGCACCGGGACTGTAAACGGAGACGTAAAAGCGGATGAGCTGAGAATCAGCGGCCATGCAAAACTAAACGGCGCCATCGCGGCTTCAAAGGTTAGAATTGACGGTTCTGCAAAGGTGGATGGCGATGTCGAAGCAGGAAAGCTTAAAATCTTAGGCTATGCCGGCATTAGCGGAACTGTGAAAGGCGAGGAAGCGATCGTTCGCGGAAAAACGTCAATCGGCAAAGACTGTGAAGTCGAACATTTTTCTGCGGAAGGCTATTTTACAATCGATGGGCTTTTAAATGCGGAGCAAATCGAAATTAAGGTTCACGGCGGCGAAAGTAAAGTGAAAGAAATCGGCTGCCGGCGGATCGTCTGTACTGCACATCAATCAAAGCTGTTCTCGTTTTTAACGCCGCTTATTTCTCCTCCAAGGCTGTCTGCCGAGCTGATTGAAGGGGATCAAATCGAACTCGCCAATACGACCGCAAAAGTTGTCCGCGGCAATTCGGTTATCATCGGCGAAAATTGCGACATCGGCCTGATTGAGTATAAGGAAGATATCCGGGTGGCGGAAACGGCAAAAGTCGGAGAGAAAAGGAAAATATAGCGGAGGGATAGGACATGAAGAAACACGACTTGAAAATACACGGGTCCGGAAACGCCGGAGGCGGATCATTCCATCGTGTTCTCATCAGAGGTGAAGGAACGATCACGGGAAACGTTGAGTGTGAAAAATTCAGCACACACGGTACAAGCGAACTGTCAGGCGATGCGAAAATCAAAAGCTTTAGTGTACACGGGGAAACAGAGATCCGGGGGAGGCTGAAAGCTGACAAAGCCAGAGTATACGGTACGGCGGATGTTTCTGAGGACGCCGACATCAGCGAGGCAGCCGTAAAAGGCATCATCAATGTCGGGGGTAATATGGCGGCTGAAACGTGCGACGTCAAAGGCGCGCTGAACGTAAGAGGCGATTGCGAGGCAGAGGATTTTACACTGACGGGCAGCCTTGATGTAAAGGGCCTGCTGAACGCCGGCGTGATTGACATCGGCTTAAAGTACGGAAACAGTTCGATTGGCGATATCGGCGGTACGGATATTAAGATCGTCAAAAAACGCGGGCTCCTATTTAATAGAAACGGAGGCTTTCTCTCGGCAGGGACGATTGAAGGAGACGATATTTATTTGGAAAACACGGAGGCCCGGATGGTCAGGGGAAACCGCGTGCATATAGGACCCGGATGTAAGATTGAGAAAGTTGAATACAAAAGCAGCTATCGGGTATCTCCCAAGTCTGAAGTAAATGATGATCAACAAGCATAAAACAGTGTTATGTTACGGAAAAAGGGATGGCTTCAAAGGTGAGCCGTCCCTTTTTCTTTTTATTTCCCGGGTTTGCTTTCGTATCCGGCAGTAAAAATGGATACGAGAAACGCGAGGATGACCCCCATCATGATCAACGTTCTCATTGAAATCCTCCTCTCATCCTTGATCCCTTGTTGTCATCTGCACCGATGCGGTCAGCCGTACCGCAGGAGCACATGCGGACGGAACTTTTCTGCTTTTATTATGAATGGTTTGCTCCATCCTTGTCAATTCGAGGAAAGTACATTTCATTTTTCTTAGAAAAGCATCTAAAGGGACATCTCCGCATAGAGTGAATGTAACAGTGATTCACTTGGCACCTTGCATTTATCATCATATAGGAGGTTCTTATGGATATATTGAAAAAGATTGAACAGTATAGAGAGGGAGAGCAGCGTCTGAAATGGGAAGGAACCTTCGCTGAATATTTGGAAATCGTAAAAGAAAATCCGACTGTCGCGCAATCTGCTCATTCCCGCGTTTACAATATGATTAAAGACAGCGGCATTGAAGAGAAGGATGGCAAAAAAGTATACAGCTTCTTTGACAAAGAGCTGTTTGGTCTTGAAGAGCCTTTGGAACGCCTTGTTGAAGAATACTTTCATCCGGCCGCGAAGCGCCTTGATGTCAGAAAAAGAATCCTGCTTTTGATGGGACCTGTCAGCGGGGGAAAGTCGACTTTGGTCACCATGCTGAAAAGGGGGCTTGAAGCATACTCTCTTACAGATGAAGGGGCTGTCTACGCGATTAAGGGCTGTCCAATGCACGAAGATCCGCTTCATTTAGTCCCTCAGCATTTGCGGGACGATTTTTACAATGAATACGGCATCCGGATTCAAGGCAACCTGTCCCCGTTGAATATGATGAGGCTTGAACAGGAATACGGCGGAAGAATAGAAGACGTGAAGGTTGAAAGAATCTTTTTTTCAGAGGATAAGCGGACGGGGATCGGGACGTTCAGTCCGTCAGACCCTAAATCGCAGGATATCGCC
The DNA here is from genome assembly GCF_001969855.1 of Bacillus haynesii. GTDB lineage: Bacteria > Bacillota > Bacilli > Bacillales > Bacillaceae > Bacillus > Bacillus haynesii. The sequence continues at coordinate 30,681 of NZ_MRBL01000002.1, forward strand.
GATCTGACGGGAAGCATTGATTTTTCAACGATTGCCGAATACGGATCGGAATCCGATCCGCGCGCATACCGGTTCGACGGAGAATTAAACAAAGCGAACAGAGGAATGATGGAATTTCAGGAAATGCTGAAATGCGATGAAAAATTCCTCTGGCACCTTTTATCACTTACACAGGAAGGGAATTTCAAAGCGGGCCGGTTCGCGCTCATCTCAGCGGATGAATTGATCGTAGCGCACACGAATGAAACCGAATACCGTTCATTTATATCCAATAAGAAAAACGAAGCGCTCCATTCGCGGATTATCGTCATGCCGATTCCATATAACTTAAAAGTATCGGAAGAGGAAAGAATTTATGAGAAAATGATCGCTGAAAGCGATGTGTCTGATGTTCATATTGCGCCGCATACGCTAAAAGTGGCCGCGATGTTTTCAATTTTGACGAGGCTGAAGGAGCCGAAGCGGTCAGACATTGATCTCGTCAAAAAAATGAGGCTGTATGACGGAGAGAGCGTTGAAGGCTACAATTCAGTCGATGTCGAGGATTTGAAAAAAGAATACACTGACGAAGGAATGAGCGGAATCGATCCGCGTTATGTCATCAACCGGATCTCGTCGACGATCATCCGCAAAAATATGGAATCGATCAATGCGCTCGATGTCCTCCGTTCTTTAAAAGAAGGACTTGGCCAGCATCCATCGATTTCAACAGAAGACCGCGAGCGCTATTTGAACTTTATTTCAGCCGCCAGAAAAGAGTACGACGAAATGGCGAAGAAAGAAGTCCAAAAAGCGTTTGTGTACTCTTATGAGGAATCGGCGAAAACGCTGATGGACAATTATCTTGATAATGTCGAAGCGTACTGCAATAAAATTAAGCTTCGCGATCCGCTGACGGGAGAAGAAATGAATCCGGATGAAAAGCTGATGAGGTCAATAGAAGAACAAATCGGCATTTCCGAAAATGCGAAAAAGGCATTCCGCGAAGAAATTCTCATTCGCATTTCTGCCTATGCAAGAAAAGGGAAGCGGTTTGATTATAATTCGCATGAGCGGCTCAGGGAAGCCATTCAGAAAAAGCTGTTTGCAGACTTGAAAGATGTCGTCAAAATCACGACGTCGACAAAAACGCCGGACGAACAGCAGCTCAAGAAAATCAACGAGGTCGTCGCACGTCTCATTGATGAGCACGGCTACAACTCGACAAGCGCAAATGAACTCTTAAAATATGTAGGAAGCTTATTAAACCGGTAACTTGAAGACCCGTCCGGAGAAGGGCGGGTCCTTTTGTCCCATTTTCAAAATTGTTTGTCAAAAGTTATTTACACCTGCATAAGATAACAATAAACATTTTTAGACTTGCATTCGCCATGGTTTGGATCTGTAAAACGAAGCCATTTAAGGGATTATCAATAAGGAGGGGAATTCATGTCCCATAAAGACAATGGCCATTTTATTATTTCTCAGGAAGACTGGTCCCTCCACCGAAAAGGGTATGATGACCAACAGCGTCACCAGAAAAAGGTGCAGGACGCGATCAAAAACAATCTGCCTGACCTGATTACAGAAGAAAGCATCATTATGTCCAACGGCAAAGATGTTGTCAAAATTCCGATTCGGTCGTTAGATGAGTATAAAATCCGCTATAACTATGATAAAAATAAACATGCCGGCCAGGGAGACGGCGACAGCCAGGTAGGAGATATCGTCGCAAGGGACGGTTCTGATAAACGGGGCGCCGGCAAAGGCCAGGGAGCGGGCGATCAGGCCGGTGAAGATTATTATGAAGCGGAAGTTTCGTTAATCGATTTGGAAGAGGCGCTCTTCAGTGAAATGGAGCTGCCGAATTTAGAACAGAAAGAACGCGATGATATCGTTGTGGAAGATATTGAGTTCAACGATATCCGCAAAACGGGTTTGACCGGCAATATCGATAAGAAAAGAACAATGCTCAGCGCATTTAAACGAAACGCAATGACGGGAAAACCTTCATTTTATCCGATCTATCCCGAAGACTTGAAATTTAAAACGTGGAATGACTCTGTAAAGCCTGAATCAAAAGCCGTTGTGCTCGCAATGATGGATACGAGCGGATCGATGGGCGTTTGGGAAAAATATATGGCGCGAAGTTTTTTCTTTTGGATGACACGTTTTTTACGGACAAAGTATGAAACGGTCGATATCGAGTTTATCGCCCATCATACAGAAGCAAAAGTGGTATCAGAAGAAGATTTCTTTTCGAAAGGGGAAAGCGGGGGAACAATTTGTTCATCTGTATACCGTAAATCCCTCGAACTGATCGAAGACAAATACCATCCGACACGCTATAACATTTATCCGTTTCATTTTTCGGACGGCGATAATTTGACATCCGACAATGCGCGGTGTGTCAAGCTTGTCGGAGAGATTATGGAGAAAGCGAATATATTTTGCTATGGCGAAGTCAACCAGTACAACAGACATTCAACATTAATGTCAGCCTACAAAAATATTAAAAATGAAAAATTCAAGTATTATGTGCTGAAACAAAAAGCCGATGTTTTTCAGGCTCTGAAGAGCTTCTTCAGCAATGAAGAACGGCACCAATATACATGAAAAAACCCGAATGAAACCTCCGCTGCCGGAGGTTTTTTGTTTGGAAAATATTTAAATCAAAATTTTAAGTGCAAGGTTATTGACATTCTTTATTACTTTAACTAATATTTAATCTTGTTAACTATTTATTTTGTTGTGCAGAGGTAAAAACAAATTTACCGCTTCCGATCTTTCTTGCTCAGTTTTGAACAACTTATTCAGTACACGTCCCGCAAGTTGCTGGGCAGGAAATAGGAAAAGCAAAACCGAGGGAGCCGATCAAACCGGCTTCATCCAAAATATAAGGATATGAAAGGAGAAATAAAACATGAGCAAAGGACGTTTAATTGCGACGAACATCATCGGACTCATCATCGTGCTTGCCATCTTAGCAGGAGGTGCGTATTTCTATTATGACAGCATCAGCTATGTGAAAACTGACGAAGCGCACGTGGCAGGTGAGATGGCCGACATTACAGCGCCTGCATCAGGGAAGCTCGCAGATTGGGATTTGAAAGAAGGATCAAAAGTTTCAAAGGACGAAAAAGCAGCGAAAATCAAAGGGGAACAAACGGTTGACGTGAAGTCGATCATGGACGGAACGATTGTCAAAAACGAAGCGAAAGAAGGCCAGATCGTACAAGCCGGTCAAACGCTCGCGAAAACAATCGACATGGATCATCTGTACATTACAGCTAACATTGAAGAAAACGACCTGAAAGACATCGAAAAAGGGGACAAAGTCGATATCGTCGTTGACGGTGATTCAGGCACTACATTTGAAGGAAATGTCGAAGAAATCGGCTATGCGACAAACTCAACATTTGACTTGCTTTCTCAAAGCAACTCAAGCGGAAACTACACGAAAGTGACGCAGAAAGTACCTGTGAAAATTTCAATCAAAAACCCGTCTGACAAAGTGCTGCCGGGAATGAACGCATCCGTGAAAATTTCAAAATAAACGGGGGGAATAAAAACGAGCGAAAGGAGGATGTCATAAGTGGCTTCTCAGAAAAAAGGAAATATGTCACTGCTCATCATATTAATGGCCGGCTTGTTTCTGGCCATTTTAAACCAAACGCTGCTGAATGTGGCGATGCCTCATCTCATGACAGAATTCAATGTGAGCGCCACAACGATTCAATGGCTGACAACCGGATATATGCTTGTCAACGGCGTTTTGATTCCTTTATCAGCCTTCCTGATTATGCGGTTCGGCGGGCGGAGCCTGTTTTTAACGGCGATGCTGCTGTTTACGGCCGGAACGCTGATATGCGGAATTTCGCCTAATTTCTCGACGATGTTAACCGGACGCCTCATTCAGGCAGTCGGCGGAGGCATACTTCAGCCTTTGGTCATGACGACGATTCTCTTTATCTTTCCTCCGGAAAGCCGCGGGAAAGGAATGGGAATCTTTGGCCTTGCGATGATGTTTGCTCCTGCTGTCGGTCCGACTCTATCCGGCTGGGTCATTGAAAACTACAGCTGGCGGATCATGTTTTACGGCCTTGTGCCGGTTGGTGTCATCGTCATCATTTTCGGTTTTTTCCTATTTAAAAATATGACGGAACCTAAAAAAATCAAATTGGATACAGCAGGCGCGATTCTTTCAGTCGTCGGATTTGCGGCGTTGCTGTATGGCGTGAGCGAAGCCGGCTCAGACGGCTGGGATGATCCGATCGTACTTTCTACAGTCGTGATCGGTGTGATCGGCATTGCCGCTTTTATCATCCAGCAGTTGAAATCGAAGGAGCCGATGCTTGACTTCAGAGTGTTCAAATACGATATGTTTTCACTGTCAAGCGTGATCAACGCCATCATTACGGTTGCTTTGTATGCCGGAATGTTCCTGATTCCGATTTATTTGCAAAACCTGGTCGGTTTTACTGCGCTTCAGTCGGGGCTTCTCATGCTGCCGGGCGCACTCGTCATGCTTGTGATGTCGCCGATCTCAGGAATTTTATTTGATAAAGTCGGCCCAAGGCCGCTGGCGATTGTCGGTTTATTGATCACCGTTGTGACGACCTACGAATTTACGACGCTTACGATCGATACACCGTATATGTACATCGTGTTGATCTATGCGATTCGGGCGTTTGGGATGTCCATGCTGATGATGCCGATTATGACTGCCGGCATGAACCAGCTTCCGCAGCATCTAAACAGCCACGGAACGGCGATGTCGAATACGCTTCGCCAAATCAGCGGTTCGATCGGAACGAGCTTGATCACGACGATTTATACAAATCGCACGACATTCCACTATGCATCAATGGCTGATCAGACAAATACGGCTGATCCGTCATTCATGAGCACATTGCAGTCAACGATTCAGTCAACAGCGCAATCGATGCATATATCTCTCGAACAAGCACAACAATATGTCGTGAAATATATGACCGGACAGGCGCAGCTCAACTCGAATGTCATGGGTATTAATGACGCGTTTATGTGGGCGGCCGGGTTCTGTGTCATCGGTCTCGTTCTCAGCCTGTTTTTGAGAGATGTCAGAAAAGACAAGCTGCGCAGGAAGAATAAAGCGGAGGAGCTGACATTGCTTCCGGCTCCTAAAGAAGCGAAAGAATCTTAAAATGAGGAGGTTCTGACATGAAAATTTATGTTGTTTACGACAGTGAAGGCGAGCATACGAAAAAGCTGGCTGAAGCCATTGCAGAAGGCGCAGGGGAACATGGGGCTGCAGACGTGCTGATCGATCATGTCAGCCAGGCAGATATCAGAAAGCTCGAAGAAATGGACGCTATCATCTGGGGCTGCCCGGGCCATTTCGGTACAATCAGCTCCGGATTAAAAACTTGGATCGACAGGCTGGGCTACCTTTGGGCGGAAGGAAAGCTGATCAATAAGATCGGCGCAGTCTTCTGCACAACGGCGACGACCCACGGCGGTCTTGAAGCGACGATGCTCAATTTAATAACACCGATGCTTCATCAAGGGATGATGATCGTCGGCTTGCCTGGAAATGTACCTGAAAATGCCCTATACGGGTCTTATTACGGTGCAGGCATTACCTGTCCTGTCGATAGTGATGAATTGATCGGCGAGGAAGGCCTGGAGCTGGGCCGGGCTTTAGGCAGACGCGTCGCCCAGGTGACAGACCGCTTTACAGCAGGACAGTGAGGAGCGATTTGACATGACCATTATATTGACCATCATCGCTGCTGTCCTCGTCATTATCGGTCTGGTGGTATTTAATGTGCGGTCGGCGTCTTCACAGGATAAACCCGAACATGAGGATAACGACGCTGCAGCTGCAGCTGACATTCCTCAGGTTCAGGAAGAAGAAGAGCCTCAGCAAGTTGAAGCCGCTCAACAAGATCCGTTCGAAATGAATGATCAAACCTATCGGGCGATCCTGCAAAAACTTCAACACCCAAAAGAGGAAAAAACACAACCCGAGAAGACGGAAATGGACGATATGGATTACCGAAACGCATTAAAATCTATGAAAAAACGGGAACAAGATTAAAGGCAAATTCGCTGGGCGCCAGCGGGTTTGCTTTTTTTATTTGCATTTTTTTTGCAATAAGGATTGCGATTTTCTTTGTATCAGTGTACTATTGTCATAGTACACTGATACAGAGACTAGAGGAGGATATGATTTGCGATCTTTCAGCGGTTTATTTAAAAAAGATTTTCTCATGGCCAGATTTTGGTCTTTGGCTTGGATGCTGTGCATGATTTGTGCGATTATTGCAAGCTTTGGTTTTGCTCATTATACAGGCGAGTCAATGGCTCTTTTTGGGGCATTTGTGACCATTTTATTATTTCATAGCCTGTTTTGTCCTTTGATGATGCTTGCTCAGCTCCGTTTGGAAGGGAAGACGCAGCTTTGGTTATATAATCCGAACAACAGTGCGTTATTGCTGCTTTCAAAGCTTGCTTCAGCTGCCGTATACCAATTGATTTCCCACGCTATTTTATTTATTTTCGGGCTGATTGTCAGAAGCGTTCTGCTCTCCAACAGCGCCGGCCTGTTTTCCGTGTCAGATTTGCTTCTCGTCAATATCGCTGTCTTTTTAGGTTCCGTAATTTTTTCCACATGGGTGATGTTTCTGTGGACGATATATGAAGCGCTCAGAAAATATCCGGCTATCAAAAAAATCCGCTGGATCATTCCCTTGTTGATCTACAATGCTTATGGATTAATCGAGGCGCTGTTCATCAAGAGCGGCTTATTCAAGGAACTGCAGAAATTGTGGAGCATTTCTTTAACAGCTGAATTCAATTTTCATTATGAACATTCAGGCTGGACTGTTACATTTTCTCAAGTTGATTTGCCGGGTATTCTCCTGGTGTATTACACAGCTTTAGGCGTCTGTCTCTTCTATCTCTCCTGCAAATTACTGAACAGAAGAGTCGAGGTGTAAAAGAATGGCAAATGAATTTTCTGCTTCAAAGCCGATCTATAGGCAAATAGCCGAACAGCTCTTCAAAAAAATGATCCGCGGAGAGATCAAGCCGGGAGAAAAATTGCCATCGGTCCGTGAGCTGGCTGTTCAGACGCAAGTAAATCCGAATACGATTCAAAGAACCTACAATGAAATGGAAAGGATGGGCGTGGTGGAAACCAGAAGGGGACAGGGCACCTTTGTTGTGGAACATACGGAAATCATCGATGATTTAAAGCGGGAGATGAGATCGGAAGTGATCGGGCAATTTGTCCAAAGCATGGAAGAGCTTGGCCTGTCTAAACAAGACATGTTGTCAGAACTTGACCGTTATCTTCAGAAAGGAGATCCCAAATGAAGATTGAGCTGAAAAATGTCACGAAGAAGTTTGGCAAAGAGTATGCGCTCAAAGAGGCCGATCTGTCTCTCTCTCCCGGGAAAATTTACGGGTTGACCGGACCAAACGGCAGCGGCAAATCTACGATCTTAAAGCTGATCACAGGGCTCTCGTTTCCGGATTCGGGCTCGGTGTTGATCGGAGGACGGCCGGCAGCCAGAAAGGAGACGAAGAACATCGCCTATTTAACAGAGCTTGATATGTTCTACGATCCATTTCGGGTCAAGGATATGATTCACTTTTATGAAACCCAGTTTTCCGATTTCCGTATCAATAAAGCATGGGCCCTGTTAAAGGACATGAAAATCGACGGGGATAAAAAAATCGGCAAGCTTTCCAAAGGCAACCGTGGCAGGCTGAAGCTCGCGCTCACATTGGCGCGCGATGCAGCGGTCGTGCTGCTTGATGAGCCATTTTCCGGTCTTGATCCGATGGTGAGGGAGTCGATAGTCAAAAGCCTTCTTACATATTTGGAGCTTGATAAGCAGACAATCGTCATCGCCACCCATGAAATTCATGAAATTGAACAAATTTTGGATGAGGTCATCGTCGTCTTAAATGGCCGAATTGAAGAAAAAATGGATGTCGAACAGCTGCGCGAGGAATCGGGAATGTCGCTTTTGGAATGGCTGAAACGGTTTATCGAAGAAAAATATTGAAAAGCCGGGAGGAGAAACAGTGGAAACACTTTTGGAATTAAAAAATGTATCAAAAACGATCAGAGGAAAAAAGATCATCGACGGCTTGAGCTTTGACGTGCGGGCAGGCGAGATATTCGGCTTCCTGGGCCCGAACGGCGCCGGAAAAACGACGACGATCCGGATGATTGTCGGACATATGGGCATCACCGCCGGTGAAATCGCCGTGTGCGGCGTCAGCGTAAAAGAAAATTTTGAAAAGGCTGCACGGCATATCGGAGCGATCGTTGAAAACCCGGAATTGTATAAATTTTTAACGGGCTACCAAAACCTTCAGCAATACGCGCGCATGACGAAAGGTGTGACGAAAAAGAAAATTGACGAAATCGTCGAGCTCGTCGGATTGAAAAACAGGATTAACGACAAGGTCAAAACGTATTCTTTAGGAATGAGACAAAGGCTTGGCCTTGCCCAAAGCCTTTTACACGATCCGAAGCTGTTGATTCTCGATGAGCCGACGAACGGGCTTGATCCGGCAGGTATCCGGGAAATCCGCGACTATTTAAGAAAGCTGACGAAAGAAAAAGGGATGGCGGTCATCGTTTCAAGCCACCTGCTTTCAGAAATGGAGCTGATGTGCGACAGGATCGCCATTATCCAGAACGGAAAGCTCCGGGATATTCAGCATGTGCACGGACCCGCCCGGGATGAAAAGAAGCGCTATTATATTCAAGCGGATGACACTCAGGCTCTGATGCGGGAGGCATCTGCTTTCAGAAGTATGAAGATTGACGAATCGGAAGGCGGGATAGAGCTCAGCCTTCAAAAGGATGAAGTGCCTGATTTGATCAAACACTTGACAGACAGCGGTGTTCGCTTATATGAAGTGAAGGCTGTGAACAAGTCGCTGGAAGAACGGTTCCTGGAAATCACCGCAGATAAGGAGGAAGCTCAGCATGTTTAATCTCATCGTAAATGAATGGATCAAAATTTTTAATCGAAAAGGCACATACGTCATGATCGGGATTTTGCTGTTATCTGCCATCGGGTTGGGCGTTCTCACAAAGACGATCGGAGAGACAGACCAAAACCCGGACTGGAAAAAAGAATTGATGCAGGAAAATAAAGATATGAAAGAACAACTTAAAGGGGTCAATAATCCGGCACTTGAAAAAAGCTATGAACGGTCGACCGCCATTAATGAGTATCGAATCAAGCACGATTTGCCGGAAGACGGGGACTATTCGGCCCTGTCGTTCATCAGCGACGCGAGCAGCACCATTCCTCTCCTCGGTCTGTTTGTGATCACGGTGGCTGCGGGAATCGTTGCGAATGAATTCAACTGGGGAACGGTGAAGCTGCTTGTGATCAGGCCGATCAGCCGCTTTAAAATTTTGCTGGCAAAATATTTTACAGTTCTGCTTTTTGCATTGGCTTTGCTTTTCATTCTGTTCGCAAGCGCGGGGATCACAGGCCTTGCTTTATTCGGGGCAGGCGACGGCAGCCAGGTTCACTTGGCGTACGCCGATGGAACAGTTGAAGAAAAAAGCCTGCTGCTGCACTTGGCCGGCAGCTATTTGCTGAATTCAATATCGCTTTTGATGATGGCGACAATGGCCTTTATGATTTCAGCGGTTTTCAGAAACAGCTCGCTCGCCGTAGGTATTTCGATTTTCCTTTTGGCTATGGGCGGAACGGTGACAAACTTGCTCGCGACGAAATTTGATTGGGTGAAATACATCTTATTTGCCAACACGGATCTCACTCAATACTTTGACGGATCTCCGCTTGTTTCAGACATGACGCTGGGATTCTCGATTGTGGTGCTGGCTGTCTATTTTATCGTTTTTCATGTGCTCGCTTTTGGTGTATTCACAAAAAGAGACATCGCTTCATAAGCGGTTTTCGCAAAAAAAGCCTGACGCCGGTTTTCCGGGCGTCAGGCTTTTTTTACATATAAAAAGACTGCTGACATTCGGTCAGCAGTCCTGTATGAAGATCAGCGGTTCACAGCTTACGCTTTTGTTACGTTAGCAGCTTGTGGTCCGCGGTTTCCTTCAACGATTTCGAAAGATACAGATTGGCCTTCTTCCAAAGTTTTGAAGCCTTCGCCTTGAATAGCAGAGAAATGAACGAATACATCGTCTTGTCCTTCAACTTCGATGAATCCGAAACCTTTTTCAGAGTTAAACCATTTTACTTTACCTTCTAGCATGAAATTTCCTCCTAAAGCGATAACGCTTAAATTCACTATTCTTGCTCTAAAACAAACTTCCAAGACGAAAACTCTTACAAAACTTTCTTCTTAAAGATAGTTCGAACAAAAATAATTACCTTTACTTTACCAGTGTTTAAGCGAAATTACAACTGCTAAACACAATTTTTTTAAAAAAAGTGAAATTTAATGATCAGGGTGAAAAATAAAGCATTGAAAAGAGAGTTTTTGAAATTTTCACGAATCTGATTGACAACATTTCAAAGAAGCTGTAAAGTTAGGTAAAACTTCATGCAACAACACTTCTTATTCAGAGAGGCGGAGGGAATTGGCCCTGTGAAACCTCGGCAGCGGGTTCTGCAAACAGCAGAATACTGTGCCACATCCAACAAGCCGTACGGGCTTGGAAGATAAGAAGAGAGCGGACCCACTCTATTTACTTTGTGTCGTCAAAGGCTTCTTCTTATTTTTAAGAGGAAGCCTTTTTTGTTAGCCAAAAAGAGGAGGAAGATCATCATGATTACATTTGAAGGCGTTGAAAAGGTCTATGAAAGCGGCGGACAGAAGGTCCATGCGCTCAATGGAATCGACCTTCATGTGGATAAAGGGGAAATATACGGCGTCATCGGCTTCAGCGGCGCAGGGAAAAGCACGCTGATCCGCTGTGTGAACTTCCTTGAAAAACCGACGGCCGGAAAGGTTTTCGTCGGCGGAAGAGACTTAATGTCCCTGTCGAAAGCTGAGATTCGCACTGTAAAAAGGAAAATCGGCATGGTGTTTCAGCATTTTAACCTGCTCAATTCAAAAACGATTTTCGCTAATGTCGCAGAGCCGCTCGCGCTTGTCAAAACGCCGAAAGCCGAAATAAAGCAAAAAGTGACGGAGCTGCTCCGTTTTGTCGGGCTTGAGGATAAAGCCCGCGATTATCCGGATCAGCTTTCGGGCGGCCAAAAGCAGCGCGTCGGGATTGCCCGGGCGCTGGCGACAAATCCGGAGGTTCTGCTCTGCGATGAAGCGACATCCGCGCTTGATCCGCAGACGACCGGCGATATATTGAAGCTGCTGAAGCGCGTCAACGAACAATATAACATCACGATTCTGTTAATCACTCATGAAATGAATGTGGCAAAAGAAATCTGCGACAAAGTCGCGGTCATTGAAAAAGGAAGGATCATTGAATCCGGCAGTGTGTTTGACGTATTTTCCGCGCCGGAAACCGAAACGGCTAAAAGCTTTGTCAAATCAGCCATCGACCATGAGATACCTGAATCGATTCAAAAATTAAATGTGAAGCACCTTTACCAGCTTCAATTTGTCGGTGAATCTTCTGGGAAGCCTTTTCTTTCTCAAGTGGCAAAGCGGTTTGACGTAGAAGTCAACATTCTGCACGGAACGATAACAGAGCTTCAGGGGATTCCGTTTGGCAGCATGACGGTGGAACTGCAAGGGGAAGATGGTGAAATCGGGCGGGCGCTCGAATATATACGCAGAGAAAACATTCGCATCAGGGAGGTATAAGCATGCTTGTTACATACGACCAAATCATTGACGCACTGGTTCAGACGATTCAAATGACGGTTTTTTCGCTTTTATTTTCAAGCGTGATCGGCATTCCGCTCGGCATTTTGCTGGTTGTCACAAGGAAGGGGCATCTGCTTGAAAATGCGGCAGTTTTTACGGTTGTCAATATGATCATTAACATTTTCCGGTCCGTCCCGTTTATCATTTTGATGGTTGCTTTAATTCCGGTGACAAGGCTGATTGTGGGGACGTCCATCGGCACATCGGCAGCGATTGTTCCTCTGACTTTTTATGCGGGGCCTTACATCGCAAGGCTCGTCGAGAACTCTCTGCTTGAAGTGGATCCGGGAGTTATTGAAGCAGCTGAAGCAATGGGAGCGACTCCGCGGCAGATCATCTTCAGGTTTCTGATTCCGGAAGCGCTCGGTTCGCTGGTGCTGAGTTTTACGGTGGCAACGGTCGGATTAGTCGGAGCATCGGCGATGGCCGGTGCGATAGGTGCCGGCGGTCTTGGGGATTTGGCGATCACATACGGCTACCAAAGATTTGATACGCTGACGATGATCATCACGGTTGCCATTCTCGTCATCGTTGTGCAGGGATTGCAGACATCCGGAAACGTCCTGTCAAAAAAATTGAGAAGAAGATAAACAGAGAGGGAGACAGTTATGATGAAAAAATTTGCTTTTGTAGTGATCTTATTGCTGCTTGCTGGAGTGATCGCAGGGTGTGCGGCAGACTCTGATGCGAAAACGATTAAAATCGGCATCAGCGGAACGGATACGAGAATCTGGGACTTTGTGAAGAAAAAAGCCGAGAAAGAAGGCTTAAAGCTTGAAATTGTTAAATACTCCGACTATGTTCAGCCAAACCAGGCTTTGGCGGGCGGTGACATTGACGCCAACGCTTTTCAGACGATATCCTACTTTAATGCATTCAAAAAGGAACGCAATCTTGAACTATCGCCGATCGGCACAACGATCATCGCTCCGATGGGCATTTATTCCGAGAAGTATGGCTCGCCTGACGATATACCAAACGGCGCGGAAATCGCCGTTCCGAGCGAAGCGACGAACATGGGCAGAGCCTTGCTTCTGCTGGAGTCCGCCGGCCTGCTTCAATTAAAGGACGGATTTGACGGAAACGGAACACTTGATGCGATTAAAGAAAATCCGAAAAAACTCAAAATCACAACGGTGGCCGCAGAGCAAACGCCACGCGTGCTTCCCGATGTCGCTGCATCCGTCATCAACAACGGCATAGCGGTTGATGCCGGCTTCCATCCTGTCAAAGATTCGATCAAACTGGAAGACGAAACAGCGACACCGTACATCAACATTATTGCGGCCAGAACAGAAGACCGGGATCGCGAAGATTTGAAAAAGATCGTCGAGCTGTACCAATCAGACGATACCGCTGAATTGATCAAAAAAGAGTTTGACGGTGCACAGCTTCCGACTTTTGTTCCACTGAAAGACATCGGCGAATAAAATGTCAGTCGCGCAATTGATTCCCGGGTCATATATTGAAATGCATCGATAATTCCTACTTGACCAATCAGGTTTGTTGTACTATAGTTTTTAAATGTAAAAAATTCTGGGGGTGCTTTTGTTATCATGACATTATTTGTTGTTATTAATATTATCGTCATGCTCGGCCTGATGGCGCTCCTTTATATGATGCAAAAAAAGCATGTTTCTTTTTCTAAGCGGGTATTTACCGCTCTGGGAATCGGAATTGTTTTTGGATTCGCTTTGCATTTTATATATGGTTCGTCTTCAGAAACGATTACGCAAACTTCTGATTGGTTTAATATTGCAGGCGGCGGCTATGTCAAGCTTTTGCAGATGATCGTCATGCCGCTTGTATTCATCTCGATTTTGGGTGCTTTTACAAAGCTTAAACTGACGCACAATATCGGAAAAATCAGCGGACTGATCATCGGGCTCTTGATCGCGACGACAGCCGTTGCTGCTGCGGTGGGAATCGCGTCCGCGCTTGCTTTTGACCTGCAGGCCGTCCACGTGGATCAAGGCCAGGCGGAGTCAATGAGAGGGGCGGAACTCGAACAGAAATCGCAGAACATGGAAGCCAAAACGCTTCCGCAGCAAATTGTCGAGCTTCTTCCTGGAAATCCGTTTTTAGACTTTACAGGAGCACGACCGACATCAACGATCGCAGTTGTTATTTTTGCGGCTTTCCTTGGGATCGCTTATCTTGGGGTCAATCGAAAACAGCCTGAACAAGCTGAACTTTTCAAAAAGATGGTTGATGCCATGTATGCGATCATTATGCGTGTAGTGACCTTGATTCTGAGGCTGACGCCTTACGGTGTACTGGCGATCATGACAAAAACGATTGCAACGAGCGACCTCGACAGCATTGCCAAGCTCGGCAAATTTGTCATCGCTTCATATGCGGCGCTGATCGTCATGTTCATCATTCACCTGCTGCTCATTACATTCAGCGGTTTAAATCCTGTCACATACTTGAAAAAGGCGTTTCCAGTTCTTGTATTCGCGTTTACATCAAGATCAAGCGCAGGCGCTTTGCCGCTGAACATTAAAACGCAGCGAAGCCTTGGTGTTCCCGAAGGCATTGCAAACTTTGCCGGATCCTTCGGACTGTCCATCGGACAAAACGGATGTGCCGGAATTTACCCTGCAATGCTCGCGATCATGATTGCGCCGACTGTCGGACAAAATCCGCTTGAACCGTCATTCCTGTTCACGGTTATCGCTGTTGTTGCGATCAGCTCTTTCGGAGTGGCAGGCGTCGGCGGAGGTGCGACATTTGCAGCGCTTCTCGTCCTTTCAGCGTTAAATATGCCTGTCGCGCTTGCCGGACTGCTGATTTCGGTTGAACCGCTGATCGACATGGGGCGTACGGCTCTCAATGTCAGCGGCAGCATGACGTCTGGCCTTGTGACGAGCAAAGTAACAAATGAACTTGAAAAAGACACGTATGAAGACCGTACAAATATCATTGAAGCAGAAGTATAAAAGAAGAACGGCCCGCACAGCTTGATAGCTTGTGTGGGCCGTTTTTTTATGAATAACTTTGGTCTGTATCGAACATCGTCTGATTTGCAGCCTGATCGTTCGTGGCATTCACCGGAGCGGCAGTCATTTGACCTGATGGATGCTGGTCATTTGCCGTATGGCCTGACTGGCGGTGTTGATGTGATTGTCCTCCTGGATTAAAAGCCTGTTTGATCATGTCAGCCGGATTCATCATCGTCTGATTGCTGCCGTTTCCTTGTTGCCTTCCTCCCATGCGGTTCGCAAACATGCCGGTCAATCTTTTGCGGATTTCGGGAGAAAAAGCCGCGGTTAATGCGGCTGATCCTAAAACTAATACAGCGGGATGGATACCTGATCTTCTTCTAAACAAAGGGTCAACCTCCTTTTTACGTATACCATCCCCAGTCGGGATCGGTTTTATTCTTCAAGCTGTGCCGCGGGAGATAAGCGGTGCTTTTCAAAAAATTCGAAAATTTCGCGGTAGGCTTTGATTTTATTTTCTTTTTTAGAAAAGCCGTGCCCTTCATTTTCCAAAACGAGATACTCGATATTCCGCCCCATGTTCCTCAACCGATCGATGACCTGATCGGACTCTTCCTTTACGACGCGCGGATCGTTTGCGCCTTGGATGATCAGCATCGGATGAGTCATATTATCCAGGTATGTAACAGGAGAATCGGCTTTCATTTTTTCATAATCCCGCTCCGGATTGCCGACCCATTTTTCCATCATCGGCTGCCAGAAATCGGGTACGGTTTTGACGAACGAAAACAGATTGCTGACTCCGCATATATCGACGACGGCGCGGAAATACTCAGGATGCCTCCCGTGAAGCAAAAGCGACATATACCCGCCGTAGCTGCCTCCCATTAAAAAGAGTTTTTCGCGGTCCGCAAGCTTTTGATCGATAAGCCAGTCGATGCCCGCGATCATATCGAGACGCGGTCCGTCTCCCCAATCTTGTTCGACCATTTTAAAGAAGGAATAACCGTAATTCGCTGATCCTCTGAAATTAGGGGCGAATAACTGGTAGCCCATTTTCGCAGCAAGTTGAAAGATATCGTAGAACATAAAGGTTTCTGCATCCTGCGGTCCGCCGTGCGGCCAAATAATCGTCCAGCCGTTCGCTTCTTCTGGGAGGGGCTTAAACAGCAGTCCTTCTATTGCGAGACCGTCAAAAGAAGGATATGTCACAACTTCCGGATATGACAGCTCCTGTTCGGAGAAACCCGGAACCGAATGTTTCGTTAATTGCCGCCATTTTGCCTGTCCTTTCATTAATACATAGAGATTAGCCGGCCTGGTCGGCGTCGAGCCGAGAATGTACAGCGCACCCGAAGAGGCGCAGTGTATTTTCGAAATGGATGTGCAAGGGCAATCCACCTGCCGATTCTCTCCCGTTGTTGTGTTGTACTCATACATCACCTCTTTGACACCTTTTTTTCCAATAAGATAAAGGAAAGTTCCATTCGGGTCAGCGTGGATGGATGTTAAATCAGTTTTGTCAACCGAAAGTACCGGCGTAAAAATACCGGATGATACATTGTACAAGGCAAGGTATGAGAACTCGGCTTCGTAGTTTGTCGTGACGAATAACCGGTCATCAGATGCAAAATGAGAAGAATAAACCATATGAGGCAGCGTCTCATCGGGGGCGATTCCTGTCGTCACGCCTTCAGCAGTATGGATCATACAGACAGAGTGGCTGTTGACGTTGTAGACATGAATGCTGACGGCTTTCTCGCCAGGGCTTACATCAGCCAGTATTGAAGTTCCGTCTTTTCCTTCAAAAATAAGTTCTTCTTTTTCAGTGAGGCAATCGTATCTGTATGTATTTAAAAATGTCGGATTGTCCTTTGTAGAGGAGTAGTAAACAGCGTTTTGCACAGGGATGGGCTCGAAGTGGCGGTCTGATTTATTTCCGTTTAATGAATGGAGCGACCCGTTTTTTGAAGAAAGCTTGTACAGTCCGCTTTGTTCGTTGCCGTCATTGTCAAAACCGGCAAAAAGGATAGAGCCGTCGGGATTGTAGGCGATTCCGTTTGAATCCTGATTCAAAAATGACAGCTGATACGGATACGTTTCGGGGAGATCCATCGCCCACAGATTCGATGTTCCGTTGAGGTTCGTATCAAAAACAAGCTGCGTCTCATCGGGATGGACCGCAAAGTCTTTAATGCGCAGCACATGCAAAATGTTTTTAGTTTTTTCCATTTCGTATACACCTCCGGATTATTTTGGGTATTTTTCATTCAATAAGATCATAACAAAAGTCGCGTATAAAAAATATCCTTTAGACAAATAAATAACACGAAAAAGAAAAAAACTATACGTAAATCATTAAAGGAGGTAATTTTAATGTTCAATTTGAAAAAAAGCGCGATTGCTGCTTTGCTCCTTCCGCTGTTGTTCACAGCCGGATGTGGCATGGCAAACCAGGGGGCGGATAACAACCGCCGCAACCAGGACAATGCGCTTCAAAATGTAACAAACAGAGACAACGACCGCACGAATGTCAATGACGGCAGAAACGTCAACGACCAAATGAATGTGACAGACAACCGCGATGCCAATCGGGAAGACAATAATATGGAAGTGGCGGATAGAGCCGCAGACAAAGTGGCGGAACTGAAAGAAGTCAGAAGTGCAAATGTGATTACGACAAACCGCAATGCTTATGTCGCGGTCGTTTTGAAAGGTAATCCGAAAGGCAACGTGACGAATGAGCTGAAAGGGAAAATCTCGAAAAAGGTTAAAGAAACAGACAATAACATCAACAATGTGTTCGTTTCGGCAAATCCTGACTTTGTTGACCGAATGACAAACTATGGCGACAGAATTCAAAATGGCGAACCGATCGAGGGCTTGTTTGAAGAATTCGGTGAAACGATCAACAGAGTCTTTCCGAATCAAAGATAATGATAAAAAAGCCGCAATTTGCGGCTTTTTTTATTGGCTGCTTTTCAGACAGGCCACTTCCTGAACGATCCCGCATAGTGTGTAGTACAGAGAAGCACTACGCGGATGGAGGGATAATCGGTGACGGGAGAGGTAAAAGCGGCCTTTGTTTTAATGATGGCAGGCACTCTATCCGCTCTGTTATTGGCTGTTTTTGTCATGTTCGGCCAAGAGAGCCCAGAGGCGGCTGTTCTTTCGGGGAAAAAAGAAAAACTGAAAGAATCGCTGGAAATGGTTAAATATGAAAGTGTCAGCATTTATTACGCTGAAAAAGATAGACCGATCCTGGAGCTGACAAAGGAGACGCTTCGGGATGCCGCTGACATGAATCGGGAACTGTTTGCCAGTCCTCTTCAAGACAGCGTTGATTTGATCTTTTTTTCAAACCGTGATGATATGGAGTCGTTTTCAAAATTAAAGGATATAACCGGATTTTACTCAAATGATATGCGGATGATCGGGCTTTTACCCGAGGAGAGAACGCATCTGAATAGCGGCGAGGGATTCGCCGTCTTCCTGTACAAACGGGTGCTGGTACATGAGTATACCCATTATGCTTTTCACGTCAAGCTGAGAGAACTGAATGCCGATCCGGCAGCTTATCCGCTCTGGTTTCACGAAGGGGTGGCGGAATGGGCTTCTGCTCATGACGCGATAGAGATCCGGACTTTGCCGTCAATTGTTCCCTTGAGCAAGCTGAAGACCGACCGACAGTGGCAAAAAGCCCGTACTGGATATGAAACCGATATTTATTTACAAAGTTATTATTTGATTGAAGAGCTCGCACAGAAAAAAGGAAGGGGGGTCATCCTCGACATTATCGAGGAAACGGCTGAGCGGGGAAGTTTTGAAGACGGATTTAAGGCCGCTGTCGGTCAGTCGTTAACAGGTTTTGAAAAAGAATTCAAACGGAAATACGAAGCGAAAAAAACGGCATGGAAGGTTTCATCCTTCCATGCCGTTTTCATGATTAATGAATAGGTCTCTGCTGCCCATTCGGAGGCATTTGCGGCTGACCTTGTACCGGAGCGAATGCTGAAGTCATCTTCTGCATGTCTTGCGGTGCAAGCTGAGGAACTTGATAGTATCCGTGTTTGTTCTGATAAAGGAAAATTTCATAAGCCATTTCGATATAGTGAGGAATCTGGTCTGCCAGAACTCTTCTGCAGACAGGGTTTGTCACTTCCGGAGCCGCCATGGCCAATGCCGAACAATTGGTTTTCATCAAGCCGAGCATAAAGCTGCTGATACAGGCGTCATCAATGGCCTGCACGGATTGCTTCGGCTGTTTCGGCTGGGCATCTTTTAACCCGTAGACAAATTGGCGATCCTCTTTCATCATATACGTTGCCGTTTCCTGACTCGGCTTTTGCCCCGTTCTGAAACATTCTGTCGTGATGTTGTACTGAGACGAAATAAACCGGTGCTGCCTGTCCAAAATATCGAGCAGCTCCGGATCTTTGACTTGCTCTCTGAACATCATATATTGCTCAAGAACGCCGATCATTCCGGACAGCACTTCATGCATGTCAAACACTTCGTGGCCCCCGTGATTCATATGCTGCATTCCTTCATTGCCTTGATTGATTTGCATTTGCGGCTGGTTTTGCTGTTCCACTCTAACGTATCCTCCTTAAATGTAATTCAACTATTATATTTCGTTTTTGCCGGCATGTTTATTCAAAAAAGGAATAATCGATAAACTGGATTTAAAGGGATTTTATTCTAACCGTCGAATAGTTTAGTTCAGAAGAAAATATTATGGGGGTCTTGTGTTCAAGACAGTTTATCATCTCATTGGTCGAAAATGGGAATAACGGTCATTTTGGTGTCAAATTGAAAAAACTGTGTATCAGGAGAGGAAATTTAGGCCGGTTTTGAGATCCCTCGTACCTATGTAAAACGGAGCACATATCTGCCGGGCGATGATGAAATGTTCACGCATGTTTCCGGCAGTAAAGGAATTCGGTGAGTAGATGGATGTCTGATATCCGAAAAAACAAATGAACCGAAACAGGTCGGATTCAAATAAAGGCTGCCGGAAGAAGAATAAAAGCCGATGTCGGTCTTGTGTTCATGCACTATTGTTCAAATATGGACCGAAAAACAGTCGAATCGCAATGCCCGGCTGGATATCGGCATGAAGAACTTTGGCATTTAAAGAAGATGCCTGCAAACTTTTTATTGCCCCTGCGCGATCTGTAAAGGATTCTCCCTCCGTAAATGATTTCAGCTGCCAATCATCATGAAAATGCAAAAAAAGGTGTTTTCCTTTTTGATTTTTGCACTTAGAAAAGGAGGAGTTTTGTAATGCTGGGCTCAAGTGAGACGGTTGGAAAAATGTCAGGTTTATTTGGTAATGATTCTGTGTATCCGAAGGTGCAAACAGAAGTTTATAAAAAAATCAATGAACTGAGTGGTTTTCATAAGCTGGATGATATTTACCTTTCCTTGATCGACCAGTATATGTTTCCTTGTCTGATCCTGAATGACCGGGGAGAAATTGTCGCGTCCTCGGAAAGTGCTGAACAATTTTTGAAAAGCTCAAAAGGCAACATTCATCATGGTTTTCCCGCGAGCTTATCCGTGCAGGTCAATGCCGCTTTACAGCGGGTAAAGAAAGAGAAAAAAGAAGTGTCGTTAAAAAACGTCCCGATTTATTTAAGCGGTGAACTATCCTTTGTTCATTTGACATTAAAAAGTTTCTTCCGTCAGTATCACAAGCTTTATGTGCTGTTTATCGAAAAAGCAAAAGAAGGGGCAGGCCGCGCGCCGCAATCCGGCGGAGAGGACGGTCAGCTTCATCTGCAACATCTGTACCGGACGGTAAAAGAGCTCGAAGCGTCCAACGATGCTTTAGTGTCTGCCAATCAAAAGCTGCAGGAGGAAAACAGAAAATTGACGGCGCTCAACAGGGCGTTTGAAAAGAAAGTGACTGAGCTGAACGCCCTGAAGAATGATATGAACAATCTGCTGACCAGCACGAACACCGCCGCCGTTTTTTTGGATCAGGAGTTGAAATTGAAATTATTTACCCCGGAAGCTGCCAATATGTTCGACCTGAAAAAGGAGGACCTCTCAAGACCCGCCGATAAGCTGACGGAGAGATTTAAGTATGAAGGGTATGCCGATGACTTAAGGCGCACGCTTTATGAACACAAGACGGTCATCAAAGAGTTCGAAATGCCAAACGGCGGCTGGTATGCCGTGAAAATGATCCCTTATTATGCTTCGGGAAACAAGGTTGAAGGCATTGTTGTCACATTCACGAATGTCACTGAACTGAAAATGACAAACGAGGCGCTGCATATCAGCTCACAAGCTATTGATCAAAGTCCGTCCAACATATTGATCACTTCTGTCGACGGTTCGGTCACTTATGCAAACAAACGCTTTTGCCGGATGCTTGGAAAACATCAGGATGACATCATCGGCGGCAATGTATTTGACATTTACCGCAAGCATTTTCACTGTGAGGAACTCAATCGCTTCTGGAAACGCGTCATTGAAAAGAAACCATGGTCAGGGGAACTTCATTACCAGGATGAGGAGCAAGAGGACAGGTGGGAGCAAATCTCCCTTGTTCCTGTGGAGGACAGCGCGGGGAACGTTCAACAGGTGATGCTGATATCCGAGGACATTACAAACCAAAAGCGATCTGAAAAAATGCTCATGAAATCGGAAATGCTGTCAGCGGTCGGGCAGCTCGCTGCCGGAATCGCTCATGAAATCCGAAATCCCCTCACATCTCTGAAAGGGTTTCTCCAGCTGATGATCCAGTCTAAAAAATATCAAAAAGACTATGCAGAAGTGATGATGTCTGAATTCATCAGGCTTGAAGCGATTATCAACGAATTTCTCGTATTGGCCAAAACAAAATCGACTACATTTGATCCGGTTCAGGTCAACTCGATTGTTGAAGATGTCTGCATGGTATTGGAGTCGCAGGCCGTGCTGAACAATGTGCGGATCGAGAAACAGCTGAGCGGAGATCTTCCTGAGATTCTCGCTGTTTCAAATGAGCTGAAACAGGTTTTCCTCAATATATTAAAAAATGCAATCGAGGCGATGGAGGATGCTGAAGGCTTTATTACGATACGTTCCTATTTTGAAAAAGACAGCGTATTCATCACCTTTGAAGATCAGGGAAAGGGCATCTCAAAAGATGTGCTTGAAAAGCTAGGGGAGCCATTTTATACAACGAAAGAAAAAGGAACCGGGCTCGGATTAATGGTTACATTTAAAATTATTGAAAATCACGGCGGAAGCATACATTTTGAAAGCGAAGAAGGAAAAGGAACGATCGTAAAATTGAAGCTTCCGATTAAAGAATGAGAATGCGGTCATCCCTGTTCTCATTCTTTTTTGAAATTTTTACAAAAAAATCATATGGCCTTTATAATCATCAGATAAATTTGACAGGAAGCAAAAAACGGGAGGCGAATATATGATCAATGTTCTAAAGAGTCGTTTTATGGCTGGTTTGACGATCACGCTTATGATGATTGCGTCTTTTTTGACGCCGTTTGCGGGCGTATCGCATGCTTCAGAAACGATTACCGTAGAAGAAGCCATTAAGCATAACGAAGGGCATGCAGCCGTTGAAGGCTATGTCGTCGGGCACACTGTATCGAGCGGCCATTATCATTTCAGCGGAAATTTCGCGAACGATTATAATATCGCAATCGCTGATCAAAAAGAGGAAACATCACCGGAGAACATACTCCCCGTGCAGATACCCGCATCTTTCAGAGATCAGTTCGGTTTAAAGACAAACCCTCACCTCATCGGAAAAAAACTCATCATCGAAGGCGAACGCACTACATATTTTAATTCCCCGGGTTTGAAATCTGTTCAATCCATCACATTTTCTGAAGGCGACGCATCTCCTGTCCAGCCTGAGATCAAAACGATAGCCGAAGCGCGCAAGCTTTTAAATGAAACGGTCAAAATCAAAGGAATCGTCACTGCGGATCAGGCGGCTGTCGGAGGAGGAAAGCTGTCCACATTTATCCAGGACGACACGGCGGGAATCAATATCTATTCAGCTGCACAAGGCGATTTTCCGGAGCTGAAAGAGGGAATGTCCGTTTCGGTCACGGGGAAGATCACGACATACAAAGGTTTGACAGAAGTCGTTCCCGCACCGTCAGGCATTGAAGTAACCGGAGAAGGAGCGGTACTGCCCGACCCTGTTCAACTGACCATTCAAGATGTGCTTGATCAGGAAATGGCAGCTGAATACGAAGGCCGGCTTGTGAAGCTGAAAGGCTTTATTGAAACAAAGCCGGATGCGCCGGCAGGCGGCGGCTATAATATCACGATGATCGATGAGAACTATCATCCGCTCACGCTAAGGGTGATGGAAGAAACGAATGCCGCCGGTTCAATAGAACAAGGACAATGGTACGAAATCACCGGCATATTAAGCCGCTATGATACGGTGCAGCTTCTGCCGAGAAAACAGGAAGATCTTCGGAAACTAGACGGAATCGCACATCCTCCCCCCGCTGCTGAAGGGGAATACGAAAGCGTTGTGGAACGGGTTGTCGACGGGGATACGATCCACTTAAAAGAGCCGGTTCTCGGATCTACAAAAGTCCGCTATGTCAACATAGATACAGCCGAAACTTATCATAAGCCGAAAAATGAATTAGATGAAAATCAGCTAAAGCACGGAAACAAGGCGAAGGAATATTTGCAGTCTATATTGGCTCCGGGAGACGAAGTCACCGTGAAAGTGGGCAAGGAAGCAAAAGACAGCTACGGCCGCCTGCTTGCCCAAGTCATCACTGAAGACGGCGTCAATACGAATTTGCAACTTGTCCAAAAAGGGATGGCTGTAAGCTATTTCATTTGGCCGGTTGGAAGTGATGAAGACTATCAATTGTTTCAAAACGCCGTCAAAAAGGCGAAAGACGAGAAAATCGGCATTTGGAATCCCGCTGATCCGCTCCTCGAAATGCCGTTTGAGTTTCGCGCCAGGGAGCAAGGCAAAGGGCTGACGCGGCATGTCGGAGACTCTGCGGAAAAAACGTATGTCGCGCCTGAAAAGTGGCGGGAGATTCCGGTGGAAAGACGAATTTTCTTTGCGTCGGCTAAAGAAGCGGAAGCTGCAGGCTATTCGAAAAAAGAGCAAAGCGGCAATATTCCGCTGCGCCTGTTAAGCATGAATGATCTGCACGGAAAGATCGATCAGCAATATCAGCTCGATCTAAACGGCGATGGCCGGATGGATGGAACATTCGGCAGGATGGATTATGCAGCAGCATTGATTAAAGAGAAAAAAGCCGAGCGGGAAAATACGCTGATCGTCCACGCAGGCGATATGATCGGCGGAAGCTCGCCGGTTTCTTCCCTGCTTCAGGACGAACCGACAGTTGAAGTCATGGAGGAAATCGGATTTGATGTGGGAACCGTCGGGAACCACGAGTTTGATGAAGGGACCGATGAGCTGCTGCGCATTTTGAACGGCGGCGAACACCCTGAAGGGAAAGGGACAAAAGGTTATGACGGACAGAATTTCCCGCTTGTCTGCGCCAATTGCAAGTTGAAAACAAACGGGGAAAGCTTTCTTCCTCCATATGAAATCATTGAAGTTGAAGGAGTGCCTGTCGCTTTTATCGGCCTTGTGACACAGGCGGCCGCCAATATGGTCATGCCCGAAGGTATTCGCTCAATTGAATTTACAGATGAAGCAAAGGCCGTCAACCAGGCTGCAAAAGAACTGAAAGCGAAAGGGGTCCGGGCAATAGCGGTGCTCGCCCATATGACAGCTTCACAGGACGGGGGAGTTGTGACCGGCGAATCAGCCGAACTTGCTAAAAAAGCAGATCCAGAGATCGATGTCATCTTTGCCGGCCACAATCATGAAGTGGTCAATGGCCAAGTGAATGATATTTTAATCGTTCAAGCATACGAATACGGGAAGGCAATCGGTGTCGTTGATCTTGAAATCGACCGGGAAACGAAAGACATCGTTCACAAGAAAGCGGAAATCGAATATGTGAATCAGGAAAAGCTCAAGCCTGATCCGGCGGTCGGTCAGATACTGGATAAATATGAGCGGATGGTTGCGCCGATCATCAGCGAGAAAGTCGGTGAAGCTGCACACGACATGGCCGGCGGCTATTCAAATGACGGAGACACCCCTCTCGGGAATCTGATTGCTGACGGCATGCGGCACGCGATGAATTCAGATTTCGCATTAATGAACGGGGGCGGCATCCGGCAAGATTTAAAAAAAGGAACGATTACATGGGGAGACTTATTCAATATCCAGCCTTTCGGCAATGTACTCGTCCGGCTTGAAATTAAAGGCAGGGATTTATACGATATTATAGACGCACAAATATCCCCATCATACGGCCCGGATTACTCAATCAGCGGCTTTCATTATAGGTGGGACCCGAAAACAAACAAAACCGTAGATATTTTTCTTGAGGACGGAACACCGATTGATTTAGACCGGACGTATACGCTGACCGTGAACAACTTTATGGCATCAGCTTCAGGAAGCAAGTATTTGCCGATTTCCCGGCTCGGAAAAAATCCGGTCACAGGCCCGGAAGATATCGAAGCCACAGTCAAATTTGTCAAAAGCTTTAAAGAACCGATCGCTTATACTGCGGAAGGGAGAATCAAAAAATTAGCAGAAGATGATTCGCGTCCGGGAGAAGGGCCCGGAAGCGGGGCTGATCCTGATGATGAAGAAAAACCCGGAAGCGGAGACGCTGATCCGAATGACGAAGAAAAACCGTCTGGAGATAAGGGCGATGGGGTAAAGCCCGGCAATGACAGCGGAGAAAGGCCGGTTTATGATAGGACCGGCGATGCTTCAAAGAGCGGCGCTATTCCTGTTGCGGGCGTGACGATCGGTGAAGGATTAGAGGCGCCTGCGGAGAAGATGGACGGTCTGTCACATGATGCGTTTTTGTCAGACACGCGTGAAGAGCACAAGCTACCCGATACGGCGGCAGCTTACGGCGGTTTCCTTTTGTACGGCTTCCTGACGTTTATGTTCGGAGCGATTCTTTATATGCGGAAAAGGGGTATTGCAAGACTATGAAAGTCAAGATGTTATCGTTTCTGCTGATGACAGCGGGGCTTGCCATTTTTGTATACGGCGGCTGGAAGATATTCGATATGAACAGACAAACCGATATTTCTTTAACTGAAGCAAAAGAGGCCATTGCATCGAGTCAATCCGTCCGTTCGGCCAAGCACCCCTCAGCGCCCGCTTCATTTAAGCCCGCCAACGGCGAAGCGGCAGGTATCCTCCATATTCCCAGACTGGGCGCGGAGCTTCCCATCGTTGAAGGGACCAGTCCCGATGATTTGGAGAAAGGCGTCGGTCATTATAAAGGCAGTTATTATCCAAAACAAAACGGGCAAATTGTTCTTTCAGGGCACAGGGATACCGTTTTTCGCAGAACAGGGGAGCTGGAAATCGGCGATAAACTGAAAATCGAGCTTCCATACGGAAGCTTCGAATATGAAATCACACACACGAAAATTGTTGATCAGGATGATACATCCATCATTACGCTGCAGCACGAAAAAGAAGAACTGCTGTTAACGACATGCTATCCGTTTTCTTATGTCGGAAATGCGCCTGAACGCTATATTATTTATGCAAAACCGCTTTAAGGCTGTCCATCAAGGACAGCCTTTTTTACCATTTAATCAATCGTACCGAACAGTCGTCCGATTTCGTATTTCAAATCATCCGGAAGCGGTGCCGTGACAGTGACGCGTTCTTTTGTGATCGGATGGGTGACATTGATTTCGATTGCGTGAAGAGCCTGCCTCTGAAAAAGCCCCTGTGAACCGCCGTATAAGGTATCGCCTGACAAAGGATGACCGATGCTTGCAAGGTGAACACGTATTTGGTGGGTTCGGCCTGTCTCCAGCTGAAGTCTGCATAGTGTAACATCGTGACGGCTGTCATATCCTTTTGATTCAAAATGGGTAACGGCGGGCTGTCCGGAATTGGACACCCTTCTTCTGACAGAGTGGTACCTGTCTCTGCCGATCGGCGCCGAAATGGTACCTGTTTGTTTTCTGAATTTTCCTTCCGCTACGGCTACATATGTCCGCGCCAGTTCTTTTCTTTGCAGCTGTTCGTCTAAAAGGGCATGGGCGAGGCGGTGCTTTGCAAAAACGACAGCGCCGCTCGTATCCTTGTCAAGACGGTGGACGTGCCGGACTTTTCGCTCCTCCCCGTTCATTTGAAAATAAAACGCCACAAGGTTGCTCAGCGTGCCGGTCTGGCCGGCTTCATTCGGATGTGTCGCCATTCCCGCCGGCTTATTGACAATGAGCATGTGATCATCTTCAAACAGGACGGGAAGTTCCCCGTATTTAGGGACGATTCCGCTTTCTTCTTCCTCTCTGAGATCGATCGTCACGCTGTCTCCGCTCTCAAGCTGAACGTTATGATCCACGGTTTTATGATTCACTTTAATTTTCTCGTTTGCGATCCAGTATTGAATGACAGGCTTCGATGCTTTCGCTTCTCTTTTTAAATATGCAAATAAAAGTTCGCCGTGATGGCGGTTGTCTGCACTGAAGAATAAGCCGTGATTTTTTTGGTTCATTTTTACTGCTCCTTTCTGTAAAAAGCGTTGAGCCATTAGGAAACACTTACCTTCACAGCCCATTGTTTATGTATGCTATTCTGTTTGAAGAGATTAGAACAAGGGATGAAGGGTGATCAATTTGCGAATTGTAAAGGCAGCAACTGAAGAACAAGAAATTTATATAGAAGAGCTTGTATCAGAGCTGTATCAAATATTTCCATTGTACTTGAATAAACAAAAAATAAAAGAACTCAAAAAGCAGGGCGTGCTTGAATTGAAAGAGGATGAATACAAAGGTACGCTCGATGAAGCGTTTCAGATTATGACAAGCCTGCAATTGATCCATGCGTTATTAACTAAGGCGAAACGCCGGTGGGTGCTGAAAGACCGTGATTTGTTCGATAAAAACTGCCGCAAGCTGAATGACTGCGGTCTGTACTTCCCTCTAACATCTGCCGACTTTCACATCGTGAATACCGAGAATAAAATGCTGATGTAAAGCCGGATTTGTCTGAATTGAAAGAGCTTGTTCCAACTCGGAAAAGCTCTTCTTTTTATGAAAAGATGATATAAGAAAAAAGCGGAAAACACAATGAAATGGTGCCAACTTCCTTTTTAGCATGTGCGTGACTTGTACATACTAACAACCGAAAGGGGTGCAGTCTATTGACGACAATCAGCAATGCGATGTCTAGACAAGTGGCAACAATTTCTTCCAATCAAACGGTCCAAGAAGCGGCTGAGTTGATGAGCCGCCATAATATAGGGGCGATCCCGGTCGTAGATCAAGGCGTGTTAAAAGGAATGATCACAGACCGTGATATCACGCTCAGAACGACAGCGGAAGGCCAGGATGGACAGACACCTGTTTCAAACATCATGACAACAAATGTTGTTTCAGGGAATCCGAACATGAGCCTTGAAGAGGCATCACAGCTGATGGCTCAAAGCCAAATCCGCCGTCTGCCGATCATCGAAAACAACCATTTAGTCGGCATTTTGGCGCTCGGAGATCTGGCGGTAAACGAAATGTCCAATGAATCTGCCGGACAGGCGCTTACGAACATTTCCACTCCGGCACGGACTCAGTAAGAACGGAAGAGCTTGCCTCTTACAGCAGGCTCTTCTTCATTTATACATACCGGTTTTTAGTGTCTTCTCTTTTCAAGGGGCGGCAAGAAGGATACAATGAATGGTGCAAACAGTCAAAAGGAGTTGGGCTAAAGCGCGATGATTAAAGCAGTGATTTTTGATTTTGACGGTCTTATTTTAGATACAGAAACGCACGAATATGAAGTGCTCCAGGAAATTTTTGAAGAGCACGGCTCAGAGCTGCCAATGTCGGTTTGGGGAAATGTCATCGGCACGGCCGCCGGATTCCAGCCGTTTTCTTATCTGGAGGAACAGCTGCAAAAAAAGCTGGACCATGAACAACTGACGAAATTGAGACAAGAGCGTTTTACGAAAAGAATGGAAAATGAAAAAGCGCGTCCAGGTGTGGAAGCTTATTTGTCCGCGGCGAAAGAGCTCGGTTTAAAAATCGGCCTGGCGTCAAGCTCGGATTATAAATGGGTCTCCCAGCATTTGAAACAAATCGGTCTGTACGACGATTTTGAGTGCATCAGAACGGCCGATGATGTTGAGGAAGTCAAACCGAACCCTGAACTCTATTTGAAGGCGGCGGAATGCCTCGGTGTGAAGCCTGAGGAGTGCATTGCATTCGAAGACTCTGTCAACGGATCAATCGCCGCGAAAAGAGCCGGAATGAAATGTGTCATTGTACCGAATAAAGTAACGAAAAGCCTGCTGTTCGAGCATTATGATCACCGCCTGGAATCAATGGCGGAAATGGAGCTGGAACAGCTGATCGAAAAAATTTCCGATCCAACATAAAGAAGGCAGAGGAGGAATGGGACGTGTCTGAAAAACTGGATCTTTCCCGCTTTGAAAAAAAGATCGTCATCCGCAATATAGAAGAAAAAGATATCGACAGCATCATCGGGCTGCAAGAGCTTTGTTTTCCGGGAATGATCCCATGGAAACGGGCGCATCTGGAAAGTCATTTGGAACACTTCCCGGAAGGCCAGTTTTGCGCAGAGCTTGACGGAGAAGTGATCGGTTCCTGTTCAAGCCTGTTAATCAACTTTGATGAATATGATGACAGACATACATGGCAGGATATTACAGATGACGGGTATATTACAAATCACAATCCCGACGGCTTAAACATGTACGGAATCGAGGTCATGGTTCATCCTGAATACAGACGGATGAAGATCGGCCACCGTCTCTATGAAGCGCGAAAAGATCTGGCAAGGCGCTTGAATTTAAAGAGCATTATCATCGGCGGCAGGATCCCGAACTATCATAAGTACGCTTCCGAGATGACGCCGAGGGAGTATGTCGAACAAGTCATCCACCACCAGATCTATGATCCGGTCCTTTCGTTTCAGCTGTTGAACGGATTTACGATGATGAGAATCAACCCGAACTATCTCCCGGATGACAGAGCATCAAGCAAATATGCGACATTGATGGAGTGGAATAATGTCGACTACTTGCCGCAGACGAAACGCTATTACAAATCAGCTTTTCCGGTGAGAATCTGCGTGATTCAATATGAGATGAAGCAGATTCATTCCTTCGAAGAGTTTGCCAACCAAGTCGAATACTATGCAGATGTAGCTTCAGACGCGGGAGCGGATTTTGCCGTCTATCCCGAAATCTTTACGACGCAGCTGATGTCGTTTCTTGAAGAGCGCTCACCGAGCCTGGCCGTTCAGCGGATTACCGAATATACAGAAGACTATATCAGCCTGTTCACAGACCTTGCCGTTAAATACAATGTCAACATTATCGGCGGTTCCCACTTCGTTGAAGAAGAAGGAAAGATCTACAATATCGCTTACTTGTTCAGAAGAGACGGAACCATTGAAAAGCAATATAAGCTTCATATTACCCCGAATGAACGAAAATGGTGGGGCATCAGCAGGGGGGACGAGGTGCGCGTCTTTGACACAGACTGCGGCAAAATCGCGATCCAGATCTGCTATGACATCGAGTTCCCCGAACTCGGCAGAATTGCAACCGAAAAAGGGGCCAAGATTATTTTTACCCCTTTCTGTACGGAAGACCGCCAAGGCTATTTGCGAGTCAGATACTGCGCTCAAGCAAGAGCGGTTGAAAATCAGGTATACACGGTTATTTCCGGCACAGTCGGCAATCTGCCGCAAACCGAAAATATGGATATCCAATATGCGCAATCCGCGATTTTTGCTCCTTCAGATTTTGAATTTGCAAGGGATGGAATCGTCGGCGAATGCAATCCAAACATTGAGATGGTGGTCATCGGCGATGTCGACCTGGAAATTCTCAGAAGACAGCGGCAGGACGGAACGGTCCGGCAGCTCAAGGACAGACGCCATGACATTTACAGGATTCATTATAAAAAATAGCAGAATCGTTGCCGGCCGCTTGAGGCCGGCTTTTTCATGTTGACTTTTAGCTTTATTTTTCATATATTGTAACTATTAAAAGGAGGTGGAAAAGATGAATCAAACTGGTAAGCGTATGACGGATATGCAAGCCCATCTGTATATTTGTCGCGCGATTTTTTCCGGAGAATGCGTATTACGGGATCAGTCTGCCCTTTTTTACACATTCAATTGGAAAAAATACCAGTGAGAGACATCTGCCCACAATCGGATTTTCTGATGCTGACGGCGGGGTGTAAGCTCTGCCGTCTTTTTTATGCTCAGTGTCTCTTCACGGGATACGGAGGAAAGATAGATGATGATATGCAGTTTGCAACATGTCGGGCAAACATACGGAGGACATACGATTTTCAACGGGCTGTCATGGGACCTGCACCAAGGGGAGCGAATCGGTCTGATCGGACGAAATGGGGAAGGGAAAACGACGTTATTGAAACTGATCAGCGGCCAAATGAAACCTGATGAAGGCCTTGTGACTTGGAAAAAAGGATTATCAACGGGGCTCTTGGAGCAGAATCCCGCATGGGACGGCAGCAAAACGGTAAAAGAGCTGCTGTATGACGTTTTTTCATCATTATGGAACACACAGCAAAAGCTTTCCCGGATTGAACGTCAATTGGCAGTTGAAAAGGACGCGGAAAAACTCAGTCTTCTTTTGGAGAAGTACGGATCTTTGCAGGATGAATTTCAGCGAAAAGGCGGCTACGGCATCAGTGCGCAAATCGAACGGGTGGCGCACGGTTTGAAAATTGAGCGGCTATTCGATGCCGAGTGGCGGGAGTTAAGCGGAGGAGAACGGACGAAAGCGGGTCTTGCCAGGCTTCTTCTGTCAGCTCCGGATCTGCTTTTGCTGGATGAACCGACAAACCATTTGGATTTGACAGCAATTGAATGGCTGACATCTTTTTTAAAGCAGTACAAAGGGACTGCGGTCATCGTATCGCATGACCGCTATTTCCTGGATGAATCGGTCACTTCGATTCTCGAAATCGACCAGGGAGAGCTACACTTTTACAAAGGCGGCTATACACACTATGCTGATGAACGGGAAGAGCGCCTCATGAGAGAATTTCATGACTATCAGGATCAGCAGAAGAAAATCAAAAAAATGAAGGACACGATCAAGCGGCTGAAGGAATGGGCGAATCGCGCCAATCCTCCGAATGACGGCCTGCATCGGAGAGCGAAAAGCATGGAAAAAGCTTTGGAGCGCATGGAGAAGGTGAAGAAACCCGTACTGGAACGCAAAAAGATCGATTTAGCTTTCAGCATGGATGAACGAAGCGGAAAAGATGTCGTCAGGCTTGAGGATGTCTGCAAAAGCTTCGGTGAGCGGGCGCTTTTTGACAATCTCAGTATGCATGTCCGTTTTCAGGAGCGCGCCGCTATCGTCGGGGAGAACGGCAGCGGCAAAACGACGCTGCTCAATATCATCAGCGGAAAGGAAACGCCAGACAGCGGTGACGTGCAGCTTGGCAGCAATTTATCAGCTGCATATCTGACTCAGCATGTCGGTGAAATGGAAGAAGAGCGCACGGTTTTAGCCGAATTCCGTGAGCATGTTTCTGCATCAGAAGGCGAAGCCAGAATGATGCTTGCAAAGTTTTTGTTTTTCGGTCAATCCGTCTTTCAAAAAGTGAAAGATTTAAGCGGAGGCGAACGGATGCGGCTTCGCTTGGCACAGCTCGTTCACCAAAACCATAACGTGCTGATCCTCGATGAGCCGACAAACCATTTGGACATCGAATCGAAGGAGATGCTTGAAGAAGCATTAAGCCAATTTCAAGGGACGATTATTGCGGTTTCGCACGACAGATACTTTCTTGACCGGCTTTTCAATGTCACCTGGTGGCTTGACGGCAGGAAACTCGTCAAGTATGAAGGGAACTATACATTCGCAAGGGGGAAGCGGCAGCAGGGTTGACACATTTTTATCACTTTTGATAGGATATTGCTACAGTTATAGAAGGCAAAAGCAATGGAATGTATGCACGGACTGTATATATTCTCTTTCAATATCTTAATTCTGCTTGATTTTGTTGTATGGGTATGCATACAAGTTAGGCAGCATTCAAACGCCTGGTTGACACAGGTTATTTGAGTGCTGCCTTTTTTTATTGTCTTTCTGCCATAACTGTGAGAAAAGAAGAAATAATGGAGGGTTCTAGTATGGCTTTTCGAAAACCGGATGAAATAGCGGATGCAGCAATTGAAGCAGGGATGAAAAAAGTACAGCTCCCGCTGCCGTCTCTGCTTGTATTGGGGTTTTTAGGCGGCGCATTTATCGCGCTTGGGTACTTGCTTGATATCAGGGTAATCGGCGACCTGCCGAAAGAATGGGGAAGCCTGTCCAGCCTGATCGGAGCTGCCGTATTTCCTGTCGGTCTGATACTTGTTGTGCTCGCTGGCGCTGAATTGATCACAGGGAATATGATGTCCGTTGCGATGGCTTTATTTTCAAGAAAAATATCACTAAAACAATTGGCGGTTAACTGGGGAATCGTCACGATTATGAACTTAATCGGCGCACTGTTTGTTGCTTACTTTTTCGGACATTTGGTTGGATTGACTGAAACAGGTCCTTATTTAGAAAAAACGATCGCCGTTGCACAAGGGAAACTCGATATGAGCTTCGGCAAGGTTCTCATTTCCGGCATCGGCTGTAACTGGCTTGTATGTCTTGCGGTATGGCTTTCTTTCGGCGCACAAGACGGAGCAGGAAAAATCCTTGGCATCTGGTTCCCAATTATGGCTTTTGTGGCAATCGGATTTCAGCACGTTGTCGCCAACATGTTTGTGATTCCCGCAGCCATTTTTGCAGGCTCGTTCACATGGGGGCAGTTTATCGGAAACATCATTCCGGCATTTATCGGCAATGTCATTGGCGGATCCGTGTTCGTCGGTCTCATTTATTTTATTGGATACTACAAGAAAGACCGCTCCAGAAAAGAAATGAAGCGGGTATCATAAACGAAAGGCAAATCCACTCGATGGAACATACAAATTACGACCATTTTTAGAAAAAGATGATTGCAAAGTGGAATTTGGGGGATATACTTACAAAGAAAAAGCAAAGGAGGCTGAACAAAATGACAATGAGACAGCAACGTCAACCTGAATGTGGCACACAAGGAAAAGTTCACTGTTCATTCAGCCTGTGGAAGTGTTCGTGTGCTTCCTTAACCGATGCTTTTCGCACGCATTAAAATTGGAATAGACGGACATACGCAACTCCCCGCAGGCAGTAGAGGCATTGGTGTCTTCTTTTGTCTGCGGTTTTTATTTGCCCGCCGCAGAAAAAATGATGCCGGGTTATTTCGCTTGAAGCGGATTTGAAAGGGGGAGAGCGCTATATGGAAGTTTCATTATGACAGTGAAAAAGGCAGTTACATTTGTCCGAACCAGCAAACAATTACATACTCAAAAGGCTGCCGATCACATCATTCAAATCCTGAAATCTGTTCCGCATGCCCATTGCTTGAGCACTGTACAAGATCAAAGAACCGCCAGAAAGTCATCACTTGGCATGTACGGGAGGACCGCAAAATCGTTTGTAAAACGGAATCCTGGGTGAACAAGTTCTCCTCACAGCCGCATGCCAGAACATGAAGAAGATTCCCGCATACCTAGCCAAACAGGGCCAGGTATGTGGGAGCTCTTTTTCTGCAACCGGGATGGAAACACCGTTGAAAACAAACGGAATTTTCTATATGATGGATAGTATTAATGAGAACGGTTATACATAAAAAGAAGGTGCATCATGGAGTTTCTGTTTGTTTTACTGCCGGTTTTCGGGATATTTGCGATCGGGTTCATCGGACAAAAGCTGCTTCATTTTGATATTCAGAACCTATCTAAAATGTCCCTGTATTTAATGTCTCCGTTTTTAGCGTTTGATACGTTTTATGAGAACAAGCTGACGATGGATTATATCTATATGTCTGTCTATTGTCTCGGCCTCTGTTTAACTTTGATTCTATTTGTTTATCTCATTTCATATGTTCACGGGTATTCCAATCAGGAGCGGTGCGCTCTCGTTTTATCGTCCGCTTTCATGAATAACGGAAACTACGGTACTCCCGTCGTCCTGCTTGTCTACGGCACGGCCGGGCTTGATATCGCCGTTGTGCTGATGGTGCTTCAGCAGCTTGTCATGAGCACGATTGGAATGTATTACGCAGCGAAAGGAAGCCCTGAAGCGGGCGGATTTAAAATCGTGATGACAAGGGTTATCCGGATGCCGGTTGCATACGGTGCGCTGCTCGGCATATGCTTTCAGCTGGGGCATATTTCGATTCCCGAACAGTTAATGACGGGAATTAAATTGGTGGGAGATGCCGCGATTCCGACGATTATGATTATTCTCGGCATGCAGCTTGCCGTGATTTCCTTTCAACATATCGAATACCGGAAAATCTCTTACTCGCTTTTGCTGAAATTATTCGTGTCTCCGCTCATTGCCTTGGGATTTGCGCTGATTCTTCCAGTCGACGGGCTTGTCAAACAGATCATGGTGCTGGCGGCGGCCATGCCGACGGCGGCGAATACGACTTTGATGGCGGTGCAGTTTGAAACAAAGCCGGAAATCGTTTCAAGCGCGACTTTTATCAGTACAATGCTCAGCATCGCCACCCTTCCGGTCGTGCTGTGGCTGCTTTCATTATGGGGCTGACCTGAATCTTTCAGGTTGCCTTTTTTTCCGGCGAAGACCAAAAGGCAGCTTGCACCGCCTAAAAAACGGCGGCTGATGACATGGCAAGCCGCCGTTCCCCCCGAGTTTACCCGCCTATTTGCAAAGCGATATTTCCAAACTGCTCCCCGTCTTTCATCCTTTTAAAGGCCGGAACCGCTTCTGATAAAGGAAATACTTGATCAAGCACCGGCTTAAGCGAATGGCGTTCGATAAAATCAATCATTTGCCGAAATTCTTCGAGGCTGCCCATCGAAGTACCGATGATGCTGATTTGCGGGAAAAAGAGCGAGCGCAGCGGAAGCTGGATGCTGTCTCCCGAGCTGGCACCGAAATTGACGATCCTTCCATTCGGCTTGATGACATCGAAATTATTCACAAAAGTGGCCGGGCCGATGCTGTCGAGGATCAAATCAACCCGTTCTCCGCCCAAGCTGTCTTTCCACAGGCCGCGGCTGTCCATTGCGAAGTCGGCTCCATAGCGGAGCGCTTCTTTTCTTTTTTCTTCGCTTCGGGAGGTTACAGTCACCCGCGCGCCCGCGGCCTTTGCCATGAGCAGCGCATTTGTGGCGACGCCTCCGCCGATTCCCGGTATTAAGACGTGTTCGCCTTTTTGTAAATGTCCTTTCGTAAATAACGCCCTGTAAGCAGTCAGAGCGGATAAAGGCAGGACGCCTGCTTCCTCCCAGGAAAGGTGCGCCGGCTTTTTCAACACGTGCTTCGCCGGGACGATGACATGCTCTGCGAAAGTCCCGTCAGATGGGCCGCCGAGAATGTCCGGTACTTGCGGAACAGAATCCGTATATTCCCAGCCGATGCTCGGATTGATGATCACCTCTGTATGAACGGCGAGGTCCCGAACGCCTTCACCTGTCTCTTCGATCGTGCCTGCTCCGTCGGAGCCGGGTATAAACGGGGCATCACCCGCCTCCCTGGACTGAAAGAGGAACAAGTCGCGGTGGTTCAGTCCGGCCGCTTTCAGTCTGATTTTGACTTCACCCGGGCCGGGCGTTTTGTCGGAAACGTCTGTATATTTCAGCCCTGAAAGGCCCTTGATTCCTTCATGGATGATCGCTTTCATAAAAAAATTCCCCCCATTCGAGTTGGTTGTGTTAAATTATGGACATGAATGAAGGTAAATGTAAAATGATTTGCCTAGGGGCCGTGAGAGGCTTCTGTTTTATAAAGGATTGCAATGAGACGGAAATTCCATTAGTGTAATACAGAAGCAAGATAGCAAGTGAAGGAGATGGAACATGAGTTTTCACGATCAAAATATTTTACCTGCGGTACGCAATATGAAGCAGTTTGATACATTCCTGGACAGCCCTTTTTCATACGGGGTGCTGCTTGACATCCATCTTGGACAGCTGGGAGGCGTCATCAGCGCGGCAAGATCTCATGGGAAAAAAATGTTTGTTCACGTCGATCTGATCCAAGGGATTAAGCATGATGAATACGGTGCGGAATTCATTTGCCAGGAAATGAAGCCTGCGGGCATTCTTTCAACAAGATCAAGCGTTATCGCCAAAGCAAAGCAGAAGAAAGTGTATGCGATCCAGCGCATGTTTTTAATAGACACAAGCGCCATGAAGAAGAGTATTGAATTGGTGAAAAAGCACAGACCTGACTATATAGAAGTGCTTCCCGGAGTAGTGCCGGAATTGATCAGGGAAGTCAAAGAAAAAACCGGCATTCCGATCTTTGCGGGCGGGTTTATCCGTACCGAAAAAGACGTCGAGCAGGCGCTTGCAGCAGGGGCGTCCGCAGTCACCACCTCAGACACTGATTTATGGAAAAAATACTGGAACTAAAAATTTAAAATGTGAAAAATTATTGACAACGCTTTCACTATACGATACGATCTTACTAAGTTAATACATTGTGACGGAGACTCGGAGACCACAGCAGTTCTTTACTCAGTATGATGTAAAGAAAGTTTGCTGTGTTTTTTTATGGTCTTTTAGACACAGTGAAGAAGGTGAACCCATGGTGTTCATCTTAGAATAACACTTCATAATAGATTTTAGGAGGGATAGCCTTGACAGCATTTTGGGGGGAAGTTATCGGAACGATGCTGCTCATCGTCTTTGGAGCTGGAGTTTGTGCAGGAGTTAATTTGAAAAAATCGCTGTCCCATCAATCCGGATGGATTGTGATCGTCTTCGGCTGGGGGCTTGGCGTGGCCATGGCGGTATATGCCGTCGGCGGCATCAGCGGAGCGCATTTAAATCCCGCCGTTACATTGGGGCTGGCATTTGTCGGAGATTTTCCTTGGAAAGAAGTGCCTTCTTATATTTTGGGACAGATGATCGGCGCATTTTTAGGAGCGGTGCTCGTTTTTCTTCACTACTTGCCGCACTGGAAAGAAACCGAGGATCAAGGCGCGAAGCTGGGAGTATTTTCGACAGGTCCGGCGATTCCAAATACATTTGCAAACCTGTTCAGTGAAACATTGGGGACTTTTATTCTCGTTCTCGGACTTTTAACGATCGGTGCAAACAAGTTTACTGACGGACTGAATCCGCTTGTTGTCGGATTTCTGATCGTGGCGATCGGGATCTCGCTCGGCGGAACAACAGGCTATGCGATTAATCCTGCCCGCGATCTGGGGCCGAGAATTGCCCACTTTGTCCTTCCGATTGCAGACAAAGGGAGTTCAAATTGGAAGTACGCGTGGATTCCTGTTTTAGGACCGGCGCTCGGCGGTTCATTTGCAGGTGTTTTTTACAACGCCGCATTCAAAGGGCACATCACCAACACATTTTGGATTGTAAGCGTTATACTAGTTGTGATATTGTTAGGTTTCTATATTCATATGAAAAAACAACCGGTTGATCAATCGGTCAACATTTAAAAAAAACGCAATCTTAACAGACATATAAGGGGGAGTTTCAAATATGGAAAAGTACATTTTGTCTCTTGATCAAGGCACCACAAGCACAAGGGCGATTGTTTTCAACAAAGCAGGCGAAATCGTCCATATTGCGCAAAAGGAATTTCAGCAATATTTTCCAAACCCCGGCTGGGTTGAACACAATGCAAATGAAATCTGGGGCTCCGTTCTGTCGGTGATCGCTTCTGCGCTTTCAGAATCGGGGATCGAAGCCGGACAAATTGCCGGAATCGGGATCACAAACCAGCGGGAAACGACCGTGGTTTGGGATAAACATACCGGCAAACCGGTCTACAACGCGATTGTGTGGCAGTCCCGCCAATCGGCGGAAATATGCCAGGAATTGAGAGAGAAAGGCTATGAAGAGACGATCAGAGAAAAAACAGGCCTTTTAATCGATCCTTATTTTTCAGGCACGAAGGTGAAATGGATTTTGGATCATGTGGAAGGGGCGCGGGAGAAAGCTGAAAACGGCGACCTTCTCTTCGGTACGATCGATTCTTGGCTGATCTGGAAAATGTCCGGCGGAAAAGCGCATGTGACAGATTATTCAAACGCCTCAAGAACATTGATGTTCAACATCTATGACCTAAAATGGGATGATGAACTTCTCGATATTCTCGGCGTGCCGAAATCGATGCTTCCGGAAGTCAAGCCTTCATCGCATGTATACGCTGAAACGGTCGATTATCATTTCTTCGGCAAAAACATTCCGATTGCAGGTGCAGCCGGCGACCAGCAGGCAGCATTGTTCGGGCAGGCTTGCTTTGAAGAAGGAATGGTTAAGAACACGTATGGAACAGGCTGCTTTATGCTGATGAACACCGGCGAGAAAGCGATCAAATCAGAGCACGGCCTGCTGACGACAATCGCTTGGGGCATCGACGGAAAGGTGGAATATTCGCTGGAAGGCAGCGTCTTCGTCGCGGGTTCCGCTATTCAATGGCTGCGCGATGGGCTGAGAATGTTTAAAGACGCCAAAGAAAGTGAAAAATACGCTGTAAGAGCAGAATCTGCCGATGGTGTTTATGTGGTCCCTGCATTTGTAGGTTTAGGCACGCCTTATTGGGACAGCGATGTCCGCGGCGCTGTATTCGGACTGACCCGGGGTACGACGAAAGAGCATTTTGTCAGAGCAACGCTTGAAGCGCTTGCCTATCAAACGAAAGACGTGCTTGACGCAATGAAGGAAGACTCCGGGATCTCGGTTAAAACGCTGAGAGTCGACGGCGGAGCTGTCAAAAACAACTTCCTGATGGATTTTCAGGGCGACATTTTGGATGTCCCTGTAGAACGTCCTGAAATCAATGAAACAACAGCGCTCGGTTCAGCATATTTAGCGGGCCTTGCTGTCGGCTTCTGGAGCGATCGTTCCGAGATTAAAGACCAATGGCAGCTTGACAAACGTTTTGAACCGAAAATGGAAGAAAAAGAGCGTGAGAGTCTGTACAACGGGTGGAAGAAAGCTGTAAATGCAGCTAGGGCTTTTAAATAAGCCGCATGTATGTTACAATCTAATTAAGTTAATAGGAACGGTTGGAGAAGAGGAGAGACCGCAGGCACCAAAGCAGTATCAGCGCTTTGGATGTTTGTGGTCTCTTTTTCTATTTTTTACCGTGACAACAAGGGAGGACATGAACATGGAATCATTATTTTCAAGCCGTAAACGGGACGACATGTTACAGAATATGACGAAGCAGAAGTATGACGTGTTTATTATCGGCGGAGGTATTACCGGTGCAGGGACGGCATTGGACGCCGCATCGCGCGGAATGAAAACGGCGCTTTGCGAAATGCAGGACTTTGCGGCCGGAACGTCAAGCCGCTCTACGAAACTTGTACATGGCGGACTTCGCTATTTAAAGCAATTTGAAGTGAAAATGGTAGCAGAGGTCGGCAAAGAGCGGGCGATCGTCTATGAAAACGGGCCGCACGTGACAACGCCCGAATGGATGCTGCTTCCGATGCATAAGGGAGGGACTTTCGGCAAATTCAGCACTTCAATCGGACTGAGGGTGTACGACTTTTTGGCAGGCGTCAAAAAAGCTGAGCGGAGGAGCATGCTGAATGCCGAAGAAACGCTTCAAAAAGAGCCGCTCGTGAAAAAGAACGGCCTGAAAGGCGGCGGCTATTATGTCGAATACCGGACGGATGACGCCAGGTTGACGATCGAAGTCATGAAAGAAGCGGTTAAATTCGGAGCCGAGGCTGTCAATTATGCAAAAGTAAGCGATTTTATATATGAAAACGGCAAGGTCACCGGCGTGGTCATTGAAGACGTCTTCACGAAAAAAACGTACCGCGTCTACGCGAAAAAAATCGTGAATGCCGCGGGGCCGTGGGTCGACCGTCTGCGGGAAAAAGACCATTCAAAAGAAGGCAAACACCTTCAGCATACAAAAGGCGTGCATCTTGTTTTTGATCAATCGGTCTTTCCTTTAAAACAAGCCGTTTATTTTGATACGCCTGACGGCCGCATGGTGTTCGCGATTCCGAGAGACGGAAAGGCATATGTCGGCACAACGGACACCGTCTACAACGAGGATCTGGAACACCCTCGAATGACGACTGCAGACAGGGATTATGTCATCAACGCAATCAACTATATGTTCCCTGAACTGGGGATCAAGGCCGAAGATGTCGAATCAAGCTGGGCGGGGCTCAGACCGCTGATTCATGAAGAGGGAAAAGACCCGTCTGAGATCTCCCGCAAAGATGAAATCTGGACTTCTGAATCCGGACTGATCACGATTGCCGGCGGAAAGCTGACCGGCTACAGAAAAATGGCTGAGCATATCGTCAATCTTGTCAGAGACCGATTAAAAGAGGAGGGCGGCAGAGACTTCGGACCTTGCAGAACAAAAACGATGCCGATCTCAGGCGGCCATATCGGCGGCTCCAAAAATCTGGAGGCTTTTATTCAAACGAAAGCAGCCGAAGGAATCGAGGCTGGACTGTCCGAAGAGACGGCCAAACAGATCGCCGCACGATACGGTTCGAACGCAGACCGCCTGTTTGATCGTATTCCATCGTTGAAAGATGAAGCAGCAGAACGCCGCATCCCTGTCCATGTACTAGCAGAAATGGATTACGGGATCGAGGAAGAAATGGCAGCCGTTCCGGCAGACTTCTTCGTACGCAGAACGGGTGCGCTGTTCTTTGACATCAATTGGGTCCGCACTTATAAAGACAGCCTTACGGACTACATGAGCGAGAAGCTGAACTGGGATGGCGAAACAAAGGCCCGGCATGTTCAGGCATTGGAAGGACTTCTTCACGATGCTGTTGTCCCGCTGGAAAGCAGATGATTTATTAGGGCGAATGACCTTGATGAATTTTCGTTAAAAATCAACCGAATGGCCTAACATGAGGCTGTCTTGATCAGGCAGCCTCATTTTTTTCGTTTGGCATGCTAAATTTGGACAAAGCGGCTGTTTGTCGATATGATAAAAGAAAAGCTGCAATTACTTAGCTAGAACATTGGAGGTAATCATGAGCTGGAGAACAAGCTATGAACGCTGGAAAAACAAAGAAAACTTAGATTCCGAATTAAAATCGCTTCTTCTGAAAGCGGAAGGCAATGAAAAAGAACTAGAGGATTGCTTTTATAAAAAACTTGAGTTTGGTACAGCCGGTATGCGCGGAGAGATCGGACCTGGCCCGAACCGCATGAACGTTTATACGGTTCGCAAAGCATCGGCGGGCCTTGCCGCGTACATAGGAGCGAACAGCGAAGAAGCAAAAAAGCGCGGTGTTGTGATCGCGTACGATTCCCGCCACAAATCGCCTGAATTTGCAATGGAAGCTGCTAAGACGCTCGCAGAAAACGGCGTTCAAACGTACGTGTTTGACGAACTGCGCCCGACACCTGAACTTTCCTTTGCGGTAAGAGAACTGAATGCGTTTGCAGGTATTGTCATCACGGCGAGCCATAACCCGCCTGAATACAACGGCTATAAAGTCTACGGAGAGGATGGCGCGCAGCTTCCGCCAGCTGATGCCGACAAACTCATTGCCTTTGTCAATGCGATTGAAAACGAACTGGAAATCGAAGCCGGCGATGAAGCTGCTTTAACCGAAAAAGGGCTGATCAAAATGATCGGCGAAGACATTGACCAAGCCTATCTTGATAAGCTGATATCGATTTCCGTCAACCCCGATCTGGCAAAGGAGACCGAGGTCAAAGTCATCTTCACCCCGCTTCACGGAACGGCAAACAAATCCGTCAGACGGGGCCTGAAAGCTCTCGGGTATGAACATGTCACAGTCGTCCCTGAACAGGAGCTGCCTGACCCTGACTTTTCGACCGTATCTTCTCCTAATCCGGAAGAGCACGCGGCTTTTGAATATGCGATCAGACTTGGAGAAGAAAAAGGAGCCGATATTCTGATCGGTACCGATCCTGACGCGGACCGGCTCGGCGTCGCTGTAAAGGATCAAGAAGGCCGCTACGTGGTGCTGACAGGAAATCAAACCGGCGCGCTGCTCCTGCATTATTTGCTATCACAAAAACAGGAGAAAGGCACACTGCCTGATAACGGAGTCGTCCTGAAAACGATTGTGACGAGCGAAATGGGGCGCGACATCGCCACTTCTTTCGAGCTTGACACGATCGACACGCTGACCGGTTTTAAATTCATCGGAGAAAAAATCAAACAATTTGAAGCATCGGGCGAATA
Organism: Bacillus haynesii; assembly: GCF_001969855.1. Taxonomy (GTDB): domain Bacteria; phylum Bacillota; class Bacilli; order Bacillales; family Bacillaceae; genus Bacillus; species Bacillus haynesii. Next base: position 73,756 of record NZ_MRBL01000002.1, read on the forward strand.
TGCTTTCCAATTTGGTTATGAGGAAAGCTACGGCTACTTGATCGGCGATTTCGCAAGGGACAAGGATGCCGTCCAGGCCGCACTGCTTGCCGTTGAGGTATGCGCCTTCTATAAAAAGCAGGGAAAATCGCTGTATGACGGGCTCCTCGAATTGTATAAATCGTTCGGCTTTTATAGAGAAGGCTTGAAGTCCCTGACCTTAAAAGGAAAAGAGGGAGCGGAACAAATCGCAGCGATCCTCAGCACATTCAGAGAACAGCCGCCTCTTTCCATCGCCGGAAAAGACGTTGTATCCGCCGAAGACTATTTGACAGGGAAGCGGACGCTGCTGAAGGAAAACAAAACGGAAACGATCGATCTTCCGAAATCTAATGTTTTGAAATATTTCCTGGAAGACGGCTCATGGTTCTGCCTCCGTCCATCAGGAACAGAGCCTAAAGTGAAATTTTATTTCGCGGTCAAAGGCCGAACCAACGAAGACAGTGAAGCACTTCTCCATCAATTAACAGACGAAGTAATGAAAAAAATCGACGATATTGTAAAATCGACTTCAAATTCATAATCGCTGAAAACCCGCCTTGGCAAATGGCGGGTTTTTTATTTTTTATTGATAAGCGGCAATGGATGATGTAATATATATATTACAATAAGTCAGATATAAATTGCATCTTAAAAGGGGAGAATGACTGACATGAAATGGAGCAAAACCGGGGATGAATACATAGAAAAGAAAATGACGCAATTTTTCAGCGAAGCCGGTACGATTGTCGCTGCTATCTTATTTTTGGATATGATCATCCGGGGCCTCATTTTAGGGAGACCGGCATCCGAATACATCATCAGTGCCATCGGTTTTGCGGTCTATGCAGGCTGGATATTGCTCTGCTATCTTTTGTCGGGGTTTGAATACCCGGAGATCGCAGGTCAATCCGCGTATCGGAAAAAAAGAAAAGAAATCGCAGCCCTCAGCCTCGCCTCCGGCCTCATATTTGCCATTTTAACGCTTATCTTTATCGGCATGCCGGAACATCTCGACAGTTGGGTTGACTTTATTGCCATGGTGATGTTGTTTGTATTCATTCATTTTCTGATTAACTTTATCTCGTTGCGTAAATCCTTTCGGAAAAATCAAGATCTTTTAGATGATTAAATCAAAACGGCGGGTGAGCACATGGTTAACCGGGTCAAACTCGCCCGGATCGAAAAGTCTTTGACACAAGCCCAGCTCGCCGAGCGGGTCAATGTGACAAGGCAGACGATCGGGCTGATCGAAAAAAATAAATACAATCCGACCTTGCAGCTTTGCATCGCGATCGCAAAGGCGCTGGACAAAACGCTTGACGATTTGTTTTGGGAGGAAGGAGCTTAAAGGATCGTTTTGCCCTTTCTCAGTCAAAAGTCTTAGAAAAGTTCATCTCATAAGGGCGGGCTTTTTTTTATCAAATGCCGGTATAATAAAAGAAACTCCGGTTTAAGGGGATGAAGCTTTTGCGGGAAGACACGCAGTTTGAAAAATTGAAAACGCTCAAAGAAATAGCGGAAACGTTAAATGAAGGGAACCATCTAAAGGAAACGCTTCATGCTGTTTTAAAGAAGCTGCTCCGCTTAACGGGACTGAAAACGGCTTGGCTATTTCTGATCGATGAAAAGGGAAGCTTTGAACTGGCCGCTTCGGTTCGCCTGCCTCAGGCCCTTTCTTACCGGCACAACCGTTTATTATGCGAAGGAAGCTGCTACTGTCTTGAACAATACAGGGGCGAAAAGCTGGACAGGGCGAAAAATATCATCCACTGCCGGCGGATTACGACGGCCATGAAACAGAAAACTGGAGATCCGGAAGGCATCACACATCATGCAACGGTTCCGCTCAGCGACCAAAAGAAACGGTTCGGTTTGCTGAACGTTGCGGCTCCGGGCAAAATTCATTTCAGCCGCGGGGAACTGGCGCTCCTCGAAGCTGTTGCTCTGCAAATCGGGATGGCGATCAAACGGATGAGGCTTGCTGAACAACAGCAAAAACACATGCTGCTGACCGAAAGAAACAGATTGGCTCAGGACTTACATGATTCCGTCAATCAAATGCTTTTTTCGCTCAGCTTGACCGCTAAAGCGGCGGGTGAAATGACAGACCAGCCCGAAATCAGGGAAATGCTCGAGTTTATGCAAAACCTTTCTCATGAAGCGCTTCTTGAGATGCGGGCGTTAATTTGGCAGCTCAGGCCCCAGGGCTTGGAAGAAGGATTAGCGGCGGCTCTTGAAAAATATGCGGAAGTGCTCGGCCTTCAGGTGATCTTCAAGCTCAGCGGTGTGCTCCGTCTGCCGCCTCTTGTTGAGGAATTGATGTGGCGGCTGAGCCAGGAAGCCCTCAACAATTGCAAAAAGCATGCCGGTGCAAGCCGCATACAAGTGAAAATCGATGTATTCCAGTCGTCTGCCGTCTTGGAAATCGAAGATGACGGCAAAGGGTTTCAGTACGATCCTGATGCGGGCATTCCGACGCTTGGGCTGAAAGGAATGAAGGAGCGGACGGAAAAAGCGGGCGGCACGCTCTTGATCACCTCCGCAATCGGTAAGGGGACGAAAATCCGGGCGGTTTTACCTTTGAAGGAGAAGGGGGAGGCAGGATGAAAAAGGTGAAAATCATCATTGCCGATGATCATCATATTGTCAGAAAAGGCCTCTTGTTTTTTTTCAAAACAAAAAGCGATTTTGACGTTGTCGGAGAGGCTTCGACAGGAATCGAGGCGCTCGATGTCTTGCGAAAACGGGAGGCAGACATCGTATTAATGGATTTATCAATGCCTGAAATGGATGGAATTGAGGCGACAAAGCGAATAAAAAAGGAATATCCGTCTGTCAAAGTCATAGCGCTGACAAGCTATGCGGACGAAAGCTATGTGATCCCTGCCATCCAGGCGGGAGCATGTGCCTATCAGCTGAAAGATGCCGAGCCTGATGAACTTGTCGAGACGATTCGTGCTGTTTATGGCGGCAAATACTCATTGGATCCGAACATCATGTCCCACATCTTTCACCATGTATCACAGGCGGATGAGAAAGAAAAAATACATCAATTGACAAATAGAGAAAAAGATGTTTTATTGGAAATTACAAAAGGGAAAAGCAACAAGGAAATTGCCGCATCTTTATTTATCAGCGAAAAAACGGTGAAAACCCATGTGTCCAATCTGCTGTCAAAGCTTGGCTTATCCGATCGCACGCAAGCCGCGCTCTTTGCAGTAAAACACGGACTACAACAAAATGACGGGAGATGATCAAATGAAAATAACCGTAATCAGCGGAACCGCGAGAAAACAAGGCAGAACGCGGATCGCCGCTTCCTATATTACCCGCACTTATCAGGCGGAGCTTATCGATCTAAGCGAGTTCAGCCTTCCGATTTTCAACGGAGACGAAGAGCAAAACTCGCTGGAAAATGTTCGAAAACTGAAAGCTTCGGTTAAAGAAGCAGATGCTGTCGTTTTATTATCTCCCGAATACCACAGCGGTATGAGCGGCGCTTTGAAAAATGCGCTCGATTTTTTAAGCAATGAGCAGTTCTCGGGCAAACCGGTGGCGCTCTTTGTTTGTGCAGGAGGCGGCAAAGGCGGGATGAACGCGCTCGCCAATATGCGCATTGTCGCACGCGGAGTTTATGCGAACGTCATCACAAAGCAGCTTGTGCTCGATCCGATTCATATTGATGAAGAACACCAAACGGTTACTGAAGCAGCCAAAGCCAATATCAAAAATGTAATGGAAGAGCTTCTGCTCTTTGCCGAATTTCAAAAAGCCTGACGCCGACAAAGCGCCAGGCTTATTTTATTTTACGTAAAGACAAGCACGCCGTTTTCATGTTCGTGTCCGGAAAATGAGGCGTGATCAATATACTGCAGCAGATCATAAAGCCTTTTTTCGACAATGGCGTCATCTCTTTCAAAATTGTAGGCGTGCAAAAAATGTTCGATCCGCTTTGATAATAAATCGTCTTCTGTCCGCACCATCAGAATCAGCAGATTGTCCCACTGCGACCGGTGCGTATAGTACAAAGCTTTGTCATAATCAGCGTAATTCAATTTCGCCACTCTCCCTTCTTTCTGAGGAGTCATGCTTATTTTATGTGGCGGGGTGTTTTTTTCTCCGGGCAAAACTTGGTCTCCCTTGTTTAGCGACCTAGAAATATGAGGATGGTATACGCAGACCGCGAAAAATGTCTGCATGACATTCGCCGTTTACGGTCAAGCTAACGTATGTACAATACATGCGGAGCGAATGGAAATGAAAAAACGATATTGCACGTACTTTTTTTGCATACTAACGCTTTTATCATTCCCGGCGAAAAGCCACTTTCAAGCAGGTGTTTCCGATGTACCTGAACGGTGGGAAAGAATCGCCTGGAGCGCGCTTGAAGAAAAATACGAAGGCGCAAAGCTCGAGGATTATGAATATTTAGGGCGTACACAAGTCAATGATGAAGAGACAAAGGATGTTTTCAGGGTAACCGTCAATCAGGAAGGCAAATCATTTTCGGCGCACGCCGAGGTGTATTTTCATCCGGTGACCAATGCGATCATCAACGTCAATATTTTTCCTTTATAGCAAAAAAAAACGAAGGAAACCGCTTCCTTCGTTAACTCAATAATTTACGTATATGGTCCTGATTAACGATAATATCTTGCAGAGTGTATTGATCCAATACGTCCAAATAGGCGGAAAGGGCTTTGTTTAAAACATGCTTTAATCCGCAGCTCGGAGAAAGTATACAGTTGTTTTTTTCTCCGTTAAAACACTCGACAATGTTAAAATCATCTTCTGTATTTCTTATGACTTCACCGATATTAATCAGTTCAGGTGCTTTTCCGAGACGAATCCCGCCGTTGCGGCCCCGAATCGTTTCAACGTAGCCAAGCTTGCCAAGCTCGTAAATCACCTTCATAAGGTGGTTTTTTGAAATGGAATAAGAATCGGCGATGTCTTTTATATTGACAAGCTCGTTTGAGTTTTTGGTTGCTAGAAAAATCAGCACTCTCAATGAGTAATCCGTATAATTTGTTAATTTCATCGCATACCCTCATTCAAACAAGTTTCCATTATCTTATCACATTTGTTTTCAATTATGAGGGTGAAGCAGAAATTGTTACAAAAATATAAAACATTCATTGATAATATTGCTTTAATTCCATTAAAAGTCTAGTATAAAGCTGT
>NZ_MRBL01000020.1 GCF_001969855.1 Bacillus haynesii
ATTGGACAAAAATAGGTCGGATTATAAAAATCCGACCTATTTTGTCAACGGTCTGAAAAGAGCCAATCATTTGGCTCTTTTTTTAGTATGTGCTCAGGCTTATAGTTGCTTCCGCTGAATAAAGGCAGCATGCCGCTTCTCTTAGTTTGTGCGAACACGCCATGATATACGCGGCATAAAGAGTAACATATCCGACATATCCTATAACGATGCCATATAGGAGGAATAACTGCTGATTTCGCACTGATCAATTTTTTTCTATTAAATTTTAAAAAAATGAAACTTTAAGTTCATATGAACGTAAACATAAGTGAAATGATTTTATTTTAGTCATACGATCAATCAACAAATGCAAAAGGGGTGAAACAAAAGTGAAAGTCATGATTGGTTCGATCATATTGCTATCCATTATAGGGTTTGGCGTATGGCTTATGTTAAGCCCGCTTTTTAAAAAAGTCGGAAGCGGGGCGAGCAAAATAAAGAAAACGCTGGAGGATGACAAAGATGAATGAAAAACAACCAAAGAAAAATAAAAGCAAAACGCTGCTCGGCGGAATCATTGTCGCTGCCGCTTTAATTATTGGAGGATTCACGGCTTCCCTGTTCATCGAGAAAATTCCGAACGGATATGTCGGCGTCGTTTATTCCCCGAATGGCGGGGTGAAATCGGAAACGCTGGATCAAGGCTGGCATTTAGTCGGGCTGTTTGACAAAGTCACAAGATATCCGGTGCGGATGCAGACTGTAAACAATCAGGATATTCAAGTGGCTACTTCTGACGGCAAAAACATCTCAATGGACATCGCCTACAACTATGTCGTTCAGCCTGATAAAGTCGTAGAATTGTTTAATAAATTCGGAGCGGTCGATATTGAATCAATCGAAAACAGCTACTTGAAAACAAGGCTGTGGGACGCTGCAAGAAAGTCGATTTCCAAATACTCCGTCATTGATACATACGGACAAAAATCATCAGATGCCGCTGCAGAAATCCAAAAAACATTTGCAGATGATATGAAGGGACTCGGCTTCGTCATTGACGATTTAACACTCGGTGTGCCAAAGCCTGATAAAGCGACCCAGGAAGCGATTGACGCGCGCGTGAAGTCGTCGCAGGAACTGGAAAGAACGCAGACAGAGCTGAAGATCGCCGAAGCAGAAGCGAAAAAGAAAAAGATCGAAGCCCAAGGTATTGCCGAGTACAACGAAATTATTAAAAAGTCGATGTCAGATGAAATGATCAAGTATCAATGGATCCAAAAATGGGACGGAAAAATGCCTAAAGCGACCGGATCCAATTCCCTGATCCAGATTCCGACCGATGAAAAAGGAAAATAAAACGAAAAAATCCCTTGCCAAGGGATTTTTTTCATCTCGGGCGCCCGTATATAATGGTGTTGACAATCACTTCTGAACAGGGGGGAAGATGATGTTTGCTCCGGACGCCATTCTCCGTACGTGGAGAAAATTCGATGCTTTTCCGATGGAAACGCTGACAAAGGCATGGTTTTATCATCAGGCCGGGGATAAGAAACAGCGGAATGTATCGATGATGAAGGAACACTATCAACAATACGGCATTTCCGGCAATTGTTTTGACCTTTCGATTTGGCTGCTGGATGAGTTTACAAAAGACGGAGTGGAAGCTTTTCCGATCGGCTGTTCGTTCAAAACAGAACGCGCGCATGCCGCAGTCATCGCTCTTGATGAAAGAGGGCGGCGCTTTTTGTGTGACCTGGGAGACCAATGGCTGCAGCCGATTCTGATCGACTGCGAAAGTGAAGATTATACCAATGAAAAGCTGGGCGATTTTTTCCCGGCTGCACAAGTTCAAGTTATGCCGACAGCCGGCGGAGTTGAGGTCCTTTACCATCGGCCGAACGGAAAGGTGTCAACTCAAGCCTACTCTGCAGACCCTGTTGACATGTCCGTTTTTTTGGAGGCGGCTGAATACTCGCAAGCGGAATTGAAACCTGCGCCTTTACTGGAATGCAGAATACAGTTTCAACATGAAATCGCGCATTGGGAATTCAGCGGCTGGGACATATATCTTAGCACGAGCAAAGGATTATACAGAGAAGCGAAGCCGGACACAATCGAAGGCTGGACTGAGAAAATCCATAATGTCTCAGGATACGATAAACATGTTCTCAAGAAAGCATTGGAGATTTATCAAACCCGCACATGATCTTAAACCTTGAAAAAAACTCATTTTATACATATCATGTGGAAAGAGGAGAGGATAAGATGAGCCATTATGACCAGCAATACAATGCAATCATTGAAAAAATTATTGAATCAGGGATCTCCGATGAAGAATATCAGGTTCGGACGAAGTGGGATTCAGACGCAACGCCGGCTCATACGCTGAGCATCATGAGTGAAAAAATGCGGTTTGACAATTCAGAAGTGCCGATTTTGACGACGAAGAAGGTGGCGTGGAAAACGGCCATTAAAGAGCTGCTTTGGATTTGGCAGCTGAAATCCAATGATGTTCAAGTTCTGAACGATATGGGGGTTCATATTTGGGATCAATGGCGGCTTGAAGACGGCACAATCGGAGCAGCGTACGGCTATCAATTAGGGAAGAAAAACAGAACGGTTAACGGTCAAAAAGTCGATCAAGTGGATTATTTGCTCCATCAGTTAAAGCATAACCCGTCTTCACGCAGGCATTTGACCATGCTGTGGAATCCCGATGACTTGGACGGCATGGCCTTGACGCCCTGCGTCTATGAGACGCAATGGTATGTGAAAGAAGGAAAGCTCTCTTTGGAAGTAAGAGCGAGAAGCAATGACATGGCACTTGGCAACCCGTTCAATGTCTTCCAATATAATGTCTTGCAGCGCATGATCGCTCAGGTCCTCGGTTATGAGCTGGGCGAATACATCTTCAATATCGGTGACTGCCACATCTATACCCGTCACATCGACAATTTAAACATTCAGATGAAACGCGAGCAGTATGAAGCGCCGAAGCTGTGGATCAACCCGGACATCAAAAACTTTTATGACTTTACAATCGATGATTTTAAATTAATTGACTATAAGCACGGCGACAAGCTGACATTTGAAGTTGCCGTATGAACAGGCGGATTTGCCGCCTGTTTTTTTATTGGGGGAATGAATCATTTTCTGAACATACGTTGATGAAAAAATTTGCGTATCTGGCTGCCGCATGTTGACTGACGGCAGCCGTGTTTACGTGTAGAGCGACGCAAAAGTACGTGCAGTCTAAAAAAGCTCGCTATCGAGGAATTCTTTCACGACGGAGGATTTATCTTGAGAAATGTAAAGACCGGAGAGATTTTCGTCATCATAGAAGAATAAACATTCATTTACACAATCTAAACGTCTTTTTCACAAAGAGCCCGAAAAGCAAAAACAATTCTCTCTTAATCTGTTAATGAAACCAGCATATACTAGAGGAGGTTGTTTTTGTCATGATCAAAAAATGGGCGGTTCATCTGCTGTTTTCCGCATTGGTACTGCTTGGGCTTTCGGGAGGCGCCTCATATTCTCCTCAGCATGCCGAAGGTGCTGCAAGGTATGATGACGTATTGTATTTTCCGGCATCGCGCTATCCTGAAACCGGCGCTCATATAAGCGACGCAATCAAAGCGGGTCATTCAGATGTCTGCACAATTGAAAGATCGGGAGCAGATAAACGCCGCCAGGAATCATTGAAGGGGATTCCGACTAAGCCGGGCTTTGACCGTGATGAATGGCCGATGGCCATGTGTGAAGAAGGGGGCAAAGGAGCTTCGGTCAGATATGTCAGCTCATCGGATAACCGCGGAGCCGGCTCCTGGGTCGGGAACAGGCTGAGCGGCTACGCCGACGGGAAGAGAATTTTGTTTATCGTTCAATAACCGGCGAACACCAAAAAATCTTTCCTTAGGGAAACATTTTTGTTGACGCAAAAACCTTTTTGGGGGATAATGGTAATGTAAGCATATTATCAATCCCTCTGTTTCAGGTTCGCATCCTTGCCGAATGGATGTGAGCCTGTTTTTTTGTGAAAAAAACCGCCGGTCGGCGGTTTTGCTGATGAGTCCGATTTTTAATGAACGGTGCGGAAAACGCCGATGACTTTTCCGAGAATCGTCACATTCTGAAGGATGATCGGCTCCATCGTCGGGTTTTCCGGCTGAAGGCGGATATGGGTTTCTTCCTTGAAAAACCGCTTAACAGTCGCTTCGTCGTCTTCCGTCATCGCAACGACGATATCTCCGTTGTTTGCGGTGTTCTGCTGCTTAACGATCACATAATCTTGATCAAGAATTCCGGCATCGATCATGCTTTCTCCCATGATCTCCAGCATGAAGACGTGCTCATCCGGCGGTGCCAGGCGGTCGGGAAGCGGAAAGTATTCCTCGATGTTTTCGACTGCGGTAATCGGTGTACCGGCCGTTACCTTTCCGATGACCGGAACATTGACAACCTGGTTTTTCGGAATGTGAATTTCTTCCTCTGTATCGAGAATTTCGATCGCTCTCGGCTTCGTCGGATCCCTTCTGATCAATCCTTTCGTTTCAAGCCTTGCCAAGTGGCCGTGTACCGTCGAACTTGACGCCAGGCCGACCGCTTCTCCGATCTCCCTGACGGAAGGCGGATAGCCTTTGCGCTTCACTTCTTCTTTAATGAAACGCAAAATATCAAGTTGTCTTTTTGATAGCTTCGTCATTTTTTGCACCTCAAAACGTCGATTTTAGCTAGATTATAGCATGTTTTTCCTTTGAGTACAAACATAGGTTCGAAAAAAACGATTGACAGAAACATTTGTTCGTATGTATACTGAAATTACGAAAACCGAACAAACATTCTGGGGTGATGGATATGAAAAGAGAATCATTGATTTTTGTCAGTCTGTTTACTGCTGTGATCAGCTGCTGTATTCTGTTTGTGTCTTTTGCCGGTAAGATCGAAGAAAGAAAGCAATATGTTAAAATAGAAGTGCAAGAAGGCGATACATTGTGGGAGCTGGCCGACCGGATCAAAGGCGGAAAACCCGCTGACAAACAAAAATTCATTGAATGGGTCGCCGATAAAAACAATCTGCCGACCTCTGTCATTCAACCAGGCGATGTCTTGATTCTGCCGGTAGCCAAACAGCACTCCGATCAATATCAGCTTGCAGTTGTAGAATAAAAGATTGAGGGGATTTCCATGAATGCGATTATTTACACCAGGGTCAGCACTGCGAAGGAGCAGCAGGAAACCTCATTAAAGCGGCAGGAAGAAGAGCTTCAGTCGCTTGCCGCCGAACACGGGATGAACGTCGTGAACGTCATTTCCGAGCAGGCGAGCGGATATGAAATGGACCGCGACGGCGTCTTCGATCTGCTCGAGGAAATCAAAACATCAGACATTGACGCGGTTTTAATACAGGATGATACGCGGCTTGGAAGAGGGAATGCCAAAATTGCCCTTCTTCACTGTTTATATAAAGAAGGCGTTCAAATCTACACGCTGGCTCACCGCGGAAAGCTTGAGCTTTCCGAAGCGGACTCGATGGTGTTGGAGATTGTCGGCATTGTTGAGGAATACCAGCGGAAAATACATAACCTGAAGATTAAGCGGGGAATGAAGAAGGCGGTCGAAAACGGCTACCGCCCGGAAAGGAACCTGAAACACCGCAATGAAGGCGGCGGGAGAGAGCGAATCGAAGCGCCTCTTTCGGAAATCGTCAGGCTCAGGGAGAACAAGTTGACGTTTGCGGAGATTGCAGCCGTGTTGAGAGGATTCGGATACAGCATTTCAAAAGCAACCGTTCACCGCCGCTACCAGGAGTATAAGGACGGCCTTGCAGACTAATCTGTTGTCAAACGAAAGCGGATTTAGTAGTATGATGGATATATACCGAATCAAAGGAGTATCTTATGATTTCTAAAGAAAAAATAGCCAGAATTAACGAGCTTGCCAAAAAAGCAAAGAGCGGATCTTTAACAGACGAAGAAAAAGCTGAACAGCAGAAGCTTCGCCAGGAATACCTTCAAGGCGTCCGCGCGTCTATGAAAAACACGTTGAAAACTGTGACGATTGTTGACCCTGAAGGTAATGATGTGACTCCTGAAAAGCTTAAACAGGAAAAAAGAAACCGCCGATTGCATTAATTTTAGGGAATACGCCGATATCGTATTCCCTTTTTGTATATACTACAATTTAAAATGAAGGCAAAGATTCGTCATTTTTCACTCAGCTTTTGAGCTGAAATGGTTGTGAAAACCGATGGGTAGATTTATGATAAGAAAGTAGAGTCCATACAGGAAGGGGATCATAATGAAAACGATTGAATTAAAATCTGTCGCAACAATACGAACACTCTCCATAGACGCGATTGAAAAAGCTAAATCCGGTCACCCCGGCATGCCGATGGGGACTGCTCCGATGGCTTATGCGCTTTGGACAAAAATGATGAATGTCAGCCCTGAAAATCCGAATTGGTTTAACAGGGACCGCTTTGTGCTGTCTGCCGGTCACGGATCAATGCTTCTGTACAGCATGCTTCACTTAAGCGGATATGACGTTTCAATTGAAGACCTCAAGAATTTCCGCCAATGGGGAAGCAAAACTCCCGGGCATCCGGAATTCGGACATACTCCGGGTGTAGATGCGACTACAGGTCCGCTTGGCCAAGGAATCGGAATGGCTGTCGGAATGGCGCTTGCTGAACGTCACCTTGCGGAAACTTACAACCGTGACGACTATCGCGTCGTTGATCATTATACATACAGCATTTGCGGTGACGGAGACTTGATGGAGGGAATTTCATCGGAAGCGGCTTCGCTTGCGGGACATTTGAACCTCGGTCGTCTCATCGTGCTTTATGATTCAAATGACATTTCGCTTGATGGTGAATTAAACCGCTCATTCTCTGAAAATGTGAAGCAGCGCTTTGAAGCGATGAATTGGGAAGTGCTTTATGTTGAAGACGGCAACAACATTGCCGAAATTACGGCGGCCGTCGAGAAAGCGAAACAAAATGAAAAGCAGCCGACATTAATTGAAGTGAAAACAACGATCGGTTTCGGTTCTCCAAACCGTGCGGGAACATCCGGCGTTCACGGCGCTCCGCTCGGCTCAGAAGAGGCGAAATTAACGAAGGACGCGTATGAGTGGACATACGAAGAAGATTTTTATGTTCCTTCCGAAGTGTACGAACACTTTAACGAAACAGTGAAGGAAGCGGGCAAGAAAAAAGAGGCGGAATGGAACGAAATGTTCGCCGCATACAAGAAAGCCCATCCGGAACTTGCCGAAGAGCTCGAACTGGCGATGAAAGGCGAGCTTCCTGAAGGATGGGATCAGAAAGTACCTGCATATGAGAAAGGAAGCAGCCTTGCTTCACGTGCATCCTCAGGTGAAGTGTTGAACGGAATCGCTCAACAAGTGCCGTTTTTCTTTGGCGGATCCGCGGACTTGGCCGGCTCCAACAAAACGACAATCAAAAACGGCGGAGATGTTTCAGCGAAGGATTACGCCGGCAGAAATATCTGGTTCGGTGTACGGGAATTTGCGATGGGGGCAGCTTTGAACGGAATGGCTCTCCATGGAGGCCTCCGCGTATTCGGCGGAACGTTCTTTGTTTTCTCCGATTACCTGAGACCTGCGATCCGTCTTGCTGCATTAATGGGGCTTCCTGTCACATATGTGTTTACACATGACAGCATTGCCGTCGGAGAAGACGGACCGACTCATGAGCCGATTGAACAGTTGGCATCACTTCGTGCGCTGCCGAACTTGTCCGTCATCAGACCTGCCGACGGAAATGAAACAGCAGCAGCCTGGAAGCTGGCGCTTCAATCAAAAGATCAGCCGACTGCGCTTGTGTTGACACGCCAAAACTTGCCGACAATCGATCAGTCTGCTGAAACAGCTTATGAAGGCGTTAAAAAGGGTGCATATGTCGTTTCGAAAAGCCAAAACGAAAAACCGGAAGCGATCTTGCTTGCAAGCGGATCTGAAGTCGGCCTTGCGCTTGATGCACAAAGCGAGCTGCAAAAAGAAGGCATTGACGTATCCGTTGTCAGCGTTCCGTCTTGGGATCGTTTTGACAAGCAGCCAGCTGAATATAAAAACGCTGTTCTTCCAACCGATGTGACAAAGCGTCTCGCAATTGAAATGGGATCGCCGTTCGGATGGGAGAGATATACCGGCACTGACGGGGACATTCTCGGAATCGACCAGTTCGGTGCATCAGCTCCTGGCGAAACGATCATGAAAGAATACGGTTTTACGCCTGCGAATGTAGTTGACCGGGTGAAAAAACTGTTAAATCGCTAATCGGGCATATGAAAGAGAATGATCTGCGGATCATTCTCTTTTTTTCGTTTCGACAAAATTAGTCGCTTCTTTTATCATCATCAGACAATTATTTCTAACCCCCTTTTGTATAATAGAAAGCATATATTCTTCGATACAGGGGGATGAGACAGTGATGGAACGCCATTATTATACGTATTTGATAGAAGAGGAATTTGCCGGCCATTATTTTGGAAGAGAGTCTGTCATGTTCAAGCTGTTTTACGATTATCATTGGACGAGCCCCGATCAAAAGTCTCAATTAGCCGCGAAACAGATCGAGTTTATTACAAAACCGATTCCCGCTGCCCATATACACAAAAGAATGAAAATGAACCTCTGCCGGGAAGACTATACACAGGTTGACTATGTATACAGATTGATTGTTCCAAAAGGAAGCGCTTCTTTTATTATCAAAGACTGTCATATTGAGATTTTGGCGAAGGGTCCATTCGATGCCGAAACGGTTTTCTTTGAGGTATTGCGAAAAGTCAGTCCATGTTTTCTTGCGATGGATTTTAATATGAAACGTTACGGCTGGCTGAACCCTGTGAAAGAAAGAAATTTTGTATAAAAAAAAGAATTTGGACTGTAAATGTTGTATAATAGCGTTTGGTTTAGTACACTTTATACGAGACAACATGAAGGAGGAAATTAAATGGATTTATGGGTTGTCATCCTAGTGGGCGTTTTAGCATTGCTCGCAGGTGTTGCACTCGGATTTTTTATTGCTCGTAAATATATGATGAACTATTTGAAAAAAAATCCGCCAATTAATGAACAAATGCTGCGCATGATGATGATGCAGATGGGTATGAAACCATCCCAGAAGAAAATTAATCAAATGATGAAAGCCATGGAAAATCAAACGAAATAATACGAATGCGATTATGACATAGAAGGAACATGGTTATAAAATAAAAAACCCGCTTCCGGGTTTTTTATTTTGATCTATGATTATTGTGTATTTCCGAGAGATCGTTTTTGGTATTCCAAGAGAAGGATATCCAGCTGCTGGCTGTGCTGAATGGTGATATGTGAAGTCATGCCGTTTGTCATGACGATTTTTAGCAGCTCTTTTCTTTTTTCCTCAATTTCATGAAGCAGATTTTCTTTCATCACAGGAATTTATCCTTTCTTCTGTAAAAATCATCTTTTTGTTGCCTACTAAATGCTATTATATCCATATATAGGTTTCTTTTCAATTCTGAAGGTGATAAGGGTAAATTGTCAAAATTGATTATATAAAGAAATTCGTGAAATCAACATCCTTTTTTGTGATATGTTAGGAAATTGAAATGTAATTGTCATATCAAATGATTTTCTTTCATGGTATTCCAAAAAATAGAAGGGAGAATGAGATGGCTGATATCAATTATATTCTCGCTTTCGGTGCAGGGTTTCTATCGTTTATTTCGCCATGCTGCCTGCCGCTTTATCCCGCTTTTTTATCATATATTACCGGTGTCAGTATGAGTGAAATCCATTCTGACAAACTTATGTTTCAAAAAAGGAGCCTGATACATACCATCTTTTTCCTGATCGGCTTTTCGATGATCTTTGTGGCTCTCGGCTATAGCACATCGCTTGTCGGGTCCTTTTTTAAGGATTATCATCAGCTCATCAGGCAGCTTGGCGCGGTTTTTATCATCTTTTTCGGATTTGTCACACTGGGGGTTTTTAAGCCCGAATTTTTAATGAAAGAAAGGCGCCTCCATTTTAAAAACAGGCCCGGCGGTCTGCTCGGTTCTGTCGGAATCGGAATGGCATTTGCCGCCGGTTGGACGCCGTGTACCGGTCCGATTCTTGCAGCGGTCATCACACTCGCCGGAACGAACCCGATGTCGGCTGTGCCGTATATGGTGCTTTATGCGCTTGGATTCAGCCTGCCGTTTCTGCTCCTGTCTTTTTTCATTACAAAGATGAAATGGCTTCAGAAGCATCAGCTCATCATCATGAAGATCGGCGGAGTTGCGATGATTGTAGTCGGAATCCTGCTGTTCTTTGACTGGATGACGAAAATCATTATCGTATTGTCAGGCCTGTTCGGCGATTTCAGAGGCTTTTAGAAACTTGGCTCAGAACCGCCTAGTTTTTTGTTACAATAGGACTTATTCACAGCAAAATTGAATAATGATGTTGGAGGGGAGTATGACAAGGGTTTTAATTGTTGATGATGCAAAATTTATGAGAGATAAAATTAGAGAAATACTTGAAACAGAAGACTTGCAAGTCGCGGGTGAAGCCGAGAATGGGGAGGAAGCTGTTTTGCTTTATCAAAAGCTTCAGCCTGACTTGGTTATCATGGATATTACGATGCCTGTGAAAAACGGGATTGAAGCTTTAAAGGACATGATCCAGCTGAACCCGAAAGTGAAAGTGATCATGTGTACGGCCATGCGGCAAAAGCGAATCGTCGTTGAAGCGATCGAGGCCGGAGCCAAGGACTTTATCGTCAAGCCTTTCGAGGAAACGAAAGTCGTCGAAGCGATTCGGCACGTGCTCGGAAATTCTTGCAGCTGATAAACCTGAACATGGTATTTTTCTTCGTTTTAGAGTATAGTAACAAGTAGAGAAATTAGCTTTAGAAAAAGGGATGATATGTATGATGATCGTCGTTTCATCTATACTTGCCGTCGTGATGGCCGTCATTGTCATGGCTGTCCGAATCAAGTCATCTGAAAAACCGGCTACGGCCAAAAAAATTATACTGCCTCCGATTTTTATGAGCACCGGTGCTCTCATGTTTTTATTTCCGATGTTCCACGTAACCGGTGCTGAATTTTTGGAAGCTCTCACCGTGGGCATGATCTTTTCTATTTTCTTAATTAAAACCTCAAAATTTGAAATCCGCGATGATAAAATCTATATTAAACGCTCCAAATCGTTTGTGTTTATTTTAATTGCGCTGCTCGTCATCCGGATCGTGATGAAGAGCATATTAAGCACAACGATCGATTACGGCGCACTGAGCGGAATGTTTTGGATTCTGGCTTTCGGGATGATCGTTCCTTGGCGAATTGCCATGTATTTATCGTTCAGAAAGCTTTCAAGCCAGATTGAAGCGTCAAATCACATACAGGTCAATTAAAACAAAACCTTTCCTGAAAGAAGGAAAGGTTTTGTTTATTTAAAAAGCTCTTGATATGAAGAGTGATCAATATTTTTTTCTTTTAAACGCTTCACGAGGAACTTATGGTCTCTTTTCGGTGTGGCCATAATATAGCCTCTCACGATTAAATCCCGGTCGATTGTACCCGCTTTTTCTGTCAATGCAAGCTCTCCGATCTTTCCGGCGATTTTCGCTTTTGCTACATCGCGAAACAGCTCGGGGACGGGTGAAACCAATTCTTCAAGCAGCTCTTTTTCTTCGTCGTTCCACAAATGCCTTGTCTGTTCAATATAATAATCCTGCCAGTCCAGCTCAGATTTCCCATCTTCTTTAGGCAGCCTTTTTAAAAATTTGCGAAACATGAAAAAACCGCCGATTGACAAGAGGACGATCATGATGACGATCCAAGCGAGCATCAGCCATAAAAACCATCCTTCCAGCATCTCTCATCACTCCTTTGTCTATAACCTATTTTACATGAAGGCGTTTTAGAAGAACATAGAAAAAATAATATAAAATGGGACAACAGCCTGGTCAAAAGAGATGCTAGAACATAATCTATTGTATGGCAATTCCCTAATCGGCCATAGAGAATTGCTAGAGGATATTTGACGAACGAACGGAAAAACCCGGATGGCAAAGTGTTTTACGCGCTGTCCGGGTTCTGCTTGTTGTGCAGGTATGATATAAAAGGAATATTGATTGAAAACGAAACGTCATCTTTGCTTGCTTCCTTATTGATTTTAACTGCAAGAATGTTGTTTTCGCATTCCGCTTCGATCTGTTTGTCATTCAAAAAGAAAGGAAGCATCAGCGATTTTTCGTAAAGCTGTTCATCGGTTTTAACGGCAAGCTTAAAATCGTAGCCTGAAAACGTCAAGTCAAGTTGCCGGACATTCAAGCGGCTTAAATCTGCTTCAATTATATATTCAGTGCTCGTTTCATAAAGGTCAATCGGTAAAGTTTCATCATAGAGGAGAAAAGGGTCGTCAACAAACTGTTTCATCCATTCTTTATCAAAATCTGCGGAATCGAAACGTTTTGTATTTGTCATTGGAGCATTCCTCCATAGCTAGCCTTACCATTAGATTATGCGCAGCTGTGAATTCATGTGAAGGAGGTGATTCGAAGGGGGGCAACGCCTGAGGATGACGCGCGGTAAAGCAAAAATCCGCGCCGTGAAAGACGCGGAACATGTTACATATCGTGACTGGAATTGTGTTTTTGTCTCGTATGGTTCCGGTTTTTAACTTTTTTGCTTCCGCTCAAGGGCTCTGGCTGCCCCGGCTGAGCTCCTTTCGGTGCGTTTTTGCGCATGTCTTTGCCGTCGTTTTTATTTGTCAATGTCTTAACCTCCTAAGGCATTCATGAAGGATCTTTCGTATTTATTGATTGGTTTTCCGTTTTTTATTGTTTTGGCGTTCCGCCTCAGTGAGAATGTGCTGATCATCTTCAATATATCCCGCGCCGTTTCCTTGGCGTTTAGCATTGTTCATGCCATTGATTACATGATTTGCTTTTCGTTTGGACAATTTCGATCACCTCAGACTGTAGTATAGCCTTAGCGGGTGTATTGTATAAAAAAATGTATTTCCAGTAAAATAAACTTTTTTCCGTATATAAGGCATTCTTATTGAATTTAATAAAAACATTGATATTTACTTATGTTTAAAATTGTTTTAAGATTAAATTGTGAGAAAATTGTGGTGAAATATGCCGATTTTTCTGGCGTATGATCTTGATCTTTAAAGGGGGATTTTGGAGAAATGGCGAATCAGCAACAAGTCGCAAAAAAAGACGCTTTTCAATCAAGAAAAACGTTTACAGTACAAGGCAAAACGTACAGCTATTATTCTTTAAAAGCATTAGAGGATCAAGGAATCGGAAACGTATCAAAACTGCCTTATTCCATTAAAGTTTTGCTCGAATCCGTTCTTCGTCAAGTAGACGGGAGAGTCATTACAGAGGAACACGTTGAAAACTTGGCAAAATGGGGCACTGCCGAATTAAAAGATATTGACGTTCCTTTCAAACCATCACGCGTTATTTTGCAGGACTTTACCGGCGTTCCAGCCGTTGTAGACCTTGCTTCATTAAGAAAAGCGATGGCTTCAGTCGGCGGAGATCCGGATAAAATCAATCCTGAAATACCGGTAGACCTTGTCATCGACCACTCCGTACAAGTTGACAAAGCGGGTACGGAAGATGCATTGACAATTAATATGGACCTTGAATTCCAACGAAATGCAGAGCGTTACAAATTTTTAAGCTGGGCTAAGAAAGCGTTTAATAACTATCAAGCTGTTCCCCCTGCTACAGGTATTGTTCACCAGGTGAACCTTGAGTATTTGGCAAACGTTGTCCATGCTGTTGAAGAAGACGGCGAGATTGTCGCTTATCCTGACACGCTTGTCGGTACTGACTCCCATACAACGATGATCAATGGAATCGGCGTTCTCGGCTGGGGCGTCGGCGGAATTGAAGCTGAAGCAGGCATGCTTGGCCAGCCTTCATATTTCCCTGTACCTGAAGTAATCGGAGCGAAGCTTGTCGGAAAGCTGCCGAACGGCACGACGGCGACGGACCTGGCGCTTAAAGTGACACAGGTGCTGCGTGAAAAAGGCGTTGTCGGAAAGTTCGTCGAATTCTTCGGACCGGGTGTTGCAGAACTTCCGCTTGCAGACCGTGCGACAATCGCAAATATGGCTCCTGAATACGGCGCGACTTGCGGTTTCTTCCCTGTTGATGAGGAAGCGCTGGCATACATGCGTTTAACAGGCCGCGATGAAGAACATATCGCTGTTGTGAAAGAATATTGCCGTCAAAACGGACTGTTCTACACGCCTGATCAGGAAGATCCTGCATTTACCGATGTCGTTGAAATTGACTTGTCAAAAGTTGAAGCGAACCTTTCAGGTCCGAAGCGTCCTCAGGATCTCATTCCGCTGACTGACATGAAAGAGACGTTCCACAAGCATTTGGCAAGCCCTGCGGGCAACCAGGGATTCGGTTTAAACGCAAGTGAGGCTGACAAAGAAATCAAATTCAAGCTTGAAAACGGCGAAGAAGCCGTCATGAAAACGGGTGCGATCGCAATTGCGGCGATTACCAGCTGTACAAATACATCAAACCCTTATGTCTTAATCGGTGCAGGCCTTGTCGCCAAAAAAGCGGTTGAACTGGGATTGAAAGTACCGAACTATGTGAAAACATCCCTGGCTCCGGGTTCAAAAGTCGTAACAGGTTACTTGGTCAATTCAGGCCTGCTTCCATACATGCGCGAGCTTGGATTTAACATCGTCGGCTACGGCTGTACGACATGTATCGGGAACTCCGGACCGCTTGCGCCTGAGATCGAAAAAGCGGTTGCCGAAAACGACCTGCTGATTACGTCTGTTCTTTCCGGAAACCGTAACTTTGAAGGCCGGATTCATCCGCTTGTCAAAGGAAACTACCTGGCGTCTCCGCCGCTTGTCGTCGCTTATGCATTGGCAGGTACAGTAGATATTGACTTGAAAAACGAACCGATCGGCGTCGACAAAGACGGTCAAAACGTGTACTTCAACGATATTTGGCCGACGATGGACGAAATCAATTCCGTCGTGAAGCAAACCGTTACTCCTGAGCTGTTCAGAAAAGAATACGAGCGCGTGTTTGATGACAATGAACGCTGGAATGCGATTGAAACAACGGATGAAGCCCTGTATAAATGGGATGAAGAGTCCACTTACATTCAAAACCCACCGTTCTTCGAAAACATGTCAGTTGAGCCTGGTACGGTTGAACCGCTTAAAGGCTTGCGCGTTGTCGGTAAATTCGGAGATTCTGTCACGACAGACCATATTTCTCCGGCGGGAGCGATCGGCAAAGACACGCCGGCCGGAAAATATCTGCAGGAAAAAGGCGTTTCTCCTAGAGACTTCAACTCATATGGTTCAAGACGCGGAAACCATGAAGTCATGATGAGGGGAACATTCGCCAACATCAGAATTAAAAACCAAATCGCTCCTGGTACAGAAGGCGGTTATACAACGTATTGGCCGACCGGAGAAGTGATGTCCATTTATGATGCCTGCATGAAGTATAAAGCAGATGGCACAGGTTTGATCGTCATTGCCGGAAAAGACTACGGAATGGGTTCTTCCCGCGACTGGGCGGCAAAAGGAACAAATCTGCTCGGCATCAAAACCGTCATTGCAGAAAGCTTTGAAAGAATTCACAGAAGCAACCTTGTGCTGATGGGCGTTCTTCCGCTGCAATTTAAAGAGGGAGAAAACGCTGAAACGCTCGGTTTGACCGGAAAAGAAACGATTGAAGTTGACGTGAGTGAGACGGTGCGTCCGCGCGATCTCGTTCAAGTCAAAGCGATTGCCGAAGACGGCACAGTCAAGTCGTTTGAAGCTGTTGTCCGCTTTGACAGTGAAGTGGAAATCGATTATTACCGTCATGGCGGAATCCTGCAAATGGTGCTCCGCAATAAAATGAAGCAGTAATTGAATGAGGAAGAGAGAGCCTTTAGCTTTCTCTTCTTTTTTCAGCGTGATCCTGAATGTGGAGGATGCCGATGATGAAAAAATTGCTGGCTGCCGCGTTTCTTTTCGTTTTGGCCGGTCTTGCGGTTTGGAACTTTACAGGGCAAAAAGAAGCCGAAATCGGCATTGCGAAAGGAGACAAGGCGCCTGATTTTACGCTTCCGTCATTAATAGATGGAAACGATGTATCTTTATCAGACTTTAAAGGAAAAAAAGTGCTGTTAAATTTTTGGGCCACCTGGTGTAAACCGTGTGAAACAGAAATGCCTGCAATGGAAGAACTCCAAAACGAAAATCAGGACATTGCCGTTTTGGCCGTCAACTTTACATCTTCCGAGAAAAATGAAAAGTCGGTCAAAACGTTTGCCGAAAGGCACGGCTTACATTTCCCCATCGTCTTAGACCGAACGGGCATCAATGCGAAATACGAGATTTTTTCATATCCGACGACATTTATCATTGATGAAAACGGAGTCATTAAAGATATCGTCCTTGGGACGATGTCGAAAAAGAATATGGAAGAAAAGCTGGGATTATAAAAAATCCCGGCTTTTTTGCTTATATTGCCCAAAAAATGGTGAAAATGAAAACAAGCTGGAGGTGATTCAACATGAAAAAAGCGAAAAGGCGAACATTTGAAGAACTTGTCTCGGAAAACAAAAAAGAGCTCATGACCAACCAGGAGTTTCTTGATCGGCTGGAAGATAAGCTTGAAGAGAAATTTAAGCTGAAGTGACTTTTTAAAAATCGATTCATGTTTACGCTCCTTTTTGAGAATCCTAATGCTGAAAAGGAGGGATAGACATGCCGAGAGAACATGACAAACAGTCTAAATTTGCCCCGAGCCACCTTGGGACAAAACCGGTAGAATATAAGCGCAACAAAGGAAAAAAGATGCATGATAAATCAGGGGAAACGCCGATTATTATGCAGACAAAAGGCGAGTAAAGATCAAAAGGAGGCAGAGACCCGAATGACACAACAAAAACATCATCCGGATGACAGATCAGACAACGTGGAGAAGCTTCAAGACATGGTGCAGAACACAATCGAAAACATCGAGGAGTCTGAAGAGCAGCTGTCTTTTGCCGGCGAGGCGGAACAGGAGCAGATCCGCGAAAAAAATGAACGCCGAAATGAAAGCGTTGAGGCGATGCGCAATGAAATCCATGACGAGGCGGAAGCCCGCAAAAACAGATATCATCAATAAACCAGGGCGACCTGGTTTTTTTGCATGAAGCCGTCCGTCGTGTTTTTGCCCATTGTATATGCTAGAATTGGATTATATACATTGTGAAAAGGGAGTAGAGGGAATTTGTACGTCTCAAAAAAAGAAATAGAAGTCCGCTATGCCGAAACAGACCAAATGGGTATCGTCTATCACGCCAATTATTTGATTTGGATGGAGGTAGGACGGACGGCTTTAATTAAAGAACTCGGCTTCTCTTACGCCGAAATGGAGAAAGACGGCATCCTGTCGCCTGTCGTGGATATCAATGTCCGCTATGTCAAACCTCTTCGCTACGGTGACACAGCGACAGTACATACGTGGATTGAAGATTACAACGGCTTTAAAACGGTATATGGGTATGAAATCTTTAATTCCGCTGGTGAAACCGCTGTGAAGGGCACATCGTCCCATATTTGCGTTGACGGGGACAGCTTCAAACCGGTTCAGTTCCGTAAGCTTTATCCAAAGTGGCATGAAGCTTATGAAGAGGCCAAAAAGTAATGGCGTTCGGTATTAAAAGAAACGAGCTGAACGAATGGAAGCGCGCCGTTTTAAACGACGAAGTTGCGTTTCTTACGCATTACTGGCTCGATGACAGGTATCCGGATGTCAAAACGGTGACAAAAGCGGGGTGCGCGAACATTGATAAGCTTGCAGAGTGGGGTAAACAGTACGGACTGAAAAAAGAGTGGATCGATAAAAGAAGCAAATTTCCCCACTTTGATTTATTGGGAGAGAAGCAGATCATGATTTTAAAACAAGAAAAGCTCTCAAGCCATATCAAGCGTTTCAGGCTTGAATAATCCGGTGTTTTAGAGAAACTCGGACATCCTTGAAACAAGCAAGCATCGTTCTTGCTTGTTTCATTTTGATGAGCAAAAATTGAAGGAGAAAAAACTGAACGATATCTTTAGTTTCAATTATGTCGTCATCATCATCATCTGTTTCAATAACAAAGTTCACCTTTACCTCAGTGTTTTTCATGCCTTGATAAGGCCGCAGTCATTATATTTTTCATAAAAAAGTCCCTAAAACAAGGAAGTTTTAGGGGGACGGAGTGAGCGGCTAATTAATTTTGGTTGTTTAATTTATCCAGGATGTCCTTATCTATTTGCTTCTCGCTTGCTTTTTCCTGGCTGGATATTATTTCTCTTCTATCTTCCCAATGAATAATATAATACTGACCTTTCTGCATTTTGTCTTGAGAAGAGAGCTTTAGGCTTTTGGGCTTCCCGCCTTTATCATAACCCGTAACATCATAGTTATAATTTATATATGTGTATCCATCACTTGCTTTTTCTTTAACGACTTTTGGATCTGTTGTAATTTTGACATAATAATCTTCCGTTGAATAATATCCGGAATATAAAAAATAGCCTGCGCCCAAAATTATCAGCCCTGCCGTTAAAATTCCTAAAAACCATTTCATCATTTATCACCTCGAACCCATCATATTTAAAATTTCCAAACGAAACCATTGATTTATCTTACATTTTCCTTTCACGTTTGTAAGCATTAAAAGAAAGTTGTCGATTCGAAGGTATGAGGTGAAAATAACGGAGAAAAAAGATGTGTAGCCTGATGAGAATTGGAGCCAATACAAGGGGCTATTCCGCAGGAAGCATTGAGAAAAAATGAATCCGTTCACCATTAGATCTGATCAAGATAAATTGGGGCTTTAACATTTGAGAAAATCACTTTTATTCAGTTGTGGCTTGTTTCAGATCACACATATCTAGATACGTCTAAAAGTGCTGATTTCTGCCGGTGGGGGGTATTTAAATGGACGTTCTCCATTCCATCAATCGCTGTTATGAAAATTGGAATTATCAACATGATTTTGTAAAGAAATTATACTTCCCAAGCAAAGGACATCTTTCTGTTGAAGGTGTCCTTTAAACATAGACCATCATAATCTATTGAGGCTTTCATCTGCATCCTGAGGATGGCTGTAAAAGAAAGTGTGCCATCCGGACAAACCAAAATCTTAAGACGCAATTTTGAAGTTTTTTTAATCAATAAAAAAATTAAATGCGGTCAAAAGTATAGAAAAACCCAAAATAGTTCCTACGACAATACTATGCCGTTTACGGTTCATTACAACAACAGCGATATATTCGCGGATCATGGCGTTCGGCCAATAATAAAAAGCGGTTTTTGAACCGATCCCATGGCTCTTTAAACCTGCTCGTTTTGCATATAGGCTGGCGCGGAACAGATGGAAATTGTTTGTTGTGAAGATGCTGTTGTATTTGCCGTCTGTTAATGAGTCCATCAGTTGTTTGGAGAAAAGCATATTTTGATATGTATTTACAGAACGGTCTTCTTTCAAAGTGTGCTCTTCAGGTATCCCTTTTTTTAAAGCATATCTTTGCATGGCTTCTGCTTCAGAAAGGTTTTCATCAGGTCCTTGCCCGCCGGAGAAAATAATTTTCGGCGGAGAAGCAACAGCTGTTTGTTTCCGATAAAAATCGACAGCCTTATTTATCCTGCTTGCTAAAAGCGGGGGTACTGTATCGTTAATTAATCCACTTCCGAGAACGATGATGTAATCCTGATTAAGCTTCGGTCTGTTAAATTGATATAGAAAATAGGCTGTTAAGAAATTTGTTAAATGAAAGAAGAAATAGACCGCAATAAGCGATGATCCCGCAAACAATGGCTGAACATTTGGCGATAAAAAACGAGCGGGTTCAATCACTGACAATAGGAAAAATATGATAATGCCTAGCCCGGTCATTAAAGTCAAACAATTAGACAATCGTCGTCCTTCTCTTTTGATAAGAATTCTCGCATTCAGAAATAACCCGATTATTAAAGCAAATAGACCAAACGTTAGGATAAAGAAAAAGATCAGCAGCGGTACAATGACGAACAGTCTGAAAAAGCCAATTCCGACAACGTATGCCAGATAGTAGGACAGAACAAGAAATGAACAAAAAAATAGATTGAATAAAAAACCGTTGATGATCCTTCTTCGGTCCGTTAAATAAAAGGTCAGAAAAACAGCTAGTAAAATAAAGGTTGTCACACCGTAAACCATGTCTAAACACCTCGATGTAAATAACGCTGCTCATGATCAAACAAGAGTGTGAAAAATCTTAATAGAATGGGAAATTCTCGCCGTTTTATTTTAGACGAATTGTATTTTAGATATACAGAATCTATACTCAGTTATTCGTGTTGCTGCCCCGGATATACTGTCCTTTACTATTCATAATGGAGGTGTACCCAGCTCACGGAGAAATATTGTGTGTGCATTTGCCGCACACTCATCAAAGCCTTCGATTCCTTCATTAAGATGAAAAATAAAAAAAACTTGCAGAAAAACAAAGGTTTCTCTACAAGCTGAAAAATACTCTTTTTTACTGATATTCAAAAACAGGCTCTTCAGATGATTCATTAAAGGAAACAAGCAGATCATGGCCGTCGAAATACCATACATCGCTTTCTTCCACGAAAAACGTAATGCCGTCTTTTTCCGCGCTCACACCGATTTGCTGCGGCTCATCTTTTGAAACCCCAAGGGAGAAGCCTTTTTGAACATTGCTGCATCCTCCGTAGCGGACAAAAAAGCGAACCTGATCTCCTTCTTTTAAATCAAGCTCGTCCTTATACCATTTAAGCGCATCTTCATTAATTTTCAAATTCACGGGCAATCACTCCTTCATCATTTGTTCAAAGCATGCTGAATCTATTTATAGTATATAACGTTTATGTCCGATCATGAAAATATAATGTTTTTCGGATAGGCTCATTTTTTGCCGGACATCCATTTGATTTTAGGCTCGGTTTTATCGATGATGCGTCTAATGTTCGTTCTGTGTCTGTATACGACAAACGCCGTAAGAAAGGCGACGACTGCCACCAATAAAAGGTCTTTCGTAAACAGGCTGTAAACCGTTGTATACAAGCCGGTTAAAATAGAAGAAAGCGATACATATTTTGTGATATACAAAAACAGAAAGAACACCGCAACCATTGTGACAAACAGAAGAGGCTGATAGCAAAGCAATACGCCTCCGGAAGTAGCGACAGCTTTTCCGCCTTTAAATTTTGCGAATACAGGGAACATATGCCCGATGACTGCGGCTACACCGACCAACAAAGGGTGTACGCCGATGTGCAGGATGGTAGGCAGAAAGGCGGCGAGCGTCCCTTTCAAAATATCCGCAGCCACAACGATGGAGCCGGCTTTTACGCCGAGTGTCCGGAATGCGTTGGTGGCGCCAAGATTGCCGCTGCCGTGTTCCCTGATGTCGATTCCTTTGGCGGCCTTTCCGACAATCAAGCCGGACGGAATGCTGCCGAGTAGATAGGCTAAAACAAATAATAAAGCAATTAACATTTCATTTCTCCTTTTTAGATGATCCCTTCTCTTTATTTTAACATGAGAGGCGCCTTTCATGACGGCTTTTCTTTAAAAGTACCGTATATATCATACAAGATAATGCGCGCTAATCATATGAAAATTTTGATTATCGCCTTTGTTTTCGTGTAAACTGAACGTAAAAGGAGTGATCGGCATGGAAAACCCTTCTAAACAGGAAATCAAAAGCATTCTTGAAAACAGCAAACGAATCGCGGTAGTCGGCCTGTCCGACAACCCTGAAAGAACATCGTACATGGTATCAAAAGCGATGCAGGATGCGGGATATGACATCATCCCTGTCAATCCGACCATAGATGAGGCGCTGGGCGTCAAGGCTGTCGCATCCTTAAAAGACATTGAAGGACACGTTGATATCGTCAATGTGTTCAGAAGATCCGAGCACCTACCTGATGTCGCAAAGGAATTCCTGGAGATAGACGCAGATGTGTTTTGGGCGCAGCAGGGGCTTGTCAACGAAGAAGCTTACCGGCTTCTGAGCGGAAAAGGCTATACAGTGATCATGGATTTGTGCATAAAAGTGGCACACGCGTTAACAAAATCGGCATAAAAAAGACAAAAATCCTTGTTTTTTCAAGGGTTTTTGTCTTTTTTATGCGAGAATATGTTTGCGAATTGCTGTGAAAAACGGCTACAATAAGTCTTGGACAGTTTTTTTAAGAATGATTTTCCAATTGCGATTGGGAGAGCCTTGTACTGCGGGGGACGAATCGTGTAAAATGACGGCTGTGCAAAATAGCGGCTTTCATTTTAACATTTCCCGACAATGATTGAAGCGATTGGAAAAGAATCGGATAATACTTTGCTTTACATGACAGAGTGTGTATTATTCTTTATAAGCAATGTTTGATTTTTGAAAGGGGTTTATGCATTTGGTTAAGAAACAGCAAGTTGACTATAATGATGATTCCATACAGGTGCTCGAAGGCCTGGAAGCGGTCAGAAAACGCCCCGGTATGTACATCGGTTCGACAGACAGCCGGGGCCTGCACCATCTCGTATATGAAATCGTCGATAATTCCGTCGATGAAGTCCTTGCGGGCCACGGGGATCACATTATAGTAAAAATACATAAAGATAACAGCATATCGGTGCAAGACAGAGGCCGGGGAATGCCAACAGGAATGCATAAGCTCGGCAAACCGACTCCCGAAATTATTTTGACAGTGCTGCATGCCGGAGGAAAGTTCGGCCAAGGCGGCTATAAAACGAGCGGGGGGCTGCACGGCGTCGGTGCATCCGTTGTAAACGCCCTGTCCGAGTGGCTGACGGTCACGATTGAGCGGGACGGAAATGTCTACAGGCAGCGTTTTGAAAACGGTGGCAAACCGGTGACATCCCTTGATAAAATCGGAACGACCAAAAAGACCGGCACCCTGATTCATTTCAAGCCTGATCCTACGATGTTCAGCATGACGACGTTTAACTTTGAAACGCTTTCAGAGCGTCTGAGAGAATCAGCCTTTTTGTTAAAAGGGTTAAAAATCGAATTGATCGATGAACGCGATCATACAAAAGAAACGTTTTTATACGAAAACGGAATCGAAGCTTTTGTCGCTTATTTAAATGAGGAGAAAGACGCGCTTTCTGAAGTGGTCTCATTTGAAGGAGAGCACAACGGCATCGAGGTTGACTTCGCGTTTCAGTTTAATGACGGCTATTCCGAAAACATCCTGTCGTTCGTCAATAATGTCAGAACGAAAGACGGAGGAACCCATGAGTCCGGTGCCAAAACGGCGATGACGAGAGCATTCAACGAGTATGCGAGAAAGGTGGCCCTTTTAAAAGAAAAGGACAAAAACCTTGAAGGAACGGATATCAGGGAAGGCCTGTCAGCCATCGTTTCCGTCCGGATTCCGGAAGAGCTTCTCCAATTTGAAGGACAGACAAAAGGAAAGCTCGGCACAAGTGAAGCAAGGTCAGCCGTTGATGCGATCGTCTCTGAGCAGCTCGCTTATTTCCTTGAAGAAAACAGGGAAACGGCAACATTGCTTGTCAAAAAAGCGATTAAAGCCTCTCAGGCAAGAGAAGCTGCGAGAAAAGCAAGAGAAGAGGCAAGAAGCGGAAAGAAAAGAAAGAAATCCGAAGCGACGCTCTCCGGCAAGCTGACGCCTGCACAATCAAGGAACCCGTCCAAAAACGAATTGTACCTCGTGGAGGGTGACTCTGCCGGAGGATCAGCAAAGCAGGGAAGAGACCGGAAATTCCAGGCTGTCCTGCCGCTCCGCGGAAAGGTTATCAATACGGAAAAAGCGAAGCTGGCCGATATTTTTAAAAATGAAGAAATCAATACGATTATTCACGCGATCGGCGGAGGGGTCGGCGCCGATTTTGACATTGAGGACATCAATTATGACAAAGTCATCATCATGACAGATGCGGATACAGACGGCGCTCATATCCAAGTGCTGCTCCTGACTTTTTTCTACCGCTATATGAAGCCGCTGATCGAGCACGGAAAAGTGTTTATCGCACTGCCGCCGCTCTATAAAGTAAGCAAAGGGTCGGGCAAAAAAGAAATCATTGAATATGCCTGGTCTGATGAGGAAATGGATGACGTCCTCAAAAAAGTCGGAAAAGGATATACGATCCAGCGCTATAAAGGTCTCGGCGAAATGAACGCTGACCAGCTTTGGGAAACGACAATGAACCCCGAGTCAAGAACACTTGTCAGGGTTAAAATCGATGACGCGGCCCGTGTTGAACGGCGCGTGACGACATTGATGGGCGACAAAGTTGAGCCGAGGAGAAAATGGATTGAGAAAAACGTCGCTTTCGGACTTGATGAAGAAAGCAACATTTTGGAAAACGAGAATTTATCGGTCGCTGAGGAGGTTTAAATAAATGGCACAGCCAGAGATTTATCATGATTTACCATTGGAAGACGTGATCGGCGACCGTTTCGGCCGATACAGCAAATACATTATTCAGGACCGGGCGCTCCCTGATGCGCGCGACGGCCTGAAGCCTGTTCAAAGAAGAATCTTATACGCCATGCATGCGGAAGGGAACACACACGATAAGAATTTCCGCAAGGCCGCAAAAACGGTCGGTAATGTGATCGGGAACTATCATCCTCACGGAGACAGTTCGGTTTACGAAGCGATGGTGCGGATGAGCCAGGACTGGAAGGTTCGCAACGTGCTGATTGAAATGCACGGAAACAACGGAAGCATCGACGGTGATCCGCCGGCTGCGATGCGTTATACAGAAGCAAGGCTCGCGGCGATCGCTTCAGAGCTTTTGCGGGATATTGACAAAGAAACGGTCGAGTTTGTACCAAACTTTGATGATACGAGCAAGGAGCCTGTCGTCCTTCCGGCGATGTTCCCGAACCTGCTTGTCAACGGATCGACAGGGATTTCCGCCGGGTATGCGACTGACATTCCGCCGCATCATCTCGGGGAAGTGATCGATGCCGTGATCAAGCGGATCGACTCGCCGAACTGCAGTGTGGATGACCTGATGGAGATTGTAAAAGGTCCGGACTTTCCGACCGGAGGAATCATCCAGGGTAAAGAAGGCATAAAAAAAGCCTATGAAACCGGAAAAGGAAAAATCATCATCAGGGGCAAAGCTGAGATCGAAACGATCAGAGGCGGCCGCCAGCAAATTGTCATTACTGAAATTCCGTTTGAAGTTAACAAAGCGAATTTAGTGAAAAAAATGGACGAATTCAGGATTGAACGGAAGGTCGAAGGGATTTCCGAAGTCCGTGACGAGACCGACCGGACAGGCCTCAGAATCGTGATTGAACTGAAAAAAGAAGCGGATGCACAAGGCATTTTAAATTTCTTGTATAAAAACTCGGATTTGCAGATTCCGTACAACTTTAACATGGTGGCTATTCATAACAGAAGACCGATGCTGATGAATCTCACATCGATTTTGGACGCTTATATCGGCCACCAAAAAGAAGTCATCACCAATCGTTCTCAGTATGAGCTGAAAAAAGCGAAGGAAAGGCATCATATCGTAGAAGGCTTGATGAAAGCACTGTCCATTTTGGATGAGGTCATTGCGACGATCCGCTCTTCCAATGACAAGCGCGATGCCAAAAACAATCTGATCGAAAAGTTCGCATTTACTGAGCCGCAGGCTGAAGCGATCGTTTCCTTGCAGCTGTACAGGCTGACAAACACAGATATTACGGCCCTCCAGGAAGAAGCAAAAGAACTGGACGAGAAGATCAAAGAGCTGGAAGAGATCCTTTCCAATGATAAGAAACTCTTGAAAGTGATCAAAGACAGCTTAAAAAAGGTGAAAAAAACCTATGCCGGTCAAAGGCGCTCTGTCATCGAAGAAAAAATCGAAGAAATCAAAATCAACCTTGAAGTGATGGTAGCGTCTGAAGACGTTTATGTGACCGTGACGAAAGACGGTTATATTAAACGAACGAGCCAGCGGTCTTTTGCTGCATCAAATGGCCAGGACTTCGGCATGAAAGATACCGACCGTCTGCTCTGTCAGCTGGAAATGAATACGACAGACGTTCTGCTCTTGTTTACAAATAAAGGGAGCTATGTGTATTGTCCAGTCCACCAGCTTCCTGATATTAGATGGAAAGATTTAGGACAGCATATAACGAATATCATATCGATTGACAGCGATGAATCCATCGTCAAGGCGATTCCTGTCAGAGAGTTTTCCGAATCTGAATACCTGCTGTTCTTTACGAAAAACGGAATGGCGAAAAGAACTCAGCTGATGCAGTATAAAGCACAGCGCTATTCAAAAGCACTGGTTGCCCTTAATTTAAAAGGCGACGATGAAGTGGTCGATGTTCATGTAACGGACGGAACGAAAGATTTGTTTATCGCGACACATTCCGGCTACGGTCTGTGGTTCTCAGAAGATGAGGTCAGCGTCGTCGGCGCAAGGGCGGCCGGTGTCAAAGGCGTCAATTTAAAAGACGGCGACTTTGTCGCCAGCGGCCAGGTTTTAGAGGAATCGGATGTGCTCGTGCTCGTGACCCAGCGCGGATCTATTAAGCGGATGAACCGCACCGAATTTGAAAAAACGTCAAGGGCGAAACGAGGGGTCCTCATGCTGAGGGAACTGAAGAAAAAACCTCACCGTATCACCGGGCTGCTCGCATGCTCATATCATGATCAAATCACGCTTCAAACCGAAAAAGGCATCACAGAGGAGATGCTTGTCAAAGATATCAAGCTTCATGACCGGTACAGCAACGGTTCTTTCATCATCGACGAAGATGAGGCAGGGGAAGTAACGGATGTATGGATTAGCCAAACATGAACTGGTGTGACACCCCAATTGTAATTCAATATCTAGGGGTAGCGATTTCTGCAAGATAACGATGAATGCAACAGAAAAAGAGCATGCCAGATAAACCTTAAACAGGTTCATTTTTAAACATGTTACTTTCTTGTGACACAAGTAGACAGCACCCAATATATCAAAGACTGTCTTTCTCGTATGGTGCGATTTTCGCCCGTTTTTCTGATTCAAAATTAAATAGTAATGACCATTGTTGGGCTTCTTTTTGGTGATGAGTAAGCGTCAAATGCATGAAAGTTCTCTGCTGCTTAATTGATAACAGAGTAAAATAAAACCCAGTCCGTGATCACGACTTTAGTGAACATGGACTGGGTTTTTCCTTGATCACACCAAGATTATTGTACTTCTAACTTTTTGACCGTTTCGCCTTCAATTAACACAGGTTGATAGTAGGTTTCGTTTGGTAAATCCTTCTTTCCTTGTAATTTCTTAATGACCCAATCAGCTGCATCGTGCCCCATTTGTTCTTGAGGGTGTGTCAATGTTGTAAGTTTGATGTTCGCATTTTTGGCAATATACGAATTGTCTTGACCAATAATTGACAATTTGTCCGGGATAGAAATATTAAGTTGTCTGCATACATTTGCTACTTCCAACCCTACTTCATCGTTATAGCAAACAATTGCAGTCAACACGTCTCTATTTTCATGTAGAAACTTCTTCAGGTTTGTGTATAGGTCCAGCTTCGTCTCTGTATTGTACGAAAGCACATGCTCAGGTTGAAATCGTAATTTGGCTTCACCAAGCGCTTTTATATACCCCTTCATTCGATACTTTCCTTGTAAATCATCCATTTTTGAAATGAGAGCAATTTGTGTATGTCCTTTTGATATTAATTCTTTTGTTGCGAGATAGCTTGACTGCACGTCATCGAGACAAAGAAAAGGAACATCTAATTCTTCATAATAAGCATTGATCATGATGAAAGGAGTATCTTGTTCCTTAAACGATAGATAGTAAGCAATATTAGGATTGTATAGATTACTTTTCGTAGGTTCAACAATTAAACCATCTACGCCAAATGACAGCATCATTTCCAAAGCTTTTTTTTCTTGTTCGACATCATTATTTGTACTAGCTAATAGTAGCGAATAATTAGCCTCATTCAATCTCCCTTCAATTCCACGAATAATGGAAGGGAAAATGTAATCAGAAATGTAGGTCGTGATTACACCGATTATTTTGTTATTGGAATTCCCACCGGCTTTTGATTGATACTGGTTACTAACATAAGTGCCAGACCCTTTTTCACTTCTTAAGAACCCCTCGTTCGATAGTTCTAAAATGGCCTTTCGAACAGTGTGCCGGCTGACTTTATACTCTTCTTGTATGGCGGATTCAGTAGGAATTTGTTCTCCCACTCTGTAAACTCCTGAAAGGATTTTACTTTTTATGTCATTAATGATGACCTTATACTTTGGTTTCATTTCACTCACTTCTTTCACAGTTGTTCGCATTCTAATTTTTTTAATTGAATGATTTGTGTGGACATATTTTATCATGGCTTTCAATGAATGAAAAGATTCCGCCTTATTTTCGTGAAAATTAACTAGCAAGTATAAATTTTTTCTTTAGGTTTTATGTTATTCAAATACCTTTTATTATAAACATTAAGAGAAAAATAACAGAAAATATCGTTGTGATATTTATATGAACATATTATATTTTGGATTGACATATGTACGTACAAAAAATATACTAAGGTTGTAATAAAGTTAAGCGGAAAGGAAAATGCCTTCTTTCGTATAATAATGAAATCGCTATCAGAGGGGGGATTACGTGAAAGCGAATCGAGTAAACATCAAGCAAGCCATAACTGAGGGAGAAACATCACTTGGGATTGAATTCGGATCCACACGTATTAAAGCAGTGTTGATTGATAGTCGTTTTGAAACAATCGCATCTGGAAGTTATGAGTGGGAAAACCTCTTGGAAGATGGATTTTGGACGTACAACTTATTGGATATTATCACTGGATTGCAAACAGCTTATAGTGAAATGAAGAATGAAGTTGAACGAAATTATGGCATCACCATTCGCAAAATCGGTTCTATTGGATTTTCTGCAATGATGCATGGGTATATGGCTTTTGACAACACAGGGGAGCTGCTTGTTCCGTTTCGAACTTGGCGTAACTCAACAACCAGTGCTGCAGCAAAAGAATTAACTGATCAATTTCAATTCAATATCCCCGAACGGTGGAGTATTGCTCATTTATATCAAGCAATATTAAATGAAGAGAAGCATTTGCCTCGCATTGATTATATCACCACTTTAGCTGGGTACATTCACTGGCTACTGACTGGTAATAAAGCAATTGGCATTGGAGATGCTTCAGGCATGTTCCCGATTGATGAATCAACGCAAAATTACAATGAATCGATGGTCAAGCAGTTTGATGAACTGATTTCGAACAAAGGCTACCCTTGGAAGCTGAAGGATATTCTTCCTAAAGTTTATATTTCGGGCGAGCAAGCTGGTGAATTAACCGAAATTGGTGCAAAAATTCTGGATCAATCAAAAAATTTACAACCAGGCATTCCGATTTGTCCACCGGAAGGCGATGCTGGAACAGGAATGGTTGCTACGAATAGTGTGAGGAAACGCACTGGAAACATCTCAGTAGGAACTTCAGTTTTTGCCATGATTGTATTAGAGAAAGAACTATCAAAGGTATATCCAGAAATTGATTTGGTAACAACGCCAAACGGCAGTCCGGTTGGAATGGTTCATGCGAATAACTGCTCAAGTGATATTAATGCTTGGCTAGGATTGTTCCGTGAATTTTTTGAGGCAATGGGACAAAAAGTTGAAGCGAATAAATTATTCGAAGTGATGTTAAATAAAGCATTGGAAGCTGACTCAGATGGCGGCGGTTTACTAAGCTATGGTTATTTCTCTGGTGAAAATATTACAGGATTAGAAAAAGGCCGGCCATTATTTGTCCGCTCACCAGAGAGTCGTTTCAATTTAGCAAACTTCATGCGGACACACCTTTTTACAGCCTTTGCTGCTTTGAAAATCGGAATGGATATTTTGACCAAAGAAGAAAAAATTGAAATTGATAGCATTTTAGCTCACGGTGGTTTATTCAAAACCCCTCTTGTCGGACAAAAAATTGTTGCAGCTGCAATGAATACGCCGGTATCAGTTATGGAAACAGCCGGAGAAGGCGGTGCGTGGGGGATGGCTATTCTTGCTTCTTACATGATGAACAAAGGTCATGAAGAGAGCTTAGAAGACTTCCTCGACAAAAAAGTCTTTGAAGAGGATGCCGGGCAGGAAATTTACCCTGATCAATTAGATGTAGAAGGATTTGAAGCATTTATCGAACGGTACAAAAAAGGTTTAATGATTGAGCAGGCCGCTGTAGACCATTTGATTTAATGGAGGGATTGACGTGCTAGAACAACTGAAAGAAGAAGTATTACAAGCGAATTTGGACTTGCCTAAATATGGACTCGTGAAATACACATGGGGAAATGCAAGTGCCATTGACCGTGAAACGGGTTTATTCGTTATCAAACCAAGCGGTGTTGATTATGAAACGATGAAAGCTAGTGATATGGTGGTTGTTGATTTAGATGGCAATGTTGTTGAAGGAGAGCTGAGGCCTTCATCAGATACAGCGACTCACGCAGTGCTTTATAAGCACTACCCTGAAATTGGAGGAATTGTACACACTCATTCAACTTGGGCGACAATCTGGGCTCAAGCAGGCCTTGATCTTCCAGCGATGGGGACCACTCATGCAGACACATTCTATGGTTCCGTGCCATGTGCCCGTTACTTGACACAAGAGGAGATTGATCGTGGTTACGAAGCAGAAACAGGTCATGTGATTATCGAAACATTTGAAGAGCGTGGGTTAGATATTTTAGCTGTTCCTGGTGTCTTACTTCATGGTCATGGTCCATTTACTTGGGGAAAAGATGTAAAATCAGCAGTATTGAATAGTGTGGTGTTGGAGGAAGTTGCGAAAATGAATTTATTTACACGAGAATTAAATCTTTTTGCAAAAGAATTACCACAACGTATTTTAGATAAACATTATTTACGGAAACACGGTAAAAATGCTTATTATGGTCAAAAGTAATATCAATTCTATCAAACTATTAATTATCACATTAATTTAAGAAAAGAGGGTTATGATGTTAACAACAGGGAAAAAAGAATTTTGGTTTGTCGTAGGTTCACAACATCTTTATGGGGAAGAAGCGTTAGCAGAAGTCAGAGCGCACGCGCAAGCCATGACCGATGCATTAAATGAAAGCGCTGTTTTGCCATACCCGCTTGTATTGCAAGATTTAGCTGTTAATGCAGATAAAATCACAAGCATCATGAAAGAAGTAAATTATCGTGATGAAGTTGCCGGTGTTATCACTTGGATGCATACTTTCTCACCTGCGAAAATGTGGATTCGCGGAACAAAATTATTGCAAAAACCATTACTTCATTTAGCGACACAATTTAATGAAAGTATTCCATGGACAACGATTGACATGGACTTTATGAACCTCAACCAATCTGCTCATGGTGACCGTGAATACGGTTTTATCAATGCCCGTTTGAAAAAACAAAATAAAGTTGTCGTAGGTTATTGGGAGCGCCCTGAAGTGCAACAGCAAATTGCAGAATGGATGGACGTAGCGGTTGCTTATAACGAAAGCTTCAACATCAAGGTCGCTCGATTTGGTGACAACATGCGTAACGTTGCTGTTACTGAAGGAGATAAGATTGAAGCGCAAATTCAATTTGGCTGGACAGTTGATTACTTTGGCATTGGTGATCTTGTTCAATACGTGAATGCGGTTACAGATGAAGAAATTAATCATTTGTTTGCAGAATACGCAGACCTTTATGAATTTGATTATGGCACTTACAGTCGGGAAGATTGGGAGAAGAGCGTAAAAGTACAAGCAAGCTATGAAATCGCTATTAAACGTTTCCTGGATGATGGTGGTTACAATGCTTTCACAACTAACTTTGAAGATTTATATGGAATGAAACAGCTTCCGGGTCTTGCCGTCCAACGTTTGATGGCGCAAGGATATGGCTTTGCTGGTGAAGGAGATTGGAAAACCGCAGCGCTCGATCGCTTGCTCAAAGTGATGAGCCGTAACCAATCAACTGGTTTTATGGAAGATTACACATATGAATTAGCTGCCGGTCAAGAATCAATCCTTCAATCACATATGCTTGAAGTTGACCCATCTTTAGCAAGTAACAAACCAAAAATTATCGTATCTCCATTAGGTATTGGTGATCGTGAAGACCCAGCACGCCTAGTGTTCGATGGAAAAGCAGGAGATGGTGTGGTTGTTTCAATGGCAGACTTTGGTACACACTACAAACTGTTGATTAACGAAGTTTCTGCATTTGAACCAACTGTTCCAGCACCAAACCTTCCAGTGGCACGGGTACTTTGGGAAGTGAAGCCTAACTTCCAAGATGGAGTGAAAGCATGGCTTGAGAATGGCGGCGGTCACCATACAGTCGTTTCATTAAATTTAACAACAGACCAAATGATCACTTATGCAAAGCTCGTTGACTTGGAATATGTAGTGATTAAGTAATGTCTCTAACCTCCGAGGGGGTTCTGCTTCCTTGGAGGTGAAAAATAGGTATATCAGATTTCAAAATATTCATGATTTTGTAAGCGTTATCGCGATTTCAGGAAAAATTGAAAGCGTTTAATAATAGGCGAATGAAACCATGAGATTTACGGAGAAATCCCAACAAATAATATCCTAGCAGTATTTGCAGTTTGAAAACGCTTTTATGATTTCTTGAAAAGCCATCAATATTTTAGTGGTGGGATTTTTACACAATTTCATTTCTACCTTGAGGAGGGAACTTTAATGGTTAATGAAAAGAAAATCTCAAGTGGCTTCATTTACTTTTTCGGGGCTTTTGCAGGCATTCTTTTCGGTTATGATATCGGCGTTATGACGGGTGCTTTGCCTTTTCTGCAACATGACTGGAACCTTCAAGACAACGCCGGGGTTATTGGATGGATTACCTCTTCAGTCATGTTAGGCGCTATTTTTGGAGGCGCCCTGGCCGGACAACTTTCTGATCGTTTGGGACGGCGCAAAATGATTTTAATTTCCGCTATCATTTTTGTTGTTGGATCCATTTTGTCAGGAATAGCACCTCATAATGGGATACTATTTTTGATTGTTTCTCGGGTTTTATTGGGATTGGCCGTTGGTGCCGCTTCTGCATTGGTCCCAGCCTATATGTCGGAAATGGCGCCTGCACGTTTACGTGGACGGCTGTCAGGAATTAATCAAACAATGATTTGTTCTGGAATGTTGCTTTCTTACATTGTTGATTTTCTATTGAAAGATTTGCCGGAAACAATGGCATGGCGGTTGATGCTTGGTTTGGCTGCCGTACCTGCTTTGATCTTATATGTTGGAATGTTAAAGTTACCCGAATCACCACGTTTTTTAATCAAGAACAATAAAATTGATGAAGCTCGCAAGGTGTTGAGCTATATTCGCTCTAACAAAGGAGAGATTGATTCTGAAATCACACAAATTCAAGAAACTGCCAGAGAGGAGGCAAAGGCAAATCAAAAAGCATCATGGGCTACACTCTTAAGCAATAAATATCGTTTTTTATTAATTGCCGGTGTGGGTGTTGCTGCTTTTCAACAATTCCAGGGTGCAAACGCAATTTTTTATTACATTCCTTTGATTGTAGAAAAAGCAACAGGGAATGCAGCAAGTTCAGCGTTGATGTGGCCGATTATTCAGGGAGTTATTCTCGTGCTAGGTTCATTACTATTCATCATGATTGCTGATAAATTTAATCGCCGTACTTTATTAACAGTAGGCGGAACAATTATGGGGCTGTCCTTTATTTTGCCGGCAATATTGAATATATTAATTCCTAATGCGAATCCGATGATGATGGTTGTCTTTTTAAGTATCTATGTAGCACTTTATTCATTCACATGGGCTCCTTTAACTTGGGTCATAGTTGGAGAAATTTTCCCGCTGGTCATTCGCGGGCGTGCGTCTGGTTTAGCTTCATCATTTAACTGGATTGGTTCTTTCTTGGTTGGATTGCTATTTCCTATTATGACCGCTTCGATGTCTCAAGAAGCTGTGTTTGCAATCTTTGGTGTGATTTGTTTACTTGGAGTTGTATTTATCCGGACACGCGTCCCTGAGACTCGAGGTCGCAGTTTGGAGGAAATTGAAAAAAATGGAGAAAATAAACGAGTAGACGGAAAAAGCGCGTAAATTAAACCTATGAGACTTTGAGTAGAATTCAAAGAAGATAACTTGGGTGCCGCTTATCGCAGGGGAAATCCTCGCACTAGTGCATCTTGAAACAGGGGTTTCAAAAGATCGTAAACATATTGGCAGTAAACGCGGTATTGATGCGATTCAAAAAGCAAATTCGGGATACTCAGGTTTGCCAATGGCTGAGGCACCAACGGCTTACGTTCCTTGGTCAAAATGTTTAAATGTGAATCCTGAGACAGGGTGTGGTTGGACGAACCGTGACCGTTTCATATTCTCAGCTGAACACGGTTAAGCCATGCTATATAGCTTGTTATTCAATCCTAAATATGGAGGTGGAAAACTCCGCTCTCCATATTTAGGATTATTTTAAACTTAATTAAACACCATTCCGCCATCAATGATAAGAGACTGGCCGGTCATATAATCTGAATCTGGCCCTGCAAGGTAAGAAACGCATGCTGCTACATCTTCCGGCTCGGATAAACGTTTTAATGCAATATTTTTAGC
This sequence comes from Bacillus haynesii, assembly GCF_001969855.1. Lineage (GTDB taxonomy): Bacteria > Bacillota > Bacilli > Bacillales > Bacillaceae > Bacillus > Bacillus haynesii. Next base: position 34,640 of record NZ_MRBL01000020.1, read on the forward strand.
GAATTGTTCCATGCCCCATTCAAACGGCTTGCCCGCTTCATCAGCGGTTTGCTGTGCAATCCCCATCATCATAGGAGTTTTAACGATACCCGGACAAAAGGCGTTTACAGTAATACCGAATTCAGCTAGATCTTTTGCCGCAGTTTGGGTAATCCCGCGAACAGCGAACTTTGTTCCGCCGTAAACCGCTAAGCCCGGGTTGCCGACTTGACCGGCTTGAGAAGAAGCATTAATGATTTTTCCGCCGTGTCCAAGCTCTTTAAAGGCTTTTACAGCTGCTTGTATTCCCCAATAAGTACCACCAACGTTGACATCATAGACTTTCCGATAATCTTCATATGTAATGCTTTCAATAGGTGTGGTTGGTCCAAGACCTGCATTGTTGATCACCACATCAAGACCGCCAAGGCGTTTTACCGTTTCATCGACAGCTTTAAAAACATCATCACGATCAGCGACATCCACTTTAACCGCGATTGCTTTACCGTTCAGTTTGTTAATGTCCTCAGCAACTTGTGTTGCAGTTTCTACATTATAATCGGCAACTGCAACAGCGAATCCGTCTTCTGCCAAGCGTTTGCAGATTGCTTCCCCAATTCCTTGGCCTCCGCCAGTAACAAAAGCAATTTTTCCAGATACTTTACTCATATGAACATCTTCTTTCTATAAGTAATTGGTATTTAATTGGTACAGGGATATTATATCTTATATATTTGTAGATTTGAAATAAAGCCGCGGCATTTGTTGAAAAGATGTTTAAAATTTTTCGAAAAAATTTAATAGTTTTTGAAGGAGGCTGAAAAACTGTATGTAAGACTATGAATGGAAATGTTCCGCTTTTAAAGACGGAGGAAGACCAAATGAAAAGGCATGAGACCGAACAATGCCGGACTCATGCCAATCAAACTGTTTCATAAAATGTTATTGTCTAGCTTTTTTAGATCGCTTCAAATTCAGCTGTCCTGGCGATTGAAAAGATCGGTAATCGCGTGCATGAATTCAATTCCTTGAAAAACAAACAAATTGATTGCTGTCAATGAAAATAGTCCGATAATCACCATTCTTATGATATATAACATGTTAAAACCTCCCGTTTTTTTCGTATGGTTATGGTTTTAAAACATGCGCTTTATCGAAATAAGAAGAGTGATAGAACACCGCGAGCATAAATGCCTTCAGATGCTCTTTCCGCCTGTTCATTATGAACGCTTGGCCGGAAGCGGCAGCTAAGATTAAGAGAAGGATGGATTCAGCTCCGAAACCGGGTGAATTCCATGATGATTTCGCCTTTTCTTCACCATATTTGCCGGCTGTCAGTTCATGAAGTTCGTCTCCTGAAACAGCGGCTTTTTGCGCATGGTGATTTGTCGGCATCTGGGGCATTGAGAACGAATGAAGGCTCGCAATGACTAAAAAGAATATGGACAGTTGCAGAAAAAATGTCTTTTTCATTTGATCTCATCCCCTTAGTATCTCATCATCTTAGCATATTTCATTATATAATAAAAGATGATTATTTTGTGACAGTTTGCGAATATTTATTGACAACATTAATTTTTTCGCAGCGCATTCGGAATGAAAGCGCATTTTTATGTATGAATAAAGATGATACTCTGCTATAATGAGCATTGGGTCTAAAGTAATAATGATGCCATCAGCCTTTATGTTTAAAAAACAGAAAATTCTATCTAGTTTTTCTTGCGTCATTATTATGATATAATCCTATCATGTTAGAAAACTTAACATCAAAACAAAATTCGTTTGTTTCAGGAGGGTGCTATGGAAGAAATTTTAAGCGAAATCATTAATGTCCCGAGCGGTTTTATTTGGACTTATTTAGTCTATATATTAATAGGAATAGGCCTGTTCTTTACGTTTAAATTGAAATTCGTTCAATTCCGCTATTTCATCGAGATGTTTCGTATTGTCGGACAAAAGGAGGAGAAAGGAAAAGGCGTCTCGTCTTTACAGGCTTTCTTTATTTCCGCCGCTTCGCGTGTCGGCACGGGGAACCTGACCGGTGTGGCGCTTGCTGTTGCAACAGGCGGACCGGGAGCGGTCTTTTGGATGTGGGTCGTCGCGCTTGTCGGAATGGCTTCCAGCTTTGTGGAGAGTACGCTGGCTCAAGTCTACAAGGTCAAAGACGGCGATCATTTCAGAGGGGGCCCTGCTTATTACATGGAAAAAGCGCTGGGCGCCAGATGGATGGGGATTATCTTTGCCGTTTTAATTACGATTACATTCGGATTGATCTTTAATGCGGTTCAAGCCAACACGATCGTCGGTTCGATGCAAGGGGCTTTCAACCTTGATAAAACAACGGTCGGCATTATTTTGGCGGTATTGACCGGATTTATCATTTTCGGCGGTTTGAAACGCGTGGTCACAGTTACGCAATTGATCGTCCCGGTTATGGCGGTCATCTATCTTGCACTGGCTTTATTTGTCGTGCTGACGAATATCTCTCAAATACCGGCCGTTTTCGCAATGATTGTGAAAGATGCCTTCGGGATCGAGCAGATTGCAGGTGGTACGCTCGGCAGCATCATTATTATCGGTGCGAAGCGCGGTTTGTTTTCAAACGAAGCCGGAATGGGAAGTGCGCCGAACGCAGCGGCGACTGCCAATGTCTCTCATCCCGCGAAGCAAGGTTTTATCCAAACGCTTGGCGTATTCTTTGATACGATGGTCATCTGCAGTGCGACAGCCTTTATGATCCTGCTGTTCAATCTGACGCCGGGTAAAGAGCTTGACGGCATTCAGATTACACAAGCAGCCATGCAGCATCACATTGGAAGCTGGGCGCCTGCATTTGTCGCAGTGGCGATTTTCCTGTTCGCTTTCAGCTCGATCGTCGGAAACTACTATTATGGTGAGACGAACATTGAATTTATTAAAAAGAGCAAGACGGCGCTTGCTGTTTACCGTACAGCCGTTGTTGCAATGGTTATCTTCGGATCTGTATCCGGTTTCCAGCTTGTGTGGGACATGGCGGATTTATTTATGGGATTAATGGCGATCATTAACCTGATTGCGATTCTGCTTCTTTCCGGAATTGCTGCGAAAGTGCTGAAAGACTATACTGAACAGCGCAAAGCAGGAAAGAACCCTGTCTTTAAGGCAAGTTCGATTCCAGGTCTGAAAAACACGGAGGCTTGGGAAGACGAGAAGGAAACATTGCAATCGAAATAAACCATATTAAAAAAGGCGTCCTTGGGGCGCCTTTTTCTTATTTTTACTGACAGCTGAAAGAAGTGATTTCGTTCAAGTCAACACCAAAGTAAATCCAGCGGAATTGACGCGGCCTCCAGCGGTAGCCGGCAATTGAATAACGTCCGACGAAAACCGGGAAGAACCAAAAGCGGCTGCCGTTTCTTAAGCGGATGAACGTGTATTTAAACAGGCATCTTCTGATTCCGCCAGGATCAACGGCAAATACCGAAGGGCCGGTGTCTTGCGGAAATTGGCTCGGCGGCGGGGGAAGTAGCTGCTGTTGCTGCTGTCCTCCTGCTCCCGGAGGCGGACCCGGCGGAAATTGCTGGCGATACGGATCATATAGTGAAGGATCGTATGGATACAATAAAAACGCTCCTTTCTGATGGTTTGCTTTATCGTATGATTGATTGGGTATATGGGTAGCTTGCCTATGGAGAAAAAATCCCTAAAGCCGTTTTAGCTTTAGGGAAAATGTTTACATGCTTTTGCGGGGCGCCCGTTTCCGGTAAACAACATAGCTTCTTGTCAAATATTTTAGCGGCATGCTGAATACGTGGACGAGCCGAGTGAACGGCCAGACGATGAAAATGACGTAGCCCATAATAATGTGAAGCTTAAACCAGAGAGGCACGTTCGCCATTAGCCCGGCATCCGGCTTGAATAAGAAAATATTGCGAAACCAAGGGCTGATTGTTGTCCTGTAGTCGAATCCTTTTGAATCGATGTTCAAGAAGGTTGCTGCAAGCCCTGTCGTCATCACGAATAACAAAGCGACCAGCGTGATTAAATCACCGGCAGAGCTCGTTTTTCGAATCCGTTTGTCCGTAAATCGGCGGTAGGTCAATATGAGAAGCCCTGACAGCGCGGCGATGCCTGCGGGCAGTCCGAAACCGATCGCGATTTTATGGTACATATGCTCTGAAACGCCGAGCGCCTGATAAAGGCTTTCCGGAATTAAAATTCCCATCACATGCCCGCCGATGACAAAGAAGATTCCCCAGTGAAAAAGACTGCTGCCAAGCGCCAGTTTTTTCTTTTCGAGCATCTCGCTTGATTTGGCCGTCCAGCCAAACTGATCATGTTGATAGCGGTATATATGCCCTCCGATAAAAATGGTGATGACGATGTAGGGGAGGATGACCCACAGTATTTGTTCGATCATGGCTGTACATTCCTTTCAACACCAATTTCCTCTAAAATCATCATTAATCCGTCCAATAACGGTGTATAGATGCTTTCATTTTCTGAAAGCTGCAATCCCAATTCTTCCAGGTTTGCTGCGTATTTTTGGAAAACAGCCGCAGCTTTTTCACGATCGGCGACTGCAGCAAATTCAAGCATGAGCGGCAGATAATCCGGCAGTTCTTTGTCTGTCGGCTGAAAACCGGACTGCTGATACAGATCTTTCAGCTGCAGCAATTCAATTCCGCGCTCCCTTTGTTCGCCGGAGTTGAAATAGGTGACATAAAGGTTCGTTTTTTTACCGAAATCAAACGTATATACGTATGTTTCGATCAATTCTTCAGACGAATAGGAAGCCGCGCTTTCCAAGAAGGCAAGCAGATGCCCTTTCAGCGCTTCATGCTCGATTTCGCCGATGATCTGCTGCCATTCGGAACATTCTTTTCTCCACTCTTCATCAGGGTAGGAGAGGAGGTAAGAAAGAGCGGCAAAAACGGTTTGTTTGTCTGTTCCATCCATGAAGCTTCCCTCCAGTGTTATATGTTTTGGCAAGAGCCGGGTCCTCCGGCAAATGATAATCCGCAGCTTCCTTGTTCCATGTACAGATCCGCGACTTCTTCGCGATGGGTTTGCGGGATGACAAATCGGTCATCATATTTGGCGATCGCAAGCAGACGGTACATATCTTCAATCTGCTCTTCAGTCAATCCGGTATCTTGAATCAAAGCTGAATCGATCTGTTTGTTCGTTTGGGTCGCTCGCATGTACATACGCATCACAGACATTTTCTTCAATGTCGTTCTAATATGGTGCGTATCACCGGCAGTCAGCAAATTGGCCAAATATTCGATCGGAATCCGCATTTCATCAATGGCCGGGAAGATATCTTCCGCTGATTGGGCCGTTCCTTTTCCTTCAAACATATTCATAATCGGACTGAGCGGAGGAATGTACCATACCATCGGCAATGTCCGGTATTCAGGATGCAGCGGCAAAGCGATTTTCCAATCGATGATCATTTTGTAGATCGGAGATTTTTGCGCTGCTTCGATCCATTCAAGCGGAATGCCTTGAGCTTTTGCTTCTTCTGCGACAGCGGGATCATTCGGGTCAAGGAAAATCTCCAGCTGTGAGTGATATAAATCTTTTTCATTTTCGGCTGAAGCCGCTTCTTCGACTTTATCTGCGTCATAAAGCATGACTCCGAGATAGCGGATTCTGCCGACGCATGTTTCAGAGCAGATTGTCGGCAGTCCTGCCTCAAGACGAGGGAAGCACAATGTGCATTTTTCCGCCTTGTTTGTCTGCCAGTTGAAATACACTTTTTTATAAGGACATGATGATACACAGTGTCTCCATGAGCGGCACGCATTTTGATCGACGAGAACGATCCCGTCTTCTTCGCGTTTGTACATCGCTCCCGAAGGACAGGAGGAGACGCAGGAAGGATTGATGCAGTGTTCGCATATCCTTGGCAGATACATCATAAAGACGTCTTCAAATTCAGTCTTGATCGATTCTTCCATTTTTTTGACGTTTGGATCTTGAAGGCCTGTAATGTGGCCGCCGGCAAGATCGTCTTCCCAGTTCGGACCCCATTCAAGGTTCATGAAGTCTCCCGTAATGGAAGACTTCGGCCTTGCAACAGGCTGGTGTTTTTTCTCCGGACTGTTTGTCAGCGTTTCATAATCATAGTTCCAAGGTTCATAGTAGTCATCGATTGTCGGCTGATACGGGTTGTAGAATAAATTCATGAGCCGCGTTGTTTTGGCGCCCGATTTGAGCTGGAGCTTGCCTTTTTTCAGCTCCCAGCCGCCTCTGTATTTATCCTGGTCCTCCCATTGTTTAGGGTAGCCGATGCCCGGTTTTGTTTCGACGTTGTTGAAGTACATATATTCTGCACCGGAACGGTTTGTCCAAGTGTTTTTGCATGTGACGCTGCATGTATGGCAGCCGATGCATTTATCAAGGTTCATTACCATTCCGATTTGCGCTTTAATCTTCAAGCCAATCGACCTCCTTCAATTTTCTGATCACGACATTGAGGTCGCGCTGATTTCCTGTCGGCCCGTAGTAGTTGAATCCGTAGCTGAGCTGTCCGTAGCCTCCGATCATCTGCGTCGGCTTGACATGGATGCGGGTCGGGCTGTTATGGGTTCCACCGCGGTTATTCGTCAGCTTTGTTCCCGGCACATTGATATGCCGGTCTTGGGCATGGTGCATAAACGCCATTCCTTTTGGAATCCGGTGTGATGTCACGGCCCGTGCGACGACGACTCCGTTTCGGTTAAAGCACTCGATCCAGTCGTTGTCCTGAATGTCGGTTTCTTCCGCATCGTCTTTATTCATCCAGACTGTCGGCCCGCCTCTGAAAAGGGTAAGCATCGGCAGGGAATCAAAATACATGCTGTGAACCGACCATTTATTATGCGGTGTTAAGTAGTTTAAAACGATTTCTTTTCCTTCCTGATCCGGACGCTTGTTCAAGAAAGGGCGGTGGATCAGAATCGGCTTGAATGTCGCCATGTTTTCGCCGAATTCTGTCATCATTTCATGATCAAGGTAAAAAGACTGTCTGCCGGTTAGCGTTCTCCACGGAATCAGTTTTTCAACGTTCGTCGTAAACGGAGAATAGCGCCGTCCGCCTTTTTCAGAACCGCTGAAAGCAGGGGAGGTGATCACCGTTTTCGGCTGAGCCGAAATTTGCTCAAATGTGAAGCATTCCTCTTCCCGTTCTTCAGCTAAATCTTTCAACTCCAGATTCGTTATTTTTTCAAGCGATTCCCACGCTTTAACGGCTACTTTCCCGTTTGAAGTGGAAGAGAGGGTCAATACCGCTTCAGCAGCTTGTCTTGCATCACTGATGTCAGGACAGCCTTTGGCGATCGTATCGTCTTTTACGACGCCGAGCGTTTTTTTGAGAGAATCATATTCCGCTTCAACAGACCAGTTCATACCTTTCGTACCAAACGGCTGTTTGACAACATTCGGCCCGAGCGATGTCATCTTATTGAAAATCTGCTTGTAATCCCGTTCCACGACGTGAATTTGCGGCATTGTTTTGCCTGGAACGGCAGGGCAGTCGCCTTTGCTCCAATCTTTGATTTTCCCGAGCGGCTGCGCCATTTCTTGTGGAGTGTCATGGAGGAGAGGAGTCGCAACAGCCTCTTTTACAGGTTCCATGTCCACTTCTTCAGCCAGGTCGGAAACCGCTTTTGCCAACGCTTTAAAAATATCCCAGTCAGACTTCGCTTCCCACGGCGCGCTGATTGCCGGGTTAAACGGGTGGATGAACGGATGCATATCCGTGCTGCTGAGATCGTGTTTTTCGTACCAGGTGGCAGCAGGGAGCACGATGTCTGAATAAAGGGCTGTTCCCGCCATCCGGAAATCGAGATTGACCAGTAAGTCGAGTTTGCCTTCAGGCGCTTTATCACGCCATGTGATTTCTTCAGGACGGATGCTGTCCTGATCATCGTTCATCAGTCCGTTTGTCGTGCCGAGCAAGTGCTTCAGAAAATATTCATGACCTTTGCCGGAGCTCGAGATTAAATTAGCTCTCCAGACAAATAGATTTCTCGGGAAGTTCTTTTCATTGTCAGGATCTTCAATCGAAAACTTGAGCTTTTTCTCCTCAAGCTGTCTGGCAATATAGCTTCCGACTTGCTGAGCGTTCTCAGCGCCTGCTTTTTCTGCTTCTTTATACAAGTCGATGCCGTTTTTCTCAAACGTCGGATACGATGGAAGCCAGCCGAGTCTTGCCGCCAGCACATTGTAATCAGCATGGTGCTTGTAGCGCGATGTTTTTGCGATTGGGGAAGCGAGCCCGCTGATTTCCTGATCTTCATAGCGCCACTGGTCGGTAGCGAAGTAGAAAAATGATGTGCCGTTTTGCAGTTTGGCAGGGCCTCCCCAGTCTTTGGCCATCGCGATTGTCTGCCATCCTTCGGCCGGTCGGAGTTTTTCCTGGCCGACATAGTGGGCCCAGCCGCCTCCGTTAACCCCTTGGGCTCCGACGAGAAGCACAAGGTTTAGCACAGCTCTGTAAATGGTGTCTGAATTGAACCAATGGTTAATCCCGGCGCCGACAATGATCATTGAGCGGCCCTCTGTGTCAATCGCATTTTGCGCGAATTCCCTTGCGATCTTGATCACCATTTCACTTTTAATGCCAGTAATCGGCTCTTGCCAAGCCGGTGTAAACGGTTCAGGATCATCAAATGATGCCGGCGTCTGTCCGCCGATTCCTCGGTTGACGCCATAGTTGGCGAGAGTCAGGTCGAAAACGGTGGAAACAAAGACTTCCTCGCCGTCCAGGATGACTTTTTTGATCGGAAGCGGTCTTTCAAGCACTTTATTGCCTTCATGTGAGAAGTAAGGAATGTTGACCGAGCCGATCATATCTTCATGTCCAAGCATGGAAAGCCGAGGTGTGATCGGTTTTTCTGAATCCTCATCAACCATGCGCAAGTTCCATTTTCCTTGGCCGTCCCAGCGGGAGCCCATCGTGCCCTGCGGAATTGCAAATCCATCTGTGTCTTCATCCCAAACGGCAGGCTTCCACTCTTCATGCTCTGTCGCACGCCCGATATCTTTAGCGTGGAGGAAGCGGCCTGCTGTGAACGTTCCGTTTTCCTCTTTCAAAGTCACCAAAAACGGGAAATCGGTATATTGTTTTGCATAATCAATAAAACGTTCCGTCTTCTGATTGACATAAAAGTCTTGCAGAATGACATGGCCCATCGCCATGGCCAGTGCGCCGTCCGTGCCTTGTCTGATGCTCAGCCAATCATCGGAAAACTTTGAGGACTCGGCAAAGTCCGGACTGATCGAAATCACTTTTGCTCCTTTATAGCGGGCTTCGGCTAAAAAGTGAGCGTCAGGCGTTCTGGTAAGCGGAACATTAGAACCCCATGTCATGATGTAGCCTGAATTGTACCAATCGCTGCTTTCCGGAACGTCGGTTTGATCTCCCCAAATTTGCGGTGAAGCAGGGGGGAGGTCGGCATACCAGTCATAGAAGCTCAGCATCGGCCCGCCGATCAGGGACATAAAGCGTGACCCTGCTGCATGGCTGAGCATCGACATGGCCGGAATCGGCGAGAAACCGACATTGCGGTCAGGACCGTATTTGGCAATGGTGTACAGAAGGGAAGCCGAAATCAGCTTCAGCACTTCGCTCCATTCGGCGCGGACAAATCCGCCTTTTCCGCGCGCCTGTTTATAGGCTTTCGCTTTTTCAGGGTTTTCGACAATCGATTTCCATGCTTCCAGCGGATTTTTGCTGCTGTTTAGCGCCTCGCGCCACATCTGGATCAGCACACCGCGTACATACGGGTATTTCACGCGGAGCGGGCTGTATATATACCAGGAAAAGCTGGCTCCCCGCGGACAGCCGCGCGGTTCAAAGTCCGGCATATCAGGGCCTGTCGAAGGGTAATCGAGTCGCTGCCCTTCCCATGTGACGATCCCGTTTTTGACGTAGATATTCCAGCTGCAGGATCCTGTACAGTTCACTCCATGGGTAGAGCGAACCACTTTATCATGCTGCCATCTATTTCTGTATACATCTTCCCAATCCCGGTCTTCATAAGTGGTTTGGCTGTGTTGATTAGAATGGTGTTCAATAGGGGAGAAATAATTTAATCTCCTGAAAATGGGACTCTTTTTCTTTTTTTTCATTGCTGGTTCACTCCTTCTGAGTCATTGATGCTACCCTCACTATATATGGAGGAGGCGCTGCACCTTGTTAAATTTGTCACATGGTTTCGGTTTTTCACAAATTTGTCACATTTTTAGGAGGGGAAAAGGGAGGACAAAAAAACAGCCTGCATGGAAGCGGGCTGTCGAATGGTTCAATCGCTCGTGTTCATTATTCTCTTTTCCCCGGTAATCTCCTGAATCGGGGCGATGTTCTGGGTGAATTCCAAAGTGCCGATATAGCGGCCGTTTTCATCGCGTACGGCAAAATAGCGAATGAACACGTATTTGTCTTTAAATTTGATCCAAAAATCTTCAACGTCTTTTTTGCCTGATTTAAAGTCGTCAAGAAGTTTGTTGACGATGTGGACGCTTGCCGGCGGATGGCAGTTTTGGACGGTCCGGCCGATTACGGCTTTTGTCCGGGCGAAAATCCGTTCCTTTCCGTGTGAAAAATAGCGGACGACATCGTTTTCATCGATGAAGGTGATATCGACCGGAAGATGGTTCATCATGTGCTCAAGCTGAACCACGGACAGAATACCTGTAGGGAGCCTCACATATCCGTCAGCCGCCTCTTCGCTTGTTTTGAGCTGATGGCGTTCAGGCTTCCACACCGTTTCCGGAGCAGTCAGGCAATATCCGATCTCGTCGCTTTCAGCTGCGATTTTCAGCCATTCATCTTCTGTCAGCGTTCTGAGCGCCATCGGCAAGAGGATATTTTCTTCTTTATAAATCATTTCCGTGCCTTCTTGAATGATAAACGTGAGTTCACGGATGACCTCATCTTTTTTGTCCGGCGTATATTCCTCTAACAAACGCTTCACTTCTTTAATGCTCTTGCGGATAAAATCGTCGACAGCCCACATCACTTGGCTGGGCCCTGTAATTCCGTACTTTTCTAAATAGGGGAACAGAAGATTTTCTTTTCTGCTGTAATGTTTGTCGACGTCAGCGAGCAAGTTTAAGTCTGCGAGCAGTTTGAGAATGTTGTCGTGATGATCTTCTTTTTCGAAGCGTTCCAAATGAAGCTGCATTTTAAAGTTCAAAAGGAGGTCGATTTCTTTATTTTCTTTCATAAATGTATGAACGGGATGGCCCGGCTGCTTGTCGGCGTCAGCGCGGTGAATGTCTTCAATCGATCCTTTAAACACAGCGGCGTGAACGGAACAGAGCTCCTGGATTTCTTCAGGTGTAATGCCTTCTTCCTTCATTAACGCCTGTTCCAGCTGAGCGATTTCTTCGGCATTGACTGAACCGAATGCCTTTTCAAACCGTTTTTTGACGTCGGCAAGCGGTTTTCCTTTATGAAGGTCGATGATGATCTCTTTCAGAAGCTGCTTTTTTTCCTCAGGCAGACCTTGCTGTGTTTCCCGGTTGTTAATGATTTCGCTCATTGTTTTTCTCCTTTCCAAACGGGGTCAAATCCGTGTGCTTTCAATATGTCTAAGACATGGGACCATTCGATTTGCATCATTCGTGCGCCTTTTGGAATCGTCATAATGCGCCCGGCTGTTTCCAGCATGCCGGGCTTTGTTATGTTTTTAAACCCGGCTTCCTTCATCACGGCTTTTAGTTCAGGATGCAATGTGCAAAGTTCGTATACGGAATCATTCAAATCAATTTTTTTATGCAGAGGGATCACATCCTTTGATAGTGATGATCATTCTCATCTATACCGTAATACAACTATGCCGAAAAAAATGTGACGTACATCACATTTTTCAGCGCAAAGCCTTCGGAATATAAATACAGCTCGGGTCGCTTTCCAGATAATCGCCCGTCAGAGCATAGGCGCGCGAGCGCGAACCGCCGCACACATGGTGGAATTCACAGACGCCGCATTTCCCTTTAAATCCGTCCGGATTTCGCAAATCCTTAAAGATCGGTGATTCGCGATAAATCTCAGCCAGCGGCTGTTCGCGAATGTTTCCGGCTTTAATCGGCAGGAGTCCGCTTGGATAGACATCACCGATATGGGAGATAAACATGAACCCGTTGCCATCGTTCACACCTTTCGGGGCCCGGCCCAATCCCCCGATCACATCCATTTTCCCTTTCTGCAATGCGTGTTCATAGCGGATTTTCATGTTGGGGTCTTTTGCTTCCCGCATTTTTTGCTGAATGACAACCCGCCGGTAGTGCTGGGCTGCTGTCGTTTTGATGTCAAAAGGCGCTTCTTTTGCCAAACGGCTGAGCCAGAGAAAGACTTTTTCATGGTCCACCGGAGAAATCATATCTTCCCGCTTCGCGCGGCCTGTCGGGACGAGAAAAAACACACTCCATAATACGCAGTTCAATTCTTCGATCAGCTTTGCCATTTCATCCAGGTAATCGATGTTATAAGCGGATATGACGGTATTAATCTGCAGAGGCAGCTGACATTCATGGATGTAGCGAATCGCTTTCATGGTCAGGTCAAAGGAACCGTCTGTTCCTCGAAAATGATCATGAATCTCCCGGGTCGGGCCATCCAAGCTGAACGCCCATCGGGATAAGCCGATTTCTTTTGCTGATTGAATCGCTTCTCTTGTAACATTCGGTGTGGCACTCGGGGTCATGGAGACGCGAACCCCTTTTTGGACGGCATACTCAATAATGGCGAATACGTCGTCTCTCATTAAAGGGTCACCCCCTGTCAGCACGAGGAGCGGATTGTCCATCGCATGAATTTGATCGATTAAATCTTTTCCCTCTTTCAGGGAAAGCTCCCGCGGATCGCGTTTATTTTGAGCCGATGCCCGGCAATGAAGGCACTTGAGCTCGCAAGCCCTTGTCAGCTCCCAAATGACGATAAACGGAGACTTGTCGAAATCGCAATGTATCATCTTGCATCTGTCCTTTCGTTTGCATTCATCTGTATCGTAGCGGAAATGTAAGAGAAAAAAAGTTAAGTAGATCACATTTGGAGAAAAGAAGAGAAAGAAGGGGAGAGGCCCTTCTCACGCGTCGTCTTCTGCGGAGGAGTTGAGGTAACGCAAAAAAAGCTGGTAGGAAAAAAATAAATTCTGCTGAAGCAACATGAGAAAGTTCGTCTGTAATTGGCGGTTATAAGTCATCATTTTTTTGAAATTATGAAACGGTATTTCAAGTACGGCGGTTTCAGAGGCAGTGTTGACTGAAATAAACGGAGATAAGAAAGGCTCGCCTTTTTGATCGATAGGAAAAACATCGCCTTTTTCCCACTCGGCGATCGTCCGTGATTCTTCCGGAAGCCTTCGGTCAGAAAAATGCACTTCTCCTTTTAAAACAAAATAGACGGATTGCGAATGAAGGAACGATCGCGAATGCTGAGACGGCTGGATATCGATCACCTTACCGTTCTTCAGCAGCTTTTTGATGATCGGGAGGGGCACCCCGAAAAACATAGGAAGATTTTTCAGAAACAATAAGTAGTCAAACCGGTCCATGGTATATCCTCCTTCTCTATATTAGCTTTTAGTATAAAGCGCCGGGTTGCAGGACGCAGTGATTTAGTTCACACGCCTGTATGCAAAATGTCACTGTCTAAGAGGGACGAAACTTTTATAATGTAATAGAAAAGAAGGGAGGATGTGTGATGAAAGTGTTCATACCGAAGCAGCACGGCGCCTGGGCGATGCTTGTGATCCCGTTTATTCTCGGCATGTTCGCTGGGGGCGCAGATGTAAAGCATATTCCGCTGTTCTGCGGATGGCTGTTTCTATATCTTGCGGCATTTCCGGCTACGATGATGGTGAAGAAGAAAAATATTGTTTACTATCAAAAATGGGTTCTTGTCTATGGCATTCCGGCCGTCGTTTTCCTGCTCATTTCGGTCTGGTTGGAGCCGCGGCTCGTTTTTCTCGGTCTGCCGCTGTTTCCGCTTTTTCTCATTAATCTTTATTACGCAAAAAGAAACAACGACAGGGCGCTATTAAATGATATTGCGGCAATCCTTGTTTTCAGTGCGGGCGGGCTGGCGAGCTTCTGGATGGGAGCGGGGAAGCTTGATGGTGAGGCATTGTTTGTTTTTATCCAATCCGCTTTGTTTTTCACAGGGAGCGCCTTTTATGTCAAGTCGATGATCCGCGAAAAGAAAAACAATCGGTTTAAACTTTATTCATGGGGCTACCACGTTTTCCTGCCGTTCGTCTCGCTGGCCGCAGGGGCAGAGTGGGCGGTGATCGGCGTAGTGCCGAGCAGTCTTAGAGCATGGTTTTTCCACGGGAGGAAATTGTCGATTAAAACAATCGGAATCTCTGAGCTGGTCAATGCCTGTTTCTTTATGGCCGTGTTGATCGTTTTTCTGCTGCAAACGTAAAAAACAAGGACACTGTGCTTCATGTCCTTGTTTGTTTTCGCTTTTTCAGTCGATATTGCAGATTTCGAGCGGGCAGTTTTCACAGTCGATTTCGCGTTTTAAATAGTTGAGCTTGTGGATGACGATTTTTCCCGAGTCCTCAATTGAAATGACACCGTTCTTCCGGAGGTCGCTCAGCATGCGGTTGATGCTCTCTCTTGCAGCGGCACAAAATTTCGCCAGATCCTGGTTCGTCAGCACAATATTGATGAGAATCCCGTCGCTTCTTGTGATGCCGTAGCTGTTAGCGAGACGGATCAAGGTGGAGTAAAGCGCGCCTTTTTTACCATTCAGCAAAAGGTCGCGGATTTTCGATTGAATCTTTCGCAAATGCGTGCTCATCCATTTCATAAACTCAAACGTCAGCGCACCGTTTTGAATGAGTTCTTTTTCAAGCCTATCTTTATTGATGACCAACACTTCGCCATCAGAGAGGATCTTTGCGCTCAGCATATATCTCGCATCTTCTGTAAAAAGCGTAAGCTCCCCGACAATATCATTTTTTTTGCACATTCTAAGTGTCAGTTCTTTGCCATCGGACGTCAATTTGCCGATCTGGACAAGCCCTGACTGAATAAGATACAGTTCCTCCGCATCCATCCCTTCTTGAAAAAGGAATGTGTCCTGCCTGATTTTTCGTCGCGTACTGATCGATTCCAGCAAGTGATGCAGATCGTCTGAGAGCAAATCTGTGTCTGATTTTCTAACAGAAATGTTCATTGAGCGTCACCCCTTTTGCAGTTCTTATTTTAACGTTAAATAAGGCAGAGTGACCTTTTAAATATAAACAATATTGTGAACATATGAATATAGTCCTGAAAAAAGCCTGAGCACATCGGCTCAAGCTCTTTTTGCAGGAAGGGCTTATAAATGGTCCACCTTCGTTTTGGATGATGTTTTGGACGATGTTTTGTTCACTTCCTGAAAATACATCCAGACCACGATCACAAAGCTTGCAAGGGCCGCTTCTGACAGCGCCATGAAGCCGATCGCATAATGGCCGGTTACCTGAAAAACGCTTGATAGGATGAGTGGCGGGAAAAATCCTCCCAAGCCGCCCATCGCTGATACAATCCCATTGACGATGCCGGCCTGATTTGAAAAATAAAGCGGCACGAGCTTAAAGATGATCCCGTTTCCGAGGCCGGCGCAAACGGCAACGGTTAATACCCCAAACCCGTAAAGTCCAAGGTTCGGCGAGAAGGCCAATAAAATCCCTGACAAGGTACAGCCGGCAAATACATACATCAACAGCTTCAAAGGGTTGAATTTGTCGGCGAGCCAGCCGCCGACAGGTCTCAGAAAAGTGGCGACAGCGATAAATCCGGCGGTTCTAAGCCCTGAATCGACGGGATCGAGCCCGAAGTGATTAACAAGAAAGTTCGGAAGATAAATCGTAAACGCGACAAAAGATCCGAATGTAATGAAGTAAAACAAGCTTAAAAACCATAATGTCTGATTTCGGTAGACTGCCTTCATTTGCTCTTTTACAGATACCGTAACTTTTCTTTCTTTTCGATCTCCAAGGATAAAGTTCAATAAAGCGAATACGGCGACTAACACGATGTACATCCGCACCGTATTTTCCCACCCGGCGGTCTTTGCCACAACAGGAGCGGCAAACGTGGTAATCGCTGTACCGACGTTCCCAGCGCCGTAGATCCCATTGACAAACCCGTGCTTTTCTTTAGGGTAGTATTTCGGCAGTGATGTGACCCCGATGGAAAAGACTGCTCCGCCGATGCCGAGGAAGAATCCGCCAAGGATCAAGTCGAACAGCGAATCGGCTGTGCTGATCCAAAAAACCGGAAACAGAAGCAGCAAAAAGCTGATCATGAATGTGATTCTTGCTCCGAATCTGTTCGTGTAGTAGCCCAGCGGAATCCTGAGAAGCGACCCGAGTATGACCGGAATGGCCGTGACAAGGGATATCTCGCTTTCTGTCAGGGCGATGTCCTGCTTAATGTGGGGCATTAAAGAGGAAATCAATACCCAAACCATAAATCCTGCGACTAAACTAAATGACTGCAGCGGTAATTGTATTTTTTGACGATTTACCATTGCGGTTTTGCTCCTTTCAAAGGGAAAAATGAATAAATCAATCAGCATGTTTATCTTACAAAAAGTCTTTTTAAAACATTGTGAATTACGTCACACGGTCAGTCGCTTGTTTCGTGTTTAATATCGGTAAGTGACGGAGAGTAAACGGATGTAAAAAAATAAATTGTTCATTTGCGGACTTTATCGTTTATCATGGAAATAAAAAAAGGAGTGCCGCTTTTATGTTTATAAAGCTTACCCAAGAAGAAAAACAAGCGATCATCGATGAAATCAAACGCTTTTATGTTGAAGAAAGAGGAGAAGAGGTCGGAGACATTGCGGCGATTCAAATGTTCGAATTCGTAAAGGAAAAGCTCGGACCTTACTTTTACAATCAGGCCTTGAAGGACAGCCGCAGAGTGATGGAAGAGAAGGCAGCGGCGATTGAAGAAGAGCTCTTTGCACTGGAGCGCCGTCTGTGACAAACCGCTCTTCTTTAGCAAAACCGAAGGGATTGAAAGACCAATGGAGTTTCTGAAGCAATTTATGATTTTCAGCGGGCTGAATGATGAAGAGTTCAAGCAAATCGAGCAGATCGCGGTCAAGCGCACCTATCAGCCGAGAATGTTTGTTTTTATGGAAGGGGAAGAGAGGGAAGCGGTATTTTTCATCAAATCCGGTCTTGTTAAAGCCTTTAAAATCGATGAAGACGGCAATGAACAAGTGATTTCAATTCTGCAAAACGGGGATATGTTTCCCCATGTCGGCTTTTTTGACCGCTCCCCATACCCGGCAACAGCCGAAGCCGTTCAAGAAACCGAATTGATCGTAATCCGCATCGCCGATTTTAATGAACTTTTGATGAAATTTCCGGAAATGACGATAAAAGTGATGCAAATCATGGGGAAAAAGATTCTCGATTTGCAAGAGCGGATCCAGGGTTTTATCTCAAAAGACGTCCAGCACCGCTTGACACATGTATTAATGAAGCTTGCTGCTGAACACGGCATTCCTCAAGAAAAAGGGGTCTACATCAGCCTGCCCATTACCAATCAGGATTTTGCGAACATGGTCGGAACGTCAAGGGAAACGATTAACCGCACATTAAATGAATTGAAAAAGAAAAATCTGCTGACAGCTGACAGGAGCGGCATTTTCATTCATGATACAGACTGGCTGAACGGCTGCAATTAAGGCATGAGTTTAAGGCTTTCCATTGAACGACAGATGGAAAGCCTGTTTTTTATTTTGTTCACAAATCCGCCATTATTTAAGTGATCTGGTTCACAACCGGTATGCTGCATATCCAGTATGTTAGGACATGCAAAATCAAAAAAGGAGTGAACCGCAATGGAAGTTCAAAGAAAGACGGTGCCCGTTAAAAAAGCATCAAAAAACGGTTTTTTGAAATCTGTTCTCGTCTTTACTTTAATCGTAAGTTTTTCGGTGCTGCTTTTAGGAGGCTATTGGATCTTCAAAGGACTTGCACCAAGACCTGTTGAAGTGTCCGGGCCAAACGGAGAGGTGCTCATGACAAAATCGTCCATTTCAGGCGGCCAGGCCGTATTTCAAAAATACGCGCTGATGGACTATGGAACGATTTTGGGGCACGGATCTTATATGGGGCCTGATTACACGGCCGAAGCCCTGAAAATCTATACGGAAGGGATGCAGGATTTTAAGGCGGAAAGGAAATACGGCAAACGCTTTAAACATCTTTCAGATGAAGAGCAGTCCATCATCCGGAATCAAGTCATCCGCGAAATGAGAAAAAACCGTTATGATCGCGCATCAGATACATTGAAGCTGACAGACGCGCAGGTCTATGGCTTGCATCAAGTGCGCGATCATTACCGCAAAGTCTTTACCAAAGGAGACGGCTGGGGGCTTGAGCCCGGTTTAATTAAAGAAAGCCACATGCCCAAACGTGACAGGGCGTGGGTTGACAGCGAAGACCAAATCACGCAGATCTCCGATTTTATCTTTTGGACGGCATGGCTTTCCAGTACATTAAGGCCGGGCGACGACATTACGTATACGAACAACTGGCCGTACGATGAAGATGCCGGCAACACGATGTCATTCGCCGCCGTTTGGTGGAGCGGCGCAAGCGTCACCATCCTTATTTTAT
Source organism: Bacillus haynesii (assembly GCF_001969855.1). Lineage (GTDB taxonomy): Bacteria > Bacillota > Bacilli > Bacillales > Bacillaceae > Bacillus > Bacillus haynesii. The sequence goes on from NZ_MRBL01000020.1 coordinate 53,230, forward strand.
TTGTCGGCATTATTTTATTTGTGTTTTACCGTTACAAGCTTGGAATGAAAGAAGCTTACCAGGAAGGGGCGTTTCCGGTATTTGATCTGGATAAACAGCCGCTAACGGCTTCACAGGTTAAAACCGGAAAATATTTCGCCGTTGTGTCGCTGCTGTTTTTTGTTCAGGCGATGTTCGGAGCTTTGCTTGCCCACTATTATATTGAGCCGGACAGCTTTTTTGGGATCGATTGGATCAGGGAGCTGCTGCCATTCAGCATATCTAAGGGATTTCACCTCCAGCTGGCGATCTTCTGGATTGCGACTTCATGGCTCGGCATGGGCATTTATGCGGCGCCGCTTGTCGGAGGACGCGAGCCGAAAAGGCAGGGGCTGCTTGTCGACATTCTGTTTTGGGCGCTGATCGTCCTTGTCGGCGGAAGCATGGCCGGCGAATGGCTCGGAGCAAAGGGCTTTTTAGGAAACAACTGGTTCTTATTCGGTCACCAAGGAATGGAATATATTGAACTCGGCCGCTTCTGGCAGGTCATTCTTGCACTCGGCATGCTGATTTGGCTGTTTATCGTCTTCAGAGGCATTAAGAGCGGCCTCAAGCGGGAGTCTGATAAAGGCGGTTTGATTCATCTGCTGTTTTATTCTTCGATCGCCATTCCGCTGTTTTACGGTGCAGCCTTTTTCTTTAATCCCGGCACTAATATTACAATGTCGGATTTTTGGCGGTGGTGGATCATCCATCTTTGGGTGGAAGGGATTTTTGAAGTTTTTGCCGTCGTGGTCATCGGCTTTTTGCTCGTGCAAATGAACCTGGTGACGAAAAAGTCGACTGTCAGAACGCTCTATTTTCAATTGACGATCCTGCTGGGGAGCGGTGTCATCGGAATTGGACACCATTACTATTACAACGGGTCTTCCGAAGTCTGGATCGGCCTCGGTTCTGTCTTTTCATGCCTGGAAGTCATCCCGCTTACCCTGCTTGTATTGGAAGCTTACGAACAATACAAGATGATGAAAGACGGCGGACATCACTTCCCGTATAAAGCAACGTTCTGGTTCTTGATTTCAACGGCGATCTGGAATCTGGTCGGTGCAGGGGTATTGGGCTTTTTGATCAACCTGCCTGCCGTCAGCTATTTTGAGCACGGGCAGTTTTTGACACCTGCCCACGGGCACGGGGCGATGATGGGCGTGTACGGCATGTTTGCCATTGCTGTCTGGCTGTATACGCTGCGCAATATCACCAAAAAAGAAGCATGGAATGATAAATGGCTGAAAATAGCCTGCTGGTCGCTGAACATCGGCCTGTTCGGAATGGTGTTTATCAATTTGCTGCCGGTCGGTTTTCTTCAATTGAAAAAAGCGTTTGAAGACGGGTACTGGAGCTCAAGGGCGCCTGAGTTTTTACAGCAGGATGCAGTGCAAACGCTGCTGACTTGGAGGGCGGTGCCGGATACGATCTTTTTAGCCGGAATCGTGATTTTGGTTGTATTCAGCATCAGAGCATTATTCCATCTCCGCAAACCGACGCATCGGGAAGGAGAAGCGCTGCCTGTTAAAGACATTGCTTCAGATGAATAGATAAACAAAAAGACAGAGGAAGTAAAATCCTCTGTCTTTTTGTTTTATTGATTGGCTTCCGCTTCAAGCCGCGGGAACAAAATATTGTTTTCCAGGTGAATGTGCTGAAAAAGATCCGTTTCCAATTCATCAAGCTTTAAGTAAGTCAGTGTATATGTTGTGCATGCCCCTTCAGGAAGGGTATAGTCATTGGCCACTCTTCTCAGTTCCTTCAGGATGCTGCCTGCGGCTTCATGCTCTTGTTCAAGGACGTCGATCGTCTGAACCGCTTCCGCTAAGCGGTCCATTGATCGCGTCTCTTCATAAGCCATCACTTTCGGGAAAATATGTTCCTCTTCCTGGAAGAGATGATGTTCGAGTTCTGTTTTCAGCTGATGGAACAATTGATGGACCTGGGCGAGCTCCGGATGATGGATGCCGTGAACCCGGTATACTTTTGTAACAAAGCCTGACAGTTCAGGAAGCACCTCATACAGGTAAGCATGGTGCGTATGAATCACATGGTCGATCAGCTGTGAATACGGGGCTTCACTCCAGTTCGTCTCTTTTGCGTTTAATGCTTTTGTCTCTTGATATAATGTATTGATTCTAGCTAAGATCTCTTCTTCATTTAAATCCTGTTCTTTTATCGCTTCACCGATCGGACGGTTGCCCCCGCAGCAAAAGTCGATGCGATATTCTTTCAGCAGCCGGCTGGCTCTTGGAAAATGGGTAACAATATCACCCGTTTTTGTGTTTTGATCAAAAACTGTTTCCATTTGTAAAACCTCCTGAAGTGTTTTTTATGCTATGGGTTAAATGTAACGGGTTCACCGAAGGAAAATCGTGATCTACATCACATTCTGAAAAAATGACGGAAAAAGCAATAAGTCAGAAGAAATTGGGAAATAGCTATAGATAACTTTTCATGTTGGAGGCCCGCAATGGAGCATATATCCTGGCTTACATTTACGATGCTGATTCTCGCCAGTTACCGGTTAACTCATTTAATTGTTTTTGATAAGATCACGGAGTTTATCCGGAAACCGTTTATGAAGAAAAAGCAGACGGTTGATGAACAAGGGCATGTAGAAACGAAAAAAGTGCCGAAATCAAACTTCGGCTATTTGCTGAATTGCTATTGGTGTGCAGGGATATGGTGCGCTTTGATCATTGCTGTCGGGTATCTGATTGTCCCAAAAGCGATATTCCCGTTGATTTTGATTTTGTCGGTCGCCGGGGGACAGGCGATTCTTGAAACGTTTGTCGGTGTCGCAACAAAACTTGTCGGCTTTTTCTCCGATTTAAAGAAGTAAACCATTCCAAGCGGATGGTTTTATTTTTTTGTCAATAAAGTGACACAAACAGCAGAGGAGAACGTGTCGGTTTTATGAACTTTGTACGGTGATTTTTTCCCGGCGGCCGCTTTTTAAGATGAGAGGAGGCGTTATTTTGAAGCGAATCTGGTTTTTAAAATTTCGAATTGAAAGAATAAGAATGTGCAAAGTCCCCGTTCATACTTTTTAAGCATTTAAACATTAGCGCTCAGACCTTCCATTTTATAAGAAAAGAGGAAATAGATAGATTTTTAAAGCGATAAAAAACGAGAAATATGGTTGATAGACAATCGATGAATAGTTTTTTTACAATCAGTTCGTGCTACAGGCCAAGAAAGGAGTGAAAAATGTCTGTCAGAAAAGTATTTTTGGAAAATAACATCATTGGAGGAAAAAGAATGTCATATATGAAACGTTCCATTTCTGTCTTCATCGCTTGTTTCATGGTAGCGGCACTCGGCATCAGCGGTATCATAACACCTAAAGCGTCTGCCGCTTCTAAAACACCCGTTGCTGTAAACGGGCAGCTCACCTTGAAAGGTACGCAGCTCGTCAATCAAAACGGAAAAGCGGTTCAACTGAAAGGAATCAGCTCTCACGGTCTGCAGTGGTATGGCGATTATGTCAACAAAGACTCGTTAAAATGGCTGAGAGACGACTGGGGCATCAATGTTTTCCGCGCAGCCATGTATACAGCTGAAGGCGGCTATATTGACAATCCGTCGGTTAAAAACAAAGTGAAGGAAGCCGTCGAAGCGGCAAAAGAACTCGGAATCTATGTGATCATTGACTGGCACATACTGAGCGATGGCAACCCAAACCAAAACAAAGCGAAAGCTAAAGAGTTTTTCAAAGAAATGTCGAGCCTTTACGGCAAGACACCAAACGTCATTTTTGAAATTGCCAACGAGCCGAATGGCGATGTCAACTGGAACCGCGACATTAAGCCTTACGCCGAAGAAATCCTGTCCGTGATCCGCAAAAATTCTCCGAAAAATATTGTGATTGTCGGGACAGGCACTTGGAGCCAGGATGTCAACGATGCGGCGGACAATCAGCTAAAAGACAGCAATGTCATGTACGCGCTCCATTTTTATGCGGGTACGCACGGTCAGTCTTTGCGGGATAAAGCCGATTATGCACTCAGCAAAGGAGCGCCGATTTTCGTCACAGAATGGGGAACGAGCGATGCTTCCGGAAACGGCGGGGTCTACCTTGACCAATCCAGGGAGTGGCTAAAATATTTAGACAGCAAAAAAATCAGCTGGGTAAACTGGAATTTGTCTGATAAACAAGAGTCATCAGCAGCTTTAAACCCCGGCGCTTCTAAAAAGGGAGGATGGTCGCAATCCGACTTGTCCCCATCAGGTAAATTCGTCAGGGAAAATATCCGCAGCGGATCAAACGGTTCGTCAGGAGACTCTGGATCGAATTCGAAAGGGTCAGATCAAAAAGACCAAAAAAAGGATCAGGATAAACCAGGTCAAGACAGCGGCGCTGCAGCTAACACGATAGCAGTACAATACAGAGCGGGGGACAACAATGTAAACGGCAACCAAATCCGCCCTCAGCTCAACATTAAAAACAACAGCAAAAAAACCGTCTCTTTAAATCGAATCACTGTCCGCTACTGGTATAAAACGAATCACAAAGGACAAAATTTTGACTGCGACTATGCCCAAATCGGCTGCAGCAAAATCACACACAAATTCGTCCAATTAAAAAAAGCGGTAAACGGAGCAGACACGTATCTTGAAGTAGGGTTTAAAAATGGTACATTGGCGCCGGGTGCAAGTACAGGTGAAATCCAGATCCGTCTTCACAATGACGACTGGAGCAATTATGCCCAAAGCGGCGACTATTCATTTTTGAATTTAAACACGTTTAAAAATACGAAAAAAATCACGTTGTATGAGAACGGAAAGCTGATTTGGGGTACTGAACCTAAATAACAGCACTTTGACGGACACCGGATTTGGTGTCCGTTTTCGTATATATTATAATGGAAGGAATGAGGAATATTTTTGTAAACATGAAAGGAGATGGATGTATGAATGAAACATTGCAGCAATACATGATGCTTGTCAAGGAACACTATGACACGATCAATGGACCGGATTACACAGGCAAAGAGGAAGACATTGAAAAGAGAAAGGAACAAATCGAGCTTTACGCCAAAACGCTTCAGCAAGGCTTTTCAACAGATGATGACTATGATGAATTCGCAGATGCCGTGATTAAATGCGCATACGGAGATCTGACGATAGAAGAATTAGAAACGGTTTATCAGGAATTAACGTCTCCATAATTAATAAAATAAGGGGGAGGAGAAGCATGAAAGACATGATCATGAAGACAGACCGGCTTATTTTGCGAAAAATGAGGCGCGATGACGCCGAAAACCTGCTCGAAATCTTTTCTGATCCGATAGCCATGGAATATTATCCATCGACAAAGAATGAAAAACAGACATTGCAATGGATCGACAGGACGCTTGAAAACTATGAAAAACACGGAACCGGTCTGTGGATTGCCGAACATAAACAAACGGGCGAATTTTTAGGCCAATGCGGCATCGTGCCACAGGAAGTCGAAGGATCGAACGAAATGGAAATCGGCTATTTGTTTAAACGGAGCGTCTGGAAAAACGGCTATGCAACCGAAGCAGCATCAGCATGCAAACAATATGGATTTGAGTCATTTCATCTGAAAAAAATCGTATCTTTACCTGATGCGAAAAATCTGCCGTCCAGAAAAGTAGCCGAACGAATCGGGATGACTTTAGAAAAAACAATACATAAATGGGGAAAAGAAATTGCCGTATATTCAGTGTATCGCTAAATTTTTATTCTGTCTCACTAACTTGAGTATACTTTGATATTGAGACAGAATTTCTTTTTAACCCTCAACTTCCGAGAATATATATTATGTAAACTAGAAAAAGATTTGAAAAAGAGAGGCAATAAGTTAAGCGCCTCCCTCTCTTAATTGGAAGTTAACAGAACTGAATTACATAAATGTTATAAGGGCTGCAATGTTGCTCCCTAAATTTAAAACCTTTGCATTTCCTGCTGACTCTATTACATCTGACTTACAATCATGATTCCGACTTTCTAAACTAAATCGGGTGATCTACAACAGTCCGCGCCAAAAAATATCAAATGAGATCTCTAAAGACCGTTCAAATGATTGTTTGTTTTCGTACACCAGTTGAATGTTAAGCCCGTCATAAAGCGTAATAAATCCTATCGCGCACTTCTCCGGCGGACAGTTCACATCCGAATCCTTGAAAACATTCGCTATCCGTTCTTTTAAAGTATGCAAATATAAAAGGTATTGGGCTGAAATAAAATCACTTACTTCAGCAGGCGCTTTAAAGGACATGGCCTGCAAAAAAGCTACATTTGGCAATGCATGAAAACGGACTTGGTTTTCTTTTAAAAAGTCATATATTTGACTCTTTGCAGGCGTATGTTTTCGGGAATCGAAGTATTCATTGATAAATGAAATTTCCTCTCCAACAATCTCGGGGTATATTTCCATCAGCAATTCTTTTTTTGATGAAAAATGATAAGCGAGAGATTGTTTTCTGATTCCCAATTCTTTTGCAATATGCGACATTTTGACTCCCTCATAGCCCAATTCATTAAATTGGCGAACCGCTGTACGCTTTATATTCTCTCTGGTCAATATAGCGTCCTCCCCTCCATTTTCAGGCTGTTTTTCTCTTCAAGAAGATATATAAAATATATAATAAAACAAACAGCAGGTACATGAAAATAGCGGCAATATAGATCTCACGATAGGAATAAACCGTTGCAACCAAACCTAATAATAAGGAGCCTCCGCCAATTCCCATATCGAAAAAGTTAAAGAACGTTCCCATTGCATCCTCATGTTCATGCTCTTCCACAAGATTTATACACCATGTTTGGATGGCGGGAAAAATTGAGCCGAATCCAAAACCGTAGCATATAGCCGCTGTAAAAAACATTGCATTTGTTTGTGCGAAATATAATATTGACAGCCCTGCTATTGAAAATAGCGAGGCGGGAATCAGGATGGCGGCAGCTCCATATCGGTCAAATGTTCTGCCGGAAATAAGCCGTATAAAAAAACTGGCTCCTGCAATCAAAAAGAAAAACATCCCGACACTATGAAACCCCTTTTCAATTGCATAGAGCGAAAAGAAAGACATAATTCCAGATGCAGCAATACCAACGAATAAAATAAGTATTGACGGAAACAGTACACGTTTTTCCAATACTTTTAACTTTACAGTTCCCTTTTCGCCAGTGCCAGTTGTTTCCGGCTGTCTGCGCACGAAAACAGCCATAAGTACCGCCAGCAAAAGAACGGACATGCCGCCTAAAAAAAGTCTTTGAAAATCATAAAGCTCCAGAGCCGCGATACCGATCATCGGTCCAACGGAAACTGCAATTGTCTCACCTACTCCAAAATATCCAATTCCTTCCCCTCTTCGCTCTTTAGGGATAATTTCGGCTGCGATTGTCGCAAAATAGGTCGTCGCCAAACCAAACCCGGCCCCATGTATTAAGCGAATCAATAATAAAACGCTGACATCAGACGCCAGGTAATAGGCTCCTGTTGAGAAAGCGCTGATCACAATTCCTAAAATGAGCAAATATTTTTTATTGAACCGTAAAGCCAATGCCCCTGCAAAAGGACGAACAGCAATTGCAGAGATCATAAAAATACCCGTGACATAGCCGACTTGTTTTGCCCCTCCTCCAATAGCCGTCACAAACAAAGGCAAAGTCGGCAATAACATTTCAAATACCATAAACAAGAAAGCATTTGCAAGCGTCACAAAAACAAATGACAATGACCATATTTTTGCAGTATTTATTTTTTCTACATTCAATTCCATTTGGCTACCTCTCACTCACTGTTTTTATTTTTCTTCTCAAGCATTCACTTTAACTGACTACGGTCAGTTTGTAAATATAATTTTATAAAATTTAAGCTATTAATAAGCAGAATTTAAAAAATAAAACTTGATTAAACTGACTGTTGACAGATAGAAGTTGGGTCGCAAAGGGTATCTTCCAATAAATAAAAAAGCTACTCTCAAAGAGTAGCTTTTGTGGTGCGTGCAGGCATTAAACTTCCATATGCTTTATAAATTTAGCCTGTTTTCCTATGAAATTATTTAATGACCGGCCAAGCCGGTGAATCCGGATCTAATGTAAAGTCATAAGACTTCTCGTCGCGATACATCGGATCGGCATAAATCGACTCATGATCTTGATTTGTTGCGTTTTGATACGACGAAAACGAGTCATATTCATTCTTCTTCCAAATCCATAGACCGTCTTTGCCGGCTTCCTTGTGGTACACGTTATGATTCACTTTGTTTCCTTCATTTTTCGTAAAATCGTTTGCGATAAATATTCGCGAATCGCTTGCTGTTATGATGTTTTTTTCGATTGTATTGGTTTTTGTGTCATACTGGAGCAAAAGCTGTCCGCCATCCAGCCCCTTTGTATCATTGCGGTAAATAATATTGTGTGCAATGACAGAATGGCTGGTGCCTCCCCGCTTTTTGTCGTATCCTCCGATAGAAATGCCCGTGTACGCATTCTTATATACCGTGTTGTCGGTTATTTGAATATCATCAGCATATTTCCCTTTATGTTCAGACGTTGCTTCAATTCCGATATCGTTGCCGTAGACTGTGTTTTTCTTAATGTCAATACTTTGTCCTCCGTCAACATATATTCCGCCTGCTGAGTAGTCATCTCCATAGGCAGGATTTCCGTAAGTGGAGTTATTGTAAACTGTATTGTTTTCTACGGTCCCGTTGCGAACAAAATCGTTTTGAGCGGCCGTTCCTTCATAACCGATCAGATCAATTCCAATGTTGTTATTGTCGCGAACGACACTGCCTCTGATCGTGAAACCGTCAATGTTTCCGTTCAGCACAACCGCTTCACTCGCTCCGAGTGTCAGCTTTTCAACCGTATTGTCCTCGATCTTAATGTCTTTCATGCTGCCGGATCCATAGACGGCAATTCCGTGGGCATTGCCATCATCCGCTGTTGTTTTTATATCGCGGACGTGATTATTCTTAATGGTGATATGGCTGCTGGAGCCTGACACATAAATTCCCATGGCGGTTGCTTCTTCCGATGAAACGGAAAGATCTTGAATTGTCAGGCCGCTGATTGTGATGTATTGTTGATTGTGAATATGAATGAGCGGTGTTTCATATTCCGCGTCCTTAACAGATTCTCCGCTGATGACGACTTTTTCATTTTCGTAGTTTTGAAACGTGATAGGTTTTTCAGCCGACCCGCTCTCTTTTACATCAATTGTTTCATGATACGTGCCTTCCCGAATCATGACAGTTGTGCCGGGGACAGCTTTTTTTGCTGCATGTCCCAGAGTTCGGAACGGTTTTTCTTTCGTTCCTTCATTTTGATCATTTCCATTTGGGGCAACATACAAGCTGTTAGCCGGTTCTGCTTCTTTTGCTCCGGTCTTATCGTCATTAAAAGCGATGATAACAGAAACTAAAATACACGCTGATAAAATAAAATACCATATTCTCATACTCAGCACTCTTTTCTATTGAAAATGGATAACTAACTCAATTATAGAATATCCATTTATGGAAAACCATCGCAAACACTCGAAAGCATTTAAAAAAGGCATCCCCTATGATTCCAGGGTTGCCTCTATGTTTATGAGTTAATTCAGCTTTTACGCGTACCTTGTATGATTTTTCGTCCGCAGTCTATGAATGAGATAGCCGCCTATTCCTCCTAAAATCGAAGGAAGCACCCAGCCTAATCCGATGTCATACATCGGGAGAAACTGATTGAAAAAATGATTAATAGCTGCAATTTTTAGTCCGGCAGCATTCAGGCCGTCAAACAGACTGATGATAAAGGTCAATATCAGACTGCCTTGATACACTTCCCTCTTCCCTTTAAATAGGGGATGTAAAAATGTTAAGAATATTAAAGAAATCGCAATGGGATACAAAGTTGTTAAAACCGGCATTGAAACGTTAATCAGCTGTGTTAATCCTATATTTGCTACAAGGGTGCTGAACATTGATAAGATGACAGCGATCTTTTTATAGGAGATGTTTGGAAACAAGCCGTGGAAAAATGAAGAGCATGCTGTGATGAGTCCCACACTTGTTGTCAGACATGCTACCGTAATCATTAAGCCCAAAAAAACGGAACCATATGGTCCGAAATAATAGGATGAAACCTTTGCCAAAACCTCGGCTCCATTTTCTAAAAGACCCAGTTTTTCAACGCTGGAAGCCCCCATATATGAAAGTGCTGAATAGATCAGAGCCAAGAGCGCCGCTGCAATCGCCGTTGATTTTGCACAAACGATCATGAGCTGTTTTTTGGAGACCGCTCCCTTCTCTTTCATGGCGTTCACAATGATGATTCCAAATACAAAAGCGACAAGGGCATCAAGTGTAAAGTAACCTTCTTTGAACCCTTTAAAAAATACGTGTGATGCATATCCTTCAGACGGAGCTTGAAAGCTTCCAATTGGGTGAATAATAGCCGTAACAACGAGCAATCCGATAAATGTTAATTTAATAGGAGTTAGAAATTTTCCGATTACATCGATAATTTTAGTTGGATTCAGGGACAGCAAGCATGCCACTGTGAAAAATAATACGGTAAATATGATTAAGGCAACAGGGGCCGCATCATTTGATAAAAAAGGTTTAACCCCTATTTCAAACGACACATTGCCGGATCTGGGAATCGCGAAAAAAGGGCCGATTGCTAAATAGAGAACCGTTGTAAATACAATGCCGAACAACGGATGCACACGACTGGCCAGAGACTGCAAGTCATTTTTTCCTGAAAAAACGAATGCCGTAATGGCGAGCAATGGCAATCCGACTCCGGTCACCAAGAATCCTGCATTGGCTGTCCATACATTCTCTCCGGCCATCTGACCAAGCATAGGCGGGAAAATGAGATTTCCTGCACCGAAAAATAATGCAAATAGCATTAATCCTATGATTAGGATAAATGAAAAAGGAATTTTTTTTGCCATGATGAGTCCTCCGATTCGGGTTAAGCTATTAGTGCGTTTTTAGTAGTCAGCAGTGTAGTACGATAAAAATTTTCAAAATAAATGTCCTGAATTATCAGTAAATATTAAATAAAAGTACTATCCTACTATAGTAGCTGTTACTCGTATTGTCAAAGGTTAAGTCTGTATATAATTACGGCATGCTCTTTCTTTGAAATTGATTTACAAGTTTGTTACAACATGTAAAAATAATAATGGAAAGCAAATTCACTTTGGGAGGTTGTGAAATGCCATTAGGACCTGCAATCATTTCGGTATTAATAGTATTCGGCATCGTATATGTCATTATGAGAGCGGTAAGGAAATCTAATTGATGGCAGGACGCCTCGGCCCCGATCCCTTGTTGCATAAGCTGCATTCAATCCCCGTTCGGCACTCTGCTCTGTACTGAACAAGGAGATATATAGAATGGTATCTCATTCGCTCGGCTGAAATTGCCGGGTCATGCGGGGCAAAAGCTAAGAAAAGAGACCAGTCAAATGGAATGACTGGCCTATCTGGTATTAAATATGATTTACAAAGTAGAGACATCAATCACGAATCGATAACGCACATCGCTTGTAAGGACGCGCTCATACGCTTCATCTACTTGGTCAGCTCCGATGACCTCAATTTGCGGAGCTATGCCGTGCTCAGCAGCGAAATCAAGCATCTCTTGTGTCTCCCGTATGCCGCCGACAAGTGAACCTGCAATGCTGCGGCGGCCCATGATTAAGGAAAACACACTGTACTGATCCCGTTCAGCCGGTGCGCCGACGTTAACAAGTGTTCCATCTACGCGAAGAAGCGATAAATATGCATCAACGTCCAGATTGGCAGACACCGTGTTTAAAATAAGGTCAAAACGGCCGGCCAGTTTAGTGAATACGGCAGGATCACTAGTTGCATAGTAATGGTCTGCGCCAAAACGCAAGGCTTCTTCCTGTTTATTCAAAGAGCGGCTCAAGACCGTTACTTCTGCTCCCATGGCATGCGCGAATTGGATGGCGACGTGGCCGAGTCCCCCCATTCCCACAACGGCAACTTTCTTGCCGGGGCCTGCGTTCCAATGCTTCAAAGGAGAGTACGTGGTGATGCCTGCACACAAGAGCGGGCTTGCAACATCCAAGTTCAGGCTGTCCGGAATGCGGACAACGAAATCTTCTTTAACCACTCGGAAGTCACCTTCTTCAAATTCTCATTTTCTAATAATGGTTTCTGGGAGACGCCGATCCTCACGAAAGTGGTGTTAGACTCCTACTATTTTACCTGCCAATCCGCCTTCCCTGCCCTCCGGTTCGCCCCTGCCTGTTGGTCTTTGACAGGCATTAATTCGAACAGACCAAAAACGTGATGCAAGACACTTTTTTAGCATGAATTTGATGAATCTCAAAACAGGTTATAGATGTTAGTCTGATATGTAATATTTTTCAAGTTAACCCTTGATTTTGAATTTATTAGTGTTATCCTGGTAATGATTCATAAAACAAAGGAGTGGTTTTGTGTTTAAAAAAAGTGTTGCTATGTTCTTAGGTGTCGTGCTGATTTTTTCAATGATTCCTTACGCATCAGCAGTAGAGGGGAAAGACAAATATGTTGTGGCAAAGGAAGTAATATTGAAAACTCAAGAAGATTTCATACAATCTATGAAAAAACTATCTCCTAAAAACGATGATGAAGCAGATGAATTTTCCACTCAATACTTCAAAGATAATCCGGTAAACGAAGAACACTTGATAAATTTTTATAAAAAAGAAAAAACTGTGCTCCCTAATGCAACCTCCGGTGATACAATAGATATTGACAACTACATACTGAGTAATATTGATGAGGGAAACTTCAGTGAGCATGATTTAGGAAATGGCATAAAACTTGTCCTTACTGATTCTCCAACCTATTTTATTACTTCAGTGAGCGAAACCCCAATTGTTGAAAACAAGTTTCAGGTCAAGGCGAGGACAAAAGAACATAAGCTAGTTTACAGAGCAAAAAACATGTTTGGAATAGAATTGTTTAAGGTTCATAATGCCGCATATTTCACGTATGGCGGCAAATCTCCAAGAGCACATCAGACTTCTGCATATTATAAACGAGGGACAACATCGTTGTGGAGAGTTGAAAACTGGAAAAAAGGAACCAGAAGTGTTCCAGGCAATAAAGCGCAAGCCTATGCCGAAGGAAATTTTTTTACAGGATTCGCATTCAAGGGCTTTGATATTATTATGCAGGAATGGCATATCACAAACACAATCACTTGTAATAACAAAGGAAAAGTTGAAAGAAGCGGGAGGGTGAAATAGTTTTGTTCAAGTCTAAGATTTTTGTTTGGGTGAGTAGTATAATCACAGGATTCCTTGCTCTCGTTCACTTGTGGAATATAGCTGTAATACCAGAACAAACAGCTATGGGGTATGTAAGTGTTATAACAGCAATCCTTGTAGTGAGCGCATTATATGGCATCGTAACAGGGGCAATTGCCTATTGGATATTTAACATAATCAAGTTTCTTTCAAAAAAATTCACTCATGATTAAAGGGATGCAGACTAAAAAGTTTGCAGCCAAATAAAACAGAGAAAAAGCCGTCACCAGTCTACGCTGGAAACGGCTTTTTTTAGATTTGCAAAGGGAGTGCCTTGCATACGGATAAACGACCTGCTTACATATCCCACCAAAAGGACTCGGGAAGCGAGTATTGTCCGTTTAACAGAACCGTTGCGCCAATCACTGGAGCGATCATGTTGGCGTCTTTTTTCTCGGCCTCTTTCAATGCGCGTTCAATCGGCTCTTTCCAGCCGTGGTATGCGAGGGTAAAGGCCCCCCAATGAATCAACATCATATTCTTTCCTTTTACATCTTTGTGGGCCTGTACAGATTGTTCAGGTGTCATATGAATCCCGGACCAGCGTCTGTCATATTGACCGCCCTCCATTAATGTAAGATCAAAAGGGCCGTATTTTTTGCCGATTTCCTTAAAGTGTTTATCATATCCCCCGTCACCGCTCGTATAAAAACGCGTATGTTTTCCGAGGATGACCCAGCCGCCCCACAGGGTCGTATTTCGATTCAACATTCCTCTTCCCGAAAAGTGTTTCGACGGTGTCAAGGCTATCGTCAAACCTTGAAACTCCGTTTCATCCCACCAATTGAGTTCGGTGATTTTTTCTTTTTCAACTCCCCACCGAATCAAGTGTGCGCTGACTCCGTAAGGAACGAAGAAATGACCGGCCTTTTCCTTCAGCTTTAAGATGGATGGATAATCTAAGTGATCATAATGGTCATGTGTAATCAAGACGGCGTCAATCGGCGGCATATCATTGACCATGTGCAGGATGTCTTCGCTGTAGCGTCTGCTTCCGATAAATGATACGGGTGAAGCAATTGGACCCAGCATAGGGTCTACGAGTATTTTTTTGCGATCGATGCTCAATAAAAAAGCGGAATGTCCAAACCACGTTAAGCTGTCTTCGTTACTTTTAACGATGTTCCAATCAATCTCAGAAACAGGAATTTGTCCGGAAGGGTTGCGTTCCTTACCGCCGGAAACAGCGTCTCTCATCATCGAGAAAACCCCCGAAATTCCGCCCATATCCATCTTTGCCGGAGCTTGATTGACAAATTTGCCATCGGTATAATTGTCAAAGCTTTGATACAGCTTTTTTTGTTCTTTGCTTGGATTGCCCCCAAACACGGGGTGTAAATTGATGAACAATAAAGCAGCGGCACATACTACGATGATGAAAATGAATAAAAACATCATGATTTTTTCATTGTTCCTTCCTTTTGAGGATGATCTCTTGCTTTTCTTATTCTACCGATTATACCTGCATCATCGCCAGTGTAACGTTGCTGGATATGGTTAATACCATCGTAGCTCAACACAACGTGCAACCAAACAATGAATAAAAATGTAAAGAACCCTCCGAATTTGAAGAGTTCTTAAAATGCGTGCCGTGTAAAACGGCTATTGTGTGATCCGCTTAAATGCTCAGCCGGCGATCTCCGGAGCACCGCCAAACCTTATGCAGTAATTATTTGATTTGCACCAATAAAAATGTGTATTTGGTGCCCTCCGGCTTGTTTTTCCAATAAATCGTTACCTCCGCATCTCCCTTTTGGCGTCCTTCGTAGTCTACCGAGTTCATGTTCGGATTAGGATATGCATGAAGAATAAAGGGATCATCGACCGCAACCTCTAAATCGTCGTCCGAAAATTCAATTTGCGGACCTCCATTTATACTGCCGCAATAAAAATGTGCACGGCCGGAACCGCCAATGCCAACAGTTTCGTCGTATACGGTGAGGATGTGAGTTGAGCATTCGCTTGGTTTAATGGTACCAACTGATGCAGCATTTACAGAGATGGCATGAAAGGACGAAATCGTCGCGAGGGCAATGGCAAGGGACAAGAAATACTTGCTTAATTTTCCGATGTTCATGTTGTCAGCCTCCAACCAAATATTGTTAGTATGCATATTCTCCAGATAGAAATATATACCTCTTTCATAAGACGCTTACAAAAAAAGAGCTGACGTTAATGGTCAGCTCCCGCTTTTAAAACCGGACAGATTCAGAGGGTTGGAAAAACCGGTCCACCGCTTCATCCGTTACATCTGAAACGTGCCGATACTTGTAGTTCGGTGATTGATCACGGTCGATCAGGACGGAGCGGACGCCTTCGAAGAAATCATTGTGCTTCAAAAAGTTCTTTGCCAGCACCAGATCCGTGGCAAAGCATTCTTCCATTGTTTTATGACGTCCGTCCGCCAGCTGTTTCAATGTGATTTTCAATGAAAATGGCGATTTGGAAAGTATCGTTTTTTTCGCATTCGAGCTAAAGGTGCTTTCCTCGCTTTCGAGTGATCGAAGGATATCTTCCAGCTTATCATACTTAAAATGATGGTCAATCGCTTGCTGATCACGGGCGAGCGTGCTCTCCTGGGAGGGTTCGGTTTTCGATTCGCTGATCAGCTGATCGAGCTTTTCTTCAACGTTTGCCAGGCGCCAATCTGTTTGTTCCACTGTTTGGATCAATCGTTCTAAAGCGCCGCTCTCCATGTAGGCGTCTGCCCCATTGATATACAGCACGTCGGCTGCATGGATGACAGACGCTGTTAATCCAAGATACCGCCCTAAGCGGCCTGGGGCTTTGTTTAAAAAATAGGCTGCGCCGACATCCGGAAAGAAACCGATATTCATTTCGGGCATCGCCCATTTTGTTCTCTCCGTGACGATCCGGTGGCTGGCTCCGTATGTCAGGCCGACGCCTCCCCCCATAACGATCCCGTCCAAGCAGGCGATGATCGGTTTCGGAAATTGATAGACTGCCATATCGACTTTGTACTCCGTTTCAAAAAAGCGCTCGGCATCTTGCAGGGCCTGTTTTGACGAACGGGCTTCATAGAGTGCCTTAATATCCCCTCCGGCACACAGTCCTTTTGGTCCTGCACCTTTGATGACCACAACAGAAACGTTTTGATCCGTCTCCCACTCGTTTAACTTTTCACCAATCAGACGGACCATGTCGTATGTGAGTGAGTTGAGCGCTTTCGGACGGTTCAGAACAATCGCTGCGGCGCCGTTTTGATTGACGGAAAACAGCACGTCATCGGACATGTTGATCCACTCCTTTTATGAATGATGAAAGTCTGGTTTGCGCTTTTCGACAAATGCGTGAATTCCTTCTTTGGCATCTGAAGTGACAAACAGCTCGGCGAATCTGTTTCGCTCCCTCTCCAGTGCCTGTTCCATGCTTTCGCTGGCACCCTGTACGATACATTCGACGGCGCGCCTCACGCTGGTCATGCTTTTTCCTTCGATAAAAGACGAAGCGACGCTTGCTGCCGTCTTCATCAGCTCCTCTCCCTTTACGGACATCTGCGCAATTTTCAGCTCTACCGCCTCTTGAGCTGAAAGCGTTCGGCCCGTCAGGATAAGGTCGAGTGCTGTCGCTGTATCCGTTATGGTGCGAAGCCGTTGTGTACCTCCAAATGCAGGAATCAAGCCGAGCTTTAATTCGGGAAGACCGACTGTTGCATCGTTTGATACGATTCTGAAGTGGCAGCTCATCGCGAGTTCCAGGCCTCCGCCAAGAGCCGGTCCGTTTATCGCCGCAATGACGGGTTTTTTGGAAGCTTCGATTTCATCGCAGAGCGCCTGGCCACCTTGTGCGAGCGCCAATCCTTGTTTTTCGTCCCCAAGTTTTGAAACGAATTCTTTTATATCCGCTCCCGCCACAAAAAAGCGGCCTTCTCCTGTGATGATGATCGCTTTTGTCTCCTCGTCACGGGCCAATTCCCGAAAAAGAGAGCGCAATTCGGCGATACAGGAAGAAGAGAGTGTATTTGCCGGCGGATTGTTCAACGTGACGGTTGTGATGCCATGTTCTGTTTTAAGTGTGGCATATTTCAAGTTCAATATTGATCCCTCCCTGTTTAAATAGAAAAGGCCCCTCTTGAAAAAATCTGTTGTGCACGAGAGGGAGCCTTATGTTAAGGATTAGAACCAGCGTTCGGTGACGACCTTTTTACGCGTGTAAAACTGGACGCCGTCCTTTCCGTTTGTCCCAAGATCTCCATAGAAAGAGGCTTTGTTCCCTGCAAAGGAGAAGAACGCCATCGGAGCCGGTACGTTGACATTGACGCCGATCATTCCGGCATCGATTTTGTCGCGGAACTGCTGGGCGCTTTTCCCGCTCGATGTGTAGATGACAGCGCCGTTGGCAAACTTCGATTGATTGGCGAGCTCGATCCCCTCATCAAGGTCTTGTACACGGACGACGCTCAAGACCGGTGCGAAGATTTCGTCCTGCCAGATTTTCATCTCCGGTGTCACATGATCGAAAATCGTGGCTCCCACAAAGTATCCTTCCTGAACATCCGGATTGCGTCCGTCCACGGCAAGTGCGGCCCCTTCTTTAATGCCTGTGTCGATATAGTCAAGGACGCGTCGTTTATGGACTTCACGGATCAGCGGACCGACAAAGTGATCCTCGGATCTGCCGTCTCCTGTCTTCAGCTTCCGTGTTTCAGAGACGAGCATTTCCATGAAGTCATCGGCGATGTCATCAACGACCGCCGCAACGGAGCAGGCCATACAGCGTTCCCCGCTGCTTCCGAATGCCGCCCCGATGATGCCTTGAACCGACTTTTCAAGATGGCAATCCGGCATAACAATCGCATGGTTTTTAGCGCCGGCCAGCGCCTGAACGCGTTTCCCGTTGGCCGTGCCCGTTTGATACACATATTTTGCGACCGGTTCTGAACCAACGAAGGAGACGGCTTTAATATCATCGTTCTCCAATATTCCGTTTACAACATCCTTTCCTCCATGGACAAGGTTCAGCACACCTTTTGGAAACCCGGCTTCATAGAACAGCTCAACAAGCTTCCCGGCAAGAATAGGAGTGCGTTCCGAAGGTTTCAGGACGAACGTGTTTCCGCAGGCGATGGCGAGCGGAAACATCCAAAGAGGAACCATCATTGGAAAGTTAAACGGCGTAATGCCGGCGACGATCCCCAAAGGGTAGCGCCAAATCGATCCGTCGATGCCTCCTGCTATCGCGGGCAGGGATTCTCCCATCATTAAAGTAGGTGTGGCTGTCGCAAGCTCAACAACTTCGATTCCCCGCTGCACTTCGCCTCGGGCGTCTTTTAACGTTTTGCCGTTTTCCGTCGTAATGATGTCTGCCAATTGTTCTTTTTGCTCTTGAAGAAGCTGCAAATATTTGTATAAAAGTCTTGCCCGATTGGGGACAGGCACAAGCGACCAGGTCTGATAAGCGTGCTTGGCAGCCTGCACGGCACGATCGACATCCGCTCTCACAGATAGAGGCGCATAAGCGATGACGCTTCCGTTTGCAGGATTGACCACTTCTTCAGATTCCGTACCTAGAGAATTCACCCATTCCCCGGCGATATGGTTCATCATTTTTTTGGCATTGGTTGTGATCATTTGCTTTCTCACCTCTCCTTACTGATAAGTTGTCTTTTGTTCGCTTATTTTTTTGTATAAAACAGACATATCTTTGTCGCCGTATCCGTTCTGATCGGCGTCTTCATAAATGCCGAAGAGAATCTTGCTTACCGGCAGTTCAACCTCATTCTTCTCAGCCAAATCCAGTGCAAAGCCAAGGTCTTTCAGCAGCAGCTTCAAAGAAAAGCCAGGTTCATAGTTTTCATTCGCTATGAAACTTTTATAGTTGCGCTCATAGATCCGGCTCTGCCCATAGCTGACATTCAGCATCTCAAACAATTGGTCGAGATCGAGATTGCTGTTTTTGGCAAGGTGCAAGGCTTCACTGACACCGGCTGTATAAAAACCGATTAAGAGATTGTTGATCAGCTTCGTATTCGTTCCGCTGTCGATGTTTTCGTTCACATGAAAAATATTCTCCCCCATTGCGTTGAAAACAGGCAACGCTTTATCAAAAACGGACTTCGGACCCCCGACCATAAAGGTCAGCGTCCGGTTGACCGCCCCGATCACACCGCCGCTGACCGGCGCCGCAAGAAAATCGATCCCTTTGCTTTTCGCTTCTTCCGCAATTCGGATATTCAGTTCAGGAGCGACAGTGCTTGTATCGATCAGGAGGACGCCCGATTCAGCCAGGTGTACGATCCCCTTTTTCCCCAGAAAAACCTCCTCTGCAGCGTTTGATGAAGGAAGGCTTGTCAAGATGGCGTCACACTCTTCAACCATCTTTTCAACTGAAATCCCGATTGTTCCTCCTGCATGATGCAAGGCCAATTCAGCTTCTTTGTTAAGGTCCATTCCATACACCGTAAAGTTCTCCTGCAGCAGATTTTTCGACATTGGGAGACCCATATTGCCCAAACCGATAAATCCGATTGTTTTCACACAGTTTCCCTCCGATCACACCGTATATTTTTCATAAGCGGCTATTTTTTCTGCGATTTCGCGTTTTTGAGTAAACAGATTGCTGAAAAGGGGCAAAGAAAGGCTGCGAGCCTCTTCAAATGCGAGCTTGCTTTCGGTTTCATCAGATGCTATGCCTGATAAGGCGGTCACCGCCATCTCTTCGATTCTGCGGAAGCCTTCTTCACAAATGACGTTCGTCATCATTTCTTTCAACCGTGCTTTTTCGCTTCCGCTTCTTTGGATTGTTTTTTCGGTCCGGCGGGCGACGGATTCCATCACATAGATTTCTTTTTTCATGTCGGCGAGAAGCCGGGCGTATTCCTGCTCCTCCTGAATGTTCACACGAGAGCGTATAAGCGCTTTCAATGTTTTGCCGAAAAGCCTGTTGGACAGCTGAATAAACCGCCGGTTTCGGTTCCCCTCGCTGCTTAATTGAGCTTCCTGCCCTGAGATGCCGTTTTGCTGCGCTTCTTTCATCATCAGTTTGGCGATCGTCAAGCGGTTTATCTCGTTTGTCCCCTCGAAAATCCGGCTGATCCGTGCATCCCGGTACAATCGTTCGACTTCGTACTCCTGCATGTATCCGTAGCCGCCATGAATTTGCACCGCTTCGTCTGCAACCCGGTCGAGTATTTCGGAGCAGTGAACTTTATTGATCGCACATTCGGATGCATAGTTTGCCAGTTCTCTCAGTCTATCGTCTAATGGGAGAGCGGAATCTAAAACATTGTCCAAGCAATCTGCCGTTCTGTAAGCAGCGCTTTCCGCGCCGAAAATCAAAATCGCCATGTCAGCAATCTTTTCTTGAATCATTGAAAAACCGATGATCGGCTTGTGAAATTGTTTGCGTTGTTTGGCGTAGCTAACGGCAAGGTTCAATGCTTGTTTTGCCATTCCAATGTTCGAAAACGCGAGCTTTAAGCGGGCCATGTTTAAAATATTCAAAGCGACATGATGTCCTTTCCCGACATGACCTAGAACATTGTTGCTCGGCACCTCGACTTCCTCCAGGATTAAGGTTGCTGTCGAAGACCCTTTGATTCCCATCTTCTTCTCTTCAGGTCCGATGGAAACGCCTTTAAACGAACGTTCGATGATAAATGCTGTCATGCCTTCCGCCGTTTTTGCAAAGACAACATATACATCAGCTACCTGCGCGTTCGTAATCCACTGTTTTTCCCCATTTAAAATCCACGCTGTTCCATCCCTATTCAAGACGGCCGTTGTTTTTGCGTTTAAAGCATCTGATCCTGCGCCCGGCTCTGTCAGAGCATATGCTCCGATCCATTCGCCTGATGCCAGTTTCGGAAGGTATTTTCGTTTTTGTGCTTCTGTTCCATAATAAATATACGGCAATGTCCCGACTCCCGCATGAATATTAAAGGAGACGCTGAACGATCCGCCGGCTCCCATTTTCTCTGCCACTAACCCGGAAAGCTTCTTGCTGAGTGAAAGGCCGCCGTATTCCTCCGGAACTTCGATACTGAGTAAACCGAGCTCTCCCGCTTTTTGAAACAATTTTTTCACGCTTTCGTGATCCTGCTGATCGATCGATTCAAGAAGGGGCATGACTTCGTTTTTGACAAATGATTCTGTCGTTTTTGAAATCAGTTGATCTTCCTCTGTGAAATCTTCCGGCGTAAATCCTTCAGCAGCCGATTCGTGTTGAGAAATCAAGGGTTCATTCCATCGAAGTTTTGCTTTCCCCATTGCTTTCCTCCTCGCTTCCGCTAAATAGAGTGATAAACCGAGATAAAAAGACGATGAATCCGCTTACATTTTTCCTAATACGAATCATCGTCTCTTTTCTCATCCAGATAAGGACCAACCAATTATGAAGGGCACGGTTGTTTCGGTCATTTAGCAGGCTTTTCTTTTGCCTGTCGCCGGAACATAGACCCGCTTTTTGTTTCATGAAGCAGCTGTTCCGCGAAAAGCCCCGGGCAATGCAGCTGATGTTTAAGATATGAAGCTTTTAATATCAGCTTATCAAATAATTGGAAGATTTCCAAATGTTTTTTCAGTTTACTCTATTTTACTTGTGGAAGCTTGGGAATATGCATTGTCAGCCTTGTGGCGAACGCGTTTTGGCAAGCCGGGATTCTTTTTTCGCAAAAATAAAACAGACCATCGTTTTTATGGTCTGTTCAAAAAGGGTACCGTTGATCGCTTATTCAATTGACAAGCTTGAGACGATACATTCTGCATGGCCGGAGAGCGTAAATTCTCCAAAGCCTGCAGGCAGCAGCATGTGATCTCCTTTTTTAAAAGAAAAGTCATGGCCGCCAGCCGCGATGCGCCCTTCCCCTTCTATAGCGCTGACAAGAAGAAACGGTTTATCCTGTTTGAAACAGGCCGATCCTTTTACATCCCATTTTCTCACTGAGAAATAAGGACACTCAATCAGTACGGCTGTCTTGACATCGCCCGATGTTTCATATTGAATGGTTTCGCGATCAGGCGAAGACGGGACGGCGATCACGTCTATGCTTTTTTGCAAATGGAGCTCGCGCAGGTTTCCTTCAGCGTCTTTTCTGTCATAATCATATAGTCTGTAGGTTGTGTCTGAATTCTGCTGCGTCTCCAAGATCAAAATGCCTTTTCCGATCGCATGGACGGTTCCGCTCGGCACATAGAAGAAATCTCCCGGCTTCACTTTGACGCGGCGCAAAAGCTCATTCCATTTTCCGTGTTCGATCATTGAGACCAGTTCTTCGCGCGTCTTGGCATGGTGGCCGTAAATGATCTCCGCATCTTCTTTGCAATCAATGATATACCAGCATTCCGTTTTTCCGAGCTCCCCGTTTTCGTGCAGCTTTGCATATTCATCGTTTGGATGCACTTGTACGGATAGGTCTTGGTCGGCGTCCAAAATTTTTGTCAGAAGAGGAAAACGGTCTCCCTTTATATGTCCGAATAAATGACGGTGTTCATTCCATAATTCGCTGAGTGTGAGCCCTTTATACAAGCCGTTTTTTACGACGCTTTGTCCATTTTGATGTGCGGCGAAAGCCCAGCACTCCCCCGTTTGTTCTGATGGAATCTCATAGCCGAAAGAGGCTAAAGCTGTGCCGCCCCATATTCTTTCTTTAAAAACAGGCTCGAAAAATAATGGTTCAGTCATGACAGGCGTCCCCCTTTTTTAGATGATTTCATCCAGAAGTTTGTATGCTTCTTCTTTTGTTTGGGCAGAGAGAAGCTTGTCCCGATAGGTGTCATCCATCAGTTTTCTGGAGAGCATTTGCAGAAGTTTCAGATGCTCGTTTCCTCCGCTTTCTTTCGGGACGGCGATCATAAAAATCAGTTTGGCGTCAGTTCCGTCAAGACTCTTCCAGTCGACTCCCGAACGTTTAATGCCGAATGCTACACTCGGTTTCTTGACGGCGTCAGACTTCCCGTGCGGGATCGCGATATTCATGCCGATCGCCGTTGTCCCCTCTAGTTCGCGATTGATGATCGCTTGTTTAAATTCGCTTTCCGAATGCAGTGCGCCTTTCCGGGCCAATTTTTGAATCATTTCATCGATAATGTCGTCTCTCGTATCCCCTGATAAATGCGGCTCGATCAGTTCCGTATCGATGATGTCTGTGAGCTTTTTGATTTCCGGCATTTCGGATTTTTTGCTTTTTGCTTCGATTTCGATGTTCGGCTGCGGAATGTCATTTGCTGCAGCAGCTTCACTTACTCCTGCGGGTGCAGCTGTGACCTCTTTTTTAAGCACATTGACCAAAAGAGCGGTGACCAGAGATCCGGCAATAACGGCGATAAAGAACATCAACACATGATCGACAGCGCCAAGAACCGCTACGATCGGTCCGCCGTGGGCGACTCTGTCCCCTACATTACCGATCATGGCAATCACGGAACCAGTCATTGAACCCGCCATAATACTTGGTATGACGCGAAGCGGGTCCTGTGCAGCAAACGGTATGGCGCCTTCAGTAATGCCGAATAATCCCATTGTAAATGCTGCTTTTCCCATTTCTCTTTCTTGCGCCCGAAATTTTCTTTTTCCTAAAAACGTTGCGATGCCAAGCCCGATCGGAGGAATACAAATGGCGACGGCGATCGGGCCCATAATTTCATAGTTTCCTTCACCGATCATGGCCGAACCAAACAGGAATGCCACTTTATTGACGGGACCGCCCATATCAAACGAAATCATCGCCCCTAAAATTAATGCCAGAAGAATCGAGCTTGAGCCCTGCATACCAGCCAGCCAAACCGTCAATGATTCAAAGATCTGCGCGACAGGCGCGCCGATCAGCAATACAAACGCCAAGCCTACAATGAGCGAGGAAACCACCGGTATCACGATGATCGGCATGATCGGCTGAATGGCTTTTGGCACTTTTAATTTTTTGATGGCCAGCGCCGCATATCCGGCTAAAAAGCCCGCGATAATACCGCCGAGGAACCCTGCACCGCTCCCGCTGCCATAAAAGCTTCCCGTCGCTGCAATATATCCGCCGATCATTCCCGGCACAAGCCCCGGTTTATCCGCGATGCTGTAGGCAATATAACCAGCTAAAATCGGGATCATGAATGAGAATGAGGCAGCCCCGATTTGCTCAATCGTTTTCCAAAAAGATTCATCAGGAATCACTAACCCTTTCGGCGTCTTTTCACCTCCAAGCGTCAATGCGACCGCAATCAATAATCCCCCGACGACAATGAAAGGAACCATAAACGATACACCGTTCATTAAATGCCGGTAAATCGGATTTTGCTTTTTCTCCGTTTGTGCGGAGGCTTCCGTTTTCGCAGCCGAACGATAGACAGATATATCGCCGCTGATCGCTTTTTGTATCAATTCTTCCGGTTTTCGGATGCCTTCCTGAACACCGACAGCCAGAAGTTTTTTTCCTATAAAACGGTCTTTGTTGACCGAGCGGTCTGCGGCAATAATAATTGCGTCTGCCTCGCGGATTTCCTGCTCGGTCAGCTCATTTTCCACCCCGATGCCGCCTTGTGTTTCGACTTTCATTTGAACGCCCATTCGATCGGCCGCTTTTTGCAAATTTTCCGCAGCCATATACGTATGGGCAATGCCGTTTGGACATGATGTAATCGCTAACAGTTTCATGCGAATCCTCCTTCTGAAACTAAAGTAGTGAGCAGCTCTTGTCATTACTTTATAATAAAAACCTGCGTGTAAAAGCGTTGTTTTTTACCGCAGGCTCCGGAAAAACCGGCTTTTTTCAAAAAGCAGGACTGTTATGAGTGGCGACTTGTAAAAACATTTGGGACTGAAGGAGACAACTTATGGATGCGGAAATGAGAGGCAAACCCATTGTAACTGGGAAAGATGTCGAAAGGTTCCTAAAGAACGTAATAACAGAAAAGTTGAAACCTGGAGAGCACAAAGAAAAAAGTTAATTCAAAAAGCATCCGCAGCAATTTCACAATCAACATGGAACAGCATTTAAGATGTTAAGCGAAAATGAAGCACTTCCCTCCAACCGAACTACTTGAACTACACTCCCCTACTTTTCAGTGGGGTATGGCTTTTATATTTGATCTAGGATCTTTAATAGTTCCGCATCATTAATTTTAAAAACTATAAATTGAATATAATCAATTTTGTTTGTGTCAGGGAAATTTAAAGTGGTTATAGTAAAGTTTGTAGCGTGTTTTCCTAACAGTCCAGCAATACGCAAGGCGACATCTACATTTTCAAAATCAATATCAAAAGCTACAAATTCTTGATACTCTTGATTCACGTAATAGTTCTTTATTTTTGTATCCTTTGGATTTGAAGGATTTGACGCAGAATTAAGAAGTTTCTTGAATTTCTTAGGATCGAAGTTCATCAATGTTCAACCTCCAATATTTTGGTATTTGAAGTATAGCACAGCCTTCAACCAACGGGCTCTTATTAAGATCATTCTCCCCCTCCCCTTTAAAATTTTCCACATTTACCCGATAATAGGATCGAGGTGAATATTGGTAGAATTTAGTGAAATCGTAAAACATCAGCTTACAACGACGGGGTTAAGAAAATTAACCAAGTTCATTCGAAAGGAGTTTCCGGCAAAAGGGCAACCCCATTCTGAACAAATGAAAAAGTATGAAGCTCTTAAAAAGTTAAGTCATAATGATCTCTCCTTTGGAATAGCTCGGATGGTACGAATTGAATCAAGTTTTGACCATTCGAAATTTGCTGGACTTTTTGTTTTAATAATAGGTTCATTGCTTGGTGCATTTAAATTTATGTTAATCGATAATCCACTACCTCTTGGAGGAGAAGTTTATTTTACATTCACAGTGTTTGCAGTTTCATTGATTTTTATTGGTGTTGGATTGGATAAAAGAGATATGATAACAGCAAATTACTTTAAAGAGTTACTTGAGCAGGCAAAGGCTGATAAAGGGAATGGAAAAGAGAATGAAAAGGACAACCCTATTTCCCAAATAAGGCCTAACAATCGAATTGAAGTAAAGATCTCAAATTTATTGCCTTTTTGGAAAAAGAATAATTTTTATATAAAAGAAGCAAAAAATTTAGAGGAAATCTTACTTGAATGGTCTAACAAAGAATTGGCTTTCTACATAAGTGACTATTTTGGTTATTGGTCATCTAAAAATAAAAAAGCTGAAATGAAACGTATTAGGGGCTTAGATTTGGATACTGTTATTTTGGCTATTGCAAGATTGAAGAATATCGAAGAGTATACTGATAATTCAAAGATTATTCCAGGTCTAGCAACGGTAACCACCTTCTTTGCACCTTCACTCATACAGTACTTTGCCTATGGGAAGCTTACTTATTTTTCAGTCATAGTTGGATTTATTATTTCTTTGGTGACCCTTTATGTGTTTAGTGTGAAAGTTGATTTTGGAAGGACATATCGAGCAAACGCAGTTCAATTTAGAAGCTTATTGGAGCAAGTGAAATCTGAAATGGAGAAGGCGTCCTGATGGATGTCTTTTTTATTTTGGGGATATAGGGCGTTCCCTCCCTCCTCTTTAAAATTTTCCATTTATGTACGATAATCACTTTGAGGTGATTTTGCAATGAGTGCTGATGAATATTATAAAAAATATTTAGAAGAGAGTTTAATTAAGCTAAAAACTCCAGAACTCATAAAATTTATTAAAAGAGAATTTCCTGAAGAGGTGACTTATAACCATGAGGTTCACCAAAAGAAAATTGAAATTTTGAAATCCCTATCTACAACAGACTTATCGGCAGCTAGCGCCAGATTGTCTAGAATTGAGCGAAAGTTTGATCATACTAAATTATGGACTATCGGCGCTGTTTTTATTGGTACAGCTCTTGTTAATTTACAAATCTTATTTAAAGTAAACCTCACAAAAATTTCCGAGGAAAATTATATTAATTGTTTATTGTATGGTATTGCTGCCTTAACAGTGTGTTATATCATGTATAGGGGCATCAGAAAGGATAAGAAAATATCAGATACAGTAGCATATTTAAAGGACTTGATTGAACATGTTAAATCAGATAAGTAACATTTTAAGCTGAAAAGAAAAGGCATCTTAATGGTGTCTTTTTATTTTTGAAGTTGCAAATGAAAAACATTGCATCAGAAAAAGTATGTCAGGATAGAACTAAAAAAAGCAGGCCGCCCACCTGCTTAATCTGTCTTAGCTTTCTTCCATCTACTCTTAATCATCACCATGAACAAAATATGAAACAATACAACGATGATATTATACTTAGGGTCAATTTTTAAAAAGACAGTATTAAAAGTCATCACTAGAATCATGAGGAGTGTTGCAATCCACCATATAACTTCATATTTTTTATCACCCTGCTCTTGGCTCTTCTTACGTTTAACCAGGTCAAAAATCAAACAAGCAGCCACAAAAACCACTAAAACAAATGTTGTCACAGGGAAAGAAAAGTTTGATTTGACGTTATACATTATAACCGCCCCTAAAGCCCCGAATATAAAACTAATAAGTAATCTCATCGTTAATATCCTACCTTTCTTAATTTTCACATTAATTTGCTGGGATAAAGTTTATGAACAAGAATAATATACCAAAGAAAAGGTGAAAAACCCATGAACAAAAGTGAAGTTTTAGAAATATTCGAGGAGGTTCTTGAAGAGTGGTTTTCTGCTGAATTGATTCTTTTAAGCCAAGGTGGTGATGGTACTGCTAACCTTGAAATGAAAAAAGAATTGTATAGGGAGCGTTTTATTGAGGCGTTAGAAGCGACACTCGTTAGCATTATCTAAACATTTTTCGATATCTGCCTTCAAAGATAAAAAGGTTGCCCTGGTAAGGCAACCGATTGAGTGCTTTAAATGCTACCATTTGTCTATTAGATCTTGCGAAATGGAACTTCTTCAATTTTTTTGAGCGTTTCTTTTAAGAAATATCTTTCTGAATAAAAAGACTAACCCAATCAAACATAAGATGGTGATAATACTTCCTGGAATTCCAAAACTACTTAGCATATTATAGATTCTCCTTTTATATAAGTACTAACTTAATTTGGGTTTACCGTAAAAGTGCCGCCTTTATGATTAACAGTAACGGTACACCATGTTGAAGCATAAACTACAACCGCAGAATATCTCTTAGTTGCAGAGAGTGTGGTATTTTTCCCAGAAGTTGAAATTGATCCCGAGTATACTTTACCAACACCTCCGCTCCCTACTAATCCATAAGCATTGTGAAAAACTTCAGTTTTTACAGAAGTTACTTTACTGGCACCTGCAGTTGTACTTGTCTTCAGGTTAGAAGCACCGAAACTTTGATTTATCAAATTTTGAATATCGTCTTTAATGTTTCCGCTTACTTTTACTGTAACACCATTGGATGTTTTAGAGCCAGAAATGTATTTTGTAGCAAGTATATTTACATCTTCAGGATTGGCTGGGGATGCATACATTTCAACAAAAGCTTGATCTTTTAATGAGAATTCTTCTCCGATATTGTATTCTCGATCAATTCTTTCAAAGTTCGAAACTATTTCTTCTTGAGACAAGTTTGTCATCTTTTCTTTATACGCTTGTTTTTGTTCTTCCACCGTTTGGCTTGAATAATCTTCTTTTGAATCCTTTGAAACAGCATTGGTTGTGTTACTAAATGTGAAACCCAAAGTTAAAACAAGTGGCATACCTAAAAATAAGAGTTTCTTTGCTAACAAATGAAATTCCCCCTTACTAGATATTATTTGTGACTAAAAAAATGATATCATAGTAAAGGAGAATTTCATGTAAAGTTTTTGTAAATTTGCTTGTTAATCCCTGGCGACTCTATCCCCTGACGCGCTATAGAAGAAGTCAATTGCGCTACACTTAAACTCCCTGTGCTTAAACACATTCTTTTACTAGTTGGCTTCATTTTTATTAATGATTGTCTCTGAGTGTTTACTCTACTGTAGATGAATGTTAAACAGATCATAGGTTTGACGGGTTAATCTCCTCTCCCCCTTCCCTTCTGCTCAAGATACATGAAGAATGGTATGGTATTCACTTTTTTGAAATAGTGTTAGATTAAACAGACTGCTTAAAAAGGCAACTCCATATAATATGAGTTTACACATCATATAAAATTTGTTTCACTGAAGGTTCTAAATCACGAAGCTCTTCAAATCATGACAAAGACTTTTTAATACAACTTTATATTACCATGGCTCGTAAAATCCTCGAGTTTAATTAAACCTCTATCCAAGAAGTTTTCTATTACGGTTCCAACTCAAAACAAACACTGTTTAATAAATTCTTTCTTCGAAAAGTATATTTAAATTACACATTCAAAAATCTAATCTTGTGAACAACATCACCCATTGCTGTGGTAGCTTCCAATACAAAAAGAATAGGATAAGCAGAACTGATCACTGCTCACCTATCCCATTCTGTTGCCATTTATCATGTGCAAATCGATATTTTCTTGAATTTTAATGAAGGTCAGGGCGCCGCTCCGCTTTTAATAATCCAAATAAGATAAGAACTTCATCACATTTGTTTCTTTCGTCAGCTTTTGGATGAAAGCCGGCTGCTCGCTTAAGGTGGACAGCTCTTGAAACAATTGTTTTGTCATGTTTTGATCCTCATGTTTGACAGCCAGCATAAAGACGAGCGATACTTTTTCAGAGCCCCAGTCAAGCGGCTGTTTTAATGTGGCGATCGCAATGGCTGACTGCTTAATCAATTTAGCATTCGCGTGGGGAATGGCGATGCCCGCACCGATGTTTGTCGCCGACATTTTTTCTCTCATGACGGCGTGTACAGCATATTCTTTTTCCACATAGCCTTTCTCATATAAAGCCATTGCCAGCTGTTCAATCAGCTTGTAGCGGTGTTCTGACTCTTGCTGCAAGAAAACGAGAAAAGGAGTCGTGTCGTTCAGCACCTTAAACGTTTTTTGTTTTTGGCGGTACGATTCACCGAGCTGATCCATAAAATCGCCTAGCTTTTTCTCATCAGCTGACTCGAGCAGCGGTGATACAACAATATGGGGAATTGATAAATCCTCCAGGCTGACCGTTGATATGACAAGCTCGATATCTTCATGTCGCGCAGTATAGTCCGCCAAATCAGCTTTCGCGATGCAGTCCATCACGGCAATTTGGTGGAATTTCCGTTCGATTTTTGTCCGCAGCAGCTGTGACATCCCGATGCCCATGTGACAGACGATGATCGCTTTTTTATGCTTGTCTTTTCCATAGCTGAAGCGTTCGATCGCCGCTTGGAAATGCAATGTCAGATAGGCGGCTTCTTCCTCGGGAATCGAAAGTGAAAATGTTTGGTTGATGTCTTCAAGAACATCAATGACAATATGAAACAGATAAGGGTACATTTTTTTGATATCGTTGAGCATCGGATTTGATACGGAAAGATCATAGCTCAGCCGGTTTAAAACGGTATTTAGGTGAACTTTCAACCCGTTGATCAAAACACGGTCCTCGCGGAAATCCATCATTTTCAACTCTGATACGCGTTTGATTAAATATTCGACAACCTTTGGAAGCAAAGGGTTTTCCAGTCCGCTCTCCCCTTCTTTCCCAAATGGGTAACGAACTTTTCCGCCTAATATATGCAATGTTAAATAGACGGCTTCTTCTTCAGGAAAGCGGATCGCAAAAACCGCTTCCAGCCGTTTTAAACACGCATACGTCCACTGAAATTCTTTTTTCTTTTTGACTGCATCTATTTCCCCCGGCGAAATGGTGATCGGCTGTTTCATTTTGATGCGGCGGATCATCAGCAGTGTATGCAATAGTAAATTTTCGAACGTTTCATCAGTGAAATATAAAGAATGGCGCTTTTGTAATGATCTGATCTCACTTTTAACAAATTCCACTTCGTGACTTAAAAATTGGCTTTTAATAAATCGGCTTGTAAACTCCGGGTTGTCAATCAACTCCGAGATGCGCGCCAACGCTTTTCTCTTATTTTTTTCACTTCCTTCGATCTTTAAACCGAGGCGCTGCTTGGACACCAGTGTGAGGCCAAACCGCTTAAGCCAAACTTCGATTTTATTCAAATCTCTTTTGATGGAAGACTTATTCAAGAAGTGCTCGGCAGCCATTTCTTTTGCGGAAACCGGCTTTGGATTCATTAATAACTGATAAGCGATTTGCAGTATTCTTTCTTCATCAGATTGCTGCTTTGCGGCGTGATGTTGGGTATATAATTGCCGGCTTAAACGGGCCCTTTCATGATCTTCGATATTCAAATAAACGCCCAGTCCCGGTTTGCGAATCAATTGAGCATGAGAATGCTGATTGAGATAATCCTCAATCGTTTTCAGATCATTTCTGATCGTTTTTTCAGAACACTTTACCCTGTCTGCGAAATCTTGTACGACTAAATAGTCATCAGGTTCAGATAACAACAGATTCAGAATGTCTTTTTGCCTCATATTCATATCTCTCTCACCTGTTTTTCTATCCTTCCCGTCAATTTCACTCAAAAGAAATGATAGTATAAGTATACTACATACGTAACCGTTTACATTATACAGTGAAATAAAAGGGCCAAAAGTTTCGTTTTTTACCGAAACTTCCGGAAAAAATGCTTTTATCATCAACTCGGAAATTTTTCTTTTATAGGGATTTTTTACAATAGATGATAGTGAGGGGGGCAGACGGGACAAGTAAAACAGTCGTACGGCCTTGAGCAACGTTTAAGGATCAGCGGAGTTGCTCCCGCCGATCCTTAAACGTTAAAATTCTCTTTTATGATAAAAGCTCAGCGATATCGCATATGAAACAGAGATCATCACGAGCAGTACACCAACCAAAAGGATGAATGTACCCGCATTTGACATTTCGCTCAGAAAAGCCGTTAATTTTTGGCTCAATGCAAGGTTCTCCTCCGCATCTATAAATTTAAAAAAGGCAGTCCCTCCAAATATAATGACGAAAAATATAATGATATTCGCCATTTTGGACTTCAAATAGCCGTACTTAAAAATCAGCGGAAATGAGATCGAGCTAAATAAAGTGACTGCCACTACAGCACCCATGGCTCCTGAAAATGTCAATGGGAAATCAAGCGGCAAGTGCAGCAATTGTCCGAGCGCATTAATCAAAGTATAGAAGAGAATGGCATAAGCCGTATAGACATAAACCGATACATATTTCGATAAAACGATGATGCTTCTTTTAATAGGCAAGCTGATCAGGATTTTATCACTGTTGTTTTTGTCTTCTAAGGAGCTTGCGCCTAATGCCAGCTGATACGTGACAGCCAAAACCGCGACTGTATATCCGACAAGCTCAAGCTGCGACAATGTAAAAGTGAAAAAAATCATCAATAACAGCGATAGTTTCATTGCCCTTTTCTGCATTAAAATATCCTTTTTAATAAGATGATACATGTTGATCACTCCTGCCGGTAGAAAATACTAGAATATCTTCCAAAGTCGGTTTTTCTATCATGACGGAATCCCCAAAATGCTGAACGACTTCCCGCTTATCTCTGGAGAGCGCTTCAAAACCATAGCGGTTTTTCTTGATGCCGATTAAGGCGTCTTCGTTCCCTTTGCGCAGCGTATCAAGGTCTCCTTTCACAATGCAGTACTCCTCCAACAGCTCATCCTTTGTCTTGCTCAGCACGAGCCGGCCGTTATGAATGAAAGTGATATAGTCCGCTACTTTTTCTAAATCAGAGGTAATATGCGTCGAAAAGAAAATCGACTTGTTTTCGTCCTGCAGCAATGTTTGCAGCACGTCAAGGAGCTCGGACCTGACAAGGGGATCGAGTCCTGATGTCGGTTCATCCATGATCAATAATTCGGCATGATGGGATAGCGCGACCGCCAGTGAGAATTTCATCTTCATCCCTTTTGACAAGTTTTTGATCTGTTTGTTTAAAGGGAGCTGGAAGTCTTTTGCGTAGCGCTGAAAAACAGCCTCGTCCCACTTTTTGTAAAACGGTCTGATGATTCCTTTCATTTCGTTTGGCGTCAGTTCTTCGTAAAAATAATTTTCATCGTATACAAAGCCGATTTTCTGTTTGATTTCGATATTGTGTTTTTCATTGTCGAGACCGAAAATGCTGATGTCTCCTTCATCTTTTTTGATCAGGTTCATGATCAGCTTGATGGTCGTGCTTTTTCCGGCTCCGTTCGGGCCGATAAAACCCATAATATACCCTTTTTCAAGCGAGAAGTTGATGTTTTCTAAAGAGAAATCTTGATAATGTTTTGTTACATTTTTTAATTCCAGTATGCTGGTCACTTTTACCACTCCTCATAAACCAGTTTGAGCATCTCTTGGAGTTCCTCGTATGTTAAGCCGATTTGTTTCGCTTCAGTGACGGCTTCTGCTATGTGTTCTTCGATCAATTTGACTTTTGTTTCTCTCAGCATGTCTTTGTTGATGGCTGCGACATATGAGCCCTTTCCCGCAACTGTGACGATAAACCCTTCTCTCTCCAGCTCGTCATAGGCTCTTTTTGTTGTAATCACGCTGATTTTAAGCTCTTTGGCCAGGTTTCTGATCGATGGGAGCGCCTCTGACTCCGAGAGTTCTCCCTTGACGATTTGCTCTTTTAATTGGTTGACGATCTGCAAATAAATCGGTTCATCAGATGAATTTGAAATGATGATATTCAAAGCATGACATCCCTCTATTCGTTATAACTGTATATACACAATATAAACAGTTATAACACCTTTGTCAAACAATAACAAAACAATGCATATCAATTGCAATGTTTTGTATTACGTGGCAGAAGAAAACCTCCTGTTTCCTGCACGGCGGTAGAGATTCGATAATATTGAAGAAATAAGGAAGCAGATCATCCAACAATGTTGTTTATCATTTTTCCTGTAAAAAGGAAAAGTTGAATGAATAAATCCCAATTTCTCAATGTGACACAGAGAAATTGGGATTTTTATCAGTGTTGAAAATCAGCTTTTTGGAGTAAATCCTCTTAGTTATACTCCAGAATAGGCGGAGAATCCTCCATCGACCGGTATGATGGTTCCAGTGACAAATCGCGAGGCTTTATCGCTTACCAACCATAATAACGTTCCGATTAGATCTTCCGGAACCCCAAATCTATCCAACGGCGTCTGGTTGATAATTTTTTGTGCTCGCTCCGTATATGTTCCGTCTTCATTGAGCAATAGGCTCCTATTTTGGGCGGTAAGAAAAAAGCCTGGGGCAATGGCATTGACACGAATTCCGACTTTTGACATATGCACAGCAAGCCATTGGGTAAAGTTACTGACGGCCGCTTTTGCACCGCTGTAGGCGGGAATTTTCGTCAGCGGCGTATAGGCGTTCATGGATGAGATGTTAACGATCACATTTCCGTCGTGATCAGCCATGTCTTTTGCAAATACTTGAGTGGTTAACAGTGTGCCAAGAAAGTTTACATCAAATACAGACCTTACACCCTCTATTTCTAAATCAAAAAACGTAGTCAATTCTTTAGTATTCAAGTCTTTTTTATATAAATATTCTTTATCTGTTGTTCCCATTGGATGATTGCCGCCTGCACCGTTAATGAGGATATTGCATCTGCCGAATGTTCTGTTAATGAGTTGTTTCGCTTGTTCAAGGCTTTGTTTATCAAGGACGTTTGCTGTAACGGCAAGTGCTTCGCCTCCGTTTTCTTGGATATCTCTCGCTACTCTGTCTGCCGATTCAGCTCTTCGGCTGACTACTGCTACTTTTGCACCGCATTGAGCTAATGCTTTAGCGAAACCGCTGCATAAGATGCCGCTTCCACCTGTCACTACAGCCACCTTATCTTTCAAGTTGACATGAAAAGGAATCTGCACATTTATCCCTCGTCTCTGCATTTTAGTTAGTGCTTGTTCATTTATTGCATTCAAAGGCTATCCGCTTCTTTTCTTTCGTCAATGTTTCCCACATTCCATTTAAATACACTGCACCAAGCGCCCGGTCATATAAACCATAACCCGGTTTTCCGGTCTCTCCCCAAATCATCCTTCCATGATCCGGTCTGGCTGGTCCGGCAAAATCTATATCTCTTAATGCTCTTACGATTTCATACATATCTAAAGAACCGTCTTCTGAACGGTGGGAGGATTCTTGAAATGACTTTTCCCCGATGATCTTAATGTTTCTCAGGTGCACAAAGTTGACTTTTCCTTTTTTTCCGAAATAACGAATCAATTCCGGAATATCATTTGTTGACTTCACACCCAGTGACCCGCTGCATAAACACAAACCGTTAAAGGAGCTGTCATAGAGATGAATCAATCGCTCCAAATTCTCTTTGTTCGTTATGATTCGAGGCAGTCCAAAGATAGGCCATGGCGGATCATCCGGGTGAATCGCCATTTTGACTTGTTCATTTTCTGCCGCCGGTATAACCGCTTTAATAAAATACGAAAGATTTTCCCATAAATCCTCTTCCGTCATGTGCTGATATTGTTGAAAAAGATTCTTTAGCTGTCCATCTTCATAGCTTGTGTCCCAACCGGGAAGTTTTAGTTCACCATGTAATGGATTCATTTGTCTAACTTTTTCTTCTTCATAAATTAATGCTGTAGAACCGTCTTCTAGTGCATAGTCTAAAGAAGAACGGGTCCAGTCAAAGACCGGCATGAAATTATAACAAACGATTTTAACACCCGCTTTTGCCAAGTTGCGTATCGTCGTTTTATAGTTTTCAATATATTGATCTCTTGTCGGAAGACCTAATTTAATATCTTCATGGACAGGTACACTTTCAATGACACTTAACGATAAACCATGATTTTCAATTTTTTCTTTTAACTCTACAATTTTCTCATAAGGCCATGCTTCCCCTACAGGAATATCATAAATGGCCGAAACAATTCCAGTAACGCCGGGAATTTGGCGAATATACTCTAATGTGACCGGGTCGCTGTCTCCATACCATCGAAACGTCATTTTCATGGTTCTTCCATCCTCTTCCCTCTTATTAATTAACATTCGATATCATCATTTCGCATGACAATAACAATATATTGGAGCGATTTTTTTCAAAAGAATTTGCCGATTAGTATCCGCTTACATAAATTTTCATGATCATGATTCATGTATCGTGCTCGATGACAAAATTCAGCTGGCCGGGATGTGACCGCGGACAAAGATTCCTGCTCGAATTAATGGAAACATCATCATCATGTGGCCTTAATCTTTTAATCACACGGCAAACTGTAAGAAAACGCTCCGTTCTTGCTTTCCAGTTCTGTGCCATTTACGATCAGTTTTCTCTTTTCTCCATTTGGTACGTGAAAAGTGAGTTGATCATACGATAACTCGTATGTTCCTTCCTTTTGTATTGAAAGTTTGATCCCGTCTTCTGTTGTCTCCATATCGACATGTATAAAGGCAAATGTATGAGTATATTCATTTGTTAACCCATCATCTTCATACAAACGATAAGTCGATTTTCCTTTTCCTTTGAATGGGAATAACAAAAATCCTCTTTCATCTTGGTTCTTTGTTTGGAATGTCACTTTTGCATCATTTACCGGAACGATCGCTCCCGCTTTCGCTAATAGCGGAGTATAATGTAATGGTGCCGGCAGAACGACTGTCTTCCCTCCTTCATACCATGTTCCCGTATGGAAATCATACCAGCCTTTTTCATGGTTCGGTAAATATACCTCCCGCTCCGTCATTCCTTTTTCGACGACAGATGCAACCAGCAAAGATTCACCAAGTATAAATTCATCGTTCTCTTCAAATGTTTTCTCATCATGTTCAAAATCATAAAATGTCGGTCGAATGATCGGCTGATAATGTTTGTGCGCCTCATATAGCGCGGTGTAAATGTAAGGGATGATCTTATGTCTAAACTTAATGAGTTCACGGATTTCATCGATTGTTTCAGGAAACATCCATGGTTCATTAACTGTCCCGTCATCGTTCCACGAATGAATGGTAAATCTCGGATGCATGATGCCGTTTTGAATCCATCTTACGAATAGCTCCGGTTCAGGGGCCAGTCCTGAAAATCCGCCGACATCATGGCCGAAATTGTAAATGCCTGATAAACTTAAACCGATGCCAGTTTTAATATTAAATTTTAATGTTTTCCAGCTTGTTCGGTTGTCACCGGTCCAGGTTTGTGCATAACGGTGCATGCCGGGACAGCCGGATCTTGAGATCAGGTACGGGCGTAATTCCGGGTTGTATTCTAGCTGCGCTTCGAAAGACGCTTTCATCATCAAAAGCGGGTGAAGCGCGCGGATCAGTTCAAATTCCACTTCTTTGCCGAAGCCGTGACACTTGGCATTTTGACTCCATATTTCAAATTCGTTATTATCGTTCCAAGTTGAATCAATTCCGTATTCAAGCAGCTTTTTTGTTACTTGAGCCTTCCACCAGTCGAACGTTTGGCGCTTCGTGAAATCTAAATAAGCCCCGATATCATCCCAAAATTGGGCCATTTCCGGTTTTTGTGTTTCTCTGTTTACAATGAACATGTCTTTTTCTTGTAGTTCATCAAAGTACGGATGATCCTTTAGCAAACACGGTTTAATGTTGGCGCATAAACGGACGCCCTTCTCATGGAAGTGTTGCACCATCTCTTTTGGAGCAGGAATTTTGATCTCATCCCAGTTAAAGACATAACGTTTATCACCGATAGATGTGTATCCTGACGATAACTGAAACGAATCGCATAACATATCATGTTCTTCACAAAGACGAACGAAATTTTTTAATTGTTCTTGTGCATTTGGAGCATCGGTATAGCTCATCGTAGAGCCTGAATAGCCCAGGCTCCATTTTGGCGGCAAGATCGTTTTGCCTGTCAGCCAAGAGAATGTTTCGACTACATCTTTTATTTTCGGACCGGCTATGAAGTAGTAGTCTAAATCCCCCTTTTCGGCCTGATAATAGCGGTACAGTCCATGATAGTTATCAAGCTCTGAACCCATATCAAAAATGGAAGCTGATAGATTATCATAGAACATTCCATAGGAGATGCCTGTTTTCTTATGACGTGTAATATAAAATGGGATATGTTTGTATAGCGGATCTGACCACTCTGCGTCGTACCCCATCGCATCGATATTTAACATCCGGTAGCGTTTCCCGTGTTTATCGACGTTTCCCGTTTTCTCGCCAAATCCAAAATATTGTTCCTGGACATCGCGTTGTAAATAATGGTATACGCCCTTTCCAAAAGCCCCTTCAAAATTATACCCTTGTGTTTGCCGATCGTTTGCAACATTGATCCATTCAGAACCATTGTGATAAAACCAGCTGATTCTAAAGCCGTTCAATTGAACATGAAGCTTGACCTTGCCGGTTTTCACGATAAAAACATCTTTGACTTGCTGGCATTCGTATTGAGGCAATGTAAATCCGCTCATGTCTAAACGATGGCGTCCCTCCCATGGCACATCGATCTGTCCAGGCGCGACACTCCACGTTTTTTCAAGCGTTAACGCTTCTCCCTCCGTCAGCAAAATCCGAATTATATCTTCTTCAAGAATGAATATTTTCGCATGTGCATGACCGTCATTCAAATGAAAATCCAGCACATTATTCTCTTCTTTCATAAATGTAAACATATAGGTTTCTTTAATTGACATTAAATAGACGCCTCCTGTCTTAAAGTCCAAATAATTGAGGCAGCATTAAGCTGATTTGTGGAATGTAGGTAACAATTAAAAGGACGATCATGATCGCAGCATAAAATGGCAGAATCGGTTTAACCACTCGTTCAATATCAACTTTACCTATGCTGCATCCCACAAACAGAGCACTTCCTACAGGAGGAGTGATATTGCCGATACAAAGGTTAAATACGATCATAATTCCAAAATGCACGGGATCCATGCCAAAGCTTTCAACAATTGGCAGAAAGATTGGAGTGAAAATTAGTACAGCCGGAGTGATGTCCATAAATGTACCGATTATTAATAAGATGATATTCATCATCAGCAGGATCAAAATTGGGTTATCTGTAATCCCTAAAATTCCATTGCTGATTGCCGTCGGTATGCCTGTAAACGCCATGACCAATGACAGCATCGTTGAGGTCCCAACCAAAAACATAATAACGGCTGTGATTTCTACCGTTTCCAGCAGCATTTTGGGGAGCTGTTTCCATTTCAATGTCCTATAAAAGTGCGATAACAATAAGGAATAAGCCACCGCTATTGCCGCTCCTTCAGTTGCTGTAAAAACACCGGCGATAATACCCCCGATTACGATTACAATGAGCAACAGGCTTGGAATCGCATCGAGAAGCACTTTAAAACCTTGACTAATTGTAATCTTTGGCGCAACAGGGTACTTTTTCTTTTTTGCAATCATACAGGCGACAACCATCGTAGCCAGCCCCCACAAGATTCCGGGTAAATAGCCCGCCATAAATAAAGCGGCGACAGATGTTCCGCCGCTGACTAGTGAGAAAATGATCAAAAGACCGCTAGGCGGGATAAGCAAACCAGTTGGTGCTGAAGCAATATTTACTGCGGCAGAGTAAGTCCGGTCATATCCTTCCTTTTCTTGCAGCGGCGACATGACCCCGCCGATTGCAGCAGCAGCAGCTACAGACGAACCGGAAATGGAACCGAATAACATGTTTCCGACAACATTTGTATGGGCCAGAGAACCGGGCAGCCTGCCGCTGATCAATTTTGCGAAGTTAATGAGCCGCATTGCAATACCGCCATTATTCATAATAATGCCTGATAAAATGAAGAACGGCACCGCTAATAAAGCAAAGCTGTCGATTCCAGTGACCATTTTTTGCGCCGAAGTGAAAATAGCAACATCAAAAGGAAAAATGGTAAGCATTGTTACAATGGACGCCGTCGCAATACTTACAGAAATCGGAACGCCGAGAAACAACAATATGAAGAATACTGCCGATAAAATGAGACCGGCTGCTATGGCCATATCATTTCACCTCTTTTTTAGTTTTCAAAAAGCCTCAGTCACATCTTTGCTGCTTTTTTTACATCATCACCTGACTTTTGTTTTGAATTGAATTCATGTAAAGATTCATATAAACCGGCCAAGCTGTATCCAATGATGAGTATGCCTGCAACAGGAAGTGATAGATAAACAAATCCCACCGGTATCCCTAATGCTGCTGAAGATTGCTCCATTGTGGTGATCACTGCTTTCGAACCTCCTAACACCAACACAATCAGAGCAAAAGCAATCAAAAGAATCTGAATGAAAGTATGAACGAAAACAGCTGCTTTTATTGGAAGTTTTCGAACGATAAATTCAATCGCCAAGTGCTTTTTTTTCCAAAATGCATAGGCACCGCCCAACATAGAAATCCATATCAGTGAATAGCGTAAAAATTCTTCTGAAAACGTACTAGGAGAATTTAGTATATATCGCGTAAATACTTGCCATATCGCAACCAAAACCATGATGGCCATTAGTGTGCAAGTCAAACATTCAATCGTTTTATTCACTGCTTTTTTTAAAGTTAGCATATACATCCCCCCCTTATCGAAACATATTCGAGTCGCTCATTCATCCAGAGTCATTTTACTTTTTTAGCTTTCGCACGAATTTCCCTATAGTATTTTCCGATCAATTCTTTTTTGGCAAACTCATCATGAAGCGGGCTTACCGCTTCCCGGAATGGAGTCTTGTCTGGTTTGTGGAACTTCACTCCCATTTCCTTTGCTTTCTTAACCGCATTTTCAGTTTCTTCAGCCCAAACGATTTTGTGATACTCAGTAGATTCTTTCGCCGCTTCGATCACCGCATGCTGCTGCTCTTCGCTTAATTGATCCTTTTTGTCCAAATTCATGATTAAAATATCCGGCACGATCGCATGTTCTGAGTATGAATATTCTTTTGCCACTTCCCCGTGATTGCTGCTTGTTAAAGCCATTTCGTTGTTTTCGGTGCCATCGATTACACTTGACTGCAATGCTGTATATACTTCTCCATAAGCCATCGGAGTAGGTGCTCCACCCATGAGTTCCACCATTCGAATCGCTGTAGCACTCGGCTGCACCCGAATTTTTAAACCTTTAAGGTCATTTGGGTGCATAATCGGTTTGTTCTTTGTGTAAAAGTTCCGTGAACCGGCATCATAGTAGGTTAATCCAATAAACCCTATGTTTTTCGTTGTATCATACATTTCTTTTGCAATATCACTGTCCATGGCTTCATAGAAATGATGTTTGCTGTCAAATAAATAAGGCAGGCTGAAAATGGAGTAGACCTCTGAAAAACTTTCTAAAGCGCTCGCACTTACTTTAGCCAGATCGACAGCTCCGGTTTGTGTCAATTCAATCACTTCACGCTCTGAACCGAGCTGAGCATTTGGATACAATTGCACTTTAACGGTGCCATTGGTTTTCTTTTCTACATCTTTTGAAAATTTGAGTAAAGACTTGTGGACGGGGTGCTCCTCATTATGGTTGTGAGCAAGCCGTAACGTTACGGTTTTATCGGTGCCTATTACATCGCTGCTTTTACATCCCGTAAGCATCCCAAAGATTAAAGCGCATACAAAAAACACGAATAGCATTTTTCTCATGAACTACCCTCCTTGAATCTCATGGCCGTTGCTTTCTAAGCAATGATTGATTGCGATTCATGTTTTCTTTCATTGTCATATTTTTTTGATAACGTTTACAATTTCGCTCAAATAGTGAACGAATAAGTAAAATTATTGCATTGTATATTTCGGTTTATCCCCTGAATCCCGTTTCCGATGTTGTTCAGTAACAATTTGTGTAATATTTTAGTGGTGCAAGACATTAGATGATCGTCTTTCTCACACTTCCCCTCCTTTACGGTAAGTTTAACAACGTTGTTAAAAATAAACGTTGCTTCATCATCCGAAAAACCCCTATAACAACGTTGTTATTTTATTCGGAAGATGTATATGATTGTTATTTTATAATGTATCATTTATAATAACAACGTTGTTATTTATTATCATAAAATCATTTTCGAAAATTTGCAATATTATATTTTTAAGGATTTTTTGGAGGTCCAAAATGACTGTAACCATTAAAGACAT
Source organism: Bacillus haynesii (assembly GCF_001969855.1). Classification (GTDB taxonomy): domain Bacteria; phylum Bacillota; class Bacilli; order Bacillales; family Bacillaceae; genus Bacillus; species Bacillus haynesii. The sequence continues at coordinate 95,480 of NZ_MRBL01000020.1, forward strand.
CGCCCACGCTTCCGGAGTAAGCTATTCAACAGTCTCAAAGGCTTTAAGAAACAGCCCTCTTGTAAAACCGGATACAAAGAAAAAGGTCTTGCAAGTTGCCGAACAATTAGGGTATACTCCGAATTTTGCAGCGAGAAGCTTGGCATCTAAAAAAAGTCAAACGATCGGTCTTGTCTGGCCTACAATTGAAAGAATCGCTTTATCGGCACTTGTTACAAAAATAAATGAAGTGGTCGAAAAGAACAGCTATTCAATGATTTTATCCGTTAACAGAGCTAAAGAGGCAGTAGAATTGTTCAAGAGCTTTCGCGTGGATGGAATCATGATTTTTGAAGAAGGCGGCGAAACTCAGCTTAGTGATGATGCTGGATTAACGATTCCTATCTTATCTTACGGAGTGTCAGGTGAACATACACATCCTATTATCGATGTCAATCATAAAAAAGCAATTTACAAAGCCGTTGCGTATCTGTATCAACTTGGCCACAAAAACATTAGCTACGTCGGCGACCTTTCCCCTGCCGATAAGCGTCAGATTGAAAAAAGCAAAGGGTTTGAAGAGGTTATGATGGAAGCCGGTTTAAAGTTAAGTCGAAACAGTATTTTAAATACTAATGGGTTAAGCTGGTATAACGGTTACACCGCTGCGAAAAAACTGTTACAACAAACCTCAAAACCTACAGCTATTATTAGCGGAAGCTACGATATCAGTGTAGGGATTTTACGAGCCGTAAAGGAACAACAGCTCAGCATACCAGAAGACCTATCTTTAATTTCTTATGATAATATTCCTCAAATGGCAAGCCTTGAAACCCCGCTGACGAGCGTAGGGGTTCCAATCGATCAATTGGCTCACAAAATGGTCGATTCTCTACTGTCTCTTATTCGTGAGCCGGGCTTAATACCATTAACTCAAAAAATGGACCCTGAATTAAACGTCAGAATGTCATGCGCTTCTCCAGCAGTTTTAGGCAAAGAAAACAAATAACATTTAGTACGAGTTTTTCAGGTCATCTTTTCTTTTTAAAGTGAAAAATCCCCGGCTTGGGGGTTTTTTAGTGTTCGCCGGGAATCCCTTGGTACTCATTCAGCCGCTGGCAATAGATTTTACAGAATTTCTCGGTACATTGATTTCTGAATTTTTACATGAACGGCCGCATGCCTTTTGGTACGTTCTTTCACTTTATAATAAATACAAAGCTCAGGTAAATACCTGAGCTTTGTATTTATTCGCCTGTCTCCGCAAATCGCTTAATCCGCTCTCCAATTTCATTGCGTACGCGCTGAAAGAATGCCCATTTCTCTTCTTCTGTCCCTTCTGCTTTGGCGGGATCGTCAAAACCCCAATGCTCGCGCTTGACGTGCGGCGGTGTCATCGGGCATTTATCAGCCGCGTCCCCGCACAGCGTAATGACGAGGTCTGCGTTGTGTAAGATATCGGGATCAATGATATCGGACGTCTGCTCAGAAATATCGATGCCTGCTTCTCGCATGGCTTTGACCGCGTTCGGGTTTAAACCGTGCGCTTCAATCCCTGCACTGTAGACGTTCCACTCGTCTCCGAGGTGTTTCTTCGCCCAGCCTTCAGCCATTTGGCTGCGGCAGGAGTTGCCTGTGCATAAAAAATAGATCGTCTTTTTTGACATTGGTCATCGTCTCCTATCATGTTTAGTGGATAATCAGCAGCCACACATAAAGTCCGGCAAGCGTGATGAACAGGGTTGGAATGGTCAAAATGACACCTGTTTTAAAATAGGTTCCCCAAGAAATCTTTACGCCTTTCAGTGAAAGGACGTGAAGCCACAAAAGCGTCGCCAGGGAGCCGATCGGCGTGATTTTCGGACCGAGATCAGAGCCGATGACATTGGCGTAAATCAGCGCTTCTCTGAGAATCCCGTGTGTGTCGGTATTCTGAATCGCAAGCGCATCAATCATCACTGTCGGCATATTGTTCATCAATGAAGACAGGATGGCTGCGATAAAGCCCATTCCGATTGTTCCGGCAAACAGCCCTTGATCACTGACGGTCTGGATGACCTGTGAGAGAACATCTGTTAAGCCGGCATTTCTTAAACCGTATACGACGACATACATCCCGATTGAGAAAAAAACGATCGCCCAAGGCGCTCCCTTCAGCACTTTCTTCGTTTGTACCGCGGGGCTGTTTTTCGCTGTAATTAAGAAAATGACGGCGATCACGCCTGCGATGATCGAGACGGGGATCGAGAACAGTTCGCTGATAAAGTATCCGGCCAACAAAACGGCTAATATGAGCCATGACAGGCGGAATATTTTCCTGTCTTTAATCGCTTCCGCCGGCTGTTTTACATTTGTCATGTCATAATGCCGCGGAATGCTTTTTTTGAAAAACAGAAAAAGCACGATAATGCTTGCAATGAGGGAAAACAGGTTAGGAACTATCATTCTTGTTGCATATTCGATAAATCCGATGTTGAAAAAGTCTGCTGAGACAATATTGACAAGGTTGCTGACAACAAGCGGCAGCGATGTTGTATCCGCGATAAATCCGCTTGCGATAATAAAAGGAAAAACGAGCTTTTCTTGAAAATGTAACGCGCGTACCATGGCAAGCACAATCGGCGTCAAAATTAAAGCAGCTCCGTCATTGGCAAACAGCGCGGCTACTATGGCTCCCAGCAGGGAGACATAGACGAACATCCGAATGCCGTTTCCTTTCGCTGCCTTGGCCATGTGCAGGGCGGCCCACTCGAAAAATCCGATTTCATCAAGAATCAGGGAGATGATGATGATCGCGACAAAAGCCAAAGTCGCATTCCATACGATTCCCGTCACATCTAATACATCCTGAAAATTGACGACCCCGGCAATTAAAGCCAGCACCGCACCTCCGCAGGCCGACCAGCCGATGGATAGATTTTTCGGCTGCCAAATCACGAGCGTGAGGGTCAGCAGAAAAATCAAAATCGCTAAGACTGTCGTCATCGCGTGTACGCCTCCTTCATAGGTTTCCTCTCCGGACACATCTTATAATAAAATCATTATATAAGTCAATGCTTATATAAAAACTGAAATGAAAAAGAGGGAACCGTCCTCCCTCTGCTTTCTTATTGGCACGAAACGGGTCTTTCTTTTCTTTTAACGGTTTGAAGAACCTCATCGTGTTCATCGATCTGATTGAGAATGGCAAGGACCAATTCGCGCTCCGGAAAGTCGTCATGAAGCGAATAAAAACGCCATTGCTCCCTTCTTTCTTCCTTGATCATATTTGCACTTTTCAGCTTTCGCAAATGCTGGCTGATTGCGGGCTGGCTTGTTTCAAACATATCGACAAACTGGCAGACGCAATATGGTTTCTCCTGGAGCAGCCTCAGAATCAAGAGCCGGGTGGAATCGCTCAATATCTTCATGCAGCTCACCGTGCTTTTCGAATCAAGCTTCGTTTGTACGGTCATGACATTCCCTCCAATCTCAGGCGCTTTGCAGCCGGTATATTGCATCCATTATATAAATGTCATTTTATATAATCAAGCGGTGATCATCAAGGCATGGATCTTTTGACATTCGAAAAATTGAGCGGCCCTTCACTAATCAATTCACCGCTCCTTCGGCCATATGGTTATGATTCGCCTCTCCCATGAAAACGGTAGTTGCGAAATAGACTAGTCATTCAATCCCTTTCCATCAAGAATTTGCTTTGTATATTTTTCAATCCTCGACTCTCGGGTTTTGGATTGTTTTGGTTTAGAAAAATACAGAATATAAGCTCTTTGCCGTCCCGGCGTCAATTCTTCAAACGCCGTTTTTAAAGCTGGGATTTCAGCGAATTTTTTTTGAAGCTCTTCTGGAATTGTATATTCTGCAGTCTTTTTAAAATCCACTTGCACACCGGCTTTTTCAACTTCAATGGCCTCATTTATATAAGCTTTCAACATGGTTTCCATTTCAGCTATTTCTTGTACGTTGGTAAATCGAATCTGCCGCGCGGCTTGTACATTCTCCGTCTGCTGGATGAGAATCCCGTTGGGGTCCTTTAACAATGCGCCTTTGTGAAACAGAAGTGCACAATATTCCTTAAATCCATGGATTAATACGATGTTTTTTTTCTCAAACGTATAACAAGGATGCTTCCACTTGAAATCTTCGTTCAGCTCACAGTCAAGAACGATTTGACGCAGCTTCTCAAACTCTTCCTTCCACTTTTCGGCTTTGTTTAAAAATTCATCAACCTTTGGATTCGTTCTGCTATTTGTCATCAAGGAACACTCCTCTTTAAGTCATAATGTCATTTTAACCTAATCTTGCTCCGCCGACAGCTGAAATATTTTAATCGTTCCGGAGATACAATATGCTTAGCTTAAAGAAGAGGCGGGATGATTATGAAATTTGGCATCATGACGTTTAATATCCATCATGGAAAGGGAAGGGACCGGCGCGTTGATTTAGAAAGAACAGCTGGTGTGATCGCTCAAAGCGGCTGCGACATCATCGGCCTTAATGAAGTGGATCAGCATTACTCCAATAGAAGCGATTACGAAGACCAAATCGGCCGGCTTGCAGAACAATTGAACATGCACTATGCGTACTGCCCCTCCCTTTCATTGAGTTCTGATGATTCTTCTGTGAAAAGGCAATACGGGAACGCCCTATTAACGCGTTTTCCGATTGTGAAAGAACAGCATCATTCATTTAACTTTATCAAAGGGCTTGTCGAAGGAAGGTCTCTTCTTGAGGCTGATGTCCGGATCGGTGATCGGCTCTTTCGCGTCTTTGTTACGCATTTGAGTCTGAATCCGTGGCTTCACGGCAAGCAGACGGATTTTTTAATCGAGAGGGTTCAAGAGAGCGATGTGCCTGTGATCGTCATGGGAGACTTTAATATGAAACCTTATTCACGGGGGTGGAAAAAGATCGCGGAAAAACTAGCCGACCTGTGGGATGAAAGTCAATACGGACAGGGGTTCACCTACCCTTCCCACCGCCCGAGACGGCGCTTGGACTACATCTTTCTCAGTCCGTCTTTTCATGTGACAGCGGCTGAAGTTGCCGCCGTTGATCCGAGCGCTTCCGACCATCTGCCGCTTAAGGGCAGCGTGACATATTAAAGGACGGCTTTAGAAGCCGTCCTTAAGCTTTTGCAATGCCCAGCAAAACGCCGGCTGCGACAATCAGTATGATGCCGATGGCGATACCGATCAGCTGCCGCTTCGTTTTCTTTTCGCCGAGTAAAATAATGCCGCCGAGCGTTGAGATGACGATCCCCATCTGCGATAGCGAAAAGCTGGTCGCTACACCGACCCGCGGCTGGGAAATGAATAAAAACATGTTTCCCGCTGCCCAGATTAAACCCGGAATGATGTTTTTGATGACGTAAAAATTAAACGGCTTATGCCTGAATGTCAAGATCAAGCCGCCGGCAACCATGCCGATAGCCTGAGGAAAAAGAGCCGCCCAGCCGCTGACATCGAAAAGCCGGACGACGACGACATACACGAGATAGCCGAATGTTGAAATCAGCAAAATCACGATCCCTTTTTTCATGTCGCCGGTTTTTTCCTCCGTTTTTTGGCTGCGGTCTTCCAGCGATGTCAGCACGATTCCCACGATGATAAAAATCAGCGCCAAAACGCCGAGAATGATCGAGATTGTCGTCGCCCACTCGTGAAAAACAAGCACGCCGAACAAAGAAGTGGATACGAGCTGAAGCCCTGTCGAGATCGGCATTGTTTTAGACACGCCGATCAGATCGATGCTTTTCAGCTGATTGGTCTGGCCGAGCGCCCAAAATAGTCCGGAGACGACGCCGACGGCAAATATACGGGGGGATAATTCAGGCTGGACGACGAAGTAGATTCCGATTGAGAAAATTAAAGCGCCGAATGTCGTACCGAGCACCTGGCTGTACGGTCCGCCCCCAAGTTTTACATTAAAGAGCACGATGCTTCCCCAGAAAACCGCTGGTAAAATCGCTAAGAAAATGTCCATTTGATTTAAACCTTTCTTTCCTTGTTTTTATCTATTAAGGTGCACGATACATGCGATTTTTAACACAAAAAATCCATTTTGAACAACGTTCAAAATGGATTGGTACTGTTACCGGCGGCCGTATCACAAAATATCAGTTTTCAATGTTTGCTGTTTACGCTGTCAAGCCAAGGCATGCCGGGAATAGCTGCCGGTTTTTTGTACAGGTCCTGGATCAGCCTGTCTTTAATGCCGAGCGGGTTCCGGTTTAAATCTTTCAGGCTGAAATGGATGCTTCCCATCACATTTGAGTCGCGGTTTAAGGCGATCTGTCGCGGATATTCTTCAGGGTCTGACCAGGCGGGATCTGAGTTTTGATTGATTTTATAGGCTGCTTGTCCGATGTATAAATGAACGGGGCGATGGCTGACTTCATTTTTCCACCAGTCCACTAAAATGTCGTAGGAAGCCGGGGCAAAGCCGATGCTCCAGTAGATTTGCGGGGCGATGTAATCGATGTATCCCTGCCTGATCCATTCTCTCGTGTCAGCGTAAAGGTCGTCATAGTTTGTCATTCCGGCGGCTGTATTCGATCCCGTCGGATCATCTGCTATATTTCGCCATACACCAAAGGGGCTGATACCAAATTTGACCGATGCCCTCTCTTTTTTAATGGCGGCGTTGATCTGTTTGACAAGCTGGTTGACGTTGTCCCTCCGCCAATCTTCAATATTTGAAAAACGGTCCTTTCCATATTGTTCATACGTGCTCAAGTCGGGAAATTCGACTCCCGCGATTTTATACGGATAAAAATAGTCATCCATATGAACGGCGTCGACTGGGAAATTCTTAACGACTTCCGCTATGCCTTGGACTATGAATTCCTGGGCCTCAGGGATGCCGGGATTGTAATAAAGCTGTCTGCCGTAGGCAACGACCCAGTCGGGGTGCGTTCTCGCCGGGTGATCCTGTGACAGCCTGTTCAAATCCGTATGATTCATCGTGATCCGATAAGGGTTGAACCATGCATGAAATTCAAGCTTTCTCCGATGGGTTTCTTCGAGCAAAAATGACAGCGGATCGTATCCAGGGTCTTTTCCTTGAACACCTGTTAAGTATTCCGACCACGGCCCGTATGCGGAAGGATAAAACGCATCCGCCGCCGGCTTAATTTGAACGACGACCGCGTTCATCCCCATTGTTGTCACATCATCCAAAAGCTTCACATACTCAGCTTTTTGCTCTTCGATTGTCAGCCCTTTTTTCGAAGGCCAGTCAATGTTTGTGACGGTGGCGATCCACACTGCCCGAAATTCTTTTGTTTCACAGTTTGCGCTCTTTTCTTTCATGAACATCTCCCCTTCTGGAAAAATCAGAACTTTCTGTTATTATATGCCGGAAGTTCTTTTTTGTATATGAAAAAACAGGCCAAGACATGTTGCTGTCTTTAGCCTGTCGTCTGTATCGCCTGTTTCACCTGCTGCATCAAATATTGGACAAATGCTTCATCCCTTGCGAGCCATGCAGCGTAATTTCTTTTAATAAACCGCTCTGCCTCTTCGAATGAAGTAAATGTCTCATGCTGAGTTACGCCGTTTAATTGAATGTTCCAGCCGTGTTCGCCAGGAAAGAGAAAAAACTGGTCTTCATCCCTGTTGATATAAAGGCTGCCGTAGTCAGACTCTTTTATATTATAGACGTTTTTAAAGGCATCCGCTCTCAATGGCTCCAGCGGAAACGGTTCAGCTACATACAGCTTGAACGCTTCATCTGTCAGCGGGCACCCCGCTGCCTTGGCATGGCCGCCTCCGCCGAACGTGCCGGCGATTTCTGATACATCTGTTTCATCATGGATGGTGCGAAGGCTCACTTTTTTGCCGCCCATATTTAAGATGGCGATATAGTCAAGGTGCGGATACGTTTTCCCAAGTTCGTTCCCTACCTCGGAATGATAGGATTCCGCATGCACGATGCCGACGCAGTGTGCATTGATGAAGGTCTGAACGATTTCCCGCCGTTTCCTGCGGATATACCGTTCAATTTTTTCTTCTTCCATATCCAAGATTTTTTCTTCGAATTCATCAAATGAAAACGCGTCGCTTTCTTTAAGGCGCCGGACCATTTTTTCCTCAAATTCGTCGATGGATACCATAAAAAACAGGTCATTCAGGCGTTTCGCTTCGAGTGCGCCCGTCTGTTCCCATTCCCATGTATCATAAAGGCGTACGAGTTCGACGAACTGATCCATCGCTTTTGTCTCTTGGATGTGGCCGTTGTCTATTAAGTATTCATAAAAAAGAGAAGTCGCTGAAGCGAGCCTGCCGTCCTCATATTGAACTTTTACCATGCCCCAAGAGCGTTCATTCAAATGAAGCGCAGTTTTATGGTGGTCGATGAGTTTGACCTTTCCGCCCGCTTCAGCAAATTGGTCCAGCCTTTCTTCATTGTCTTGATGAACCGACAAGTCCGTGATAAACAGGCCTTCATGCTGTTTTTCCTTGCCTTTTGTCCGTTCCAAAAAACGCCCGACTTGCATATCAAGTCCGGTGACCGAATTGTAGCGGACCTCGACCCGTTCGCCAAAAGCCACCTTTGCGAGAATTCCGCAGCCGACTCCGTCCAAGTCGTTGTGAGAATACAAATGATACATGCTTCCCGCCCACCTTGCTGTTTTATTGTCGGCCTGCCGCAGCAGGCGCATCTTTCTCATCTTACTATTGTAAAAAAGCGGATTTTTTATACAGTTGTGCGAAGACAAAAAGGACAGCTTCTTTCTTAGAAAAAGTCTGTCCGGTTAAAAGCGTTTATGTCTCTTGCAGCAAGGCTTCGCCTTGCAAGTGTGCGGTGAGCAGTCTGTATGCATGTTCGGCCCTGTCGGCACTTGGCGGTTCAACCCCTTTTAACGGATAATCCAGGCCAAGCGCCTCCCATTTGTAGACGCCGAGCTTGTGATAAGGAAGAACCTCCACCTTCTGAACGTTCGCAAGCGTGCCGATAAACGTGCCGAGGGCCGTTAAATCGTCATCAATATCGGAGATCCCCGGAACCAATACGTGACGGATCCAGACGGGAACTTGATGTTCAGCGAGAAACCGGGCAAAATCCAAAATGTGGTCATTCGGCATTCCTGTCAGGTTGATATGTTTTTTTCTGTTGATATGCTTGAGATCAAGCAAAACAAGGTCTGTATACTGGATCAGCTCTTTGATCTGCTCTTGAAATGCCGGCGCAGCCGAATAGCATCCGCCGGACGAATCGAGTGCCGTGTGAATGCCGAGGCTTTTGCATGCTTTGAACAGCTCGATTAAAAATGGTAATTGTAAAAGCGGCTCCCCTCCGCTCACGGTAATACCTCCGCCTGATGATTGAATAAACGGGAGATAGTGCTGAACATCCTGAACGATTTCAGAAACCGTCATTTGTTGTCCGGTTCCGATTTCCCAAGTATCAGCGTTATGGCAAAATTGACAGCGCATCAGGCAGCCTTGTGTGAAGACGACATATCTGATGCCTGGGCCGTCGACAGTACCGAATGTTTCGATCGAATGAATATTTCCATCCATGATGAAGATCACCTCTTTTTATGGAGGCGGAGCGCCTCGCTCGCGCTCCGCTTTTTGCTCGTTACATCGATTCATGGAAGGTTCTGCTGATGACGTCTAACTGCTGTTCTTTCGTCAGCTTAATAAAGTTGACCGCATAGCCTGAGACGCGAATCGTTAACTGCGGATATTCCTCTGGATGTTCCATGGCGTCGAGCAATGTCTCTCTGTTAAATACGTTAACATTTAAGTGATGCCCTGTTTTTGCGGCATATCCGTCAAGGATGCTTGATAAATTGGCGGCGCGGCTCTCTTCATCTTTGCCAAGCGCTTTCGGGACGATTGAAAAGGTGTTGGATATGCCGTCGAGCGCATAGCTGTAAGGCAGCTTTGCCACTGAAGACAGCGATGCAAGCGTCCCTTTAGTATCGCGGCCGTGCATCGGATTCGCGCCTGGAGCAAACGGTTCTCCCGCGCGGCGTCCATCCGGCGTATTTCCGGTTTTCTTGCCATAAACAACGTTTGACGTGATCGTTAAAATTGACATGGTATGAACGGACTGTCGATATGTCTGGTGCTTGCGCAGTTTTTTCATAAAGCGCTTGACAATGTCAACGGCGATCGCGTCGACGCGGTCATCATTATTTCCGTACTTAGGAAAGTCGCCTTCTGTTTCAAAATCGACCGCAATGCCGTTTTCATCGCGAATCACGTTGACTTTGGCATATTTGACAGCGCTTAACGAATCGGCCACAACGCTCAAGCCGGCGATCCCGGTGGCCATCGTCCGCAAAATTTCCGTGTCGTGCAGGGCCATTTCAATTCTTTCATAGCAATATTTATCATGCATGTAGTGAATGACATTGAGCGTATTGATGTACAAGCCTGCGAGCCATTCCATCGTCTGATCGAATTTATGCATGACCTCGTCATAGTCCAGCACATCGGAAGCAACCGGCGGCATTTCCGGACCGACTTGCATTTTATGCTTTTCGTCTTTTCCGCCGTTAATCGCATAAAGAAGCGCTTTCGCCAAGTTGGCGCGTGCTCCGAAGAACTGCATTTGTTTGCCGATTGCCATTGCCGATACACAGCAGGCGATTCCGTAGTCATCTCCGTATTCAGGACGCATGATATCGTCATTTTCGTACTGGATCGAGCTTGTTTTAATCGACATTTTGGCACAGTAGTTTTTAAACTTTTGCGGCAGCCTGACAGACCAAAGCACGGTTAAATTCGGTTCAGGCGCCGGGCCTAAATTGTCAAGCGTATGCAGGAAACGGAACGAGTTTTTCGTGACGAGGGCGCGTCCGTCGTGCGCCATTCCGCCGATTGATTCTGTCACCCACGTCGGATCGCCGCTGAACAGTTCATTGTAGTCAGGTGTGCGCGCAAATTTGACCAAGCGCAGCTTCATGACGAAATGGTCGACAAGTTCTTGGGCCTCCGGTTCTGTTAATACGCCTGTTTTTAAATCTCTTTCGATGTAAATATCAAGGAACGTGGACACGCGGCCAAGGCTCATTGCTGCTCCGTTTTGCTCTTTAATGGCAGCTAAATAGGCGAAATACAGCCATTGAAATGCTTCTCTTGCATTCGCCGCAGGCTCGGAAATGTCAAATCCATAGCTTGCTGCAAGCGCTTTAAGTTCGTTCAATGCTCGGATTTGTTCTGACAGTTCTTCACGAAGGCGGATGTTTTCTTCAGACATCACCCGAGAGGTGCCGGTCGCATCTTTTTTCTTTTCATCGATCAAAAAATCCACGCCGTAAAGCGCCACTCTCCGGTAATCACCGATGATGCGCCCGCGCCCGTAAGCATCAGGCAGTCCGGTAATGATTCCGACTTTTCGGGCGAGCTTCATTTCGTCCGTATACGCGTCAAACACGCCTTGGTTATGGGTTTTGCGGTAATCGGTAAAGATTTTTTCCACTTCTTCATTCAGTTCAAAACCATAGGATTCACATGCCTGTTTTGCCATGCGAATGCCGCCGAAAGGCTGAAGCGACCGTTTAAACGGCTCATCGGTTTGAACGCCGACGACTTTTTCCAAGCCTTTGTCCAAATATCCGGGACCGTGCGAGGTGATCGTTGAGACGATCTCTGTATCCATATCAAGGACGCCTCCGTTTTCACGCTCTTTTTTTGTCAAATCCATTACATGATCCCATAATGCCGATGTAGCTTCAGTCGGAGGTTCGAGAAACGATTCGTCACCTTGATATGGCTCAAAGTTCGAGAGAATAAAATCGCGGACATTGACTTCTTTTTGCCAAACGTTTGTGGTGAAACCTTTCCATTGTTCCATTTAAATCCCCCTCTTTTTCAAGTTGAAATGATATAACAGTTGTTGCATTTATATCTTATGTTGAATATAACAGGTTTGAATGTGATAAATATCACATATTTTGTGAAATAGTTAACAAATTTGAGAAAGTTCTTTGAACATCGCGTTTTTTCCTAATATAGGATGTTGTTTGAAGCCATTTTCTTATGTAAATCTGTATTATAATAAAATCAAATAAAAAGAAAACTGTTATATAAAAAAGCCGGCATAAAAGCCGGCTTTCACAAAAGTATTTATCATCAGCCGATGGATACGGTCTGATTGCCGAATGCTTCGATGGTGCTTTTCAAGACGTAGCGGCCTCGCGGGAGCTGGTGAAATTCATAGCACCCTTTCGAATCGATCGCTTTTGTCTGCAGCAAAACGCCTGACAGATCATAAACATGAATGTAATGTTCCTCTTTTTCAAGTTGGCTTTTGAGGTGTTCCGGGATTTCCCCGGCTATCGTGTACGCCGCTTCTGACGTTTTCTTTTCACCGATTTGATCGAGGATTTCCAGGTCCAGACCCTGTTCTTTTCGATGATTTTTGCGGGGCCGCTCTGCGCGTTTTTGTGCCTCGAATGTTTGATACAGGTTTTCGATCGACCTCATATGAACGCTGATATCCCAATGTTTCATAGCTTTTTGAAACGCTTGGCGGGCCAATTTTTGCCGGGCTTTGTCATCTTCGAGCAGCAGGCGCAGCTTTTCAGCAAGCGCTTCGCTGTCTGCCGGGGGAACAAGCAAGCCGTCCGCACCGTCGTCAATGATTTCTTTTATCCCGCCTACGCTTGCCGCCAGAACAGGTTTTGCGGAGAACTGCCCTTCCAGGATGACGAGCGGAAATGTATCGTGAAGCGACGGCAAAACAATGACATCACTAATATTCATTAAGTGGGGCATATCTTTTCGCTTTCCGAGAAAAGAGACCGCCGACGCGATACCGAGCTTTTCGGACAGGCTTTGCAGCGTTTCGAGCTCCGGGCCCTCGCCTGCGAGAAGGCAGTGAAAATCATCCCTTTCGCACCGCAGTTTATAAAGCGCTTCGATCAAGTAGCGGTGTCCTTTCACAGGTACGAGCCGCGCCGGACAGAGAATGATCTTTTTTCCTTGATGCGGGCGGTTTTTTGGGAGATGACTTTTCTTTTCGATAAAGGGTGTTTTTACAATTCCATACGGGATGACTCGAATGTTCGAAGGTGTCACACCAATTTGAATCAGCTCGTGTTTCAGCCATTCGCACGGAACGGCCACAACGTCTCCAGACATTGCGCCCAAACATTCTTCGATTTTCATATATTGTTGTTCCTGGCCGCTTTTCTCGTCATATTCCCCGGTAATCTTTGCTTCGTGATATTTAAAGTTATGGAGGGAAACGATTAAAGGCGTATGCTGGGGTTTGGAACGGGCCAGTGCTCTTGCCGTCATAAAATCGTGGCAGTGGATCAAGTCATACTTCTCTAGATCAAACTGTTTAACAGCTTGTTCCAAACTGTAGCGCTCCATTTCACGCCAATATATCCACAGGGGATATTTTGCGGTGTAAGCCGTTTGAAGACGATGAATCAGCTCATGTTTTAACCGGTGTTTATCGGTCGGCTGCTGATCAGCAACCTGAATGTTGAGCCACCGGGTATCGTGCGACATTAAATCGACAGAATGCCCTTTTCCTTCCAAGCTTTTTCGAAGTATATCAATATAGGTAGACGGGCCGTTTGTATGTGGGGAGTATCGATAATAAGCCAGCAAAATGTTCATATATTTCCCCCTGTCTGCTGTTAATCTTATAGAAAATGAATCTCTTAGCATTATATGGCCGCAGCTGAAAAAAGTACGCAGTGAATAGAAGCCTTATCAATAAGAAAACCCATTGCCTGTCGCAATGGGAGGTGTCATGAAGAAGCTAATATTTGAACGATTTTGTCTTCAATATCCTTTCCTTTCTCATCATCCACGAGCTGATTGAGGAGAATCGAGAAAATCAACGTCTTTCCGCTTTCAGTATCAATATAGCCCGACAATGAACTGACGGTTGAAAGAGAACCTGTTTTCGCCCTGACTTTGCCTTTTAGAGCCGGGTCTTTCAGCCGGTTTCTTAATGTGCCGCCGACCATTCTGTCGCTTTCCCCCGCAACCGGGAGTGAACGGGCAAACGACGGAAACCATCTCTCGTTTTGAACGGAATACAATAGCTTTGTGATCTGGTCGGCAGAAATCAAATTGATATGCGAGATGCCTGACCCGTCTCTGAGAACAATCTTTTCTGTGTCCATTCCAAATCCCTGCAGTTCTGAATTTAACACTTCCAGACCTTGATCCCAGCTTCCTTCACGTCTCACGGCCCTTCCCATTTCCTTGAGCAGTGTTTCGCCATGGCCGTTGTTGCTGAGCTTCATAAAGGGAATCATCAGCTCTGACAGCGGCATGGATTGATGCGCGGTGATACGGCGCGCTTTTTTTGGCGTTTTGCCGGTTTTAGTCTTTCCCATGATTCGAATGCCTTGTTGATGTAAAGCCTGTTTAAATAAATCGAGTGCATATTCTGACGGCTCCCAAACCGCAACCCATTGTCTGACCCTTGAAGCGCCTTGTGGAATCGTCCCTTTGATTTGGATTGTATTTCCGCCGTGTTCCCTTTTAATCGTAATATCTTTTTTTCCATCTGCAGCAACGGTCTTGGCATCGTTTTCGATTTTGATATGGTTTGTTTGCGGGGTGAGCGATACAGCGGGTTTTTTTCCGGTTTTGCTGTCAGGATTCACGTCGATTATGACCGTTCCGGCATCATAGTCTTCATTAGGCGAAGCCGTTAAAGCTGAGATCTGAGCTCCGTAGTATGCGTCTTCATCGGTCCAGGAAAGGTCTGGAGAGTAGCGGATCTCATCGTACCAGGAATCGTCGCCGATCAAGTCTCCCCTGATGACTTTGATCCCTTGTTTTCGGAGTGCTTCGGCCATTTGCTGAAAGTCCGCTGTCAAAAGTGTCGGATCGCCTTGTCCTTTTATATAAAGGCTGCCTTTGAGTGTGCCCGCGACTCGCGCTCCGTCTGCCAACACCTCTGTAGGAAAGGTATAGTCCTCGCCCAGGACGGAAAAGGCAGCTGCTGCCGTTAAAAGCTTCAGATTGGACGCCGGTCTCATCCGTGTATCGCCCATATGGCCGTATATCATTTTCCCGCTTTCCGCGGACCTGACGCTGATGCCTGCGAGCGCTCCTTTTAAATCAGGCTCGGTCTTTAACAGCTGATCGATTTGCTCTTTGAGCCCGGCGCCTTTTTCCCCGGCGGCCAAGCCGTCTATGCTGCCGGCCAAAGTCAATACAAAGATCATCATGATACACAGGCAAAGCTTCATATTTTTCTTCATCGGATATCCCGCCTCCCGCTTATGTTTTAATACTTTATTGCAAAGTGCGGCGGGTTATACTCCTATTGATCGGTTTTCATCAAAAACCTGCGGTATAAAAACAGCAGTATCATAATGTGCAGCACAACTCCGATGATGCCGAAAACGAGAACAAACCCTTCATGAGAAGTTCCCGCCAAGTACGTTTTCGCTGTCCAATAAGTCGGCGTGAAAACGCCGAAAAGCTGCCACGGCAAAGGAATAAAATAAACCGCGGCCGGCATGAGAGTGAGCAGGCTGAATCCTTTCATTAAAGCGAGCCCTTCCACTTTGTTCGAAGCATAGGCAGCTAAAAGCAGCGTGTAAATCGGGGCTTCAAGCGTGACCATGATCAGGACGAACAAAAGGTGCACAACACCAGGCGTCATTAAACCGCCGGACGCAAACAGCAAAATGCTGTAGCATAAAGTGAGTGCCATCGGCAGGATGAGACGGATCATGACATATCCGCGCTTCGACATGGGCGTCACGGCAAAATACTGAATCATATTTTCGTCGCGCTCATCAAGCAGGATAAACCCCGACATGACACCGAGAATCAGAGGAATGAACAGCATGGCAAGGCTCATGATCAAATGACGGTATGGGGTGATATTGAATTCCGTCAATTCAGCTGACAAAGGAATGCCTGTTGCAGTCACGATGATGAGCAGAAAAGGCGCCAGCCCGTAAAAAGCGAGCATTGAATCGCGTCTGATCTGTTTCATATCCCCGCGTATCAGCTGAATGATTTTCATCATCGCGTATCACCTCCGCCAAGCTTTAAAGTGATAAATGTTTGGAGTGAATGCCTCGCCCACAAATACGCGGCTCCGTTCCATAACAAGAGGACGGAAATCGCGTAGATGAGCTCCCACTGCTGAAGATCGGTAAATGCGGAACCCAACAGCATGAATGAGGCCCTTGACGGCAGAGCGTAAAACAGCGGGCTGCTCCAAATGCCCGCTACTTCAAACAAAGGCAGAACAAACACAAAGGTGCTCAAAGAAGACAAAAAGAAAAATCCATTTAAGGTTTCGCACCGCACCGCCAAACCTAAGCCGATCATCGTGAAGAAAAATGAAGTGAAAAGCACGCCGCAAGCAAACAAACCGGAATGTGTTCCAAAGCCAAACACGCTGCTGTGGATGAAAATGCTCGATCCGAGAGACAAAACGGACAGGGACGCCGTTTTGGAAAGAATATACTCACTTGCACTTAGCGGCGTTACAAACAGGCTGTCAAGGATGTTTTGCCCTTTCTCAAGTAAAACAAGGCCCCCGATGAAGAAAAACCCCAGAACGCCCGGATCTGAAAATGTCAAAGCAATGTTAGCCGCCTCCCTGTATTCAACCGGAAGAAACTGCAATACGGCGATATACACCGTGCTGATCAGCAAATAGGCATAATAAAAACCGTGCTTGAACTGAAGTTTGATATCGTGGGAAATCGCTGATAAAATCCTCAACTTAAACGCCTCCCCGTCACTTCGATAAATATGTCTTCAAGCGACGCTTCTTGGGAATGGATTGTTTCCACAGGGTGTTCCTTGATCAAGTTCAAAAATTCCGGGCTGCTGCCGATCTGATCAAGGTCGAAATGAGCGGTTTCCAACTGTCTGTGGCTGCGGTACTCCACTTTTACATGCTTTTTTCCTTTTTGCACTTTCAAGGCGCGCGGAGAATCAATCAAAGCCACGCGGTCGCAGATTTCTTCAGCTGTTTGCATGTGGTGTGTTGTGATCAGGATCGTCTTCCCCTCCGCCTTTTTATTCAGAATGAGCTGTTTTAATTTCTTGGCATGAACGGGATCGAGGCCTGAAGTCGGTTCGTCTAGAAATAAAAGATCAGGCTGATTGATCAGGGCTCTTGAAAAATTCAGCCTCATTTTCATGCCTTTTGAGTAGGCGGATACTTTTGTCCGGCCGTAATCTTCAAGGCCCGTTAAAGCGAGCAGCGCTTCCGGCTCCTCGGTTTCAGATGCATACAAGGAACGGAACAAATTTAAGTTTTCCAGCGCAGTCAATCGTTGATAGAAATTCGGAAATTCAAAGGCGACGCCGATTTTCTCATAAAAGGAGCTGCCGGCTTGGTTCAGTTCTTTTCCCATCACAGAGACCCGGCCTTCATATTGCTTTAAAATACCGATTAATATTTTTTGAATCGTGCTTTTTCCGGCGCCGGACGGCCCGAGAAATCCAAAAATTTCCCCCTTTTGAATCGAAAAATCGATCCCTTTCAATACAGGCGTTTTTTGTCCGGGATATGTGAAGCGAAGCCCGCTGACTTCAATCATGAGCTTTCATCCTCCTTGGCCGAAAGCCCCTGTCCGATCAATTCGATAAGCAAATCCATCGTTTCTTCGTAACGATCTTCCCCAATGTTTGTTTTTTGAAAGGATAAAAGAACAACGGCGCGAATCACGCTGATGATCGTCTCCGGTTTTTTTCTGACAAGCCGGCCTTTTTCCTGGCCCATTTCAATTAAAGGCTTGAAAAAATCTTCGTCGCTGGCGAAATGCGCCTTAAGCTTTTCTTCGGGGAGTTTGCGGAAGAGCGTCTCCATTAAGTTTTCATCATAAACTTGGCGAATGTACGGGTTATGTTCCATCACCGTCAGTGCTTCACGCAAAAACTGTGCAAATGTTTTCCCGCTTTCAGAAAATGAGGCTTCAAGCTGGGCGCGGATCTTTTTTTCTTCCTGCTGCAAAATCTCAAAATAAAGCTCCTCTTTCGAATCGAAAAATGTATAAAATGAGCCTTGGGCAATCCCTGCTGAGGCTGTTAATTCACCGACGCTCGTTTTCTTCAATCCAAGCTGTGCAAAAAGCTCTCTTCCGCTTTGCACTAGTGCTGAACGGATCGCTTCCTTCTCTTTTTCGGTAAATTTGGGCACAGACATCTCTCCTCAATCCATAAACATATGAATAATTTTATTTTATATTCATATAATGCGCTGCGATTCCGCTCTTGTCAATATATTTTGGTTCAAATTTACCACAATATTTTCATTTGCCCGTCAAATTTAAAGCAAAAAAAAGCACCACTTATAGTTTAAACTATAAGTAGCGCTTCATTTCCATTAATAAGCGAGGCTGAACAGACCTTTAATATGGCTCAGGTAGCGGACGTTGCTTGCTTCTTTCATCAATGAAGCAGGCAGGCCTTTAAGAGATGTGCTGTTCGCGCCGATTACGGCAACTGCGTCTTTGCGGCCAAGGCTTGCAAGCGTACCTGAGTTAACAGGGCTGAACGTTTCCATTGATTTGTTTTCTAAGTATGCATACAGGTTGTAGCCGATCAGCTCGCCCATTTGCCATGCGATTTGAGCTGTCGGAGGGTACGGACGGCCATCCGGACCGAAGACAACGGCGCTGTCTCCTGCAACAAATACGTCTTCATGTGATGTAGATTGAAGGAAGTCGTTTACAGTTGCGCGTCCGCGATTGACTTCAAGACCTGAGTCGCCGATAAGCGGATTGCCTTGAACACCGCCGGTCCAGACAAATGTATTCGTGACGATTTTTTGCCCGTCTTTCAAATCAACAACGTTTCCTTCTACATTTGTGACAGGCAATCCTGTCAAGAATTCAACGCCGCGTTTTTCAAGGCTCTTTGTCGCACGTTCGATCAGCTCATCCGGGAGAACCGGCAGGATTTTTGGACCGGCTTCAACAAGCTTCAGCTTGATTTCTTTCGGATCGACACCGTAGCTTCTCGCAAGGTTCGGCATGATATCGGCGAGTTCACCGACAAGTTCGACGCCTGTGAGTCCGCCGCCGCCGATTAAGATTGTAGCATCAGCTTCGTTTTTCGTTTTAGCATATTCGCGCACGCGCTCTTCAACATGCTTGAAGATTTTGTTTGCATCGTTTGCAGATTTGAGCACCATGCTGTTTTCTTCAAGTCCCGGAATGCCGAAGTAAGCAGTAACAGAACCAAGACCAACGACAAGCGCGTCATACGTTAGGGTAGAGCCGTCAGAAAGAGCGACTTCTTTTTTGTCAACTGAGAAAGAGTTGACTTTGGCGATTTTAAGATCGATGTCTTTTCCTTTGAAAAGCTTTGCAATCGGCATCGCAACTGCCTGTTCTGACACATTGCCCGCAGCAAGGCGATGCAATTCTGTGATGATTTGATGTGTCGGGTATTGGTTAACCACTGTGACTTTTGCTTCTTCTTTTGTGTAGTGTTTGCGAACTGTTAAAGCAGACAGTAATCCGCCGTAACCAGCGCCTAAAATGACGATATGTTTTGACATCGTGAATCCTCCGTCCTTATTCTGAATGTATAGTGATTATTTTTGTTTTTCGCGTTCTGACATGATTTGCAGGTAGCTTTGAACAAAGCGGAACAGCTTTTGGGCCTGCGGATCTTTAAGCATTTTCAGCAAACCGAAAAGTCCGATGACTTCATTGCTTTCGTCAGCGCGGTCTTTTGCTTCAATGGCAGTAGCCGCGATTTCTTTTGCCGTATCTTTGACAGGCTCAAGAATTTCTGTAATGGCACCGACCGTATCATTTTTTAATACTTCATCAGTTGCAACGGATTGTGCGAAATCGTAAGACTTTGTCAAAATGTTGACCAGTTCTGTCAGCTTTGGAAGCTGGTCGACTAAAGTAGTCAAAGACTCCTGTACTTCAGGTTTTAGCAGTTGATCGATAAGATCGCGTTGGCTTTGGCTTACAGATTCGTTTGTTTGATCAGCTGTTTGATCGATTGTTTCCGGCATAACCAATTCTCCTTTTCAATAAGCGATGTGCTGTTTTTTGATGAGAGCCCTTTTTCTATAGTTTGTGAATTTATGCACAAACAAGTCCGCAAAAAGGTTCTCCCCTTTTGTGTTTGTTTTGCTGTTTTCAGTCTGAAATTCCCGAAAACACGCAATCTCAAAACACGCTGTATTTTTTACTACTAAATGATAACACTTTTTGAACAAAAAATGAACGTGATTGTTTCGGAAATGAAATAAAATCATAGAAAACTTTATATATAGGGCTTCTTTCATCCCTTTCATTTCCTATATTGTGTCTTTTTTTACGAAACGCCCCGTTCACACGTCATGATAGAGACGGGAGACATGACAACATTTCATAGAATCGCCTCTAGTTTACATAATAAAATTATTGTTACCTCTGGTTAATCTTCATCTTTGACATCCGGATCTTCGGGGATGGGTTCGTTCAGAACGGATTCCGCCCACTCTTTATACTTTTCCATCTGTTCCATATGCGTATTGAATTGCTCTTTGTTAATTAAATGCTGCTGTCCGTCAAAGACGGTGCGGATTTTCTTTTCTCTGACAAGCTGTTCAACATATGCTTCTGAAAGCGTTAAATATTCTGCGGTTTCCTTTATCGTCAAGTACATGTTTTGTTTCCTCTCGTTTTGATTTAGGCGAACGTTGCGATTTTAGGATCATACGATAAGATATATCAGTTTAGATGATGGAGGCCTATTCTATGTATTCAAAATGGAATTCTGAAACGTATTATCCGCCTTCAGTCCAACAAATGCATACCGGTCAATCTTCGCAGCATATGAATCAAAGGCTGAAAAATCTCGAAGATCAAATGGAATTGCTGATCAAGCTCATGGAAAGCAACAATCAGCTGCTGCGTTCGATTGAAGAGCAGCAGAATCGCGTCTGCACGGCCGGCGGCGGTTCGGTCATCGTCAGAATGTGAGTTTTGATCAATCGAACTTCATCAAAATAAAAAGAGGAAGGACGTGTCCTTCTTCTTTGTTTGTAAGCCTTATCCAGTATACTACAGATTTTTTCGCGCTGAAAGGCCGGCAATTTCATCGTATGTTTCACGGTTTTCCAATGTTGACAAATCGCCTGCCGGTTCGTTCAAATAGGCAGCTCTGATCAGCCGTCTCATCACTTTTGCATTTCTCGTCTTCGGCAAACCGCTGACAAAGTAAACCGCTTTTGGCTTGATTGCTTTACCGATCGCATCAGATGCAAGGTTCAGCAAATCATCTTTTAGTTCTTCTGACGGCTTTTCCGACTGACTGAGGACGACGAAGCAGACGGCAGCCTGACCTTTGAGCTTATCCGGAACGCCGATGACGCCTGCTTCTGCCACCGCTGGATGGCCGACCAGCACGGACTCTATTTCGGCGGGGCCGATTCTTTTTCCGGCAG
Organism: Bacillus haynesii; assembly: GCF_001969855.1. Taxonomy (GTDB): domain Bacteria; phylum Bacillota; class Bacilli; order Bacillales; family Bacillaceae; genus Bacillus; species Bacillus haynesii. The sequence continues at coordinate 116,825 of NZ_MRBL01000020.1, forward strand.
CATTGATCACATCATCGGAACGTCCGCTGATCGTCCAGTAGCCGTTTTCATCCCGTTTTGCCCAATCGCCGTGCACCCAGACGTCAGTCCAGCGGCTCCAATATGCTTTTTCGTATCTGGACGGCTCCTTCCAAAAACCGTTCGTCATGCCGACCCACGGCTTTGTCAGGACAAGCTCCCCGACTTCATTGACGACTTCCTCCCCTTTTTCGTTGAAGACATTGGCCGCCATTCCGGGAAGAGGCGAATTAAATGTCATCGGCGTGATCGGCCGCAGGAGCACATTGCCCAAAATACCGCCTGAGATTTCCGTTCCTCCTGAATAATTAAATATAGGAATCCGTTCTTTTCCAGCATGGCGGAACAGCCACATCCACGGTTCATAATTCCATGGTTCGCCCGTTGAGCCGATTGCCTTCAGACTGCTCAGGTCGTATTGATAGAGAAAATCTTCGCCGTGCTGCATCAGTGAGCGAATGAGCGTCGGAGAGACGCCGAGATGTGTCACCCGGTGTTTGCTGACAAGCTCCCACAGCCGATCCGGGGCCGGGAAGTCCGGTGCCCCGTCATACAGCAAAACAGCCGCTCCGTTTATGAGGCCCCCGAATATTAAAAACGGTCCCATCATCCAGCCCATGTCTGTAAACCAGAAAAACGTGTCCCCTTGTTTGACATCCATCCCGAAGCCCGCATCAAATGCAGCTTTCAGCGGAAAACCGGTATGGGTATGAACCGCTCCCTTCGGCTGTCCTGTCGTGCCCGATGTGTAAAGCAGCATGAGCGGATCTGCACTGTCCATTTCTTCTGTAATCTGCAGGGGATCGTTTTTCAGCAATTCATTCCAGTCTATATCTCTCTTATGATTCCAAGCTTGATCGCCATCGTGAAGTCTGCAGACGACGACTTTTTGAACAGTGGGGGAACGGTCCGCGGCTTTGTCAGCTTCTTTCTTTATGCAGACCTTCTTCCCCCTTCGCAAAAAGGCATCTGCTGTGACAAGGATTTTTGCTTCGGCAGCGCTAAGTCTCGCGGCTGCCGCATGGGCGCCGTAGCCTGAAAAAACCGGTAAAAACACCGCGCCGATTTTAGCGGCAGCCAGCATGGCGATGACCGTTTCCGGGATCATCGGCATGTAAATCGCAATGACATCCCCTTTTGCTATGCCTTGCTTTTTAAAGCCTGCCGCCGCACGGGCGATTTTTTGATGTAAAGAAGAATAGCTGATCCGTTCTGTTTTTCCGTCTTCACTTTCCCAGATGAGGGCTGTCCTGTCGGCCGTATCAGGCCGGCGGGACCATTTTTCCACAGCGTTGTAAACGGCATTTATGCGTCCGCCGGAAAACCATTTCGGCCATTTTATGCCTTTATCGAGATTCAATGTTTGGCTGTACCGCTTGTACCAGCTGATGCCGAGCGCTTTTTCGGCCTCTTCCCAGAACCAGGCGATATCGTCAGTACTTGCTTTCAAAAAATCATCATAGTCGGAAAAACCGAGGGCTGTCATCCATTGAAACAGCCGGGTCGTTTTTACAAATTCCGGATCAGGCTGCCAAACCGCTTTTTCGGCCATACCGCTTCCCCCTTTTCGTTTGGATTGGCCTTTAGACGGGATAAACAGGATGCTTCCGTTCCGTAAATATCATGTATTTGGTCATATATGCATTCAGCCGTTTAATGAGTTCCGCACGCAGCGAATCGGCCGGAATGATCCCGTCGACAATCATTTCTGAAGCAAGCCGGTAAATGTCTATGTCTTTTTGGTACTCTTCCCGTTTTTCGGCGATGAAGGCGGACCGTTCTTCTTCAGGCAATTCTGCGATTTTTTTGGCATAAACGGCATTTACCGCTGCTTCCGGACCCATGACGGCAATCTGCGCCGTCGGCAGCGCCAGACAGCAGTCAGGCTCAAAGGCCGGCCCCGCCATCGCATACAAGCCTGCGCCATAAGCTTTCCTGACGATGACGGATATTTTCGGTACGGTTGCTTCGGCCATCGCTGAAATCATTTTCGCGCCGTGTCTGATAATACCCGCCCTCTCGACTTTCGTTCCGATCATAAAGCCGGGGATATCAGCCAGAAACAAGAGCGGGATATGATAGGCATCGCACAAATTGATAAACTTTGCGGCTTTGTCTGCCGAATCGTGAAACAAAACACCGCCTTTGACCCGCGGCTGATTGGCAATGATGCCGACAGGCTGTCCGTGAATCCTTGCCAAACCGGTAATCAGCTCTGGAGCGAACAATTTTTTGATCTCATAAAAAGACGCTTCATCAATGATCCGATCAATTAAATCCATCATGTGAAACGGTGCGTTTTGGTTTTTCGGAATGATCTCCTCCAGTGACCGGTCAAACGGACGGGCGGATTTTGCTTCAATGACAGGCGCTTTTTCGGTGTAGTTCGGCGGAAAGTAGGAAAGATACTGGCGCGCCGACTTGATTGCATCTTCTTCCGTTTCGGCAAGAATGTCTCCGCAGCCTGAAACAGAACAGTGCATTCGCGCGCCGCCCATTTCTTCAAGCGACACTTTTTCGCCGATCACCATTTCCGCCATGCGCGGCGAGCCTAAATACATCGAGGCGTTACCTTCGACCATGATGACGATGTCGCAAAAAGCCGGTATGTAGGCGCCTCCTGCCGCTGAAGGCCCGAACAAGAGACAAATTTGCGGGATGCGCCCGGATAATTTGACTTGCTGATAAAAAATCCGCCCCGCTCCTCTTCGCCCCGGAAACATGTCAACTTGATCCGTAATTCTTGCTCCTGCCGAATCGACCAAATAAAGAAGCGGGCAATTCAGTTTTTCGGCTGTTTCCTGGATGCGGATGATTTTTTCGACGGTTCTCGCTCCCCATGATCCTGCTTTTACAGTTGAATCATTAGCCATGACGCAAACGGTTCGGCCGCCGATTTTTCCGATTCCCGTGACGACTCCATCTGCCGGAAGTCCGTCAGCCATGCAATTGGCAAAAAACGCGTCCTCAAGGTCGAGGCCTTCGTCAAGCAGCAGCTTTAATCGGTCTCTGACAAATAATTTCCCTTTTTTCTCATTGGCTTCATGGTATTTTTGCGCTCCGCCCTCCTGAATCCGGCGGATGCGTTCATACAATTCCTTTTCGGCCGGCATCGGCTGTCCCCCCGTTCGTTTTATTCTCCCGTATAATACGGCTGCCGCTTTTCTGTAAAAGCTTTCAGCCCTTCTGTCCTGTCTTTCGTGGGAATCGTCAGTTCATAGGCTTTTTGTTCAATGGCAAGCCCTGTTTCGATACTCGTCTCAAGCCCTTGATTGATGGCGAATTTCGCCTGTCTGACGGCAACCGGTCCGTTTGCTGCGATGTTCGCTGCGATACTTTCGGTTGTTTCCTTTAACTTCGAAAGCGGAACGACATGTTCAACCAGGCTGATCTTTTGCGCTTCTTCGGCGCTGATGCGGCAGCCGGTATAGATCATTTCTTTCGCCTTTCCCCTGCCGATCAAGCGGGGCAGCCGCTGTGTCCCCCCTGCCCCGGGAATGATCGCGAGCGTTGTTTCGGGGAGGCCGAGTTCAATATGTTCGGCTGCAATCCTGATGTCGCACGCCAATGCAAGCTCCAGCCCCCCTCCCAAAGCGCTTCCGTTTAATGAAGCGATGACGGGCTGCGGCAGTTTTTCCGTTTCGCTGGCCACACGTTGAATCAGGGAAACAGCCTGCTTCGCTTCTGTGCGGCTCATGCGGGCTCTTTCCTTTAAATCGGCACCTGCACAAAACGTCCTGTCCCCTTTTCCCGTTATGATGACACAGCGGACGGCCGGGTTGGAACGAATATCGTGAAGGATGCGCTGAAAGTCGTCGAGAAGCCCAAGCGAGAGGGCATTTGCAGCCTGCGGCCTGTTCAACGTCAACACGGCGACAGACTGCTCGTTGATGGAATAAAGCACATTGGGCTCCATTCGGTCTTCCTCCTCTTCATCTATGAAAAAAAGTTCTTTGATTTAGCCGCCTGCAAATTTCGGCTTGGCAGCTCTCTTCCGGTTTTGTCTTCGATCCATTTGGCAGCTGAAAGTAGCTGGCTGAGATCAACTCCGGTTTCGATGCCCATCTGGGCGCACATGTAAATCAAATCATCAGTTGCCGCATTTCCCGTGGCTCCCGGTGCATAAGGACAGCCGCCCAGCCCGCCGCAGGATGCATCAAATACGGTAATTCCCATATCCATCGCTGCGATCATGTTGGCGAGCGCCATCCCCCTCGTATCATGAAAATGAAGGGCGATATTCTCTTTCGGAAAGCGCTTTAAGAGTACGTCAAGCACCCTTTGAACCTGTACGGGATTTGCTGCGCCGATCGTATCTCCGAGAGAAAGTTCGTCGATCCCCATGTCGAACAGCGCTTCAGAGATGCGTATGATTTGCTCCAATGGCACGTAATGCTCATAAGGACAGCCAAATACGGTGGACAGGTAGGCTCTGGCGGTGAGGCCTGCTTGTTTCGCTGCCCCGGTGACTTCCTGTAAGACGGGAAGCGTTTCACCGATCGATTTGTTAATGTTTTTCCGGTTGTGTGTCTCGCTTGCCGACATGAAAACAGAAGCTTCATCGATCCCTCCTTCAAGAGCCCGTTCCAGCCCTTTTCGGTTCGGAATGAGGGCTGCGTAGGTGACGCCCGGCTTCCGGTTGATTCCTTTGGCAACATCAAGGGCATCAGACAGTGCAGGAATCCACTTAGGATTGACGAATGAAGTGATTTCGATATATGAAAGCCCTGTTTGGGATAGCATGTCGATCCAGGTCATTTTATCGGCTGTCGAGAGTGCGGTTTGTTCGTTTTGCAGACCGTCGCGCGGCCCGACTTCTTTAATGATAATTTTCTTCGGTACGTTCATTTGCCATCCTCCAGACCTTATTGAAGCTCCAATAAGACGTCCCCTTCATCGGCAAAATCACCTTCGTTCTTTCTGACGGTTTTGACGGTGCCGGCCGTTTCGGCGACAATCGGAATCTCCATTTTCATCGATTCTAAAATGGCGACTTCCTGCCCCTTTTCGATTTTGTCTCCTGCCTTCACTAATATTTTCCACACGTTTCCCGCCATATTGGTGACAACAGTATTCATGGCACGCCTCCTTGATTTCATTTTGACTGATAGCGATTGATAAAATCGGTTTGCACCCCGCCTTTTCGGAATTCGTCAGAACGTACGATGTCTTCAAGCAGCGGAATGTTCGTTTTAATGCCTTTCACTTGATATTGTGAGAGCGCTTCGGCCAATGTGCGGATGGCTTCATCTCTGCTGCTTCCTTTGACGATCATCTTGGCGATCATCGGGTCGTAATACGGGGTGATGTTCATACCTGGGGCTGCTGCGCATTCATGACGGACATTCGGTTGCTCAGGCAGCTTAAGGTCAGTGATCCGCCCCGGCGAAGGGAAAAATGTTTTCGGATCTTCTGCACAGATTCTGACTTCGATCGCATGTCCGTCCCGCCGAATGTCTTTCTGCTTATACGAAATTGGTTTTCCTGCTGCGATATTGAGCTGTTCTTCGACAAGATCGAGCCCTGTAATTTCCTCTGTCACCGGGTGTTCGACTTGCAGACGGGTATTCATCTCAAGAAAATAAAAATGATTCTCCTTGTCTACTAAAAACTCGATTGTTCCGGCATTGACATAGCCGATCGACAGCGCAGCTTTGACGGCCGCTTCACCGAGCTTCGTGCGCATGTTTTCATCGAATAACGGAGCAGGTGCCTCTTCGATGATTTTTTGCTGACGTCTCTGAATCGAACAGTCCCGTTCCCAAAGATAGACGGCATTTCCGTATTCGTCTGTTAAAATCTGAATCTCGATATGTCTAGCATGCTCGATGTATTTCTCGATGTACATAGCTCCGTCTCCGAAAAAATCGGCGGCTCGTTTTTGGCTGCCTTCATATGCTTTTTCTAATTCGCTTTCATTACGGATCAGCTGCATTCCGATGCCGCCGCCTCCAAAAGAAGCCTTGAGCATCACGGGATAGCCGATGGATTCGGCAAGAGCCAGGGCCTCATTCAGACCGGACAAGCTTTTTGTCACGCCGGGAACAACAGGAACCCCGGCTTGTTCCATCGCCTGTCTCGCTTCAATTTTGCTTCCCATTTTGGCGATCACCTCAGACGGCGGACCGATAAACGTGATATTTTCCTGCAGACACCTTTCGGCAAAACGGCTGTTCTCTGAAAGCAAACCGTATCCCGGATGGATGGCACAGACCCCCGCTTTTTTAGCGGTTTCGATGATTTTTTCGATATTTAAATAGCTTTCACTGACCCGCGGTTTGCCGATCAGCCAGGCTTCATCTGCAGCTTTAACATGCAGGGCCTCCGCATCGGCTTCAGAGTAGACGGCAGCCGTCTGAATACCGAGCCGTTGACAAGTTCGGATGATCCGTAGTGCGATTTCGCCGCGATTGGCGATAAGCAATTTTTGAAACAAAAAAACGCCCCCTTTCATATTCATCAGCGTCTGAAATGGAATTTGAAAGCGTATTCATTTATTTTTTGTGAGAATCCGTAAGTTAAGTAGCTGCTTATCCTGCTTTCTGCCACAGGTTCAGCCGGGTCTTGTCTGTTCTCTACAGCTTATGATGATTCGAAAGAAAAAAGTCCTAAAGCTGAAGAAATCGCTTTAGAACTCTAAATGTCGGCTTAGATCTGGAGCGTTTCGATTACCGAGAATGCTCTGCATGTTTGCCGCTGTTTGTGAGGATATGTTGAATGATCTCGGCGTTTTTTGACAGAAAGGCCGTTTCGAACATATCTTGATGCGGCCCGGCTCCCTTATACTCTTGATAGGTTCTTGTTGTGGCGTCAGCCCATTTTTGCAATGTGAATCTGTCGCCTTGATCCGTTTGAATGCCGGCTTCAATAAAGTGAATGTTTGCGTTGATATGGCCGTCATTGATTAATTGTGCCCAATATTTTTGATAGTTTGTCGTCTTTTTGATGACTGCTTCCCTGAGGTGAGCGGGAACATTTTCTGCCAAGGCGCTGCTTGGCTGAGGCGGCAATGCTTGTTTCTTTTGATACGCATCGACAATAATAAGATCGCTGACCTCCAAACCGCGATTTTCCATTTCTTTTACAATCTCAAATACCGTGTTGCCTCCCGCTGAATATCCCAGCAGGATATATGGACCTTGAGGCTGGATTTCAATGATGTTGTTCATGTACTGTTCAATACGGCTGTCTTCTTCAATAAAGTTAAATCCGTACACGGTCGCTTTACCGTTTAGCTTTGCAGCGAGATCTTTATAAAATATGCCGAAGCCCGAAATGGGAGGAAAACAGAAAAGGTTCACTCCGGTCGGCGGATTCAGTTTGCTGACATGCTGCACGGCCGATACGCGCAGCTCATGCGAAAACAGCTTTTCGGCCAATTGTTCAATTGTCGGATTCTCGAATAATAATTCAATCGGAATATCGATCCCTTGGCTGTTTTTCAGCTGGTGAATGACTTGCAGAGCCTTTAGCGAATGACCGCCAAGTTCGAAAAAGTCATCTTCAATACCGAGTTCCTTCACGCCAAGGATAGGTTTCCATATGTCAATCAGTTCTCTTTCGACCCAGTTTTTTGGCGGCACGATCTGTTTCAAAGCCGTCTTTTGATCAGGCGCGGGGAGCGCGCGACGGTCGATTTTGCCGTTTGCCGTAAGAGGCATACGGTCTAATTTAACCCATTCATGGGGAATCATATAGTTGGGAAGCAGTCTTGATAATAATGAACGAATCGTCTTCTCCTCTGTTTGGTCATTGCTTACATAATATGCGGTAAGGAGCACTTCTTCACTTTTTTCTTCAATGGTGACAGCTGCTTCTTGAACGCCTTCAATCTCGATGAGCCGTGCTTCTATTTCAGCCGGTTCTGTTCGTTTGCCGCGAATTTTGATTTGCCGGTCCATCCGGCTGATATATTCTAAGTTGCCGTCTGGCAGCCATCGTGCCAGATCTCCGGTTTTGTACATTTTTTTCCCTGGTTGAAACGGATGCTGTACAAATGCTTCACTCGTCAAATCTGGTCTGTGCAAATATCCTTTTGCAACCCCATCGCCGCCGACGCAAAGTTCGCCAGGAACGCCGATCGGCGCAAGCTGTCCGCTCTCGTCAACAATAAAGGCATTTGAATTGCTGATTGGTTTCCCGATTGGAATCGCTTGTGAAAAATCTTGCTTGATTTCATAAAATGTAGAGAATGTTGTATTTTCCGTCGGACCATATATGTTATAAAGCTTCAGGTTTGGGCACCGATGTCTGACCGTATTCATCAGTGCAGGCGTCAAAGCTTCCCCGCCGACATATAAAGTGGTAAGTCCTGAAAACATATCCGGCTGGGCTTGTGCCAGCTGGTTAAAGAGAGCCGTTGTTAAAAACAGCACTGTGATATCATGGTTAAGCAAATAACTGCCAAAACGGGCAGGAGTCAACATCGTCGAGCGGTCAATGACATGGAGGCAAGCTCCTTTCAGGAGCGCTCCGAATATTTCAAACGTGATGGCGTCAAAGCCGAGTGAACCGGTTAGGATCAATCGGTCATTTGTATCGGCTGATGTGTAATTGCTGTTTGAGATCAGCGATACGACATTGCGGTGCGAGATCATCACGCCCTTTGGTTTGCCTGTCGAACCTGATGTATACATGATATAGGCCAAATCATCCGGGCGGGTATCGATGGTTAAATTCCGGTCGGATGCCAATTGCGCTTTCTTGGATATCACCACTTTTTTAGGAAAATCAATGTCAGTCTTGAGTCCTTTCTGAACGGCCAATACGTCCGCTCCGCTTTCTTTCAGCATGTAGCTGATCCGTTCAGGGGGCAGTTCGGCATCAAGCGGGAGATAGGCGCCGCCTGCTTTTAAAACGGCAAGAACACCGATGATGAATTCAGGTGAATGCTCTGCTAAGATTCCGGCAATTCCGTTTTTCTTTAAGCCTTGTTCTTGGAAGATGCGGGCCCATGCAGTGGATGTTTGATCCAGCTCCCGGTATGTCATCGTCAATCCGCCGGCATGTAGTGCGATATGCTCCGGCGTTTTCTCAACTTGATTGGAAAACAAGTCAGCGATTGTTTTGTTCGTGTCGTAATCTGTTTTTGTATCGTTGAATTCCCCGATGATCCGGGCTTTTTCGTCAGGCGCGAGCATCGGCAGCTTGGAGGCGGGGATATCGGTGTCCTCCGCCGCTCTTCGCAAGGCTTCTAGCAAGTGGCCCCTCACACAGTCAATCCATGATTCATCATAAACGTTTGCATTGTAGCTGAACTTGATGACGAGTTCATCATCCGGCGCAATCATTAGATTGAAGTTGTAACCTGATTGCTCCGAAACTTTGACATTTTCGATCTGAAGCGGTGATTCGGCACGGTTTGCCGATTGCATTTGCTGCTGCAAAGGGTAGTTTTCAAAAACGAAAATATGGTCGATGATATTCTGTTTGAATGCAGTATGCGACTGAATGTCAGCCAATGGATAAAAGCTGAACATGTCTTGAGCAAGCCTTTCTTTTTGGGAGCGGCGAAGCAGCTCTGAAAAGGTTTCATTTTCGCTCTCGATCTTGATTCGTACCGGAATGGTATTGATAAATAAACCGATCATCTTCTCAACACCCGGAATCACGGAAGGACGGCCGGATACGACAGAGCCGAAGACGACATCATCTGTCCGGTTATAGCGCTGGAGCAGCAAGCCCCACACGGTTTGTATGAGAGTGGCGAGTGTGGCTCCATGCTGTTTGGCGATTGTTTTGAGTCTCGTCGTCAACTTTCGGTCTAATGAAAACATCCGCTCTTTTTGCCGATATCCCTGTTCCGCAGGTTTTGCAGACACTCTCGGAAGCCCTGTTGGCGCATTGAAGTCTGTCAAGTAGTTTTTCCAGTATTCCTTGGCTTTATCTTTGTCCTGATCATACAACCAGGAAATATATGCGCTGTATGGCTGGACAGGTTTTAAAGGCACAGATTCACCCGTATAGATGGCTTCGTACAACTGCATAAATTCTTGCAGCACGATCCCGAGACACCAGCCGTCCATTAAGATGTGGTGATGGCTCCATATACACACGTGTTTTTCCGGCGCCGTTTTGAACAGAGAAATCCGCATCAGCATATCTTTTTGCAGATCGAAGCCTTTCTGTCTGTCCCGCTCTTTAAACTGGTTGATATATGCGGTTTGATCAGTTTCTAGCATTCCCATCAAGTCTTCAGCATGCAACTGAAAGGATCGATCGCGTAAAACGACCTGGCGCGGCTCTTTCAGTCCGGCAACATGGGGCAAAAAAACCGTTCTGAAAATGTCGTGGCGGTCGATGATCGATTGTACACTTTGTTTGAACCAGTCTAAATGGAGCTGACCTCTTATTGTGAAGACGGACTGTTCTATATATGCGGCCCCTTCGTCTTGCAGGAAAGAATGAAAAAGCATTCCTTCCTGCATGTGGCTTAAAGGATAAATGTTTTGGATTTTTTGTGTATGATCCATTGTTTCCCTCCGCTCGTTTAATGGAATCCAAGTAAGTCGGTTATATTTTTTAAAGCTTCCTCGGTCAGCTCGCGATCATCAAAGTCGCTGACGGTTTTCTCTGTTTCAGTCTTGCTGAGGCAATGGTTCATCAGCTTTCTGAGATAGTACTGGCAATCTTGGGAAAGCCGTTCAATGGTTTCTTTTTGAAAACGATTGGTTTCATATGTCATGTTTACGGTCAGTTTGCCTTCAGCAATGAGTGCACTGATGTCCAGCGACTGTTCACGCTTCCAAGTGCCGGAGATATCCTCGCCGCCCCCCAAAGGAGAAAATGTAAACGCATCAAGCTGTTCTGTTTCGGTTTGCGTACGGTTTGCGATTTCAAATTGCCCTAGATAGTTAAAGGTGATATCAGGTGCTTTGCCGAATTTGATCTTTGCTTTTTCGGGCGGTGTCATATATTTGAGAACGCCGTATCCAAATCCTTTGTCAGGTATCCGTCTTAACGTGTCTTTTGTTATTTTTAATGTGCGGATCATATATTCTTCATGATGGTCATCCCATGTATTGGGTTCAAGTTGAAGCAAGACTGGATATATGGAAGTAAACCAGCCTACGGTTCGGCTGATATCGTGATGTGCGGCCTCAGATTGACGGCCGTGCCCTTCAAGCGCGATTTTTAGCGCCTTCTGCGGCGCCCATTGCTGAATAGCGAGTACGGCTGAGGCCAAAAGCAAGTCTTGGGTATCCGTATTGTAAGTATTGTGCACATCCTTTAGGAGCGCGTCTGTTTCTTGTTGAGCTAAAGTAAATGATACGGTGTTTCGTTTTTTCAAAGCGGATTTGTCGATATGTGTCTGCTCTTTTGGCAGTGCAACCGTTTCATGTTGTTCGATGGCGCGCCAATAGTCTGCTTGCTGTAATAGCCGCCGGCTTTCTGCATACTTGGTTAATTGCTCGGTATATGTTTGGAACGATGCGGTTTTTGGCGGGAGTGCTATGTCATCTCCGCGAATCGCCTGCTCATAGCCGGATGCCAAGTCTTCCAAGATAATCCGCCATGATATGCCGTCGACAGCCAGGTGATGGATTGAAAGAAACAAGTCATCTCCTTCGCTTGAGCGGAAAAGCCCAGCTTGCACCAGCGGTCCATTTTCCAAGTCCATTGCTTTTTGCAGTTCACGAACTTGGTGTTTGATGATGTGTTCATTGTCTTTTGACGCGCCGGTCAGATTGACGATTCGCAGGTTGAAAAGCTGATCCTCCCCGATGTTCGCTGGACGATTGTACAGGCGCAAGTTCTCTCGTTCATCTTTGGCACATATCAGCCGGAGTGCATCGTGATGGACGGTTATCGCTTTTAGCGTTTTCCTCAATGCATCTTCATCTAACGGATTTGTCCGATGCAGCATAACCGACTGATTAAAATGGTGGGCTTCTTTCATATCTTGAGACAGGAACCATTTTTGCACCGGTGACCACTTAACCTCGCCTTCAACAGATGCTTGGCTGATCGGTTGTTGCGATGAACGGACATATGGCGCCAATTCTTGGATTGTCGGATGGCTGAAGATATCTTTTACGGCCAATTGTTTTCCAGATTGATGCAATCTCGCTGAGACTTGCAATGCCTTAATGGAATCTCCGCCAAGCTCAAAAAATGATTCATCAATTCCGATCTTGTCCACACCGAGCACCCCGCACCAGATAGCAGCCAATTCTTTTTCAATATCAGTGTCCGGAGCAGTAAATGTTTGTCTAATCTGCGCCTTGTGCGGGATCTTTGCTAGTGCACGCTTATCCAGTTTCCCGTTTGGCGTTATTGGCAGTTGATCAAGCGTTTGGAAAAACGCCGGAACCATGTAAGCCGGCACTTTTTTTGCCAACGCTTTGCGCAGCATACCACAATCTGTGCCGCCTTCAACAACAAGATAAGCGCACAGTTCCTTATACCCCGCTGCGGTAACGGAATCGACCACAGCTGCTTTTTTTACTCCGGCAAGGCTGGAGAGAGCCGCCTCCACTTCTTTTATCTCTATCCGGTGGCCTCTGATTTTGACTTGTTCATCCATCCTGCCGACATACTGCAATGTGCCGTCCGGCAGCCATTTCGCCAAATCCCCCGTCCGATACATACGCTGATCTGGATGGAACGGATCTCGAACGAAAGCTTGAGCCGTTTGCTCAGGAAGATTGATATAGCCTCTTGCAAGCCCCGGACCTGTAATGCAAAGTTCTCCGGTAACACCGATAGGCTGCAAGTGATTTCCTTTTAAAATATAAACATGTGTATGATCGATCGGCCTGCCGATCGTGACGTTTTCCTGACGTTTTAACCGTCTGGCCGCAGTGGATGTGATGCTGTTTTCTGTCGGTCCGTATTCATTGGCAATTTCTGTGCCGGGGCAGATCGAGAAGCTTCGATCCAGCAAACTCCGGTCAATCGCTTCTCCCCCTAATGCGACAACTTGCAGTGTTTGTGTATCTTCCGGCTGCAGTACGTCAAGCAGTGTCCGATACAGAATCGGAATAAGATTCATATGTGTAATGCCGTAATGGGCCAGGTATTGTTTAATGGCAAGAATGTCTTTCGCTTCTTCTTCAGCCGGGATGACGATTTGTGCTCCTGATATAAGCGGTGCAAACATACTTGTGACAAATGCGTCAAAGGAAAAAGAGGAAAGCTGAAGCGCGGTATCATTGTCATGAAATTCATAAAAAGCGCTTCGCCACTGAAGTGTATGAGCGACTCCCCTGTGTTCAACCATAACGCCTTTTGGCTCGCCCGTCGTACCGGATGTATAGATGATATAAGCCAAATGATCAGGTTCAGCAGCAGATAAAATAGGTGTGGTGTCCTGTTCCCGTACATCTTCAATCAGCAGTACTTCACCTTTAAAACCATCAGGTACTTGATGATATGCCTTGCGATCGGTGATCAGCAGTTTTGCTCCGCTGTCGGCCAATACATACCGTTTGCGTTCGTCCGGATATGAAAGGTCAATTGGGACATAGGCGCCTCCGGATTTCCAAGTTCCGAGGATGGCCGCGATTAAGCCTGTTGATTTGGGAATCATGATACCTACAGCGAGATCCGGACCAATCCCGCGGTCTTGCAAAGTTCTGGCTATTTTATTTGACCATTCGTCTAATTCTTGATAAGTGAGCGCGCCTTCCCGAGTGATGAGAGCTGTTGCACTCGGCGATTTTGCCGCCTGGCGGGTGAACAATTCATGAACAGTTGTGTTAGGGCGGTGTTGTTCTGTGATCCTGTTGAAGCTTGTCATCAGCAGCTGCTGTTCATTAGCAGTCAGCATGCTGATCGCTTGCAGTGTTGTCTGCGGCGCATGGACTATGTGCTGAAGCATTGTCATAAAATGCGATGTCCAGCGCTCGATCGTCTCTTGTTTAAACAAGGATGATGCATATTCAAACCGAAAATGTATGCATTCATCCCCTTCTGAAACTTGCAGTGTCAGATCAAACTTTGACACAGTCGGAGACATATCGGCAGGCTGAATATGCAGTCCGTCCAGGAGAAGCTCTTGATGCTCCATATTTTGTACGACGAGCATAGCGTCAAACAGCGGATTGCGGCTCATATCACGGACGACGTCGAGCCGGTCGACAAGCTCCTCAAACGGATAATCCTGATGTTCGAATGCCTCAAGTGCCGTTTGGCGGACATCTCTTAAGAAATCAGTGAAACGTTTGTTTTCTGTCGGATAGGTCCTCATTACCATTGTGTTGACAAACATCCCGATGACAGGCTCTAAGTCTTTGTGCGGTCGCCCTGCGATCGGTGAACCGATGATGATGTCCTCCTGTCCGCTGAGACGCGCAAGCAGCGTGCTGTATGTGGCCAGAAGCACCATATAAAGGGTACAGCCGTTGTCGCGGGCGATCTTGTAAAGGCCGGCTGAAGTGTCCGAATCAAGTGAAAATGACACGTGGTCTCCGGCAAAACTTCGCACCGCCGGGCGGGCGTTGTCGGCCGGCAGATCCAGCACCGGCAGCTCGCCATCGAGCTGCTTCAGCCAATAGGCCTCCTGTCTTTTGTAAGTCTCCCCTTGTTTGAATGCCTTTTGCCAGACGGCGTAGTCTTTATATTGAATCCGCAGCGGGTCAAGCGTCCGGTTGTCGTACAGCTCGCTGAATTCGCGGATCAAGGTGCCGACAGACACCCCGTCGGAAATGATGTGATGCATGTCCACCAATAAAAGATGGCAGTCCGCCGCTTCCTTCACAAGAGCGGCGCGGAAAAGCGGCGCTTCTTGAAGCAGGAACGGACAGACAAAGTCTTCAGCCGATGCCAACTCTGTGAGTGTAAACGGGACATCATCATGGATGCGCTGGACGGGCTCACCGTCAGCCCCGGTTTCAAACGACGTCCCGAGCGATTCGTGGCGGCGGATCAACTGCCTGAATACCTCATCAAGCCGCGCGCGGTCGAGCGGTCCTGTCAGTTTAAGCGCCGCCGGCATATTGTAGCCTGTGCCGTCTTCGTCAAGCTGCTGAAGCACGTACATGCGCTTTTGCGCCGAGGACACCGGATAGGTGTCCTGTTTGTCCGCCGGTTCAATCGCTGCATATGGACTCTCATCCAATTCCTGAATCACGGCTGCGAGCTCTTTCAGTGTCGGCTTGGCGAAGATCTCCTTCAGCGGCACCTGCACGCCAAACGCTTTGGCAATGCGGGAAACGAGCGCTGTCGCCTTCAGCGAGTGGCCGCCTTGTTCGAAAAAGTGATCATCGATGCCGGCAGGGCCGTTTTTCAGCACCTCTTCCCAAAGCTCGGCAAGCTTCATTTCCGTGATGGTTCGCGGTGCGGTGTAACCGCGGTGTTCAGCCGCTCCGCCGGGAGCTGGCAGTGCCTTGCGGTCGAGCTTTCCGCTCGGAGTGACAGGCCACTCTTTCATCTCGATGAAGGACGAAGGGATCATGTAAGACGGCAGCCGCTTGGCCAGCTCTACCTTTACAGTTTGTTGGTTTTGCCCTTCAATATAGGCATAAAGCTCAGTTTCCTCCCCTTCTGTCCGGGCGACAATCGCCGCTTCCCGCACACCGTCGATCTGGCGAAGCACCGCTTCGACTTCTCCCGGTTCGATCCGGTAGCCGCGGATTTTCACCTGGCTGTCCGTGCGGCCCAGCCATTCAACGGCGCCGTCCGGAAGCCATCTCGCCAGATCGCCTGTTTGATACATGCGTTCCCCTCGATAAAACGGATCATCGAGAAACCGTTCTTTCGTCAGTTCCGGCCGATTCAAGTAGCCCCTTGCGACGCCCGCGCCTGCGATATACAATTCTCCTCGACACCCGAACGGCAGAAGCTGCCGCTTTTGATTTAAAATATAGAGTCTCATATTGTGTCCTGATCGGCCGATCGGGACATGGTGAAGCACTTTCCTTTTAGGAACATCAAAGTATGCCGCTTCTACCGTCGCTTCCGTCGGTCCATAGGAATTTGTCAATTCCACCTTCGGCAGAAGCTTATGAAAACGGGAGATGAGGTGCGCTCCCAGCTGCTCGCCGCCTGCAAAAACTCTTTTTAAATGTCCGATGTTGGCCGGTTTTTTTCTATTATTAATGTATTCCAAGAATGAGTGAAGCATAGAAGGGACAAAATGAGCCGCTGTAATTTGCTTTTCCTCCAGCGCTTTTAAGATGATTTCGGGATCTTTTTCCCCTCCTTGAGGAAGCAGATAAACAGAAGCCCCAGCAAACGGCCACCAGAACAGCTCCCATATTGAAGCGTCAAACGAGTAAGACGTTTTGTGCAGAATCATGTCCGAGTCGTTCAGCTGGTAGCGGGTTTGCAGTGAGTATAAAAAGTTGACCGCGGACCTGTGTTCCACCATGACACCTTTTGGGCGTCCCGTTGAGCCGGATGTATAGATGATATAGGCTAAGGCATCGGGCGGCACCGGGAGTTTCGGGTTGGCTGCCGCTTCTCTGTGATTCTCGCGGCCGTCATCCAGCGGCAAAATGGTTCCCTCAAACATCGATGCTTCGGCAAGATTAGATTCTGCAAGCAGGATCTTTGCACCGCTGTCCTCTATTAAAAAATGGATCCGTTCTTTAGGATAGTCCGGGTCGATCGGCAAATAAGCAGCTCCCGCTTTTAAAATGCCATAAATCCCAATCAGCATATCCGGTGAACGTCTGCCCATCACGGCAATCACATCTTCCTGTTGAATGCCGCGGCCAATCAGCTTCCAAGCGATTTGGTTGGCTCGTTCATTCAGTTCTCTGTAGGAAATGGAGACGCCATCTGCCAAAACGGCCGTTCGGTCAGGCGTCTTTTCCGCCTGCTGTTCGAGCTGATGATAAAGCGGCTGATCCAGCGGGAAATCGATTTTTTGCATCGGGCTGAAGTTTTGGAGAAGTGCGCTTTCTTCCTTTTTCGACAGCATTGATAACTGATCCAGCTCCAGCTCAGGATGCTGTGCAGCGTTTTGGGCTAAAGTTTTAAAAAAGTCGGCCCATTTTTGAATCGTTTCCCGTTCAAACAAATCTGTACTGTATTCAAACTGACAGTATAATTGTCCGCCGTTTTCTGCCATATACAGCGACAGGTCGAATTTAGAAATCGGATGGCTGATATCTTTCTGCCGAAGCTCAATGCCATCCATCAACAGCTCTTGCCGCTCCATATTTTGCAGTGCAAACGTTGTGTCAAAGAGCGGGTTTCGGCTCATCTCCCGCTGAACAGCGAGCCGGTCAACCAGCTCCTCTAACGGATAATCCTGATGTTCATAGGCTTCAAGAGCTGTTTCTCGAATGTCCTGCAAATATTTTTTGAATGATATTCCGTTCACCGGATGTGTTCGAAAAGCCAATGTGTTCACAAACATTCCGAGCACGGATTCAAGATCAGCATGCGGTCTGCCCGCGATCGGCGAACCGACGATGATCTCTTCCTGCCCGCTTAGCCGTGATAATAAAACGGTGTATATCCCAAGAAGCGTCATATACAGCGTGCACCTGTTTTCTCCTGCGAGCTGTTTTAAACGTGATGTAAGCTCTTGACTGATCAAAAACGTTACCCTGTCACCTGCAAAGCTTTTTGCCGCGGGACGCGGTTTGTCCGTCGGCAATTCGAGCACTGGCAGCTCCCCGGCCAGTTGTATGAGCCAATACGATTCTTGCCGCTTGTATATGTCGCTTGTTTTGAATGTTTCCTGCCATGAGGCATAGTCTTTATATTGAATGCGTAACGGGGCCAGTTCATGTCCTTTATACAGCTCGCTAAATTCCCGCATGAGCAATTGGATGGAGACACCGTCTGAAATAATATGGTGCATGTCCACCAAAAGCAGATATCGTCCTTTTTCAATGGTCACAATGCCTGCCCTGAAAAGCGGAGCCTTTCCAAGATCAAACGGCCGGATAAATGATTCAGATGAAGATTCGCTCAGAAATTCAAACGGCACCTTTTCATGAATCCGCTGCACCGGCTCGCCGTCTTCTCCTGCTTCGAATGATGTCCTAAGGGGTTCATGCCGGCGAATCAGTTCTCGAAATACAGCTTCTACCCTCAGTCGGTCTAGTTCGCCTGTCAGCTCCAAAACGGCCGGAATGTTGTAGCTGACTCCTCCGCTGTCAAGCTGGTGCAGAACATACATCCGTTTTTGTGCGGAAGATACCGGATATGTCTCCTTCGTCCGTACTTGCTGAATCGAGGCAAACGGGTTTTCCTCCGCTTCACTGATGACAGCTGCCAACCCTTCAACGGTCGGATGAGCAAAGACATCGCTTAATGGAATCTGAACGTTCCATTCTTTGGCGATGCGAGAGATGAGCGATGTTGCTTTTAAAGAATGGCCGCCCATTTCAAAAAAGTTGTCGCGGATACCGACTGGCCCCCTTTTCAGTACATCTTCCCAAAGTTGTGAAAGCCTGAGCTCGTTCAAATTGCGAGGTGCGGCGTATGACTGATGTGAAGCAGATGATGTTGGTTCTGGGAGGGCGCTTTTGTCGACTTTTCCATTTACGGTATGCGGAATCGTTTGCACAGCAGTCCATTTTACAGGCATCATGTAGTCAGGGATGACGTCGGCCAAATCGTGACGTAATGCAGAAGGGTCGATCGGTTTTCGCGTGCTGTAGTATGCGCACAATTCATGTTCCCCTTCACTGTCTTTCTGAACAAGGACAACCGCTTCCTTAACAGCAGGATGATTCGCCAATGTCACCTCAATTTCCTTCGGTTCAACCCGGTAACCCCTGATTTTTACTTGATCATCGGTCCGGCCGATATAGTCGATTTGTCCGTCTGTGCGAAGCCTTGCGATATCTCCTGTTCGATACATGACGGCTCCCGCTCTAAACGGATCGGGCAAAAATTTCTGTTTTGTCAAGACTGGATTGTTGACATACCCTCTCCCGACGCTCTCTCCGGATATATATAGCTCCCCCGCTACACCGCGGGGCTGCAGCCGTTTGTTTTTGTCAAGAATATACATGGCGTTATGGCTGATCGGTTTACCGATCGGCGGAGCATCCGGGATGTCGCCCTCAGGATGAATGGTACATGTTGAGACGACATGGGTTTCCGCCGGCCCGTAATGATTATGCAAGCGTATGCCGCGCCGCTTTAGCAGTGCCTTGAAAATATGCGAAACCGTCAATTGCTCTCCCGCTGTAATGACATGCTTGACACAGCTTGGAAAATTGTTCGCATAGTGTTCTTCATTGAAAAGCATTTTCACAAAAGCCGTCGGGAAAAAAACGACTTCTGTTTGCTGCGTATTGATCAACAAAAACAACTGAGCTGGGTCACGCTTGATTGATTCAGGGGCGATGCAAAGCGTGCCGCCGCTAAGCAAGGTGGTGAACAGTTCTTGATAGCAGACGTCAAACGCACAAGATGCATACTGCAGCACATTTGTTTTGAAATCAATACTTGAGTTTTCAAATTGGTCGTTGAGTAAATTGGCCATATTTCGATGTTCAAATAAAACGCCCTTCGGTTTTCCCGTTGTCCCTGATGTGTACATGATGTAAAGCAAATCCTCCGCTGTGTTTACCGTCTCGACATTGCTTCCGTCTCTTTCCACATCAGCTTCTTCTATGAAAGTCACAGATCGTTTTGTTTCGGCTGGTTTTGCAACAGCCGCCAAATTGCGCTGCGATACAATGTGCTGACAGCCGCTGTTTTCTATACAATAGCGAATACGTTCAGCAGGATGGCTCATGTCAATCGGAACGAAAGCCGCACCCGCTTTTATAATGCCGAGGATTCCCGCCGCTAAAGCGGGAGATCGTTCGACCATGATCGCCACCGGCTCCTGGCGTTTGACACCCCGTTTACGGAGAAGGCGCGCAAGTTTGTTGGCCGTTTCATTCAGCTCCTTGTAGGTGATCGACTGCCCTTCGTAGTAAATGGCTTTTTCATCAGGCGATTGTGCCGCCTGATGTTCGAACATAGACTGTATCGTTTCATATTTGCGCGGTTTAGTCTCTATTTTCAATGTGCTGAGCAGGTTTTCTTGTTCCTGCTGTGTTGTGATCATCAATTCCTCCGGGGACAAATTCGGATTTTGCAGCACTTGTGCGATAATATGCTGCAAGTGGCCTTTGACGCTTTCGATGAAAGAACGTTCATGGACACCGGAATCAAATCTCATTTTGAGATGAATGTCTTCACCCGGTGCCACCATTAGATAAAAGCTGTAGTTGGTCTCGTCTTCCATGTTGAAATCATGAATGTGAAACAGATCCTCTGCATTTTGTTCGTTGTTCAGCAGGGCGATTTCTTTTTCAACAGGATAATTTTCAAAAACAAGAATATGGTCGATTAAGCCTTGTTTGACGGCAGATTCCGCCTGTATCTCATAGAGTGGGTGGTAGCTGTACGGCTGCCCATTGAGCACATCTTTTTGCACTTGTTTGATCAGTTTCACAAAAGGCACTTTTGTACCGGTAACCCGCACCGGCACCGTGTTAATGAAAAGGCCGATCATCCGCTCTATCCCTGCAATTTCAGACGGCCTGCCGGAAATAACCGAACCGAAAACCGCATCATTCGTCTGGTTATAAGCTTGCAGCAAAATTCCCCAAAGCGTGTGAAAAATGGTGCTCAGTGTGACCTCTTCCTTTGCGGCCAGCTCTTTCAGCTTGGCTGTATCTGTTTTTGAAAGGGAAAAAGTGACTTCTTCTTGACTGTTTTTGGCGCCCGCTTTTTCTTGCTTTGGCAGCCCGCTCTGCTGGTCAAATCCTTCAAGATACCGCTCCCAGTATCGGGCGGCTGCTTTTTTGTCCTGCTCCATCAGCCATTGAATATAAGTCCCGTAAGGCACAGCAGGCTCAAGCTTTAATGGTGCTTGGTGCAAAAGGGAAGCGTATATATGGAAAAACTCCTTTAGGATAATCCCGAGGCACCAGCCGTCCATGATGATGTGATGGAAGCTCCATATGCATGTAAATTCGCGATTACCTCTTTTGAGAAGAATCACGCGCATCAGCCCGTCTTTTTGCAAATGAAACCCTTTAGCCCTGTCTGTTTTTTTGATGTCATCAATCAATGCGAGCTGGCTGGATCGGTCCAAATGAGTCAGATCTTTTTCTTCAACGGTGATCGTCCGTTCTTTTAAGACGACCTGCTGTGGAACGGATACATTCTGACTGACAAAAATCGTTCTGAAAATGTCATGCCGGGCGCACAGAACAGCGATGCTTTTCTGAAAAATGTCTGTGTCAACCTTTCCTGTCATTGAAAATGAGGCCTGTTCGACGTATGCCTGTGAGTCCTTTTTGAGAAGGTTGTGAAATAGCATGCCTTCCTGCATATAAGAAAGCGGATAAATATCCTGAATCTCATGCTTTTTTGTCATATTTTCTCCCTGCCTCCTGTTTCTACAGTTCTTCGACAAAGCTCGCAATACTGTCCAAATCTTCCGCTGTTAACGATTGGCTGCTAAAATCGCTGACCGTTTTTTCTGTTTCTTGTTTATATGCGCAATGTTTGATGATTTGGTGCAAATCATGTTTCACCATGTGCAGCAGCTGTTTCATTGTTTTTGTTTGGAACCGGCTTGGCGGATAGCTCAAATTGAAATACAGCTGATTTTGCCTTACCATGGCGCTCATCTCCAGCGTTTGCTCGCGCTGCCATGTAGGTGTAATGTCTTTCCCGCTTGCAAGCCCCGAAAAGCTGAACATTTGTTGGCGTTCCGTATCATTGAATTGTCCTAAATAGTTAAACCCGATTTCAGGCACTTTGCCAAACCGAATTGTTTTGTTTTCAGGTGCTGTTAAATATTTTAAAATGCCGTATCCAATTCCTTTGTCCGGTATTCTGCCGAGCGTATCTTTGACTGTTTTTATCGCCGTTCCCAGCTTGCCTTCAGCTGCGTGTAAATCAATCAATACAGGATACATTGAAGTGAACCAGCCGACCGTCCGGCTGATGTCCAATTCAGGAAGAATCTGTTCCCTTCCGTGTCCTTCCATCGCAATACGCAGTTTTCTTTCTCCCAGCCAATTACACAGAGCTAATGATGCGGCCGTCAGCAGAATATCCTGGGTGTCTGTGCTGTAGGCGTTGTTGACCTTGTGGATTAAAACGTGCGTGTCTTCTTCTGAAAGGGTAAAGCTTACCGTTTTCCGAATGTTTTCCGCAGCGCTTTGCGGTTTTTCACAAGGAAGTAAAGCCGCTTTTTCTTCTTCAACAGTGCGCCAATATGATTGTTCGCGAATGATCTTGCTGCTCTCTGCGTATTCCGAAAGCCGATTTGCAAAATATTGGTATGAGTCCGTTTTCCGCGGAAGCTGGACCGGTTGTCCTGCGGCCGCCTGACTGTATGCCGCCGATAAATCCTCAAGCAAAATCCGCCATGAGACCCCGTCGACGACCAAATGATGAATGGTAAGAAATAAATAAGCTCCCGATCTTGTGTTGAACAAGCCTGCTTTTAACAGTGGGCCTTTTTGCAAATGGATACTGCGCTGCAAATCAGCGACTTCGTCTTCAATCATGTTCTCCCATTGTGCTGTTTTAGAAAGGTCTCTTATGTTCAGGCTGTAAAGTTCTCCGTGAATCCCTCTGTTAAATTGCTGCAGTCGTCCACCGTCATCACTGATTGTCATGCGGAGGGCATCATGATGGATAACAAGATGCTGTAAAGCCGTTCGTAGCGGCTGTTCCTGAAATCCTTCTGAGCTGTGAAGCATGACAGATTGGTTGAAATGCTGCCGCTCTTCAATATGCTGCGCGAGGAACCAGCGCTGAACGGGCGTCCAAGGAACTTCGCCTTCAATCGGCCGCTGATCTATACTTCTCTCAGTCTTGCGGATGAAAGGTGCGGTTTCTTTAATAGTTGGATGGCGTAATAAGTCGCTTGCCGTGATTTTCAAGTCAAAACGTCCGAGACGCGCAGATACTTGGAGGGCTTTAATCGAATCGCCTCCCAGTTCAAAAAATGAATCCTCTATACCGACTTTATCAACGCCGAGAACCTCTTGCCAGATCACGGCAAGCCGTTCCTCCAGCTGATTGCGCGGAGGGGCGTATGCGGTGTTGTGCGTTGTGGTCTCCGGTTCAGGCAGCGCTCTTCTGTCAAGCTTTCCGTTTTGTGTCAGAGGCAAGGCGGCAAGCTCAATCAAATGCGCCGGAACCATAAACCCAGGCAATTGTTGAGAAAGAAGAGATCTGACTTTCTCAATATCCATTTCCGCTTGCAGGCTCATATAGGCAAGGAGTTCTTTGTGACCCGAGGGGCCGGTTCGCACGATGACGGCGGCTTCTTTGACACCGTCAATCTGCCGCAATGCTGTTTCAATTTCTCCCAGCTCAATCCGGTAGCCGCGAATTTTTACTTGATCGTCCATCCGGCCGATATATTCAATCGTCCCGTTCGGCAGCCAGCGGGCCAAATCACCGGTACGGTACATTCGTTCACCAGATGCGAAGGGATTTGGCACAAATTTTTCTTTCGTCAGTTCAGGTCTTCCGAAGTAGCCTCTGGCTAGTCCATCCCCGCCAACGCATAATTCTCCGATCACACCAATGGGCTGCAATGTCCCGCGGCTGTTGACAATATAAGCGGTTGAATTAGAGATTGGGCGGCCGATCGGAATGGAATGCCTATACTCGTGTTCGATCCGGAAGCAAGTTGAGAATGTTGTATTTTCCGTGGGACCGTAACCATTCCATAGCGCGAGGTCTGGCGACGCGTTGTGTACGCGGTTGACATGGTTTGGCGACAGGACTTCTCCGCCGATAATTAATCTGGACAGGTCGGAAAATGTTCGTTCATTTTGTTCTGATAATTGATTAAATAAGGATGATGTCAGCCATAAAGTCGTGATTCCGTTATACTGTATGAATGTTTTAAGCTGATCGGAATCTAAATAGGTTTCTTTGTCACTGATGTATAAACGAGCGCCGTTTAATAGCGGTCCGAATATTTCAAATGTCATCGCGTCAAATCCCAATGACGCAGTCAATAAAAGCCTGTCTTCAGGTGTAAACGCCATATCGCTGTTTTTCACGAGGCGGACGACACCGCGCTGTTCAACCATTACGCCTTTTGGCGTGCCGGTTGATCCGGATGTATACATGATATAAGCGAGAGAATCAGGATCGCCCTGCTGTTCGGGATTGCTTGCTGAAATTCCAGTCTCAAACTGGATGTCTTCTATGAATAACCGTTTTCCAGCAATAGGACATTCTAATTGATCTGATTGGAGGAGAATATCTGCTTTGCTGTCAGACAACATCCATTCCAGCCGTTCTGTCGGCATGTCTTCAGTGACGGGAAGATAGGCTCCGCCGGCTTTTAAAATGCCGAGAATTCCGACTGCAAGTTCAGGAGTACGATTTGTTAATAGTGCGACAACACATTCCGAACCGACGCCATTTGCTCGAAGCGCAGCGGCTATTCTGTTGGCCCGTTCGTTTAGTTCCCGGTAAGTCAAAGTTTGACTATCATGTATAACAGCCGGGGCGTGAGGTGTTTTGGCAGCTTGATGTTCAAATAAACGGCTGATCGTTTCGTATTTCGGGTAGTCTTGATTTGTCTGATTAAATGTGTGAATCAATTCGTTTGTCTCATGTTCATCCAATACATGAATGTCTCCGAGATGAATGTTCTGATGTTCGATCACATGTTTGAGAATACGAATATAGTAGGAAAGCCATTTCTTGATCGTCTGTTCTTGATAGATGTCTGTATTGAATTCAACATCAAAACGGATTGTCCCTTGATCTTCTTCAGCTGCATAAAGAGTCATATCAAACTTAGAGACTTTATGGGCGTTATGAGCTACAGTCGCCAAATGCAAGTCATGCAGAGTGAGTGATTCCCGTTCCATATTTTGCAGAACGAACATGACGTCAAACAGCGGGTTGCGGCTCATATCACGAACGACGTCGAGCCGGTCGACAAGCTCCTCAAACGGATAATCCTGATGCTCGAATGCCTCAAGCGCCGTTTGGCGGACATCTCTTAAGAAATCAGTGAAACTTTTGTTTTCTGTTGGATGCGTTCTGATCGCCAGCGTGTTGACAAACATGCCGATGACAGGCTCTAAGTCTTTGTGCGGCCTTCCTGCGATCGGCGAACCGATGATGATGTCCTCCTGTCCGCTGAGACGGGTAAGAAGTGTGCTGTATGCGGCGAGAAGCACCATATAAAGGGTGCATCCGTTGTCGCGGGCGATCTTGTATAGGCCCGCCGTCGTTTCCGCATCAAGCGTGCGGGACACTGTATCACCCGCAAAGCTTCGCACCGCCGGGCGGGCGTTGTCGGCCGGCAGATCCAGCACCGGCAGCTCGCCATCGAGCTGCTTCAGCCAATAGGCCTCCTGTCTTTTGTACGTCTCCCCTTGTTTGAATGCCTTTTGCCAGACGGCGTAGTCTTTATATTGAATCCGCAGCGGGTCAAGCGTCCGGTTGTCGTACAGCTCACAAAACTCGAAGATGAGCGTATTCACGGACACCCCGTCGGAAATGATGTGATGCATGTCCACTAATAAAAGGTGACTCTCCTCCGCTTCCTTCACAA
>NZ_MRBL01000021.1 GCF_001969855.1 Bacillus haynesii
AAAAAGGCGACATCACCGGGTATTCAATGGCCGGGACCGCCGAAACAATCGAAAAACAAAAAGAGAAGCCTTTTTCTCCTTCTGCCAATGAAGAGAAAGGGCTTTTTAATTTGCTGAAAAATTTCTTTTTAGGCAAACATGAAGAGCCACAAACACCAGTAGAAAAAGCCGGCCGGAAGTTTTCGGCATCCAACCTGAATGAAATCAAAAACGCTCATGCCGCTCTCGACAAATTGCTGAGTCAGGCTGAAGCAGAAGAGGAGGAAGACGAGTTGAAAAAAGAAGATATTGAAAAATTGCTTGATGACAAATTAAACCCGATCACCAAACGACTTGATGAAATTGAAAAGGAAGCGGAATCTGCAGAGGGGGACGGGCAGGATGAAAAACAAGAACAGTCCGTCACCAAGCAAATGGATGAGCTGCTTGAACAAAAGCTCTCACCTATTCAAGAACGCTTAGAAGCTGTTGAAAAGAGCCGCGGAATTTCAAAACAAGCCGGATCTGATCAGGAGTCAGACCACGAAGAAATCAAAAAGTCAGTTTGGGACGGCTTACTTTAAAGGAGGAATACGATGAGAAACCAGGAGATTATCAATAAGGCAGAAATGACGCTCGCATCACTGAAAAGCGGCGGGATGATGAATCCTACTCAGGCAAATACATTTATTCAGATGGTTCAAGACACGCCAACGATTTTAAATGATGCCCGTGTCATTCAGATGGACCACGATGCACAGAAATTTGAGAAGATCGGCTTTGGGCAACGTATCCTCAGAGCTGGTGAAGAAGGGAAGGCATTGACTACTGAAGACAAAGCAGTCCCATCTACAAGCACAATCAGCCTGAATGCAAAAGAAGTCATTGCCGAAGTCAACATCACTTATGACACACTCGAAAATAACATTGAAAAAGATGGCCTGCAAAACACAATCATGCAAATGCTGGCTGAGCGTGCGGCAGTTGATATCGAGGAATTGATCATAAACGGTGATTCAAAATCAGATGATTCATTCCTTGCACAAATTGATGGAATCCGTAAGCAAGCCAAATCTCACATTGTGGATGCTGCGGGGGGAGAGTTGTCACGGCAAATTTTCAAACGGGGTTATAAAGCTGTACCGCCTAAATATTTGCGCGTGCCGCAGGAATTCCGTTTCTATACTTCACCAGGTATCGAAGTTGAATGGAAGGATAAGGTGGCCGATCGTCAAACCAACTTAGGGGATGCTGCTGTTCAAGGTGGGCTTTCTTCTGCTTTTGGTGTGCCGATCAAGGGAATTGCAAACATGCAGCCATATTCCACCGGCGAAGGAGAAAAAGCGATCGATGTATCAGACGTCATTTTGACTCATCCGAAAAACATCGTGCTCGGCTTCTCCCGTAATATCAGAATTGAAGTCGATAAAGATATCCGCCGCCGAAAATTCATTATTGTTTTGACGGCAAAACTGGACAGTGTGTTTGAGGAAGAGGACGCGGTAGCCAAAATCATCAAGGTCAAAGAGTAGGTGAAGACGCATGGCAGATACCTATAAAGCGCAACTGATCAAAGGGAAAACTTACGATGTTATGGACCATGTTTTTACCCTGGGTGCAGAGCGAGACGTCAAGGAATCGGTGTATCTCTATCTTAAAGACAATGAACAATTTGATTGCAAATTGATCAAAGAAAAAGAAGAGAAAGAAGACCCCGAGACTGATGGCAAGTCCAAGGATGATGGCGCAGAAGACAGCGGCGAATCGAAGGAAGAGGGAGCGGCCGCTAAAACATCAGCGGCATCGCCTGCTTCGAAAGTATACACAGAATCAGAATTGAGAGGCATGACGAAGGCAGGACAAGAGGACATTATCTCTGATCTTGGCGGCGATCCTGCAGCGTTCAAAAACGCAGATGAAAGGATTGCCTTCATCCTGCAGAAACAAGGGGAGTGACGCGGCATGTTGATCACTCCTGACGAAGTGATTGCCTATTCTGTTTTCGATACGGTAAAGGCTCGGCCTGATGACCTGCTTCAGCACGATATTTTGGAGGCAGAAACCGAAATTCAAAACATTGCCGGTCATGATTTCTCTGGTGAGAAATATCAGCCGCTGCCAGAAAAGGTTAAGCTGGCCTTATTAAAGCTGGCGCAATATTTCGCTTTGATTAATTCTGATGAATCTATCGTCAAAGGCTATAAATCTGAAAAAATCGGAGACTATTCCTATACGCTTGGAGATGGTCAGACCATTCAAAAGCCAGATGTCGCAAATCTATTAAAAGATTTTGTTGAGGATCCAAATGTCCCACCTGATGGTAAAGAATCTGTTTTCCTTAGGGTGAGGGCATTATGAGCTACAGCCGGCTCTTAACACACCGCTGTGACATATACCATCTAAAAGAGGAACAGCCAGCGGAATCCCGGTATGGTGTTCCGGTTCAGGATGGCCAGCCAGAATTCTCGTATCCAGATGAACCGGATATTTTGGATCAAGCTTGTTACTTTACGGAGAAAAATCAATCCGTTGTGCAGCAGGAGCCGAATACATTGATCGTTCAATCTTTTCTGGTTCATTTCCCAGCTTCAGCGGATATTCGACTGAATGATAAAGTGATTTGGGAAGGAACTTCTTATAAGCTGCAGAAGCCAAGAAAAATTAAAAGTCATCATATTGAGGTGACGGCAGTCAGGAGTGACGATCTATGAGAATTGACGGCTTAGATGAATTTATTCAGGCCCTCGATGAAGCAATTGATGGAGGGCTTCAAAGTCAATATGAGCTCTGGCTTGAGGCGATGGGTTATGAGTTTTTGGATATTGTGCAAGATGAAATTATGAAAACTGAAACCGTCGAAACGCGCCGCCTTTTAAACTCTTTTGAGAAGGGTGACGCAGACAATATTTTCTCTACGACCGCTGGCAATCTGACATTGGATGTAGGGACCAATTTGGAATACGCTTCTTTTGTAAACGACGGGCACTTTACAATTGATCCATCAAAGAATCTCGACCGCCGGTGGGTTCCTGGGCGATGGAAAGGTGACCGCTTTGAATATGATCCCGCTGCGGAAACCGGAATGCTGTTGAAGTTTCAATGGATTGACGGATCCGGGTTCTGGGACAATGCCCTGGCGATCTTTGAGCGAATGTTTGAAAAAAGTTTAGACCGCAAGCTTCAGGAATGGCTGGATGAATTCTAAAGGTGGTGATGGCTTGAACGATGAAGTCGGGTCCATTATGAACTTCTTTTATCGGGTGTTTCCCGTCCAAATATATGACCGGAAGATTCCTATTCAAATTAAAACCCCGTCTCTCTATTTCCCGCCGCCTTCTGTAGCGGATGGGAATGACACAGTGTCAACGTATATGAAAACGTACAGCCTCAATGTGAAGCTGTTTCATAAGGATTCACAACAGGCCCACGATGAAGCTGAGAAGATCGCTGAAGCTGTAAGGGAAAGGCGCAGCACGATTCCTCTTGTTGATACCGAAGGAACGGAGACGGGGGAATCTTTGCGTATCAATCGGATAGAATCACGAATATCTGATAAAGGGGTCGCTGTGTTGGTTGTTCAATGGAACAGCCGGTATTGGTACAAAAGAGATGAAAAGCCGTCTCTTCAAGATTTTGATTTTACAAGCGGGGTGAAATAAATGGATACAAAGAAATCAAAAAATGAAGAGGTTGAGGGGCAAGAGAATGCCACGCGCCGCCCTGAATCTCTTTTTCATATTCAAGACTTACGGGAGCACAGTAAAGAGCTATTTGGGGTTAAACCTGAAGTTCTGGACGGTGCTCTTTTTGGTTTAGATCAGAAGCAAGTGACAAAAACAGAGACGAAGAAACGCATTCGCGAATTTCTTCGGAAGGAGGCTAACTAAATGAATGGCGGAACATTTACGCCCGGCAAGGAAAAAGAACGTGCCGGCATTTATTTTAATTTTAAAACGACAGCCCAGGAACGCGTTTCTCTTGGTGAGCGTGGGATTGCGGCTGTACCTGTTAAAACGAGCTGGGGAGAAGCGAAAAAGTTCATTTCAATTTTAAGCATTGAGGACCTGAATAAGAAAGTCGGTCTGCCAATTGATGATCCAACCCTCCTCCTTTTCAGAGAGGCTAAGAAAAAAGCACAGACGGTTCTCCTGTATCGTCTGAATGAAGGAAACCGGGCTACGGGTGATATCGGCGAAGGTGTAAAGGCTACGGCCAATTATGGCGGCACAAAGGGCAATGACATTATTATTCAAGTCAGCGAAAATGTCCTGGATTCTTCAAAATATGATGTCACTACATTCTTTAATCAGTCTGAAGTCGATAAACAAACGGTTTCTAAGGCAGAGGAACTCAAGTCAAACCAATACGTCACTTTCACTGGAAAAGGAGAACTGACCATTACAATTCCGCTTTCAGGGGCTGAAGGTGACAAGGAAGAAGGAAAATTAAACACTTCTGCCGGAGTCCGGTTGTCTGGCGGCACAGACAAAAGTGTATCGAATGAAGACTATATGGACTTCTTGGAGGCAGCCGAGACAGAATACTTTGATACCATAGCATTACCGGTGAAAAATAGTGATCAGCTGAAAGCCACATTCGTATCCTTTATTCAACGTTTACGCGATAAGCAGGGGCGCAAGGTTCAAGGTGTCCTTTCCGGTTATAAAGGCGATTATGAAGGCATTATCAATGTGACAGAAGGTGTGCTGTTGGAAGACGGTACAGAGATTGCGCCGCATCAGGCTACAGCATGGGTTGCCGGGGCCAGCGCGGGAGCTTCTTTCAATCAATCCTTGACCTTTGTTGAATACGAAGGTGCGGTGGATGTCCTGAACCGCCTTGATGATGACACAGTCATTGAAAAGCTGAACAACGGGGAGTTCTTATTCACATTTGACGCTCGCGATAAATCTGTCAGCGTTGAAAAGGATATTAATTCTCTCACGACCTATACGGCCGAGAAAAATAAAAAATTCTCGAAAAACAAAATCATCCGAGTACTTGATGCCATCAACAACGATCTCACGCGGGAACTGAAAGCACTCATTAAATCCAGAAAAGGAACCGGCAGTGACATCCCGGCTTCTGATGATGGCCTGCAGTATGTCAAAACGCTCATCATTCAATACCTGACAACACTTCAGGACGGAGATGGGGTTATAGGATTTGATTCAGAAAACGATCTGACTATCAAGCTAAATGAGGACCGTGACGGATTCTTGATTGACCTGGCCGTTCAACCGGTTGATGCAGCTGAAAAATTCTACTTCAATGTGGAGGTGAAGTAAGATGGCTTTTAAAGCACAAAACACGATTTCAGGAAAAGAAGGCCGTCTGTTTTTGGATGGGGAAGAACTGGCTTTTATTAAAACATTTGAAGCAAACGTTGAGAAAAATAAAGCAGAGGTCAATGTCATGGGCCGCCGTATGACAGGGCATAAGACAACGGGGGCAAATGGAACAGGAACAGCCACCTTCTACAAAGTCACATCACGATTTGTGCAGTTGATGTTGAACTATGTGAAAAAGGGAGAAGATCCATATTTCACATTGCAGGCTGTTCTCGATGATCAGTCTTCCGGTCGCGGAACAGAACGAGTCACACTGTTTGATGTGAACTTTGACTCCGCCAAGATCGCGGGGCTCGATGTAGACTCAGAGGCCTTGGAAGAGGAAGTGCCGTTCACTTTTGAGGATTTTGATTTGCCAGAGAAGCTGAATGACTCTTTCTAATGTGTTTTACCATCAATTAAAAGTATTGAGGATACAATTTTTATTGCATTATTAATTAGTTTTGTAGATAATGAATGTATACTGAATGTATATCAAAGTCTTCTGATGTTACCTAAAATCACTAATCATAATTAGCGGTGAAGGACATCAGATGGTTTACATTCTTAACTTCTTGCATAAACTAAAAAAGACCCGACTGCGGGCAACAGTCGAGTCAGGTGTACAAAGCGGCCCTCAAGGGGCTGGCTCAAAGTGTCTTTTAGTAAATAGACTTTCCCTTTGCTTTTCCAGGGCTCAAGGGAAGTCTATTTTTCTTTTTGCGACAACAACACGGCAATTAACATGCCAAAAGCAATCATTAATGAGACTGTTTCGTATGTTGTCATAAGCATCACCCCCTTCCATAGGGGATGAGCCAACTTCCCTTGAGTGAGCCGAAAACTTTGTACAATGAATATTTTACCATAACACTCTCAACCACCGAGAGTGTTTTTTTGTTGCCTAAAGACAAAATGAAAAGGAGTTAATACACATGAGCGAAAAACAAAATGAAAAAGTATATGATCTTTCCTTCTTTATGCCAGGACAAACGGAGGAAGCAGAAGAAGTAAAGGTGCCTATCTCAAAGCGTTTTAAAGATAAAGAGGGGAACGTCATTCCTTTTGTGTTCAAGGCTATCACGACAGAGCGCATCGATGAGCTAGAAAAAGAGAATACAACTTATAAAAATGTGAAAGGCCGGGGCCGCGTGAAAGATCTGGACACTCAGCGATTTTATGCGCGAATTGCCGTTGAATCTACTGTTTATCCGGATTTCCGTTCAAAAGAGTTGCGAGAGGCATATAAGACACCTGATCCAGTAGAAGTCGCCAAGCGCGTGCTGTCTGTCGGCGGTGAATATGCGAATTGGCTCAACAAAGCAATTGAAATCAACGGCTTTGAAGACGATCCAGAAGATTTAGAAGCCGCTGTAAAAAACTAATAAAGGATGGGAATAAGGAGGCCGTGTATTTGTATTACTGCATGCATGAGCTTCATTATTCTCCATCCCAACTGTTAGAAGTCTATGAAGCGCCGCGACACTTTAAGGCGTTTTTATTTGGACTTATCGGTCACAAGCTTGAAGTTTTAGAGAAAGAGGCAAAGAAGGGAGGTAAATAGATTATGGCCAAATTAACTGCACGCTTTGATCTGCAGGATCGCATGACCTCCCGTCTTCGTGTGATTCGGGGTGAGATGGTTCGTATTGATAGACTCAGACAAAGGACTGAACAGCGTCCTTTTGTCATTCGGGTAAGAGATAGGGCCAGCCAAACATTGAGAAGAATTCATATGTTCATCCTTCGGGATATCGGCAAGTCTCATCAGCTTGTCCTTTCTGTGAAAGATTTGGCTACCCGATCCATGCAAAAGATGAATCGGTTTATTGCACGACGGATGCCGCGAACCCATGAAATCATGACGAAAGTGGTAGACCGGGCAACACCGCAGATTTTGCGACTGAGGCGATATTTGGATCGTCACTTATCCGGTCCTCGCAGAATCCTTATTGAGGCAAATGATCGGGCGACGGCCGTCATTCGTCGTATTTCCAGGTATGCCAAAGATCAGCTGGGAAAAGGTTATCATGTGACAGTTCGGGCGGTAGATATGATGACGAAAACCGTGAATCGTATTGTCTCAAGTGCAAGGCGTGAAATTCCGGAATACTACAAATCAAGTATTCAAGCAATTGATCGGTTTACAGCGCCTGCCCGTCGGGTTACGTCTTTTGCGAACCAACACTTGAATCGTACATGGACCGCCACTGTCAAAGTGTTAGACCTTGCGACTAAGCCCCTGAAGGCGATCGCTTCCGCGGCAACTTCAACACTCGGAATTCTCGGTGTAGGAGCTGGGGCAACCGGAGGGATTGTTGTTCCTTTAAAGATGGTCGCTGATCGTCAGAATATGACGACTGCATTTGAAACCCTACTTGGGAGCCAAGCTAAAGCCAATCAAAGGCTGGACGAATTAACAACGTTCGCTGGTCAAACTCCATTTACCCGGGATGAAATCTTTGAATCAAGCCGGGTGCTGCAAGTCTTTACAGGAAACGCCCTTTCTACTGCAGAAGGGATGAAACTTGTCGGGGACGTGGCTGCAGGTGTGCAGCGGCCATTCTCGGAAGTCGCTCTTTGGATGGGACGCCTCTATGACGGGATCAAGTCAGGCCGTCCGATCGGGGATGCGACGGCAGCCCTGCAAGAAATGGGGGCGATCTCAGGTGAGGCCCGAGGCAAACTTGAGAAATTAGCGGAGAGTGGACAGGACATTTCTAAAACTTGGCCACAGGTCACAAAAGAATTCGGCAAATACAATGACATGATGGTCAAGATGTCTGACAACCTCGCAAACTTATTTTTAGGGGTTAAGTCATTTATCAATAACTCCATTCTCATGCCATGGGGAAAAGGGCTGGCAGAGGCATTTCAGCCGGCTCTTGAAGCGTTTAGAGAATGGCGCGGCGAATATTCTTTTGTCCTGACGGACCTTACAAATAAAGCTCAGAAGGCAGGAAAGGCCTTTGCGGAAAGCTTCTTGAATCCAACGAAAAATGTGTTTGGCTTCATCGGTGAACAGTTTAAAATCCTTTTTCCAGGAGAACTTACGAAAAAACAAAAGAAAGAGCTGGAGCTTAAATTCAAAGAAGACCCTAAGCTGAAAAAACGGTTTGATCAGCTGCAGAAATACAGGGATATGGATTTTGAAACCCGTTGGCATATTGTTCTCGACAATACGAAGGATGTTTTCGGAGAATGGTGGAAAAAGACGGGAGAACCCGGCTTAATTAAAATGGCAGGCAATCTCGGCAGCACTTACGGCGGCATCATTAATGGAGTTATCAATGGTTTGCTTGGAATTGATGATAAATCATCCGAAAATGGATTCGTCAATGCCGGAACAAAAGCCGGCCGGACATTTGTTGTCAGCTTTGTGGATGCTTTGGATCCGGTTGAGTTGTCGATGCGCATTGCGAAAAAGCTCGCTAAATTAAATTGGGATGCGGTCACCGGTCAAGGTTCTGTTGGTGGTGCCCTTCTTGCAGATGCGTTCGCTTTAGCCTTTATCGGTAAGGTGGGACGTCTTCTCAAGCCTGTTGGGAAGTTTGTTTCTGGTGTTTTCGCAGGCTACAAGTGGCTAAAAAACAGACCGGGTTCCGGAGGGAGAAAAGGAGGCCCTCTCATCCCAGGTGGTAGAAATAAAAGAGCTGGCGGAGGCCGTCGAGGACCGGAATATCGCAACCCTTGGTTTGGCCAAGGAGAGAAAGTTTCTCCGTCAAATCCAAACCAAACGAGAGGCGGCGGGTTCTGGAGCAAAGCAGGAAAAGGGGCCAAGTCAGTCGGTAAACGTGTTCCAATCTTAGGAACCGCGCTTGCTGCAACCGAACTCATTGGCATGAATAAAGACAATGCTGGTGAAAAATTAGGCGGATTTGGTGGTGGCTTGGCAGGATCAGCTGGAGGAGCAAGTGCAGGAGCTGCCGTCGGTACCTTAATTGCGCCAGGAATCGGAACCGCGATCGGCGGTGTTATTGGTGGTGTCGCCGGCGGCATTGGCGGTTCAGACTTTGGACAATCCATTGGAAAGTGGATTGATGATGGCGGCATCATTGAAACATGGGATACTATTGTGAAAAAATCGTCAGAAGCTTGGAGCAACATTCAAAAGACATGGGAAAAGGTATCTGATTGGTTTGAGGAAAATGTATCCGACCCTGTCTCTAAAACGTTTGATGATGCGCTCACCTGGATTAAGAATACGTGGTCAACCGTCACAACGTGGTTCGAAGAAAATGTTTGGGATCCTTTTCTGAAACCTGTCGTCGATTTTGCCATTCAAGTGTGGGGTTGGTTCAAACAAGCGTGGGCATGGATACAGGATACATGGAAAACCGTAAAGACATGGTTTCAAGATAACGTTTGGACGCCTATATCCAATATTGGAATAAGAGTTATAAACAATGTCGTAGGCTTCTTTGCGGTAGCCTGGTATACCATTCAGTTGGTATGGGGAATTGCTTCATCATGGTTCATGGAATATGTTTGGGATCCAATATTGTCCCATGTAGTTCAGTTCGCAATAGATGTGTGGAACTGGCTTGTTCAGGCTTGGAACTGGATTTCTGAAACATGGGAAACCGTCTCGACCTGGTTTGTCGAAAATGTTTGGGATCCAATATTGTCCCACGTTGTCCAATTTGCGTTAGATGTGTGGGATTGGTTCGTCAAAGCATGGAACTGGATTTCCGAAACATGGGAGACTGTTTCAACTTGGTTCGTTGAAAATGTCTGGGATCCAATTTTGGAGCCTGCGATTCAGACCGCAACAGATATCTGGAATGGGCTTGTCCAAGCATGGAATTGGATCAAGGAAACATGGGACACTGTTTCGAAATGGTTCACTGAGAACGTCTGGGATCCGATCATTAAAAATCTTATTATAGCAGCTATCCAAATTTACGGTCATTTTTGGATGGCAAAAAATAAAGTGATCAAATACTGGACCGATATTTCTGCTTGGTTTGATGAAAATGTAAAAGAGCCAATTGTTGGAGTGGCCAATGATATTTCTAAAGCGTTTGAAAAAGCGTTTGGTTGGGTCGATAAAGTCTGGGATAAAGCTAAAGATTTCGGAGGGTCAATAAAAGAAGGCTGGGATAATCTTGTCTATGGTAAGGATAAATCGGTATTTGAAAAAATCGGTGAAGAAAAGACAGGGTGGAAGCCAAAAGATAAACCTGAGAAAAATGCTACAGGTGGATATATCACAAAACCAACCATTTCATGGATCGGCGAAGCCGGGAACGAATTTGTTATCCCAACTCAAAACAATCAGGGCCGCGGAAAGATGCTGCTCTCACAAGCGGCAACTCAACTCGGTATGCGGGTTGTTGATGATATCGGTTCTGTTTCTACGGATGTCGGAACTGTTGCACCTATTTCTAGCGCTGTTTCCTATTCTGCTGCTTCTGTATCGCCATCAATGAATGCGGGAAACATGACGAATCAAGCATCGTCTTTTGGTCAGCAATTTACCGAAGGCTTTGACGAAGGACTCAATTCAAACGTTGTCTCTATAGAAGACTGGAAGAAGAAAAACATTCAAACGCCTTTTAATAACCTGGTGACAATCTCCCCATCCTTCGGTAAAAATGTTGTAGCCGGATATGCTTCAGGGCAGAATGCAACAGCTACCGGAACAGATGGATTCCTGCAGTCAAAAGTGAAGACGCCATTTCAAAACACCGTGAATTCGGCTTCTTCCTGGGGTGTGAATACGGTCAGAGGGTTTGCGGCTGGTCAGAATGCTACGCCTACGGGTACAAACCAATATGTCAGCACCCATATCAATAAGCCTTTCCTGGACTCGAATCAATCATCAAGAGGCTGGGGATCTGGCATGATTGGCAATTTTGTATCCGGCATGAATTCAAAAGAGAATGAAGTAAAAGAAGCTGCCAAGGAATTGGCCAAGAAAGTGGAACAAGCTTTTCGCGATGAATTGGATATTCACTCCCCATCCCGAGTCATGATGAGTCTCGGGCGTTTTGCGTCTGTCGGTATCGTGAAAGGTTTAAGCTCAGTCGATGTGAAGAGCTTCGCTGAAAAACAAGCCGGCTCTCTTGCTGGAGCTTTTGCAGGAATGGGGGCAGTCGGCGGCAACATAAAAGACTGGCTGCAGAAGGCTCTTATGATCACAGGCACGTCGATGAATTGGCTTGGACCTCTATCTCAAATGGCCATGCATGAATCAGGCGGGAACCCGCGGGCCATTAACCTGTGGGACAGCAACGCGAAACGCGGCACGCCATCAAAAGGGTTAATGCAAACCATTGATCCAACCTTTAATGGCTATAAGATGAAAGGGTTAAATGATATTTGGAACCCGATTCATAATGCGGTGGCTGCTATCAATTACATCAAAGCTCGGTACGGTTCTGTTTTTAATACGCCGGGAATGAGAAGCAAGCGAAATGGTGGCAGCTATAAGGGTTACGCAAACGGAGGGTTAATCACAAATGAACAAATTGCTCGTGTCGGTGAAGGGGGAAAACGGGAATGGATTATTCCAGAAGAGCGCGGTATCCGCGGTCGTTATCTCCTTTCTCAGGCAGCACAGGCTCTTGGTCTTGATGTGGTCGAGCCATCGTCTCAACAATCTGACATGTCGTCTGATCAAGTGGATATTGCCACATCTGGCCAAACTGGTGCTGCCACGGTCGTCCCGTCTGGAACCAAAGAAATCAACATCCATTTTAATGGCGATCAGCATTTTCACAATGATCAAGATGTGGAACGCTTAATTGATAAAATCAAACAGGCCTTAGTTGATGAGTTAGAAGAGGACATCAACATTGGAACGAAGGGAAGTGTAGCTTTTGACTAAATCTGTTTATGAATTTTGGCTATCCCAGGGGAAGGAAAAGCTGCGCTTCCCCGTGCTTCCTGAAAAAATAGACGTAACCAACAACACGGCAAATGAAACCGTTCAAGTGGCCAAATTTGGCGAGCTGACATTCATCAACGATCTGAATGCCAAAACCATTTCGTTTTCCTCTTATTTTCCGAAGAAGTATTCCCCTTTAGCTGAATATAAGGGATTCCCTTCGCCGGAAAATGCAATTGCTACGATCGAACGGTGGATGAAAAATAAAAAGCCGGTTCGTTTTCTCGTTACCGGAACGAAGATCAATTTAAACTGCAGCATCGATGCCTTTACTCACCATGAAGGCCAAAAAGACATTGGGGATCGTGATTTCGATATCACCTTAAAGGAATATAAAACAGCGTCTCCGCGAAAGATCAAACAAAAAAAGAAGACGAAAAAGAAACGGCCGTCAAAGGCAGCGCCGAAAGTATACACAGTAAAAAAGGGAGATACCCTCTGGCATATTGCTGGCCGATTTTATGGAAACAGCCTGCAGTGGCGGAAAATCTGGAATGCGAATAAAACAGCGATGATCAAGCGGAGTAAACGAAACATAAGGCAGCCTGGTCATTGGATTTTTCCCGGCCAGAAACTTAAGATACCTCAATGAAAACAAGTGGGGTGAACGAATATGATTGAATTATTCGTAGTAAAAGAAACGGAATGGAGGGAACTGGTGACAGAAAGTGTTTCCCTTGAAGGGCAACGGTACCAGGCTCCCCGCTCTATTCAAGCGACGATCGTGGTCAAACAAGGCGATCAAAAATATTACAGTGTTCAGGAAGGCGACACGGTTTTATTCAAGTGGAAAGGCAAAGAGCTGTTCCGCGGAATTGTGTTTTCCAGGATACCTGATGAACATACGTTAGTGTTCACTGCTTATGATATGCTGCAATATCTTGTGAAAAATAAAGATGTCTATGTTTTTTCAAACAAGCGGGCGGATCAAATTGTCCACCGGATCGCCAATGATTTTCAAATCCCAAAGACTTCGATCGCCAATACAGGGTATACAATTAAATCTCTAGTCATTAAAGACGACACATCGCTTTATGACATCATTTTGAAGGCCCTAAAAGAGACCAAAAAGCAAACGGGGAAAAACTTTCAGCTCTACTCATCCAAAGGAAAGCTTGGTTTGCGGGCATGGCCGGATCCATCGGAAATTTGGGTATTAGAAACTGGCGTCAACATTATGGACTATCAGTACAGTACATCCATAAATGATACGGCGACACGCGTTAAAATGCGCCGACAGAAAGACAACAATACTTATACGGCCGCTGCAAGCGACAGCACCGGCATAAAAAAATATGGTGTTTTGCAGTATGTTGAAACGGTATCGGATAACATCAACCAGGCGCAGCTTCAAGAGCGGGCCAAAGTTAGACAGTCACAGAAAAAGGGTGTTAAAAAGGAGCTGAAAAGCATTCAGGCGCTTGGGATTCCGGATCTTCAAAGCGGCATGCCGGTGTACATCTCGATCCTGGAGGTCGGCATTAAACAAAAGTATTGGGTCGATACAGACAAGCATGAATTTAAGGGTTCAAAACACACGATGACGATCGATGTTGTCCCTAAAAACCATATGCCAAGTGGAGCGTCGGCATCATGAGATTAAGTGATGCCATAAAGGAATTGGCTCTCGGAGCCGTGAATGCAGAATCTCCTGTCGATGTGATGCCCGCGGAAATCGTATCAGCCTCACCTCTCAGCATTAAAATTCGAGACAATGACAAATTGGTGATTCCCTCTGATTTGTTGGTTGTGGCTGAACATTTAAGGGAACATACAAGGGAAATAGAGCTTGACGGAGAGAAAAAAAACATCCGTTTATACAATCAATTGAATACAGGCGACCACGTAATGATTGCAGCCATGCCAGGCGGGCAATCTTTTTTTGTGATCGATAAGATATAGGAGGTGTCCGACATGGCGCTTTCCCCAGAGGTGGAATTTGAAGATATCGAGGATGACAGTGACGTCATTGAGACTTCAAAAACATACAAAATTGATTTTGATTCCGGCCGAATAACGAATGAAATCATAACAGGGCTGGATGCCATAAAACAAATGATCTATATGGCCCTTCGAACAGAACGTTACGGTTATCCGATCTATAGTCATGATATCGGAAATGAACTACAGGAGGTTCTTTCTGACAATGAAACGACCGATGCTTATAAAGAAATGGAGATCCCGCGACTGATCGAGGAGGCTCTGGTTTTTGATGAAAGAATCACGGCCGTCAAAGATTTTGAAATTCATAAAATAGAGGACGCCTTTCATGTATCATTTACGGTTGAAACGGATGAAGGAACCTTGGAGATTGAGGAGGTGATTGGCGAAGATGTTTGAAGATCAGACGTTTGATGAGATTATGGAGCGTATGCTTGATCGTGTCCCAGCTGATATTGATAAACGGGAAAACAGTGTGATTTGGAATGCGCTGGCGCCAGCGGCTGCAGAACTCGCTCAATCCTATATCTGGCTGGACACGGTGTTGGAATTGGTCTTCGCCGACACTGCCCAAGGTGAATTTTTAGACAGGCGGGCCACTGAAGCCGGTTTGGAAAGGCAGCCAGCAACAATTGCAGTCAGGGCCGCAAAATTTACAAAGGGCGTTAACATTCCCGTAGGCTCCCGCTTCTTTATTGACAATCTGTATTTCAAATATACGAGGGATGGATATTTGGAATGTGAAACCGCGGGAGAAGCCGGAAACGCAAATTTAGAAGGGCGTCCTCTTCTTTCTCTCGATACAATTCCAGGACTTGATTCAGCCGTTATGGGGAAACTCCTGGTTCCAGGCAAGGAAGAGGAAACAGACGAAGAATTGTATGCGCGGTATTCCGTCCGGGTCCGGCGGGAAGCCGTAAGCGCAAATAAAATGCATTATAAGCAA
This sequence comes from Bacillus haynesii, assembly GCF_001969855.1. GTDB lineage: Bacteria > Bacillota > Bacilli > Bacillales > Bacillaceae > Bacillus > Bacillus haynesii. The sequence continues at coordinate 15,089 of NZ_MRBL01000021.1, forward strand.
TGGGCGGAAGAGGTAGACGGAGTTGGCCGGGCGAAGGTATTTCCACTTTGGGATGGAGACGGAACGGTTAAAATCGTGATTACGAATGCCAAAATGGAACCTGCATCAGATACCTTAGTCGATAAGGTAAAAGACTATATTGATCCTGAACCAGGTAAAGGGGAGGGACAGGCCCCAATTGGGGCGACAGTCACCGTAGAAAGTGCAGTATATAAAAAAGTTGATATAGAAGTCACCGTTGTTCCCGAATCTGATTACACAATTGAGGATGTTCAAAAAGAAATCGAGGATAAAGTGAAAAGCTTTTTTAAAGAAATTGCATTTACAGAAAGCATTGTCCGACTTTCCAAAATCAATAACATTGTGTTTAACGCGGACTCTGTCAGCGATTATGCTGATGTGAAAATCAACGGGGATACGAAAAACTTGGAGCTGAAGGATGAAGACATACCGAAGCTTGGGACGGTGACGATCCATGAACAAGATTGAAGAAATGGAGAACTATTTGCCGCCGTTCCTCACAAAAGTCAGAGAAATGAGCGAAATTCTACAAGCGGAGGCTCCGGAGTTTGAGCAGCTAAACAATGATATTTTTGATCTAACAGATCAGCTGTTCATTACAACAGCGACATGGGGCCTTGATCGGTGGGAAGCTCTATTAAATGTGGCCAGAGAATCTGGAGATTCTATAGAGATAAGGCGATTACGGCTGATTTCGAAGACATCAAATATTCCGCCGGCTACTTATCAGGCTATCGAACAAGCTTTAAACCGATTTTTAAAGAATCCTTCGGCTCAAGTTCGGCTGCTTCCGAAAGAGTACCGCTTTAATGTAGATATCAATATTGATGATCTGCAGAATGTCAGAGAGCTCATTGAAACACTTGAAAATATAAAGCCGGCTCACCTCGCATATACATTTCGTCCGGGCTTTAATGAACAGCTGAAGATTAAGGATACGTTCATCATGAATCATCGAAGGTATCGAAAAATAAAGGAACTCCAGGTCGGCTATTCTGTCACACTTGATAATAATGAGGTGGTATTAACATGATTACAAAACACTACAGGGAGCGCGTGGCGGCCGATCTAAAAAACAGGATCCAAAAGGTATTGTTGAATGGGAAAGAAACTGAGATTGCCGACATCACGATCAATGGCACGACTGTCACGGTGTTGACCAAACGTGAGGAAGATGTCAGCCATATTGAAAATGTCCAGGTCATCGATGATCAAGACCATGTGATTACAGAACGAAGTCCCGATCTGGATGTCAGCACCAACCGCACGCTCGATTTCCGATTTACATTTGAGGTGGTGGAATAAATGGCTTATAAAGAAAAGACGGACTGGCTCCCGGATGATCCGATAACTGAAGATGACGTGAACCGCTGGGAAAAAGGCATTAAAGAGGCGCATACCGATTTGGCTGCCCATAAAAATGACCTGAATAATCCGCACGGCACGACAAAGGACCAAATTGGGCTTGCGAATGTAGAGAATGTGAAGCAAGCTTCAAAAGCTGAATTTATTCGGCATGTTGATGATGAAACGATCCATATTACAGCAGATGAAAGAGCAGAATGGAATGCCAAGGAAACGCCGAGTGCTGCCCAGGATAAAGCAGATCGTGCGGAAGAGAATGCGAAAACATATGCGGATCAAACATTCACCAATGAGAAATTGACTGTTTTACCAGATTCAGAGGCGATTCAAGATGCCCGGACTGCAGGAAGTGAATATCCTCTCGGAATTACATTGATGGATATTGGCCAAGGCAATAAAACTGGTTATCCACTCAGCTATGGCTTTGTGAAAAACGAAAAGCGTTCGAACTATCGTTTTACTCAATACTTTTATGGGACCGCAAATGAAACCGGTGATTATTACTATAATACGGGGACATGGATTCGGCACTGGTGGAATGAGTCTGGCTGGACCCAATGGGAAAAAATATCTGGTTTTGCCCATACGAACATAGGGACAACAGGCAGACAAGGTTTGATAAGAGGGGAACTCCAGAAAATCAAATTCAATCGCATCATCAAAGACAGCCATAAATTGTTTGATACGAAAAACAACAGGTTTAAGGCCAGTCATTCAGGAATGTACCTGGTAGGCGCAAGTTTGTATATTGAAAACCCACTCCAATATTCAAACTTTGAGCTTTATGTTTACAAGAACGGCACTAAATATAAATTGATGAATCGTTTCATCATTCCATCTCCAAAAGATAACAGTGATTCAACAGAATTTCATGCGACGGTGACAGGCACAGTAAGCGTTCCACTTGATGAAGGAGATTATATCGAGATTTACGTATATGCAGGTTATTCCGGAACCAAGACCCGTTATCTTATGGACAGCGATGGAGTTCTTAATTATTTCGATATTTTAGAACTAGGTGGCCGGAATTACCCGAATATGTAGGAGGTGAGCTTATGATCTTATATGATGCCATCATGTACAAGTATCCTGAGGCCATCCCCAAAAAGGATTTTGTCTTGAGAAACGATGGGAATGGATCTTATATTGAAGAATGGAATTTAAGGGCGCCTATTCCGACAAAAGAGGAGCTGCAGTTGTGGTGGGAAGAATCAAAAAAGAGTCAGCTATATACACCGCCAAGCCTAACAGAGTCCCTTGGCCGCCAGCTGACAGAGGAGAGGCTGGCACGAAAAGCTCTTGAGGAGTCATACAAACTTATGGGGCAAGAACTGGCAAAACTTAAGATTCAATCGCTTCAATTGAAAGGGGAGGAGCAGCAATGAACTTTTGGGTGTTGGCACTTTACTATAATTGGGCCACAACAGACATGGTGAAACAAGCACTCTATTATAAAGACTGTACCGCAGAAGACTTCAAAGATGGGGTAGATAACAGGCTTGTGTCTCCCGGACAATACAAAGAAATCTTTAATGAAGAATACCCGCCGGAAGCCGTCATATAGGCTTTTTTATTTTGCCTTTTAGGGGGTGATCTATGGGCGCGTGCTTCATCCGTTCGATTGGTCAGATTAAAGAGATATACAAAAACAGAGGAGGATGAACATTGGCTAAACACAATTTTTTGTTTCCGTTGGATGCTGATTCAAGACCAGGTGCGGTGAAACCATTTCGGGAGGGGGATACGGATTTTACAGTTCCTAATATGGATGTCAGCGGCGGCGCAGAGCTGCTGACCAATCTGCCTCTTAAAGCTACAGAGGTTTATAACCAATATGGCCAAGACCGGCTGGGAGATGTACTTATTTCTAAAGTGAGGGGCCATGCTTTTGCAGATAAAGCTGGGTCATTATATGTTGAAGAAAGTGACGACGGGAATTCTTGGTCCACAGTGAAATCTATCGATGTAAAAAAACATGAGTTAGGTGACACAGGATGGGTTTATCTATCCAAAAGGTATTATCGTTTTCGATATGTTAACGGCAACTTGGAACAGTCTGATTTTGCCCTATATCAATCACTTGGATCAGGTGAACAGGATGTCCGGGTTTCAGGAGGATTTGAGGCGCCTTCTTTAGACATTCCAGCTGATGGTCTCCCTGTAAAAGCACTGAAAACTATTACTTCAGAAAGCTTTTTAGAAGAACAGGTCATCAAAGCAGGAGAGTCTATCTATCTAAATATTGATGCGGCAGGTCATCAGCTTGGACTCGCGATTTATCTTTATGAAAAGACGAATCTGAGTGTTCGTATGACTTACATCATCCCGGGAACAAGCAACTATACCCTGAGGGGTTATGAAGATGTCATTGTATTAGAAAATAATGACCGAGACGCTCAGAAGGTTGATTTATTAGCTGCCTCTCCGCGACTTATGTTGACAAATAACGGAGAAACAGACGTGAAAATTAAAAACCTTGTGGTTACTCATTTCTTGTAAGAACACACCGTAAAAAAACGGTGTCTTTATTTTGCCTCGGAGGAGGTGAAAACGATGTGAGAACGGGAGGATTTAGGGAGATGTCGCAAACAAACGAATACGAAGTATTTCAGAAAGAGATCAAAGAGATCAAGGCGGATCAAAAAACGCTTGAGAAGCGTGTCAGTACCCTAGAAAGAACATCAGAACGCCATGATCAGCAGATTATATCTATCAATGAAAAGCTGAATAAGATCGAGGAAAACACAACTTGGATCAAGCGCAGCATCACCGGCGCGATCATTACAGCGGTAAGCACCGGCATCATCGGCGGCGCAATCGCTGTTTTTTATAATCTACTGCAGAAATAAGGAGGAAAGCACAATATGAAAAACTTAGACAAAGGCACAGTTGTCCGGACGGTGCTTCTTTTTATTGCGTTGGTAAACCAGACATTGATCATGTTTGGAAAATCAACTTTGCCGATCAGCGAGGATCAGGTCAATACGTTGGCCGACGCTTTGTATTTGGCCGGCTCCACGATTTTTACAATCATCACGACGTTGGTCGCTTGGTTTAAAAACAACTATGTTACCGGTAAAGGAAAGCAGCAAAAAGAAGTTTTGAAACAAAAAGGATTAACAAAATGAGGTTGCCGGCTGGCAGCCTTTTAATAATTTAAAGGAGGATTTTAATAATGGGAATCAAAGGAATCGACGTATCACACTGGCAAGGTAATATCAATTGGAAGAAAGTTGCGGGGGACGGTATTAAATTCGCTTTTATCAAAGCAACAGAAGGGACAACATTAAAGGACAATAAATTTGTAACGAATATTTCAGGTGCTAACGCTGTGGGGATTAAAACGGGAGCCTACCACTTTGCAAGATTCGGTTCCAAGTCAGAAGCATTGGCAGAGGCCAGGTTCTTTTTGTCAGTTGCCAATAAGGTCCGTCTCACATATCCGCTTGTGCTTGATCTTGAAGTCAATCAGCGGAATGTCAGTAAATCAGTTTTGACAGATGCAGCAGTGGCCTTTTTACGGGAAGTTGAAAAAGCTGGTTACTTCGCCATGATATACAGCGGTAAGTCTTTCCTTGAGAATTGCCTTGACGAATCCAAGCTGAAGCCATTTGCATTATGGGTTGCTCGTTATAACAACACACTTGGCCGTCATGCGGATATCTGGCAGTATTCTTCTAACGGAAAGGTGTCAGGTATTTCTGGTAATGTTGATATGAATATTTGTTATCGTGACGGGTTACGGGCACAGGTGGCCGTAAAAACTGAAAAAGTTGCCACTACAGTAAAACCTATTTCAAACAAAAAGCCAGTTAAATCGGGTACGGTTTACACAGTCAAAAAAGGGAATACGCTCTCGGAAATCGCACAGAAATACAACACAACCGTCAAAGCTCTCCAAAGTTTGAACAACATAAAAGACCCTAATAAGATTTATGTTGGCCAAAAATTAAAGATTAGCAGCAGTACTTCAACAGCATTGAATAAAAAACAGTATTACACAATCAAATCCGGTGATACTTTATTCGGAATCTCCAAAAGATTCAACACATCAATAAAGACGCTGCAGAATTGGAATGGCATCAAAAATCCAAATAAAATTTATGCTGGACAAAAGATTCGTGTTAGATGACAACACATGACTAGCTCAAAATCAATGGGAAAGCTACTGGGCAAGGTTGTTTGCAGAACGAGAGTCCTTCTTTAACACAAGTTAAAAAATAAGATCAAAGAGGAGTTACATTGTAAAACTATCCACATCAATCAAGAAGTACAACAGTAAACTGTTGTACTTCTCTTTTCTTTTCATGATGTTTAATTTAGTTCTTTTGTGCATTAACTATTTCGAAGTGCATATGCTGAACAGTAACCAATTTCAAAAGAATATCCGACTCCTGCTGTTGTTAAACATCCGAGACAAACAGGAGCAGCACCTGATAGACAAAAAGCTGCGCAAGCAAGGTTTAATCCGTCCTGTATCCAATCCGGAATAGGTGCAAGATTGTCCCAACAGTAATTCATTGCAGACCAAAAACTTTTATGTTTTTTTGCTGCAGTTCCTAATTTTTGGTCTCTATCAACTGATGGTATATAGTCTTTATCTACAACAATTTCTCCATTTCTTAGAGACTTTACATTTGCTTTGGTGTCACTTATTTTGGTGATTAAAACCTCTGAATACTCTACTACTTTTTTTGTATTATCATAGATTACTGAAAATCCATGTACACCATCAGATTCAACGTCAATTTGTACTAATAATAAATCATACTCTTCTAATTTAAAAACTTTGAAACCATCAATATTTGATACTGTTATTTTATCTTTATATGTATCAAATTTGTTATTTTCAAGACCCTTAACTGTTTGATTGTACATTTCCTCCGCTTCTTTTCCTGTTATTTCTTTTGCTATTTCTTTAAAGGCTTCTAAACTTTTTGAAAAACCTCCATTTTTACCTTTTTCAATTTGTGATGACAGTGGAGTGTAGGAAACGTTTGGCTCACTTTGAACTGCAATACTTTCATTAGGAAACAAAATACTGGATAGAAACATCAAGCTCGTTAATGCAAAGAAAAAAGTTTTCTTCAAATCATTACCTCCCATTTTAGGTTATTTATAGAATCAATGTAAATTATATCAAAATGAGTATTATCATTCAATAACTGTTTTATTTGTGGTAAAATTTGTGGAAGTTAGGTATGAGATCAACCGAATTTTTAGAAGGAGTGTGATGGCGTTGGCTTTATCGTCAGGAAAAATTTTATCAACACTAGGAGTATTTCTTTTTGTTATTGGAATAGTAGATGTGGTATTAAGTAAGTCAGTTGAAAGTTATATCCTTATTCTTTCGTTTATTCCTTTAGGATTTGCTCTAATAAGTGATAG
>NZ_MRBL01000022.1 GCF_001969855.1 Bacillus haynesii
GCGCTGATCTTTAGAGTGCTTAGACAACATGGAAAAACCTCCAAAAACTAGATTTCACTCACATTTTAACAAAAAAAGCTTGTCGATCAAGCCACTTTTTGTGGCTTTGTCGACAAGCTGAAGCCGGCACATGAAGTGCCGGCTTTTAATATGTCCGATAAACGTAAGGGTCTTTCGGCTCTTTTATTGCAGACCAATCCTTCACTTTCAGCACGGGGATCGTAGATTTGAAAGGCTGATAGTATTCGGAAGACAGCGTTCCTTTTACATGAAGCCACTGGTCGTCTTTAATATCCATATTTTCAGGGAACTCGACCAGCATGCCGTAGACTCCCGAGTCGGCGATGCAATGAATGATTCCGAAGCGGAGGACAAACAGCTGTTTGTCACTGATCGCTTCCCCTTTAAAAGCAAAGCCGTCGAACTCGATCGTTCGGTCAAGGAATTCTCCCGGATCATGATAGATTGTTTCCATGCCTTTCAAAAAGTCATCGTCTTTTAATGTAATATGCTGTTTTCCTTTATAATTCTTCAACGCTTTATTCATCAATTCATCGTACCCTTCCTGGCCGTAATAGATGCTTGTATCAGGGCGCAGGTACTGGGTTTGGGCATAATGCTCCGGCTGTTCGATCGCTTTGAACGAGAAGCCCTTCGACTTGACGATATTGGAATCAAGCGTCGCTGCCGGCAGAAAAAGTCCGGTGCATAAAGGGAAGAAGAACACGAAATAAATGAACATTCTTTTCAGAAAAGGCTTGTCTTTTTCATGATCGTGATCATGGCCGCATCCGCAGTCGTGGTCACATCCTTTTTCATCCGAGCCTTTCATATAAATGTAGAATTGCACCGCTGTTAAAATGGCCAGAAGAAAAATAGCGATGTATGAAAGGTAAGCGTATTTCATATTAATATATTTTGTCAGATTGCCGGATGCATGAAGATGAAAAAAGAAAAATGTAAACAACATTAAAATGAATGTGCGAAACATGTTCTCACCCCTTTACCAACAGTGATCCGGCTAAGACAATAACGGCGATGTAGGCGATTAAGACAAACACAAAGCGCTTTTTGAAGATGCCGAGCATCATCAGCAGATTTTTGATGTCCACCATCGCTCCGAATACAAGAAAGGCGATGAGGGAGCCGAGTGAAAACGTGCTGCTGAAAGAAGAAGCAATAAAAGCGTCGACCTCTGAACAAAGGGACAGCACAAATGACAGCCCCATCATAACAAGGGAGGAAGATACATCATTCTGCCCGATCGCCAAAAGCGTCGATGTTTTAATATACGTCTGCATCGCCGCTGCGACAAATGCGCCGATGATCAAATATTTGCCGACTGAGAAAAACTCGTCAACTGCATGGCGGAGCGTCCCGCCGAGCTTTTGCAAGAAAGACTGACTCGCATGGACATGGTGGTGATGGCCGTGCGTCCCGTTTTCGATCAGCTGATTCCCTTTAAATTGATAAGAGATGATCAGCCCGGCAATAAGAGACACCGCAATCGCCAACCCGCCGCGATAGAACACGACATCCCATTTGTTTCCGAAAGCGATGAATGTCGAGAATAACACAATCGGATTGATGATCGGGGCCGTCAGCATGAAGGCGACTGCTGCGTGAAGCGGCACTCCTTTTAAAAGCAGTCTGCGGGCAATCGGAACGATACCGCACTCGCAAGCCGGAAACAATACCCCGGCAAATGTCCCTGACAAAACGGCGAGAAATCGGTTTTTCGGAATGATTTTCGCCATCATCTCCTCCGTCACAAACATTTGAATCAAACCTGATATAAAAACCCCGATCAAGACGAACGGAATCGCTTCTATTAATATACTGATAAATATTGAGTTCAGCTGCAGAAAGGATTGTGAAGTCACAAAAAAACCTCCGCGCAAATGCATATTTTTAGTCTCAATCTAGCATTATAACATAAATTGAAAAAGCGGTTTTGTGTCGCGGGGGTCAGCTAATGGGAGGCGCAGGAGTGACAGAATCAATACAAATAAAATCAATACACAGCTTGAAGGGGAATGTTATGATAAGAATATTCAAAAAATGAAAAGAAGAGGGGAAAGACAAGATGCAGCAGCCTTATGATATGCCGCTTGAACAGCTTTATCAGTATAAACCAGAACGGACCGCACCGGCCGATTTTATAGAGTTCTGGAAGAGCTCATTGGAGGAATTGGCAAATGAAAAAGCGGAGCCTGAGCTTGGACCACATGAATATCCGGCTGACGGGGTAAAAGTCTACTGGCTTACATACAGAAGCATCGGGGGAGCGCGAATCAAAGGCTGGTACGCAGTACCCGACCGCCAAGGACCGCATCCTGCGATCGTCAAATACCACGGCTATAACGCCAGCTATGACGGAGACATTCACGATATTGTCAATTGGGCTCTTCACGGCTATGCGGCATTCGGTATGCTGGTCCGCGGGCAGAACAGCAGTGAAGATACAGAGACCTCTCATCACGGACATGTACCAGGCTGGATGACAAAAGGAATCCTCGATCCGAAAACATATTACTACAGAGGGGTCTATTTAGATGCCGTACGAGCAGTCGAAGTGGTCAGCGGTTTTGCTGAAGTCGATGAAAAGCGGGTCGGGGTGATCGGGGCAAGCCAAGGAGGCGGGCTGGCCGTCGCGGTTTCGGCGCTGTCCGATATTCCAAAAGCAGCCGTGTCCGAATACCCTTATTTAAGCAATTTTCAACGAGCGATCGATACAGCGATCGACCAGCCTTATCTCGAAATTAACTCCTTTTTCAGAAGAAACACCAGCCCGGATATTGAACAGGCGGCCATGCAAACCCTGTCTTATTTCGATATCATGAACCTTGCCCAAGCGGTCAAAGCACCCGTTCTCATGTCGATCGGACTGGTTGACACCATCACACCGCCATCTACCGTCTTTGCGGCTTACAATCACTTGGAAACAGATAAAGAAATGAAAGTGTACCGTTATTTTGGACACGAATACATCCCGCCGTTCCAAACCGAAAAGCTGGCGTTTTTGAGAAAGCATCTGAAATGAATAAAAGCGAACACCCGGTAAAGCCGGGTTTTTTTTATGTCTTTTTTTAAGAATATATCGTATAATAAGATATAATTAGAGAGGGTGATGAAAATGAATACGGAACAAATCATAGAAGTGATGAATCAGGACTGGACGGATATTTACTACCATCTGCACACGAAACATGATGATCATTTGTCTCACCACGCGGTTCGGATGCTTCAGCATATCGAAAAAAACCGCTTTGTGACCATTGGCCATTTAGCAGGATTATTGGATGTCTCTCATAATACGGCATCAGAACATGTGAAAAGACTTATACAAAAAGGCCTTGTACAGAAAAACAGGGACAGCAGCGATGAACGCAAAGTCTACGTCACGTTAACGTCTGAAGGTGAAGAAGCAGTGAAACGGCATACGAGGCTTAATCCGAAAAAACTGCAAAAGGTGCTGGAGCAATTAAATAAGGAAGAAGTCGAAATGATTAAAACGGCATTTTCCTTGTTGAGCCGGGAGGCAAAATCATGTTTTTAATAGTGAAAATCGGGGTTTCTGCAATATTGATTGCCATTATAACCGAAATCGCACGAAAATCGCCTGAAATGGGCGGAATGATTGCGGCTTTGCCGCTTGTCAGTCTGCTCAGTTTATTTTGGCTGAGTGTACAAGGGGAATCTTTGAAGCATTTAAGCCAATTTGCGAAAGGCGTGCTATGGGGGTTTCCCGCCACGGCGGTTCTCCTTTTGATCGTGGTTTTGAGTTTAAAAGCATCATTCCCGGTTGTCATTTCTGTTGTATTTGGAATATGCGGATGGGGCGGGTGTTTAATGCTGCAAAAAGCGCTCATCCAGGCGATATTCGGGTGAAAGGCGGGATGTCCTTTCGAATGGAATAAGGAGCTGCCTGTGCTGCCGCACAAGCAGCCTAAGAAGGTCCGGCGGCGGATGACTTGTACAAGTCAGAAAACGATCGGAGAGCGGCGTATCCATTCCGATGTGAGACTACCACGTATAAAGCCTGGAGTAGTAAATCATCCTCGCCGGAAAAGGAGCGTCCCGGTATGGCCCGTCGGGCGGGATGGATGTCGACAGGTATCTGAAATAATTGTTCCCGGGTATTTTTAAGTTTATCGGATAAGTCTGGACGGTTTCAGGAGCGAGTGCGTAGGAGAATGCTTGAGCTTTAGATTGACTGATCATGAATTCTTGATATTCTCCGTTTTGAAAGTAATATAAATAGCCTTTTAAACGATGCGCTTCCTGGTTGACCAAAGAGATATACAGATCTTCTCGGCCGGTTTTTTCAACCGGTTTTTTCAACCGGGTTTCCTGCTTTATCAGACAGGTAAATCAATCCCGTTTGAGATTCGCTTCCGCTGTTCATTTGACAGTTAACGGGTTCAATATAGGCAGGGTGTGCCGAGAGCCGGTCAGGATGCGAAGCATGTGAAATCAATTCAAAATAGTAGGGCGCTACATAGTCGGCATCCCGATTCCATTTGCAATCGCGCTCAGCCTTTGGATCGAACATGAAGGTCTGGGTGATGATATAAACGATGTGTCTGCCCGTGGGAACATGCTGGAGCCTGATGTTGATTTTCTTGGACGAATGAGCGGGGACGATGGATGGAAAGGTTTGAGAGGGCCGGTCATTTCCTTCAAAGAAGACGGATATATGGATGCGGTCTTCAGCATTCGTATGGTTGCAGTAGACGTATGATGCTTGGAAATGGCCTGATGAATCGGTTTGATAGCTTACTTTGTTTCTGTCGATCGTATAAAGGTTTTCTGCGTGAAAATGAGTCGATCTGACGATATGGATAATACCGCCTCCGTTTCACAGTATGGAAAGCCGCCGGAGCACCCCGGCAGCTTCTTGCTATTTTTTGATATAAACTTCTGTCCGCTTTTCCAGAAAATCCTGGAGCAAAGCGATCCCCGAGCAAACGGCCCAGTAAATCAAGGCAACTAAAATGTACATCGTCATATAGTCGAATTCCCGTCCGCCGACGATTTTTGCCTGTTGAAACAATTCAGGCACGGTAATCATGGCGGCCAGGGAAGACGCTTTAACGAGATCAAGCATCACGTTTGCAAGAGGCGGGAGCGCTATTCTAACCGATTGAGGGACAATCACGTGGCGCATCGTCTGCCAGTAGGAAAACCCGATCGATTTTGCAGCGTCCCACTGTCCTCTGTCAACGGACGACAGGGCCGAACGGATGATCTCGGCAATGTATGCGGCGCTGTTGATGCTGAAGCCGATTAAGGCAGCAGTCAAAGCCGTAAATTGGATTCCGATATAAGGAAAACCGAAATAAAGGATAAATAGTATGACCAGGATCGGAACGCCTCTCATAAACGAGATATAGATTCTTGCCGGCCAACGAAGCAAAGTGATCCCGGACATGCGCCCAAGCGCGATGAAAAAACCGAGAATTAAACCGGCAAACATGCTCGCAAAAGAAATGAAAAGCGTATTCCATATGCCTTGCATCACATAAGGAAACGATTTCGCGGCCAATTCTGCATTAAAAATATACTCCCATTGAATAGAGCCCAATTTATATCCCTCTATTTATTCACATCGACATCGATATAGTCGATATCCTGCTTTTTCGAAACATCGGCACCGCCGAAAAACTTTTTCGAAATCTTTTTGATTGTGCCGTCTTTCAGCATTTCGTCAATCGTTTTGTCGAATTGCTTTTTAAGTTCAGTGTTTCCTTTTTTCATGATCATGCCTTGCTGATGCGGATAGTATTTAAGATCGGGATGAATAGTCAGATCCAGATCAGGCATTGCGGCGAGCGCGAGCTTTTGAAGGTAGTAGTCGTTTAAGATGACGTCGGTTCTTCCACTCGCTACATCCTTTAAAAATTGATCATTTGTCGCGTTGTCGTAAATGACTTCCTCGGCTCCGTATTTGCGTGCGATATCCATGTAAACTGTCGTAGCTGCACCAGCGGCTTTCTTTCCTTTTAAGTCCTCAAGCGTGTGGATGCCTGATAAGTCTTTTTTGCGGACGATAGCTGTTCCGAATGAATATTTATAAGGCGTAGAGAACAAAAACTTTTCTTTGCGGTCGTCTGTCATTGTAATATCGTTGGCAGCAGCGTCCACTTGTCCGCTCCCCACTGCCGTCAGCATGCCGTCAAAGCCCATTTCTTTAAATTCAACATTCAGGTCGAGCCGTTTAGCTGCTTCACGAATGACTTCAACTTCGTAGCCGGTCAGCTTGTCCTTGCCGGAATCAGTGTCATGATATGAAGTGGGGTAAAGGGTTCCTGAAGTCGCTACAACGATCTTCCCTTTTTCCTTTATCTCATCCCAGGCTGTTTTTTGGTTTTCAGCCTTATTTTGAGCTGTGCTGCATGCAGCTGTTATAAGAGCAAGCGCTAACACTGTTATCCACAATGTAATACGCTTATACGTATGCAATTTGTTCACTTAAACAATCCTCCTATTCCTTTAGTCAAGTAAACCATAGCACTGAAGTAGGGATTAGGCAATAAGATAATTAGTATTGGGAAAAAATAAAATGATTGATTGTGCAACCTGCTTTACTTTTTAAGGTGAAAGATGGAATCATAAAGGTATTGGTAAATTGAAACATAAGGAGGATAAGAAAGATGAAAAATATTTTAATCATCAACGGACATGAAGCCTATCCCCATGCAAGAGGACAGCTCAATCACACTATTTTTACAGCGATGGTGGACAAGCTGGGCGAAAAATATGAAGTGAAAAAAACAGTGGTGGCAGACGGCTATCAAATCCCGGAGGAACACGAGAAATTCAAGTGGGCTGATGCCGTTATTTATCAGACGCCTGTTTACTGGTTCAGCGTTCCTGCTTTATTTAAAAAATATATTGATGAAATTTATGAGTACGGGCTTTTTTATCAAGGGTCTGAAGACTACGGCAGAGGCGGGCTGTTTACCGATAAAAAGTACATGTTTTCAACCACATGGAACGCGCCGAAGGATGTCTTCTCCAAAGCAGGGACTTTTTTCGAAGGTAAAAGCCTTGATGAAGCGCTGTTTCATTTGCATAAAATGCAGGAATTCGTCGGCATGAAGCCTTTAAAAACATTCTCTGTCCATGATGTCATCAGCAATCCGCAAGTGGATCAATATTTAGCTGATCTGGACGCCCATTTAAAAGAAGTATTTTCAATTTAAGTCAAGAGGTTTGTGCACAAGCGCAAACCTCTTTTTTCCGTTATCCTCTAAGAAAACGTGATACAGTTGAGTAAAAGCAAAGCAAGGGGTGTTCGCATGTTTTTAAAAAAGCTGACTTTACTTCGGGAAGAAGTTCCTTCTTATGCAAAATATCCATTTTCAATTCCTGCTATTCAACATTTAAAAGAACTGACGTTTCAAAAAAACGTAACATTCTTTGTCGGGGAAAACGGATCAGGCAAATCGACGCTGCTTGAAGCAATCGCAGATAAATGCGAATTTAACACGGCTGGCGGGGGAAGAAATAATACATATGAAGTGTACGGCTCCGGATCGGCTCTAGGAGACTATATCAGATTGTCGTGGCTTCCCAAAGTAACAAACGGCTTTTTTCTGCGTGCTGAATCTTTCTATCATTTTGCCACTCATATTGATGAAGTGGATATCACAGGTTTTCGCAGCTACGGAGGCAGATCTCTTCACGAGCAATCGCACGGCGAATCTTTTTTATCGCTTTTCAAGCATCGTTTTAAAGAAAAGGGAATCTATCTTCTCGATGAACCTGAAGCTGCTTTATCCCCGGCAAGACAGCTGGCATTCCTGAAAATCATTCATGATTTGACGAAATCCAGCCACGCTCAGTTTATCATCGCCTCCCACTCCCCCATTTTATTGGGGTATCCGGAAGCCGAAATCTTCAGTTTTGATGGTGAACAAATCGCTGAAGTGAACTATGAGGATACGGATCATTACACCTTAACCAAGTATTTTCTTCAGCACCGGGAAAAGCTTCTGGCGGAGCTTTTTTTAAATGATGTTTGATCTGAAACGCGTTTCATAGAATATGATAAGGAGCATCCGGATCAAAATACGAAACAGGAGTTGAGCCATATGATTCATCAGCGACTACGCCCATTTCCAGACCATTTCCTATGGGGATCAGCATCAGCAGCCTATCAGATCGAAGGAGCCTGGAAGGAAGACGGCAAAGGCCTCTCGGTTTGGGATGTGTTCACAAAGATTCCCGGAAAAACGTTTAAAGGAAGCAATGGAGACATTGCGGTCGACCATTACCACCGTTTTAAAGAAGATGTTGCTTTAATGGCTGAGATGGGGTTAAAAGCATACCGTTTTTCAGTCAGCTGGCCGAGAATTTTTCCGCAGGGCAGGGGAGAAGCCAATGAAGCGGGTTTGAGATTTTACGATGACTTGATCAATGAGCTCCTTGCTCATGATATTGAACCTGTTTTGACGCTTTATCATTGGGACCTTCCCCAGGCTTTAATGGATGAATACGGCGGCTTTGAATCCAGAAGAATTATAGAGGATTTCAATGCGTATTGCGTTACGCTCTATAAGCGGTATGGGGACAGGGTCAAATATTGGGTGTCACTTAACGAGCAAAATTACAACTTTAATCACGGCTTTATCACAGCGATGCATCCTCCGGGTGTGAAGGGTAGAAAGCGCTTCTATGAGGCTAACCATATTGCATTTCTGGCGAATGCAAAGGCAATCGATTCCTTTCGCCGGTATGTTCCCGATGGAAAAATCGGACCTAGTTTTGCTTATTCGCCTGCATATCCACTCTCCAGCCGTCCGGATGATATCCTCGCTTTCGAAAATGCCGAGGAATTTACAAATTATTGGTGGCTTGATATGTATTGCCGGGGAACATATCCGGGCATTCCTTTGAAATATCTAAAGGAAAAAGGCTGGGCGCCGACAATTGAGGATGGGGATATGGAGCTTTTAGCAAAAGGAAAACCCGATTTTGTCGGTGTGAATTATTATCAAACCATCACATATGAAATGAATCCTCTTGACGGGGTAGCGGAAGGAAAGATGAATACGACCGGCCAAAAGGGCAGCAACCAGGAAACAGGCATGCCCGGTTTATACAAAACAAAGAGGAACCCTCATCTTGAGACATCAAATTGGGATTGGGCCATTGATCCGATCGGTTTAAGAATCGGGCTTCGCCGGATTTCCAGCCGCTATGGGCTTCCGCTTTTCATAACGGAAAACGGGCTGGGGGAATTCGATAAGATTGAAAATGACGGCGCGATTCATGATGATTACAGAATTGCCTATTTGCGTGCGCACCTTGAACAGTGCAGACAAGCTTTAAACGACGGAGTCGATTTAATCGGCTACTGCAGCTGGTCATTTACAGATTTATTGAGCTGGCTGAACGGCTATCAGAAAAGATACGGGTTTGTTTATATTAACCGTGATGAAGAGAATGTAAAGGACTTGAAGAGAATTAAAAAAGACAGCTTTTACTGGTACCAAAACGTCATTCATACGAACGGGGAAGAGCTTTAGGATGAGGGCGCCGGATGAAACCGGCGCCTTTATCCGTTGTTCAAGCCTGTTTAAAATCGAGAATATAGGTGATCTTCGCAGTGATGTTATGATCAGGCATTATCGTGTAGCATGTCAGCTGATAGGCGCCTTGCGGGATGTCGCATGTCAATTTTTTGGATAGGACGCTTGCAATTTCGACTCCGTCATGAAGGACGTCGAAAGAAACGGTGACGCGCCTGTTAAAGGAGGGCACCTGTTCTTGGACATTCAAACGGACTTCTACTAAAGATGCCGTGTTCTCGAGAGCTTCAAACGAGACCGCGTGCTCTCCCGTTGTGTATCCTCTTTTAATATCCTCGTCTGTCCAATCCATAACGGGCGGCTTTCCGCCTTTTTGATAAACGGTAAACTGATGGTATGACATCGTCATTTCTCGTGCTTCCCACTTTTTGATCAAAGACCGTACCTCCAGTGTTATTTAATCTTGAAAAGTACCTTCGTCCCATCCGGATAATCGCTTACTTGATTGCCCACCCAAGATCCTGCTCCGCGGTTATCAGACGGACTGATATACTCGACGGAAGCACCTGTTCCGCCTTCTTCGCACATGGCCATCGGCCACTCGTCGCGGTCATAGCCTGATTTGGAAGGAACATCTTTCAATGAATCCTTTCGGCGTTCGTCGGCTCCGTCCCTGTCGATCGTACAGATTTCGGAGTGCCCTTTTTTGATGGCTTTTTGAATGTGTGCGCCTGTTTCAGGATAGCGGTCCGACGGAAAAATCAGCACTTCATCATAGTTTGAGCCGTTTTGCTGGCCGTTAGGCTGGTGTTCTGAAGTGAAAAAGTCGCCAGATATAATGCCGATGATCACGACGGCGACGGCGAGCAAAGTGATCAGCAAAGATTTAATCTTGTCCATTCTTGTTGTCCTGCTTTCTTCTAAGTTAAATCATTCGGCCGCAGCGGACCGGAAGTAAATACAACTTTATTATCGTAAAAATGATTTGAGAAATAAAGGGGAGATTAATAAGTTTTTCCTCTTGAAATGCTGAATATCCGTCTATCATTTCGCCTTTTTTAAAAATTTTGACGGTCGTTTATAAAGTTTTAGAGGTTCAAAATCTAAATTTCTCATATGAAAGAAAAACTTTCAGGCCCCCTTTATCAAGCCTTCCTGCGCGAATGATATGAAATACAAGACAGAAAAGGAGCTGATCGAGTTGCTTCGCAAGCTATTGAAGGCACTTCAAAACGGTAAAAACCGACGATACAGCAGCAGCGATTACGGACGGAAATCATACAAAAAATACAGCAGCAGTGATTATAAAAGAAAAGGGTACGGTCATCACCATTACAAAAGAAAGCATAAGAAATTTTTCGGCAGCAGCTAAATCGCGTGAAAACATTGATGAGATGGCTGTTTGACCGCCCGCTCAAAAAAGGAACTGTCTTGGAGGGGAGATATCGGATTAACCGTGTGCTCGGGATGGGCAGCTACGGCATCACATATCTTGCCGAAGAACTTGGGAGAGCAGGTTTCCGCGTCATTAAGCAACAGAGAAAAACAAAAGCATGGACATCAGCCGGCCGGCAGTCTTTCAACCACGAGGCTGAAATTTTGCGGGAATTGGATCTGCCTGCCGCGCCCCGTATATATGAGGTGTTTCAAGCGGCCGGCGAGCGGTTTATCGTAATGGAGTATATCGAAGGAAAAACGTTTGAAGATTTGCTCTTTTATGATGGGCGTGTCTTTGATGAACAGCAAACGATCAGCATATTGAAGGAAGTGCTTGACAGCGTTTCCCTTCTTCACAGGCGTGGAATTATTCACCGGGATTTGAGGAATCCAAATTTGATTGTGAGTGGAGGGACGATCCGCATCATAGATTTTGGACTGGCATGCCGTCTGACTGAAAGAGAACGTGTTGATGACCGGCACCCGGAAAAAAAGCTGATGCGTGCTGTTTCAGTCAAAAGTGACTTTTATGCGTTAGGGCATTTCGCATTGTTTCTCCTGTACTCCGGGTTTACACCGTCCGATGAGGAAGAAAAATGCTGGGAAGAAGAGCTCAGCATATCGCCTGGGCTTACATCAGTTCTGCGGAAAATGCTGCAGATTGATCTCCCGTATGAGCGTGCAGAAGACATTATCGGCGATTTGACTTCCTGTACGGCGGAAAAGAAGAAGCTGCCGTTTTAACGGCAGCCCAGCGTGTCGAGAAACCCTCGCATTCGTTGTCAGGCCTGCTAAGTCGGTGCTCACGAATAGGAGGAGGGTCGGCGGCTAACCGCCCAGGCGTCCTGCCTGAACGCCGCCGTCATCACCTCCTGTGAAAGTCCGCTCTGATGCTCGGCCTTCCTAGACTGCAAGGGTTGCGGGTCACACTGAAAGGATGACAAAATCCCAAAACTAAAAGTCGTTTTGGGATTTTGTCAACACGAGAAGATTAATTTTCGTCCCCAATTTCAGCTTAAATCGTTTTTTCTTCACTGCTTTTCCCCCTTTTGTTTCCCCTGTATATACAATATCGGTTAAGACGGAGGCGTTTTGACAAGATGAACAAGAAACCCCGTTGTGAAAACGGGGTTTTAAACAATTTGAAAGCCTAAAGTTCCTCTGCTTTTTCGGTTTTTCCTGTTTCATCCTGTTTTTGTTTATTTGCGATGTAGCTTCTGGCCTCTTGATGCATACGATGTTTCAGTTTATAGGCTTCACTGTTTTGATAGATATGTGAATTGTAGTTTAGCGGAGACGCATTTTTCCCTTTTCCTGTTGCGTCGATTAAGGCGGAATAGTCAGTCTGGATCATTTGCTGAATTTGCTCAGACGCCGAGTATTCTCTTTTGAGCAGTCCGTCAAGATCCTCGACAGCTTTAATCGTGTCTTTTCTGTTTTGGTTTGCAGCATCGAGCTGCTGTTTGATTTCATCGGATGAGAACGGCTGTAATGATATTAAATCATCAATCTGTCCTAAAATATTCGACAGCTCTTGTTGCTGTGCGGAGACCATGTTTTGAGAGAGGGTGTGGACATTTGCAAGCTCCTGTTCAAGAAATTGAACATCAACGAATGTGTCCTCTGAAAGTCCGGCATTTTCGGCAGCCGCAGATACACCATTCAGAAACTGAATCTGCATATCGGCTAAATCCAGCCAGCCGTCTACGACCCCTGATTGATCTCTGTAAAACGCTTTAATGGCATCGGCGCCTTTTCCTTGAAACTCATCAAGTTCTGCGACGCTGTTTAACGCTTTCTTTAAGCTGACGAGCTGTTCTCTCAAGTTTTTATATTCATCAGATCTTTGCTTCATAGCTGAAATTAGGGTTTCCGCTTCGTAGACTTTCATTGGAAATCTGCCCTTCCTGCGACTTATTTAGTACAGAGTGTACCACTTTGTCATAGGGAATTGGGCAATAAATCCTGAATATCCATGAAAATGAATCTTTGTGATCAAATCCGCAAGCCCTTTAGGCTTTTTGTCGTAATGGATAACCTTTGTTTTAGTGGTTAATTAGTCCTCTTTATGGCAGGGGTGTGTCGTTGGACCGAAGAAAAGCATAACACCAAAAATATGAAATACTGTGAACAACACAATTAAAAATGTGATTTTATGGTATCTTAAAATAAAATATTAAATAAAAAAGACTTGGAATATTGTAATTAAACATAATTGACGACTTTCTCGTGCTTGATTAGTATGATAGTAAAATATTTTAAAAAAAGGATATTTTTTAAAAGGGGAGATCGGGATTGAATGAAGAAGGTTACCGGCTTGGAATTGATATTGGAGGTACTTTTACCGATCTTACATTGTTAAATCCAGCGGATGGAAGCATGACCGCAGTTAAAACGCCGACCGTTCCCGAAGATCCGGCCCAAGGGATCATCAACGGCTTGGCTCTCTTGAAAACCCGGGGTGTTCAGCCTTCAGACATTCATCATTTTGTACACGGCATGACAATCGGTTTGAACACATTATTACAACGCAAAGGGGCTGATATTGCTTTATTCGTAACCGAAGGTTTCCGTGATATTCTTTCGCTTCAGCGCCTTCGGCTTCCGATACCCTACGATTTTAGATCGAGAATGCCGGAGCCTCTCATTCCCCGGAAAAACGTGTTTCCCATTCAAGAAAGAATGCTTTATGACGGCTCTGAAAAGCTGCCGCTTCATATGGAAGAGATCGATGAGGCGGTTGGACAAGTTTTAAGAAAAGGCTTAAAAGGAATCGTTGTTTCTTTTTTGCACAGCTATCGGAATCCGCTCCATGAACGCCAGGCTGCCGAACGGATCAGACAAATAGCGCCTGAGCTTGAGGTGGCAACGTCTGCGGAGCTTTGGCCGCAAATGAGGGAATACGAACGAACGGTTATGTCCGTCGCAAATTTATACATTAAACCGAATGTCCATCACTACTTTGGAACGCTGAAAGAGAGGCTTGCTCTGGAAGGAATTTCGGCGCAGCCGTTTATCACCCAGTCTAACGGAGGATTGATGGATATTGAATCGGCTGCCGAGGCACCTGTCAAAACGCTTTTTTCCGGACCGGCAGCAGGGGTCATCGGAGCCATCAGAACGGCGGAATCCGCCGGCGAGGCGAATATCATCACATTTGATGTCGGAGGAACCAGCGCGGATATTTCGATTGTTGAAGAAGGAGAGCCGACCTTTACCCAGTCAAATCAAATCTCGGGATTTCCGATTACGATTCCGTCTGTAGCGATGTATTCGATCGGTGCTGGCGGAGGATCGGTGGCATGGATTGACAGCGGCGGTCTCTTGAAGGTAGGACCGGAGTCAGTTGGATCTGATCCGGGGCCGGCCTGTTACGGAAAAGGAACAAAGGCCGCACTTACAGATGCGTTTCTCATATGTCATTATTTAAATCCAAACCGGTTTGCATCAGGAAATATGAAACTGTACCGGGAAAGATCCGAAAAAGCGCTCCTCCCGGTTGCCGAGTATTTAGGCACAGATGTGGAGCAGGCCGCGGATAAGATGATTCAGGTTGCGCTTGCCAATATGTACACGGAACTAAGCAATGTCATGGAGCAACACGGGTTTGACCCGCGTGAATTCAGCCTTATGGCTTTTGGAGGCGCAGGCCCGGTTACTGCTAATTTTTTGGCTGAGGAAATTCAGGCCAAAAATGTGCTGATCCCGCCGCATCCGGGAACTCTATCCGCTTTGGGCGCACTGACGGCTGATTTTATCTACGATGCTGTATGTTCAAGACAGGTGCTGCTTGAGCAAATAAAAACGGCTGAGTTAAAAGCGGAGTTTGTGAGGCTGCAAGAACAAGCGGAAACATGGCTGCGGAAACAACAGGCGGACATGATGACGGAAACCTCTCTTCTTTACTTGCTTGATGCCCGTTATAAAGGTCAGGCGTACGAAATTGAGCTCCCTGTTTCACCGAAATGCCTGGAAGGTAAAAGCGCGAGTGAAATCGCAGACTCCTTTCATCTCTTACATGGGAAGCAATATGGACTCAGCGATGAGAACGCAAGCATTGAATTGATGAATATGCGCGTCCGCATCATAGGCAAGACACCGAAGCCGCCAGGCGGAAAAGGATATCAAAGTAAGCTGACCGATGCCGAACCGGTCAGCCAAAGAAAGATCATCATGAAAGGCGGTACATATCAAGCCTCCGTATACCGTCGTTCAGATTTAAGGCACGGACAGAGAATAAATGGGCCGGCCATTGTTGAGCAGGACGATACAACGACGCTGATTTTGCCAAATTGGAGCGGGAAAACCGATCATTCCGGAAATTTGATCATTGAACGGAAGGAGAGCTGACCATGCGCACAGATCCTGCTCGGCTGGAAATGATGAGAAGCTACTTTAACGCGATAGCCGCGGGAATGGGGCACGTTATTGAACGGACGTCCTTTACCACATTTGTAAAAGAATCAGCTGATTTCGCTACTGCGCTTGCGACGCCGGAAGGGGAGTTTTTCGTTTATCCGAAAACGGTCGGCGTCACGATTTTTTTAGGGCTTTCATTAAAACGGGTCATCGAAGAAAGCGGCCCATTTGAACCGGGAGACATTATCCTCACAAACGATCCCTATACAACGGACGGATTGGCGACTCACTTGCCTGATATTCATGTGGTGAAGCCGATTTTCATGGAGGGCGAGGTCATCAGTTATGCATGGTGTTTTGTCCATTGCAGCGATGTCGGCGGCCTTGTCCCGGCAAGCATCTCGCCGACAGCGACAGACATCCATCAGGAAGGCCTGAGGATACCGCCGGTAAGGATTTACAAAGCGGGAAGAGAAAATCGCGATATATTGAATGTTTTGCGGGCAAACAGCAGAGTTCCCGACTTAAATGAAGGGGATATTCATGCGATGGTGGCTGCGGTCAATACGGCGGAGAATCGATTGACAGAGATGGTCGGAAAGTTTGGAAAAGAAGCGGTCCAACAAGGAATGGATGATTTGCTCGAACAAGCAGCGATGAGAGCCGGCCGGGTTATCAGCAGGATTCCGGAAGGCACATACAGTTTTTCAGATTACCTTGATGACGATATGATTTCTGACGTTCCGATCCGCTTGGCTGTTACGGCAAACGTCTCAGGAGGGGAAATCACATTGGACTTTTCAGACTGTGATCCCCAGGTGAAAACCGCATTTAACCTTGTCACTAATGGAAGCAAACATTCATTTCTATATCAGGGCCTGATCAACTATATCATAAGTGAAGACCCGTATATTCCGATTAACGGGGGACTGACAAGGCCGATCAAAGTTATCGCTCCAAAGGGTACGCTGGTTCATCCGGAATATCCAGCGGCGGTCGGCATTCGTCATTCGATCACGATGAGACTTTATAACGCTGTACTGGGCGCTTTGGCCAAGGCGCTTCCGAAAGCTGTGCCTGCAGCAGGCGCCGGTCAGTCAGCGATTGTCGTACTGTCGGTCCCCGACGAATCAACGGGCGGCCGAAAGATGTCGGTGGTCGAACCGATGGGAGGCGGAGGAGGCGGCCAGCATGACATGGACGGAGCAGACGGAATTGACCATGCCTCCGGATTTTTGAAAAATACGCCGATTGAAAGCCTTGAACAGCACATTGACATCCATGTTCGCCGCTATGAGCTGATCAAAGATACCGCCGGAGCCGGTTTTCACAGGGGCGGCCATGCAATCGGGCTGGAGTTTGAAGCGGCGGATCCAGAATCCATTGTGACCGCAAGAGGGATGGAGAGGATGCGTTTTCATCCGTGGGGGCTCGCCGGGGGAACGGCAGGAGCGCTCGGGCGGGTGCGCCTTTATCCGGATCAGCCTCAGGAGAAAACGATTTCTAAGATCGACGTGTTAAAGCTCAACAAAGGGGATGTTCTCAGCATTCATTCACCTGGCGGCGGAGGCTGGGGAAATCCCTTCAGCCGGGAAGCTGAATCGATTTTGAGAGAAGTTGACGCGGGCTTGCTGAGCCCGGAAGCGGCCTATCACCAATACGGCGCGGCTGTAAAAGAAAACGGTGCAGGCTCCTTCATGATTGATCTGGAAGAAACAGCTGAAATCAGAAAAAAGAAAGCAGGCGAACATCGGAAACAATGGGATTTCGGAATCGCCAGAGAAGAATACGAACGGTGCTGGACAGAGGAAGCCAGCAGCACATTGGCCCGGCTTCTGCGACGGCTCCCGGCTCATCAAAGATCACATGTTAAACATTTAGTCCACCGTTATTTTTCAAAAGAACATAACGGTTCGATCAGTAAAGGCGACGTTGCGGCCGCTGTGGAAAAACTGGCTGGCAAAAATAACACGGGAATGGTGAGATGACAATGAAAAGTAAAATTTCTGCTTTATTTATTCTGTCTCTTGTATCGGTGCTCCTCCTTTCGAGCTGCGGCGGAAACGGAAGTCAGGAAAGCAAACAATCAGATACAGTCGTTATCGGCGTCTATGGGGGCGATTGGGAAAAACATATCAAGCCGAGCCTTAAATCTTTTGAAAAAGAAACAGGGCTGAAGGTCAAAGTCGTCGCAGGGACAGACTCTGAGTGGTTTACAAAGCTCAAAGCATCGAATGGCAGAAATGCTCCGTATGATCTCTTAATCCTGCAGCCGGATACGATTCACAGGGCACAGTCGGCGGGATTGCTGGCGCCGATCGATCAGGAAAAGGTTCCGAATGTCAGCGATCTGTACCATTCCGTTCAGAAACGTTTCACTGATGATGGAAAGCAGTATGCGGCCGGTTTCAGTATGGGACAGCTCGGAATTGTCTACCGAAAGGATCTTGTACCACAGGAGCCTAAGCGCTGGACGGATCTTTGGAACAG
Source organism: Bacillus haynesii (assembly GCF_001969855.1). Taxonomy (GTDB): domain Bacteria; phylum Bacillota; class Bacilli; order Bacillales; family Bacillaceae; genus Bacillus; species Bacillus haynesii. Next base: position 17,826 of record NZ_MRBL01000022.1, read on the forward strand.
CAGCTATAAAGGTCATGTAGCCATATCATCGCCGGCTTATTCGGCGGGACTTCAGTTTTTTGTAGGATTAATCAATGCCCAGGGCGGCCTGGAGTCAAATGGGAAAGACGTGGATAAAGCGTTCAACAGTTTGGCGGATTTAAAGAACAACATAACGGCCTATCCCGATAATCCGGGCTCGATACAAACGCTTCTGGAGCGCGGGGATGCATGGGTTGTTCCGTTTTGGGACGGACGCGCTTTTTCTTTGCAGGATGCCGGTCTTGACCTGGGATTTGCATACCCTGAGGAAGGTGCAGTCGCAGCAGTTGCCAGCTGGGCTTTAGTGAAAGGAAGTCCTAATCAGGATAACGCATACAAGTTGTTAAATCATCTGCTCAGTCCAGAAGTGCAAGGAGATTTTGCCGATAGAACGTTTTACGGCATGGCCAATAAAAAAGTGAAATACAGCGATAAATTAAAAGGAAAGATCAAAGTAGGGGAGGACTATTACAGGAATTTAAAATGGGTTGACTATGAAGTTGCTGCAAAAGATCTAGGCGATTGGACAAATCGCTGGAATCAAGTACTTGGCGGAAAATAGGTGACAAACATGAGTGCAATTCAGATTCAGCATGTCAGCCGGCATTTCGGAAACACCATCGCATTGGAAGACGTACAGCTTGAAGTCAAAGAAGGGGAGTTTTTCTCTCTTCTCGGTCCGAGCGGCTGCGGAAAGTCAACGCTCCTTAATATCATTGCCGGGTTCCTTGAACCGACGTCAGGTTTTGTATATATAGGGGGACGAGATGTAACTGATTTGCCGCCATACGACCGACATATCGGAATGGTATTTCAGGATTATGCTTTATTTCCGCATCTCAGCGTATTTGACAATGTTGCATACGGATTGAAAGTTCGAAAATGGCCCCGCCGCAAGATTGAAGAACGGGTGATGGAATCCCTCGCTCTTGTCAGGCTTGAAGCGTTTGCCAAACGCATGCCCCGTCAGCTGAGCGGGGGCCAGCAGCAGCGGGTGGCGATTGCCCGGGCATTGGCCGTTCAGCCGTCTGTGCTTTTGCTTGACGAGCCGCTGAGCAACCTGGATGCGAAACTTCGAAAAGAAATGCAGACGGAGCTGCGCAGCATCCAAAAGCGCGTCGGCATTACAACGATTTTAGTGACGCACGATCAGGAGGAGGCCTTAAGCTTATCAGACAGAGTTGGAATCCTTGGATGCGGCAGGCTTCAGCAGCTCGGCACTCCGTTGGACGTGTACCGCACGCCTGCCAATCAATTTGTCGCCGAATTTATCGGACAGGTCAATTTGCTGAAGGCGCGTGCGTCGGAGATACAGCCTTCATCGGGCGGTTACGGCTACGAAGCAGTCGATTTCGAAGTGTATGAAGGCGTTCCGCTGACTTTTGAAATCAACCAGAATCTCTTAAAAAAATCCTCTGTATTGTTCATGGTGCGGCCTGAGAGAATCTCAGTCTCCTTCGAGAAGCAGAAGAACAGGCTGATTGAAATGCCTGCAACGTTAACGGAAGTCAGCTATGCCGGGCATGCTCTCAGGCTGAAAGCCGCTGTTTTCAAAGGAGAATGGATCATTCAGGCGCCCGATCCTCAATTTCCAAGATTGCCGAAGGCGGGAGATCAAGTGTATCTTTCTTTGGAGCCGGACGATTTTGTTCCGCTGGATGTTAAGGAGGATGCAGATGGGTGCTGTTGAACAAAAACGATTTTATTGGTTTTTGCTTGTTCCTGTCCTTTTATTTCTCGGCGTTTTTCTCATTTTGCCGCTTGTTCTGCTGCTGTTTTTAAGTTTCAGAGACGTGGACGCAATGATGAATACCCTCGAAACATATAGTTTTTCTCAATATGTCGAAGTGTTTTCTTCAGACATTTATTTAAAAACAATCGGTATAACGCTTTGGACGGCGTTGAAGACCACTGTTCTATGCCTTGTGATGGCGTATCCGGCGGCATATTTACTCGTTAAGGCGCCAACCGGCAGGCTGCGGGCTTTGTTTTACATTTTGCTTGTTTCTCCTTTATTGACCAGTGTGGTCATTCGGACGTTTTCCTGGATTGTGCTGCTTTCGCAAAACGGGATCGTCAATGAGGTGCTTATCAGCATGAAGGTGATTGAAAAGCCCCTGCCGCTTTTATGGAATATGAACGCCGTCATCATTGCATATGTCCAGGTTATGCTGCCGTTTGCTGTGCTGCCGCTCGCCGGTTCTTTAAGCGAAATGAAACCCGATCTTAAATTTGCTTCGATGAGCCTTGGAGCGGGGAGGCTGCGGACATTTTTTTTCGTGACCTTGCCGATGACGGTTCCGGGAATGCTGACAGGAGCAATGATCGTGTTTTCGCTTTCTGCCGGAAGCTATATTACGCCTCTTCTCGTCGGGGGGAGGATGCAGCCGCTCCTGCCGTTGTCAATCTATCAGCAGGTCATGCAAGTTTTTCATCTTCCTCTTGCAGCCGCTATGGCGATTACTTTATTAGCCGTTGTCAGCGTGGTTATCGGAATCCTTGGTTTTTTCCAAAAGCGTTGGGAGGCGAGAATAAATGGGTAGGCGATTCCGCCGTCTGTCTGGGGGGAAATGGATTGATGTGTGTGTTTGGACTGCGGGTTTATTGGTATACCTTTTTTTGGCGCTGCCTGTCTTTGTGATCATACTGTCGGCTTTCAGCCCGGACGAATATCCGAAGTTCCCGCCATCAGGCGTCTCGCTGCGCTGGTTTGCCGGAGTTTTCAGCAGCGGCGGCTGGATGGAATCGATTTGGGTCAGCTGTCTGCTGCTCCTCGTTGTAACGCCTCTTGCGGTGATCCTTGGAACAGTTGCAGCCTATGCATTGGCGCGGCTCAACTTTCCTGGAAAACAGGCGATTCAGGCTTTTATTTTATCGCCGTTGATGATTCCCCAAATCGCATTAGGCGTGTCATTTCTCTATTTATTGACAATGATTGGGATGAACGGCACGTTTGCCGGGCTGGCCGCCGGGCATATGCTGATCAGCCTTCCGTATGTTGTTCGGACGGTCGGAGTCAGTATGGCGAACGTTGATCCGAAGCTTGAACTGGCATCCATGAATCTCGGCGCAGGCCCTTGGCATACCTTTTTTCATGTCACCTTGCCGCTCATTAAACCGGGAATCATTGCGGGAGCCGTTTTTGCCGCAGTAACGTCATTTGGAGAAATATCAATCAGTCTGTTTGTTTCTTCACCGGCTGTCACGCCTGTACCGGTTCGCACGTTCAGCTATATTGACCAGACGTTTGATCCGAGCGTTAATGCGATTTCGGTTATTTTTATCACAGTTTCAGTGATTGCGCTGATCATCATCGAGCGGACGATCGGACTCTCAAAATCCTTGTAGCAGGCGAAACTCAGCCTGCTTTTTTGTATGGAACATCGGAAGTATTTCAAGATACCGTTTAGAATGGGACAGTTCAGCAAATTTACCGTTCTGCTTCAATGTTTTCGCAAGCCGGTTTGTCTTTTCTCGTCAGTTAAAACGGCCGGGTAAAAGAAACGTTTTAATTGAATGAACATTGTAAAAGGAAACGCTGAAGCTTTTACGGACTTTCATGATTTATTTATGAAGTCAATGCTGTTATTTTAATATTTTAATATACTCTTTATCTAAGATTTGGAATTTTTTGCGGGTTTAAACGTTTTTTTTCGTTTTCCCGCATATTTTTTTGTTAATTTCGGGATCACGCATTAACATTCATGAACAACATTCGGCATCCCGCATGAAACTTTTCACCTATTTTTCGGTGAAAAAAACAAAATTTTCATTTAAAGTGAACTGTGAGCAGAAAATGAATTTATATCAATAAAAGCAGATAAAGGCAAACCTGCGGAAACGCAGGGACGCAAAGCCATGGCCTAAGGTGCTGACGGTGCTAAGGTTGACAGGTTGCCGAATAAACAGGGAGTTCGCCCGTTTTTATTCGGGTGGGCTCTTTTCTTTTTATTTCCAATATATTGTTTTATTGGAAACGACAAATCTGTGACAGCGTTTTTCGCTCATCGCAAACCGCAACATTGCATTGCGGCTTGGCTGTTCGCATCGTCATACATAACAAGAGATAAAGGAGGAGTAAAGAATGGGAAACACATTTTACCCGCTGACACATGCTCAAAGGCGAATTTGGTACACGGAAAAGTTCTATCCCGGCACAAGTGTTTCAAATTTGAGCGGCTTTGGAAAATTAAAATCTGCATCCGGAATCGATTCCGGGTTATTGACTGAAGCGATTCGCCAGTTTGTTCGTACGAATGAAACCATGCGATTCAGGCTGATGTTTGATGGAGGGAATGAGCCGAAGCAGTATATAGCGGAAGACGAACCTTTTCAGATTGAATATTTTGACGCTTCAGAAAGCGAAGGAGCAGACGGCGTTCTTAAATGGGGACAAGCTGAGGCGCGCCGGCCCCTGCCTTTGTATGAAAATTCGCTTTTTAAATTTGCCGTCGTTCGCATCAGTGAAGAAGAAAGCTGGTTTTTTGCAAAAGTTCATCATATCATTTCCGACGGTATTTCCATGACGATCCTGGGCAACCGGATTACAGACATTTATTTGAAGCTTGCCAAAGGGGAAACCGACCTCGAACCTATACAGTCATCATTTACGGAGCATATTCAGAGTGAATTGGAGTATGAAAATTCGAAGCGGTTCCAGAAGGATAAAGCATATTGGAACACACAATATGAAGTGATTCCGGAGCCTGTATCGTTAAAAGCGAGCGATACGTATCAGATCCAATTGGATGCAGCTCGCTTTTCAAAAGAGATTTCCCCTGCCCTGTATAAAAAAATTCAAACGTATTGTAATGAACACAACATAAGTGTTCTCTCCCTGTTCCTATCCATTCTGCACATTTATATGCACCGGGTAACCGGACAAAAAGACGTCGTTATCGGAACATTTATGGGTAACCGGACAAATGCAAAAGAAAAACAGATGCTTGGGATGTTCGTGTCGACGATTCCGATGAAAGCCTCCATTGATGTACACCAAGACTTTAGTGCATTTGTGCAGGAAAGAATGAAAGACCAGCTGAAAATCATTCGGCATCAAAAGTATCCGTACAATCTGCTGATTAATGATTTGCGGGAAAGACAGCCGCATGTCAGTAAATTGTTCGCCGTCTCACTGGAATATCAGGTTATGCAATGGCAGCAAAAAGAAACGGTGTCATTTCTTACTGATCCGATTTTCAGCGGCAGTGAAGTAAACGATATTTCCATTCACGTGAAAGAGAGATGGGACACCGGGACGCTTGCGATTGATTTTGATTACAGGGAAGAGCTTTTTACCTGCGAAGAAATGGCCGTTTTATATGAACGGCTGATGACGCTGCTTGAAGATGCCCTGCTGTCTCCGCAAAAAACAATCGCTGAACTGGAGATTGTTCCCGCTTTTGAAAAAGAGCGGCTCTTGAAGCGTGCATCAAGCCAAACCATTGCATATGACAGGAACATGACCCTGCACGGTTTATTTGAACAAAAAGCAGCCGATCATCCCGAAAAAACAGCGGTTGTATATGAAGGACAAAAACTTTCGTACCGCGAGCTGAATGAACAATCGAATCGCTTGGCAAGTGCGCTTCGGAGAAGAGGCATCGGGCCTGACGCTCCGGCTGCGATAGTGATGGAGCGGTCAGAGCGGGTCCTCACGGCGATGCTGGGCGTTTTGAAAGCCGGCGGAGCTTATGTACCGATCGATCCCGGATTTCCGGAAGAAAGAATCCGTTTTATGCTGGAGGATTCAAAGGCGAAAGCGGTTATCACAGACAGCGGGCTGACTTTTGAAACGGCCGAAACGGTGCGGTTCAGCGAAGCGCTTTTTGAATCGCGGGAAAACGGCAATCCGTCTTCAGCGGCAGGCGCCGGGCACCTTGCATATATCATTTATACTTCCGGAACAACGGGCCGTCCAAAAGGCGTCATGATTGAGCACAGGCAGGTTCACCACCTTGTAAGAGGGCTACAGCAGGATATTGGTACATACGATCAGGATGATTTGAAACTGGCACTTCTGGCACCGTTTCATTTTGATGCTTCCGTTCAGCAGATTTTTACGTCTCTATTGCTCGGCCAAACGTTGTACATCGTACCGAAAAAGACGGTTTCCGACGGACGCGCTTTATCGGCTTATTACCGCCGGCATCAAATTGATGTGACAGACTGTACGCCGGCTCATTTGCAGCTTTTGTCTGCCGCTGATGATCTTTCAGGCGTCAAACTGAGGCATATGCTTGTTGGAGGAGAGGCTTTATCAAGGGTTGCGACGGAAAGGCTGCTTCAGTTATTTGCAGAAACAGCTGAATCCGTGCCTGCTGTTACGAATGTTTACGGACCGACGGAAACTTGTGTGGATGCCTCTTCTTTTACGATGACAAACCGCACAGATCTTCAATACGATACCGCCTATGTACCGATCGGCAGGCCGATAGGAAACAACCGTTTTTATATTTTGGATGAAAACGGTGCACTCCTTCCTGATGGTGTAGAAGGGGAATTGTATATTGCAGGAGACGGAGTCGGCCGAGGCTATTTGAACTTGCCTGACATGACCGCAGACAAGTTCTTGGAAGACCCGTTTGTCCCCGGAGGTCTCATGTATCGAACAGGGGATGCTGCACGTTGGCTTCCTGACGGTACGGTTGATTTTATCGGCCGAAAAGACGATCAAGTGAAAATCCGCGGCTACCGGATCGAGCTTGGCGAGATAGAGTCGGTGCTGCAAGGAGCTCCTGCTGTCGGAAAAGCAGTTGTCCTCACGCGGCATGAAACCGGCGGCAGCCTTGAGGTTTGCGCTTATGTCGTGGCGAAACAAGGCGAAAAGATTCACCTTCAGGTGCTGAGGGAGCACTTATCCAAGCATCTACCCGACTATATGATCCCTTCCTGCTTTGTCGAGCTTGATGAAATACCGCTGACAGCAAGCGGCAAAGTCGACCGGAAAGCACTGCTTCGCCATGAAGTCTCTGTCAGCGGGACTGCAGAGTATGCGGCGCCGAGAAATGAATATGAAGAAAAAATGGTAGGTATATGGCAGGAAGTGCTCGGAGCTGAACAAGTCGGAATCTACGACCAATTTTTTGACCTGGGCGGCCATTCTCTCAAAGCGATGACCATGCTGGCAAAAATTCATAAAGCTTTCGGAGTCGAGGTTCCGTTGCAGATCCTATTTGAAAAGCCGACAGTAGCGGCGCTGAGCGACTTTGTTTCTGAAGCGGAGAAAGACGGATTCACGGTTATTGAACCTGCGCCGGAAAGTGACGATTATCCTCTCTCTTTGGCGCAGCAGCGAATCTATATCGTCAGCCAGCTGGAGGGTGCCGGAGTCGGCTACAATATGCCGGCCGCGGCGATGCTTGAGGGCACCCTTGATCTTCAGCGTCTTGAAGCTGCTTTTCAAAAACTGATTGATAGGCATGAGGCGCTGCGCACTTCGTTTACAGTTGTCAATGGCGAGCCGAGGCAGATCATTCATCAAACGGTTCAGTTTAGGATTGAGAAAGTCGAGGCAGAGGACAAGCCGGTCGAACAAATGGCGAAATCTTTTGTCCGCCGCTTTGATCTTGCCAAAGCTCCGCTGATGAGAGCAGGCCTCGTCCGTCTTGCTGACGGCAGACATCTGCTGTTGTTCGATATGCATCATCTCGTGTCTGACGGCGTGTCGATTTCGATCATATTGAATGAACTGGCCGCACTGTATAAAGGGGAGGAACTGCCGGAGCCGCGCTTGCATTACAAAGATTATGCCTTCTGGCAAAGGACGCAGGCACAAAAAGGCTTTCAAAAAGAAGAGGCCTATTGGCAAAACGTGTTTGCCGGCGAGCTTCCCGTACTGCAGCTGATGACGGATGAGCCGAGGCCACCTGTTCAAAGCTTTGAAGGAGACAGGGTATCCGCAGTCCTGCCAAAAGACGTGAAAGAAAAATTAGCCGTGCTGGCAGAGCAAAACGGCGCAACATTGTACATGGTCATGCTGTCTGCGTACAACATGCTTCTTGCAAAATACTCCGGGCAGGAAGATGTGATCGTCGGGACGCCGGCGGCCGGCCGCAGACATTCCGATCTTGAAGGAATCATCGGCATGTTTGTCAATACGCTGGCGATCCGATCAAAAGTAGACCCGGGCAGTACGTTCGCAGACTTCCTCCATGATGTGAAGAAAACGGTAATCGATGCTTTTGAGCATCAGGATTATCCGTTTGAGCGGCTTGCGGAAAAGTTTGGTGCATCGCGCGATTTAAGCCGTCATCCCGTCTTTGACACGATGTTTATTTTGCAAAATGCATGGGAAGACATTCCGCTGCTCGGCGATTTGCACCTCTCGATTTATAAAACGAACTTCAACATTGCAAAATTCGACCTGACGCTGCAGGCAAAAGAAGAGCAGGGAGAATTGATCCTCGATTTGGATTACAGTACGAAGCTGTTTAAAAAAGATACGGCTGAAAGGATGCTGAAAGCATACTTGAACCTTCTGGAGGACATGACGGCTGATCCGCTGCGCAGGATCGGCGAGTACAGCCTTTTGACAGAAGAGGAAACGAATCGTCAACTCGTCGCGTTCAACCCCGCGACAAGCGATTATCCGCGGGAGAAAACGATCGTTCAGCTATTCGAGGAACAGGCGGCAGAAAGAGGCGGTTATCCCGCCCTGCAATTTGAAGACAAAGTATGGTCATATGATGAGCTCAATCGGAAAGCGAACCAATTGGCAAGGCGCCTCAGCGAAAGAGGTGTGCAGGGCGGTACGACGGCAGCCATTCTTACCGCCAGGTCGGCTGAAATGGTCATTGGCATTCTCGCTGTGCTGAAAGCCGGCGGGGCTTATGTGCCGATCGATCCCGATCATCCGGAAAAACGTGTGCAACATTTCTTCAAGGACAGCGGAGCGGCGGTTCTTTTAACGCAAAAGACGATGAAGCCGCTCGCTGCGGCGGCTGAATTTGGCGGCGAGATCCTATTTCTGGAGGATGAACATCTTTATATTGGAGATACATCTGATCTGTGCCTTCCGATTTCTCCGGAAGCAATGGCAAATCTAACATACACATCTGGAACGACAGGGACGCCGAAGGGCAATATGGTCTCTCACCGGAATATTTTGCGTACGGTAAAAAACGCAAATTACTTGGAAGTGATGGAATCCGATATCGTTCTTTCCATTTCAAATTATGTGTTTGACGCCTTTATGTTTGATGTGTTCGGTTCATTGCTGAACGGCGCCAAGCTGGTGATCGCTCCAAAAGACACGATTCTTGATATGAGCCGGCTCGCACATGTACTCGAAAAAGAAAAGGTTACCGTCTTAATGATCACGACCGCATTGTTCAATCTGCTGACAGACATGCGGCCGGACAGTTTGAAAGGACTCCGCAGGGTTCTGTTCGGCGGCGAACGTGCATCTGTCGATCATGTCAGAAAAGCCTTGAAGACAGTTGGCAAAGGGCGGCTGCTTCATATGTACGGCCCTTCTGAGAGTACGGTCTTTACAACCTATCATCCAGTTAACGAAGTGCCGGACGATGCTCAGGCTATTCCGATCGGAAAGCCTGTCAGCAATACGGAGGTTCTGATTCTTGATTCATTCGGCAATGTACAGCCGGCAGGGGTTGCAGGAGAATTATGCGTCAGCGGAGACGGCCTTGTCCGCGGCTATTTTAACCGCCCGGAACTGACGGCTGAAAAGTTTACAGCGCATCCGTTCAAGACCGGCGAGAAGATTTACCGGACGGGTGATATGGCGAGATGGCTTGCCGACGGATGCCTCGAATTTATCGGCCGGATTGATCATCAGGTCAAAATTAGAGGACAGAGAATCGAGCTGGGCGAAATCGAGCACCATCTCCTCACGCATGACATGGTTCAGGAAGCCGCTGTTCTTGCTGTTGACAGCGGGGCGGGAGATCAAATGATCAGTGCATACTTTACAGCCGATCAGGAGCTTTCAAGTGAAGAGCTTCGCCGACATGCGGCAGAAGGTCTGCCAGGCTACATGATCCCGTCCGTGTTTATGCAGCTGCAGGAGCTTCCGCTCACAGGCAATGGAAAGGTTGACAGAAGGGCGCTGCCTGAACCGGATGTCGCGCAGGCCGTGCAAAAGGAATATACGGCGCCAAGGAGCCGCACAGAAGCACAGCTTGCCGATCTTTGGCAGGAAGTGCTCAATGTACCGAAAATCGGTGTGCATGACAATTTCTTTGAACGTGGCGGACACTCTTTAATCGGCATGACGCTCATCGCCCGCATCCAGCAAGAGATGAATGTTGACCTGCAGCTGAAAGATTTGTTCCAGGCGCCGACAATCGAAAGCCTGGCACAGGCGGCGGCAAAAGCTGAGAAAAAATCAGCCGTTTATATTGAAGCGGCGCCGGACCAGGAAACGTACCCCGTATCGTCGGCGCAAAAACGGCTGTACGTCCTTCAGCAGATCGAAGGCGCTGAGAAAAGCTATAACATGCCGGCCGTTCTCCAGCTTGAAGGAAAGCTTGACCTGAAGCGCCTCGAGTCTGCTGCGCAAATGCTGATCAAGCGCCATGAAGCATTCCGCACGACGTTTGAAATCAGGGACGGCGAACCTGTTCAGCGGATTTGGGAAGCTGCGGAATTGACCATTGATGTCATCGATGCAGATGAACAAGAAGCGGAAAAGCTGATAAAAGAGTTCATCAGGCCGTTTGATTTAACAAAGGCCCCGTTATTTAGAATGAGCATCATACGTGTCACGGAAGAAGAACATCTTTTGCTTGTCGATATGCATCATATCATTTCAGACGGTGCTTCCGTCAGTGTGCTGATCGATGAGATGACAAGGCTTTATGCGGGAGAGGCGCTTGAACCGCTGAGGATTCAGTATAAAGACTTTTCTGTATGGCAGCAGCATCTGCTGACAGAACGGCACAAAATGCAGGAGGAATACTGGCTCAAGGAGCTGGACGGCGAACTGCCTGTTTTGACGCTCCCGACAGACCATCCGCGTCCTTCTGTTCAAACGTTTGAAGGAAGCCGTCTCAGCTTTGCGCTGAAACCGGAGCTTGTCCAGCAGCTGAGAAGACTGGCGAAGGAAACGGAAAGCACTTTATATATGGTGCTCGCTGCCTCATACAGCGCGTTTTTATCCAAACTGAGCGGACAGAGCGAGGTCATTGTCGGCTCTCCGGCTGCCGGGCGGCCGCATGCTGATTTGAGCCGTATCATCGGCATGTTTGTCAATACGCTTGCGATAAGAACGCGTCCTGAAGGAGACAAACCGTTTTCTGCATTCCTTGAGGAAGTGAAAGAAACGACGCTCGGCGCATTTGAGCATCAAGATTACCCGTTTGAAGAACTCATCGAAAAGCTGAACATCCAGCGCGATATGAGCCGAAATCCGTTATTTGATGCCGTCTTTTCAATGCAAAATGCCGATTTGAAAGACTTATCAATGGATGGGGTCACACTTAAGCCGTATGATTTTGCTCATCAGACCGCGAAGTTTGATCTGACGCTGACAGCGGCGGAAGAAGACGGACTTCTCGTTTTTGAAATGGAATACAATACAGCTCTCTTTAAGCGCGAATCGATCGAACGCTGGAGCAGGTACTGGGTCAACCTGCTCGAAGCGGTTGCTGAAAACGCGGATGCCCGCCTGTCAGAGCTTTCGCTTCTGAATGAAGCGGAAAAACGGCGGATCGTCCAAAAGTGGAATGAGACGAAGTTGGCTGTGCCGCAGGACAAAACAGTCCATGAACTGTTCGAAGCGCAAGCCCTTCGCACGCCTGAACGTGGGGCAGCGGTTTACAACGGCGTGAAGTGGACGTACAAAGAGCTGAACGCGCGGGCGAACCGTCTGGCCCGCCTGCTGATCGAAAAAGGGGTCCGTCCTGAACAGCGGATCGGGATCATGGTCAAGCCTTCGCTTGAAATGACGGCCGGCGTGCTCGCGATTTTGAAAGCGGGAGCGGCCTATGTACCGATCGATCCCGGCTATCCGGCCGAGCGAATCGGATACGTGCTGAAAGACAGCGGTGCAGAGTTGCTTTTGACGCAAACAAACATAGCCGTACCTGAAGAATTCAGCGGTGAAACGCTTCTTCTCGATTCGATACTGAGCGAAGAAATCACAAATGATGATGAAGTGAACCCGCAGGCAGATACACAGCCAAACAACCTGGCATACTTGATCTACACATCGGGCACGACAGGCCAGCCGAAAGGCGTCATGGTCGAACATCAGTCGCTCGTGAACTTGTGCCATTGGCATAACAATGCATTCGTGGTCACCGAACAGGACAAAAGCGCGAAATATGCCGGCTTTGGCTTTGATGCTTCCGTCTGGGAAATGTTCCCGTACTGGATCGTCGGGGCGGAGCTTCACATCATCGCTGAATCGATCCGAATGGACATTAAGCGCTTGAACGAATATTTCGAAGAAAACGGGATTACGATCACGTTCCTGCCGACACAGCTGTGCGAACAGTTCATGGAGCTGGACAACCAGTCGCTGCGCGTGCTGCTTACGGGCGGAGACAAGCTGAAACGGATCGAAAAACGGAATTACACACTCGTCAACAACTACGGGCCGACGGAAAACACGGTCGTTGCGACGAGCACGGCGATCGATCCTGATGAAGGGATGCTTTCGATCGGAAAGCCGATCGCCAATACCCGGGCGTATGTGCTTGGGCAAAACAACGAAGTCCAGCCTGTCGGCGTCGCGGGCGAGCTGTGCATCGCCGGCCGCGGGCTTGCGCGCGGCTATTTGAACAAGCCGGAGGAAACGGCGAAGCGTTTTACGGAAGACCCGTTTGTGCCGGGCGAGCGCATGTACCGGACGGGGGACGCGGTCAAATGGCTGGAAGACGGGCGGCTTGAGTACATCGGCCGGATCGACCAGCAGGTGAAAATCCGCGGCTTCCGGATCGAGCTTTCTGAAATCGAAGTCCAGCTCGCGCGGCTCTCTGAAGTGCAGGAAGCCGTCGTCACCGACATCGAAGATGCCTACGGCAACAAAGCGCTGTGCGGCTACGTCGTTGCGAACGAACAGCTTGATACA
>NZ_MRBL01000023.1 GCF_001969855.1 Bacillus haynesii
TCTCCGGGAACACCGACCGGCAGGAGCTTGCCGGCTTCGTCCATGATCAGTGCCGTCGTATTCGCGAGCGGGCTGCCGATCGGGATTGTATCGGCTTTTTCATCTATTTCATTGATGAAATAATACGTTGCATACACTGTGCTTTCCGTTGGACCGTAAACATGAATCAATTTATCCCGGCCGACATGATCCAGCACTTTTCTCACATGCGGAATCGAGGCTCTTTCCCCGCCGAAAAGGATTTTCCGCAGCTTGTCAAGACAGCCGATGTTGATGTCGGCGAGCGTATTGAACAGCGCCGTCGTAATGAACATCACGCTGACTTGTTCTTTTTCAATTACATCGGCCAGCTCATGTGTATTCAAGACCGTCTCTTTTTCGATCAGGACGAGTGACGCTCCGTTTAAGAGAGCTCCGAAGATATCGAACACCGATCCGTCAAACGAATAGTTGGACAGCTGAAGGATGGCGTCATCTTCTGTGATGTTGATATAATTGGTATTTCTGACGACCCTTACCGCGCTGTAATGCGGGATGACCACTCCTTTTGGCGTCCCGGTTGAGCCGGACGTATAGACGATGTACGCCGTATCGCTTGAACGATTCACACGCGGAAGATTCTCTCCGCTTAATAAGTGCAACTCGTCCGAGCGCAAATCAACGGTCTCAATATCAAAAGCTTGAAGAAGTGTACCTTTTGTTAGCAACAATGCTGCACCGCTATTTTTCAACATATAATCGATTCTGTCCTTAGGCGTTTCAGGATCAATCGGCAAATACGCACTCCCCGCTTTTAAAATCCCCATGATGCCGATAATCATCTCGAAGGAGCGGTCCGCGATGATCGCCGCAACCGAGCCTCTGCCGATGCCTTTTTCCCTGAGAAGTCTCGCGGTTTGGTTTGCTTTTTCGTTCAGCTCTCTGTAGGTCATGCGCTGAGCACCGAACACAAGCGCCGTATGGTCAGGCCTCTTCATGGCCTGTTCTTCAAAAAGCTCATGAAGTGTCTTGTCTTTCGGGTATTTTGTTTTTGTATCGTTGAATGTCTGCAAAATCCTCATTTTTTCTTCTTCTGACACAAGGTTGATGTCTCGCAATGTTTTGCTTTCATCTTCTGTCACTTGTTCTGCGACGGTGATGATATGCTTTTCTAGTGTTTCGATGATCGTGTCGTCATACACATTTTCATTAAATGTCATTTTAAGCGCCAGCTGTTCATTTTCTAAAACGCCGGTCAGATTAAAATCATAGTTGGTCCGTTCTTCTCCATGAACACCTTCCAGTTCAAAACCGGTTTCCCCGGATTGGCTTCTGAACAGCTCTTCATCAAATGCATAATTTTGAAAGGCCATGACATGGGTGATCAGCTCTCTTTTCAATTCACTCAGTTCCTGAATTTCCGATAAATTCATATAGCTGTATCGATTGCTTTCGATAAACTCGGCTTGTGTTTTCTTTAACACCTCTTTAAAGCTTCTCGCGCCTCCAAAGCTGATCCGGGTCGGTATTGTATGAATAAACAAGCCGACCATCTCTTCGATGCCGTCAACAGGAGCCTCCCGTCCCGAGACGACGGTTCCGAATACGACTTCATCGGTATTGTTGTATTTGGCCAGAATCATGCCCCAAATTCCTTGAAGAACCGTATTGATGGTGACATGATGCTGCTTGGCGATCCGGGTGATTTTCGTTGTCAGTTCTTTTGAAAACGATATGACTTTTTCTTTGCCGCCATATTCTTCAGAGCCGCGATTGAACGCCGGGAGTTCCGCCCGCGTCTCATACCCTTTCAGATATTCCTTCCAGTATGCCGCAGCTTCTTCTTGATCCTGTTTTTCCAGCCATTTGATATAGTCTCCATATGGCTTCGCCTCTTTTAATCGGCGGGATTCGCCCTTCATTATTTTTCCATATATGCTGAACAGCTCGCTCAAAACAATGCCCAGACACCAGCCGTCCAGCAATATGTGGTGATGACTCCAAATCAGCCGATATTCATCATTCAATTTGATCAAACATACCCGCATGAGGGATTCGCCGCTCAAATCAAACCCTTTTTCTTGATCTTCTTTTAAATATGTTTCTATGAACCTATGCTGCCGGGTGCGATTTTCGCCTGAGAGATCGATTGATGTGAAAGGCGTTTTTCGGTCTCTGGTTATGATCTGTCTCGGTTCGGTTATGATTTCATATTCGAATGACGCCCTTAAGCTTTCATGCCTCTTAACGATCTCGTGAAAGCTTTCTTCTAATAGATCCGGATGAACACGTCCTTTTAATTCGATGACAATTTGCTGAAAATACGCGCCTGATGTCTGATCCATTGCGGCATGAAACAACATTCCCTTTTGCATGTTGGCCAGCGGGTAAATCTTTTCGATTTGAAAAGCGCCGTACTTATTTTTGATACGCTCCAGCTCGTCAAGGCTCAGCGAGGCATCGCCATAATCGGAAGGCGTCATGTCCGAGCCGTCTTTAGCGGCGCAATGACCGACGATCTTTTCCAGGTTTGCTTTGAATGATCGATTGAGTCGTTCGATTGCACTTGTTTGGTATTGTTCCTGGTTGTATGTTGTATAGATCGTCAATTCGCCGTTTAAAGCGATCGCATTCATGTCGATGGCACAGTGCCTGAAGATGTTTCCGCCGATGCTTTCTCCCGGTGAAAATGGCGACTGAGAAAATACTTGCCTATTCATGTCATTGTCCATTTCACCAAAATAGTTAAAAGAAAGCGGCACATGTGTTTTGATTTCACCGAGCTCTTCTGTCATGTATTTTAAAACGCCGTAGCCGATCCCTTTATTCGGTATTTTTCTCAACGTTTCTTTGACCATTTTGATATTTTGCGATATTTCTTTTTCCTCTCCCAAATCGAGCAAGACCGGATAAACCGTCGTAAACCAGCCGATCGTTCTCGTGATGTCAACACCGTCTAAGATGTCCTCCCTGCCGTGCCCTTCCATCATGACCTTCAATTTGTTTTCTCCGGTGATATCCCTGACTGCGGTGATTAATGCCGTCAGCAAAATATCGTTGATTTCCGTGTTGTAGGCTTTGTTTGCGTTTCGTAAAAGGTTCGCTGTCACGTCTGGGCCGATTCTGATGCTCAAAGTCGTGCTGTGTTCAAACGTGTCTCGTTCAAGCTTTTCAGCAGGAATGAATGGAACATCCGCTTCCAGGGCCTTTTGCCAATACTCTCTTTCCTTTAACAGCCTGCGGCTTTGGGCATATTTCTTCAATTGACAGGCGAACGCTTGGTATGAATCCGTTTTGTAGCCAATGTCGAGACGTTCACCTTTCAACGCCTGAAGGTACAATGTTTCAAAGTCCTCGAACAAAATTCTCCACGATACACCGTCAACGACAAGATGATGGATCGCAATGAGCAGGTGATCGCCCTCATCAGCCCGGAAGATGCCGAGATGAACGAGTTTTCCTTTTCTAATCGATAATTTTTTTTGAATACCTGTCGCCAGCTCAAACACCTTTTCCGCTTGACAGTCAAGGCCTCTTACATCATAAACATCCAGGTCGAACAAGTTTTCACGATAGCCTCTGTTGTATTGAATGATGTCTCCGTCTTTTTCTTCATAGATCATCCTTAACGCGTCATGCTGCTCCAGTATTTTATTGAAGGCTGTTCTGACGATGTTTTCGTCATAGCCGTCTTTTCTAATGAGCATAAATGACTGGTTGAAGTGGTCAAGCTCCTCTTTGTTGTTCGCAAAATATCTCTTTTGGATAGGAAGCAGTTCCGTTTCACCTGTAACGGGTTTGTTATGTTTGCGATGTCGCGTTTCTTCTGTGATCAATCGGCTGAGATCTTTTATTTTCGGATTGGCGAACAACGCCTTCATCTCCAGTTTCAGGTTCATCTTTGCCAGCCTGGATACGATCTGGAGCGCCTTGATCGAGTCTCCCCCTGCCGCAAAGAAATGGTGGCTGATCCCGATGTCCTCGGCACCGAGAATCTCTCTCCAGACTTGCACGAGTTTTCGTTCGATTTCATTTCGGGGCGGATCGTACCGAGTTCCTTCTATTAAATTTCCGTCCGCCTCAGGCAGTGCGCTTCTGTCAACTTTACCGCTTGAGGTGCGCGGGAGCCGGTCAAGCTTAACAAAATAGGACGGAATCATATAATCAGGTATTTCCTTTTCAAGAAATTGTCGTACATCAGCTGCAGGCAATTCCTGATCAGACGCGAAATAGGCGCATAAATAGCTGTTGCCGTTTTGATCCTTTCCCGCGATCACCGCCGCTTCTTTAATCTTCTCATGTGTCAAGAGCTGCTGTTCCACTTCGCCAAGCTCTATCCGATAGCCGCGGATTTTCACTTGATGATCGGCGCGTCCTAAAAACTCAATCTGTCCATCCGGAAGCCACATCGCCAAATCTCCGGTTTTGTACATTTTTTTGCCCGGTTCAAATGGATGATCGACAAACTTTTCCGCCGTAAGCTCAGGTCTGTTTACATACCCCCTGGCAACCCCTTCGCCTGCTATGCATAGTTCTCCGGCAATCCCAACCGGCAGAGGGCGGAGTTCTTTGTCCACAATATAGATGCTTGTATTGAGAAGCGGTCTGCCGATCGGAATGGACGGTGTTTGCGGCACTTTTCCCCATTCGATTTGATGTGAAGCAGCATCCACACAGCACTCTGTTGGGCCGTATACATTGGTGATATTGCATGACAGATTCGGGAATTTATGAAATAGGCTGTTGATGACATCAGGTGTTAATGCATCTCCGCCGACAATCAATTCCTTCAGATCGAATTCGAGTTCCGATTTGTCCAAATAAGCCAGCATGTTTAAATGAGCAGGCGTCATGTCCGATACATTGATGTTGTTTTGCGAATAGTACTCAATTAAACTCATGGCGTCCCAGGTTGTCTCGCGCGGGACGATACAAAGAGTATGCCCAAGGAGAAGCGCCGCGAATATTTGTTTGACAGAAGCGTCAAAGATATAAGGCGCGACCAGTGCTACATTTAAATGAGCATCGAGATGCTGATAAATTCTTTCATTTAATCCATGAACAAGATTGTTCACACTATGATGCTCGATCATGACGCCTTTCGGTTTTCCAGTGGATCCTGATGTATAGATGACATATGCCAAGTGCTGCGGCTTGATGTCATGCTTAAGGTTTTCCACGTGGTCATTTTGTCCGGTTTGATCTATCCGGATGATGTCTCCGGCATATGCTTCACCCGGATCCACATCGCCTGCCGCGCATAATACGCTGACATCGCTGTCTTTTAACATGTAGCTTATTCTTTCCTGGGGATACGCCGGATCGATTGGCAGATAGGCTCCGCCAGCTTTCAAAATACCCATCATACCGACGATCATTTCGATTGACCGTTCTGTGAGAATCCCTGTTACCGCGTCAGGGCCTACTCCTTTTTGACGCAAGGTGAAAGCCAGGCTGTTCGCTTTTTCATTCAGCTCCCTGTAAGAAATCGTTTCATCCCCGAAGACAACCGCCGGATGATCAGGCGTTTTTTCCGCCTGCTTTTCAAACAGCTCCGGTATCGTCATCTCTTTGCAGAACGCGCCGTCTGTTCGGTTAAAATCATACAGAACCCGATGTCGTTCGTCCTTTGTCAGGACATCTATCTGATTGATGGCAACGTCTGGATGATCCGCCGCTTGTTCCAACAGGCTGATCAGGTGTTCAGATAGTCTTTCCATTCTTTCCTTGTTGAACAGCCTCGTCGAATACTCAACTTCCAATCTTAATCGGTCTGCCGCTTCACTCGCAGTCACTGTGATGTCGAACTTGGAAATGCCGCGCTTGATCTCCGCCAGCCTGCTTCTCAGCCCTTCTGCTGCAAACGGCTTCACGTCTGTGTTATGGTATACGAGCATCGTATCAAAGAGCGGGTTTCGGGCCATGTCCCGTTTGATGTTTACTTTTTCGACAAGCTCTTCAAACGGATAATCTTGGTTTTCATAAGCCTGAAGCGTGTTTTCTTTTACCTCTTGCAAATAATGTCTGAAAGTCTTTTTCCGTTCCGGATGGTTTCTGATCGCCAAGGTATTAACAAACATGCCGATGAGATGTTGAATATCCTCATGATTTCTCCCTGCAGCCGGTGTCCCGACGATGATATCTTCCTGACCTGTATATTTGGAAAGCAGTGCTGTATAACCGGCCAACAGAAGCATGTACATCGTAACACCGTTTTCTTTCGCCATATGCTGAAGCTTGCGGAATGTTTCACTTTCGATTGCTGCAGTGACGGTGTCACCTTCAGAGCTTTTCGTCAGCGGCCTTTTATGATCTGTCGGGAGATCAAGGATCGGGATATCGCCTTTATACGTCTTCAGCCAGTATTCTTCCTGTCTTTTCAGCTCATCGCGGCGAGCATGGCTTTTTTCCCATTCTGCGTAATCTTTATATTGAATATGGAATGGCTCCAGTGATTTCCCTTCATACAGCGCTCCCAGCTCTTGAACGAAGATGTCGGTGGACACGCCATCGGAAATGATATGGTGCATATCGAACATCAGCAAGTGCTCACGTTCATTCACTTTTACGGCTTCCGCCCTTAAAAGCGGTGCTTTTTCCAAATGAAACGGCCTGATGAAGCTTTGGATTTTTTCTTCGGCGCTGTCTTTGCCGATGTCACTGTATGCCATTTGAAAATCGATCTCTTTTTCAATCTTTTGCATCACCTCACCGTCGATCATGACAAATGAAGTTCGAAATGATTCATGTCTTTGGATCATGCACTTCAATGCATTCTCAAAACGGCGGACATCAAAATCGCCTTCGATCGTCATGGCAAAAGGCATGTTATATGCAACATGACTGCCGGCTTGACAAAGGATATAGAGCCTTTTTTGCGCTGAAGACAACTGGTAATATGGTTTTTCTTCCGTTTTTCCTATCGATGTAAAAGCACTTTCCTTCGCCGCACCGATATATTCCCTCAGCCCTTTAATCGTCGGGGTTTCGAATATTTGCCTTAAAGGCAGCTTGACATTCAGTTCTTTATGAATGGTTGATACCAAAGCGGCGGCTTTAAGCGAATGCCCGCCGGCTTCAAAGAAATTGCTGTTGATCCCGATTTTATCGATTCCTAAAGCCTCTTCCCATATGGAAACAAGTTTTTCTTCCATCTGATCCCGCGGCGCTTCATAGCGGCGATTGATTGCGGCGCTCCGTGCGGGAGCCGGTAGATTTTTCTTATCCACTTTTCCATTCACGGTAAGCGGCAGCCGGTCAAGCTGGACAAAGTGCTGAGGGATCATATAATCCGGAAGGCTTTTCTTTAAAAACGCTCTGATCTTCTCCGGTTCGACTTCCTTTTTAGCCGTTACATATGCACAAAGATACGGGTCATGATCTCCGTCTTCTCTTGCGATGACCGCCGCTTCTTCAATCTTTTCATATTTAAGCAGCCGGTTCTCGATCTCGCCGAGTTCAATCCGATAGCCGCGAATCTTAACCTGCTGGTCAACCCGTCCCAAAAACTGAATGTTTCCATTTGGCAGCATTTTGGCGAGATCACCTGTGCGGTACATTCTTTCCCCAGGTACAAACGGATTTTCGATGAATTTCTCCCGAGTCAATTCCGGTCTGTTTACATACCCGCGGGCCAGCCCTTCCCCAGCGATGCAGAGCTCGCCGCTGGCTCCGAGCGGACAAAGCTGAAGGTCTTTGTTCAATATATACACTTTGACGTTATCGATCGGTTTTCCGATCGGAATATTTTGATACGATTTGTCTATTGGAAAGCTTGTAGCAACGACTGTATTCTCCGTCGGTCCGTAATTGTTTACGATTTGATAGCTTTTTTCTTTAAAGACGTTTAATTTATCTCCACCCGTTAACAGCGTTCTTAACGAATGATTCTCAAACGCTGTAAATTGTTCGCAGACTGGTGTTGGCAAAAAGCTGATCGTAATATGATGGTCATGAAAATACCGGTTCAGCTTTTCAACATCCAGCCTTGTCTCCTGATTGAGGACATGAACGGTGGCTCCCGCTGTTATATAAGGGAACAGCTCCCAGACAAAAGCGTCGAAGCTGATGCTCGCATAAATCGAGCTGTTGTCGTTTTGTCCGACTTCAAAACAGGATTGATGCCAGCGGCACAAGTTGATCACTGATTGATGTTCGATCATCACGCCTTTTGGCTTTCCTGTTGAACCCGACGTATAGATGACATATGCAAGGTCGCCGCTTTGATTGACATTGTCAATGTCTGACCGATCCTGCCCGGCAATCCTCTCATCATCCATATGAATCAACTCGATCGATTCTGCCGTAAGCCCCTTGGCAAGCGGAACATCAGAGATGATAACTTTGACTTGACTGTCAAAAGCCATGTATCTCATCCGCTCCAGAGGATACTCGGGATCAATCGGCAAATAGGCGCCGCCTGCTTTCAGCACACCGAGAATCGCTGTGATCATATCGGACGAACGCTCCATCATGATCCCGACGAGCGTATCCGGCTTGACACCTGTTTCTCTCAAAAGCCTTGCCACTTGATTTGCTTTTTCATTCAACTGTCGGTACGTCAGTTTTTGATCTTCAAAAACAACCGCAGTGTGATCTGGTATTCGCTTTGCCTGCTCCTCAAACAGCTGGTGGATTGCTTTTCCTTTTGGATATGCTGTCTTTGTATGGTTAAAGGACTCTAAAAGTGTCCGTTTTTCTTGACGGGATATCATGTCGATTTGATGTAAAGCAACATCAAGTTTTTCTGAAACTTCCTCTAAAATCCTGAAATAATCTTCCGCTATCTTTTGAATCGTCTCTTCCTTGAAAAGGCTTGTCGAATATTCAATGTTCAATACGATCTTTTGTTCAAAATCCAACACATTAAAGATCATGTCAAATTTTGCATTGTCCAGTTCAAAGATGATCGGACTCAGCTTGACATCGCCTTTCTGTTTGGTAAACATCCTGGCATCTTCCAGAACAAACATCGTGTCGAACAAAGGATTGCGGTTAGACTCCCGTACACCATTGAGTTTGCGGATCAAATCATCAAACGGATACTCGGAATTGTCAAAGGCCGCTATCGTACGCTCTTTCGTCTGCTGCAAAAATTCTTTAAAGCTGTTGGAAGTATCAACCTCGTTCCGCAAAGCGAGTGTATTAACAAACACGCCGAATACATCTTGCAGATCAGGATGCAGCCTTCCCGCAGCGGCGGTTCCGACAACGATATCTGTTTGATTTGTATATTTATTTAAAAGCACATAATATGCGCTCAGCATCACCGTATACAGGGTTGTTCCGGTATGTTTCGCCAGCTTCCTTATATGATCTGACAGCTCCTGCTCCATTTCCAAAAACACGCTGCTTCCTTCAAACGTGTCGATATGATGACGTTTATAGTCATAAGGAAAGTCCAGCTTTGACGGTATATCGCGATAAACGTCAAGCCAATAGGCTTCCTGCTTTTTCATCGCGGCTGATTGATTAAATGTATGATTCCATTCCACATAATCTTTATATTGCACACTTACTTCCGGCAATGGCACATTACTGTAAAGTTCCAATATTTCATTCATCAAGATGCCTTGAGAAACCCCGTCACTGACAATGTGGTGGAAATTCATGACCAGTATATGCCTAATATCGTCGATTTTGATCAGCTTGGCCCTCATAAGAGGCGGCCGGCTTAGATCAAAAGGCTTGATGGATTCTTTACAGTACCTGCTTGTGATCTCCATTAAAGCATGCTGATCTGTAATCGAAGCGTTTAAGCACTCGTATTCCAGGCGGAATTCGACATTCTCATAAATTTTTTGGGTGAGTTCATTGTTTTGGATTTCAAACCCGGTTCGCAAAATTTCATGTCTTTGTAAAAATGTCTTCAATGCGTTTTCCAGCTGTATGGCGTTTATCCGGCCTTCGACAAGAAGGGCCATCGGAATATGGTAAGCTCCCCTTTCATTTTCCAGCATCGACAGCATATACATTCTTTGTTGGGCAGGGGATGTCGGATAATACTCTTGATCGCGAGCCTTTTGAATCGGATGTTCCATATCGCTTTCTTCTCTGTTTTTCAAATAGTGGTCCAAAGCGATGATTGTATCGTTTTTAAAGATTTCGCTGATCGGCATCTCAACATTCATTCGTTTGTTGATTTCCGTGATGATGGATATCGCTTTGAGTGAATCTCCGCCGATTTCATAATAGCTGACATCGAGATTGATGCTGTCTAGGCCAAATATATCTTTCCAAATCTCCAGAAGCATGGCTTGTGTTTCATTCTCCGGCAGCATCGATCCGCCTCGTTGACCTTCATCTGCGATTTGCTGTTCAGCCAAGTCATGGAGCGTGCGCCTATCGACTTTTCCGTTTACAGTTAACGGGATTTCGTCAATTTGCACGAATTTCGCAGGAATCATATAGTCAGGCAGCGTTTTTTGCAAAAATTCCTTTACATCTAATTGGCTGATCGCGTTGTCTGCTACAACAAAAGCATATAAGTTTTTGATTCCGTCCGGATTTGTATAATCAATAACCGATGCCTTCGTGATCTCATGAAGGCTTAAGAGAGTATTTTCAATTTCCCCCATTTCCACTCTGTAGCCTCTGATCTTCACCTGGCTGTCTTTTCTTCCGAGAAATTCTACATAACCGTCCTCTTTCAAGACGCCATAGTCACCCGTTTTATAGATGTAGCCTAATTCCTGATGCTGGATAAATGAATGATCCGTTTTTTCTTGATCATGAATATACCCGCTTGCTACCCCCGCTCCGCCTATGTACAGCTCTCCTTCGACACCGACGGGACATAATTGTTTATTCTGGTTCAATACATATATTTTTTGATTGGCCAGCGGTTTTCCATAAGGGATGCTTTTCCAGTCTTCCTCTACTTTTTGAATCGGATAGTAGATCGACCAGATGGATCCTTCTGTTGCGCCGCCCAAACTAATCACTTCTGCGTTTTTAAACGTCTTCTTTATGGTTGCAGGCAACTGAAGCGGTATCCAGTCTCCGCTTAGCAGGATGAGTCTGAGATGATGGTTGAGCTCGTTGTCCAGGTATAAATCAGCCGTCATTCCCATAATCGCCGGAACAGAATTCCAAATTGTAATCCGTTCTTTTTCGACTGTCTCTTTCAGGCTGAATACATCCCTTTGGTCATCAATGATGACAAGTGATGCCCCGCTGCTTAAAGCGCCAAACACGTCATACACAGATAAATCAAAGCACAATGAGGAAATGCCCATTATGTTATCTTGTTCTGTGACGTTGAACTTTTCATTGATATCGAGAATGGTATTCGCTGCGGCTCCATGCGTAATCTGAACACCTTTTGGCTTGCCTGTGCTTCCTGACGTAAAGATGACATATGCCATGTCATCCAAATCGACTTTTCGGTCAACCGGCGCTTTTGAGAAGCGCTCGATATGTTCTTTGTCATATACGTCATGGCTGATGAAGAATTTGCAGTTGCTTTTTGATTGGATATACGCTTTTCTTTCTTCCGGATAATCCGGATCGAGAGGGATATAAGCTGCTCCAGTCTTCAATACAGCCAATAAATTGACAATCGTTCCCAGACTTCTTTTGCCGATGACACCGATATAGTCGCCCCTTCCAACCCCTTTTCCGATGAGAAATCTTGCGACCTGGTTGGATTTTTCGTCAAGCTCCTGATAGGTCATCACCTCATCATGATGTTTGAGTGCAATTCTGTCAGGTCCATGTTTAACCTGGCCGGTAAACAATTCATGCAAGGGCTCGGTATCGAAAGATTGATCTGTGTCATTATATGCGCTGATCACCTGGCGGCTTTTTTCATTCATTTGGATGGTTGAAACGTCCTCGCCGGTTACGACTTGCTGGATGACAGCGATATACTGGTCAAACATCGATTCAATTACTTCATGTTCAAAAATTTGCTCCACATAGTCCCATGTAATATAAAGGCCGCCGTTTATTTCATAAACTTGGTTGTCAATGTACACTTGTGACGTTCTCGTGCTAAAGAAATGAATGTTGTCAAAATCGACAAGACTGTCAAATGAGTCGTCGGGATTTTCGCTCAGCACGCTTGTGAATACGATCGGCATGACCGCTTTTTTATTCATGCCATTCTTTTTGGCGATGTTTCTGATTACATCAACCCCGTCATAATGTCTGTGTTCCAGTGCTTCCAAAAGCGTGTCCTGAACATTTAAAGCAAATCTCCAGAAAGAGCTCATTTTTTCTTCCGCATGGATGTCCAGCAGCATTAAAGAGGTAAAATCTCCGATCATGTTCTTGACATCCGGATGAAACGGGATTCTGTTAAATACGGTTAAATTGATAGCAAAATGATTTTGCCGGCTCCAATAAGCTAATATATAGGCATATGCAGCACAAAGGACGGAGGTTGGCGTGAGATTATGATGCCGGGCTTTCTTTTTTAATTCATTCCATGTATGCCCATCCAAAAACGTTGAAAACTTCTTGAACGAAGGTTTCGCTACATGGGCTGGATCAGATTTAAGAGGCAGCTCAGGCGCACTTGGAAAATGATCCAGTTTATCCAGCCAATATTTTTGGTCTTTTTGATATCTGCTTGTTTGCTTAAAATCGATCGAGGCCAAAACATAATCTCTGAAGCTGTATTCTAGTGAAGGCAGTTTGAGGCCGGGGTTTTCATATAGTTGTTTAAACTCTCTGATTAATCGTTTCATACTGCTGTCATCGCAAATGAGCGGGTCCACATTGAGGAAAAAATATTTTTTCTCTCCAGGCAACATAAACGTTTTGAGTTCAAACAAAGGCCATACACTTGGATCAATGATCTTTGATGTCATCTTCTCCCGCTGTTCTAAAATTCTGGCGTTGATTTCTTTTTCTGTGAAACCTCTTAAATCCTGAGTTTCGATCGTATAACGTTGTGTTGCTTCGAGAATTTTTTGTGTTCCGTTTTCAAATACGATCGTGCGGAGAATCGGATGCCTGTCAATCAGTTTTTGCAGCGTCAGCTGAAATCGATTCAAATCGACATCAGCTTCAAATTCGACAGTTAAATTCGTAGCGACTCCGCCGATTTCGAACGTCTCATCCCTTCCAACCAAATAAGCCAGCTGAATGCCTGTAAGCGGAAATGTTTCATGGATATTTTCCGGATCGGCAGCCCTTGTCACGAGGCCGTCTCCCTTGTCTTCTTGTTGATTAGCTTCGATAAAAGTACTCAATTCCTTTATGGTTGCAAGCTTAAATAGCTGATGCAGCGGAATTTCAACATTCATTTTTTCCTTTATTTTTGCGATGAGCTCCATCGCATGCAATGAATGGCCACCCATTTGTGCAAAATGATCATGAATGCCCGCTTTTTCAACGTGCAAAACCTCCTGCCAAACAGCTGCCAGCTTTTCTTCCGTTTCATTTTGCGGCGCTTCATACTCACTTTCCGCCCCCATCCTTCTATCCGGTTCAGGCAGGGCTTTTCTGTCCACTTTCCCGTTTTTGGTGAGCGGCAGCTTGTCCAATTTGACAAAATATGCGGGGATCATGTATTCCGGAAGCTTTTCTTCCAAAAATCCTCTTAGTTCTTCAACAGGAATTTCACGTTTGACCGTCATATAGGCGCATATGTACGGGCGATTTTCACCATCTTCCCTGACGGTGACGATCGTCTCGTTGATATCTTCGTGTTTTTCCAGCTGGCTTTCAATTTCGCCTAGCTCGATCCTGAAGCCGCGGATTTTCACCTGGTGGTCGATTCGGCCGATGAATTCGATGTTGCCGTCTGGCAGCCATTTCGCCAAATCGCCCGTCTTATACAGCCTTTCTCCCGCCACAAACGGATGCGGGATGAATTTTTCAGCGGTCAGTTCCTCGCGGTTTAAATATCCTTTGCTTAAGCCGTCGCCTGCGATGCACAGCTCTCCGGGAACCCCGATCGGAAGGAGCTTGCCGGCTTCGTCCATGATCAGGACCGACGTATTCGCCAGCGGGCTACCGATCGGAATCGTTTCCGCTTCATCGTCTATCTCGTTGATGAAGTAATATGTCGCATACACCGTGCTTTCCGTCGGGCCGTAAACATGAATCAATTTATCCCGGCCGACATGATCCAGCACTTTTCTCACATGCGGAATCGAGGCTCTTTCCCCGCCGAAAAGGATTTTTCGCAAATTCGACAGACAGTCGACATGAATATCGGCAATCATGTTGAACAGTGCCGTCGTAATGAACATCACGCTGACCTTCTCCCTATTGATAGCGCTTCCAAGTCTATTGATGTTCAATAACGCTTCCTTCTCAATCATGACCAGCGACGCTCCGTTTAATAAAGCGCCGAAGATGTCGAATACCGATCCGTCAAACGAATAATTGGACAGCTGGAGGATCACGTCGTCTTCTGTGATATCGATATAATTGGTATTTTGAACGACCCTTATGACACTGTAGTGCGGGGTGACAACACCTTTTGGCGTTCCCGTAGAACCTGAGGTGTAGATGATATAGGCGGTATCGCCCGAATCATTGACTGGGTTGAGCCGTTCTTTACTGAATCCGTCTGATGCCCCTTTGTCCAGATGTATCATGTCAGCCTCACAATCGATTCCGTCTGCCGCTTTTCCTTGCGTAAGCAGCACCGCGGCTTTCGTGTCGCTGAGCATGAAGGCCATTCTGTCTTTGGGCGTTTCAGGGTCGATCGGCAGATACGCACCTCCCGCTTTTAAAATCCCGATGATGCCGATGATCATTTCGAAGGAGCGGTCCGCGATGATCGCGGCAATCGAGCCTCTGCCGATACCTTTTTCCCTGAGAAGTCTCGCGGTTTGATTTGCTTTTTCATTCAGCTCTCTGTAGGTCATGCGCTGAGCACCGAACATAAGAGCCGTATGGTCAGGCGTCTTCATGGCCTGTTCTTCAAAAAGCTCATGAAGCGTCTTGTTTTTTGGATAATCGGTTTTTGTGTTGTTAAAATGTAGGATCAGTTCTTTTTCATTCTCTGTCATTTTGTGAAATACCCCCATTTTTTAATGAATGTTTAGCAACCATATAAAAATTCTCCTTTTTGATAAAATATTCACCATAATATTGGTCTGTAGTTGCTCTTTTACCGATTTTTTATTGAACCTCCGTCTTGTGAAAACAGATTATCAAAAATAATCATTATTTTCCATGGGAATATTGTTTAATAATGGTTAATTTTTTATGAATTGGATATTTTATATTTTACATTTTCGAAACATGTATTTATGAGGCAAGATCAACACCAACCGGATCAAAAGACCTAAAAAAACACCGCTACGATTATAATAAAAATAATTTTTGAAGCGGAAGAAGAAGGAAAAATAGATTAGACCCGGGCATGAATCTCGCCGAAATCGTATGTTAAAACATCCGGCTGGCCGCCAGTGAATGATTGATGATGTCGGTGATCTTTTCAACGTGATGGTGCAAAAAGAAATGGTTCCCGTCAAAGTAATAGGCTGTAAAGTGTCCTGAAGTATGATGTTTCCAATCGGATACATCTTCCTTGCTCATGGAGTCTTCTTTTCCGTTAAGAACGGTGATGTCGCAATCTATTTTGCTGTTTCTTTCTTGATAGATATAGTTTTCTACCATTTTAAAATCGCTTTTGAGAACGGGGATAAACAATTCAAATAGTTCTTCATGATTGATGAGCTCCTCAGGTGTTCCCCCGAGCTCGACAACTTTTTTCTTAAAAATAGGATTGGGCAAGGTATGCAGTTTTTCTTTCTTCCTGATCCTGTTTGGCGCTTTATAGCCCGAGAAAAAAATGTGAACCGGTTTTTCAGCTCCCGCCTCGCTCATTTGATAGTAAAGTTCATATGCTAAAAGGCTTCCCATACTGTGCCCGAAAAGAGCGTAGTCGTCACCTTTTCGTTCAGCTTGAACCTGCTCAAAAATGTCTTGAACTGCTTCTTCAAGGCTTTCGTAACAAGGCTCGTTGAAGCGCCGTCCCCTTCCCTTCAGCTGAATCGGGCAAATCTCAATGTCGGGCTGCATATGGCCTTTCCAGGAATAAAATGCGGATTCAGATCCGCCGGCATAAGGTAGGCAAAATAATTTCATTTCTATCATTCCCTTTCGTTATAGATATTTTTTGGTGAATAAGCCGTTAATCGACAGATACGTCAGCCGTTCGGTTCAGCGCTAAAAACTTCGGAAGGATGATCATGTAGAAAACGCTAACAGCAATCAGGCTTCCGCCGACGAGCCAATATAGGCTTTCAAGCGCGATCCATGCCGGGTAAAGCCACGCAATGAACAGAAGGGTCAGCGACTGTGAGAGCATCATAAGCGGATGAATCCACCCCTGCACCCTTCCCATCATTTTTGGATTGACGATGCTTGGTATCCATCCACCGATGGCAACGTTGATGCTTGGAAGCGAAACTGCGATAAAGCAGGAGCAGACCATATACAGCCAAATACTTTTAACCAGGGAGCCGGAAATCGTGGCACACCCGCAAACAATCAGCGCCAGGATCAAAAGTTGATAAAGCTTCAATTTTTGAGATAGCAAGGATGCAGCGATGCTTCCCGCCAAAAACCCCGCACCGAAAACGATGCCGAGTACAATCGACATCTCTTCATAGTTTCCAGGTGCAAGCTTGTATTTTAATATAAACACCTGCATGACCGAGAGCCCCCCATTGACAACTCCGAAAAGGACGAATCCGGACACGAGGGCAAGCAGCAATTTATGATTGAGAATATAAGTGAAACCGAGTGTAAAATCCTTCCATATACCGGAGATATTCAGCTGTCTAATGGAATGTTTTCCATTTGGCATACGGACGGCATCGGAGATCCGGCAGGCTTGAATCAAAAGCCCGCTCAGTGCGAAGCTGGCTGCATCAACCATAACGGCTCCTTCAACTCCAAGCGTCCAATAACAAAATACGCCAAGCCCGTTTCCGAACAGCATAAATAAACTGGCTACCATTTGATTCAATCCGACGGCCAGCGAATATTCGTTTTCAGATAATATTCCTTGAATGAGAGAAGTTTGGGCAGGGGTGAAAAAACTTTTAACGGCATTTCTTAAAAAAAGAACGGCAAATGTAAACGGCATCCATTCAAGATAGAGAGACAGCAGTAATACAATGGATAGTCCCGTACAGATCCAGTCGCAGTTTTTGGCGATTTTCTGCCGGTCAAACTTATCCGCGAAAACACCGACAAGAAAAAATACAGCCAATGTAGGCAATGACAGCATCAGCTCGGTCATTGTGGCATATGCAGGCTGATTGGAAAAACGGTCTAGAAGGTAAAACAAGAGTGCAGTGAGTCCGATGATCCCTCCCATTTGTGAGGTAAAGGATGCGAAAAACAGCAGCGCATAATTTTTATTTTGAAAAATAGAAAACATTTTTTTCATAGGCGCCTCCTAATTTGTATTGAGACAGACAGCTCTATTTGTTATTCTAAAAAAATAACATTGTTCTAATTTGCCGTCTCCAATCACTTTAATTTTCATTTTTAAAGCTACACTTCTATCATTTAAAGTGTCGCAGATTGAATTTCCCAATATAAAATCGCTGCTTCTCATAACGATTGCAGCCGTCTTTTTAGCCCCCATTTCTTCTTTCAGATAGTATTCTCTAGCAAAGCGGAAGGGAAACCTAAGTTCTCCCCTTCAAATTTACAAAGAAGTAAATTTATGAAAAGTAATTCTAAGGTTATAGATTCGTCCTATTTCAACAATATCCTCTATCTTATATTCAATTTTTTAGAAAATGTCCTTTTTAAAAAGTAATTGCTATATAGAGAAAATAAAAAACGCTTCCGATATGGAAGCCGAAAGGCTCAGCATACTGGAAGCTGATTAGATGTTCATTTTTTTATGAAATTGTTATCCAGCACTTCGATCACCGAAGAAGTCGTTTTTGAACGGTCTTTTGTTTGCTGCACCAGCTTGATGATGTCTTGGTATGCCTGCTGCGCTCCAAGCACCAGCAGAGGAACCCCGATCGGATCGATTTTCAGCCTTCTTGAAAATAAACCGCCGAATGTCATCGCTAATGGCACGGTCGGAGACGTGTTTGAAAAAATGACTTTCTCCTGCAGTTTCCCGTTTTTTTCAAACAGCTCGAGAACGCCCAGCATGGCTGGAATAACCGCTTTTGATGACCCTCTGCCGATCGTGTACACCTGGTTGCCTTCTTCATCAAGGCCGTGAAAGATTAATTTTCCCATTTCCTTCGGACTTAATTGATTAAAACAGTCAGTGCTTAAAATTTCGTTTCTCGTCGGTTTTCTGCTGAATGGGAGCTTTTTCAGATGATAGGCAGCGGCAAGTGCAGATGAATGAGTGCCGCCGTAACAGTTGTATATATAGATCAACATGCTCACCCTCTTCATATCTTTAGTTTTAATGTGACCCAAATATACAATGCTTATTTATACCGCGTATCCAGAACTTCTTTAACAGCTGAGACATAGGCTTGGAACGTCTCATTTTTAGAACTTGCCCGCGTCCACAGGCCGAACTCCGAAAAAAAAGCCTCTCGTTGAGGCGTGCTGATTTCCAATTGAATACTTTGACCTGTTTGGCATTGATTATTAATATTTTCGGGATTTCCCCCTGCAAGCCGGTGGCTTGGGCTGACCAGCTCCGCTGAAAAACCGTTGTTCAGCAGCGCTCTGACAATCGCTTTCGCCCCTCCGGTATCCGTTCCCCCCACAAGCGTATGTTCAGCGATGTCATGATATCCATGAAAAGCCAGCACATAGCTGTGCTCTTTGACCGCTTTGACGGCCTGCGGTTCATCAAAATGATTGCTTGTGATGTGAAGATCCCAGTTTTGCGAGGGTTTGATTCCTTCAAATAAGTAAGTGGAATAATCGGCGCTGAAGGCGCGGACAAGTTCACTGACACCTCCTTCGATTCCTCCGCCGTGCGGCGAAAAAATCAACAGTTCGGTGCCCATGTCTGTATATTCAATTTGATAATCTTCTCCTTCTGTTTCATGTTCGGCAAGCTCGGCAAAATTGGCGTATTTGTCTGCGGATGAAGCGACGCTTTTCAGCGAAAATTGAAAGATGACCGTTAAGCAAATCCCCGTAACTAACCAGATGATGTAACGATTCTTCATCAATGGGTTCCATTCTTCCTGCACCGTTAAGAAACTCCTTTTACCGTGTATTTTGTTCCGAGTATCACGTGATATCATATTTCGGCCGGGATGAGGAGAATTTTAATAAATGGTAAAATATTACTCCCCTTCGTCACCCAGTTGCCATTTTATATAAGAAGAACAGCATAACGAAAGCGACCTTTACCTTATTTTTCATTAGCAGCCGGCACGTGTTCCCGGAAGCACGGAATCTTTCGGCATGCAGTATTTTTGTATCGATTGCCTCAGACAGGACAGGTGCCTTCAGATCAAGCAAAGCCTATAGAAGGAAGCACAGGTTCGGTGCCGCGGTTTGAAGAGGGACAAAGTCTCCCTGTTTTTATATGATATTTTGAGCCTCTCTGCCGGGGAATCCGCTTAAAAAATGCAAATAAAAAAGGAACGGACGATTCCGTTCCTTTTTTCGAGAGACGATCATTTTTTATAGAAAGCGCTTCGGCCTGTTCGTTCAACCAGGGCAGGGAAGAGCTGGTAGAGTTTGCTGACGCCGTTCATCCAGCCAGGAAGGTTGATTTCGCGCTTGTTCGTCATCATTGCCGAGACGATTTTCTTAGCAACCTGATCCGGATCAAGCATCCATCTCTCGACGCTTTTGACATAATCCCCTTTTTTATCTGCCGTCTTGAAAAAGTCGGTTTGGATCGGTCCAGGATTGACCGTTGTCACGTTGACCCCTGTTTCGGCAAGCTCCATTCTCAAGCTGTTTGAATATCCGAGCACCGCATGCTTAGTTGCGGCATAAAGGCTTGACTTGGGCGTCGCTAGTTTGCCCGCTTGTGAGGCGATGTTGATAATATGGCCTTTGTCTTGTCTGATCATATGCGGGAGTGCCATTTTCGTGCAGGCGATCAGACCGAATACGTTGACCTCAAACATCGCTTTCATATCTTCAAGGGAAGCGTCAAGGGCGCTTTCGAAAATACCGAATCCCGCATTATTGACAAGAATATCAACCGGACCTGCCTCTTGAAACGCCGCTTCAATTTCATCCGTCCGGCTGACGTCCAATACGATGATGCGGCACTTTGCACCGGTTTCATCCGCGATGTTTTGTTGCAAAGCATCGAGGCGGTCTCTTCTGCGCGCAGCCAGAATGATCTCCGCTCCTTCCCCGGCAGCATGATATGCGATCCGTTCGCCAAGCCCTCCTGAAGCCCCAGTAATCATCACTTTTTGCGCTTTCAACTTTTGCTCCATGTTCGTCACCTACTTTGCGTAATAGTAATCGATTCCATTGGCTGTTTCTGCTCCGATCCTCCCCTGGGATTCCAGATCGTCAAGCTGCCCGATCGTTTCTGACATCGTTAAGAACAGCTCTTTTTCATAGACTGCAGGGAACAGTTTTTGACATATCTGATAAGGTGAATGCGTTTTTTCAGAAAGAATGCGGTACACCTCTTCGGCTCTGTTTCGCTGCTTTTCCAGCCTTTTGGCGACAAGCTTATTCACAGTTGTGATTTCCTCCCCGTGGCCGGGATAAATGATGTTGAGCGGAAGCTCTTGCAGTCTGCCGAGCGATTCCAGATAATCCAGCAGCGGAGTCGGGCGTTTTCCTCCTTTTTGCGGCACTTCAAGAAGCGGATTTGAAGATGACGGCTTTAACAGCAAGTCTCCCCCGAGCATGCTTCCAAGTTCCTCATGGTAAAGGACAATATGTGAAGTGGCGTGTCCGGGCGTCTCAAGAACCCGCCACCCTTCAAGCCCGTCAATTTGCGCGCCTTCTGAAACTGTCTCTGTCAATGTCCGATTACATGAAAACCGGTACGACGCTTTTACTGTAAGGCCTGGCGGCTTCATATCGCCGGGAACGCCGAATCGTTGAAACAGGTATGTAAAAAAGGACTTTTGTTTTTCAATAAAATCGGGATTTTGGCTGATATACGGTTCATTGAACGGATGGCCGATGATTTTTACCCCTGCGGGAAATTCGTCCAGCAATCCGGCGTGATCAGCGTGATGATGGGTCAGGACGACCTGGTCGATATCGTTTAATGACAGTCCCTGGTCGGCCAGCTCTTTCTTCAAAACGGCTGCCGCCTCCTTTGTATTGGGCCCGGCATCCACCAGAGTGAGCGCCTCGCCTCTGACCAAATAAATGTTGACGTCCCCGACCGCAAATGGAGTCGGCAGTGAAATAGGAATGATTCTTGCATCTTTCATCGTTTTATTCTCCTCATCCTGCGAATTGATGTTGATCATATTTTACCTTTTTCTCCCGCGCATGTCATTTTTGCTTCAAATGCCTGTTGACATTTCATCATTCCTCATAGCATAATGAACAACAAATATATGAAGGTGAATGAACGAAGACGCAATGAAGAGGAATAGTAAACGAGCAATGGCTAAAGAGAGTGAAATCCACGGCTGAAAGATTTCACAGCCCGCTTGCCTGTTGAACCTGCCCTCTGAGCGCTTAGGCAAACCTAAACGTATCCCGCGTTACGGGGCAAGAGCTGAGCATGTATATGCTAATGAAGGTGGTACCGCGAAACCTTTTCGTCCTTTGTGAAGACGGAAAGGTTTTTTTGTTTTTTAGAAGGAGGAATCAAAATGAAACGAATGGGATTTATCGGAGCCGGTTCGATGGCTGAAGCGATGATTAAGGGGCTTGTCAAAAGCGGTGCAATGGAACCTGAGGCGATATTCGTTACAAATCATTCGAATAAGGCCAGGCTTCGTGAATTAAGCGAGACATACGGGGTATGCGGAGAAGCCGATACGGCAAAAGTCGCCGCCCGGTCGGATACACTCGTTTTGGCGATGAAGCCAAAGGACGCGGCTGACGGAATGGCCGCACTCCGCCCCTATTTGCGGAAAGAACAGCTGCTGATTTCCGTCCTTGCAGGCATTCCGATTCATACGATCCAGCACTATGCCGGGCTTGAGCTGCCTGTTGTGAGGGCTATGCCGAATACATCGGCCGCCATTCAAAAATCAGCTACAGCCTTTGCGGCAAACCCGCTCGTGACGAAAGAGCAGATGCAGGAAGCGGCTGACCTTTTTGCGACGGTCGGAAGCGTTACAATCGTTGAGGAATCTGCCCTTGATGCGGTGACAGCCGTAGCCGGAAGCGGCCCCGCTTTTGTTTATCGGTTTGTCGAAGCTCTGCAGGTGTCGGCTGCCGAATTGGGGCTTCCAGAAGAAACGGCGAAACAGCTGATTATCGATATGATGTCAGGGGCGACTCAAATGCTTGAAACCGGCAGAGATCCTTCTGTCATGAGAAAAGAGATCACAAGCGCCGGAGGGACAACGGAAGCAGGCCTTCGGGTGCTTGACGACCATCAATTTGAACAGACCGTCATATCCTGTGTCAAAGAAGCGGCGATTCGTTCCGCGGAACTCAGGGATATGTTTGCGGCCAAAATTTAAAAAACCGGGAAACAGCGTTTCGCTTGTTCCCGGTTTTTCTCCAAGCGGTCCCGTATACTTAGAGAAGCTTGTGTATCGCCAACCGGAGGATATCGGGCAGCTTTCCGAATGAAAACGGCACATGGAGACGTTCCGTCCATTTATGAGGGTCTTTGCCGGCCGGCCCGATATTGATGACCGGCACAAACAGTGCGTTTTCGCGTCCTTTTGGCAGTGAATAGCCGTGATGAAACAGCGGCATATTGGATGTGAACGCATCGACAGACTGTTTTTGCAACTGAAGGTAGCTTAAATCGGACAGGCCGGGAAAATATTGGACTTCTGTAAATTCAAGTCCGTGTCTGTCAGCCGCATACTGCTTCACTTCTCTCATCACCTTTCGGATCAGAGGATCGTCCTTTGAGGAGACAGCCGGATAAAACGGCGGACTGTAAAACAGAACGATCATCGGAGCATCTTCTTTGCAGAGTGAAGCCAATTCAGAGACGATTTTCGTTGAAAAGTCGCGGTCTCCAAGCTCCCCTCTGTTGGCAAATGCAAAGTTGAGTATGCGTTCCGCCTCGGGCTTCCCGGCCTTTTCCTGCGCTTTGTTCCACAGCTCCTCAAACGTCAGCACGGAAATGGTCGGGTTCATTGGCGTGAATGCTTCAAAACGCTGATATTCAGCCGTTTTACGCTCAATATTTGTTTGGATATTAGCGGCCGCTTCCTTGGCTGTATCGAGCAGCATGCGATGGAGCTCGGCGGCGGAACGCTGCATCATCAGTACATTAAAGAGCGACACTGCTGTGTGAGGGGTCTGAACCGAGTATGCCTCTTTCAAATCTTTTTGCATCAGATTGGCCGGGGGAGGCGTCACCTCTCCGTCCGCTTCTTCACAATAGTCGACGTTTAATTCGAGCAGCCTGTTGATTTCAGACACCATTAAATTTGCATTCACCCCTGCAAACGGCTCGCCGACATGCGTCTCAACCCCTTTGCAGAAAAATCCGGCAAGCGCTTTGCCGATGCTTCCTGAATAGACGTACTGCTTCGGATCTCCCGGATGTTTTTCAAACATCGGCTCACAATTTAAGCACGATGTATAGTGAAGGCCAAATTCTTTTTCTAGAGCTTTCAGTGCGGGTACTGCTTCAAGCATCCCCTGTGAATTGACTTCTTCGTCCGGAACCGTAATTAATAGAAGGTTTCCGTCAAATTCTCCGTTCATCGCCCGTTCCAGCATCGAAAATTGAACAGCGAGACCCGCTTTCATGTCCATGCTTCCCCTTCCAAACAGCCACTCGCCGCTTTCCAAGTCTCTTCTGACCCGTTCGGACAAAAGTTCTTTTTTATCATTTAATAAATCTATGAGTTCCGGGACTTTACATGCCATATGTTTGAATTCTCCGTAGTCTGCCGTATCGACCACGTCAAAATGACTCAAGAGGAGGACCGTATTTGATTTCTCTTCCTTTTTGACGAGGGCGGTTAGAAAATAACGGCCGTCCTCCATCGGGTGAAGCTTTAAGTATTCAGGATTTTTTTGAAAGTACGAACGGTCCTTTAAGACATCATGCATATACTTCGCAAGCGCCACTTCTCCGGCCGTGCCTGAGATGCTTTCGTATTGAACAAGAGAAATGAGCAGCCGTTTCAGTTGTTCCACTGTCTGCCACTTCACAAAGCAAGCCCCCTCTTTCACTGTTTTTTCGCAGGTGTATGCGATATCGTATTTAGTAAAAAATAGAATGTGAACAACTTTATTGTACTGAACATTCTTATATATGGAAATGACTTGAGCAGTTTATATGACGAGAATGGACAGAATTGGTATAATCGAGTCGAAAACTTACGGGAGGCGAAAAATTTGAGTAATCGAAAACTGTTCACACCATGGAGTTTAAAAGGAGTTACACTAAAAAACCGGATTGTCATGTCGCCGATGTGCATGTATTCCTCCCATGAAAAGGATGGAAAAGTACAGCCGTTCCACATGACCCACTACATCTCCCGCGCCGTCGGACAAGTCGGACTGATCATGGTAGAAGCTACCGCCGTCACCCCGCAGGGAAGAATCTCAGATCAGGATCTGGGCATATGGGATGACGCGCATATTGACGGACTTGCCGCATTAACGTCACAAATCAAGCCGTATGGCAGCAAAACGGCGATTCAATTAGCGCACGCCGGAAGAAAAGCCGAGGTCGAAGGTACAATCTACGGGCCTTCAGCGATTCCTTTCGACGAAAATTCGCGAACACCTGTTGAAATGACAAAAGAAGACATAAAAGAAACCGTTCAGGCTTTCAAAAAAGGAGCTGAACGCGCGAAAGCCGCCGGCTTTGACATCATAGAGATTCATGGAGCCCACGGATATTTGATCAACGAATTTTTATCACCACTTTCCAACAAACGCGAGGATGAATACGGAGGATCACCGGAAAACCGCTACAGACTGCTTCGCGAAGTCATCGACGCTGTAAAAGAAGTCTGGGACGGGCCATTATTCGTACGCGTTTCAGCTTCAGACTACAAAACAAA
This sequence comes from Bacillus haynesii, assembly GCF_001969855.1. Classification (GTDB taxonomy): domain Bacteria; phylum Bacillota; class Bacilli; order Bacillales; family Bacillaceae; genus Bacillus; species Bacillus haynesii. The sequence continues at coordinate 25,002 of NZ_MRBL01000023.1, forward strand.
AGGCCTTGATGTCGCCGATTATATCGGATTCGCCAAATGGATGAAAGAACAGGGCGTTGATTTGATCGATGTCAGCTCCGGCGCTGTCGTGCCTGCCGATATCAACGTCTTCCCAGGCTACCAAGTCGGCTTCGCCGATACAATTCGCGCTCAAGCCGAGATTCAGACAGGTGCAGTCGGGTTGATCACAAGTGGCCTTCAAGCTGAGGAAATCCTCCAAAATGGACGCGCTGATCTCATTTTCGTTGCCCGAGAGCTGCTGAGAGATCCATACTGGCCGAAAACCGCTGCCAAACAGTTGAACACAAAAATTGAAGGACCTGTTCAGTACGACAGGGCCTGGTAAGTTGCTGATATCCCGCCTCAAGGCGGGATATTTCTTTTTTTCAACTCGTGAGAAACGAACATCCTTGTTTGTGCGTCTTTCCTAATAGAACACCATATACAGAGAGAGGATGACCTCTATGACCATAACGGAAAGAATATATACAGTTGAAGGGTGCATGTTTTATACAAAGCAGAGAAAAGGAAAAAAGAACGCAACCATTATTTTTGAAGCGGGCTACGGTGCTTCTTCAACGACTTGGCAGCCCATTTTATCCGATATAGACGAAGATCTCGGCTTGTTTGCATACGACCGTGCAGATCTTGGCAACAGCGGGCCGAGCAGCAGCAAAAGAACAGCGGATCAGATGGTGGAGGAACTAAAAGCGCTGCTTGCAGCAGCAGGCGTCAAACCGCCTTACCTGTTTGTCGCCCATTCGTTCGGCGCCGTCATTGCAAGGCTGTTTGCAAGCCGGTACAGCGATGAAGTCATCGGCATGGTGCTGCTTGATCCCGCTTGTGAAGATCAGGAGGAAAAAGTGCTGCCTCTTCTTCCGGAAACATTAAAAGAAGACTACAGCAAACAGTTTGCGATCGAAGGGTCCCATGAGGACTTTAAACAAAGCCTTGACATATTGAAGCAGGAAAAGAAACACCTCGGTTCGGTTCCTTTACTCGTCCTCTCGGCGGGAAAAAGGACGGAGGCGGCGAAACAAGCTCATCACGAGTGGCTGAAGCTTCACAGCAGACTGCTGTCTCTTTCGCATCAAAGCGGCTGGATTCAGGCGAAAAACAGCTCGCATTTGATCCATCATGATGAGCCGCACATCGTCCAGCTTGCGATCTATGATGTGTGGTATGCCGCACAGCAGCAAACATACACCTATCAAGCCGCCAATTAAACAAAAAACCAGCAGACAGTCTGCTGGTTTTTTGTTATTTTGTTTCACGGTGAATCGTGTGCCTTTTCAGACGCGGAGAATATTTTTTCAATTCCAGGCGATCCGGATTTGTACGTTTGTTTTTTGTCGTAATATAATTGCGGTCCCCTGTTTCGGTACACGCCAATGTAATTTTTACTCTCATGTTGTCCTCCTTATCAAAACGTAATCATTACGCTTTATTATACATCATTTTAGAACCGTGTCAATAAAAAAAGCTTCTCGTCCCGCATTTGTCGGAACAAAGAAGCTTCGAATGGCCAATTAAGTTCTTTTGATCTCATGCTCATAAAAGTCAAAAGCTGCAACGGTATCAGGAAAGATCGTTTTTGCTTCATTGACCAGTTCCAGCACGTTTTCCCCCTGATATCTTGCACTGATATGGGTTAAAATCAGTTTTTTTGCACAGGCTTCCCGCGCTGTTTCGGCAGCTTGTTCTGAAGTGCTGTGATAATAGTCGCCAGCGAGCTCCCTGTCGCCTTTCGCAAATGTTGCTTCATGGATGAGGACATCGGCTTTTTCAGCAAGCTTCTTCACATTCTCGCACGGCCTCGTATCTCCGGAAAGGGCGACAATCCGCCCTTTTTTGGGCGGCCCGATAAAGTCTGCCCCGTGAATCTTCCGGCCGTCTTCCAATGTGACCGTCTCCCCGTTTTTCAGCTTTTGATAAACAGGGCCCGGCGAGACTCCGATCTCTTTCAATGCTTCAGCGTCAAGCGCGCCTGGAACATCTTTTTCCTGCACGCGGTACCCAAAAGCGGGAATGCCGTGAGATACGCTTCTCGCCGTCACGATAAACTGGTCATCCTCAAAGACTGTCCCTTCTTCAATCTCCTTAATCACAAGCGGATATGTGACATGCGTCCCCGATACGTCAAGCACCGTTTCAAGAAACGTTTTGATTCCTTGCGGTCCGTATACGGTCAGCGGGCCTTCTCCTCCCTGGAAAGAGCGGCTGCTGACAAGACCCGGAAGCCCGTATACATGATCGCCGTGAAGGTGGGTAATAAAAATCTTTTCAATTTTTCCAGGCTTGATCGATGTATGTAAAATTTGATGCTGTGTGGCCTCCCCGCAGTCAAACAGCCAAACAGACCGCCTTTCTTCTAAAAGCTTCAATGCAACGGATGTGACATTCCTCGTTTTTGCGGGGATGCCCGCTCCCGTTCCTAAAAATAATAACTCCAATATCCTTTCCTCCTGCTAAAAACTTCATCTATCACAAGCATACAGGAAGTCTTGAAAAAAAGAAACGCCGGCCTCGCGCCAGGCTATGCAACTAAATACCCTGCCCGTTTTCAGTAAACTTTTCATACGATTCGATCTCAAATGTTTGCTTTAAGGGATTATTAGCTTTAAAATGAAGAAAATAAACTTATGCTTCGAATAAAGTGAGGTACGTTTAATTGAAAAAAGATCAAATGGAACCAAAAGCAGTTATCGTAATATTTGGCGCAACAGGGGATTTGGCAAAACGAAAACTATATCCTTCTATCCACAGGCTCTACGAAAACGGACAAATCGGAAATGAATTCGCGGTTGTCGGAGTCGGCAGACGCCCTTGGACAAATGAAGACTTTCGCAGTACCGTACAGCAATCGGTTTCGAAGTTTCCGTTAAACGAAAAGGATGTGGACGAGTTTACATCTCACTTCTACTATCATCCTTTTGATGTTACAAATTCCGGCTCATACCGGGAATTAAACGAACTTATAGAGAAGCTGGAAAGTACATATGATATTCCGAATAACCGGATGTTTTACTTAGCGATGGCTCCTGAATTTTTCGGAACGATTGCAAAGTTCCTAAAATCAGAGGGTGTCACTTCAACAACAGGCTGGTCAAGGCTTGTTATCGAGAAGCCTTTCGGACATGATCTGCCGAGCGCAAAAGCCTTGAACCAGGAAATCCGTGAAGCCTTTACAGAAGATCAAATTTATCGGATTGACCATTATCTAGGAAAGCAAATGGTGCAGAACATCGAAGTCATCCGCTTTGCCAATGCGATTTTTGAGCCGCTTTGGACAAACAGATACATCTCGAACATTCAAATTACGTCAAGTGAAGATTTGGGTGTGGAAGACAGAGCGAGATATTATGAAAAATCGGGTGCGCTTAGAGACATGGTGCAAAACCACATTCTTCAAATGGTGGCGCTGCTTGCGATGGAACCGCCGATCAAGCTGAACACAGAAGAGATCCGCAGCGAAAAAGTAAAGGTGCTCAGAGCCCTTCGTCCGATTCAAAAAGACGAAGTCGATCAATTTTTTGTGCGCGGCCAGTATGACGTGGGAGTCGTTGACGAAAAACAGGTACCGGCTTATCGCGATGAGCAAAACGTAGAAAAAGATTCAAATACGGAAACGTTTGTTGCCGGCAAACTGCTGATCGACAACTTCAGATGGGCCGGTGTGCCGTTCTACATCCGGACAGGCAAACGGATGCAGAAAAAATCAACGCAAATTGTCGTCCAATTTAAAGACATTCCGATGAATCTGTATTACGGAAACGGCAACACGATGCACCCTAACCTTCTGGTGATTCATATTCAGCCGGATGAAGGCATCACCCTTCATTTAAACGCAAGGAAACTGGGAGGCGGCACTTTTGCCCAGCCGATCAAGCTCGACTACTGCCATAACTGCGGGGACGGCATCAACACGCCTGAAGCTTATGAAAAGCTGATTTTAGATTGTTTGCACGGAGACGCGACAAACTTTGCCCACTGGGATGAAGTTGCGCTTTCCTGGAGTTTTGTTGATGCGATTTCTCAAAACTGGGAGGAAAACAAAACCCTTTCCCCTAACTATGAGGCAGGCTCCATGGGGCCGAAAGCTTCTGATGACCTGCTCGCAAAAGACGGCTTTCATTGGTGGCCGCTTTAATAAAAAAACAGCCTTCAATTGTGAAGGCTGTTTTTATTTATGCTTTTAAAGCCTGCATCTCTTCCGGATGGCTTTTGTCCCGCTTCCACATCAGCTGAAGGACGAACAGCAAAAGGAATATGCCGAGACCGATCATATCGGAATAGCCTTCCGGATAAATCAGCAGGAGACCGCTGGCGGCCGCCAGTATTCTTTCAAACCAGAACACTTTTCTCATCCAGAATCCGATCATGCCGGCGCCGATGGCGATCATGCCGGACAATGCGGTAAAGACCACCCAGAGAATTTCATACCAATGCGCGTCAATCATGAGAAGCTCCGGAGACAGGACGAATATATACGGGATGATAAAAGCGGCAATCGCAAGCTTTGCTGAATTGATCCCCGTTCTGATCGGCTCTCCTCCCGCAACCCCCGCAGCGGCAAATGCTGCCAAAGCAACGGGCGGCGTAATGTCAGCTACGATGCCGAAATAAAACACGAACAAGTGGGCCGACAGATCAGGAACATTCAGCAAAATCAAGGCTGGCGCTGCAATCGTCGACGTAATCACATAGTTTGCCGTCGTCGGCGACCCCATTCCTAGAACAAGAGCGGCGATCATTGTCAAAAAGAGCGAAGGCAATAATGCACCTCCTGCCAAATCGAGCAGGCCGTTTGCAAGTTTGAGGCCGAGACCCGTCTTTGTGACGACTCCGACGATGATACCGGCAGCAGCCGTTGCCGCCGCAACGGAAAGCGCCATTCTCGCTCCTTCCGCGAGAGCCAGCACAATCCCTTTAACGCCCATTCGCGTTTCCCTGTTGAACAAACCGACCAGGATCGCCAGAACGATCGAATACAAAGCGGCATGCATGACCGTGATGCCCGACATTAACAAAAAGACGACCGAAACGATCGGAAGCAGCAAATAAATCTTTTTGAATACTTCCTTGCGGTTCGGCATTTCTTCTTTCGTTAATCCGCGCAGGCCAAGGCGCTTCGCTTCAAAGTGCGTCATGATCCAGATGCCCGTGAAGTACAAAACAGCCGGGATCATCGCGGCTTTCGCGATATCCCAGTACGTAATGCCTCCGCCGATGAACTCAACCATTAAAAAGGCGGCGGCTCCCATGATCGGAGGCATCAGCTGTCCGCCGGTAGATGCGGAAGCTTCGACTGCACCGGCAAATTCTTTTTTATAGCCCAGTTTTTTCATCATCGGAATCGTAAACGATCCGGAAGTGACGACATTGGCGACAGAGCTGCCGCTGATTGTTCCCTGAAGAGCACTTGAGAAAATCGCGACTTTTGCCGGTCCGCCCGTGCTTCGTCCGGCTATGGCTACAGCAAGGTCATTAAAATACTGCCCCACTCCTGTCCTGACAAGAAAAGAACCGAACAGGATGAACAGGAAGATGAAAGTCGAGGACACAGCGAGCGGCGTGCCCAGGATCCCTTCCGTCGTAAAATACATCGTCTGAACGAGCCGTTCCAGCGTCAGGCCGTTGTGAGACAAAAAGCCCGGCAGATACGACCCGTAAAGGCCATACAAAAGAAACAGGCCGGCGATGATCGTAATCGGCAGTCCGACAGCCCGTCTCGTCGCTTCCAATACGAGCAGGACAGCCAAGAGCCCAACATAAAAGTCAGTTTCCGTGATCAATCCGATTCCGCCTACAATCGTTTCATAATTGGCGACCCAATATGCGCCGACGCCTGCTCCTAACACGGCTAAGATTGCGTCATACCAGGCGACTTTGAATTTGCCTGTCTTTCGTAAACCCTTTGTCGCCGGAAACAGTAAAAAAATCAGACCGAGCGCAAACCCTAAATGAACGGACCTTTGAATTTGAGCCGGAAAAACACCAAAAATGGCTGTGTATAATTGAAACAAAGAAAAAGCGAGCAGGCCGGCAAATGCAATGACCCCTGTCAATCCTTTGAGCTTTCTCGTTCCCGCTTCAGGATCGTATTTCTCCAGCAGTTCCTGCTGATCTTTTTCCGAAAGCTGCTCAGTCATTGATCTTCACTCCCCTCAGTTGTTGCAAAACATTTAGTTTTCGGACACTCATCCTTGTCCATGTGCCGGGACGGATGTACCGCTTTAACTCATGTTCAGCGCCTGAATACTTGATCCTGTGATTCGCCCTTACCCTGCCGATCCGCATATCGATGAACGGAAAGGTTCTCTTCATGTTCGAAATGGTGTAAATGCCGTTTTTGATGACGAGCCTTTCACCTTGTTCTGCGTTTGCAGGCATTCCGACGGCCGGATCATGATAGGTTAGAGCGGTCTGCCGAATCATCCCTTTTTCCCACACATACGATTCGATCACTTCTGTCCGATGGATGGAATGCGTATAGACCACATCAAAGCTTTTCTTCTTTTGGAGGGGAAGAAAAGCGATGATCTCGCCGCTGTCCTCTTTCTCGAACACGACGGCGGTCTGATAAGGAATCAGGCATGCCGCTGCAAAAACGGCAATGATCAGCACCGGCACGAGCCGTTTTAAGATTTTAAATTTCCCCATTTTTCCATATCCCCTGCCGAATAGAAAAACGATAGACCGATGTTTCATTGCAACGGTCTATCGATTGTCCGGGCTTATTCATCGCTTATCTTCCTGGGTTTTATGATTTTTCTATCCCTTTTTCTTTGAAGTATTTAGCCGCTCCCGGATGAATTTCGATATCGCCCAATCCTTCAAGCGCGGTTTCAGGCTTGATAAACTCGCCTTTAGCATGATTGATTTTATCGGCTTCAAACAGCGCTTTCGTCATTTTATAGGCGGTGTCCTCATCCACCTTGTCGGATGCGACTAGCATCGCTTTGACAGCGACCGTGTTCACATCGCTCCCGATGCCGTATGTTCCTTTTTTGATCGTATCCTCCGCATAGAACGGATACTTTTCTATCAGCTTTTTTTGCTTGTCTTCTTCAATGTTTAAAATTTTGATTTTATTTTGTGCGGAAAGCCCTTCGACAGCGCCTGTAGGCGTTCCAGCCGTGATGAATGCGGCATCGATCGCGCCTGACTGAATGCCGTCGGTTGACTCTTCAAAAGACAGGTTTTGCGGTTTGATGTCATCAAAAGACATCCCGTGAACCTCCAAAATCTGCTTGGCATTAATGTTGACCCCTGCTCCCGCAGCACCCACGGAAACCGTTTTGCCTTTTAAATCCTCAACCGAGTTGATTCCGCTTTTTTCCGTTGTCACAATCTGTACAGTTTCAGGATACAGGGCAGCAATCGCCTTGATTCCGTCAATTTTTTCTTTAAACATCTCTTTGCCTTCTATGGCATAAGTGGCAATGTCCGTCTGAGAAAAAGCGACTTCAGCTTCCCCTTTTTGCAGAGTTGCCATGTTTTCAGCAGAAGCCCCTGTAGTCTGCGTCGTAAATTTGTCGCCTGTGGCATCCTCCCAAAGGTTTGCAAATTGACCGCCGAGCGGATAATATGTACCGCCGGTTCCCCCTGTCAGCAGACTGTAGCTTTCTGATCCTTTTGACGCAGATCCGCCGTCCTTATTTCCTGATGCATTGTCGCTTCCGCACGCAGCCAATCCCATGACAAGCGTCAGCAGCAATACAATCCATGATAAGCTTTTCCATTTTTTCATTCATTCTCCCCCTTTGCTTGTTGGACAAATAACAATCCTATCGTACCACGAAAAATGTATTAGTTGTCAATATATTCTTTTATTTCTAATTATTTAGTTAATTTTATGAGCAGCTGTTTTTTATTATGTCATGTCCGCGGAAAAATCTGTTCCCCGGTGCCATGTTAGTCCGCCAGCCGCATTCTAAATGAAAAAAACAGAAGCAGGGGTAGTTTCGGCCTGTGCTGCTCTTTTCACATGGAGATAAATAAATGAATTGAAGCATCTCATACCTGACATCCATGCAAAAGGGCTGGTCTTGCAGCTGCGTGAGCTGGGGGATGCGGGCGTCATCAAGCAAATGGTTTGCCTGCAGGTTCCATTAGCACATACGGATGTTAAAACAGGAAGAAACACAATCAAAAATAAGCATCACCCCTAAAAAAGAGGAAGATGCCCATTCAGAATGTGGAGTGGCGAATAGAAACAAATATTTGTAGTCCCTTGAAAAAGAAACATTTTTCGAGATGGGTAAATATCTGTAAACTTATAAATGAATGCTGGTCCCAACCTTATTTTCAACAGCTTTTTTGTAAAAATATTTGGCTACAACAATATCGACTACAGCTAATCCAACTGATTTAAACACGGTGATTTCTTGATCACTGACTCGGCCGTTACATTCCCCGTTTACAATTTGCCCAAGTTCCCCATAGATATCTTCAGGCTTAAAAATGCCTTCGTTTATCGGAACTTGTAAATCACCGGTCTCTTCTAATGCTGCTTCTCTAGATTCAACTACTATCTTATCGGCTAAAGAAATGACATGAGATGGCAGCTCTTGCATTGTTGGTCTAAATGAACCAACTGCATTGACATGTGCTCCTTGTTTTAATGACTCTGAAAAAACCGGAGTTGAGGAGTTTGTTGTCGTAACAATAATGTCAGCTTCGCGTACTGCTTTATTTGGATCTGAGTATATCCGTACTCGTTTATTAAATTTCTTTCGAATATATTCATTAAATTCTTGTGCTTTTTGTTCAGTTCGGTTATAAAGCAAAACCTCTTCAATGTCTCGAACGGCGAGTACAGCTTCAAGCAGACCCTTTGCTTGTTCTCCCGTACCAATTATACATAACTTTTTTGAATCTTGACGGGATAAATATTTCGTTGCTACACCTGATAATGCGCCTGTTCTAATCATAGTTAAATAAGAACCTTCCAAAAGAGCGATTGGTTCTCCAGTTTTGAAGTCTGACAGCATCACAATGCCATTTATGGTTTTCTTTCCTAAGTTCTTATTGTGAGGAGCCACGGTTACAACTTTTAATCCAAGGGTACCGAGTTCTTCAGCCACAGAAGGCATGACTAGAGCAGTATTTTGATCACCATCAAAGTGTAATGCAGCACGAATCGGTGTAATTGTTCTTCCTTCTGAAAATTCTTTTAATGCGACAGCTGCACATTCAATGACCTCATTCATATCTACTAAGCTTTTTTGTTCATCAGTATTTAAGATTAACATCATTTTTCATCCTTTCCCGTAGCATGAAGCGGTTGCCCCAAATTGGAACACCTTATTTATCTGCCCGTTACAGATCGCCTGTGTCCGCTTTCCTCTCGTCACACCAGTTATTTTGTTTCCGGATTTCCCTGGTATTTTTATATAAATTCCAGTCACTGTTTTACATTAACATTGAACCTGTCGTACCGGAGCTGTTCAATTGGAATCGATGTATCATGTTCATTAATCATTTCTGCAATGACTTTTCCAGTAATCGCTGCTAAACTTATGCCATCACCTTCGTGTCCCGCAGCTATATAAAACCCCGGCACCTCTTCAACATGCGAAATGATCGGGAGGTGGTCAGCAGTCCATGGCCGTAATCCGGTGTATGTTCTTATAACAGTCATATCCGCTATTTTAGGGTAAAAACGAACGGCTCTTTTTGCGATACATTTCACCACTTCATGATCTATTTTTGTATCATATCCGTTAAATTGGCGGCTGCTCCCAATTAAAAAGTTTTGGCTTTCGGTAGGTTCGAAAACTAATGCAACTCCATATTTATCAGTTAATGGATCCACTTTTCTCTCCCCGCCAAATTTTGAAATGAGGTAGCCAAATTCCATTACATTTCTTAATCCAACAGGCTGTTGTCTAGAAGCGACAATGATCTGACCTTTCCGCGGTTTTATAGGAATGTCTATACCAAGCATCTCTCCAATAAACGGAGCCCACACCCCGCATGCATTGACAACTCGATTAGCTGTAAAGGTTCCGTTATTTGTCTCAATTACAAATTGATTGACTTGATTTTTATACAGATGTTTCACTTCAGTATTCGTATGTATTTTTGCGCCGAATTGTTTGGCACCATCAATCATCGAGTATGTTAACATATAGGGATTGACGATAGAATCAGTCCTGCACTCAAGCCCGCCCGGGAGATCGCCTGAAAAATAATCAGATTCATTGAGCAGGTCTTCCCGGTCTAACATTCGAAAATCCAGACCTGCATCTTGTTGTTGCTGCACCCATTTTTGTGCAGCTTCCATTTCCGTATCATTTTCACAAACCAAAACACTCCCAGGGTTCCGATATTCAAATGGGATATCGAGCTCATCGCTTAATCCATGTACCAATTGCTGACTTTTTAAAGCCATTTGACTATCAAAGCCCGGATCTTTATCTACTGCCAAAATATTCCCATCGCATTTGGAGGATGTTCCACTAGCCAATTCGTTCTTTTCGAGAACCGTTATATCCAAACCGGATTTTGAGCAATAGTAAGCGATCGCTGAACCGATAATCCCACCCCCGATGATAACAACATCGCGATGAAATGTGCTATTCATGTAATTCCTCCTCGTATGTAAATTCAACTGGGCTTTCTTTTACTGGATTGATAAGCTTCCCATTGCTGCAAGATTTTCTTTCTTCCTCTTTCTATTTGCGGATGGAATTGGATATATGCACGATTCCTGATCTGTTCAGTCATTTTAATAGAATCTTTAATCTTGGCATCCAACCCTTTTATTCCGGAACGGTGCGCAATTGATAAACCTGCCGTTTCCCCCTGTGAAGCAGCAACCTTTGCACCTTCAATACCCGTAATGTTTCCTGCAACATACATCCCTTCTAAAGGACTTTCCATTCTTTCATTGTGTAAAGGGATATAGCCTCCTAACTCTTCCACTAAATAAAATGGACAGCCTGCAACTGCAGCTAATTCAGCTAATGGGTATAAACCTCCGGCAATACAAACAAAATCCACTTGAATATGTTCCTCACTGCCGTAAATGACTTCCCCCTCAGCATTGATCGTTGCTAAGGTAACGCCTTCCACTTCATTCTCACCATAAATTTCGATTACAGCTTTTCGAAGTTGAATTGGAATGCCCCACATCTTCACTCCTTTTTTAGGGTATAAATGAACGCCCAATTTTTTCATCAAGTCATTCTTCATGAATTTACTGCCAAACCGGATAAATCGAGACGGAGCCATATGGGATACATGAAGAAGCGAATCTAGTACTTCTCTCGGTTTACCGGCACCTTTTGTAATACGGTTCATCTTTGGTAAAGTAAGACAAGCGATCTCTACACCAGCTAGCTGTAATTCCATAGCAATAGCAGCCGAGAGAACATTCACACCGATAATAACCCCGCGCTCACCGGGTTTTACCCGCTGAACATTTGTCATCACCTGTGCGGCGCCAACTGACATAACACCAGGTAATGTCCAGCCAGGTACGGGCAGAGGTGATTCCGCTGCACCAGTTGCCAATAACAAATGATTGGTATAAAATATTTGCTTTTCCGTATAAACAGTCCATCGTCCATTTGATTGCTCGATATTATTTACTGCTGTATTTAAATGAAACTTGACGCCAAGATTAACTGCTTTTTTATATAATTTGGTCGATTCTTCAATTCCATTCCACCAAGACCCATTAGATTCTTCATAAAGTTGTCCGAGCAGCCTACCACCAGCTATCATATATTCATCAATGACAACCACATCTAATCCATTTTCTGCACAGGTAATTGCAGCTGTTAAACCTGCAGGTCCAGCGCCTATAATGACGGCATTAACCATTTTCCAGACCTCCGTCTTCTTTTCTGGAAGGTTGCAGCTGGCCGCTGCTCTCTACAACCATCCCCTCTTTTATAGGCGTCAAACATGCTCGGAAACCCTTTTGGCCATCTACCGTCACTCTACACTCATAACAATGGCCGATATTACAGTAGAAACCTCTTGGTGACCCGCTTTCTTCGTGGTGTCGAAGCGTGCGAACTCCATTGGCTAAAAGCGCAGCAGCCAATGATTCATTTCCCAGTCCCTGATAGATCTTATGATTAAATGTGAAGGAAACATAATGATGATCTTCAATTTTCCCGAGTATAGGATGTGCTAAGATTCTTCGCGTCATGTTTCTTCCCCTCCCAGACTTTTAAAGCTTATCGGTCGTATGGGCGGCTGATATTTCATTGATACGCATGTCGAATTTTGACCATTCTCTGTTACAGCTATTTTATCTACAATAGTCCGACATGTTCTTCCACCGCAATAGCCCATGCCTGCCCGGGTACGAAGCTTTAATTCCCTGGCCGAACATTTATACTTAGCGGCTGTAGTCTCCAGTTCCTTGTAACTTACTTCTTCACACCTGCAAATGATCATTTCATCTTCTTTCACTTGAAACACCCCAATTTATTACTTTATTAATACAACAATGAAACTGAATTAGTAGTCAGGCGTTTACATTGTTTATGAACCTTATCAGGAAGCCTCTTCATTCCCTATATCAAGCTTTCTTTCTTCTGATTTTTTCAATATAGCTATAATCATTCCGAAAACTGCCCCAGTCAGTCCTGTAATGATCCATCCTGCCCCAATATCAAACAGTGGAATGAAGGCAAAGGTTTGGCTAATAAAATCTGCAAAAATATTGATTTCTTTTAAAGCATCTAATAGTGCAACAAAACCACTGCCGATAATTGAACCTACATATACGGATTGATATCCTTTAAATAGATTATTGATAAAGGAAAGAATAATTAACGTAATGGCTATCGGATATAGAAGAAGCAAAATTGGCGACGTTAACTCAAGTATTGTACTCAAACCGAAATTGGTAAGGATTAAACTGACAAGTGCTAATAGGATGATCCATTTTTTATAAGATAAGTTCGGCTGGATTCTATTAAAATATTCTGCTACTGATGATAAGCACGCTATATTTGTTGTAATTCCTGTTAAAAATATAACAGTGCCTATCAGGAATATTCCGGCATATCCAAATAAATGGATCGCACTTTTTGCCAGCACTTCTCCGCCATTGCTTGCATATCCAATGGCATCTACACTCGATGCTCCTATCCAAGCTAAAAATAACTGCAAGAGCACCAAACCAACTATAGTGATCATTCCCGCTTTAATAAAAACGATGGATATTTCTTTTTTTCCTTCCACTCCCATATTCTTGATCGACTTAATAAAAATTCCTCCGAATGTAAACGCGGCAAGAACATCCATTGTATAATATCCTTGAACAAACCCTTTAAAAAACGTATCTTGTATATACGGATCTCTCGGTTCACCAAAGCTTCCCATGGGGGTAATGAATGACTTAACGACCAAGATGGTTAAAAGAGTAACAAATATAGGCGTTATCACTTTACCCAGCCTATCTACAAACTTACTTGGATTCAGAGAAAACAGGACAGTTATGAGAATAAAGAGAAAAGAAAACAAAAATAAGAAAACATGATTTGAGTGAATCACCCCCTTGATAACGGGATATATCGATATCTCATATACGACTGATGTCGTTCTTGGAATGACGTAGATTGGTCCTAAAGTTACAAAAAGGGCAATGGAAAATAACATGCCGAACTTTGGATGTACTCTTGCAGCCAGTTTCTCTACCGTGCCTCCCGAGATGGCTAATGCTATAATGGCTAATAAAACAAGTCCGACACCTGTAATTAAAAAACCTGACATCGCAATCCATGTGTTCGTGCCTGCAAGTTGGCCTACCATTGGTGCAAATATTGTGTTACCAGCCCCGAGAAACATCGCAAATAACATCAGACCGACAGCAATAAGTTGTCCTTGCGACAAAGTTTTTTTCATTCAAAGTCCCCCTTATCATTTAAAGAACCTCTCTGCATATCCACTGATCTCCCTAATTTGTAAGCGCTTTATTTAATAAAGGGAGCGCGGCTGGCCACCTGCTGACACTCTATCTACAGCCGTACAACATTTGGTAAAGGTATTCAGTCAAGAAGGGAAACTCCTTCTCCATGAATTCACACTGTAATCAATACAAAAAATTTAAGTAACAATTAAATTTTCAGGCTAAAAAATAAGATTATACCAAATGACATAACCTTTAATTAGTATTACTTCACCTCCCTAAGGTTTAATTATTAAAAGGAGTCTTACAAACCAATAATTTAAGTGACACTTAAATTCAAGTTTTGATGATATTATACTTTTTATTTTCTTAAAATTCAATCATTTTATAATTTTTCATTCTTAAGCCTGATTTTGCTGACCAAGACGGACGGTATCCGGTAGTTTCTTCTGTAAACCCCCCGGTGGAAAGCCTCCTAGAACGGTACCTTTCTCTTTTATAATTATGAGAAAAATGAACACCTTCAAACATGAGACCGCTTCACTTCCCCTGGCTAATATGTTAAAATTAAGGAAAATTCAATCTTTTAAGTATTGATTAAATTATAAAATGAACAAATTGAGTCAACAATTGCTTCGTGAGAACATATTACACATCATTTCATCACTCTACAACATAATCATCGTGGTTTTTCTGAAGCTTTTTTTGGAGGTAAAAGATGGATCCAGACTTAGGGAACTTAATAAAAAGGCTCCGCAAAGAGAAAAAAATGACATTGAAGGAAGTCTCCGAAAAAACAGGTTTATCTATTAGCTTCTTATCCCAAGTGGAACGTTCTCTTTGTTCCAGTACGCTACTCTCTTTACGGAAAATATCTGAAGCTCTTGGTGTAAGTCCCAGTTATTTCTTTCCCGACACGATACGAGCCGACAAAGACATGATTAGACGAGCAGCTGATAGACGAGTGGAACAAAAGACATCTTTTACATATTCGGATTTATCAGGTAATGTACCAAACCCATTATTTGTGCCAATTCTTGTTACTTTATTGCCTGGGGATAAGAAAGGCACACCATTTTCTCATGAAGGGCAGGAATTTATATATGTTATCGAAGGCACTCTGACAATTATTTTTGATGATATTGAATACGATCTTTCCCCCGGGGATAGCATTCATATCGATTCAAGCCGTCCTCACAACTGGTTTAATAAAACGGACAAGCCTGTTCAATTTATATTTGTTAGTGCGGCTGCTCCTCGTGATTGAATCAATATTTCCAACAACCGTTTTAACCATTAAAAAAGGATCGATTTTTTTCAAAAGCGATCCTTTTTTGTTGTGTTTTTTAAATTTCGACACCGATTTTTCATTTCCGAATATGGACGCTCGAAAATACAAACTTATCATAGCGATGCCTTGCAAAAGAATATTCAAACGGTTCGCCCGTATTTAAAAAAGCGACCTGTTCGACTTCAAGAACCGGATCGTCAGGGGCGCATTCCAAGCACTCTCGGTCGAGTGCATTCGACTTATCCGCCCTGATCTTCCGGTGCGATCCGGCGATTGTCAGTTTCAGCGTCTCGGTGATGTGCCGGTAAACGGAGCCGTGAAGGACGTCTTCATTTAATTCAGAGATGACATTGGAAGGCATATACGTTTCTTCAATGACATACGGCTCGCCTTCAACCTTTCTGAGCCTGATGATATGATACACCGGAACGGTCTTTTCGATTGACAATTGCTTAGCCACTTCATCTGAAGGGAATTCGACATCAAATTGTATGATGCGGCTTTCGATTTGTTTGTTGGCAAGAAGCTTGGTCAGCCCAAGGTTTTCGCGGTCCGTAACGCTGACGGGGAGATCCTGAATCGATGATTTCACAATAAAGGTGCCGTGCCCCCGTTTGCGGTACAGCATGCCTTCTGACACGAGAATATCGAGAGCCCTTTTCATCGTCATTCTGCTGCAGGAAAATTCCTTGGCGAGAGAAAGCTCATCAGGTATGGGCTGATCAATCGGATAGTATTCTTCCTGAATCCGCCTCCTCATTTCATTTGAAATATATTCGTATTTTCTCATGTTTTAACCACCATTACTAAGGATTCTGTAGCCTGTAACACCTTCTTTATCATTATATCGGTTTTGAAGCGGAAATAAAAAGATGGCCCAACAGACCATCTTTTAGCCAGAGTCCTTTTTAAAAACCGTTGTTCTCGGCAACTTTCTTAAACCAGTATCCGCTTTTTTTAATCGTTCGTTCGCCGTTTTTGTCAAGGTTGACAGATACAAATCCGTAGCGGTTTTTATAAGCGTTCGTCCATGACCAGTTATCCATGAAGGTCCAAAGGTGATAGCCTTTGACATTCGCTCCTTCCTGAATGGCTCTGTGCACCCATTTTAAGTGTTCTTTAATAAACGCAATTCTGTAGTCATCGCGGATCATGCCGTCTTCGCCGCGGAAACGCTCTTCTCCTTCAACACCCATTCCGTTCTCAGAAATAAAGCATTCAATATTTCCGTAGTTTTCTTTAACATTCATTAAAATATCATAGATTCCTTTTTCGTATATCTCCCAGCCGCGGTGGCGGTTCATTTTTCGTCCGGGCATTTCATAATGGTCAAAAAACCGTTCCGGCATAAAAGGTGCTTCCGGATGAGGCAGGTGCTCCTTCGCTTTCACCCGTCTCGGCTGGTAATAATTGATGCCGAGCAGATCGACCGTGTGATTCCTGATCAGTTCCAAGTCTCCTTCTTCCATGACAGGCAAATAGCCTTCTTCTTTTAAAATATCTGTTAACAGCTGCGGAAACTCACCCTTAACGGCGGGATCAAGAAACGATCGGTTAAAGAAAGCGTCGGCTATTTCAGAAGCTCTTACATCTGCCGGGTGTTGGCTTCGCGGGTAGGACGGCGTTAAATTTAAAATGATGCCGATTTTACCGTCGCCTCCGAGTCTGCGGTAAGCTTCGACCGCTTTGGCGTTAGAAAGAATTTCATGGTATGCGACTTGGACGGCCTTTTGAAAGTCGATGATGTTCGGATAGTGAAAATCGTATAAATAGCCGCCTTCCGCAGGAACGATCGGCTCATTGTGGGTAAACCATTTTTTCACGCGGTCCCCGTACAGCCGGAAGCACGTATCTGCGTATGAAACAAAGTGATCGACGACTTGCCTGTTTTCCCATCCGCCGATTTGCTGGAGCGCAAGCGGCATGTCAAAATGATAAAGGTTGACAAAAGGCTCGATTCCAGCCGCCAGCAGTTCATCGATGACTCGGTTATAAAAGGCAGCTCCTTCCTCGTTCAGCCGGCCTTTTCCTTCAGGAAACAGACGGGCCCACGAAATGGAGAAACGAAAAGAGTGGTGGCCAAGCTCTTTCATCAGCTGAATATCTTCTCTGTAAGTCTCGTAAAAACGCGAGGTCTTCTCAGGGCCTACTCCGTCAAAAAATCGGTTTGGCTCTTTTTCGTACCAGTGATCCCAAATGTTCTTTCCTTTGCCTCCTTCGGCCGCCGCTCCTTCAGTCTGAGTCGCGGAAGCCGCCGACCCCCACCAGAAGCCATTTGGAAAACGGTATTGAATTTGTTCTAGCTGCAGTTCTGTTTTTGACATGTCATCAATCTCCTTTTAAAGTCCTAGTGTTGTCTTTTCTTGTTCCGCTTCATTGATGTCCTGCTCTTTTTTCATATTCATCCGGTCGATGAATTTCAAAAACGGGAACCAGATCATAAAGACAACGGCTAAATTCACAATCTGAAGAATGCCGCCGGCAAGCGAATTGGTCGCCATCATCCCGCTGATAAAAATCGGCACAGTCCAAGGAATCGTGACCCCGGTCGGCGGCGGCACAAGCCCGGACGCCATCGCGAAATACGTAATCAAAGTGACGATCATCGGCGAGATAACCCACGGAATAAAAATGAGCGGGTTCATGACGATCGGCAGGCCGAAAATGATCGGTTCATTTACGTTGAAAATCCCCGGGGCCGCTCCGAGTTTGGCGACCTGCTTCATCTGCTTGCTCCTCATAAACAGCAGGATGGCAATAATCACGGCCAGGGTCATGCCGGTTCCGCCCATTCCGACGGTGTAGACTTCCATAAACTGCTTATTGATAATATGCGGGACTTCTCCTGTTGCGGTATAGCTATTCAAATTTTCGATCGAAAGCGTATTCCAGATCGGATCCATTACGGAGTTGATAATAATTTGTCCGTGGAGTCCGAAAAACCAGAGAAGCTGAGTGAAAAATATGGCAATCAAAGTTGGAATGATACCGCTTCCAAGACCGACAAGCGGAGCCTGCACCAGGTTGTAAATTAAATCGTGCATATTCGTATTGAACGCTTGGGTTACAAGGATATTGATCACCAAGTAGACGGACAAAGTCATCACCGCCGGAATCAGCGCGGCAAAAGATTTTGCTACAGCAGGCGGAACGCCGGCAGGCATTTTAATCGTATAGTTTTTCTGGACAAAAAATCTGAAAATCTCAGCGGATGTAAAGGCGGTAATCATTCCGAGGAACATCCCTTTCGCACCGAGCCTGTCAATCGGGATGACGTTCGGAATCACTTCCCCTCCTTCGCCGTTTAATACAAACGGAGTCAGCAGAAGGAACGATGCCAAAGCAACGACTCCTCCAAAAACCGCTTCGACTTCATAAGTTTTGGACAAATAATACCCAATCCCGAACACGACGAAAACGGACATAATGTTGATCGTTGCGCTCGGCGCTATGCTTAAAACCGACTGGAACGTTTCAAGCGCGGATTTGCTCATCATTTTATTGAGAAACGGCAAATTGGTTAAAACGACAATGATCGATCCGAAAATGGTGAGCGGAAAAGCCAGCATAAATGCATCCCTCAGCACGCCTAAATACCGGTTATTATTCAGCTTCCCGGCAATCGGCACCAAGAGGTTGCTCAATTTTTCAAACATGGTCTCTTATCCCCCTTCGATTTTGCCATGCAGTGCGAATCATAGATTTTTCTCTTTGAACAATTCCAATAATTCAGAAACGAGTTCCTTCATCGTGAGCGTCGACATCAAATGGTCCTCCGCATGCAAGAGCAGCAAAGAGAACTCATTTTTTTCCCCGCCCGCTTCTTTTTGGATCATTTGAAAATGAATATCGTGGGACTGCTGCAAATCGTCTTCAGCCCGGTGGAGCAGCTCCTCTGCTTTCTGAACGCTGCCGGCACGGTATTCCCTGATGGACTGAATGACTTTGCTGCGGGCGTTTCCGCTGTGAAGAATGAGCTGAAAGCAAATTTGTTCGCCTGTTAATTCATCGAGTTTTAATTTATTCATCATGATCAATCCCCAATCAAGCTGAGCGCCTGTTCATAAGCTTTCTTTCCATCAGCCATTCCGTAAGCCATCATATCAATCACATCAACCTTAATACCGTATGGTTCAGCTTCCTTTTGCAGCTCGCCTTTTAAAAAGCTCATTTGCGGGCCGATGAGAACAACGTTTGCCTCTGCCATCTCTTTTTTTGCCTGGTCCTGTCCGACCGCCCAAATTTTTGCCTCGTCACCGATTGAATGCGCGTATTCCTCCATCTTGGTAACAAGGAGACTTGTCGACATTCCAGAACTGCATGCGAGTAAAATTTTCTTCATGGTGATCTCCCCCTTTATTAAAAGCGCTTTCACACAACTATTATTATATCTTTTTATTTTTAAATGTCTAGACATTTAAAAATAAATGTATGTATTTATTTCGAATAATAAAAAACCCCTCTTCTTTCAAGAGGGGTCTTCTAACAAATTACCGAGCGTATTTTTTGAACAGCTGAACTGCTTCTTTAGGCACGTAGAATGATCCATTGCTTTCAACAATCACGCTGTCTAATTCGTATTCCTTCCCGTTGATCCTGATGATGTTTTTGTTCACCGGCATTTCGGCTTTTGCTTTTTTGCGCGATGCGACAAGAACTGGGTTAGCCGGATCTTTTTGATCGATTGTTACGCTCGCTCCGGCTTTTTTAAATGCCTGTTTTGCTTCGATAAATAATTCGTTTGTTAATTTGTCTAAGTTGAAGCCCATTGCTTTTGCCATCGTTTTGGCGATGTCGGTATTATCGACGAGACCCTGCGGCTTTTCAGGACCGTACGAATACAGGAAGACGTCTTCACCCGTATGACCGCCTGAAGTGAATCCGATGTTTGCCCGGTTGCTGAGCAGCTTGGTGAATAATGAAGCCGCTTCTTTTTTGTTTTTCACGCTTTTCAGCTGTTCCTTTTCTGCCGGCGTTAAATCATCAAGTCCGTAAAGCTTTGCCGCTTCTTCAATATTCGATAAGTCGTCTTTTAATTTGCCGGTAGCGCCTTCCACCGTCATTTTAGCCTTTTTCAGCGGATCGACATAGGCTGATACCGGCGTTGTGTCATAGCCTTTCGTCGTATTGCTGTTGCCAATGGAGATGCCGCTGTTGCCATGGTCTGAGACGGCAATAACCATTGTATGTTTATCTTTTTTAGCGAAATCAAGCGCTTCTTTCACCGCGTTATCAAACGCCAATACATCGCTGATCATACCGATTGGATCGTTTTGGTGCGCTGCCCAATCCGGCTTGCTTCCTTCCACGAATAAAAAGAAACCGTCTTTGTCTTTAGAAAGCGTCTGAATCGATTTTTTCGTCATCTCCGCAATAGTCGGCTGCTCTGGATGCGTTGCGCGGCGGTCCATGTCATATGCGAGATCGCGCTGTGAGAAGGCGCCCCAGATTTTTTTCGATTTTGACTTGAGGAGTTGATCTTTCGTCTCAACGAAATCGTACTTTTTATCTTTGAGCACTTTTACAAGGTCTTCACCGTCTTTGCGGCTTTTATCCTTTGTACCCGGCTGAAGCGATTCTTTTCCTCCGCCAAGGACAACGTCCATGTTTTGATAAACCTGCTGTTCACCAAGCACTTCAAAATTATTGCGATCTTTATGATGGCCGGAATAACCGGCAGGCGTGGCATGCTGAATTTCAGATGTTGCAATGATGCCGGTTGCTTTCCCCTTCTGTTTGGCGCCTTCCAGCACGTTTGCTACAGGCCGGTAATGATCTTTTTTATTGACCTTCTCGACACCTGGTGTATTCACCTTTGAAGGCAGCACACCGATATAGGAAGAGTTTGATTTTCGTCCTGTTGCCATCGCAGTTGCTGCAGGTGCAGAATCAGTGATCGCCGATTCTGCCGAATGCGTCCGGACACCGCCGCTGACAATCTGGTCCATTGCGAGCGGTTTGCCTTTATACCATCGTGCCAATGTTGTTGCAGAAGAGCTTGTTCCATCCATGACCATCATGATCACGTTTTTAACTTTCGGTTCTTCCTTTTTTTTCGCTGTTTCCATTGCCGCACTGCCTGTTCCCGCCGATCCTAAAGCGACTGCGCCTGCCAGTGTAATGCCGACGATTCTGTTGCGTAAGAAACCCATTCTTATGTACTCCCTCCATAACCGCTTTTTGTTGACACACCTACACTATCATTGCTATGTAAACAGCACTTTCGCTTTCTATTAATCTTATGTAAATTTTTAATGGCTTATGATGAAAAGAAGGCATCCCGCCTTCTTTTCACCCTTTTCCCGCTTGAAATCCCGGGTATTTCGTCATCCCGCCGTCCACATACAGCGTCAGGCCTGTCACATAGCTTGCTTCTTCAGATGCAAGCCAGGCCGCGCAAGCTGCGACTTCCTCCGGCTTTCCGATATACCCTATCGGAATCAATTCAACAACGCCTTTTTTCAATTCGGGATCAGCGAATTTTTCGGCGTTAATCGGCGTATCGATCGCACCGGGCCCGATCGCGTTTACCCGAATTCCTTTTGGGGCATATTCAAGGGCAAGCGTTTCTGTCATCAGTTTTGCCCCGCCCTTGCTTGCCGCATAATGGACAAAATGCGGCCACGGGATTTGCTGATGGACGCTCGACATATTGATGACCGAGCCTTTAATATTATGGTCGAGCATATAGCCGATCGCTTCCCGGCATCCTAAAAACATTCCCGTCAAATTGGTTGATATGACGCGGTTCCAGTCTTCCAGAGACAAATCCTCGGAAGGTACTTCATTTTCCACCCCCGCGTTGTTCACCATCACATCAACGGAACCGAATGAATCAACAGCCTGACTGATCAGCGCTTTTACATCGTCTTCTTTTGAAACATCCCCTTGAACAGCAATCGCGCGCGCTCCGCTGCTTTCTATTTTCCTCACCGTCTCTTCGGGATTTTCTTCTTCCTTGAAGTAATTGATCACTACATTGGCTTTTTCAGCACCGAAGCGCAGTGCCATCGCTTTTCCAAGACCTGTACCCGCCCCTGTGATAACGACCGTTTTTCCCTCTAAACTAGGATACATGGGTTGATTCCTCCTTATTGAAACTCTCTTTTAAGTAGGTTTCCACAGAACCGCTTAAACATGCATCCTTCCGAAAATCAAAAAAACCGCAAGCTTTTCAGCTTGCGGTTTTTTTGATATCTTATTTCATCCACTCAGTGTGGAAAATGCCTTCTTTATCTGTACGCTCATACGTATGGGCGCCAAAGTAGTCGCGCTGCGCCTGAATCAGGTTGGCCGGCAGGGTTGCAGTGCGATAGCTGTCAAAATAAGCGAGAGCGCTTGAGAAGCAAGGTACAGGAATTCCTTGTTCAACCGCAAGGGAAATCGTTTTGCGGAGAGCTCCCTGATAGCTTTCAACGATATTTTTGAAGTACGGGTCAAGAAGCAGGTTGTCAAGCTCAGGATCGCGGTCATACGCTTCTTTGATTTTTTGCAGGAATGCTGCGCGGATGATGCATCCTCCGCGGAAGATCATCGCGATATCGCCGTATTTCAAATCCCAGCCGTATTCTTCTGATGCGGCTTTCATTTGAGCGAAGCCCTGTGCGTAAGAACAGATTTTGCTCATGAAGAGCGCTTTTCTGACCGCTTCGATCAGCTCTTCTTTGTTCTCGGCGGCCGGTTTCGCTTCAGGTCCTGCCAGAAGCTTGCTCGCTTTGACGCGCTCTTCTTTCATGGAAGAGATGAAGCGGGCGAAAACAGATTCCGTAATGATCGGAAGCGGAACGCCCAGGTCAAGAGCGCTTTGGCTCGTCCATTTTCCTGTGCCTTTTTGACCTGCTTTATCGAGGATGACGTCAACGAGCGGCTTGCCCGTTTCCTCATCTTTTTTCGTGAAAATATCAGCCGTGATTTCGATCAGATAGCTGTCAAGCTCTCCTTTATTCCACTCGGAAAAGACTTCGTGAAGCTCATCTGAAGACAGACCGACAATGTGTTTCAAAATAAAGTAGGATTCTGAGATCAGCTGCATGTCGCCGTATTCGATGCCGTTATGAACCATTTTTACATAATGACCGGCGCCGTCAGGACCGATGTATGTCGTACACGGTTCGCCGTCCACTTTTGCAGAAATAGCTTCAAGAATCGGCTTAACAAGCTCATGGGCTTCCTTTTGTCCGCCTGGCATGATAGAAGGTCCTTTCAGAGCGCCTTCTTCACCGCCGGAAACTCCGGTGCCGATGAAGTGAATGCCGCTTTCGGCCAGCTCTCTGTTTCTTCTCTGCGTATCTTTATAATATGTATTTCCGCCGTCAATTAAAATGTCGCCTTTTTCAAGATGAGGCAGAAGCGATTGAATCGTTGCGTCTGTCGGTGTTCCAGCTTTGACCATCAAAAGAATTTTGCGCGGTTTTTCAAGAGATGCAACGAACTCTTCAATGCTGTATGTACCGACAACATTTTTACCTTCAGCTTCTTTCAGAAACTCTTCCGTTTTCGCGCTTGATCTGTTGTAAACAGAAACCGAAAACCCGCGGCTTTCAATGTTTAAAGCCAAGTTTTTTCCCATTACTGCTAAACCAACTACACCTATTTGTTGTTTTGCCATGTCTAACGTCCCTTCTTAAAGCGTTTAGCATTATAGTTTAATTTTTATTTAAATTGAAATTACCACACTTCGACCTACATTTTCAAGCTATTGATCTTGTCTCTCGTCCTGGAAAAAATCTTTGTTAAAGCTTGTTCCGCTTGTTTTGCTTTCTTTCTTCACGATCCTGATCCCTTTTTTGATGAGGTCTGTTCCATATTTTTCATTCAGTTCGGCCATCACTTTTTGGATCGGCTCCTCTTTGGCATCCTCATGAAACGAAAACAAATCAAGCTGTTTGACGGCTTCCTTTCGATTGACGAGATCGGTTCCCGTCACGCCTAAAAGCCTGACAGGGCTTCCATGCCAATGCTGCCTGAAAAGGGCTTTCGCTTCCTTCGCAATGTCGTCTCTTGAATCGGTCGGATTCAGGAGGGTCTTGCTTCTTGTTATGTTTGTCCAGTCCGCAAAGCGAATCATGATGAACACTTTTGCTGCCATGACCTCTTTTCGCTTCAGCCTGTCGCTTACTGAGACGGAAAGCTTGTCAATCAGACCGAACAGCTCCTTCTCATCTGTGCTGTCATGCGGGAGAGTCGAGGAATTGCCGACACTTTTGAATTCGTATATTCTGTCGGGATTCACCTCCCCTGTGTCGATACCGTTTGCCCTCTTTTTTAAACGGGGACCGTTGATGCCAAGGAGGCCCTTTAAAGCATACTCATCTGCGGCAGCCAAATCGCCGATCTTTTCGATATCGAGCGTCTTGAGCTTTTCGGCGGTTTTCCGGCCGACTCCGTACATCTCGCTGATGTCCATAGGCCAAAGAATCCGGGGCACTTCGCGCTTTCTCAATATCGTAATGCCGAGCGGTTTTTTCATATCCGAAGCCATTTTGGCCAGGAATTTATTCGGAGCGATCCCGATGCTTGACGGAAGCAGCAGTTCTTCTTGAAGGCGCTCCTGAATTTCCTTTGCTGTTTCATATGCCCGGTTTTTGTATGGCGTGTCCGTTAAATCCATGTACCCTTCATCAATGGAAACAGGCTCGACAAGGTCCGTATACTCCCTGAGCATTTGAAACATTTCTCTTGAAGAGCTTCTGTAGCGGTCGAAATTCGGCGGCTTGACGATCAGCTCGGGACAGAGCCGCTTCGCTTCCCAGAGCGGCATGGGCGGCTTGACGCCGCGTGCTCTCGCCTCATAGCTGCACGTGACGACGATTCCTTTCCGCTCCTTCGCATTTCCCGCGATGGCGAGCGGCCTGCCTTTCAGCGAAGGGTCATACGCCATTTCAACAGACGCGTAAAAGCTGTTCATATCGATATGAAAGATGACTCTCCCCTTTTGTTTATCAGCAGACAAAACGGCTCCCTCCTGGTACTCTGATTAGACATCCCGGCTTTCATATAGTAAGATGTTAAATGAAATGGAAGTGATAAAAGATGATTCTTGAATCTTTCAACGATGCTTTTTTTCTGTTTGAGTTTTTCACAATCGTCCTTCCCGCACTGACGGCGATCGGTATCGCCCTCATCCTAAAGGATTGCAGTACAGGAGACAGCTGGAAAACGAAACGGTTTGAAGAATATCATGCAATACAGTTTGTTTCTGCAATCGATTTTCTCATCATCCTATATCATCGCATTACGGTATGGATAAGTAAAGTCATTCGCATGAAAGCTTCATCGAACGACGATGAAGACCACCGTTCCCTTCTTCTTTCAATTTAAACGGGAAAAGGCGTCCGGCATACGGGCCCTTTTATTCAGAAGGAGGAGAACGTGTTGAACACGAAATTAAAACAAATGTTTGCGACTGCAATGTTTTTGATCATGACCATGTTTATAGGTGAACAAGCTTCGGCAGCCACCGGCAGTACCGGAGGAAGCGACAACTTCTTCAACCATTATGTCGTGGTGCCTTTTTCAGAGCTGATTAAAGGAATCGCCGGATTTTTCCACGGAAACTACGGACTGTCGATTATTTTTGTGACCATCATCGTCCGGGTTCTCGTCTTTCCGCTGTTTGCCAACCAGTATAAAAAACAGCGGACAATGCAGGAAAAAATGGCGCTTGTCAAGCCTGAGCTGGATGCAATTCAAAGCAGGTTAAAAAAGACGAAAGATCCCGTGAAGCAGAGGGAAATTCAGCAGGAGATGATGCAGCTTTACCAAAAGCACAACATCAACCCGCTGGCGATGGGCTGCCTGCCGATGCTGATTCAGTTTCCGATTCTGATCGGTTTTTATTATGCGATCCGCTCGACGCCTGAAATTGCTTCGCACTCTTTTCTCTGGTTTAACCTCGGGCATTCTGATATTATCGTATCTTTATGCGCCGGGTTCATGTATTTTATCCAGTTCTATGTGTCTCAAAAGCTGAACGCACAGAACGCACAATCAAATCCGGCGGCTCAGCAGTCCGCCAAAATCATGGGCTTCTTTTTCCCTGTGATGATGACGATCTTTTCGATCAATGTCCCTGCAGCCCTGCCGCTGTACTGGCTGACAAGCGGACTGCTTCTGACGATTCAATCCGTCGTTCTTCATCAGGTTTACCAAAAAAACAAAAAAGCCATTCAGCCTGCTGAATCGGCTACAAAATAAAAAAGCTTGCGCCTTTAAAGGCGCAAGCTTTTTTGTATTTCTCTTCAACCTTCTCGTGACTTCGGGGATGGTGAGGCCGTTTCCGCTGAAACCATCGGCTGGAGCTGAAACGGTGACTTTCCCCATAAAACCCCGCGTTTATGATGGATTTGCTACTTCCTCAATAATGGCAACGACCATTTCTGCAGTTTTAACAAGTTCCTCAATCGGCATTTTTTCGTTTTTCGTATGGATCTGTTCATATCCGACTGCAAGGTTGACAGTCGGAATGCCATGGCCTGCGATGATGTTCGCATCGCTTCCCCCGCCGCTCGTCAACAGCTCGTACGGACGGCCGATTTTCCCGGCGGCTTTTTTGGCGATTTCAACGACGAGATCCCCGTCTTTGTATTTAAAGCCCGGGTACATGACTTCGATTTCCACCTCGGCTCTGCCCCCCATTTCGGCGGCGGCTGCTTCGAACGCCTGCTTCATTTTTTCGGTCTGCTTTTCCATTTTTTCTGGAACAAGCGAACGGGCTTCAGCGAGAATCTCGACCTGATCGCAGACGATATTGGTTTGCGTTCCGCCCTCAAAGCGGCCGATGTTAGCTGTCGTTTCCTCATCGATGCGGCCAAGCGGCATTTTTGCAATCGCTTTTGAAGCGATCGTGATCGCGGAGACTCCTTTTTCCGGCTCTACTCCGGCATGAGCCGTTTTCCCGTAGACAGTTGCTCTAATTTTCGCCTGTGTCGGCGCTGCTACGATAATATTGCCGACCTTCCCGTCGGAATCAAGCGCATATCCGTAATCGGCTTCGATCAGCGAACGGTCTAAAGCTTTTGCTCCGACAAGCCCCGATTCTTCACCGACCGTAATGATAAACTGGATCGTTCCGTGCGGAATGTTTTTTTCTTTCAGCACTTTTACAGCTTCGAGCATCGCTGCAAGCCCTGTTTTGTCGTCAGCTCCCAAAATCGTTGTGCCGTCTGTTTTGACATATCCGGCTTCAATGACCGGCTTCACGCCTTTTCCGGGTACGACCGTATCCATGTGGGATGTAAAGTAAATCGTGTCCGCCTCTTTCGTTCCCGGAAGCGTGCACACGAGGTTTCCCGCTCCGTGCCCCGTTTTTGGCGCGGTGTTATCTTCCACGACATCCATTCCAAGCGCCGTAAATTTTTCTTTCAGCACCTTGCAGATGTCAGCTTCATGTTTTGTCTCGGAATCAATTTGCACAAGTTCTAAAAACTCTTCTAACAGACGTTTTTCATTCATGCTAGTTTCCCCTCCATTTTTTAAAGCGGTATATTTCCATGCTTTTTGTCCGGCCGGATTTCTTTTTTGCTCTTCAGCATGTCAAACGTTTGGATCAGCTTCTTCCGCGTCTCTTTCGGATCGATGATATCGTCAACCATGCCGTATCTTGCAGCGGTAAAAGGGCTTGAAGCCTGCATGCACTTCCGGATTTTTTCCTCCCGGGCGGCTTGCGGGTCTCCTGATCGTTCGATTTCCTTGGCAAACAGCACGTCTGCAGCTTCCGAAGCGCCCATCACCGCAATTTCTGCATTCGGCCACGCAAACACGGCATCCGCTCCAAGTGCCTTGCTGTTTAAAGCAACATATGCTCCGCCGTATGCTTTTCTTAAAATGACCGTCACCTTGCTGACAGTGGCTTCTGCATAGGCGTAAAGGATTTTAGCGCCATGCCTGATCACCCCGCCGTGCTCTTCCCGTATGCCCGGAAGAAAACCGGGACAGTCAACCAAAGTTAAAATCGGGATCTGAAAGGAATCGCAAAAACGGATAAACCGGGCGATTTTGTCAGCCGCATCCATGCTGAGGCTTCCGGCTAAATACTTCGGCTGGTTGGCCACGATCGCCGCCGTTTCCCCCGATATCCTTGCAAAACCGATCACCGCGTTTTTGGCAAAATGGCACTGCACTTCAAAAAATGTTCCGCTGTCTGCGATTTCCGCGATAATCTGTTTGACGTCATACGGCCGCTGACCGTCTTCAGGCAGGATCGTCATTAGAGCAGGCCTTATATCATGATCTTTCGCCTTTCTCGCCTTGGCGGGAGGCTTTTCTTCGTGATTCTGGGGGATGTAGGACAGAAGCTTGCGCACCTCCTTGAGGACGGCCTCATCGGAATCCCCGGAAAAATGGGCATTCCCGCTGATTGAATTATGTATATAGGCGCCCCCCAATTCTCCGGAGCTGACAGCTTCGCCTGTCGCCGTTTTGATGACTTTCGGACCGGTAATGAACATCTGTCCGGTTTTTTCGCTCATGAAAACGAAATCGGTCAAAGCGGGAGAATAAACCGCGCCGCCTGCACAAGGGCCGAGAATGACAGAGATTTGCGGAATGATGCCTGAGCAAAGGACATTTCGGTAAAAAATATGACCGTATCCATCTAATGATAGCACACCCTCTTGAATTCTCGCACCACCTGAGTCGTTCATACCGATGAAAGGGACCTTATTTTTGAGGGCAAGATCCATGACGGCCGCTATTTTCTTGGCGTGCATTTCTCCGAGCGCTCCGCCGGTGACGGTAAAGTCCTGGGAAAATAGATAAACGGGCCGTCCGTCGATCTTTCCGAATCCCGTGACAACCCCGTCGCCTAACGGGCTGCCAGGCTGCCGGCTTCTGGCAAAGGCATTCAGTTCAGTGAACGTTCCCTCATCAAGCAGAAGATCAATTCGTTCTCTGGCAGTGAGTTTGCCTTTTTGTTTCTGCCTGTCGATCCGTTCCTGTCCGCCCCCGAGTGAAGCTTTTTGGCGGCTGTTGTTTAAATCGTCGACTCTTTCAAACATATTCATCACGTTCTGCTCCTTCTCTATTTGATTATTACACGAAACTTGTCCGATGAAAAAAAGCAGTATAAAATAATGGGAGATTAAAAAACAGAGGTGAAAAGTTTGTCTCGAAAATTCATCAAATTCATGGTTATTTTAATGATCGGCGTCATGGTGCTGACCACTCTGCTTACCGGAATCAGCATGATTTTCTAATACAGATCATGAAAGCAGGCGATTCTTTTTTCAGAAAAACGCCTGTTTTTTTCGGGCTTAGGCTTCCGCGAGAATAGAAAAAACCGCACGGGTTTCTCCCCGTTTCATTAGATTGACCAATGAAGGAGAAACTCATGCGGTTATGCAGGAGATTTAATTCCTTTAAAGTAACTCTTAATTACAAGATACTGTTCCATTTCGCCGAGAAAATTGAAAAGAGCAGCGCGCGCTTCAAATTCTTCGCGTGTCGTCGGCAGCTCCATCTCGTCAATTTCCTCTCTCATTTTCACGAGCCGCTTCAAAAATTTATGAGCCGTATTTCCGGGATGGATGGCCCCTCTTAAATCATGAAGAAACGCTGCGATCATCTGCCCCTGTTCAACCGTCATCGAAATCGACGTGATTTTCGGCAGCACCCTTTCGATAATTTCAAATTGCTTTTCTCTCATTTTAAAATAGTGATAATAGAGGTTTTCGTGCCTGAGAAAATGATTTTCCACGTCGCGGTATGCCAGGGTCTTCGCTTCATTGATCAAACGGTGCGTCTCAGGAATCTCTTTTCCCGTCCAGTCCTGTTCCCCGGTCAGTAAATAGCGTTCGATTTCTTCAAAAATCTTGGCAAAGTTATCTTCGATTTTCTGCTGATACTGTTTGAGCTCTTTATCGAGGCTCGGCATGTACAAATTCATCAGCAGGGCAACGCCGATTCCCGTAATGATGATGAGGAATTCGTTCCAAACGAGAGAAAGGGTGATCCCTTCCGACATATAAAGGTGAAGAATGATGACCGAACTTGTGACGATTCCTTCTTTTATTTTCAGAAGAACGGTTGTTGGAATAAAAAACAGCAGCATCAGACCGATGACAGCCGGATGATAGCCGATCAGTTCAAAAAACGCGTATGAAAAGCCGATCGCAAGAATGCATGCCGCAAACCGGGCCCATGATGCCTGAAGGGACCGCTTTTTCGTCACTTGAATACAGAGGATCGTGATGATCCCTGTCGACACAAAATTATGGAGGCCGAGCAGCTGTGCGATATAGATGGCCAATGCTGTTCCAAGCGCTGTTTTTAATGTGCGATAACCTATTTTAAACATCGTTAACCCCAATCTTTTCTGCTAGTCTTAATGAATAAAAAAGAAGAAGATCAGCATCTTCTTCAGCTTATTTTATAGTATTTTCTCTAAAAAGTCTTGAGCTCTTTTCGATTTTGGAGAAGAAAAAAACGCTTTAGGATCGTCGTCTTCGACAATGGTTCCTTCATCCATGAAAAGCACCCTGTCGGCGACTTCTTTGGCAAATCCCATTTCGTGCGTCACGATCACCATCGTCATCCCGGTTTTCGCCAAATCCTGCATCACTTGGAGCACTTCCTTGACCATTTCGGGATCAAGGGCTGATGTCGGCTCGTCAAACAGCATGATATCCGGATTCATCGCCAGCGCCCTCGCAATCGCGACGCGCTGCTTTTGCCCCCCTGATAAACGGTTCGGATAATCATCTTTTTTATCGATAAGCCCCACTTTCTCAAGCAGTTCTTCCGCTTTTTTCGCTGCCTCCTGTTTGCTTTCTTTTTTGACATGGACAGGTGCATACGTAATATTTTCAAGAACCGTTTTATGCGGAAACAAATGAAAATGCTGAAAGACCATGCCGATGTTCTCTCTGATTTTCAGCACATTTGTTTTCGGGCTTGTAATCTCTTGATCCTGAATGAAAATGCTGCCCTCCGTCGGCTTTTCGAGCAGGTTTAAGCAACGCAGAAACGTTGACTTGCCTGAGCCCGACGGACCGATGACAGCGGCTACTTCGCCTTTTTCAAAGGAAACGGAAATATGTTTAAGCACCTCGTGCTTTCCGAAAGATTTTGAGAGATTGCGAACATTAATCATTGACATTCAGCTTCCTTTCAATCGCTTTGCCGACAAACGTCAGGATCAAAACGAGCACATAGTAGATGAGGCCCGCAAACAGCATCGGCTCAAGCGGGCTGTAGATCGCAGCTCCCGCCTGATAGCTTCGTCTCATAATATCGCCGAGTCCGATGACGGTGACAACAGCCGATTCCTTTGTCAGTGTAATCGATTCGTTGATCAGCGCGGGCATGATGTTTTTAAAGGCCTGCGGCATCAAGAGATCCTTCATCATCTTTGCATACGGGACGCCCAGCGCCATCGCCGCCTCTTTTTGCCCTTTGTCGATCGCATTGATTCCGGCTCTGATGATTTCTGATACATAAGCAGCGGAATTTAAGCCGAATGCGATGACGGCCGCCCAATAAGCATCAATATCAAAGCCAAGCACCTGAGGCAGCCCGTAATAGACGATCATCAGCTGCAGAACGAGCGGTGTCCCCCGGAATATGGAAGTGTAAAAGTCGGCAATCCATGCGAGGGGCTTGATCGAACTGATTTTTAAAAGCGTAATCAAAACCCCCAGCAAAAATCCAAGCACGGCCGCAGCCGCGACCACTTTTAAGGTAACGCCCAAGCCTTCCAGGATGAAAGGCATTTCAGGTATTGTACTAGAAAAATCAAGAAAATTCATGATGACTCTCCCTCTCCCGCCTCATCATCAAAGAGGCGTACATCGCTTTAGAAAAAAAAGTTCAACAAAAAGTTGAACTTTTCACGCTTACTTTTTTGTTTCTCCGCCGAACCATTTTTCTTTCAGCTTATCAAGTTCTCCGCTTTTCTCCATTTCTTCAAGCGCTTTGTTGAACTTCTCGGTCAAACCGCTTCCCTTTTTGAAGGCGATCGCAGAGCCGGCTTTTTCATCCGGTTCTTTCGGCAGATTGTAGCCAACCAGTTCTTCATTTTTATCAATATATTTTTCGGCAACGATATCTTCAATGATTGCTGCGTCAAAGCGGCCCGCTTTGATTTCTTCAGTTAAATCCGAAATGCGGTTGCGGTTTTCAACTTTTAAATTGTAATCCGGCGTGAGCTCCTTCGCTTTTTCTTCCTGGATGGAGCCAAGCTGTACGCCGACCGTTTTTCCTTTCAGATCGTCAAGCGATTTGATCCCGCTTGATTTTTTCGTAACGATCATGTTGTGCGCCGTATAGTAGACGTTTGAAAAATCGACCTGTTTTTTGCGTTTAGGCGTCGGCGTCATTCCTGAAAGCACAATGTCGACTTTGTTTGTTTTAAGAGCGGTCACCAGGCCGTTGAAGTCCATGTCTTTCACTTCGATTTCATGGCCCGTTTTTTCAGCCAGTGCATTGGCCAGATCAACATCAAAACCGACAATCTGATCTCCGTCTTTCGATTCAAAAGGCGGGTAATCGGCGGAAGTTCCCATCACCAATGTTTTTTTATCATCAGAGCTGCTGCTCGTCCCGCAAGCAGTCAATGCAAATGTGACACATGCTGTCACTACCAGTAACATCCATTTTTTCATGTTGTGTATCCCCCTGAACCTGTTTGTTTGAATATTTATTCGTTGTTATGTATTTTAAACATTTTCCGAGGCGGATGCAATACCATTTTGAAAAATAACTTAAAACCTTTAAATAAGCCTTTAAATACCAATTAAACGCCTGTGTCCTGATCTTTCCGATTGCATATAAAAAGCATTTTTATACACAAAAAAAGCCTGCCATATGTTTTGGCAGGCGGTATTTCCCTTATACTTCTTCACAGTATTCTTCAAACAGTCCTTGAAGCTTGGTGATGACAGCCATCGGCTCATAGCCTTCAATTTCATGGCGTTCTACCATTTTTAAAATCTTGCCGTCTTTTAAAAGGGCGAATGACGGAGAAGAAGGCGGATATCCTTCAAAATATTCCCTTGCTCTGGCCGTCGCTTCTTTGTCTTGTCCGGCAAAAACGGTGACGAGATAATCCGGGCGCTTATCATAATGAACTGCATGATGGGCGGCAGGTCTTGCAATCCCTCCTGCACAGCCGCAGACGGAGTTGACCATCACAAGCGTAGTGCCTTTTTTCGTGAGTGCTTCATCAACCTCTTCAGGCGTTTTCAGTTCGGTGTAGCCGGCAGCCGTTATTTCCTGTCTGGCCTGGCGCACGACATCGTTCATAAACAGATTAAAATCCATGTTCACTTTAAGATCTCTCCTTTTTAGCCGCTTTCAGCATCATGCTAAAGCCGCTGTTTGCTCATCTGTTCTAATGATACTTTGAAACCGTCCGGACCGCAAATCAGGCGATTCGTGTTCCTTCAGGTTTATGGCACGGGCAGCCCGGGGAAAAATAAGTAAAGACCCTATAAAATAAAGGAGTACTTTATGAATCGAAAGAAAGCAATGCTGATATACAACGGTAATGCAGGGCAAAAAAATGTTAAAAAAACACTCGGTGCTGCCGTACCGATTCTTTCACAAGCTATAGACGAACTCATCGTGAAACCGACGAGAAAAAAACGCGATGCGTTCGAATTTTGCCGGGAGATCGGGGAGGATATCGGGCAATTGTTTATATTAGGCGGTGACGGGACGGTACACGAATGCATTAACGGCATCAGTCAGCTTCACACCAAGCCTGATATCGGCATTCTCCCGGGCGGTACATGCAACGACTTTTCCAGAGCGCTCCGGATTCCCCAGAACATTGAAAAAGCGGCGGAAGCGCTCGTCAATGGAAGTCCCGTCCCGGTCGATGTTTTAAAAGCAAATGATCATTATTGTCTCAACTTTTGGGGCATCGGATTGATCACGGAAGCTTCGAGCCATATCAATCAAACGGAAAAAGCGCTGCTCGGAAGAATCAGTTATTTTACGAGTGCACTGCGGACAATCTCCAATCTTGAGCCCTTCTCTTTCCGCCTATCGATTGACGGAGAAGAGTTTACTGACGAGGCGGTCATGGTGGTCGTGCTGAACGGACCATTTATCGGAACGAACAAGATCCCCCTTCCGCAGCTGAGCATTAACGACGGAAAAGCGGACATCCTTGTCTGCCGGAATACGAATCTGGCTGCATTGAAAGAGCTTTTTGCAATGGATGATCCCGAATGGGAATCCTTTGAAGGCGAGCTCTCCTATTATCAGGGGCAAAGTGTTCAAGTTGAAACCGCCCATCCAATGGAAGCCGATACAGACGGCGAAATCAGCACAACAACGCCGGCTTCAATCGAGGTCCTAAACGGGCATCTCCGTATGCTCGCCCCCTTAGAAAAAGAAAAAAGCTGACCCTTAACGGGCCGGCTTTTTCTTTTTTAATAGATGGACGTATGATCATCGATTTGTTCCAGAATCTCTTTCACACGGGCAAGGAATCTGCCGCAAATGAGGCCGTCAAGCACTCTGTGATCGAGGGATAAGCACAGGTTCACCATATCCCTGACCGCGATCATGCCATGCTCCATGACGACGGGACGCTTGACGATCGATTCAACCTGCAGAATGGCCGCCTGCGGATGGTTGATGATCCCCATCGACTGAACCGATCCGAACGAACCGGTATTGTTGACCGTAAACGTACCCCCGCTCATATCCCCGCCGGTCAGCTTGCCGCTTCTGACCTTATGAGCCAGTTCGGAGATTTCTCTTGCGATGCCTTTAATCGTTTTTTCATCGGCATGCTTGATGACAGGAACGTATAACGCATCCTCAGTCGCTACTGCAATTGAGATGTTGATGTCTTTTTTCTGAATGATTTTATCTCCGGCCCACATGCTGTTCATTTGCGGGAATTCCTTCAGCGCCTGTGCGATCGCTTTGACAAAGAACGCGAAAAAGGTCAGGCTGAAGCCCTCTTTTTTCTTGAATTCGTCTTTTATTTTGTTACGATAGCTCACAAGACTAGTGACATCCACTTCCATCATCGTCCAGGCATGAGGGATTTCATGCTTGCTTCTGACCATGTTGGTCGCAATCGCATGACGGATTCCAGTCACAGGAATCTCGACGTCTCCGGCTGCACTTTGAGGCGGTGCAGCTTGAGGGGCGGCTTGCGCCGGTTTTTGAGCAGGTTCGCTCATTCCCCCGGCATTTGCATCCGGCTGTTTTTCCGGCGTTGCATCAGCTTGAGGAACAGCTCCGGTAGCAATGATACGCTGGATGTCTTTTCTTGTGATCCGTCCGCCCGCACCGGTACCTTCCACCTGCTCCAAATCGATGTTGTGCTCTCCGGCAAGTCTCAGCACCGCCGGAGAAAAACGTTTTTTCTGAGATGTATCTTTCGCCTCCGGTTTGGCCGGCTCCGCTTCCGCTTGATCTGGCTTTGAAACAGCCTCAGCCTCCGGTTTCGCATCTTCATTTGTTTCGACTTTGCAGATGACGTCTCCGACTTGCAGAGTTTCGCCTTCCTTCCCGACAAGCTCGGTAATCGTTCCCGTGAACGATGAAGGGACTTCAGCATTGACCTTATCCGTCATCACTTCAGCAATCGGATCGTATTTGTTGACGTGATCTCCGACGCTGACGAGCCATTTGCTGATGGTTCCCTCAGTCACGCTCTCTCCGAGCTGCGGCATTGTCATTTGTTCCACTGCCATACGATATGTCCTCCTTCGCTATATTAAAACTCGGCCAATTCTCTCATCGCTGTTTCTGCTTTATCCGGATTGACCATAAAGAATTTTTCCATTGTAGGAGCATACGGCATTGCCGGGACGTCAGGGCCCGCCAACCGCTTAATCGGCGCATCCAAATCGAACAGGCAATGCTCTGAAATGATCGCGGCTACTTCACTCATAATGCTGCCTTCCTTCGTATCCTCGGTCATCAGAAGCACTTTGCCCGTTTTGGAAGCCGCTTCAATAATCGCTTCCTGATCGAGCGGATATACCGTTCTTAAATCAAGGATATGTGCGGAAATCCCGTCTTTGGCAAGCCGCTCGGCAGCCTGAAGGGCGAAATGGACGCACAATCCGTATGTGATGACGGTAATGTCGTCGCCTTCCCTCTTCACGTCCGCCTTTCCGATCGGCAACACATAGTCGTCACTCGGCACTTCGCCTTTGATCAGCCGGTATGCACGTTTATGTTCGAAGAACAGCACAGGATCATCATCGCGGATGGCCGCTTTCAAAAGCCCTTTGACATCATAAGGCGTCGAAGGCATGACGATTTTCAGTCCGGGCTGGTTGGCAAACACGGCTTCAACCGACTGTGAATGGTACAGCGCACCGTGCACGCCTCCGCCGTAAGGTGCGCGGATGACGATCGGACAGTTCCAGTCATTGTTGGAGCGGTAGCGGATTTTTGCCGCTTCCGAAATAATCTGGTTGACAGCCGGCATGATAAAATCAGCAAACTGCATTTCGGCGACCGGTCTCATCCCGTACATGGCAGCCCCGATTCCGACGCCGGCAATTGCGGATTCCGCCAAAGGTGTGTCCATCACCCGCTCTTCGCCGAACTGGTCGTAAAGACCGGCTGTCGCCTTGAACACACCGCCTTTTTTGCCGACATCCTCCCCTAAAACAAAGACGCGGGGATCCTTTTCCATTTCTTCTTTCAAAGCCAAAGTGACAGCATCTATATATGACATAACTGGCATTGTTCTTCCCCCTTACTCCGCATAAACATGCCGCAGCGCATCTTCCGGATCTGCATAAGGTGCATGTTCAGCATAATCTGTTGCTTCATTGACGATGGTTGTGATCTCATCCGACATTTGCTTCTCAGACTGGTCATCCAGAAGCCCTGCTTCTTTTAAGTATTGTGCGAATTTGTTAAGCGGATCATTTTTCTTCGCCTCCGCCACCTCTTCGCGCTCTCTGTAGCTTCGATCGTCATCATCGCTGGAGTGCGGGGTCAGCCGGTATGATATCGTTTCGATTAATGTCGGACCTTCGCCTCTTCCGGCCCGTTCCCTTGCTTCTTTAACCGCTTTGTAGACTTCAAGCGGATCATTTCCGTCAACGGTCACGCCAGGCATGCCGTAACCGACGGCACGGTCGGAAATGTTTTCACAAGCCACCTGCTTTTCGTAAGGAACCGAGATGGCATATTTATTGTTTTCACACATAAAAATGACGGGAAGCTTATGCACGGCGGCAAAGTTCGCTCCTTCATGGAAGTCCCCCTGGTTTGAAGAGCCTTCGCCGAACGTCACAAAAGTCGCGATGTCTTTCTTGTCAAGCCTTCCGGCAAGCGCTACACCCACCGCATGCGGAACTTGCGTTGTCACCGGCGAAGAGCCCGTGACGATCCTGTTTTTCTTTTGGCCGAAGTGGCTCGGCATCTGCTTTCCTCCTGAATTCGGGTCCTCGGCTTTTGCAAACGCCGACAGCATTAAATCTTTTGCCGTCATTCCAAAAGCAAGCACAACGCCCATATCCCTGTAATACGGAAGCGCATAATCGTTCTCCCGGTCTAAAGCGAAAGCCGCTCCGACCTGGGCTGCTTCCTGTCCTTGACAAGAGATGACAAAAGGAATTTTGCCTGAACGATTTAAGAGCCACATCCGCTCATCGAGTTTTCTGGCTAAAAGCATGGTTTTGTACATGTCGATTGCTTGTTCATCTGTTAATCCCACTGCTTCATGACGGTTATTGCCCATTTTTTTCACTCCTTCATGCTTTCTAAAAATGAATCGCTTTTCCATCTACGGCAAGGGCGGCTTCTCCGATCGCCTCCGAAAGCGTCGGATGCGGGTGGATCGTTTGTCCGACTTCCCACGGGGTGGCGTCAAGCACCTTTGCCAGACCGGCTTCGGATATCATGTCTGTCACATGCGGGCCGATCATGTGAACGCCCAAAATATCATCTGTTTCGCGATCGGCGACGATTTTGACAAAGCCGTCCGTCTCTCCGTACACGAGCGCTTTCCCAATCGCCTGAAACGGAAATTTACCTACTTTGACGCTCTTGCCCTGCGCCTTCGCCTCATCCTCTGTCAAGCCGACCGATGCGGCTTCAGGGCTTGAATAGATGCATTTTGAGACAAGCGAATAATCGATGGCGTGCGGGTTCTCGTCTGCAATATGCTCAACGGCCGTAATCCCTTCGTGGGAAGCTGCATGTGCAAGCTGAAGGCCGCCGATCACATCTCCTATCGCATAGATGTGGGATTCTTTTGTCTGGTACATGCTGTTTGTCACGATAAAGCCGTTTTCCACCTGGATATCCGTGTTTTCCAGACCGATCCCTTCAACATTTGCCTGCCTTCCGACCGATACGAGCATTTTCTCAGCGGAATAGGTCTGTTTTTCTCCGTCTTTTTCCGCTTGAATGCTGACCGTATCGCCTTTTGCCAATGTGTCGGGCAGCACTTTTGCTCCCGTGATGATTGTGATGCCTTTTTTCACTAGCTGCGTCTGCATTTCTTTAGAAATATCGGCATCCTCAGTCGGTAAAATCCGGTCTGCATACTCAATGACGGTCACATCAACACCGAAATCACACAGCATGGAAGCCCACTCGATTCCGATGACACCTCCTCCGACAATCAGCATGGAAGCCGGAAGCTGCTCAAGTTCAAGCGCTTCGTCGGATGACAGAACGCTTTCCCCGTCAAGCTCAAGCCCTGGCAGCGACCTGGGCCTTGAGCCTGTGGCGATGATGACGTTTTTCGGTATGAGCATCTCATTTTCATCCCCGTTCGCCATCTCAACGGAAACCGTCCCCGGGTTCGGGGAGAAAATCGACGGCCCGAGGATCCGTCCGATTCCTTCGTAAACATCGATCTTTCCTTTTTTCATCAAGTGTTTGACTCCGTTGTACAGCTGGTCAATTATTTTTTGTTTTCTGCTTTGAACTTGAGAAAACCGCAGTCCGACTTCAGGAATGACCACTCCGAATTCGTCCGCCTTTTTTGCTGTCCTGTAAACTTCCGCGCTTCTAAGGAGCGCTTTCGACGGGATGCAGCCTTTATGAAGGCACGTACCGCCGAGTTTCCGCTTTTCAACGACGGCTGTTTTCAGCCCGAGCTGTGAAGCTCTGATGGCAGCCACATAGCCGCCTGTGCCCCCTCCGAGAATCACGAGATCGTATTCAGTTGCCATGACTATCCCTCCTCTGGTTCGGATACTGTTTTGCCTCTTCTTCGCCGTTCAATACGCGAAATGCACCTTCAGCCAATGCTTGAAGCTCATTTTCTCCCGGAAAGACGACGACATCCGAAATCCAGTCTATGTATTGTCTGATCGAGGAAATAAACGATTTTCCGTATGCCAGTCCGCCTGTCAAAATAATGGCATCGACTTCGCCTTTTAAGACGGCGCTGGCCGCCCCGATTTCTTTGGCGATTTGATAAGCCATCGCTTCATAGATGAGCGCAGCCTTTTGATCGCCTTCCTTGATCATTTTCTCAACTTTTACCGCATCCGTCGTGCCGAGATAGCCGGCAAGCCCTCCGCCGCCGACAAGCATTTTCATCAGCTCGTCTTTCGTATATTCGCCGGAAAAGCACATATCGATCAGATCGCCCGCAGGAATGGTTCCGGCCCGCTCGGGACTGAGCGGACCTTCCCCGTGAAGGCCGTTGTTGACATCGATCACCCGTCCGTGGCAATGGACGCCGATCGTAATGCCGCCTCCCATGTGGGTGATGATCATTTTCATATCTTCATACCGCTTCCCGAACTGCCAGGCCGCTTTCCTTGCGACAGCTTTTTGGTTGAGTGCGTGAAAAATACTGCGCCTTTCAATAGCCGGCGTGCCGGAAATTTTTGCGATAGGGGCCATTTCGTCCACAACAACAGGGTCAACGATAAAAGCGGGAATATTTAATCCATCGGCAATCTCCCTGGCGATGATGCCCCCGAGGTTTGATGCATGCTGCCCCGCATAGCCGTTTTTCAAATCGACGATCATCGCATCATTGACTTCATAAGTCCCGCCTTCAATCGGTCGAAGCAGCCCTCCCCGGGCGCAAACGGCATCAAATTTAGAAATATTGATTCCCTGTTCATGCAGGGTTTCGAGTATCGCCTGTTTTCTGAACGAATATTGATCAATAATGGTCTCGTATTGCTGTAACTCAGCCTCGTCATGACGGATTGATTTTTCGAAAATCGAACGGTCATCATGAAAAACGCCGATCTTTGTAGATGTTGATCCCGGATTGATGACGAGAATACGTTTTTCCTGTACCTGCATTGATTTAAAACCTCCAATAGTGAATAGGGGTTATGATATTAACGTCTGCTTAAAATGTGATGGCCGTTTTGCAAAAATTGACTTCTCGATTGGCGCATGCGCTCAATTCGTTCTTCCGCCAGGCGGTCTGCAGCCAAGTATGTCGGAATGCGGTCGCGTTTCGAAATTTCAAGAACGCGTTCAATGTTTCCGTAGATGCCTTCGACTTTTTTCAGCGCGCGCTCCGAATTATAGCCGTAAAGCTCGTCAGCGACATTGATGACGCCGCCGGCATTGATGACGTAGTCCGGGGCATAAACGATGCCCATGTCGTGGATTTGATCCCCGTGGCGGGTTTCTTTCAGCTGGTTGTTGGCTGCCCCGGCAATCACTTTTGCTTTCAGGTGTGGAATCGTATCATCGTTGATTGTCGCTCCGAGGGCACACGGCGCATATATATCGCATTCCTGTGAATAAATATCATCCGGATCGACGGCCCGGGCGCCGAATTCGGCGACTGCACGTTCGACCGCTTCTTTATTGATGTCGGTCACAATCAGTTTCGCGCCTTCTTCGTGGAGATGGCGGCACAGGTTGTAGGCCACGTTTCCGACGCCTTGGACGGCAACGGTTTTGCCTTCAAGCGAATCTGTCCCGAAGGCCGCTTTTGCCGCCGCCTTCATCCCTTTATATACCCCGTAAGCTGTTACAGGAGAAGGATTTCCTGATGAACCGAAAGCAGGTGAAATGCCTGTAACGAAATCAGTTTCGTCATGAATGATGTCCATATCTTCAACGGTTGTGCCGACGTCTTCCGCGGTGATGTATCTGCCGTTCAACCCTTGAATGTAACGGCCGAAAGCGCGGAACATTTCTTCATTTTTATCTTTGCGCGGATCGCCGATAATAACCGTTTTGCCTCCTCCGAGATTCAGTCCGGCCGCCGCATTTTTATAGGTCATTCCCCGCGCAAGGCGCAGCGCATCTTCAATTGCGGCTTCTTCACTTTCGTATGTCCACATTCTCGTGCCGCCGAGAGCTGGCCCGAGCGTCGTATCATGAATCGCGATGATCGCTTTTAAACCGGACTGTTTATCTTGGCAAAATACCAATTGCTCGTAGTCATACTGTTCCATATATCGAAATAGTTCCATTTTTTATTCCTCCTCATGTCGTGCTTCAGACGTACACAGCGCCAAAGCAATCGAATACAACTTGTTTTCTGCGGAATCGGCCCTGCTTGTCAAGGCGATGGGCGCTTTTGCCCCTGCTAAAATGGCTCCCACTTTCGCACCCGCAAAATGAATCAATGATTTGTAAAGGACATTGCCTGTTTCAATTGAAGGAACAAGCAGGATATCGGCCTCGCCTGCTACGATCCCGGAAATGTTTTTATGCCGGGCGGCAAGCGGTGATATCGCGTTATCCAACGCAAGAGGCCCGTCAACGATGCAGTTTTTGATTTGGCCCCGATGATTCATCTGCGTCAAGGCAGCTGCATTCAATGTCGTTTCCATCGCGGGATTCACCGTTTCCACCGCGGCGAGACAAGCGACTTTCGGCATTTGCACACCGACCGCTCTCGCCACGCCGACTGCGTTTTCTAAAATCTGCTTCAGCCCATCAAGCTTTGGGCTGATATTCATTGCCGCATCTGTTACATAAATCAGCCTCTCAAACCCGCTGACTTCAAATGCCGCTACATGTGACAGCACATTCGAGGAACGGAGCCCGTACTCTTTATTCAAAACGGCTTTTAATAGCACAGCTGTCGGGACATTCCCCTTCATGAGAACATCCGCATTGCCGCTTTTGACAGCTTGAACGGCAATTCTTGCCGAATCCGCCGGCGATTCCGAGTGAATGATATCAACGTGCCGTTTTGAAATGTTCTGTTCTGACATCATATGTCTAATCTTTTCTCTGTGCCCAATCAGCAAGAACCGGGCAAATTGCTTGTCGACCGCAAGCTTGACCGCTTGCAGCACTTCGTCATCTTCTGCATGTGCGACGGCGACCGTTTTATTGTCAAGCTCCGCCGCTTTTTGCAATAATTGTTTCAGCTTCATAGTACCCACCTTTCTAAGCAAACATCCGCCCACTATATCATGCAAGTTTCGTGCCAGTATGAAAAAAGCGGTTCGGTACTGTGAACCTGTTTACAGTTTGCATGATTTTGCACTCATTTTGCAATTTATTGCATGCTATCTTTTGCAAGATTGTATTTATCCATTTTGTAATAGAGATTGCGAATACTGATTCCAAGCGCTTTTGCCGTTTTCGTTCTGTTGTATTGATGCTTATCAAGCGTTTCTTTAATGACATGGGCTTCAAACCGCTCAACCGCATCAGACAGCTTTTCGTCTTCAACTTCAGGGAAAGCCGCTCCGGCTTCCACCTTTTTTTTCGGAAGGTCTGCTTCAGGCAGATGCTCGAGATCAATCCATTCCATTTGCGGTTTTAAAAAGATCATCGCCCGCTCGAGGACATTTTCAAGCTCTCTGACATTCCCCGGCCACTTCCGCGCTTTTAACGATTTGAGCGCGTTGTTTGTAAGCCCCTTTACATTGCGTCCGTATTCTTGGTTGATCTTCCCAATCAAATGCCTGCTCAAGGCTTCGATATCCTCTTTCCGCTGCCTGAGCGGCGGAATCGATATCGGATAGCGATTGATCCGGTAATACAAATCTTCGCGAAACCGGCCTTCAGCAAGCGCCTTTTCAATATTGACGTTTGTCGCTGCGATGACCCGGACGTTCACAGGGATCGGTTTAGTTCCGCCAACTCTGACGATTTCTTTTTCCTGAAGAACGCGGAGGAGCTTCGCTTGTGTGTTTTGCGAGAGCTCGCCGATTTCATCCAAGAAAATGCTTCCGTTGTTCGCCTCTTCAAAGAATCCTTTTTTCCCGCCGCGACGCGCACCTGAAAAAGCGCCTTCTTCATAGCCGAACAGCTCTGATTCAAGCAGTGATTCCGAAATGGCCGCACAATTGACGCGGACAAACTTATTATACTTTCGGTCACTTTCGTTATGTATGGCATGGGCAAAAAGCTCTTTCCCCGTTCCTGATTCGCCTCTCAGCAAAATCGTCGCAGGCGTCTTCGCCCCCAATTTCGCCTGTTCCAGCGCGACGAGCATCTGCTCGCTTGACCCGATGATGTCGGCAAATGTATATTTCGCCTCGAGTGTACGGATAATCTGGCGTGCTCTGTTCAGCTCGTTTGTGAGCGATTGAATTTCTGATACATCGTGAATGACGCCGACGCTCCCTTTTAAAATGCCGTCGACGATAATCGGCGCGACATTAACGATCACTTCTTTTTTATTGGGGCCGACTTTCATTCTGACACCTCTGACCGGGCGCCTCGTTTCAAGCACTTTCAAATGCATGCTTTCACCTTCGGAGATGTCGGTATTAGCCGGCTTCCCGATCACCTGATCTTTTGTCAGCCCCGTCATCTTCCTATACGCCCTGTTGATCATCATCCCGTTTCCGTTTTCATCAACGACAGATATCGCTTCATCG
Organism: Bacillus haynesii; assembly: GCF_001969855.1. Taxonomy (GTDB): domain Bacteria; phylum Bacillota; class Bacilli; order Bacillales; family Bacillaceae; genus Bacillus; species Bacillus haynesii. The sequence continues at coordinate 68,887 of NZ_MRBL01000023.1, forward strand.
GAAGATTGAATGATCGCTTCAAGCATCGTTCTGACTTCCTTCAGGTTGGTCACCTCTTCAGCCAGCTCGACCGCATCGGTAATGTCCTTAAATATGCTGAGCGCCCCGAGCAGCGTTCCTCCGTCATCAATAATCGGAATTCGGGTCGTGACAATCTGCCTGTTCGGATGGAGAAATTGTTTTTGATGATACTCAGGCTCTCTCGTATTGAGAATGCGCGGCAGCTTCGTCGTCGGGATCACGTTTTGAATATGCTGGCCGATCGCTTCGCTGCGCTTTGTTCCGGTCATAACTTCCGCCATTTTGTTAAACAAAATGATCTCTTCGTTAATGTCGATAAAGATCATGCCGTCATTCATCGAGTTGAAAATACGGTCGTGTTTATACGTCTGCTCTTTTAACATTTGGATGAGCTGCTGCTTTTCATTCATCAGCTGAGAGATGATATAAGCGAGCGATCCCGGCACCACGATCGTTCTGTCGTGCTTTTTTCGCATCAGCTGCTTTAACACGCCGGCGTCTCCGGTCGTTTCAATGATGATATCAATCTGTTCTGTGATGTATGGTGTCCAGTCGAGTGCCGTTTCGATATCGTTTTTTTGCGCGATGAAAAGCCCGGGCGCTTCCGGATTTTTATCGATGACCGCCTCGATATGCATCGTCTTTGTTTTCAGCAACAAATCCAAGAGAGCAGTCCCCCCTTTGCCAGCACCAACGATCAGTACTTTTTGCATCATCCCTTTACCCCTTTGTATGAAAAATTTTGCACACTATCACGTTCACTTGCAACAATTTGCACAACATCTATGTTATCATGTTTTCCTTTCTTGACAAACTTTTTTTTCAAATAGACAATAAAGGTAAATCATTGTTAAGGGGATTCGTGTATGGGGAGAATGATCGCACTGCTCGTTTTGCTGATCCCGGGAGGCCTGGCTGCTCTCGGAATTAAATTGATGCGCGACACTGTTTTCGGCGTTTTGATCAGCCCGTTTCAGATCCTTTGGCTTCAGGGGCTGGCGGGGTTCATATGCTTCGGAAGCGGCCTTTATTTATTAGGCGGATTTATTCTATACAGAGACAGAAAACGCAACCAAGTAAGCCCCCGTTTCAGAAAAAAGCAGAGCGGCCGCGAGGTGTGATCTCTGTGAACGGAAAGCGAAAAGCCGCAGACAATATCTGCGGCTTTTTGTTTGTCACATCTCGGCCTTTAATTTTAACGCTTTTTCGGGAAAATCGGTGAAAAAACCGTCAATTCCCGCAGCAATCAGCTTTTTCATCTCCTCTTCTCGGTTGATGGTGAACGGCCTGACTGCTTTTTGTTTCAAATGGGCGTTTTTGATCGTGTCATCCGACATTGAACGGCGATACGGATGAAACCCTGAAGCCGGAATCATGTCAATGTACTCCTCCGGCTTGTAGATGACATCCATGTAAAGCGCGGCCAATTCGATACTTGGATTCAGCCTGCTGCATAACGCAAGGCTTTCATGATTGAATGATGAAAGAATGATCCGGTCTTGAAGGCCGTACGCTTCAATCATCGACATCACCTTTTCTTCCATTCCTTCATAGCGGATAATGCTGTTTTTCAATTCCACATTGAGAAGAAAGTCAGCATCTGCCGCCCACTCAAACACTTCTTCAAGGGTCGGCACCGGGACAGAACCGGTCTTGTCGGCAAAGCGGTGGCTTGCATCTCCACGCTTTATCTCCTCATATGTAAGATCTTTCACATATCCTTTCAGTGAAGTCGTCCTGTCAAGCTTTTCATCATGTATCACAACAAGACGTCCGTCTTTTGCCATTTGTACATCCAATTCGATGCCGTCTGCACCGATGGCCGCCGCGCGCTTAAACGCCGCCATTGTATTTTCGGGAAAAGTTCCGGAAGCCCCTCTGTGTGCAAATATTTTCGTCATTTCTGGTTCACCTCTACAAGAATTGCAAGTTTATATCTCATTATGAAGGTCTTACTGTTTTCTTTCCACACATAAGGCCTCTTTTAACATAAACATAACACAAGAACCCCGGTCATATACCGGGGCTCCTTTTGTTATTCATAATAAGATACGACAGCGTCAGCAATCGCGCCTGCAGCTTTTTCCTGATATTCCGGACTTTCGAGTTTATCTGCATCCGTTTTGTTTGTAATAAAGCCCAGTTCGACTAAAACACTCGGCATTTGAGAATTTTTGATGACATAAAACCCTGATTCTTTTACACCTCTGTCCCGAGTGCCCAGCGCATCCGGAAGCCGTTCTTGAATGTTAGACGCCAGCCGTTCGCTATCAGCGGCTTGATACGTAGAATCGAAATATGTTTCTGTACCTGACGCTTCAGGGACGGCCGAGTTTGCATGAATGCTGATCAACAAGTCTGAAGCATTCTTGCTCGCTTTGGCCACCCGGTCTTCCAGCGTCAAAAACGTATCATCCGTTCTTGAGGCAACCGTGTCGGCTCCCTCTCCCTTCAGCTTTTCATCAACCAGCTTTGCCACTTCAAGGTTGACATCTTTCTCAAGCAGCCCGTTTCCGACCGCACCGCTGTCTTCGCCTCCGTGACCTGCGTCAACATATACCGTCTTCCCGGAAAGCGGCTCAGCCGCAAAAGCAGCTGGAAAAACCGCCATAAACGAAAACAGCAGCAAAACAAAACTCCTCATTAACAGTTTCACGATTTGTTCCTCCTACAATCCCTTTTTGCAAACGATCATTCTTTCTTTTTCATATCTTCAAGCTGTAATGTTCCGTCCTCTGCTTTCGTATACTCCACTTCCACCTTTGTACCATCCTTGATCCCTTTATATCTGTCCCGTTTATCGGGAGGGACCTGAAACGTCGTTTCTTTGCCGTCAATATTGACGGCGACGGTATGCTGGTCCGCCAAACCGACAAAGGTGCCTTCTTTCACGAGCGTTTCCTCGCCTGTTCCTTTTCGGCTCTCATCGCCGCTTTGCCCCTTATGTTGCGTTGTGCCGCAGCCTGCCAATAGCAGCATAGCGAACAAAACAAGGATGACTCCTTTCTTCATGTCGACCACCTCACCCGCTGAATTTTTTACACCCCGTACCTTATCTTTAATACCCGGCGGCTGTAAAGCAGGCCGTTGCAGCAGGTTTTCGCCCGATTCCCCCGTCCAATTCCCCAAGGATTTCCGAATTGTTAGAAGCCATCCGCTCAAAAACGTCTGTGACAAACGATCTACCCAAGGCGAAAAGTGGTTAGAAATTGGAAGAAATCAGATCTTTTTCATCATTTTTATTTTTTTGTATAAAAAAACGCCTTTTTCATAAGAAAAAAGACGTTTTATGCGGCTTTCGCTTTATAGATTCAGTCTATGACAGCAATTCACAGGGCGTGAGACAAACTTTGAAAAATAGACGGATGCGCCGCAAGCCGGCTGCGTGCTATGTAGTTTTTATCAGAACTTGCAGGAATGCAAGAACAAATACTCTTTTATTTAATAAAAGCCCTCCTCCTTCATGAAGCGGATGGTCAGTGGCGCTGCTCCTTCCACAGTTCTTATGCTTAGATTTGCTGCTGCACAGCCCGCTTCCGGTCCCTTGTTGACGGCGCCTCTTTAATCTTTTTGGCAGGCACACCGGCTATTGTAATGTTTTCCTCAGTGAAAGATTTGTTGACTACGGCGTTTGCGCCAATCGAAATGCCGTCGGCAATGTGAATGCCGCCAAAGAGTTTTGCTCCCGGCCCGATCCAGACATTGTCTCCGATTGTGGGAACATCGTGGTGAGCGTGATTTTGTCCGATGTTAACTCCTTGATGAATGTCACAGTTTGCACCTATTTTTGCATTGCTGTTTACGATGAGCAAACCGTAATGGTTGATCCTCAACCCCGGACCGAAAACATTCACCGGGATGTCAAACCCGAGCTTCAATCCTCTCTTTTTATGCAGATACCGGTAAACATGCTTGAACACCTTGGAGTTGACATTTGTGTAATATTCATGTTTGCGCAAGGCTATCTGATACTTCCAAATATCATCACCAAACCATTTAGGCCTTTTTCGACTTGAGATTCCTAACGCTTTCTTGTCTTGTTCGAGATAATAGCGAAGATCTGTTTTCGAAAAGATCATCATACCACCCGCTTTTTTCATACTTTTAACTCGAGATTGGCTTCGAAGGCCTCTTAAATCCTCCGTTTCCCATATTTCATCGTATAATAGTTAAACTTGTATAAAAAGTGTCTAATTTCCAATATATTGGTACTCTCAAAGCGAGGGATGATTTTACATCATATGCACTGTTTTTGCAGCTCTCATTGTAACCAGAACATTTTCGCAAAAAAATAACCTCGTCTACAAAGACGAGGTTCACTTGCACAAATTCAGCAAATGCCGAATAATCACCTGTTTAAGAAGCCTTATGCTCCAGTCTCAGCTTATCTGCGACCATCGCGATGAACTCACTATTGGTCGGCTTTGCTTTTGACATGCTGACTGTGTAGCCGAAAAGTGACGAAATCGAGTCGATGTTGCCTCTGCTCCATGCGACTTCGATGGCGTGGCGAATCGCCCGTTCGACGCGGCTTGCAGTCGTGTTGAATTTTTTGGCGATATCAGGATAAAGCACTTTTGTAATGCTCCCGAGCAGTTCGATGTCGTTATACACCATGGAGATGGCTTCTCTTAAGTATAAATAGCCTTTTATATGAGCGGGTACGCCGATTTCGTGGATGATAGTCGTGATGCTGGCATCCAGGTTTTTCTTCGGCGATTCCGGCTGCGGCCGAAGCACACTGCTTTGAGAAGACGGGGCACGGTGTGTCAATTGAGATCCGTTTCCGCTGACCTGGCGGATATGGCCGACTAAGTTCTCCATATCAAAAGGCTTCAAAATAAAATACGACGCGCCCAAATCTACAGCTTTTTTCGTCACGTCTTCCTGGCCGAACGCCGTCAGCATGATGACATTCGGCTGCTTTTTAAGCTGTGATTCCCTCAGCCTCTCAAGAACGGCCAATCCGTCGAGATGAGGCATGATAATATCCAGCACAAGCACGTCGGGCTCTTTGTCTTTAAACAAAGAAAGGCATTCCTGTCCGTTGTATGCGACACCAAGCACTTCCATGTCGCTTTGTCCCTCGATATATTCGCTTAATAGGCCAACAAGCTCCCTGTTATCATCAGCAACACATACTTTAATTTTCTCCACGTTTCTTCCTCCCCAATGTGTATGTTGATAAATTTCATCATTCTTTTTCTAATATGTTTAATTCGACAGCACCACTTTATTCCCTTTTTTAAAAAAGGATTTTTCCAATAATAGTGGTATGTCTAGCTTTTTCTCTGTTTTTTTCTGATTTTCTCGATTTTTCGACTTAAAATGCGACTTGACAAACCGGGGAACGTGAATTTGTCGAAAAATCTTTTCTTCTTTCATTTTAACGCACAACGCTCAAGAAAAAAAGGCGAAAACAAAAACTGCCGGAGGAATCCGGCAGCAGTCAGCTTGCTTTTTCTTTTTTATAAATATCGATTCCCGCTTCAGACAGCATCCATTCAATATGCACGCCGTATCCGCTCGTCGGATCATTGACGAAAACGTGGGTTACGGCGCCAATGATCTTTCCGTTTTGGATGATCGGGCTTCCGCTCATCCCTTGAACGATGCCTCCTGTTTTACTCAACAGCCTCGGGTCGGTGATTTTCAGCACCATGCCTTTTGTGGCCGGAAACTTCTGAGGTGTCGTACTGACGACCTGAATATCGAATTTCTCGACTTTATCGTTTTCAATAACCGTTAAAATTTGGGCAGGACCTTCTTTTACTTCATCTGAAAATGCAATCGGAATGGCTTTGTCAGCGATGCGGTTTTTGATTGACTCGTGAAGCGTCCCGAAGATTCCGAATGGACTGTTTCTGTTGATATCGCCGATCACTTTTCGTTCTGATGCGAAACGGGCCAGTTTTTCTCCGGGATTTCCACCTGTTCCTTTTTCAATCGAGGTGACGGTCGATTTCACAATTTGCCCTTTTTCAACAACGATCGGTTTTTTCGTATCCATGTCTGAAATCACGTGACCAAGCGCTCCGTATTTTTTCGATTTCGGCTCGAAAAAAGTCATTGTGCCGATTCCTGCGGCAGAGTCCCTGATATATAAGCCGATTCTGTATTTGTCTTCAGCCTGATCTTTTTTCGGAACGAGCTTCGTTTTGATTTCCTGTTTATCTCTTTTAATCGACAGATGTAAGGTTTCTCCTGTTTTCCCGGCCTTTTGAATAAAAGGGGTAATGTCATTCATTTTTTCGATTTTCGTGCCGTTGATTTCGGTGATAATGTCGCCTACCGCGATTCCGGCTGCTTCACCGGGCGATTTTTTGCCTTCAGAGGTATTGATTTGATGAAAACCCACGACCAATACACCAACGGAATGAAGCTTTACACCAATGGACTGCCCGCCGGGAACCACTTTCAAATCAGGCAGGACATTTACTTTCGTTTTTTTAACTGGAAATCCGGCAAAATCATAAACGAGTTCTGCCTTTCCATTCTTTTCACCTTTTATTTCCACTTCGTTTTGATTTTCTTTCAATGTGAATGCTTCCGATGATCCATCTTTCGGAGTACTGACGGATAAGCTCGTTTCAACCGCACGGGTACCCGTCTCAAAAATGTTCAAGTTTTTTGGTATTACAATGTATTCTTTCACCGGTTTGTAAAATCCTACACTTATTAAAGAAACAAGGAGAATCATACCCACAGCTTTTCTGATTTTTTCAACATCCACCTTTTCACTCTCCTCGCACCTAACCCACACCATATAAATTTCTTTCGCTACATTCATTACTTTTGCCTTCCGGACAGCGATTTATAACTGTGAACGGAAGAAAAACATTGGATAAAATGATAAGAATGAGTTTGTATAAGAAAATGCCGACAAAAAAAATAAGCTGTTCAAGATGAACAGCTTATCCGCTGGTCTTGACGAGCTTAGCTTGATTCAAAAGTTCTTTCGCATGACGCTTCGTCAAATCCGTTACTTCAACGCCGGCGATCATCCGGCCGATTTCCGTAATTTTTTCCTGTTTTGACAAAGGTGTGACGCTTGTCGTCGTTCTCCCGTCTTTCGACTGTTTCGTGATCAAAAGGTGAGTGTCAGCCATCGCGGCCACCTGCGGCAAGTGGGTAATGCATAAAACTTGAGAGCCGATCGAGACGCGGTGTATTTTTTCAGCGATCGCCTGTGCGACTCTTCCGCTTACACCTGTGTCCACTTCATCAAAAATGATCGATGTGACATCCTGCTGAGCGGAGAAAATGCTTTTCATCGCCAGCATGATTCTTGACAGCTCTCCTCCCGAAGCAACCTTTGACAAAGATTTGAGCGGTTCTCCTGTGTTTGTGGAGATCAGGAAACGGACGGTGTCAATGCCGTGTTTTGTGAGCTGAACCGGCATTCCGTTGACGACGGGTGCATCATCATCCCGTTCCGCTTTTTTCACATGAAATTCCGTATCGAATGTCGATTTTTCCATATACAGATCTTTCAGTTCCTGCTGAATCTGTTTGGCCAGTTTTTTCGCCCATTTTTTTCTGATTTCGGACACATTGGCAGCTTCAATCGCCACATCCTTGCCGATTGATTCGAGTCGGAATTTTAAAGCCTGCAAGTGGCTGTCCCGGTTTTCGATCCGGTCGATCTCTTCCTCTATCTTAGCCGAATAGGCTTGGATGTCTTCGACAGTAGCGCCATATTTGCGTTTCAGCTGTTTGATTTCGTTTAAACGCGATTCGATATAATCGAGGCGCTCTGGGTCGTATTCGAGTTCATCCAGCATATTTCTGATCTGAAAGGTTGAATCTTCGAGAATGTAGTAAGCATTGGCTACGGATTCAGATACTTTATTGAGCCCTTCATTGATGCCTGAGACGTTTTCAAGCTCGCTTGAAGCCATGCCGACCCAGTCAAGCCCGGCCTGCTCGTTGCGAAGCGCATTATAGGCATTTTGCAGCGCTTCATATATTTTTTCGAAATTTGCAATTTGACGGCGCTCTTCCTGAAGAAGTTCATCCTCTTTCGGCTCAAGGTTTGCAGATTCGATTTCATCAAGCTGGAATTGTATTAAATCGAGCCTGTGAGCCATTTCCTGCTCGCTTTCAGAAAGCTCTTTCACCTTTTTCATGACATCCATGTAGCGGCTGTAAACTTCCTGATACGCTTTTAAAGCATTCTCGATTTCTTCTCCCGCAAACCTGTCCAGAAGCTGAAGATGGTGCTCGTCCTCCATCAGCAGCTGATTGTCGTGCTGCCCGTGAATGTCAAGCAGCAGTCTGCCGACTTCCCGCAAAGCGGCAATGGTGACAAGTTTCCCATTGACGCGGCAGATGCTCTTGCCGTTTGCGTTAATATCTCTCCTCATGACGATCATGTCGTCTGAGGCTTCAATCCCCAGTTCTGTGCACAAATCAAAAACCGGATGGCCCCCGTCGAGGAGGAAAAGCCCTTCCAATTCGGCCCTTTTTTCGCCATACCTGACATATTCGGACGATCCGCGGCCTCCGACAAGCAAAGAGACGGCGTCGATGATGATCGATTTTCCGGCCCCGGTTTCACCGGTTAGAACCGTCAGTCCTTTTTCAAAGGAAACGGTTAATTCTTCGATAATGGCAAAGTTTTTGATCGTTAATTCAGCTAACAAGCTTTCATGACACCTCTTTTCAGGCCTTCGTTTATAAAAGCTCCAATATTTTCTTCTGTACGACTTTGGTATCATCATGCGTCCGGCAGATGATCAAAATCGTATCATCTCCGCAGATCGTTCCCATGATTTCTTCCCAATCCAAATTATCCATCAGCGCCCCGATCGCCTGCGCGTTGCCCGGCATTGTTTTTAAAACTATCAGATGGCTGGCGGAGTCGATTTTGACAAATGCGTCCATCAATGATCTTTTTAATTTGGAAAGAGGATTAAAGCGCTGATCAGCAGGCAGGCTGTATTTGTAGGAACCGTTGTTTGTCGGCACCTTGACCAAATGAAGCTCTTTAATGTCCCGCGAGACGGTGGCCTGCGTCACATTATAGCCGTCTTTCTTTAAAATATCGACAAGCTCATCCTGCGTTTCAATTTCATTGGCGGTGATAATCTCTCTGATTTTAATATGCCTTTGACCTTTGTTCATTTTACACCTCGTTTTATACACAAATTGTGTATGTTTATACATTTATGTTAAATGATTTTGTCGGAAAAGTACATGTTTGCAGTAAAAAAGGAATAATAGCCCACTATTATTCCTTTTTGCGTGCCGGCCAAACCCTCGCATTCCGTCTGACCTGCAAGGGTTTTTAATCACGCTGATCCGGTTTTTTCGCTTTTAATGTCTTGTGAGCCTCTTCGACAATATGATTGATCGTCTCTTCTGCTATCGGTGTTCCGGGTTGCGCCTCTCCGCCCCAATGCAAATGGAGAAGGAATTCGATGTTGCCGTCGCCGCCGGTAATCGGAGAAAACGAAGCGTTTCGGCAGTCGTATCCTTCTCGGGCCGCAAACCGGCTGATATCATCAAGCACAGCTTGATGGACGAGGGGATCGCGGACGATCCCTTTTTTCCCGACGGATTCCCGCCCTGCTTCAAACTGCGGTTTGACGAGAGCGATGCACTCGCTTCCCGGCACTAAAATATTCTTAAGGACAGGCAGGATGATTTTCAATGAGATAAAAGAGACATCGATTGTCGCGAACTCCGGCAGTCCTTCCGTAAAATCGGCAGGTGTGCAATACCGGAAATTGGTGCGTTCCATCACAACAACCCGCTCATCCTGCCTCAGCTTCCAGGCGAGCTGATTATAACCGACATCAACGGCATATGAGCGGAGAGCGCCGTTCTGCAGCGCGCAGTCTGTAAAGCCGCCGGTGGACGAGCCGATGTCAATCATCAGCTTTCCTTGAACGGAGAGCTGAAACTCTTTTAATGCTTTTTCAAGTTTTAATCCGCCTCTTGAGACGTATTTTAACGGGTTTCCTTTAACGGTCAGCGGAATCGTGCGGTCAACCTTTTCGCCCGGCTTGTCCAGTCTGTTTTCATTTGTATAGACGATGCCGGCCATGATGGCTCTTTTCGCTTTTTCCCGCGTTTCCATTAACCCTCTTTCTACTAATAAAACGTCGAGCCGTTCTTTTTTTCCTGTCATGATCCAATTCCTTTATGAGTCTTTACGGGCGTCAAGAGTCTTATTCGTCTGATGACGTCTTCTTTTGTCATTCCGATCTCTTCCAGAAGCTTGGCGACGCTGCCGTGTTCAATAAATTGATCAGGTATCCCCATTCTGTCAATGATCGGACTGTAAGACTGATGTTCATGGGCATACTCAAGGATCGAGCTGCCGAATCCGCCTTGAAGCACAGCCTCTTCGATCGTTAAAATCGGAAGCCCCTCGTTCAGGATTTCCTTCAGCATGTTTTCGTCAAGCGGCTTGATAAAACGGGCGTTAACCACTCTGACCGAACGGCCTTCTTTTTGCAGCTCCTCAGCAGCAGCAAGCGCCATCGGAATGGTGGTGCCAAACGTTAAAATGACCGCGTCTGTCCCAGGTCTCAGCACTTCCCACGTTCCGATCGGGATCGTTTTCAACTTTTTATCCATTTTGACGCCGAGTCCGTTTCCGCGCGGAAAGCGCATGGCAATCGGGCCATCGTCGTATTTGACAGCCGTGTTGACCATGTGCTGGCCTTCGTTTTCGTCTTTCGGCATCATGAGAACCAAATTCGGAATATGCCGTAAATAAGCAATGTCAAACACGCCCTGGTGTGTTTCCCCGTCAGCGCCGACGAGGCCTGCTCTGTCAATGCCGATAAATACATTTAAGTTTTGCCGGCAGATATCATGGACAACCTGGTCATAAGCGCGCTGAAGAAATGTCGAATAGATCGCCAGAAACGGCTTCATATTTTGAGTCGCGAGCCCCGCCGCCATCGTTGCCGCATGCTGTTCCGCAATGCCGACATCAAACATGCGCTCCGGAAACTCGCTTGCAAAACCTTCAAGTTTTGAACCGACAGGCATGGCCGGAGTAATCGCCACAATCCGTTCATCCTCGCGGGCAAGCTTCCTGACCGTTTCGCTTACGAGCGCGCTCCATGATGGTGCAGCAGCTTTCGGTTTGACAAAGTCACCGGTATCGATTTTATATGGGCCGGTTCCGTGCCATGTACCGGTTTTATCGGTTTCCGCAGGCTTGTAGCCTTTTCCTTTTTTCGTAATAACGTGGAGGAGTACCGGGCCTTTCGTTTTCTTCGCATACTGCAAGTTCTCAAACAGTTCATCATAGGAATGACCGTCTACAGGCCCTAAATACGTAAATCCAAGTTCTTCAAAGAACATCCCGGATACGAGCAGATATTTAAGGCTGTCTTTGATCCGCTCGGCTGTAGCGGCAAGCTTCCCGCCAACAGCAGGAATCCGCTTGAACAAATACTCGAGCTCATCTTTGACCCATTGGTATTTTCCGGCTGTGCGCAGCCGTCCGAGCATGGAATGAATCGCTCCGACGTTTGGAGCGATACTCATTTCGTTGTCATTCAAAATGACAATCATATCTTTTTGTTCATGGCCGATATGGTTAAGCGCTTCAAGTGCCATGCCGCCGGTCAGTGCACCGTCTCCGATGATCGGGATGATATATTCGTTTGTGCCTTTTAAGTCTCTCGCAGCCGCCATCCCCATCGCACCGGAGAGAGAAGTCGAACTGTGGCCCGTTTCCCAGACATCATGTTCGCTTTCATTCCGCTTTGGAAAACCGCACAGTCCTTTATGCTGACGCAGCGTGGCGAAGTCCTTTCCGCGGCCTGTCAGCAATTTATGGACATACGATTGATGCCCCACATCCCACAAAAACTTATCTTTCGGGCTGTTAAATTCTTTATGCAATGCAAGGGTAAGCTCGACAACGCCGAGATTCGGACCAATGTGCCCTCCGGATTCGGAAAGCGTTTCAATTAAAAAACGGCGAATTTCAGCGCTCAAGCTTTCCAGTTCTTCATTTGAAAGGTTCTTCAAAAATGCAGGGTCCTTTATCGATAACAGATCCAATCGGATCAACTCACTTTCAGCATGATTTCTGCAAGTATGCGCCTTGCTTCGTTTTAGGTTTTCAGCTTGAATTATTATATGATGAATTCATCCCCATGCGCAAACTTGCATATGCGGACGCTTCGTTTGAAAAAACAGCCGCTAACACAACGTGATAACGGCGCGGCGTTTTAAAGTTCAACTCTCTACATTTTATCATAATAAGCCTTTGATGCTCAAATGGAAGCCCTGTATCAATGATCCCTAGCGGCAATCATATCGCACAACTCGTAAAGAAGCTCTTTTTCAAGCGGAAGCTCTGAAATCAGCTGTTTTGCTTTTTCAATATGTTCATCAAGCTTTTTGTTGGCGCCCTCAAGCGAAAGGAGCGACGGATAGGTCGATTTTCCGTTTGTCGCGTCAGATCCGATCCGTTTGCCGATTTTATCCTCTGAGCCTTCAAGGTCCAGAATGTCATCTCTGATCTGGAAGCCGATGCCGATATGATGGCTGAATTCGCGGAGCTTTTCGATCTCTTTTTCAGATGCATCCGCAAGAATCGCCCCCGCGATGACGCTGAAGCTGAGGAGTTTAGCCGTTTTCCCTTCGTGAATCCGCTGCAGTTCATCAAGAGATACAGACTTTGATTCCGCTTCCATATCTAAAATCTGGCCGCCGACCATGCCTTCAGCCCCCGCTGCCGAAATCAGCTCATTCACCAGTCTGATGCGTTTTTCAGCGGATACATCAGAAGGCATATTGGAAGTGATCATTTTGAAGCTTTCGGTTAATAAGGCGTCTCCGGCGAGAATGGCCGTCGCCTCCCCGTAAATTTTGTGGTTTGTCAGCTTTCCTCTTCTGAGGTCATCGTCATCCATACAAGGAAGATCATCATGGATTAATGAATACGTATGGATCATTTCAACCGCGCATCCGACCGGAATTCCGGCTTCTTCGTCTTTTCCGTACGCATGAAGAAGCGCAAGAACCAAAATCGGTCTCAGCCGTTTCCCCCCGGCTTCCAATGAGTACAGCATGGATTCCTTGAGGATGGACGGCGCTTCCAGGTCTTTAATATACATCGGAAGGCGCTCTTCAATTACTGTTTTTCTCGAAATTAAAAATCCGTCAAGTTTACCGGTCACCTTTTTCCTCCTCCCGAACACTGAAAGGAGCTAATTCTCCATTCTCCCGCAAAATGTAGTCCATCTGCTTTTCGACATTTTGCAGTTTTTCGTGGCACATTTTCGAAAGAGCCATCCCTTCCTGAAAATAGTCAATCGCCTTTTCCAAAGGCACGTCCCCTTCTTCAAGTTTTGATACGATCTGTTCCAGACCTTTCATCGCCTCTTCAAATGTCAGGTTCTCCCGGTTTGTTTTGTTTTCTTCAGCCATTTGTTTCGCCTCTCTTTTGCAGTACCTCACAGGTCAGTGTCCCATCGTTTAATGTGACGCGGATCTCGTCTTTTGCATGAACCTGTTCAATACTTTTAATCAATTCGTTTTCTTTATATGTCAAACTGTACCCTCTTTCCATCACTTGGAGAGGGCTTAATGCATTCAGTTTACCAAGAACCGTTTGAAACTGCGAGTGAATCTGCTTAAGCTGCACATTCATATTCCGCTTCAGCCGGACTGTTTGCTCTTCATGCCTCTTTCTCGCTTGTTTAAGCTGCTCCTCTGGATGAAGCATCTCCAGCTTGTATGTCTGCTCGTTCAGTTTTTGCTTTTTGCGGTCGACGGTCATCGCCAGCTGTTTTTGGAAGCGGTCGAATATCAGGTCGAATTCCTGTTCCTTTTGGGCATATAGCCGTTTCGGGTATCGGAAGGCATAGGAAGACTGAAGGTTTTTCAGCCGCTCCTGCCGCTTTTTTAAATCCTGCTGCATCGATTTTGTCATTCTCGCTTCGAGCGTTTTCAGACGCTCCAGCAAATCAAGCATATTAGGTACGGCCAGTTCGGCCGCTCCTGTCGGGGTCGCCGCGCGCAAATCCGCGACAAAATCGCTGATTGTAAAATCCGTTTCATGCCCGACAGCGGAAATGACCGGAATGTCAGAAGAAAAAATGGCCCTGGCGACAGCCTCTTCGTTAAATGCCCACAGCTCTTCGATTGATCCTCCTCCGCGTCCGACGATTAATACATCGCATAACTCTCTGCGGTTAGCCTCTTTGATGCTGCTTACGATGGACTCGCCCGCGTTTATTCCTTGAACAAGCGTAGGAAGGACGATCACTTTTACAAGGGGGTATCTTCTTTTAATGGTGGTGATCACATCGCGTACAGCCGCTCCAGTTGGAGACGTGACAACACCGACGACGGATGGGAACGCGGGGATGGGTATCTTGTATTTTTCATCAAACAAGCCTTCTTGCGATAGCTTTTTCTTAAGTTCCTCATACGCGAGATGAAGCGCACCTATGCCGTCCGGCTGTATTTCTTTTGCATAAAGCTGATAGTTGCCGCTCGGTTCATATACCGAAATGCCGCCTCTCACCAATACTTTCATCCCGTTTTCAGGGGTAAAGGCGAGATTTCTGTTTTGTCTGGCGAACATGACGGATTGAATGCGGGCATTATCATCTTTCAGTGTAAAATAAATATGGCCTCTGCTATGTATTTTAACATTTGACAGCTCGCCCTTGATCCAAATATCTTCAAGATGGGGGTCCACGTCAAATTTGCGCTTAATATATTTTGTCAAAGCCGTGACCGTGACAAATGATATTTCACTCATGGCACAGTCTCCTTTCTAAGAAGGCACAAGAACGTTCATCCGCCGGCGCGAGACCAGGCGGATGAACGGTTGTACATTAAAGTTAAATTGTACGCTTCGCTGATTTAACCGTGTTATGGGCCAGCATTGTAATCGTCATCGGACCGACACCGCCCGGTACAGGTGTAATATAGGAAGCCTTTTCCTTCGCTTCTTCAAAATCAACATCACCGACGAGCTTTCCGTTGTCAAGGCGGTTGACGCCGACATCGATGACAACGGCTCCCTCTTTCATTTGATCCGCTTTAATGAAATTCGCCTTTCCGACAGCGACAATCAGAATGTCGGCTTTTTTTGTATGAGCCGTAATGTCGGCCGTTCTTGAATGGCAGTACGTAACGGTTGCGTTTTCGTTCAAGAGCAGCTGCCCTACCGGCTTTCCGACGATATTGCTTCGCCCGACGACAACAACCTCTTTTCCCGACAGATCAATTTCGGTTTTCTTTAAAAGCTCCACGATGCCCGCAGGTGTGCAAGGCAGAAATGTATCTTCGCCAAGCAGCATCTTCCCTACGTTTAATGGATGAAAACCGTCAACATCTTTGTCAGGGGATATTCTTTCGATCACCGCTTGTTCGGAAATATGATCCGGAAGAGGCAGCTGGACAAGAATTCCGTGAAAGTCGTCATTTTGGTTGTACTGGTCAATCACTTCAAGCAGCTCCTGTTCAGAGAAGCTTGCATCGAAATGATCCAGCTGAAAACGAATCCCCATTGCTTCAGCTGCTTTTTTCTTTCCCCGTACATATGAAAGAGACGCCGGATCATCACCAATTAAAATAACGGCCAGTCCCGGGGTAACTCCTTGTTTTTTCAGCTCTTCAACTTCCTTGGCCAGCTGCCCGCGCTTTTCCTTTGCTGTTTCTTTCCCGTCGATGATGGTTGCTGTCATTTGCTCTCCTCCTAGATTATTCAAGATCGGATTTAATGTTAGAAAGAACACCGTTTATAAACTTCGCCGACTTGTCATCACCAAATTGCTTTGCCAGTTCAATCGCTTCATTCATAGAGACGTTGACAGGTATGTCATCTAAAAAGATCATTTCGTAGGCGGACAAACGCAAAATCGCGCGGTCGACATTCGCCAGCCTGTCAAGCTTCCAATTGACGAGATGCTGTTTGATCATCTCATCGATTTTCTCTTTGTTCTCTAAGACCCCGTAAACAAGCTGCTCGAAAAAAGCGTCGCTCTCCTGCCCGTCCAAGGCATGCTGCATCGCTTCATTCGGTTCAATATCACTGACATCAATCTGGAATAGTGACTGCAAAGCCTTTTCTCTTGCTGTTCTTCTTTTCATTCTTTCTTTTTCTCCTTTAACCCTCTTTGCTGCTTGCCGTTTAAGCCACAAAGAGATCATATCATATTTTTAGTCTTTCCGCATGCAAAAATCGCGGTTTTATCGTCAATAACCGAATAATAAGAAACAATCATTTATTATCATTCGTTTTTCGAACTTCTTAACAAACTTTCCGGTTTCTCTTATTTTTGATCGATAACGGCGGAAAGATGCCTTTAAACGTTATTTTTTAAAACGGAACATGAAAAAACCAAAGGGCCGTCATTCCCCTTGGTTCTTCCACTTCACCGCACTACATCTCTTGATCGACTTCCACCTCGTGCGTTTTTGAATCGAATTGAATGCCAACGATGTGAATATTGATTTCATTAATCGAAAGAGCTGTCATATTGAGAAGCGTCTGGCGGATATTATCCTGAACGGCATTTGCAACTTTAGGAATCGAAACGCCAAACATCATCACGCAATAAACATCAATGATAATTCCGTCATCGGACAAATCAACTTTGACGCCTTTGCCGTGATTCTTTTTTCCAAACCGTTCCACGACACCTGTCGCGAAATTGCCGCGCATTTCAGCTACGCCCTCAACTTCGGAAGCTGCGATTCCGGCAATGACTTCGATGACTTCC
Organism: Bacillus haynesii; assembly: GCF_001969855.1. Classification (GTDB taxonomy): domain Bacteria; phylum Bacillota; class Bacilli; order Bacillales; family Bacillaceae; genus Bacillus; species Bacillus haynesii. The sequence goes on from NZ_MRBL01000023.1 coordinate 85,626, forward strand.
GGAGCGATCTCCACTTTTCCTAAATGATTGTCTTCATGGCTCATTTCCAATAAGCTGTTGTCGTCTTTCAATATGTTCACCTCCGTTAAAATTACGACCCCATTACATCATATATTTCTAAAAACTTCGTATTAAATTCTCCGCTTACGAATGTTTCGTGCTCAAGCAGCTTCAGATGGAACGGTATCGTCGTATGAACGCCTTCGATGACGAATTCGCTCAACGCTCTTTTCATCCTTGAAACAGCTTCTTCCCTCGTCTTCCCGTAAGTGATGACTTTTGCAATCATGCTGTCGTAATAAGGGGGAATCGAGTATCCCGGATAAGCCGCGGAGTCCACTCTGACGCCGAGCCCGCCCGGAGGCAGATACATCTCGATTTTTCCCGGAGAAGGCATGAAGTTTTTCTCAGGGTTTTCCGCATTAATCCGGCATTCGATTGCCCAGCCGTTAAAGGTGACTTCATCTTGGGTGAGGGTTAATTTTTCGCCTGACGCCACTCTGATCTGCTCTTTAATCAGATCAACGCCCGTCACCATCTCTGTCACCGGATGCTCAACCTGAATGCGCGTGTTCATTTCCATAAAATAGAACTTCTGCTCGCGGTAATCGTAGATAAATTCAACCGTTCCCGCGCCCGTGTACTTCACGGCTTCAGCCGCTTTTACGGCCGCCTGCCCCATCTGCTCCCTGATTCCCTCATCCAGAGCAGGTGAAGGGGTTTCTTCAAGCAGTTTTTGGAGCCTTCTTTGGATTGAGCAGTCGCGCTCACCCAAGTGAATCGTGTTTCCGTGTGTGTCTGCAAGCACTTGGATCTCGACGTGCCTGAAGTCTTCAATGTATTTTTCAATGTACACACCCGGGTTGCCGAAAGCGGTGGCAGCTTCCTGCTGGGTGATTTTAATGCCGTTGATCAGTTCTTCTTCCGTACGGGCGACCCTGATTCCTTTTCCGCCGCCCCCGGCAGTTGCCTTTATAATGACAGGATACCCTATATCGCGTGCCAATGAAACCGCATCTTCAATATCTTCTATAATTCCTTTGGAGCCCGGTACGATCGGAACGCCGGCCTGCTGCATTGTTTCCCTTGCAACATCCTTCGTTCCCATCTTAGAAATCGCGTCTGCTGTCGGACCTACGAAGGTTACGTTTACCTCTTCGCAAAGCTCGGCAAAATCGGCGTTTTCCGCCAGGAAGCCGTATCCCGGGTGAATCGCATCAGCACCGGTCATTTTAGCGACGCTGACGATGTTCGTTATATTCAAGTAGCTGTCTTTTGAAAGCTTAGGTCCGATGCAAAATGCTTCATCAGCCATCTGAACATGGAGCGCCTCTCTGTCGGCCTCGGAAAAGACGGCTACTGTTTCAATCCCCAGTTCTTTACAAGCTCTGATAATTCTGACAGCAATTTCTCCCCTGTTCGCAATTAATAGCTTTTTGATCATCTTATTGCTCCTTACTCTGCTTTTACTAAAAATAAAGGTTGTCCGTATTCAACCAGCTGGCCGTTTTCAACTAATACTTCAACGATCTCGCCTTTCACTTCGGCTTCGATCTCATTGAAGAGCTTCATCGCTTCCACAATGCAGACGACAGAGGATTCTGATACCTTTGAACCGACTGTTACGTAAGGGTCGGCTTCAGGCGAAGAAGACTCATAAAACGTTCCGACCATCGGAGAGGTGATTTTGTGGAAGTTCCCGCCGTCTTTTGCCGCTTCTTCTGCCGCAGGCGCACCCTGAACTGGCGCTTGCTTTGCCGGAGCTTCCGGAGCCGGTGTTTGAACAGGAGCCGCAGCCACTTGCTGAATGGTTTGCACGGTTCCGCTTTGTTTTTTCAGTTCAACCTTCGATCCTTCGTTTTCGTATGTAAATTCATTTATCGAAGATTCATCAATTAATTTTATCAACTGTCTGATTTCATCAATGTTTAACATGCTATCGCACCCCTAATGAAAAAGATTTTACGCATTTATCAGTTAGTACTAAAAGTACATACTATGTTCATCTTACAGGAGAGGGATGCCGAATTCAACTACAATCATGAGCGCCCTGCCTCAACAGGGGCCTTAGGCATAAAAAAATCCCGCTTTTTGCAAGCGGGTCATGTTTAATCTGCTGGCTCGAACGTCACAGCCACATCGTTTAAGTTTTTCACTTCTTTTGCGACGATGTCGATGATATCGGTGGCAGCGGCTTTTGAGTGCTCTTTCGCCTTTACCGTAATATTGACTTTATCGCCGTCGGCGTTGACCAAGGCGTCTTTATAGCCTTTTGTTTTGATCAGGGTTTCAAGCGTCTTTTCCGTTCCTTCAGCTTCGCTGAGCTCTGTCATCTTGTCGTAAGCTTCGCTTTTTTCTTTTGCCGTCGCTTTATCGCTTCTGACGATTTCGGTTAATTCCTCTCTCTCCCTGCTGCGCTGATCGTCCATTTCCATGCGGTATGTTGTGAATAAATCTTCACCACCGGATGATTCTTCTGTGACAACCTCTCCGTTCTGCTCACTCGCAGACGTTTCTTTACCTTTTCCGTCTTTCCCTTCAGTTTTGTCTTTAGCAGGCGCGGTGTCTTCTTTGCCATCCTTGGCAGGCTCCTCTTTCATCGGTTTTTCTTTTTCAGCGGCAACTTGTTCTTTGTCATCAACCGTGACGACATTTTCTCCTTCAGGCGACATAATGTAGTAGACACTCAGCACAACGACGAGACTTAACATGGTTAAAAGCCAAACCGTTTGTTTTTTCAGCATCATTTATGAATCCTCCTTCATTTTTTTAGGGGCAACAGCGACGCGGTGGCTCGGAACATCAAGAACCCTTGTCACTGCTTCAATAATGGTCTTTTTTATTTGAACGTTGTCGACTCCCTGAGCGACAACGAGAACACCCCTGATATCGGGCTTTTTCGTCTGAACGACGACAGGCGTCTCTTTATCTCCGTTTTTAATCATGACGATTTCTTCGTCTGAAGACATTTCAGACACCGTCCGCTTGCCTCCCTGTTTATCTGTCTCATTCGTTGAAGTCTCCTGGGTTTTTCTGTTTTTCTCGAATATTTTCAATGAGGTTGCATCAACATTGACGACGATTGACACGTCCTCAACGCCGATGATTGTTTCCAATATGTCTTTGAGCTGATTCTCATATTCCTGTTCGTAATCTTGGATCGAGTCCTTCGGCTTGTCATCTGAGGCGGGCTTAAACACTTCTTTTTCACCTTCACCGCTCTGTCCGGCGCTTTGAGCTTTTTGTGAAGCTGCCGGCTGATCTGCCGTTTGATCTTGAGAAGGTTCGGAAGAGAAGATCTGACTGACGAGCATGAAGGAAACGCCGAGAACAAAAAGCAGCAGAAAGTAGTGATATTTCGTCAGCTTTTTTCCGTCTTTCTCTTCTTTCGGCAGCAGGTGGCCGATCAGCTTTTCGATCCAGGTTCTTTTATTCATTGCCGCTTCGTTCTCCCCCTTCGATATGAACTGTAATCTTGTCGGGGCTTATTTCCCATATGCCTGCTAGCTGTTCTCTGACTTCCCCCGTCTCTTTCTTTTCCCTTTCTCGCATTGACTGGTAGCGGCGATCGGTATTGATCTCGACAGGAGCGACGGCTTGGACCGTTTTTTCCGATGCTGGTTGCAAGAATACCGAGACTTCCGCATACTTACTGAGATCTTTCTCTGTTTTCAGCTGGCTGTCAGAAGAGACCGCGACTCGGTCTATCTTGTATTTGTCACTTGTAAACCTGCCCTCTGCGTTTTTTTCCAATTGAACAGCCATCTGTTCTAAGATATATGCTTGTTGTGAGGCTTGTATTTCTTTTTTTTCTGAATTCAGCTGATTTTTTATTTCGTTTGACTGAACTTGTCCGTTTTTTGTAAGCTTCTCAAAAATCACATCCGGATCTGTCCTGAATAAAGAGAAGATCGGGTTCAGTATCACAATGATCAAGAGCAGGCTGATCACCATTTTCGCGTATTTTTGCATGCTCGAATTCGGCAGAAGCATATCGATGACGATCGCCATCAGAATAAATAGAATAATATTTGTGAGCCACTCTGTCAGAAATTCCATCTCATCCCCCCTACTTCATCATCATCGTCAGATTCCCCGCTGTAATGATCACGGTTAAGCTTAAGAAAAACATCAGCGAAACGATGGCCATGGCAGCGAAAATGTAGATGACGCTTTTACTGATGACATCCAGGCAGCTGATAACCGGACCGCCTCCGAGAGGCTGGAGAACCGCTGCGGCAATTTTGTATATGAGCGCGAGAGAGAGGATTTTGATCGCGGGAAAAGCTGCGATGCAAATTAAGATCGCCACACCGAGTATCCCGACGGTGTTTTTCAACAGGAGAGACGCGCTGATCACCGTGTCCGTCGCTTCGGTAAACATGCGGCCCAACACGGGGATGAAGTTTCCGGTGATGAATTTTGCCGTCCGCAAAGTAATGCCGTCCGTCACTGCGGCTGAGGCGCCCTGAACCGAGATAACACCAAGGAATACGGTTAAAAATGCAGCCAGCGTGCCGATCGCCGCATTTCTGAGGAGCTGGGCCAGCTGTGTGACTTTATATTGGTCCGTCATCGTGCTGACAATGCTTAAAATCGCTGATAAAAATAAAAGCGGCAGCACGATATATTGGATAAATAAGCCGCTCGTGTTCATGAGAAAGAGAATGACCGGATGAAAGAATGCGGCTGAGGCGGCTCCCCCTGAAGTCGCCATCAGCGCCAGAAGCAGAGGTACGAGCGACAGGATAAAGCTTGTCATCGTCTGGATCGCTTCATTCGCATATGTGACAGCAACCCGAAAGCTGTTGAGCGCAAGAATGATCAGCACCATGTAGACAATTGCATACGCCACTTTGCTGACGGTGCTTTGCTGAAATGCGTTTTGCAAAAGCTGAAGCAGCACACAGAAGATGGTCAACAGGATCAGCGTCCCGAGCAGTTTCCCGTTAGCCAGCACTTCATGGAACAAGTAGGAAAACAGCGCTTTGCCCCATTCCTCAGGCGAAAAGTGCTTTTCACCTTTGACAAATTCAAGCAGGCTTCCTTTTTGACTTTCGGGAAGGTGTCCCCCATACTCTGTCAAAATGTTGTTCCAGAACTCCCCGACCCGGTCAAGCTCCAAATCTTCAGCCTGCTCTCTTGCCATTGCTTCAGCCGATTCTTCTGCGGCGGTTTCCCCAGCCGGCTCCGCTTCTTTTGGCGAAGCTTGTACATCACGCGCTCCAAAGCATACGATTCCGATGATCAAGAGCCAGAACAGAAAACGCTTCACTCAGAAAATCCTCCTTTCTGACTAAGACATGGAAGGGATGAGTTCGATGATCGTTTCGATAATCACGGTTAAAATAGGAACGGCCATGACTAAGATGAGGATTTTGCCTGCCAATTCGATCTTCGAAGCAATCGCACCCTGTCCGGCATCCTTTGTCAGCTGGGCGCCAAACTCCGCAATATAAGCAATCCCGATAATCTTCAAAATCGTTTCGACATACATCATGTTGATGTTGGCATTGGCAGCTATTTTTTCAATCATCCGAATGATTTCGTAGACCTGATCTACTAGGAATAGAAAAATTGTGCAGCCGGCAAAAACGATAATCATAAAAGCAAACGTCGGTTTTTGCTCTTTCACAATCAAGCTGAGGAAGGTGGCGATCATTCCCAATCCTACGATTTGAACGATTTCAATGAGTAAGCCCCCCTATCCTTGAAATAGAAAGACAGCTTTTATCTTTTGGAATAGATCATCGACAACAGTAGCCACCATGAACAAAATATAAATGAATCCTAAAAGCGTGACCCATTGGGCATATTCCTTCTTCCCCATTTGATCCAGTATGGTGTGAAGAAAAGCGACGACGATCCCGACGCCGGCAATTTGAAAAATAATATTTACGTCTACTCCCATTTGTGTATGCTCCCCTCTTCATTACATCAATAGAAGAATCAGCAGCAGTCCCGACAAAAACCCAAGGCTCTTCACCATTTTTTCATTTTTCGCCTGGGCGAGATTTGCTTCAGCTTCCTCTGTCTCTAAATGGGTTAACGCCAGTTTGATATGTTTTTGCTGAGAAATCAGATCATGACGGCCAAGCGTTTCGCCGAATTGCCGTAAAATCTCGTATTCTTTCTTTTTGAGAGCCGTTTCAGGCCATACTTTCTCCAGGCTGTCTTCCCATGCCGTCCCTGCTGAAGCGCTGCCTTTTTCCAGCTGTTCTGCAAATGTCTGAAACAAAGAGGCTACCGGCTCGGAAAGCTGGTGTGCGATCTGTTTTGATGCCTGAAGGAGCGGCGTGTGCCCGTACATGATTTCAGCCTCCAAAGACTGCAAAGCGGCCAACAGCTGGCGGATTTGCTTCGGTCTTTCCCTGAAAGGCTTCGCCATTTCAAACCCTGTCCATGTGGCTGCTGCCAAAATAAGCACGGCACCTAAAAGCTTCAGCATGATAACATCCTCTTCGCCGCACCGAGCGGCTCTCCGTTCCCGTTTAAAATGCGGCTCAGGCTGCCGGGACCGTTCTTTCTGGAAAGTTCCACGATTCTCTCAAAAACCCGGTGCTCCTGAAGCATTTTCAATGATGGACGCCTGGAGAGATCGGCATATGTGTAGCCGTGAGCCGAAACGATGACAGACACCCCTGCATGGACCGCTTCCAAGAGTGCTTCTGCGTCTTCCATTCTCCCGATTTCATCGGCGATCATCACCTCCGGACTCATCGATCTGATCATCATCATCAGGCCTTCCGCTTTTGGACAGGCGTCAAGGATGTCTGCCCGGTCGCCGAGCCGATATTGCGGGATGCCGTTTACACACCCTGCGATTTCAGACCTTTCGTCAACAATTCCCACCTTTTTGGCAGGCACGTTGCCGCTTCCTGAGCTGATCAGCCTAGCGAGGTCTCTGAGCAGGGTTGTTTTTCCGGTTTGCGGCGGACCGATAATCAGCGTGTTCAGCCACGAGTTTTGAAATAAATGGGGGACATACGGTTTGGAAATGCCGATTTTTTCTTTGGCAATCCGGATATTAAATGATGATATTTCCCTGATTCCTTTGACAGCCCCGTTTTCGACGACAACCCGGCCGGCAAGCCCCACGCGGTGTCCGCCTCTGATCGTGACATATCCTTTTTTCAATTCCTCTTCCAGTGTATACATGCTGTAATTTCCCAGCCTGTTTAAAAGAAGCGCCGAGTCTTCAGGCGTCGCCGCATAAGGAAGAAAGCGCGGCTTTCCTTTGTTCACCAGTTCCAGCGGACGACTTGTCCGAATCCGAATTTCTTCTATCTGATCGATTTCATGGTCGCCAAGACCGCTGAGCGCGCGTTTGATCGTATCGGGGAGAATCTCTGTGATGTGATGCAAAAACACTCCCTCCTCTTTTTGCTTGTCTTCTATAAAAATGTATGATCAAAGGAAGACATTATGACAAGTCGGTCTCTCTTATCATGTGTCACTATTTATAGATCCCTGCGATGATCAAAACCACTCCCATAAAGATCAAAATCAGCTTTGCGTAAGAAAGCTGCCCTGCAATCTGATAGATGCCGATTGTCATTGTAATAATAAAGATGAGCGGCCCGACCATGGCCAGCACGCTGTTGACCGCCACGGCTTTTCTGACGTCGTTTGTCAAAAGCATCACGACAGCAGCCGTCAGTTCGATCAAAGATGATACCACCCTTAACGCCGCCATTGTCAAAACCGTCGGATTAACTTGTCCAAAGAAAAGCTTCATGATCTTAAACCTCCAGTAACACTTCCTCTTTTTTTACAATCTATGCTCTCCCTTGAAAAAGTAGTCTTCCGATTTTTCTATTTGGCATGTGAGAGGTAAAAGATTCAGACAGCAAAAAAAAAAGAGCCGGCTTCAGTGAAGCCGGCTCTTTCCCGCTGTTACCTTTATGCTCTTGATACGTAAGATCCGTCAGAAGTATTGACAACAAGCGTATCTCCTTCGTTTACGAAGAACGGCACGTTGACAACAAGGCCTGTTTCTGTTTTTGCTGGTTTTGTTCCGCCTGAGGCTGTGTCGCCTTTGATGCCCGGTTCTGTTTCAACAACTTTCAGTTCGACCGTATTCGGAAGTTCGATTCCGATCGTCTCTGTCTGATACATCATGATGTGGACAGACATATTTTCAAGCAGGAATTTGAGCTCGTATTCGATTTGCTTCTCGTTCAGCTCAAGCTGCTCGTAAGATGTCGTATCCATAAAAACGTGCTGGTCGCCGTTGGCATACAAGTACTGCATCGTTTTTGTTTCAATTTGGGCGCGCGCCACTTTTTCACCTGCGCGGAATGTTTTTTCCTGAATCGCACCTGTGCGAAGATTTCTCAGTTTGGAACGGACAAATGCCGCACCTTTTCCCGGCTTAACGTGCTGGAAGTCAACAACGCGCCAGATGCCTCCGTCTACTTCAATCGTTAAACCTGTGCGAAAATCGTTTACTGAAATCATGATTATCCTCCTATTGCTCCAATCAAACGGATTATAAAATAATTAAATCTTTCGCGGAATGGGTAAGGGATTCGTTTCCTTCCTCTGTCAGGACAATATCATCTTCTATCCTGACCCCGCCTTTGCCCGGTATGTAAATTCCCGGTTCAACCGTTACAACCATGCCTTTTTCAAGCATCTGGTCAGAACGTGCTGAAAGCGCCGGACTTTCATGAACTTCCATGCCGAGGCCGTGGCCTGTTGAATGGCCGAAATAATCGCCGTAGCCTTGTGAAGATATGTAGTCCCTTGTATAAGCGTCAGCCTGTTTCCCGGTGATTCCCGGCTTGATGCTCCGCATGCCGATAGCCTGCGCCTCAAACACGGTTTGATAAATGCGTTTCAGCTCATCATCCGGCTCTCCTACCGCGACCGTACGCGTAATGTCCGAGCAGTAACCTTTATAGTAAGCCCCGAAGTCCAATGTCACAAGGTCGCCTTTCTCAATCGCTTTTCCGCTTGCCACTCCGTGCGGCAGACTTGAGCGTACGCCTGACGCCACGATCATATCGAAGGACGAATGATCAGCTCCCTGGCTCCGCATATAAAACTCGAGCTCATTGGCGACTTCAATTTCGGTGATGCCTGGCTTTATGACCGTCAGAATATGGCTGAATGCATTATCTGCAATCTTTGCAGCTTCCTTTAATATCTTAATCTCTTCACTTGACTTAATCAAGCGCAACTTTTCCACAGATTGAGAAACAGGAACGAGTTCAGCTGCGCCAAGCTGCTCTTTGTAGGCGGCATACGTTCCGTATGTCATTTTATCCTGTTCAAAACCGATTTTGTTTATCCCCATCTCTTTGATCACTTCGGCGGCCTTTTGAACGATTCCGCCGGCATGCTGAACAATGTCAAAGCCTTTGATTTGATCTTTCGCCTGTTCTGTATAGCGGAAATCCGTAATAAAGACTGCTTGATCGCCGGAGATGACCGCCAATCCAGAAGATCCGGTAAATCCGGTGATGTACCGCAGATTAACGCTGCTCGTCACCAACATACCGTCAATGCCCAAACCGCTGAAAAGCTCTCTCAATTTGTTTAGTTTCATTGTCCACTAGTCCCCCTATTTGTTATTTGTGTTCATAAAATAACAGATGGCCAGCTTATAACCTTCAAAGCCGAGTCCGGTGATCTGGCCTCTTGCAACCGGAGCGATGACCGAGCGGTGCCGGAACTCTTCCCTTGCATGCGGGTTTGAAAGATGAATCTCAATCACCGGTATGCTGATTGCAGCCACCGCATCGCGGATCGCATAGCTGTAATGGGAGAAAGCCCCCGGATTCAAAACGATTCCATCGTATTGTTCCTCTGCCTCATGAAGCGCATCAATCAGGTCCCCTTCGTGGTTTGATTGAAAAAAAGTCAATTCAGTCTGAATGCCTTCGGCAAATTGAAAAAGTTTTTGTTCCAAATCGGTTAATGTGTCTGTCCCGTATACATCGGGTTCGCGTTTTCCAAGCCGGTTTAAATTCGGTCCGTTCAAAATTAAAATATGTGGCAACTCTGCCTCCCCTTTCTCATCACGCAAAAAAATGTCCACTTACAGTGAACATTTTATCATATTGCTTCCTGATCAGGCACTATTCTCTTGTTTCTCCAAAGGCTCGCGTCAGCTTTTCAGAATTGAGTTCATTGTATTCAAACGAAATAGAATAGCCGACGAATAAACCGTAAAGCAGATAAATGCACAGCGTCGTCACAACCGTTTCCCTCTTTAATTCAGCCACAGTCTGAACATCGGGGAACATCGGATTGAACAGATAAAACACGACAGCCCACAAAACGGCTCCATATACAACGCCTGCCCACATGCCTCTGACCTGCTTCAAAGTGCCGTAGTAAAGCAGGGCAGCCCCGATGGAAATAACACCGATCAATAAGATGCTGATAAACGTTCCAAGAAATCCGTTTTTCCAGTCGCCGATGACAAAAGGCTGGAGAATCATGTTCGCATTGACCTCGGAGAACTTAAAAAGGTACGCCAGCTCACCGAGTGCACTCCAGAGCACTCCGCCGACAAAGCCTGTCGTGATCACCCTTCCGGTGAAAGTCATCGGAGTTTCACGCTTATTTTGCTCAAGCTCTTCCGGCTGTTTTTGATTGTCTTCATTACCCATACAGTCCAGATCACCTCCATTTCCAGTATGTCCAAAAACAACCTCACCAACATCAGCTTTCCCAGATTTTTTAAGATCCGAGTGTAAAAAGCATGAAAAAGGGTATACTTTAATTAGATTTGGCTTTGTAAGAGGTTCGAATTTCTTAAATTTTTTGAGCCCGTCAATCTAGAGGTTTCAGCGGTTTTCCTGTACAATAGGTGTAAGGAAATGGTTAATGTACTCATAGATTGATACAGATAGGTTGATGCAAATGTCAAATCAAACAAAACAGCCCGCATACGGAGGGCAGGCAGTCGTCGAAGGCGTCATGTTCGGCGGCAGGCGCCATTATGTAACCGCGATCCGCAGAAAAGACGAAAGCATTGAATTTTTCAAGCTGCCTCGGAAAAGCAATCCGACGCTTGAAAAATTAAAGAAAATTCCTTTTCTCAGAGGGATTATCGCGATTGTTGAAGCCAGCGCGAACGGCACCCAGCACTTGAATTTTTCGAGCGAACGCTATGACCTCGATCCTTCTTTAGACGATCAATTGAAAGAAGAGAAGCCGTCCAAGCTGACGATGATTTTTGGTCTCGCCGCAGTCGGCGTCCTGTCTTTTTTGTTCGGCAAGTTTATTTTTACGCTCGTGCCCGTTTTTTTAGCGGAGCTTACCCGTCCGGTCTTTCAGTCGGACGTCGCGCAGATTATGATCGAAAGCTTTTTTAAGCTGCTCCTTCTCTTAAGCTATATTTACGCCATATCATGCACTCCTTTTATTAAAAGAGTTTTTCAATATCACGGAGCAGAACACAAGGTCATAAACTGTTACGAGCAAAATCTGCCGGTCACGGTTGAAAACGTTCAGCGGCAGTCAAGACTGCACTACCGATGCGGAAGCAGCTTTATTCTATTCACCGTCATCGTGGGCATGTTTGTTTACTTGCTTGTTCCTACTGACCCTCTCTGGGTTCGTATTTTGAATAGACTTGCACTGATACCCGTCGTTCTCGGCATTTCATTTGAAGTCCTGCAGCTGACAAATAAACTGAGAGACATCCCCGTCTTGAAGGTGCTCGGCTACCCGGGCTTATGGCTGCAGCTTTTAACAACGAAAGAGCCGTCTGACGATCAGGTGGAAGTGGCAATCGCAAGCTTCAATGAGCTTCTTCATATGGAGACCAAAGCAGAGGACGAACAGAAGGAACCTTCTAATATCGTAATGTAATGTAACGAATAGGTTAATTTTTTGGGAGGTGGACAGTTATGAAGCAACGCGTACATCCTGTCTCAGCTTTAATTATTGCGTTTGGAATTTTTGGGTTTGTTTATTTCGCCGTCACAAGTCCGGGCCGCCTGCTCCAATACTTGCTTGTTTTTGCCGCGGTCGGCGCCATCATTTATTTCGTGATCAGGCGAATTTCCAATCGCACTATGGGCAGTGAGGGAGCCGCTTTTAAGAAAGCAGCCAAACAATCCAACAGGCGTTTTCAGGATCACAAAAAACGCCCTTTAAAAGGCAGGGTCAATCATCTGAGAAGCGTACCGTCTATCAATAAATCGAAGCCGGTATTGGTGAAGAAAAAAAGCCAGACCCAGCTGACAGTGATTGAAGGCAAAAAAAGCAAAAAGAAAAACAGGGCTTTCTTTTAATACGTCCACTGTTTCAAAAATAATTCTGTTCGTTTTTTTCCTAGCTCGATTAGAGCTAGTTTTTTTTCTGCCGACATCGCGAATTCAGTCGACAGGACTTCCTCAACAGGCAAAAAAATGATGTTCCGCTCATGTTTCGTGGCAATGTGCCTGGCGTCATGCGCCTCTTTCATCGTCTCAAACAGCGCCCCGAACAGCTCGAACGCATTTTTAATCGTATTCTTCGGCCTCTCTTTTTCATTGGGCATCAGCGTGATGCCCAGTACCGGCCGTTTTTTTTCTGTTGTAAACAGCCACATCGGAAAATTGCTTAGAACTCCGCCGTCTACGACGACGCTGATGCCGCTCGCGGACTTGAGTTTCACCGGCTCAAAAAAATAAGGGATGCTGCAGCTCATCCGGACCGCCCTGGCGACGGAAAAACGCCTTGGATTCAAGCCGTACCTGTTTAAATCGTCAGGCAGGACAAGCATCTTGCCGTTCGATAAGTCGGAAGCGATCAATTTCAGCTTTCCCTGTTCAAGATCCCCGAACACTGAAATGCCTTTCGCTTTCAACTTCTCGGAAATCCAGTTTTCCAGTTTATCTCCTTTATATAAACCGAGCCGCCAATAAATCGATGCCCATTGCAGCATTTTCAAAGGCAGGAGTGAAAACCTCGGGTCAAGGAGCTCGCTTTCGTTTAATTCTTCCATCATTTGGCGGATCTCCGCACTTGTATAGCCGGCCGCGATAAACGAGGCAATAATTGAACCGGCGCTCGTTCCGGCCAGCCTTTTAAATCGAAAGCCCCGTTTCTCAAGCGCTTCGTATGCTCCTACAAGCGCAATCCCTTTCATGCCGCCGCCTGAAAAAACCCCGTCGATGTACATCGCGGTCTCCCCCCCCTTAAAAGATGGCTCTACACCATTTTAAGAAACGGACAGAAAAAAAAGACCATGAGACAAAGCGACAGCCGGAAAAACTGATACGGAAAGAAAAAAACCGCCGTTACCCGGCGGCTTTTATTGATTTTCCTGTTCGTTTCTTTTTTGGACGCTTCTTAAATCGGTGACTCTTTTGCTGTCGTCTTCCAAATACTGCACAAGATCTCCGATACGGTCAATGCTGTTCCAGCTTAAATGATGTTCGATTCCTTCAACATCATCATAAATTTTCTCTTCGTCAACACCAATGATTCTTAAAAACTGCTCCAATAATTCATGTCTGTATACTAAACGCTTGCCTATTTTCTTTCCTTTGGGCGTCAGCACGAGGCCACGATACTTTTCATAAATCAAATATTCGTCTTTATCGAGTTTTTGAACCATTTTTGTAACCGAGGAGGGATGGACGGCCAGAGCTTCGGCTATATCTGAGACTCTTGCATATCCTTTTTCTTCAATCAGCATATAAATTTGTTCTATGTAATCTTCCATACTCGGTGTTGTCATCAAATCCCTCCAAATCACACCTATTCAAATCATAACAAGTTTACACTATGTGCATGTAAAAAACAAGCAACGGGATAACGTTTTCACCCGATTACCTTCTATAATTCCATTCATCTGCCGCATACTTCGTCTTGGCGAGATCGGCGACAAATTCCGTTTCCTCTTCCGTCAGTTCATAAGGCTCCAAATGAATGTTAAGCCCTTTTTCGAACCCTTTTTTAAAAGCTTCGCTCGCTTCTTCAATCGTGACTTTGTCTTTCGTCAACTCATTGATGGCGACCGCTTTTTGTTTGAAGTTTCTCTGCATGCGCTCTCTGAGGCGGTCATTTTTGTAAATAAACAAATCAAAGAGCTTGTCCTCATCCAGGTCAAGAAGGATCGAACCGTGCTGAAGAATGACGCCTTTCTGCCTCGTCTGGGCGCTTCCTGCGACCTTTCTGCCTTCGACAACGAGCTCGTACCACGACGGCGCGTCAAAACAGACGGAAGATCTCGGATTTTTCAAGCTCTGTTTCTCTTTTTCCGTTCTTGGTATGGCGAAATACGCATCAAGTCCCAGCTCTCTGAAGCCTTCAAGAATACCTTCAGAGATGACGCGGTACGCTTCCGTCACCGTCTTCGGCATTTCCGGGTGTTCTTCAGACACAATGACGCTGTAGGTCAGCTCTTGATCATGAAGCACGCCTCTTCCTCCGGTCGGCCTTCTCACAAAGCCCAAACCGTGTTTTTTGACGGCATCCAGATTGATTTCCTTTTCGATATTTTGAAAATAGCCGACTGAAAGCGTTGGCGGATTCCAGCCGTAAAAGCGGATGGTCGGCGGAATTTTATTTTCGCTGTGCCAATAAAGGAGCGCCTCATCGAGCGCCATATTAAAAGCGGGATCCTGTCGTCCCGAATCGATAAAACGCCATGTTTCTTTTTCCATAACCTACCCTCTTTTTCTTTGGTATAAAATAAGTCTACCATTCCCTCTTAAAATTGAAAATAAATTCGGCGAATCAGATGACAGATTTCTGAGGCTTTACTATAATAGTACTTGTCTTAACATATCGTTAAAAATCTCCCGCTGATCAGGCGGGATGAATTCAAAAAGGAGTCGGATCAGATTGTCTACCAGCAGCATTATCGTTCTCTTGATTTGCGCCGCGCTCATCATCTACGCGGTCGTTTCATACATCTATCAGCAGCGCATTATGAAAACCTTGACAGAAGAAGAATTCCGGGCAGGCTATCGCAAAGCGCAGCTCATCGATGTGCGCGAGCCAAACGAGTATGAAGGCGGCCACATTTTGGGTGCGAGAAACATTCCGCTTTCACAGCTTAAGCAAAGAAAAAGCGAAATCCGGCCTGACAAACCGGTTTACCTGTACTGCCAAAACAACGTCAGAAGCGGAAGAGCCGCCCAAACGCTCCGCAAACACGGCTGTAAAGAGATTTACAACCTGAAAGGCGGATTCAAAAAATGGGGCGGAAAAATTAAAACGAAAAATTAATAACCGAAGCTGTCTCTCCTATGAGAAAGCTTCAGTTGAGTCCAGCATCCTAAAGCGGTTTAACGTTTTAGGATGTTTTTTTAGCATATCCGGCAGGCAATCAAGAACAGGCAGGAGAAAAAGTTTGTCAGAGGATTCGGGTGATGAGCCGTTATCCTTGCAGACAAAAATAAGCCGGCGAAATGGGTTCGCCGGCTTTGTTCGTTATTTTTTCAAGTCTTCGATTGAATTGACATCTTTCATATATGTCGGAACGACAAGGCCAATTTTTACGCCTGTCATGTTTGTACCGATATCTTCGTATTTGCCTTTGTATTTTTCAGCATATGTTTTATGTGTCTGCGGCAGCCATGCAGCAAGTGAAGCATCAACGCTTCCTTTTGCAATACCAGTCCACATCGGACCTGCTTCTACTTGGCTGAGCGTAACGTTGTAGCCTAAGTCTTCAAGAACTTTTGCGATGACATTCGTGCTCGCAATTTCACTGTCCCATGCCACATAGCCGAGCTTAATTTTTTCGCCGTCCGCTTTATCGACGCCTTTTGTCCATTTCTTAACAAGATCTTGATGTTTTTTCACGAAATCTGCTGCAGCTTTTTCCGGTTTTTTGCCTTCCTGAACGGCAAGCATGACTTCTCCCATATCATCCTCTGTCCAGCTGAATTGGCTGAGCAGTTTGTTAGCACCCGGATGATCGTCCTTGAATCCTTTGCGCGTAACAGTATGGATTTCTTCGGCATCACCGTAGGAACCTTTTGGATCTTTCAAGTATTTCAGATCGTATTTTGCAAACATCCAATGCGGTGTCCAGCCCGTAATGATGATCGGTTCTTTTTTATCATAAGCTTTTTTCAATGCGGCTGTCATCGCTGAGCTTGATCCTGATGTTACAGTCCATTTGCTGAGATCGTAGTCCTTGAGCGCCTGGTCCGTTGCATTCATAATGCCCGCTCCAGGATCAATGCCGGTAATTTTATAATCGACTTGATCGCCTGCTGACGCATTTTCATTATTATTGCTGCTTCCGCAGGCAGCCAGACCCAATGTCAGTACTGCTGCGGTGCCGATTCCCGCTATCTTTTTCCACATTATGCATTCCCCCTGCTTTTTTTCAATTTTATATTTTGTGTAACCCGGTCAAGTACGATCGCTATAATAACAATCGCAAGCCCGGTTTCTACACCGGTACCCGTTTGCAGCTGGGTAACAGCCCGGTAAACTTCTTCTCCGAGTCCAGGCGCACCTACCATTGATGCAATAACGACCATTGACAAAGCAAGCATGATGCTTTGATTAATACCGGCCAGAATGGTTTTCGTCGCGAGCGGCAGCTGCACTTTAAAGAGCCGCTGACTTGTCGTTGAACCAAATGCTTCTGTAGCTTCAATCAGATCTTCAGGCACCTGCTGGATTCCCAAGATCGTCATCCGGATTGTCGGAGGCATCGCAAAGATAACGGAAGCGACAACACCCGGCACAACCCCGATATTGAAAAAGAAGATGGCCGGAAGCAAATAAACGAAAGCCGGCATCGTCTGCATTAAGTCAAGGATGGGTGTGACGATCCTCCGAACCGTTTTCTTTTGGGAGCCCCAGATTCCGACCGGAATGCCGATAATGACAGAAATCAGAACGGATGTGACGACAAGCGCCAATGTCTGAAGCATGGCGTCCCAATATCCTAAATAATCAATGATAAAAAATCCGATCAAAGTAAACAGCGCAATGCCTCTTTTGCTGATCACCCAGACGAGCGCGGCAAAAATAACAGTCAAAATAACCGGCGGAACAAGACCCAAACCTTGGACAATCGCATCAACAAACGATTCCACACCGCTGGCAATTCCGTCAAATACCCCGCCGAATGACACCGTCAGCCAGTCAACAAACTGATCGATCCAATCGGCTAAAGGGATGCGGGGAAGCGATGATAAAGTAAACATTATCTCACCTCCTGAATAACAGCTTCATGTGATGGTTCATGATCTGAATTTGCATTAATATACCGGTCATTTCCGGCAAGCGCTCCGATTAATGCGCCCTTGACGATGATCCCTTTCATCCGCTGTTTTTCATCGACGACAGCAATCGGGATGCTGGCATCAGAGACCAATTCAAAAATATCCGTCAGGACAGCATTCTCTTCTACGGTTGTGATGTCTCTTGAGATGACGCTCTCCAGCGTCTGGCTTTTTTCGGCTGCTTGTTTAGCTGTTTCAGCATCAACTGATCCGAGGAGCCTATTGTGTTTGTCAACGGCGTAAATCGAGGAAATCCCCAGGTTTTTCATCAGCGTCAGTGCAACGCGCGGCCCTTTGTCTACGCGCACGGTTTCAGCCCGTTTCATAATGTGACCGGCCGTCAGCACTTTAGATAAGTCGACATCTTCAACGAATTTTTCAACATATTCGTTCGACGGATTCATTAAGATCTCTTCCGGCGTACCGATTTGAACGATGTTTCCGTCTTTCATCAATGCGATTCGATCGCCGATTCTCAGCGCTTCATCAAGATCGTGGGTGATGAAAATAATCGTTTTTCCTACTGATTCATGCAAATCGAGGAGTTCATCCTGCATATCCTTGCGAATCAGCGGGTCAAGCGCGCTGAACGCTTCGTCCATCAGCAGAATGTCCGGATCATTCGTCAATGCGCGGGCAAGCCCGACGCGCTGCTGCATCCCGCCGCTCAGCTGATCCGGATATTGCTGTTCATATCCTTCAAGCCCGACAAGCTTTAATGATTCCATCGCTTTTAGCCGGCGTTTTCTTTTATCCACTTTTTGCAGTTCCAATCCGTACTCGGTGTTTTCAAGAATCGTTTTGTGCGGAAACAGAGCAAACTTTTGAAAGACCATGCTGATTTTTTTCCGGCGGATTTCCCGCAGCTGGTCTTTGGACATATTTGTTATCATGTCACCATCTATGTACACATGTCCTGCAGTCGGTTCAATCAGCCGGTTTAAAAGCCGCACCAAGGTTGATTTACCGCTCCCTGATAGACCCATGATGACAAATATCTCACCTTCATAAACGCTAAAATCTGCTTGGTTCACCCCGACGGTCGCCCCGGTTTCTTTCAGAATTTCTTTTTTGGTTTTGCCATCGGCAAGCAGCTGCGTTGCTTTCTTTGTATTCTTTCCAAACACTTTGGACACTTTTTCTACTTTTATCTTGATTGGCTTTTCGTCTGAATTCATATTTCTCCTCCCGTATGAAGCAATCTAATATACCGTAACATTCATGTAACATATGAGACAAACGGCATATTCGCTGTCATTTTGTATCATTACCTTCATATTCATCGTTGTCACTCTCTACCCTTGTGATTCCTTCTAAATGCTCCATAATCCTCTGCTTTCAAGGTAAATTAAACCATTATCTCTCAATAAAACATTGAAACTATCACGTTTTGCAAAGTAATTTTTATTTTTAATTTTAAATTTGATGAATTTACTATTTAATACGTGGGAAATCCTTCTCATTCAATTAGTAAAACGTTTACATAAAGATGTTATTTTTCTCATAAAAAAAGCCGGCGAAATCGATCCGCCGGCTTTCTTATCATTTTTCATAGCGCAGCACGGGCTTCCGCGCAGCTTTTGTTTCATCCATGCGTTTCACAACGGTTGTATGCGGTGCTTCCTGAACGACTTCAGGCGTTTCCTCCGCTTCTTTTGCGATCTGGATCATCGTATCGATAAACGCATCGAGCGTTTCTTTCGACTCTGTTTCTGTCGGTTCAATCATGATGCATTCCTCGACATTGAGCGGGAAATAGATGGTCGGCGGATGGAAGCCGAAGTCCAAAAGGCGCTTTGCAATGTCAAGCGTTCTGACTCCCAGCTTTTTCTGGCGCCTTCCCGACAGCACAAATTCGTGCTTGGAGTGGCGGTCAAACGGCAGATCGTAGTAAGGAGCAAGCTTTCTCATCATATAATTCGCATTTAAAACGGCGTTTTCCGTCACTTCTTTGAGGCCATCCGGTCCCATTGAACGAATGTACGTATAAGCCCTCACATTGATGCCGAAGTTTCCGTAGTAAGGTTTCACCCTGCCGATCGATTGCGGACGGTCATAGTCAAAGGTATAGCGGTCGTCTTTTTTCACCAGTACAGGCTTCGGCAAATACGGAATCAATTCCTTCTTGACACCGACAGGACCTGACCCGGGTCCCCCGCCTCCGTGCGGCCCTGTAAAGGTTTTGTGAAGGTTCAAATGAACGACGTCAAATCCCATGTCACCCGGTCTTGCTTTGCTGAGTACGGCGTTCAGGTTTGCTCCGTCATAGTACAGCTTTCCTCCGGCTTTATGGACGATTTCAGCCATTTCCAATATATTTTCCTCAAAAAGGCCGAGCGTATTTGGATTGGTCAGCATTAACGCGGCTGTTTCTTCATCTACGACACGCTTTAAATCTTCAAGATCAACAAGGCCGTCGTCATTCGATTTGACGGTGACTGTTTCAAATCCGGCAACAGTCGCAGACGCGGGATTTGTGCCGTGGGCCGAATCAGGAACAATGACCTTCGTCCTTTTATGATCGCCGTTTGCCTCATGGAACGCGCGGATCATCATCAGCCCGGTCCACTCGCCGTGCGCGCCCGCAGCCGGCTGAAGGGTGACCTCATCCATCCCTGTGATCTCTTCCAAATGCTCGCTCAAGTCATACAAGAGTTCCAGCGCCCCCTGTACGGTTCTTTCATCCTGAAGCGGATGGATTGCAGAAAATCCCGGAATTCTCGCGATTTTTTCGTTAATCTTCGGATTGTACTTCATCGTGCATGAACCGAGCGGATAAAAGCCCGAATCCACTCCGTGGTTACGCCTTGATAAAGCCGTATAATGGCGCATAATATCAAGCTCAGACACTTCGGGGAGATCTGCCGGTTCGTCTCTGAGATACGCTTCATCAAGGACGTCTGTCACATCTGTTTCAGGAACGTCAAGCTCAGGAAGGCTGTAGCCGACCCGTCCTTCTTTTGATACTTCAAAAATAAGCGATTGATCCTGATTATTCATGGCGATCCCCCAATTCATTCATGAGTGTATCGATTTCCTCTTTTGTTCTGAGCTCTGTCACGGCGATCAGCATGTGCTGTTTTAAATCCGGATATGAAGCGCCGAGATCGTAGCCTCCGATAATATTCTTCTCAAGCAGGCGTTCGTTCGCTTTTTTGACAGGTTCATTGAGCCTGACGACAAACTCGTTGAACATCGGCCCCTCAAACGCGACTTCAAGACCGGCCCGTTTAGCTGCTTCTTTTGCGTAAACCGCTTTTTGCAGGTTCTGCCATGCGATTTCCTTGACGCCTTTTTTGCCGAGCGCCGTCATAGCGACTGATGCTGCAAGCGCATTGAGCGCCTGGTTGGAGCATATATTTGATGTTGCTTTATCCCGTCTGATATGCTGCTCACGAGCCTGCAGAGTGAGAACGAATCCCCTTTTCCCATTTTCATCTTCCGTCTGACCGACTAGACGGCCCGGCACTTTTCTCATCAATTTTTTCGTGGCGGCAAAGAATCCGCAGTGCGGCCCTCCAAAAGCAGCCGGTATTCCGAACGGCTGGGCATCTCCGATAACGATGTCAGCCCCCAATGCCCCGGGCGGTGTTAAAAGCCCGAGAGCCAGCGGATTGGCGGAAACGATGAACATGCTTTTCCCTTTATGGGCGATCGGTTCAATGTCTTTCAGCGGCTCAATTCGCCCGAAAAAGTTGGGGTATTGGACGATCACTGCTGCTGTATCTTCGCAGACGGCTTCATTAAGAGCCGCAAGATCCGCTGTTCCATTTTTGGAAGGGACTTCAACCACGTCGATGTACTGTCCTTTCGCATACGTTTTTAAAACCTCGCGCGATTCGGGATGGACGGTTTCCGAAACGACGATTTTTTTCTTTTTTGTATGTCCTGAAGCAAGCATTGCCGCTTCGGCTAACGCCGTTCCCCCGTCATACATCGACGAGTTGCTGATATCCATGCCCGTCAGCTCGCAAATCATCGTTTGAAATTCGAAAATCGCCTGGAGCTCCCCTTGAGAAATTTCAGGCTGATACGGTGTGTAAGCCGTGTAAAACTCTGACCGCGAAATCACGTGGTCTACAATGACGGGCTGGTAATGATCGTATACGCCCGCTCCCAAAAAAGAGGCGTACGTTACTGTATCTTTATTTTTAGCCGCGAGTTTCGTCAGCTCTTTTGTGAGCTCAGTCTCAGACTTTGCCTTTTTAATTTGGTATTCCCCTTTAAATCTGACGCTTTCGGGTATATCGGAGAATAGCTCGTCGATTCTCTCGACTCCAATTGCCTCAAGCATCTCCTTTTTATCCTGATCTGTAGCTGGCAGGTAACGGTGCTTCATCTTCAGTCTCCTTTCACGGTCTTAGCAAACTTACGGCTGCCGTTTGTAAAATGGGGTTTTCACGATTTTCGCTTTCAAACGCTTATTTCTGATTTCCACTTCAACTACGGTGTCAAGGGCGCAGGCTTCTTTTTTCAGCAATGCGAGGCCGACGTTTTTCTTTAAGGTCGGCGACTGTGTGCCGGTTGTCACCTCGCCTGCTTGTTCGCCTTGATAATAGACGGCGTATCCGTGTCTTGGAATGCCTTTATCGATCATTTCAAGGCCGACCAGTTTTCTGTCCGCTCCATGTTCCTTTTGGCTTGCCAGGACGGCTTTTCCAAAGAAATCCGAGGCTTTGTTTGTTTTGACGGCGAATCCGATGCCGGCTTCGATTGGCGTAATGTCTTTTGAGAGCTCCTGTCCGTACAGCGGCAGCTTCGCTTCAAACCTCAGCGTATCCCTAGCCCCAAGGCCGCACGGCACCAATCCCGAATCCTTTCCCGTATTAAGGAGCAGCTTCCAAATGTAGGCTGCACCTTCATTCCGGCAGTAAATCTCAAAGCCGTCCTCTCCCGTGTATCCCGTTCTGGACACAAGCGCCTGCACGCTGCCGATCGCTGCATCATCCCGGAACGTAAACGGCTTTAATCCGGCAAGATCGATATCTGCGACCTGTTTTATAATCGCTTCTGCCTTCGGCCCTTGAAGGGCAAGCAGCGCAATCTCGTCAGACACATTCCGAACCGAAACGTCTCCTTCTATGTGCTGGTTCATCCAATCGACGTCCTTGTCGATATTGGCTGCGTTAATGACGAGCATGTAGACATTGACCGCTTTTTTATAGACGAGGAGATCGTCGATCGTTCCGCCGTCTTCATAGCACATCGCCGTATAATGGGCGCCGCCTTCTTTCAGCGTCGAAACATCGTTTGTCAACAGCTTTTGCAAAAACGGAAGGCTGTCTGTTCCTGTGATTTCGACCTCCCCCATGTGTGAGACGTCAAAAAGCCCCGCTTTCGTTCTGACGGCTTCATGCTCTTCTTTAATTGAAGAAAACTGAACAGGCAGTTCCCAGCCGCCAAAATCAATCGTTTTCCCGCCATATTCCTTATAAAGGTCAAATAAAGGCGTTCGTTTAAGCATTCTGCTTCCCCCTTCGCTTTTCAAACTAAAAACAAGTTTGCCAATCATCAGAAAACAAGAAAGATTTCAACACCAATCGGATGGTTGCGCCCCTTTGGACGGCACAAAAAAGGACAGAGAAGCCCCTTTGTCAGTTCGGAGGCTCTCTGTCCTGGCACCTGAAAGTTTACTTTGCATCAAAAGCAAAGATGTCCCCTTTGGTGGTTTGCTAAACATAATATGATACAAACTCTCTCCAGAGTTGCGTCAAGCAAGAGTTCTTTTGCCTGAGAGATTCACTGTTTCCCCAGCTTGCTCCTTCGGCGCCTCTATCGGTCTCTCCCCTTGCCGTCATTCGCTCATATTCATTTCTTTTCATGGACATACTATATAAAGCTTACGTTTTTTTACTGATGATCTACAAATATCCTACCATCATCACAACGATTGGGCAACAGAAAAAATCATTAACAATTTATTATTCCAGAATAAGAACGTTCGTGTTTTGTTTATTTCTTAATAAAATCCGTTTTTTTCACGCAAGATTTTCTTTTAAAAAAGAACATTTGAATCTCAGAAGAGAAAGGCGGCATTACGATGAGACCAGACATTCATTTCGACAACGAGTGGCCGGAACAGTTCAAAAAGCACCTTGATGAAGACGGACCGTGGGCGAATTGGGAGCTTTACAAGCTTTCCTGTGAAGTACAGAAAAGGCTTGCGATTCCGACGTTTGAAGGCTTGCAGGCTCCTTATCACCTCCCCGGCTTCACACCGCTTCCCCACCAGCTTGAAGTCGCCCGGAAGGTGGTCGAGCAGATGAACGGAAAAGCCATCTTGGCGGATGAAGTGGGCCTCGGCAAAACGGTCGAGGCGGGGCTGATATTAAAAGAATACATGATTCGCGGGCTGGCCAAAAAAATATTGATCCTCGTCCCCGCCTCGCTCGTCTCGCAATGGGTGAAGGAACTGCGGGAAAAGTTTTTAATTCCGGCCGTTGAACAGAAAAAAAGCTATGTATGGGAGCAGTGCGATGTGGTCGTCTCCTCCCTTGACACGGCAAAGCGGTCGCCTCACAGGGAGACGGTTTTGTCGATCCAGTATGATGTTGTGATTATTGATGAAGCTCACAAACTGAAAAACAATAAAACAAAAAATTACGAGTTTGTCCGCAGCTTAAAGAAAAAATATTGCCTGATGCTGACGGCGACGCCGATCCAAAACAAGATCGACGAAATATTTAATCTCGTTTCCTTGCTAAAACCCGGACACTTGGGAAATGAAAGCAACTTCAACAAAGATTATACAAAACAGATCAATTCAGCTGAAGCGCACGAGCGCTTGAAGTCCCTTATCAATAAAGTCATGATCAGAAACAGGCGGCATGATACCGGCATCACCTGGACGAAGCGCCATGTCGAAACCGTGCCCATTTCCTTTTCTCCTACAGAACAGGCTTTGTATGACGAGATTAAAAAGCTGAAGACAAATCATCAGCATTCATCAAGCATGTTCTCAATCATGACATTGGAGCGCGAATGCTGTTCAAGCAGAGAGGCGGTCTATATGACGCTGAAAAACATGCTTGACCGAAAGGATCGCGAAGCACCGGTGATAAGTGAACCTGTCATCCACCATTTGATCGACAAGGTCAACGAGGTCACGCAAAATTCAAAAGCGCTGAAAGTCGTTGAACTCATTCAAGAACTCGATGACAAAGTCATCATCTTTACTGAATACAGGGCGACGCAGATTTATCTGCAATGGTTCCTCCAGCAGAACGGCATCAGTTCCGTACCGTTCAGAGGTGGATTTAAAAGAGGAAAGAAAGACTGGATGAAAGATTTGTTCAGAGGCAAAGTGCAAGTTCTGATCGCGACTGAAGCAGGCGGTGAAGGGATCAACCTTCAATTTTGCAATAAAATTATCAACTACGACCTTCCGTGGAACCCGATGCGTCTCGAGCAAAGGATCGGCCGGATTCACCGGCTCGGCCAGGAACGCGATGTCTATATTTACAACATGGCAACAAAGCATACCGTAGAAGAGCATATTTTAAAACTTCTCTATGAAAAGATCGATTTGTTCGAAAAAGTCGTCGGAGACTTGGATGATATTTTAACAAAAATCGAGGTCGGCAATTTTGAAGATCACCTCCACGATATTCTCTTTTACTCTGCGACAGACGAAGAAATGAAAATCAAAATGGAAAACTTAACCTCTTTCATTTCATACGGAAATGAAGCCGTTTCAAACCAAAAACAGATCGGAGGCTAAAATCAAATGCGTCAGGAAGAAATATACCTGTTTTTAGAACGCTTTTTCACCGCAAACGGCTGCACGATCACCGACAAAAGTCCAGGCCACATGACCGTGCAGCTGACGGTTGAGATTGATAAACAGATCATGAACAGGCCGTTTTA
Organism: Bacillus haynesii; assembly: GCF_001969855.1. GTDB lineage: Bacteria > Bacillota > Bacilli > Bacillales > Bacillaceae > Bacillus > Bacillus haynesii. Next base: position 110,696 of record NZ_MRBL01000023.1, read on the forward strand.
CTGGCACTGGCTTGAAAAGACGGGCGGAGAGCCGAATCCGATGAAAATCACGCTGATCACGAATGAAGACGAGGCCCCTTCCGATATCGAAGGGGAGTTTATTCATTTTGGATCACCAAGACTTTTTCAAATTTTCCAGGCAGTGCAAAAGAACGGCAAATTTATTCGCCTTTATGAGAGAATCCGTTCTGAAGGAGCTCATATTCCCCTTGAACCGTGGCTCGGCATGAATGTGACGATCTCGTACCAGTCCGACATGAAAAAAGATAAGCTTTTGTCCCTCGGCCTTCATTTAATCAGCGGTCAGCTGGTCGAATCGTTTCAAGAACAAATGGAAGCCCGCAAGCTCTCTTCGCAGATCTCTGACTACTGTTACACGATGTCGCCGTTGATTAAGCCGGAAAGCGGCATTAAACGGCTTGAGCGCTATATCGAACAGGCGGCCAGAAGCGAGCCGCTTGATTGGGCTGAAGCATCCCTGAAACGTTGGAATAACGACCTGTCACTCTTAAACCAATTTTACGAGGATACTGAAGAAAAACCGGAGGAATACGAAATTGAGAAAAAGGCCCTCCAAACGCTTTACGAGCCTAAAATCGATATTAAAGTTCAAAACGGGGGATTATTTTATCTGCACAAAAAAAAATCAGGATAATTTTTCCGATTCGACACCGTTCTTGTTTTTATTCAGAGAGCTGGAATTATAATAGAACTAAAGAGATAAGAGAAACTTTCGTAACGCCATTTGGACAAGCTTGGAAAAGTGTTGAGTCTCGGGGTTTATCTTTGTTTATCACAACACGGTTGTCTGAAATACATAAACAAGTATTTTGGGGGGGGAAATGTATGAATAAAGATAAAAATGAGAAAGAAGAATTGGATGAGGAGTGGACAGAACTGATTAAACATGCTCTTGAACAAGGCATTAGTCCAGAGGAAATACGTATTTTTCTCAATTTGGGAAAGAAGTCTTCAAAACCTTCCGCATCAATTGAAAGAAGTCATTCAATAAATCCTTTCTGAATGTGCTATAATATCGAAAGGAAGGTGATGACATTGATTGGCCAGCGTATTAAACAATATCGAAAAGAAAAAGGCTACTCACTATCTGAACTAGCTGAAAAGGCTGGGGTAGCGAAGTCTTATTTAAGTTCAATAGAAAGAAACTTGCAAACAAACCCCTCCATTCAATTTCTAGAAAAAGTCTCCGCTGTTCTGGACGTCTCGGTTCATACCCTGCTCGATGAGAAAGATGAAACCGAATACGATGGTCAATTAGATAGTGAATGGGAAAATCTAGTTCGTGACGCTATGGCATCAGGGGTTTCTAAAAAACAATTTCGAGAATTTTTAGATTATCAAAAGTGGAAGAAAAGACAGGAAAAGGAGTAAGGGAAACAGATCTTACTCCCTTTGGCATTTTTTACGCTGAATAAGCCGATTCCTCATGAACATAAAAAAACGGATCACAAAGATCCGTTTTTTAAATTGCACCATTATTTATCTTCACTGTGCGCTCTTTCGTTCTCTTTTACATAACCTTTTTCATCGGCATGTTTTTTGCCGTCGATTGTCAAGCCGTTCCATTGAGTAGCTTCGAATGAGAAGTCAAGCTGCACAGAATCACCTTGATATTTGTTCTGTACCATTCTGCCGCTGGCGTCTGTTGTTTTGTCATTGACAAATTCAATCACCAATTGAACTTTATCAAAGTCATATGGATCTTTCGGAATGCCGTCGTATTCAGGCGCAGTTTTTCCGTTGATTGTTGCTACATTGATTTTGCCATTGTCATGCAGGAAATCTGGCTCAATTGCTTTCTTCACTTTTTCGTACGCGCTCTTATCTTTTTTCGCGGACATATTGTACAGATCATAAAGGTTGGCTTCATCTAAAATGATGTTTTTAGGATAGCCGTTTCCGCCTTCAACTCCGACAGTCAGAACGCTGACTTTAAATTGTTTCAGGAAATCTTCCGCTGTGCTTTTTCCGCCGTTTTTCGCGTTTCCGTCAACGAAATTGCTGTAGCCTACCTGCATCAGCACTTCTTTAATCGCAAGTGATCCGTCATTTTTGAATTCGAAATCTTTAGTGAATTTGTCGCCTGGTTTTAAGTTGGACAAGTTCACTCTTGCAGATGTATCTTTCGCATTTAAGTCAAGCGTACCTGCTGCATAAGTGGCTTGAGTTGTTTCGATGTCGTTAAACGCAGCCCAGGTTCCTCCTCCTACTAATGCCAGTCCAAGCGCAGCAGACGCAACGCCTAATCCGAGTTTTTTCTTTGTACCCATTGATAACTCCTCCTTTTATAATAAGAAAATCTGTATATATGGAGACCTGAATGTTCAGGTGACCAACGAAGATTACATGGAAACTGATTGATCTTTGCCGGCGGCTTCAATTGCTTTAGTTTTTTGGTCAATCTCTCTTAAAGCCGCGGATACAGTAATCACTGCATAAAGAATCAACAAGAGTCCCGGCACGATCAGCAAAATGGCTGTGCCGATCGGTTTACTTGCAAAATCCAGCAAATACCCGGCATACGGAACCGTAATGCCCGAATACTTAGCGACAACATTTTCCGCCAGTACCGGATCAGAATCAGGGTTTTGGTTATTGTCACCCTTTGTCTTAAACATGAGATTTGATTTATTTTTTGTTATACCGATAATTCGGTGGGTAACCATGGTGTTTTCGTCTTGCATGAATGTAATGATATCTCCCTTTTTTAAAGACCCGGGATTTTCAACTTTCTGAACGGCAATCATAGAACCTGTTTTAAACTCCGGCTCCATCGATCCGGATAAAACCGTTTTCAATTGATAGCCGAAGAGCTGCGGCTCTCCGCCGGACGACTTTGTCGAAATCACGACGATGACCGCGGCGATGATGAGTGTGAAAATAATCACATACAAGATATTGCTGACCCATTTCATCACATGTTTCATGACGCTTCCCCGCTTTCTAATGAATGTTCTTCTTTTCTATTTTCTTGATCTACGGATTCACTGCCCTTTGGTGTTTCCTCTATATCCTGTTCAGACTTTTGCGGTGTTTGAGTCTGTTCTGTTTGCTTTGGTTTTGCTGAAGCTTTTTTAGGAGGCTTCGGTGTTTCTTCTTTGCAGTCTTGAAGCTCCATTACATTTGACCAAATGAAAGGTTTGCCCTTTTTAACATCGGGATGGCCTTCAGGCTTGATCAATTTAAAAGCGTATAGCCCTCCTTTTGCTGCCCGTTTCGACTCAATCCGGTAGATGCTGCTTTCGGCTTCTTTTTTGAAAACGCCTTTATCGATGACAGTCCCGTCCTCTAGCGGCTTTTTGGAATGACCGAGTTTATGAAGCTCCCACTTCCATTCAGAGTCGGCGATTTGACTGCCGCGGTTTTTATATTCTGCAAACAATGTCAGCGGTGCACAGACTGTTCCTTTCGTCTTTGTCTGTTTTTGAAGCTTCAAATCGCTTCCGTCCCACTGTTTCTCATCTTGAGGAAATGATGAGGCCGCTTTCATTGTCATGCTGTATGTTTCCACATCGTGAAATGATGCGTTTGTATGCTGTGACAGATGACTCCCCAATCCAATTAAAAGGTAAATGATCAGCAGCGTTTGGAAAACGATGATATTTTTTCCGCCTCTTTTTCGGCATCTCCTAGTTCGAGATAATCGTATCATGACTACCCTCCTAGCGAGTATGTAATGGCTTTTGTTTTCATTCGTTCGTTTTAAAGAACTTTATAGTTAGAGTATATAGAACAAGCGTACCGTTTGAAAACTGTCAAAATGGTCGATTAAGTTCGTTTTACAGAACATTTTCGTTTAATTCCTCAAAAAACCTCTCAAATTCTCATCTTTTTGAAAAGTTTGCAGTTCTTTATAGTGTACACAATTTCTTCTTATTTTTTGTATAAACACTGTTGACAAGGAAAAAATAGGATAGAAAGGATGATGACCCGTGCTGAAAAACGTCATGTTATGCTCTTTTTTACTGCTTGCCGGCATCGGACCGCTCAATGCCCATGCGGCAGCTTACGAAACAGCCCGCATGTCTAAGTGGGAAGAAAAAGCGGTTGAGGAAGCAAAAAAGAGATATCCGGAAGCAGAAGTTCGCCTCACGAAAAAAGTATGGGATCGAAAGCGGGCCGATGAAGCGGTCAAACAATACCATGTCACATTGAGTGAAGGAAATAAAAATTTCGGAGTATTTGTCACAATTTCATTTGAACCTGCGACACACAAAATTAACAAAGTCGTCGTTGTGGAAGAATATAAATAAGCCGCTTTGCAGTGCAAAGCGGCTTGTCTTTATTTATGCCGTTTAAAAAACATGATACAGCCAAGGGGAAGAATGCCGAACCATTGATATATCCTGGACGGCGGCTTTGACTCTTTGCGTTTTTCTTTCATTTCTTTTCTTTCCTGCTTAGGCGTGTCCATATATTTTACGAGCTGTTCCGTCATATATTTAACATAATCGTTCGTTTTCATCGTATCACCTCTTGGGGAGTTCTGTCAGTTGAAGTGTTGTCACGCGAATCTTTTTTTATACATTCTTTATGATTCCGACACACAATTTTTAATATTCTTTCCACTGTGTGATTTTCTGATTTCTTAAATCATATTGAAATTCAGCGCTCGTTTCTGTGCCGGAAGCTGTCGTTACCTCTATTTGGACTCGTTTGAGCTGCTGATGAGCCGGGTTGACAGTATACGATATCAAGCCATGCTGTTTTTGAACTTTTTCTTTTGTCTCTTCGTGAATATGGGACAAGGCATGGAGGATTCCATTTTGGAGAAGATTTTGCTGAATGTGAAATTCTTTTGTTTGCTGTGCAAACGTTCCTTGATTCGTTAATAAAGCGGCTGAATGACTCACGCAGAGCATGCAAATCACAGCTGTGAAAACAGCAGCGGGATAAATGAATCCTTTTGAATTTTTCACATGATCACCTTTTACATATGATAGAGCGGAATAGACGTGCGGTATGATTTGCCGCTTAGACTTGTCGCTTCAAGGATCAGCAGGTGATTTTCAATCACAAACCTCATTTGCTTAACATGTTGTAAAAGCGGCACATGACCTTTTCCATTGACTCTTTTTCTAATAACTGTCTGATATTGTTCATAGCGAACGATGTCACCTTGGCGGTTTGTCATTGCCAATGACTGATGATCGCCGGCTGCTCTAATGTCAAGCGAATTCCTGCACTCCTTCAATATCTGCTCGGCAGTAATCGTCCATTCGCGCGGGTGAATATCCGCACCATTTCTTTCCGGGGATAAAAACAGATGAAATATCGAGGCCATCGTACCTGCAACGAACATATACACCATTAAGGAAAACAGTACATTAAGAAGGGTAAATCCCTTTTGCCCGTAAAATGGTGAAACAATGCCTTTGACTGTCTCTTTTTTTAATGGAGATGCATGCTTCATAATCATCTCCCTTCTCCTTCCATTCAATAAAGTAAGATGTTTTCCGGTAAAGCACAGTTTCTTTAGGCTGGAACCGTCCGGTCAGCGTGTAGCGGCTGATCTTTTCCTCCAATATGCGATATGCCTCTTCTTCTTTTTCGGACGCCTCGCGCTGCAAAGACAGCTGATGAACCATAGGAATCAATAACATGGTGATCATGACCCATATGCCGAATGCGGAAACAGCTTCAACTGTTGTAAAGCCTCTATTTTTTTTGAACATTAATCTTTCCGCTTCCTAAATAGATCGTCAGTGTAAAAGAGGCGTGCTGTGTATCGATCACGATCTTTCCCCCTTGATTCGGAACTCCGCTTGGATTAAAAGTAAGAGTTGGTTTGAGCGTCGATTTTTTGAACGCGATATTGCAACTGTATGTCCTGACCAGCTCAGGCGCTGAACCTTCGTCCGAATGCTTAATGATATAGCGGCAGCCGGTAAAGTCAAACTGCACTTTAACCGTCGTATGGCGGACGAGAGCTGTCTGCTGAGCGTAAAGCAAATCCTCTTCAAGCTGTGAGACAAAGTGCTGAACGATTCTTTTTTCATAAATGGGAGGCAGTACGGCAAAGAGCAGAGTGAGCATAATGGAACCGATCATCAATACAGTTAAACTTTCCAAAAGGGTAAATCCTTTTTGATTCATAACCGTCAATCAGCCAGTGCTTTGCCGTTTGAAATTTTAATTGCTTTCCCATTCGGGCACTTTAAGTTCTTCTTCATGTAACCTTCAGATTCAAGTTCCGCCCTGCTCGGCGTTTTCCCGTCATGATCCATCTGATAGGCCGTAATTTGCGCTTGAACCATATTGATTAATCCTTCACATCCTTTCTTTTGAATACTTTGATTATGCTTGGTCACATTCGGTATGGTGATCAACAGCAGGATGGAGATGACAAGCATGACGACTAACATTTCAATAAATATGGGTAATAACCCTTAAATGATTATGAATCTGATTTCCAGAAAACACACAAAACGTCTAAAGTATTGAAGAATTTTTGTCGATAATTATAAAAGGATATTTAATGGAGGGAAAAATGAAAAGGTTATTGACATTAATGTTTGTAGTTACGGTATTAACCGCTTGTTCAAATCCAAATAAACAGCCCGAGGAAGAAAAAGCAGTTCATCAAACTAAGACAACATCGAATCAAAAAGAGAAGAAAATTAAAACGCATAAGCTGACTGATAAAGATAAACGTTTTATTCAGCTTATAAAAGATGGTGAATACGATAAAGTCATTAAAGAAACAAGCGATTTAAGGGACGTCTTTGAAAAGGATTATTATTTTATTGCATCTGTCTATAAAAAGGAAAAAGAATTAAAAGAAACACATTCAGGCACTTACGATGACTATTCTTACATGAGTGCAATGTTAGATAAAGTTGTTTATATGGATAGTCATGATGATTTACAAGTGCAGCAATTCAAAAAGATGAACAACAAAAGAATGGAATCCGCGAAAAAAGAACAAGACATAGTTAAAGAAGCAGAAAGAAAAGAAGAGGAAAAAAACGAAAAGCTTGACGCTATGAATGAACGAACGGCAAATCCGAAAGAGGTTTCAATTGGTATGACTACTGAAGAAGTGTTAACTGAAGGATGGGGTCGGCCAATTGATATTAACACAACTGTCACAAGTAATGGTAAACGCGAGCAATGGGTCTACAAAGGAAACAAATATCTCTACTTTGAAGACGGTGTATTAACTTCAATTCAATATTAACAACAAACACTCCCCTATTTCTAAAGGGTGAGTGTTTTTAATTTGTTCAAAACAATCAATCCTGCTTTTGCGCAAATGAAAAAATAAAAGATTTGTGAAGAATTTAACGAATTCAAGGAGTTAAACACTCCAAAAAGAATTTTTATAAAAGAAAGGAGTGAATTTCGTATGACGGTTGAAGGCTTGTATGAAGCTTCGATAAGATCTATGTTCCGCCAAGAAGTTTCTATGATGGTTAAATCGTTTTCAGTCGAGAATCAAAAAAAGCAACTCAAATCTTATCTCACCATGAAAGAGGTTTCGAAAAAAACCGGTTTAGGTCTTTCTACTATAGGTGATTTAATGCGTAGAAGAGCCATGCCTCATCTTCGAGTCAAAAGCAAAGTTCTTTTTCTTGAAGAAGAGATCAGGCCTACAATTATGCATTACAAAGAATTTGGTTGGACTGATCCTGATGATGAATGGGATGTTGCAAAAGCTTTTAAAGACGTTGAAAATTTAAGAAACCCTAAGGAGGAGCCGACCATGATCGAAGAAGCACTTAGAAAAATTATCAAGGATGAGTTAGAAGTATTTGTCCAAGATATAAAGAATGCGACATCTAAAGAAAATTATATGGGACGCACTAACTTAACGATTAAAGAAGCTGCTAAGTATTTTCGGACAAGCCCATCCACAATAACCAATTTAATTCATGAGGAAGGTATGCCTCATATTCGTATGGGAAGTCGCTACATAATTGTCTTAGAAGAAGCTGAAGCTTTTCTTTGGAGGGAAACTGCAAAAAGATACGCTGATACCGGGAATATTTATTGGACAAGAATTTTAGAACGTATTGATTACGAAGACAAAAAACGAAAAGCTGCATTTGAAAAAGCAATGTCTAACCTTGAAAATTCATTCAAATAAATTTGCATTCTAAAACTAAAGAGAGAGGCAATGCCTCCTTTCTCTTTATTAACGCAATAAGCAATTTCCACATCATATCGCACATTCTTACGTGATGATTTTACAAACAAAAAGCGTGAGACAGATAACGTCTCACGCTTAAACAAACGTAAGAATCAAAAATTTCTTCCTTACTTCATCCGCTTAAAAAATTAAATTCACGATTTTTCGTAATGATGATTGTTGGCAAAGCCGGACAACAATTCACCAACAATCCCCCTTACAAAATTATTTAACGGTCAACAGTTTTCCTTGCAACAAAAATTATGCACCCCAGATAACTAATTAATGTTACAGTAAATATCCAAAATATTGTGTTGACTTCAACATTAAAAATATTCATAAAAAGATACAAAAATAGAAGGAAAGCAAACAAAAAGTGAAGTGCTCCATAAGCAGCCTTCATCCTAATTTTTTTAAAAAGTTCTTTATTCTTTAGTCTATCACTTATTAGAGCAAATCCTAAAGGAATAAACGAAAGAATAAGGATATAACTTTCAACTGACTTACTTAATACCACATCTACTATTCCAATAACAAAAAGAAATACTCCTAGTG